>CAVQRK010000012.1:0-23921 GCA_963715225.1 uncultured Actinomycetota bacterium
CTTGGCAACCCGGGCATGCACATGGCCACCTGGATCGGCGGCCTCCCGGGCATGAGTTCGATCATGACCCACATGATGGAGAAGCAGATGTCCGAGCTGGACATCCCCTCGATCCCGGAGTTCATGGAGATGATCTCGGACACCGGAGCCGGCATGTACGCCTGCCAGGCGTCGGTCGACATGTTCAAGCTGGAGAAGAGCGACTTCATCGAACAGGTCGACGACATCATCACCGTCGGCGACTTCTACGAGATCGCTGCCGGCGGCCACATCATCTTCACCTGACCGTCAGCTCCACCGACCCCGCAGTTCCACCCACCCCAACCCGTTCTGTGTCGCGTGAGTGGCGCTGGGTGCAACCCAGGAGACACAGAACGGGGATGGGACGGGGGGCAGCAGGGTTCGCGAGTCAGGTGATGGCCAACCAGGCGACCAGCGCGACCACCAGCAGCACACCGACGATGGCCATCGGCCAGCCGTAGAAGTCAACCTTCTTCTTCTCGCGGTGCTCGAACTCCCGGTTTGGCTTCGTGCCGACCTTCGGGAGGTGCTTCTTGTCATGTCCCTTGCGTGGTTTGCCGCCGCTGCTGCCCATGGGCTCGAAGCTACTGCGCCCTGAAGGCGAGGTCGGCCTCGGCGTCCACGTCGATCGATCGCTCACCGTCGGCCTCGATGGTGACCCGGTGCAGGGTCCCGGTGAACGGGAACGGCCCCCTGTAGTCCTGGGTCACCGGTAGACCGAGCTGGAGACCGCAGCAGAGCCCCTCGCCGGTGATGGCCCAGCGGACCGGCGTGAAGTCAGGGATCTCGACCGAGTCCACGACAACCCCGTCGACGTGCAGGCGACCCGTACCCGCGTTCTCGGCCGTCCGCTCGAAATCGAACCCGAGAGAGTGCGGCCCCGGAGCCGTGGGCATTGGTCCCGTGAGCTCGGACAGGTCGCGAGCAACGAAGTTGTGGACGTACCGCAACCGCCCGTCCTTGGCATACAGTGCCCAGCCCCCGAAGCCTGAACCCTGGGCCGCCAGCACGCCCTCGGGTAGCGCTTCGCCATCCGACCACTCGACGTCGGCGACGATGGAGTGTGAGCGGTTCCTGACATTGGCGGCAACGGCCTCGGGCACCGGGGCGCCACCGGGGCGGTACACCCACCGATTGCGGTTCCCCAGGCCCGGCCTAGCGCCCTCGCCGAACACCAGGTCGAACGGCGCGTTGTCGAGGGGCAGCACCTGGTGACGAGCCGCCTCGACCCACCATCGGTCGACCATCTCCCGAAGCTTCCCCGGCTGCTCCACAGCGAGGTCGTGGCACTCCGAGGGATCGGCCACCGTGTCGTAGAGCTCCCAGCGGTCGGCGTCCCAGTCGAGGTTCGGATCGAAGATCTCGTGGAACGTCACCGCCTTGAAACCGTCGTGGTACAAAGCCCGACAGCCGAGCATCTCGTAGTACTGCGTGTGGTGGTGCTCGGCCGCGTCAGGATCCTGCAGCGAGTCGGAGAAGCTCATGCCTTCGACCGGCTGCTGGGCGATCCCATTGAGAACCTCCGGTGCGGCAACTCCGATGAGATCGAGAACGGTCGGCATGACGTCGATCACGTGGGTGTACTGACGGCGGGTACTCCCCCGCTGCGAGCCGTCGATGCCCGCGGGCCACGATACGACGAGCGGGTCGGCCACCCCACCCTCGTGCGTCTGGCGCTTCCATCTGCGAAACGGAGTGTTGCCGGCGACCGTCCAACCCCAGGGGTAGTTGTTGTGGACCCACGGGCCACCGATGTCGTCCAGCTTCTCCAGCTGCTCGGCCTCCTCGGTGCCGGTGATGTTCCACGGGCGGATGTCGTTCAGCGAGCCGGCAGGACCGCCCTCGGAGCTGGCACCGTTGTCGCTCATGGCGACCACGATGGTGTTGTCCAGGTCGCCGGTCTCGGCGAGGAAGCTGAGCAGGCGCCCCACCTCGTGGTCGGTGTGTGACAGGTAGGCGGCGAAGGCCTCCATGTAGCGGGCAGAGATGCGGCGCTGGTCCTCCGTGAGATCGTTCCACGCAGGTACCCACTCCGGTCGCTCGGACAGCTCGGTGTGTTGCGGCACGATTCCCTCTGCCACCTGACGGGCATGGATGCGTTCGCGCTCGATGTCCCAGCCGTGATCGAAGCTGCCACGGAACCGCTCCAGCCATTCCGGCGGCGCCTGGTGCGGGCTGTGACAGGCCCCGGGAGTCACGTACAACAGGAACGGCTTGTCGGGCTCTGCGTTGCGCAGGTCGGCCACGTTCTCGATGGCGTGATCGACCATGTCGGTGGTGAAGTGGTATCCGTCCTCGAAGCTCTCCGGCTGCACGACGAAGTGGTTGTCGTGGACCAGGACGGGAGCGAACTGGTTGGTCTCACCCTCCATGAACCCGTAGTAGCGCTCGAAGCCCTTACCGAGCGGCCAACGTTGGCGGGGTGCCCCGGCGGAGATCTCGTGGTCGGGGGTCAGGTGCCACTTACCCACTCCGTAGGCCGCGTACCCCTGCCGCGTGAGGATGGCCGGGAGCATTCCGGCCGAGTCGGGGATGTGGGCGTCGTATCCCGGGAACCCGGTGGCCAGATCGATGATGCGGCCCATACCCACGCTGTGATGGTTACGGCCCGTCAGCAGGCACGCCCGGGTGGGGGAACACAGCGCCGTGGTGTGGAAGTTGGTGTATCGGATTCCCTCCGCCGCCAGTCCGTCGAAGGTGGGCGTGGGAATCGAACTACCGAAGCAACCGAGCTGGGCGAATCCGACGTCGTCCAGGAGCACCAGCAACACGTTCGGAGCGCCGGGAGCTGCTTGGGGCGTCTGCGGCCACGCAGGCTCGGACTCGCTGCGGTAGCGACCTATCAGCCCGTCGAACCCTGCGGTTGTTCCCATGGCCCTCTCCTTCGGGACGGTCTCGGCCCATCACACGTTCTCGGCGGCCCGCATTCTGACAGGTGTGTCAGATCAGTGTTTCGCCGGCCTAACCGCAGGATTGGTCCGCCGTCGTCCAGGATTGGGTTGCCTCCGCGCGTGCGCGCAACAATCTGACGAGTCGTCAGATCCTCCAGGGGGACCGAAATGCCTACCGATGTCGTCATCGTCAGCACTGCCCGCACGCCCATCGGCACTGCCTACAAGGGGTCACTCGTCGGGGTGGACGCCTATGCACTCGCCGAGGTCGCCATTGCCGCGGCCGTCGAGCGCTCCGGTGTCCCCGCAGCCGAGATAGAGGACATCGGCTTCGGTGAGTCCATGCAGGGAGGTGGCAACATCGGACGCAACGTGGCCATCCGCCTCGGCATGTTCGGTGTTCCCGGTGTGGCCACCCAACGCTGGTGTGCCTCGGCGATGGCCGGCGTGCAGTGGATCGCCGCCAACATCGCCGCAGGGATGATCGACGTGGGACTCGGCGGCGGCGCCGAGTCGATGTCAACCGCCCCCCAGGGTCAGAAGCCGGGCCCCGACGGCGAGCCGGCATTCTGGCTTCCGCCCGCCAACGAGGAGACCGAGCTGGCGCCTCCGTTCAACATGGCTCTCACCGTCGGCGACAATGCCGCTCGGATCGCGGGTGTAACCCGCGAGGAAGCCGACGCCTGGGCCTTCGAATCACACCGCCGGGCGGTGCAGGCCATCGACGAGGGACGCTTCAAGAACGAGCTTGTACCTGTCACGCTTCCCGACGGATCGCTGTTCGAGGTCGACGAGCATCCGCGTCGCAACAGCTCTCTGGAGAAGCTGGCGTCGCTACCGGTCATCAACCCCATGGTCGAGGGGGCCATCACCACAGCAGGCAACTCCTCCGGGCTGAACGACGCCTCGGCCGCTCTCGTGCTGTGCTCGTCCGACTACGCCGCGGCCCAGGGACTGGAGCCGCTGGCGCGCATCCTCGGATGGGGCTCCACGGCTCTGATTCCAGAGGAGAACGGACTCGCTCCCGTCCAGGCCCTACCCAAGGCGGCTGGCAAGGCAGGACTGTCACTCGACGACCTGGACTCGGTGGAGATCAACGAGGCCTTCGCGTCCATGGCGGTGGCCAGCACACGACAGCTGGACCTCGACCACGACAAGGTGAACGTCAACGGCTCGGGCTGCTCGTTGGGGCATCCGATCGGCGCGACCGGTGCCCGCATGATCGTGACCATGGTCCACGAACTGCAGCGGATCGACGGGCAGTTCGGTGCCGTCGCCATGTGTGCCGCCGGAGGCATGGGCTCCGCCACAATTATTGAACGCCTCTGACCCGCAGCCGGTCGGGGTAGCCCCCACCCGGCTGACAGAATGTGGCCCATGGGACCCGTGTTGGTGCTGGGGGCAGGCTGGGTCGGCTCCGCGGTGGCTCGCCACGCGGCCCGGTCCCACGAGGTCATCAACATCGACCCGCCTTTCGTGCCAGAGCTCGCCGCCCGGGATCTGGCCGCGACCCGTGAACTGACGCGTATCGTCCGCTCCTCGGACGTGACGATGGTGATCAACGCCTGCGGTCGGATCCGGGGATCCGCCGAGGATCTGGTGGACGCGAACGTCGAGTTCCCGCGCTGGCTCTGCGAAGCACTGTCGGACACCGGCGCACGACTGGTCCACCTCGGATCCGCCGCGGAGTACGGCGATCCCGGCCCCGACCCGGTACTCGAATCGACTCCGGACGCCCCCTCAGGTGACTACGCCACCACCAAGGCCCGCGGGACCGAGGTCGTCACCTCCGCGCACGCAGATGGGCTCGATGCAGTGGTCGTGCGGGTGTTCAACACCGTCGGGTACCCGGTGCCGCAGGTCTCGCCCGTGCACCAGTGGCTCACGGACCTCCAGTCGCTTCCGGACGCAGGGGGCACCGTAGAGGTGTGGTGGCCCCCCACCACCCGCGACTTCGTGGCCATCGACGAGGTGGCGGCCGCGGTGGTGGATCTCGCCGCTCCAGGGGATCGTCCCGCGATCGTCAACGTGTGCTCCGGAGTGGGCCTGTCCTACGGCGACATCGTGGCCACGCTGGCGACCCACCTAGGGATCCCCGCAGAAATCCGATCGCTGGAGCGACCGGGCATCGAAACCGTCATCGGCGACCCGACGCTGCTGCACTCCACGATCGGATGGACTCCTTCCATGTCGTTGGTGAAGCTCGCCGGGACGGTGGCACCGGGTGGGGCAACCGACATCGCGCCCTAGGATGCAACGGATGCACGCAGTGATCCTCGCAGGCGGCCGCGGAGTCCGGCTGCGTCCCTACACGACGGCCTTTCCGAAGCCTCTCGTACCGATCGGGGACGAGTTCGCCATCATCGAGATCGTTCTGCGTCAGCTGCGCGAACACGGATTCACCGAGGTGACCATCGCCATCGGCCATCTCGGCCAGCTCATCCGCGCCTACTGCGGCTCGGGTGAACAGTGGGGTCTCGACATCCAGTACTGGCCCGAGGACAAGCCCCTCGGGACCATGGGCCCGATCGTGTCGAACCTGGACAGCCTGCCGGAGCACTTCCTGGTCATGAACGGCGATGTCCTCACCGACCTCGACTACCGCGCCGTTCTGCAGGGGCACGCAGATTCCGGAGCCCCGCTCACAGTGGCGTCGTACAACCGGGTGGTGAAGATCGACTTCGGCGTGCTGGAAGTCGAGGGCGAGCACATCGAGGCATTCAAGGAAAAGCCCATCGAACACTTCGCCGTGTCCATGGGCGTCTACGGCGCGTCGCGGGAGACTCTCCGGCGCTACCCCAAGGGCGAGCCGCTGGGCTTCGACGAACTCGTCCTGGACCTGCTCGCCGCCGGGACGCCGCCGCGGGTCCACCCCTTCGATGGCTACTGGCTCGATATAGGACGCCCCGCCGACTACGACCAAGCCAACGAGGAGTGGACCGATCTGCGGGGCCGACTCCTCCCCGACGAGTGACGATGCGCTCCCCCGGCCGCTTCCACGTGGCGGTCTATTCCGATGCTGCTGTACTGGGCGGCGCCGAGGTCAACCTGTCCACGGTCCTCGCTGCGCTTCCGAAGCAGATCCATGTGACGGTCATCGGCGTCGATGCCGAGGTCGTCAGCTGGTTGCTGACCCACCGCAGCGAGGCCGACTCGACGGTTCTCCCGGCCATCAGGGACCGAACGGACGTGCTGGGGTTGTGGCGGCACCGACGCGAATTCGCCCGGATCAGTCCCGACGTGCTGCAGTTCAATCTCTCCTGCGCGTCGTCGTGCCAGTGGGCATTGCTGGCAGCCACATCGATCCCCGGTCTGCGGCGGGTGGTGGTCGAGAACTCACCGATGGCCGTGTGGTCATCGACCTCGGGGGTTCTCAAACGCTTCAGTTCGGCTCGCCTGGCCGCCCATGTCGCGGTTGGTACCCGGACCGCCCGGATGATCGAGGCGGACTGTGGACTACCGACGCGATCGATCACGACGCTCTACCACGGCGTCCAGGCGCTGGGTCACGAGCCGGTCGACCGGACCGAACAACCGACACTGTTCACCGTTGCGCGACACGACCCGGTCAAAGGACTCGATGTCCTCCTGGACGCGATGGCCTCGGTGGACCCCGAGGCCAGACTGGTCATCGTCGGGGAGGGAGCAGAGACCGAACGCCTGGAGTCTCAACGTCGAACGCTGGGGCTCGACGACCGGGTCGAGTTCCGACAGATCCCATGGGACGTCCGGGTGGCGGATCTCATGTGGGCGTTCGACGCCTTGGTGTTGCCGTCGCGACTCGAAGGGTTCCCGGTCACCGTCGTGGAAGCCATGCTCGCCGGACTACCGGTGGTGGCAACCGATGTCGGCTCGGTCGACGAGGCCGTCGTGGCGGGACACACCGGATGGATCGTGCCACCGGAGGATCCCGACGCGCTGGCCGAAGCCATCAACGAGTTGGTCGGCAACCTCGACCGCGCCCGGGACTACGGCATCAAGGGGAAGGCCCGTGCCGAAGCCCTGTTCACGATCGACGCCACCGTCGCGGCCTACCTCGAGCTGTATCGATCGCTCAGATCTGGTAGCCGGAGGACTCGACGTCGGCGCGGTGCACCCGGAGCCACTCCACGGTCCGACCAAGGCCGTCCTCGAGGCTGACCTCGGGCTCCCAACCGCTGATCCTCGTGGCAACCGAGTGGTCGCAGAGGAGCCGCTCGACCTCCGAGCCCGCCGGACGGAGACGGTCCTCGTCGGTGACCACCTCGATCTCGACGCCCGTGATGCCGCACAACATCGTGACCAGTTCGCCAATGGAGATCTCGCGACCGGACCCCACGTTGGTGGCACGGCCCAGAGCATCGGCGCAGTCCGCCAGAGCCAGAAAACCCGACACGGTGTCGGCCACATAGTTGAAGTCCCGTTTGGGTGAAACGGCGCCCAGATGAAGCTGATCAGCGCCTGCCAGGAGCTGGGTGATGACCGTCGGGATCACTGCCCGGGTGCTCTGGCGCGGACCGTAGGTGTTGAACGGGCGCACGACGGCAACCGGCAACTCATGGGCATGCCAGTAGGACAGCGCCATCATGTCGGCGCCGATCTTGGAGGCCGAGTAGGGCGACTGGGGCTGGAGCGGGTGCTCCTCGTCGATGGGCACCCGGATTGCGGTTCCGTACACCTCGGAGGTGGACGTGTGAACCATGCGGGCCCCGTGGCGGAGACAGGACTCGACCACGTTGAACGTTCCGGTCACGTTGGTCTGAACGTAGCTTTCGGCTGCGTGATAGCTGTACGGGATCCCGATGAGTGCAGCGAGGTGGAACACGACCTCGGTCCCCTGGACTGCCTCATCGATCCGTCGTGAGTCCCGGACGTCGCCGGGGATTACCTCGATCGCTGCGAGGACTTCGGGGGCAACCGTGTCCAACCATCCGAGCCGGCCGAAGGAGTTGTAGTACACCAAGGCACGAACCTCAGCGCCCTCGGTCACGAGCCGTTCGACGAGGTGGCTACCGATGAATCCGTCGCCACCCGTCACCAGCACCCGACGCCCTGTCCAACTCCCCATGATGTACGTGTCCCCCTAGATGCGGTCCCGGATACGGGTCCTGTGATGGTACGCAGCCACCCGGTGGGCCGACAATCGACACAGTCGGCGGGGCGCTCGCGGTGACTCGTGCGCAGGGCACGACATCGGTCACCGGTGCGAGACTCACGCCCATGTCCGCACCGAACAACGAACGCCCCCGGGTGAGCACCGACCGTCACGACGAAGTGCTGGTGGTCACCATCGACCGGCCGGAGGTGCGCAACGCCGTCGACGGCCCCACCGCCGATGATCTGGCCGCAGCATTCCGCATCCTGGAGGACGACGAAGCCCTCGCCGTCGGCGTGCTCGCCGGTGCGGGAGGGACCTTCTGTTCGGGTGCCGACCTGAAGGGGATATCGGACGGCAGGGGCAACCGTGTGAGCGCCGATATGTCACTCGACGGCCCCATGGGTCCTACCCGCATGTCGCTCTCCAAGCCGGTGATCGCCGCGGTGGAGGGACACGCCGTGGCCGGTGGGCTGGAGCTGGCGTTGTGGTGCGACCTCCGGGTGGCCGCCACCGACGCCACCTTCGGCGTCTACTGCCGCCGCTGGGGCGTTCCCCTCATCGACGGCGGTACGGTCCGACTACCCCGCCTGGTGGGTCATTCCCACGCCATGGACCTGATCCTGACCGGACGCGGCGTGAAGGGTGACGAGGCCCGGTCGATGGGCCTGGCCAACCGGCTGGTGGATCCCGGCTCCGCGCTTGAGGAGGCACTCGCCCTGGCACACCACATTGCTTCGTTCCCCCGGATGTGTTCCCGCAATGACCGGCTTTCTGCCATCAGCCAGTGGGGTCTGGACATGGACGGCGCCATGGCCTTCGAGACCGAGATCGGACTGGAGACCATCAACTCGGGTGAAACCCTCGAGGGCGCTGCGAGGTTCGCCGGCGGCGAGGGGCGGGGCGGGGCAGGCGTCTGAGCTCAGCGCTTCGCTCAACCGATCGGTGCCAACATGGCGGTCATGGAACCAGAGGTGACGCACGACCTGACAGTGGCCGAACCCGCGGTCGCGGACCCCACGCCAGCCAACCGGCAGATGACTCCCGGGGAGAAGATGGCCTTCCAGGTGCTGTCCGCGTCTACCGCGCCGGTATGGCTGGCGATGATCCTGGCACCCAACTCCCGGGTCACGGAGGTTCTCGTCCGAGTGGCCACCCCGCTATACGCCGCGCTGGGGGTGTCGTACGTCGGCCTGCTCGCCACCGCCCTGGTCACTGGCGATGGCCCCGCTCCCAGGTTCGACGATCCCGAGAGCCTGCGCGAAGCGCTGGGTTCACCGACGGCGTTCCTGGCCGGCTGGACCCACTACCTGGTGTTCGACCTGTTCGTCGGTCGTCACATCTGGCAGGCCACCCGGGACCAGGGGCGCACGGACCGGCTGTCGCTTCTGCTGACCTGGATGGCGGGACCGGCGGGCCTCACCCTCCACCTTGCCCGTACCGCCGGAGCGCGACGTTCCTCTGCACGCGCCCCGCAGGATTAATGCCTCGTGGGCACGGACGTTCCCGCCGACGGGCTGGCACTCGGACCTGACGGTCGGCCGCGCTGCTTCTGGGGCCTGAGCGCTCCCGAATACGTGGAGTACCACGACACCGAATGGGGTTTCCCCACCACCGACGACCGGATGCTGTTCGAGAAGATCTGCCTGGAGAGCTTCCAGTCCGGTCTGTCGTGGCTGACCATCCTGCGCAAGCGCGACAACTTCCGCAGCGCATTCGACGGCTTCGACCACAAGCTGGTGGCTGACTACGACGAACATGACGTCGAACGACTCCTGCAAGACGCGGGAATCGTGCGCCACCGGGGCAAGATCGAGGCCACGATCAACAACGCCGGAGCCATGATCGAACTGGTGAAGTCCGAAGGTTCCCTGTCCGAGTTCGTGTGGCAGTTCCGGCCCGACCCATCCACCAGACCCGATCCGCTCACATGGGACGCCGTCTGCGCCATGCCCATGACCCCGGAGTCGAAGGCGCTGGCCAAGGAACTCAAGCGCCGCGGGTGGCGGTTCGTCGGGCCGACGACGGCCTACGCGTTCATGCAGGCCATGGGTCTCGTCAACGACCACGTCGAGGGCTGCTGCATCCGCGACGCGGTAGCCGGGCCGAATCGCCCGTAGTCGTGACCGGTCAGGTCAGGCGAGACCCTCGTTGAGGCCGACTCCGGGAGCGATGTTGGCGGGAACCGCCGTGGAATCGCCCAGCCCGAGAACCAGATGCGACACTCCGGGGATCAGGAACAGGAAGATCTTCCAGCCGATCTCCTTGCCGAACATCTCTGCGGTGTCGCTGGCCAGGAACCACATTCCGATGATGTTGACGCACGGGATCATGCACAGGATCAGGAACACCACTGGTTCGTGCTCACCGCGGGCCTTGAAGATCATGTAGATGTTCACGAAGGGGATGATTCCCATCCAGCCCGGTAGTCCGAGCTTGGTGAACACCTTCCAGTAGCCGATGATGAACATGACGAAGATCGCCAGGTAGAACAGTACGAAGACGGCGGCAATGCCGCCCCCGGCGGCAGAGTCGGATGACTGTGTTAGTGCAGCAAGAATTCCCATATCGCGCAACGTAGCGCCACGCGCGCTCTTCGCGGTGGATCTTGCTCACCAACAGGTCTCGCCTCCGGCAGGGTGCATCGGAGTTGTCGGTGAGAATGAATTCAGACACCGCAACTCCAGGAGGCCACTGTGAGCACCGACGTCCCCCGCATCGAGGGCCTCACACACAAGATCGTTCACCCCGGGGGCGACAACGACGTCCCGTGGATCCCGGTCAGGAGCCAACAGAACCCCGACGGCACCGAGTCCCATGTGTGGGAACGATGGGTCGCCTTCTCGGTCGAACCGCTCTACCTGGCGTTGTATGCGCGCTGGGACCCGGGGATGGTCGTTCGCCGCCACGGCCATCACAGCCCTCACACCCTGACCGTGTTGGACGGCGAGTTCACCTGCGGCGAAGAACTCTGCGGTGTGGGTACGCACATCGAGTTGCCTTTCGGAGCCGCCTTCGGCCCATTCGTAGCCGGCCAGGAGGGAGTCGATCTCTACGAGGTAATGATGGGCGACCCGCGCTCGTGGAGCGACGAACCCGAGGTGATGCAACAAGTCCTGGCGGCACGCGGGGTGGAGCAACTTCCCGACCCACCGATCGAACTGCCGGCAGGCCTTGAGGACCTTCGGGCCGTGTTCGGCGGGGGCTGATTCAGTCGTCGAAGGCCGGTGGTCGGCCTTCCTTGCGGGCCCGAACCGCTTCCTCGAAGTTCTTCGTGGTCAGACGCACGTACAGCTGCGTATGGGTCTCCATCTCGATCGCGGCGCGGAGACTGCCCATCTCCAGGCCGGCCCACATGGTGCGTTTGGTCAGGGCTGTGCCCTGCGTGCTCCATCCATTGATCCGGTCAGCCAGGTCGAGCGCCTCGCCCAACAGGCGCTCGTCGGGAACGACGCTGGAGACGAGCCCGATGTCGGAAGCCTCGGCGGCGTGGACATCACGACCGGAGAGCATCAACTCGAACGCCCTCGACGAGCCGATCGCCCTGGGGAGCAGGAAGCTCAGTCCGAGCTCGTTGGCCGTGAGGCCGTTGTTGATTCCCGCAGCGCGAAAGTACGCCGACTCCCCTGCGATCCGGATGTCGGCCCCCAGCGTTAGGCACATGCCGCCACCGATGGCAGCGCCGTTGATCGCGCAGATCACCGGCTGGGGCATCCGCTGCATCGCGGGAACCAGATCCGCCAGAACCGACATCGCCCTGGTGGCGATGCGGGTGAGGGTCAGCCCGTCGATGTTGGGCGGCGCGCCACCGTCGTCGCTGGTGTCGGCCCCGGAGCAGAACCCTCGGCCCGTCCCTGTCAGGACCACGCACGAAGTGTCGTTGTCGGCACCGACTTCCGCGAAGGCGTCGTGCAGCGGAACCATCAGCTCGAAGGCCATCGAGTTCATTCGCTCGGGCCTGTTCAGCGTGATGACTGTGGTGTGCGGACGGGGTTTGTCGATCAGAACCGGATTGTCGGCGATGCCAGTCATTATGAGGCACACTAGCCAATGTGTCTTACCGATGGCGCCGGCATCCGGACGAACAACTCGCCACCGACGAACTGCTCGATGCCGCCGGTCGGGCGTTCGCGGAGCTTGGAGTGGCGAAAGCGACGATGGTCGACGTCGCCCGCCATGCCGGGTGCTCCCGGGCCACGCTGTACCGGTACTTCCCCAATCAGGAGGCCGTCCATCTCGGCTTCGTGCACCGGGCGACACTGCGAATAGCCACCCAACTCGCCGACTCGAGCGGGCCCGACGACGCGGCAGCGCTGACCAACAGGGTCCTCGCCGGGATCGCTGCAGTCCGCTCGGATCCTCAGCTCTCGGTTTGGTTCGAACCGGAGAACATGTCGGTCCCCATGAGAGTCGCCCAGAGTTCCGAACTGCTGCACGCCATGTCCGTAGGCAGTGTCGACCAGAACGAAACGACAACCCGGGAACGAGCGGAGATCGAACGACGCGGCGAATGGTTGCTGCGATCGATCGTGTCGCTCCTGGCAATGCCCGGCAAGGACGCGGCCGCCGAACGGACGATGATCGAGTCGTTCGTGGTCCCCGTGGTCATATCGGAATTCGACGAAACGCAGAACGACGAAACGCAGATCGAACAAACAAGGAGTCATCAATGACGTTCCCCTGCGAGAAGGTGGGAGTCGAGTTCTTCGACTCGGCACCGACCTGCCACCGGGCGGTGGTTGAGATCACGGCCTCACCCGAGCAGGTGTTCGCCGTGTTCCTCGACGCCGAGGCGTGGACCCGCTGGGCGTTTCCAATCACCGGGGTCGACTGGACCTCTGGCTTCCCCATCGAGGTGGGATCCACCAGGACGGTGCACATGCGTGGCGGCCTCGTCGGCTACGAGGAGTTCGTCGCCTACGAGCACGGCAAGCGCATGGCATTCCGTTTCAACGAGGCGAGCAAGAAGGGCATCCCCGCCTTCGCCGAGGACTACCAGGTGACCGAGCTGGCCGGGGGTCGGTGCCGCGTCGAGTGGACGATGGCCATGGACACCGGCCGCGGCGAATCGAGCTTGGTATCCAAGGTGAGTGGTCCGATCATGTCGTTCATGTTGAAGCGCATGCTGCGCAAGTTCGGCCGTCTGGTCGAGTCGACTCCTGTCACGCAGGCGAAGTGACGGCGTCGAAGGAGGTGATCGACCTGTCCGGAATCGACCTCACCGACGCGTCGCTGCGTGCCGAGACGGCCAGGGTCATCGCGGAGCTGCGCGAGGACACGCAATGCGAGTTCGTTGCCGACGTCGCCGCCCGGATACCCATGTGGTCGATCAGCGAGCTGATGGGAGTGCCCCCCGCCGACCGTCACGGGTTGTACGAACTCAGCCACGCCCTGATCGGACGACCAGGATCCCGAGGTGGCGCCGACCCCGGAGACCTCGATGGACGCATCGGTGGAGATCTTCACCTACGCCAGCGAGATGGCCGCACGCGAACGTGCCAATCCCTCCGGCACCCTCACCAGCGACCTGCTGGAAGCCGAGGTCGACGGCCGCGAGCTGACGGACATGGAGTTCATGCTGTTCTTCATGTTCCCGATCGTCGCCGGCAACGAGACGACCCGGACCGCCACCTCACACGGCCTGCTCACCCTGCTAGAGCATCCCGACTCCCTGGACCGCCTGGTGGACGATCCCGGGCTCATGCCCGGCGCGGCGGAGGAGATAATTCGCTGGCAGCCCGCCATCCACCACTTCCGCAGAACGGCCACGGCCGATCTCGTCCTCGGCGATCAGCAGATCGCAGAGGGTGACAAGGTGCTGATGTGGTACGCCGGATCGAATCGCGATCCGGCCGTGTTCGATGACCCACACTCGTTCCTCATCGACCGCTCACCGAACCCGCACCAGTCCTTCGGGATAGGCGAGCACTTCTGCTGGGCGCCAACCTGGCCCGGCTGTCGCTGCGGGTGCTGTTCACCGAACTGCTCGCCACGGTCGAGAACATCGAACTGGCCTCTCCACCACGGCGCCTACATTCGAACCTGATCAACGGGATCAAGGAGATGCAGATCACCTACGACGTTCGCTAGGAGCCGTCGCGTCGAGCGGCAGGAGGCCAGGACAGGTGGAGACGGTCACGGTCATCGTCGACTTCTCCCCTGGGCCCCCGAGGCCCTCAGGCCCCGATGACCGCGGCGCACATGTCGACGAGTGTGTCCACGAACTCGTCATGGGTGAGCACCGGTACTCCGGCGTCGTCGATGAGCCGGGCGCGTTCCGCTGTGGTGGCCGTCAACAACATGATCATGCCCACCAACCGTTCGCGACGGACGGCCTCGCTCCCCGATGGCCTGCGTTCGAGCTCGTCGAGGATCTCGGCGAGGTGCGCAGAAGTGGCCACGTCGGACTCCACGTGCCAGGCCGCGAAACGACCGCGTAGCTGAGCGACGATCCGCAGATAGGCGCGCCCGCCCGAATCGCCCAGAAGTGCCGCGTACGGGCCCACCAGACAGGAAACCAGTTCCGCCGTTTCAGGGACGCCACCCAGCGCGACCCGGCGGTCTCCGCGTTCGGCGTCGATCGACCCACCCCGCCGGGCCAGAAGTTCCAGCAGCAGGCCCTCGCGGAGCCGAAGTGGTAGGTGACCGCTGACGCGTTGCGTTGGTCGGCCGATTCCACGATCTCGCGGGTCGTCGTGCCCTGCACTCCGGAGCGGGCAAAGAGCAACTCCGCCTCGTCGAGCAGTCGCTCTCGGGTACCGGCGCCACGTGGTGCCATTCGTGTCCAGTCGGTTGGTGACGGTGCCCCGGTTGCCCGGGACACCGTCACTGGTCCCAGCCGAAACTCAGTACGGAAGCGGCTTCAGAGCATTCGACGGAATGACCGTCGGATTCTCGAACTCCGGGAGCGGGTTGGCGAACGTCGGGTACCTCGACTTGGCCTTGCGACGCATCTTGGTGGTGGAGTGCTCCGGATCGGTGTCGTGGTTCGGAATGACCTTGGATCCGAAGATCTCGATCATCTCGAGAACCTCTTCGTGCTGGAAACCCTCATTGGGGATGCCGAACACGAGCTGGTCGGTTCCGACGTCCTCATAGCGCTTGATCTGCTCGTTGACCTCGTCGGGGTTGCCGCACAGCAGGTACCCGGCGTCGATGGCCCAGTCGAGGGCCTCTTCGTCGGCAATCCCGTTCGGCGTTCCGGGCCAGGTGACCGCACCCTCCATCTTGGGCATCGTGTCGTGGTACATGGTGACCATGGTGTTGAGATAGCCGCGGCCGGAGCTGATCGCGATCTCACGGGCACGGTCGCGGTCCTCGAGGCACACCACGGCGTTGGTCATCATCACGTTGTCATTCTGGAACTGACCGATCGGCTCGGTGCAGTTCGCAGCGGCTTCCTTGTAGGAATCCAGGCGGCCCTTGAGGTTCATGATGGGCTCGAAGTTGAACGCGATTGCCCCGATTCCAAGGCTGCCGGCCTTGGAGAACGTGGCCGGGTTGCCGCATGCCACCCACATCGGAGGGTGACCGGAGCCGTACGGCTTGGGTAGGACGTTGTGGGGAGTGTCGATATGGAAGTACTCGCCGGAGAACGTGTAGTCCTTCTGCTCGAACATCCGGAGGATCTCGGGAGCGGCCTCGTCCCACATGGCCTTGGTCTCCGCGGTGTCGCCGATACCGAAGGTGGCAACCTCGTGGCTACCTGCACCACGTCCGGTGCCCCATTCGTAGCGACCCCGGGTGATGTGGTCGAGCATGGCGACGCGCTCAGCGTTGCGGGCCGGGTGGTTGACCACGGGCGAGAGGTTCATGATCGCGGAGCCCATGTGGATCTGTTCGGTCTGGGCGGCGATGTAGCCGAAGCACACCTCGGGGGCAGACATGTGGCTGTACTCGGTGAGCGTGTGGTGCTCGCCGAGCCACACGTACTTCCAGTTGAACGAGTCGGCGTGGACCGCGTACTCCAACTCGCGCATGAGCATGGTGTGCTCGGACTCGGGATCGTGGGCGGCGGGGCCTGGAAGGTAGCCGTTTAGGAAGAGACCGAACTCCATCTGGATGTACTCCTGATCGTGTCGCTGGGACGTCTTAATTAGAACAGGTTCTAATGTATGCCATTAGAACCCGTTCGGCAAACATCCCGGGCGGAGACCGAAGGGATGGCGCGAGAATGGCTCCGTCCCGGCGTCACCGAGGAGTTGTGCATTGGGTGCTGATCTCGTGATCAAGGGAGGCTCGGTCATCGATGGCACCGGTTCGCCCGCGTGGACCGCCGACGTCGCCGTCACCAACGGGGTGATCTCCGAGGTCGGCCGGGGGCTGGACGGAGACCGGGTGATCGACGCCACGGGCCGCGTCGTCAGTCCGGGGTTCATCGACATCCACACCCACTACGACGCCCAGGTCTTCTGGGATCCGCACCTGACGCCGTCGTGTCACCACGGGGTGACCACCGTGATCGCCGGCAACTGCGGTTTCTCGATCGCCCCTGTCGGCCCGGAACAGAGAGGACTCCTGGCCCGGACGCTGCACCACGTCGAGGACATGAGTGTCGAAACGCTCGCGGTCGGGGTCCCCTGGGATGAGTTCGAGACCTTTCCCCAGTACCTCGATGCTGTTCAACGCAGGGGAACAGCACTCAACTACGGGTGCTACATCGGCCACACCGCACTGCGGCTGTGGGCCATGGGACCGGACGCCTACGACCGTGATCCGACAGCGGAGGAGCTCGCGACCATGATCGCCGCGGTCGACCAGGCTGTCGCCGCCGGTGCCATGGGATTCGCCACCAGCCACGCCCCGACCCACAACGGCGACGGCGGACGCCCGGTTCCCAGCCGTCGAGCCTCCATGGACGAAGTGCTGGCACTGGCCGGTCCTCTGCGTACCGCCAATCGCGGGGTCGTCGCCCTACTGCCGGGTGACGGCATGACACACGATGACGTGTTCACGGTATGGGAAGCCATAGCGCGGCCGGTCACCTGGACCGCACTGCTGACGATCAAGGGCTTCCCCTGGCACGAGGACATCATCGAATCCCACGACGCCCAACGGCTGCGCGGAGCACAGGTGTGGCCCCAGGTGTCATGCCGTCCGCTGGTGTTCCAGATGACCATGGCCGATCCCTTCACCTTCAACATGCGCGCCGTGTTCCAGGAGCTCATGGATCGACCAGCCGCCGAACGCCTGGCGGCTTATCGCGACCCAGCCTGGAGGGCCATGGCGTGGGACGACCTGTGCGGTGAGGGAGCGCTCCCCGTCAACTGGTCGGCTCTGTCGGTGGCCGAGAGCGCGTCCCACCCGGATCTGGAGGGCCGAGGGCTGACCGAGCTGGCCGAGGAGCGTCACCAGACCATGTTGGACGTCATGCTCGACATCTCGATCGACGACGATCTGGGAACGAGGTTCGACTCCGTCCTCGCCAACAACGACACCGATGCGATCGCCTGGTTGCTTCCCCGTGACGGCGTCCTGTTCGGACTCGCGGACTCGGGCGCCCACGTCAGCCAACTGTGTGACGCGTGTTTCTCTACAGATCTGCTCGGAAACTGGGTGCGCGACCGCGAGGTGATGAGCCTCGAGCGTGCAGTGCACAAGCTCACAGCTGAGCCTGCCGATGTCTTCGGGCTCGCCGGCCGGGGTCGGCTCGAGCCCGGCAAGGCCGCAGACATCGCCGTGTTCGATCCCGACACGGTGGCCCCGGGACCAGTTCGACGACTGGTCGACTTTCCCGCGGATGGTGAACGCCTGACTGCCGATGCCCCTACCGGGATGGACCATGTGCTGGTGAACGGGACCCCGATCCGGCTCGACGGTCGCTGCGTGCTCGAAGAGTTGGACGAGCTTCCCGGCGCCGTGCTCCGGGCATGACCGCCAGGGTGGTGGCACTGCTTCGGGGAGTGAACGTCGGGGGCCACCGCAAGATCCGCATGGCCGATCTCCGCGCCGCTCTGACAGATGCTGGATTCGTCGCGGTGTCCACCTACCTGGCATCGGGCAATGTCGCCTTCGACACCTCTCTCGCACTGGAAGAGGCAGGCGACGCCGTGGCTGACGTGGTGTCCAGGCAGCTCGGCATCGGCACCGTGGACGTCATCACACGCTCGACAGGTGAGATCTCGCAGATCGTCAAGGGCAATCCCTGGCCTGGGGCCGATACTGCGGACATGCACGTCATCTTCCTCGGCGAACCCGCCCACAGCCGCGACTACGCAGCCCTGGACCTTGAGGGCTACCAGCCGGAACAACTGGTGCCCGGTGATGGCCACGTGTGGTTGCGCCTTCCCGGAGGAGTCGGCCGCTCCCCGCTGGCCAAGGATCTGTCGCGCCTGCTCCGGGACTCCCCCGCCGGCACGAGCCCGGCGACGATGCGGAACTGGCGAACCGTTTGCGCGCTGCGTTCCCTCTAGCGGGCGGTACGGTCAGTGGATGCGCCGAATACAGCTCGTTACAGCCGTTGCTCTGGGCTTGGCCTGCGCCTTGCTGATCTCATGTGGCAGCGAGGACGCTGAATCCGCTGCCACAACCGCTACCACCACCACCTCGAGCGCGCCGTCGCCCTCCTCATCGTCAGACGACAGCGAGAGTGAGGATGACGACGCCTCTCCGGGCTCGCTCGAGTTCACGCTCAGCACGTCGAACGGCGACGTGTCGGTCTCGGGAACGGCCACCGGATGCACGAATCCCTCGGAGACCACCCTCGACGTCACCTTCAGCGACGGGACCCAGGAGGTGGTTGTCTCGGCCACCGACGGCTCCGGAACGGTGAAGATCCCCGGTGTGTTCGAGGGCACCATCGATGCAATCGCCGTCGGCGATCTCGGCAACGTGACGATCAGCGGCCGGGGCGGGCTGGCCGACGACTCGGCCGAGGCCACGACCTTCACCGTTGTCGGCAACTGCGCCTGACGCGCAGCACGAGCGGTGACCCATGCGCCAAGCTGTGACATGGACATCTCCTACAAGCATCCGCTGTTGGTCCGCCTCGCCAGGCGCCGGACCGGCGTTCCCGATCGGCTGGTACAGAAGCTTGCGGGCGATCCCATCGAGGTCGACGGGCGGGTTCTCAACCGGGGGATCCAACTCCTGTTGTCCATTGCCGAGCGATCCGGGCGCAACGCTCTGGAGGGTTCCTCGGCCCAGGAACGTCGGGACGAACTGAAGAAGGTGGCGAAGCTGGGCATGCCGGTGGCCACCGACCTGTTCGTCAACGAGCGTCTGCTCGATGGGCCGGAATCGCCGATCCGCGTCCGGATCTACCGCCCGCACGGGGCGGAGCCGAACCCGCCCGCGATCGTCTTCTTCCACGGTGGCGGCTGGGTCGTGGGTGACCTGGACACGCACGACGGATCGGCACGGGTTCTTGCTGCAGCCAGCGGGTGCGTGGTGGTGTCGGTCGACTACCGACTCGCACCCGAGCATCCCTTCCCCGCCGGCCTCGATGACTGCCTGGCCGCCTACCAGTGGGTGACGGCAAACGGCGCCGAACTCGCCATCGACCCCGAGGCCGTGGCAGTCATGGGCGACAGCGCCGGCGGGAACCTGGCCGCAGTGGTGGCCCAGGTCACCCGCGACCTCGAGTGCCCCTCCCCAATCGCCCAGGGACTCATCTACCCCGGCACCGACTTCACCTCGAGGACGCGATCCGCCGAGCTGTTCGCCGACGGCTTCTTCCTCACCGAGGAATCGATGCACTGGTTCCGCGACCAGTACCTCCCCGACCGAGCCACCTGGAGCGATCCGTTGGTGTCACCCCTGTTGGCCAAGGACCTTGCCGGTTGCGCCCCGGCATGGGTGTGGACCGCAGGTTTCGATCCGCTACGGGACGAGGGACGCGCGTACGCCGAGAAGCTCGAGAAGGCCGGCGTTCCCACGCACTACCGCTGCTACGACGATCAGGTACACGGATTCTTCGGAATGGGTTCGCTGCCCGGCGGCATCGCGATCGTCGAGGAAGTGGCCCGCCAGATGGGCGAGCTGGTCAGGGAGTCGGCCGCTCGACACTGAGCCTTTGGCATCTGCGACTCCATCACTTCAGATCGCGCCCGTCCGGCCGATCAGAAAGGGTGCAAGGACGGACCGCCCTGTGGCTCAGCCACCATTTCCCCGCGGAGTACGACCGCTGCATGCTGATCGGCGGCCGTCATGTGTGCCGCCGGTGTGGGTTCTTCTATCCCACCTGCTTCGCAGCCATGTTCCTGGCCCTTGCCGGAACCAGCTGGCCTGCTTCTCTCGACCCCTGGCTCTTGTGGCTCCTTCCGGTGCCCGTGGTTGCCGAGTGGTGGCTCGACCACCTCGGGGTCATCGACTACTCGCCGGTCCGCAACACGGCATTCACCCTCATCTGTGCTCCCGCTGTGGGTGTGGGGCTGGCGCGCTACATGCGCCATCCAGCGGATCTGCTCTTCTGGTCCGTGGTGGTGACCTACGGGGTGCTCTGCCTGGTCCCCATGCTGATCAGCCGCCGCAGGTCCAGGACAGCCACCCCGGTGGGGTCGGCCCAGCACTAGCGTCGCCGCATGGGCACGCCCGCAGAGGCCATCGAGGTGGAGGCGGCTGGACGACCGGTTCGGGTCACCAGCCCCGACAAGGTCTTCTTCAAACGTCTGGGATTCACCAAGCTGGATCTCGTCAACTACTACCTCGCGGTCGAGGGCCCGATCATGGATGCCATGGGAGGACGGCCCGTTCTCATGGAGCGCTATCCGGACGGTGCCGGCGGCAAGTCCTTCTTCCAGAAACGCGTTCCGGCCTCGCATCCCGAGTGGCTGCGAACCACGATCGTGTCAACCCCGAGCGGCACCACATCGGAGGCGCTGTTGATCGCCGACATCGCCCATGTGGTGTGGGCCGTGAACCTGGGCTGTCTCGGTTTTCACGTTTGGCCCAACCGGGCACTCGATCCGCTTCACGCCGATGAACTGCGACTCGACCTGGATCCGATGCCCAAGGTCACCTTCGACGAGATCCGAGAAGCGGCTGGCGCGGTTCGATCTCTTCTGGAGGAGCTGGGGATCCGGAGCTGGGTGAAGACCTCGGGAAGCAAGGGCTTGCACGTCTATGTCCCGCTCGAGCCCCGGTGGGACTCCTTTGCCGTGCGGTCTGCTGCTGTCGCGGCCGCCCGTGAGCTTGCTCGGCGGCACCCGGATCTGATCACCGATGCGTGGTGGAAGGAGGAGCGCGGCCGCCGGGTATTCATCGATTTCAACCAGAACGCGCCCCACAAGACGATGTTCGGCGCCTGGTCGGCACGGCCCCGGGTGGGCGGGCAGGTGTCGACGCCGGTCACCTGGGACGACCTCGCGAATATCGACGCCAATGAGCTCACGGTCGCGATCGTTCCCGGCCGGGTCGAGCGCCAGGGCGACCCCTGGGCCGACCGTTGGGACAACCGTCAGTCGATCGAGGCTCTCCTGGCCATGGCCGAAGCGGACACCGCCGCCGGCCTCATGGACGCCCCGTGGCCGCCGCAGTATCCGAAGATGCCGAACGAGCCGCCCCGGGTCTCCCCCAGTCGAGCGAAGAAGGACTGACACTGTTCTGTGTTTCGTGGATGGCGCTGAGTGCAATCAGGGGAGCACAGAACGGGAGTTTGAGCTGGCTGGGAGAGTCAGAAGGACTGCCAGGGATCGCCGAGTGCGACCTGACCCACTCCCGGGACCGTCCAGTCGCAGACACCGTCCGGGAAAACTGCCTCGATGGCGGCGATCTGCTCTTCGGTCAGCTCCAACTCGTAGACGCCGGCATCCACAGCGTCCGCCACTGGCTGGAGGGTGCACTTGCCGATGTCGTCACTCAACGGCGCGCCGGCCACGATTCGCGGCGAAGCACCCACCGGGTAGGGATCGGTGCAGGGCCCGGGACCGTCGTAGACATCTGCACCCGAGGCCTCGACGTTGCCGTTCACGTCGAAGCAGGTGTTCACCGCCGCCGCGGGCCGGGTCGCTGCCAGCTTGTCGGCCATCGGTTCCTCGGAGCCGTCCGCAGCCAGCGCAGTGGCCCACTCGTCGAGCAGGTCGGGTCGCCTCTGCCCCGGTGTCCAGGGCTCCGGCGAGCCGGTCCGTGAGCTCGCCGTCCGGCGCCGGCGGGCGGCGTCCACATGACGTAGATCGGGGCCTGGTTCCCATCCTCGTCGGCGAGGCGGGCATCGATGGCGAACATCCGGACCCGGTCGTGGATGTCGCCCTCGTCATCGGTGTAGATGTTGGTCGCGAGCATCGGGATGTCAGCAACGGCCCGCCCGGGGTGATCCGACCCGTCGAGTAGAGACGCTCGAGAGCGGCTTCGGACGCCTCCATTCGTTCGGGTACCGGGTTGGCGTCGAGGTCGAGACTGCCGATCCCCTCGTTCAGCGACATGAACTCATCGGGAGTGATGTACGCCCTCGTTGAGCGCGCCCAGCCCGTACTGCACACCCACGTTGTCGGTCGGGCGCTCGGCGGAAGCCCGTACCTCGGGTCGAGTGCGAACACCTGCGGGTAGGAATCCTGGAAGGTGCAACGCAGGCCCTCGGGATTGGTCTCGGCGTCGTAGGCCTCACCGGCGGGCACGGTGGGCAGACCGTCCTCAAGACCGGGGAGCGAAGTGACGAAGCTGCCGGCCCGATCCCGAAACCACAGCGGCTCGGATCGACCACGGGCACGAACGTCTCCTCCCAGAACGTGCACGTCGAGCCCTGAGATGTGACCGTTGATCGGCCTGACGCTGTTCGCGGACTCAGTGCGGAGCCGGTTCGGTGGCGTAGTAGTTGGCCAGCAGCGGGCAGTCGACGATTCCCGGCGAGATCGACACGGCATCGGGGAACGGCAGCGGCGGGCGCGATCGCATCGAGTATGCCCGGGTAGTTCTGGGCGATCAGGTACTGCTGGATGGCGCCGCCGGAGCCACCCTCGCCGATGGTCACCTCGGGCACGCCGTAGTGTCTCGGCGAAGTACTCCTTGGTCATCGTCGCCGCCTCGGCCGAGACGATGTCCTGGCACTGCACCTGGAAGGTGTTGAGGGTGTTGGTGGCAAAGGCATATCCGTCGGCCAGGAGCTCGAGGCGACGGAGCGCCGAAGAAGTTGAACCCCTGGCTGTAGGTGGTGCCACAACCGCCGCCGAAGCGGTAGACGAGGCGGCCGTTCCAGTGCTCGGCGTCCCATCTCTCCTGTGCTGGGCGTCCTCCGACGAATCCGTTGGCGAGGGTGGTGATGGTGTACACGCCCCGGTTGATCACACCGGTCTCCTCGCGCAGCACTGCGGGACGTTCGTCACCGTCGATGTCACGTCTCCGCCGTCTCGGGTACTTCCGAGGGTCATCGATGAATTCGAGTCCCGTCCTCGGCATCCACGTACGGCGAAGCGCACGGTCGGCTCGGCATCACATTCTGGTGGGATGCGACTCGCCGAGGCCGTATCGCTCGGTCGTGCAGGTCACGATCGGGAGTTGCTCACCAGAGAAGATCGGGCCCGGACACCGGGTGGTTGGTGACCTCCAGCTCGCCGGACTCGCCATCCGCGGCTCCACGGCGATCGTGGACGTTCCATCCGGCAGTCCGGTCGACCAGACCTCGCGAAGCCCTCGTGCGACGTTCGAACTCGACCTCGATCGCCTCGCCGTCCACGCGTCACCGAGTCGACCGATTCGGCCGCCACCTCGATGAGACGTCGCCGCCGCTGACCATGTCGGCCCGGCTCGAAACCGCGGCCACGAGCCCGTCGTCGGACTCACCTACGACCCCGCCGCTGTCAGCCGAGTCGTCGTCACTACTGCACCCGCCCGCCACGAGGGCGAGTGCCAGCGGTCTGTCGCTGAAAGGAGGGACCGGGACCGACTGCGGTGCATGGCCGGTCACAATACTTCTCGGCGGCGGACGTCAGATCGGTAGGTCGCCGGTGGCGGCCCTGGTGGTGCCGTGGTCCTTCCACGCGGCGATGGTGCGCTGCGCGATC
>CAVQRK010000013.1:0-225312 GCA_963715225.1 uncultured Actinomycetota bacterium
GTCGTTGCGAGGCTCACAGGCGATCCGCAGCTCGCGCAATGGCCGGATGACCTCCACCGACAACGGACCCACGGACGTGTCCATACGGTCGCCGAGCTCGCGCGAGGCCCTCACGACGCGGTGCGTGTTGCCGGTGACCAGCAGTGCGAACGAGTCCTGCACAGCCAGGTTGGGGTACTGGCCGAGCCCGAAGATCAGGAAGGCCTCGCCATCGTTGGAGTGACAGTTGAAGTAGTACCGGTCGTAGAAGTTGCGGTCACTGGTGACCGGGTGGCGCACGGTTTCGGCACTCTGGTGCACCGGGAAATCGTCGAAGGACGACAGCGAACCGTGTACGGGAGGTCGATCGAAGCCTGGCATGGCCAGACCATACCTTCGGCCCGCCGAACCCTGACCGTCGGCCGTGCCCGAGGAATCTGTCAGTGCCTGTCCCCGAATAATCTGTCAGGGAAGGAAGTGCACCACGCCCGAACCTTCGCCCACCTCACCGATGATCGAGGCCCGGTGGCCGCTCGTACGGAGCACGTCGAGTGCCTTGTGTGCCGCGTCGGGGGGTACGACCACGATCATCCCCACACCCATGTTGAACACCTTGCGCATCTCGGCCGGATCCACCTTGCCGATCGCCTGGAGCTCGCGGAACAGACGCGGGGCTTCCCATGTCGACTCGTCGATGGTGATGTCGAGATCGTCGGGAAGGACCCGCACCACGTTGCCTGGGAGCCCACCGCCGGTGATGTGGGCCACGGCGTGGACCTCGACCGAACGGCGCAGTTCCTGCACCGCAGGGGCGTATATGACCGACGGCCGGAGCATCTCCTCGGCAACATCGGGAGCGTGGGGATCGTCCCACGCCTTGTCGTCGAGCGCCCTGCCGCCGACCTCGAACATCAGTCGGCGGGCCAGCGAGTAGCCGTTGGACCGCAGACCGGGCGACGGGATGCCCAGCACCAGGTCGCCCGGGCGCCACGCCCGAGGGCATCATCTCGGACCGCTCGACCACGCCGACCGCGAAGCCGACCAGGTCGAACTCGCCGGGCTTCATCGCTCCCGGGTGTTCGGCCATCTCGCCGCCGACGAGAGCGCAGCCTGCCTGGCGGCACCCCTCGGCAATGCCGCCGACCAACTGCTCGACCTGCGCCGGGTCGAGCTGGCCGACCGCGATGTAGTCGAGGAAGAACAGGGGCTCGGCGCCCTGACACACGAGGTCGTCGACGCACATGGCGACGAGATCGATCCCGATGGTGTCGAAACGACCGGCCGCACGAGCGACCATGGCCTTGGTTCCCACGCCGTCGGTGGTGGACACCAGAACCGGCTCCCGGTAGCGGGAGGGATCGAACCGGAACAGACCGCCGAACCCTCCGATGTCACCGATCACCTCCGGGCGGAACGTGGAGCGCACGTCTGCCTTGATCCGCTCCACCGCCTCCTCGCCCGCGTCGATCGAGACCCCGGCCGCCTCGTAGGTCTCACCCACCAGAACCACGTGCCCCTGTTCGATGAGCTTGCGGCTTCGTCCGCCGGCATGGTGGAGTCACCGAACATCGCACCCTGGAACAGCGACTGCGGTTCGGGCGCCACGGTCATACCGCCCTCGAGAACGCCCTTGCCGGCCTCCGGCGGGATCGCCACCGGGTACTGCCCGGTGAGACACGCCGTACAGAAACCGGCCCCGGGGGCACCCACCGCATCCAGGAGTGCGTCGAGGGACAGGTAGGCGAGCGTGTCGACCTCGAGATAGTCGCGGATCTCACCCACCTCCATGTTGGCGGCCAGCAGTTCTCCCCGGGCGCCGGTGTCCATCCCGTAGAAGCAGGGCCAGCGGTATGGCGGCGACGAGATCCGCATGTGGATCTCCTTCGCCCCGCAGTCACGGAGCATCTGCGACCATGGCACGGGTGGTGGTCCCCCGCACGATCGAGTCGTCGACGACCACCAGACGTCTTTCCGTCGATGTTGTGCCGTAGCGGGTTGAGCTTCATGCGCACGCCGAGCGCACGCATCTCCTGGCTCGGAGCGATGAACGTGCGCCCGATGTAGCGGTTCTTGACCAGGCCGTGGCCGAACGGGATCCCCGATCGCCGGGCGTAGCCCTCGGCGGCGGGGATGCCGGACTCGGGCACACCCATCACCAGATCGGCCTCGACCGGTGCCTGAGTCGGCGAGTCGCTCGCCCATGCGGACCCTGGCCTGGTGGACGCTTGCGCCCGTAGAGCTGGGAGTCGGGCCGGGCGAAGTACACGAACTCGAACAGGCACAGCTTGGGGTCGATGTCCGCGTCGTCGAACGGGCTGAAGGGACTGCACGCCGTCGACTCGTCGATCACGACCATCTCGCCCGGGTCGAGTCTCCCGCACGAAGTGGGCGCCCGACTATGTCGAGCGCCGGGGTCTCCGACGCCAGCACCCACCCGGCGTCCAGCTTGCCGAGGCACAGAGGACGGAAGCCCCGGGGGTCGCGCACCCCGATGATGCGGTCGCGGTCCATGAGCACCAGCGAGAACGCACCTTCGAAGCTGGGCAGGACCGCCTGCAGTGCCGGGACCAGCGAGCCCTCGCTCGTGCCGACCCCGTGCTCGGCAACTGCCCGGCAGATCCATTCGGCCATGGCGTCGGTGTCGCTCGAGACGGTGCCCGGAAGCATCCCCGCCTCCTCGGCCAGCGCCGCGGTGTTGACAAGGTTGCCGTTGTGGGCCAGCGCGAATTGCGTGTGCTGCCACGTCGCGGTACACGGGCTGGGAGTTCTTCCACATGCTCGACCCGGTGGTCGAGTAGCGGGTGTGCCCGATCGCCAGGTCACCGTCGAGCGCGGCCAGGGTCCGGTCGTCGAACACGTTGGACACGAGGCCCATGTCCTTCACCACCGTGAGGTGGTCGCCGTCGGATGTGGCGATGCCCGCGGATTCCTGGCCCCGGTGCTGCAGGGCGTAGATGCCGAGGTAGGCCAGGTGGGCCGTCGGCTGCCCGGGTGCGTAGACCCCGAACACGCCGCAGGCCTCACGCGGCTTGCCGTCGTCGGGAGCGTCCGCTGCCGCGGCGGCGGACGGCTCGTCCGGGAGACTTGACGATGCCCGGGCACCCTCGGGGGTCACTCGCCCATCGTGGCACAGGTCCGCCGACATACCGCGACCAGAGCCGCGGTGCAGCGACGCCCACCCCTGACCCGGGGCCCGGATCGATCATCCTCCCGGCAGGCGGAACACCCAGGGGGCCCTCGGGATCGACCTGGGATCGAAACGCTCCAGGACCTGTGCCACGACCACCGGCTCATCCTGCTCGGCCAGACTCGAGGGACTGGGCCAGCAGGCCCAGACCCACGGCGATCGATCCGATCGACCCCGCCCCTCGAGGGTCAGCGACGCCCGTGCCTCTTGGCCAGACGCTCACCGTCGGCACCCAGCACCAGCGGCACGTGGCACGTACTCGGGGTTCTCGGGAGCCCCAGGAGTCGTTGCAGCAGGACCTGGCGGGGCGTGGTCGGCAGGAGGTCGTCCCCCCGCACCACCTGGTCGACACCCTGATCCGCGTCGTCGACGACCACGGCCAGGTTGTAGGCCGCCACGCCGTCGCCCCGACGCAGCACGAAGTCGTCGACCACCGCATTCGTACCGCCGCAGCACTCGGTCGTCGAGTTCCACGACGGCCCCGTCGGCACGGAGGCGGACCGCGCCGGGTCCGTCCGTGCATCCGGCGGGTCGGCCTGCTCCTGCCGGCGCCGAGCGCCGCACAGGTCCCGGGTAGACGCCCTCGAGCTACCGGGTCCGTGGGGTGCGGCGGCCGCTTCGCGGATCTCACGGCGGGAACAGAAGCACGGGTAGGTGAGGCCGGCGCCGCCAGCCGGGCGATGGCTGGCGGTACAGCGCGACCCGTTCGGACTGGCGCGGACACCGCGCCGTCGTGATCGATCCCCAGCGCGGCGAGGTCGGCCAGCTGCCCCTCCTCGTGTTCGGCCACGGCCTCGGTGGTCAGGTCCTCCATGCGAACGAGGAACCGGCCGCCGTCGCTGCGGGCGAAGCACCAGGCCAGCAGGGCCGTGCGGAGGTTGCCGACGTGCAACCGCGACGACGGGCTCGGCGCGAAACGTCCCGTGGTCACAGCCGCGACCCGTCCGGTCGGCGACCGCCCACTGCGACGACGCGACTGTCACCCCGGAGCAGTGATGACCACCTTGAACGGAACGGTGACCGTGAGGTACTGACCCCGGATCGGAGCCGCCGAGATGAGCTGGTCGTAGTAGCCGAGCCCCAGGAGACCGGTCTGGCTGAGCTTGGGCTGCGCCGTCCCCGCGTAGCACCGGTACTGCACCCCGCCGGTGGTGTCGTCGCAGCCCGGGAGGAACACCTCGACGGGTTCGGTCCACGGCCCGACCGGCGTCTCGGCCACCCGGACCACGACCCGGTCGGTGAACCCCGGCCACGGGCTGTAGACCATCAGGTAGACGTCGTGGACATCGTCGTACGTGAGGGTGAACGCGGCGACCGGGATGGTCACACCGCCACCTGTCGGAGTGCCCATCGCCGCGGCGGACGACGCGGAGGCGACCCAGTTGGATGATTGGTTCCAGTCGCCCCCGTTCCAGTAGCGCCACGCCGAGGAGTTGGTGACGGAACCGACCGGTACCCGGCCCACAGTGCACGGTCCCCACACCTCGCCGAACTCGCCACACTGGTACGTGTAGACGGTGGACCCGTCCCCGCTGAGTACCGCGCCCCGCCCATAGGGCTTGCTGTCGTCGAACAGATTGAATTGGGTGATGGTGCCCGCGACCTCGGTGTCGATCGGAGGGCTTGCCGATCGGTAGGTGTACTCCACGAGCGCCATCCCGCGGGACTCGATCTCCAACCACTGGTCGCCGAGACAAACCTTGGACATGAACACGAGGACGCGGTCGACCCCGCCGCCCTGGGGCACGGCCACAGCCGACTCGGGCCACATGGCTTCATTGGGGTAGGTGGCCCCGTCACAGAAGTTGCCGTAGGACGACGACGGGACGAACGGATAAGGCCTCGTGCCGTTCACCCCGTCGCGGGTGACCGTCGGTGTACCCGGCAGCGGCCCAGGCTGCGGTGTTGTTGACGAAGTACTTGAAGTTCCCGACGCTGTCGGCCTCCGCAGAGTCACCGAAGAACCACATCAACGAACCATCACTCATCTCCGCCGATACCCCGGCGTCGCGATCGATGAGGCGCAGCGGAGACGCAGCCGGGGGTGCGACCCACGTAGGAGCACTTGCAGCGCCACCGGTGCCCACCGCCACGTTGCCCACGACGGTCGATCCACATACGAATGCCCGGTCGCCACGCACACCCACTCCCCCGTCGACGTCAAGGCCGACGGGACAGATCTTGTGTAGCCCGGGTGCCAGACCGCTCAGCGTGGTTCCGAAGGCCCCACCGGTGACGGGGAGGGTGGTCGAGTACCGCGCCGGGGGAACCGGCGTCCACATCCAGGCGAACACGAAGGCCCACGGCACCATCGGGGTCGCTGGCCACTCCCGTCACGGCCACCGATCCGGACCCGGTCGGGGTGACCGCCGTCAGATAGCCCGCAGGCCGGTGGTCGGCGGTGGACTCGGCGACGGTGACGGTGCGACAACCGAGGAGCCGATCGATGCCGAAGCCGACGTTGAACACGCGCCACACAGACCTGGTGGGTGCCCGGGCACCGCGGCGACATCGACCTGGAACCCTGAGTTCGGTCGGCCGTACGCAGCGCCCACATCTGCCCTGTATCCGTTGGCGGTCGTGCGTTTGGCCAGCTGGCCGTTGATGTTGACAACGATCTCGGAACTGGCGCTGGTGTTCGGGGTCGAAACCCAACCGCCCACGGTCACGGTGCGGGGGGCCAGCGAGGTCGCCGTCTCGAGACTTCCGACCGGCGTGCCGTCGGAGACGACGATGTTGTCGCAGCCGAGGAGGCGGTCATCGCCACCCCCGACTGTGTTGGGAACCCACACGCAGATGCCGTGGAGGCCCGGCGAGCAACGGCCCGAACGTGTAGTCGAAGCCGTGCGCGGCGCCGTACCCGACGAAGAACGCGGCAACGTCGGGACGGTTCTTGTTCGCCACCACGTCGTGGACGCACTCCCTCGGAGCCGACCTTGATCACCACTGGAGCTGTGGTCTCCGGGTCCAGTGCCCACCCCGACACCCTGATCCCACCGCTGGCGTCGGCGATCACCTCGACATTGCCGATGGGGGCCCGGCCAGTCGGATCGAACTGCGTCGGACCCAGACACGCGCCAGCCACCAACGCGGTCGAAGCCACGACCACCATGACAATCCTCGTATGGCGTCGCCCCACGGCTGCTGACCACCTTCCACCGGACCGGCCGGCCTCCTGTCCCTCCGTCAAGTTTACGCCTCAGCCACCCTGTGTTCTCATCCGGCCACTGTGAGCAGCAACAGGAGGCTGCCCAGTCCGGTACCGCTCGGACTCGCCGCGTCGACTCAGCCCTGGGTGGTGCCACCTGCGAGGGCGTCGGGCAGCGCGGACGAGGAGCGTCCAACGACCTCCGACACCGCGAGATCCAGCAGACCCTTCACTGTCAGGCGGTCCCCACCGGCCACGCCGAGGCGACTGTGTGGCAACCCCGAGCGCATCGAGGCGATCGAGAACATCTCGCATCCCCTCGGGGTCGAGGCACAGCAGTGCTCGGCCGGGGGCCTCGGAGAACAGATCCACGTGGTCTGTAACCCGGGCGATACTGGCGCCGATCCCCGACGAGGCCACCATCTCCGCCAGGGCGAGGCCGATTCCTCCCTGCGCGACGTCGTGTGCCCCCCAGACCGCCTCGGAACCCACCAGATCGCGCACGGCGTCGGCCGTTGCCGAGACTGACTCCAGCGATGTGCGGGCCAACTGGCCGCGCCCCCGATGCCCCCGGCCAGCCGCCCACTTGGAACCGGACAGCCCACGCGGGGCCTCCCCCACGAGCACCAGACGGCCACCGTCGGCCAGCCGCGGGCCTGCCGGCGGCCGGTCCAGGGAGTCGATCACGCCGAGCAGACCGATGACCGGGGTCGGATCGATGTCTGATCCGCGGGATTCGTTGTAGAGGCTGACGTTGCCACCGACGCAGGGGATACCGAAAGCGGTGAGCGCTTCGGTGAGACCGTCCACGGATTCGGAGAGCTGCCACATCACCTCGGGGTGCTCCGGATTGCCGAAGTTGAGGCAGTTGACCATGGCCACGGGTCGGGCACCGACGACAGCCAGATTCATCAGCGACTCCACCACCGTCATCGCGCTGCCGGCTCGCGGATCCACCGCACACCACAGGTGGTTGCCGTCGGTGGTGAGGGCGAGACCGCGGCCCGTGTCCTCCCCGGTGCTCGGGTGCTTGAGACGAAGCACCGCGGCATCGCCTCCGGGTCCGGCCACGGTGTTCAGGAACAGCATGTGGTCGTACTGGGACCACACCCACGAGGTGTCGACGAGCATCCCCAGTAGGTCGGCCCCGGGATCATCGCAGCTCAGCGAGTCGGCGGAATCTGCACGGCGCTGGTCCAGGTCGACCGGCTCGCGACCGCGGGCGGTCGTACAGGGGCGCCTCATCCTCGAGCGACTTGGCCGGCACATCGGCCAATACCTCGCCGTCGGGCCCGTCGAGCACACGCAGGCGCCCACTGTCGGTGACGTGGCCGATCACGGTGGCGGTGACCTCCCACCGGGCGGCGATGGCCAGGACGTCCTCGAGCCTGGAAGGCTCCACGATGGCCAGCATTCGTTCCTGGGACTCCGAGGTCATCACCTCGAAGGGCTCCATCCCCGGCTCACGGGTGGGGATCTGCTGCACATCCACGTCCATGCCCGCGCCGCCCTTGGCCGCGGTCTCCGCAGTCGCACAGGTGATTCCGGCGCCACCGAGATCCTGGACCCCGACAGCCAGACCGGAGTCCAGGAGCTCGAGGCACGCCTCGATGAGACGCTTCTCCTCGAACGGATCGCCGACCTGCACACTCGGTCGCTTGTCGGCGTCGGCCTCGGCATCGGAGAAGCCGGCCGAAGCCAGCACCGAGACCCCACCGATGCCGTCGCGTCCGGTCGAGGAACCGAGTAGCACCGCCAGGTTCCCGCGGCCCTCGGCCCGACCTAGAACGAGTCGTTCGGCCGGCATGATTCCCAGGCAGAGGACGTTCACGAGCGGGTTGTCGGTATAGGTCTCGTCGAACACCGTCTCGCCGCCCACTGTGGGCACGCCGACAGAGTTCCCGTAGCCGGAGACCCCGGAGACGACCCCCTCGGCGATCCAGCGGGACCTGGCGTCGTCAAGGGGCCCGAACCGCAGAGGATCCATTACCGCAATGGGCCGCGCCCCGACCGAGAAGATGTCACGCAGGATCCCGCCGACGCCTGTGGCCGCACCCTGGTACGGCTCGATGGCCGAGGGATGGTTATGGCTCTCTATCCGGATGGCGATGGCGATGCCGTCTCCCACGTCCACGACCCCGGCTCCCTCGCCCGGTCCGACCAGCACCCATGGTGCCTCCGTCGGGAAGCGCTTCAGATGGATCCGCGAGGACTTGTACGAGCAGTGCTCGGACCACATGACCGAGTACATCGCCAGCTCCAGGTGATTGGGCTCGCGGCCGAGACGACCGGTGATGGATCCGTACTCCTCGTCGGTGAGCCCCAGGGCCCGATATGTGGCCTGTTCGGCTCCGTTGCTCGCCATGGGCCGAAACTACCCGTGTTCGCAAGCCCCTCGGGACCACCGACAACCGGTCCAGGCGACCGTCGCCGGATTAACGCTGTATACGGCACTCCGATTTGTGGGTGACTTGAATAGCGGTCATGCACGGTGTAGTAGTTGCACATGGCCAAGAAGCAGGTAAGCGAGAGTCACAAACAGGCAATGGCAGCAGGTCGTGCCGACGGTCGAGTGGTGAAGAAGTACCTCGAAGCACTTGATGAGAACAGACCGAAGCGCGGCCGCAAACGCACCCCCGAGGGCATCAACAAGAAGCTCGCCGAGATCGATGCAACAATCGCCGATGCCGATCCGCTCCAGCGGGTGAACCTGGTCCAGGAGCGCATGGACCTTCGTTCCGCACTTGCCGGCCTCGAGAGCACATCGGACCTTGCCGAGCTGGAGAAGGCCTTCGCCGGCGTCGCAGCCGGTTACGGCCAGCGCAAGGGAATCAGCTATGCAGCCTGGCGAGAGGTCGGCGTTCCCGCCGCGGTCCTGAAGGCAGCAGGCATCACGCGCTCATCCTGATCGGCGAGGCAGCCAGCAGGGACTCAAACATCGGTACTCCGTCGGTCGACCCGAGGAGCGAATGACAGGCGCGCTCCGGATGTGGCATCAATCCCACCACGTTCCCACCTTCATTGCAGATTCCGGCAATGTTGTCGATAGATCCGTTCGGGTTGTCGACATACCTGAATACAATTCGGTTCTGGTCGCGGAGTTCGGCGAGCGTCTCACTTGAGCACGTGTAATTGCCCTCAAAGTGATTGACGGGTATGGAGAGGACATCTCCCTCCGCACATTCCGATGACAGCACAGTATTTGTAGAAACAACGCGTATGTCAGCGGGCCCGCAGCGGAACTTCAGCCCCGCGTTTTTCTGGAGCGCTCCCGGCAGTAGATGGCACTCCGTGAGCACCTGGAAGCCGTTGCAGATCCCCACAACCGGTCCTCCCTCAGCAGCGAAGGCCTTCACCGCGTCCATCACCGGAGAGAATCTGGCGATGGCCCCCGGACGCAGGTAGTCACCGTGGGCAAACCCGCCGGCGATCACCACCGCGTCCGCCGCACCCAGATCAGCGCTGTCGTGGAACACCAACTCTGCCTGGCCGCCCAGGTCCCGCAGGGCTTCCACGACGTCGAACTCGCAGTTGGTGCCCGGGAATCGGACGACCGCTACCGTGTTGGGCATCAGGCCGCACTCGGGGTCAGCGTAACGGCGGCATTCTCGATGACCGGGTTGGACAGGAAGCGGTGACAGAGGTCGTCGACCTCGGCGCGCGCCGCCTGTTCATCCGGGCTCTCCACGGTGAACCGGATGCTCTTGCCCACACCCACGCCGCTGACACCGTCGAAGCCGAGCGCGGGTAGCGCCCTTTCGATCGTCGCCCCCTGAGGATCTGCGATCCCGGGGCGCAACCTGACTTCCACAACCACATCGAAGGTCATGGCCCAACTCTGGCACATGGACGCCCCGCTGTCGGACGGCGACCAAGTAGGCGCTGCGCCGAGGTTCAGGCGTCGGGCCAATCGGCGAGGGATCGACCGCAGATCGATTCATACGCCCGGCGGTACCGCGACGCTGTCGCCTCCACCACCTCGTCCGGCAGGATCGGCGGCGGCGGCGTCTTGTCCCAGTCGATGCCTTCGAGGTAGTCACGCACAGGCTGTTTGTCGAAGCCGTGGGGAGTCACTCCGGGAGACCAGTCCGCTTCGGCCCAGAACCGCGAGGAGTCCGGGGTGAGGACCTCGTCGGCAACCACCAGGCGGTCCTGCCCGTCATCATCGGTCACGAAGCCCAACTCGAACTTGGTGTCGGCCAACAGGAAGCCCGCCTCCTCGGCGCGGGCCGAGGCGCGTGCAAACATCGCCAGGCTCACTTCTCGGGCCGCTTCGGCGACCTCGCCGCCCATGATCCCGACCGCACCGTCGAAGCTTATGTTCTCGTCGTGGTCGCCGACCGCGGCCTTGGTCGAAGGGGTGAACATCGGTTCGGGCAACCGCCCTGCTGCCGGCAGTCCTGCCGGTGCCTCCATGTGGTGGATGGTTCCGTGCTCGCGATACTCCTTCCACACCGATCCGGTGACGAAGCCGCGCACAATGCATTCGACCGGCAACATCCTCGCCCTGTGGCACAGCATGACCCGGCCTGCGAGTTCCGGTAGTCGTGCCGGCTCCGGCAGATCGGCCAGATCGGTGGAGATGAGGTGGTTGCCTACGACCTCGCTCAGCTCGTCGAACCAGAACGTAGACATGGCGGTCAGGACACGGCCCTTGTCGGGCACGGGTTCGGCCATCACCACGTCGAACGCGCTCGAGTCGGTCACTGGCCACCATCACCAGGCGGCCGTCGCCGGCGTCGAACAGATCGCGCACCTTGCCGCGATGCACATGCGGCAGGCCCAGGTCGGGGGCGGCGGCCAGTGTGCTCACAGGATCTCCTCCCCGGTGTAGGCAGCAGCGCTCGGGGTGTCGGCTGACCACGTCACTCACCGCTTCCACGAAACCTGCAACCTGGGCGGGCGCCCGACCCACGAAGTCGATCGGGTTCCCCACGGCCTCCGCCAGTGCCGCTCGGTCGAGCCCCAGACGTGGATCACCGGCCAACCTCTCCAGCAAATCGTTGGTCTCGGCTCCCTGCTCCCGCATCTCCAACGCGACAGCCACGGCGTGTTCCTTGATGGCCTCATGCGCACTCTCGCGTCCCACGCCGGCACGCACGGCCGCCATGAGCACCGACGTAGTGGCCAGGAACGGGAGGTACCGCCGGAGCTCACGCTCGATGACTGCAGGGTACGCACCGAAGCCCGACAGCACGTCCAGCAGCGTCTCGAAGGCACCGTCGGTGGCAAAGAAGGCATCGGGCAGCAGCACGCGCCGCACCACCGAACAGGTGACATCGCCCTCGTTCCACTGCTCTCCCGCCATGCCCGCAGCCATGGTGAGGTGGCCGTCGAGGATCACGCGGAACCCGTTGATCCGTTCGCAGCTGCGGGAGTTCATCTTGTGGGGCATCGCCGAGGAGCCGACCTGTCCCGGCCTGAAACCCTCGGTGACCAGCTCGTTGCCGGCCATGAGCCGCAGCGTGGTGGCCAGCGAGGCCGGACCGGCAACCAGCTGCACCAGGGCGGAGACAACCTGCAGATCAAGCGACCGTGGATAGACCTGCCCGACGTTGCCCAGGACCCGATCGAAGCCCAGGTGCGCGGCCACGGAACCCTCGAGTGCTTCAACGGCACCGGAGTCTCCGTCGAGGAGGTCGAGTTGGTCCTGTTGGGTTCCCACCGGACCCTTGAGTCCCCGCAGCGGGTATCGCTCGACAAGAGACTCGACCACCTCGAGAGCCATCAGAAGCTCCTCGCCGGCGTTGGCGAAGCGCTTACCGAGAGTCGTTGCCTGAGCGGCGACGTTGTGGCTGCGCCCCACGATCACGGTATCTGCGTGCAACGCGGCCAGCTCCGCGAGCCTGGCCAGAGCGGCGACTGCCCGATCGCGGACCAGCTCGAGGCCACGACGCACCTGGAGCTGCTCCACGTTCTCGGTGAGATCGCGCGACGTCATCCCGGTGTGGGCGTACTCGTGACCGGCGAGGTCGCTGAACTCCTCGATACGGGCCTTCACATCGTGGCGCGTCACCCTCTCGCGGGCGTCGATCGAGTCCAGGTCCACCGAATCGATCACCGCTGTGTAGTCGGCGATGGCGGACGCCGGAATGTCTACACCCAATTCGGCCTGGGCCGTCATGACGGCGATCCACAGGCGTCGTTCCAGAACGATCTTGTTCTCCGGCGACCAGAGCTCCACCATCTCAGGGCTGGCGTAGCGGTTGGCGAGCACGTTGGGGATGCCGGCTGAATCGGTCACAGGAACATTCTCGCCCAAGCGCGCGCCCTCGCAGGTCCAGACCGGGACACCGGGGGACACGAGCCCGGCGGTGAACGCAGAACCTCAATCCTCAAGGTCCGGTCTGCCGTGACCGATTCGTCTGTCATGGCATCTTGTGTGCGCCATCCAATGGCGGTGTCCGAGCACGTATGTGGCCGATGCGGCCACGAGTTCTGTCCCGAGTGCGTGGTGTTCCCGTTCGGGCTGGCCAAGCCGCCCATGTGCATCGCGTGCGCGCTGGAGGCCGGAGGTGTCAGTCGCCAGCACACCGGTCGGCCGAAGCTGGCCCCCAAGACGGTCAAGGAACGCCTTAGGAGCAAGGCCGAAGAGCCTTCCGTTCCCGCCTCCGTTCCGCCCGCCCCGGTCATCGAGGACCAGGACGATGAATGGCTCAGCGGCAGCGTCAGTCCGGAGGACTCCGGCGGCTGGTCAAAGTCGTTCTGACCAGCACGCGCTGACCAGAACGCGATTGGTCGCCGAGACTCACCCCCGAGGCAGGTCTTCGTCCTGATCGACGGCGTACTGCACGAGCGATCGCCGGTGTTCCTCGAGTTTCTCGGCCAGACGGTCGTCGCCGAGTGACAGGATCCGAGCAGCCATGAGGCCGGCGTTGCGCGCTCCTCCGATGGCCATTGTGGCCACCGGCACCCCGCCCGGCATCTGGGCGATCGACAGCAATGAGTCCTGGCCGCCGAGATGGGCCGTGGGAACCGGCACCCCTATGACCGGCAAGGTGGTCAGGGCAGCCACCATCCCCGGGAGATGTGCGGCTCCACCCGCCCCCGCGATGATCACCCGCAAGCCGCGCCGACGTGCGCCCAGCGCGTAGTCGACCATGCGCTCGGGGCTGCGGTGTGCGGATATCACCCGCACCTCGTGGTCGATGCCCAGGGCGGCCAGTTCGTCAGCTGCCTGCTGCATGACCGCGGCGTCGGAACTGCTTCCCATGATGATGCCCACCAGCGGATCACCACCCAGACCGCCGGCCGTCTCACCGGTACCGCCAGAACCCGGAGCGTCGTTCATGGGCGAATCATCTCACGTCGGTGTCGCCGGTACCGTCAGGGTCACCATCGCCGGCCAGGGTTGCGGCAGCCAGCGCGGCTCGGGCACGTACCGCCGCCCGGTCGGCGCCCAGAACCGTCACGTGGCCGATCTTGCGGCGGTCCCGAGGGGTCTTGCCATACAGATGCAGTTTCGCCTCGGGGACCGCGGCAAGGGCGACGGCCTGGCGGGCCCTCGGGTCCATCCCGTCCCGGCCGACCACATTGGCCATGACCACCACCGGGGCCATGGGATCAGTGGGACCCAGCGGCCAGTCGAGGATCGCTCTGAGGTGTTGCTCGAACTGCGAGGTTACGAAGCCCTCGATTGTCATGTGACCTGAGTTGTGGACCCTCGGCGCGATCTCGTTGATCAGAATCTCGCCGCCGACCACGAAGAGCTCAACGGCCAGCACGCCCACTGCCTCGGTGACTGCTGCAACCTCGGCCGCCACCTCCCGCGCCCGGTCGGCCAACTCCGGCTCCAGGATCGCCGGATACACCACCTCGTCGCACATCCCGTCGACCTGCACGGTCTCGAAGACGGGCCAGGTGCGTACCTCCCCCGATGGGCTGCGTGCTGCCAGCACTGCCAACTCCAGGTCCAGTGCCAGCTGCGGCTCGAGGACGAGAGGGGCGCCGTCGTAAGCGGTCAGGAACGGGACCAGGTCGGCGACTTCGAGCATCCACACCCCGCGGCCGTCGTACCCACCGCGTGACGCCTTGGCCACGACTCTTCCGCTGTGCCGTTCCGCGAAGGCAACTGCGATGCGCTCTGCCTCGGGGTCGGCCGGATCCAGTACCTGAAAGTCGGGCACGGGCAACCCGGCGGCGGCGAACGCCCGCCGCTGGTGCGCCTTGTCGGAGAACTCGAGCGTGTGGACCGACGGCCGCACGACAGTGGGACCAAGGCCGGCCTCCAGTCGAGCCAATCCATCGTGATCGACGTTCTCGTGGTCGATGGTGACCACGTCCATCCCTGCGGCCAACGCCTGCAGCGCCGTCGCGTCCATGGCGCTTCCGACGACGACGTCGGGAACCACCTCGTCGGCACCTTCCTCGCCCGGAGCCGCGAGTACCCGAACCGCGATCCCCAGGGGGTGGCCGCCTCGGTGAGCATGCGCGCCAGTTGTCCTCCCCCGATGATGCCAACGGTGGGAACAGCGCCGCTCAGGACCGGGGCTCCTGTGAGGCGGCCAGGGCGATGTCGGTGCGGTACTGCATGCCCGGCCAGGAGATCTCCGCTACCGCAGCCAGGGCCCGCCCGCGGCGATGTCAAGGCTCGGTCCGCGACCGGTCACGTTCAGCACCCGCCCGCCGGCGGTCACCAATCGGGAATCGGACGATCCCACGCCGGCACAGAACACCTGCACACCGTCCATCGCCTGTGCTGTCTCCATGCCGTTGATCACATCGCCGGTTCTCGGCGATGCCGGGTACCCCTCGGACGCACAGACGACGGTCACGACAGCGTCGTCGGACCACTCGATAGGCGTATCGAGCCGACCCGCTGCTGCCCCTGCAAGGAGCGCGGCGAGGTCGGACTCCAACCGCGGAAGCACGACCTGCGTCTCCGGATCGCCGAAACGGACGTTGTACTCCAGGATCTTCGGACCCTGGGGCGTGAGCATCATCCCCGCGTACAGAACTCCCCGGTAATCGATTCCCCTATTCCGCAACGTGGCCAGGGTCGGCTCGACGAAATCGAGCATCACGGTCTGCAGCAACGAGTCGGGGGCGGCCGGCACCGGGCTGTATGCGCCCATGCCCCCGGTGTTGGGGCCCTCGTCGCCGTCGAGCGCCCGCTTGAAGTCCTGGGCGGGCGGGAGGGCCCAAGCCGTGTTCCCATCACAGATGGCGAGGACCGACAATTCCGGGCCCACCAAGCCTTCCTCGATGACCAGCCGGCGCCCCGCATCGCCGAACGCGCTACCCGAGAGGTAGTCGCCGACCGCATTACGCGCCTCGGTGAGCGACTCCGTGACGACCACACCCTTGCCTGCCGCGAGTCCGTCGGTCTTCACCACGAACGGCGGCACCATGGTGTCGAGGAACTGCAGTGCCGGTTCGAGCTCCGTGAACGAACCGTGAGCGGCGGTTGGCACACCGGCCTCGTTCAACAGCTCCTTCATCCATGCCTTGGAGCCCTCGAGCATGGCTCCGTCCGCCCCCGGGCCGAATACGAGTCGACCCGCGGCGCGCAACCGGTCGGCGAGGCCATCGACGAGCGGTGCCTCGGGACCGATCACGAACAGGTCAGCGTCGATCTTCTCCGGGTCCGTGTCCACAGATCCGGGGATCCCGGGATTGCCGGGCGTGACGACTACCGCGGCGGTTCTCGCCAGCACTTCGACGAGGGCGTGTTCTCGTCCACCGCCGCCGACCACGCAAACCTTCATACGGGTTTCGGGCATTGTTGGCTCAGGCACCGGGGCCGGGAATCTGTTCCACGACCTCGAAGGACAACACCGTAGGACGACCGGGCCGGGTTTCGGCGGCCGCCGACCCACCCGAATTGGAGTGGCCCTTGGCGAAGTCAGAACTGGTCATCCACGCCTGGAAGGCATCCTCGCTCGCCCACCAGGTCATCACGAAGTAGCTGGTCCCACCCTCGGTGGGTCGCAGAAGCTGGAAGCCCTCGAAGCCGTCGGAGTTCTCGACTGCACCGGCACGGGCAGCGAAGCGGGCCTCGAGCTCGGCACCGGCACCCTCCGGCGCCTCGATGGTGTTGATCTTGACGACAGTCACGCTGTGTACCTCGCGGTGTGTGGAGAGTGGAGTGTGGTGAGCGGAACCGCTCAAGCTGTGAAATGGACGAACTGGTCGCGACCGGGACCGACTCCGACGAGGCTGATGGGAACGCCGATCTGGTCCTGGAGGAACTGCAGGTACGAAACTGCTTCGGGAGGCAGGTCGTCGCGTTCCCTCACCTTGGTGAGGTCGATGCCCCAGCCCGGGAGTTCCTCGTAGATAGGTGTCGCGGCGTGGAGGTCGGACTGGTGGTACGGCAGGTGCTGGTGACGGGTGCCGTTCACGTCGTAGGCGACGCAGACCTTCAGCGTGTCGAAGGTGTCCAGGATGTCGAGCTTGGTTATGGCCACTTCCGAGAGCGAGTTGAGCCGCACGGCCTGTCGCATCATCACCGCATCGAACCAGCCCGGGCGACGGCGCCGTCCAGTGTTCGTGCCGAACTCGTGTCCGCGCTCCACCAGCGTGTCGCCGTCCACGTCGAACAACTCGGTGGGGAACGGACCGGCACCGACCCGGGTGATGTAGGCCTTGGCGATGCCTACCACCCGTTGGATATCGCGGGTCCGACGCCGGCTCCGGTACACGCACCACCGGCGACTGGGTTTGACGAGGTCACGAACGGATAGGTCCCGTGGTCGAGATCCAGGAACGTGGCCTGCGCCCCCTCGAACAGCACGTGCTGGCCGGCATCGAGTGCCTCATGCACGAGCGAGACGGAATCGGCCACGTACGGCGTCAGCCTGGGAACGACCTCGGTCATGACCCGGTCGGCCAGCTCCTGGGGCTCGGTCGGCAGGCGGTTGTAGACACGGGCGAGCACGGTGTTCTTGTCGGCCAGCACGGCCTCGAGTTTCTCCCGGAAGATCTTCTCGTCGAGCAGGTCCTGGACCCGGATTCCCACCCGCATCGCCTTGTCCGCATAGCTGGGGCCGATGCCGCGCTTGGTCGTGCCGAGCTTGTTCTTTCCCAGGTACCGCTCAGTGAGCATGTCCAGTTCCTGGTGGTACGGGAGAATCAGGTGGGCATTGCCGGACACCTTGAGCCGCGAGCAGTCGACGCCCTTGGACTCCAGCGTGTCGATCTCGGCCAGCAGCACGAAGGGGTCGACCACGACTCCGTTGCCGATCACCGGGGTGATGTGGTCGTAGAGAACTCCCGAGGGAACAAGCTGAAGAGCGAAGGACTCGCCGTCGACCACCAGGGTATGGCCAGCGTTGTGGCCGCCCTGGTAGCGGACGACCATCTGCATCTCCTTGGCGATGAGGTCGGTCAGCTTGCCCTTGCCCTCATCGCCCCACTGGGTACCCACGACAACCGTTGCCGGCACGCGCGATCACTCTCCACTTCATATCGGAGCGCGAATACTAGCTGCGGGTCGGCTTTGCGCCACTAGACGATCGCGAAACTGCCTTCCACAACCTCGAGGATCACCTCATCGCCCTCGGCGACCTTGCCGTCGAGGATGCCCATCGCCAGCCGGTCACCGATCTCCTTCTGGATCAGTCGCTTCAGCGGTCGGGCCCCGAAGGCCGGGTCGTAGCCGTCATGTGCCAGCTTCGCCGCGGCCTCTTCACTGACCGTGAGCTCGATGCGACGATCCGCAAGGCGCGTGCGCAAGAGGTCGAGCTGGATGTCGACGATGGCAGCCAGGTCTGATTCGGCGAGTTCACGGAAACGCACGATCTCGTCCACCCGGTTGATGAACTCAGGTCGGAAGAAGTCGCGAGGATCACCAGCCAGATTCGAGGTCATGATGAGAACCGCGTTGGTGAAGTCGACCGTTCGGCCCTGGCCGTCGGTGAGACGCCCATCGTCGAGCAGCTGGAGAAGCACGTTGAACACGTCACCGTGGGCCTTCTCCACCTCGTCAAGGAGCACCACGGCGTAGGGCCGACGACGCACCGCCTCGGTGAGCTGGCCCCCTTCGTCGTAGCCGACGTACCCGGGAGGAGCGCCAATGAGGCGACTCACCGAGTGCTTCTCCATGTACTCGGACATGTCGATGCGGACCATTGCCCGCTCGTCGTCGAAGAGATAGTCGGCGAGGCTCCGCGCCAACTCGGTCTTGCCCACGCCTGTGGGACCGAGGAACAAGAAGCTGCCGATCGGTCGGTTGGGGTCGGACAAGCCGGCCCGGCTGCGTCGGATCGCGTTGGCCACCGCACCCACGGCCTCGTCCTGGCCGATCACTCGCTCGTGCAGCACGTTCTCGAGGCGGACCAACTTGGCCATCTCGCCCTCCATGAGTCGACTGACCGGAACACCGGTCCAGCGCGACACCACCGCGGCGATGTCCTCCTCGTCGACCTCCTCCTTGAGCATCTTGCGTTCGGACTGGAGCTCCGCCAGATCCGCGGTGGCAACTTCGACCTCCCGCTCGAGTACCGGCAGGTGGCCGTAGGTGATCTCCGAGGCGCGGCTCAGGTCGCCTTCGCGCTCGCAGCGTTCGGCCTCGGCGCGGAGGTGCTCGGCCTTCTCCCTCATCTCCTGGATGGAGACGATGGCGTCCTTCTCCATCTGCCAGTGGCCCCGCATGGAATCGGCCTGCTCACTCAGGTTGGCCAGTTCCTCGTCCAGTGAAGCCAACCGCTCCCGAGACGTCTCGTCGGTCTCCTTGGCCAGCGCAACCCGCTCGATCTCGAGGCCACGAATCCGTCGCTCGACCACGTCGATCTCAGTGGGCACGGAGTCGATCTCGATCCTCAGGCTCGACGCGGCCTCGTCCACGAGGTCGATAGCCTTGTCAGGCAGGAAACGACCGGTCAGGTAGCGGTCCGACAGAACGGCCGCAGCCACCAGCGCCGGGTCCTGTATGCGCACACCGTGGTGGACCTCGTAGCGCTCCTTGAGTCCGCGCAGGATGGCGATGGACGACTCCACCGAGGGTTCGCCCACGAGCACCTGTTGGAAACGCCTCTCGAGCGCGGCGTCCTTCTCGATGTGCTTGCGGAACTCGTCGAGAGTCGTGGCACCGACCATTCGAAGCTCGCCACGGGCGAGCATGGGCTTCAGCATGTTGCCGGCATCCATGGCTCCCTCGCCGGTGGCACCGGCACCGACGACCGTGTGCATCTCGTCGATGAAGGTGATGACCTCGCCGTTTGACCCCTTGATCTCGCTGAGCACCGCCTTGAGGCGCTCCTCGAACTCCCCCCGGTACTTGGCACCGGCCACCATCGACGAGAGATCGAGCGAGATCAGCCTCTTGTTCCGCAGCGAATCGGGCACGTCGCCCTCGACGATGCGCTGGGCGAGGCCCTCAACAACCGCCGTCTTGCCCACGCCCGGCTCGCCGATGAGCACAGGGTTGTTCTTGGTCCGACGGCTGAGCACCTGGATGACACGTCGGATCTCGCTGTCTCGGCCGATGACGGGATCCAAGGTCCCCGAACGTGCGTCCTCGGTCAGGTCCCGGCCGTACTTCTCCAGTGCCTGGTAGGTGTCCTCGGGATTCTGGGAAGTGACGCGTTGTGAGCCCCGAACCTCCGCCAGCGCAGACAGCAGCGCCTCTCGGGTGACGCCTGCCAGTCGACCGGCGGCGTCCGGTCGGGCCGCGTCCTCGTCGAGCAGGCCCAGGAGTACGTGTTCGGTGGAGAGGTAGTCGTCGGTCAACTCGACCCGGGCGGCGTCGGCGGCCTCGAACAAGCGGGTGAAGTCCTTGCCGACACGGGTGTCGGTGCCGTAGGCGGTGGGCAGAGCGGCCACCGCCTCATCCGCGCCATTGCGGAGATCCACGGGATTCAGCCCGAGCTTGCGGATCACGGGGAGCACGACGCCGTCGTCCTGACGCAGCAACACCGCCAGGACATGATCCGGGGTGACCTCGGCGTTGGAGTGTTCCTTGGCCAGTCCCATGGCGGCGTTCACCGCTTCCTGGGTCTTCAGGGTCCAAGTGTTGGGGTCAATCGTCATGAATCTATCCTATCAGAAAAGTTGAGTGCATACCACTCAACTTCTGGGTTCACCGCGTTCGCCGGAGCGACCAGGCGGCCAGCCCCGCGCCCGCAAGTCCCAGAAGGGCCAAGACTCCCACCGCGGCCAACGCCACGGGGGTTGCCGGTCGCCACACCGATGACTCCGCCGCCACCTCGGCCGCCTGCTCGACCCGTCGGGCACCGCTGTCGACCGGACCGGCCGGCGGCTCATCGACGGCGGTCTCAGAAGCTGTCTTCGCTCCCGAGTCCCCTCCGGTCGCGGGCACCGCGATGGTCGGGTCCGCGCTCGCAGCGGCCGCGGGAACGGTCGTGGTCGGCGGTGGCTCCAGATCGGCGATCGTGTTCACAGCCACGTACCAGGCCATCGCCTCGGCGCCGGGTGCCGTGAGGTGGAGTCCGTCGCTGGCAGTCATGCCGGCGCCACCGCTCACCGAGTGCCACTCGAGAACCTCCGCCCCCGGTCGGGTTGCCAGCTCCTCACGCAGGACCTGATTGGCTGCCGGGTAGTAGCTGCGGACCTCGGGAATCGTGAGCCAGTACACGTGAGGCACCAGGGGGGCGCGGTCGAGAACCGCGCGGACCCGGGTCCGGAATGCATCGGAGTTCCCGGCATCGTTGGCACCGAGCATCAGCACCACCGCGTCGGCGCCCCATGCGAGATTCGAGCCGAGTACGTCTGCACCGGCCAGGGTGGAGCGGCTCTCGGCAGCGTCGACGACGACGTTGTAGCCCGCAGTGGAGAAAGCGGCCTCCAGATCATGCTCGGCGCCGAGCATGATCGAGTCGCCGACCAGCACCACCCGCCCCTTGACCGGCTCGGGAACGGGTACCGGCAGCCCGGGATCCTGACCCTGAGCAGCGCCGACGGCTCCGGCAACCGATGACGAGATGACCACGAGGGCCGAGATTGCTGCGAGCAACGCCAGCAGGGCTGCGGCGGGGCTGCGACGCCCGGCGTCGCTCACGCTTCAGACCGATCGGCGACGGGAGCCGAATGGCACGACCGCCTGGCGCAGCGGCACCAGGTCACGGCGGTACTGGCGGTGCACGGACTCGACGTCCTCGGCCGCGCTCTGCTGCAGGTCGCGGACCTCCCGGCGCAGGGCGGAGAGCTCGGCCTCGAGGGCGAGCACCCGCTTCACGCCGGCCAGGTTCAGCCCTTCGTTGGTGAGGTCCTGGATGCGGCACAGCATCTCGATGTCGGCGTCGCTGTAGCGGCGACTACCCCCGGTTGTGCGACCGGGGGCGACCAAACCCTTGCGCTCATAGATGCGCAGCGTCTGTGGATGCACGCCGGCAAGTTCAGCGGCCACCGAGATCACGTAGACGGCTTGGTGGTACTCAGGCATCGGAGTCCCCTCGCGTTCGGGTGCGGCAAAGGCCAGGTCGTCCCGGCATGTCGGTCGGCGTAGGGCGATGATCGCACATGGCTCACCCCGCGGGTTGCGGAGCGACCCTCGGAGATGGTGTAGCTGCGGCCAACGCATCGAGCGTGCGCTCCGTTGTTCCGGAGTCAGTTCCGAGGGCACGTCGATCTCGACCGTCACCATCAGATCACCCTGGGTCTTGGCCGTGGTCACCCCGCGATTGCGCACCCGCAGGGTCTTGCCCGACACGGTCCCCGACGGCACTCGGATGGTGACCGGCTCGCCTGTGAGGGTGGGTACCGAGACGTCGGCACCGAGGGCGGCCTCGGGCATGGTGATCGGCACCGTGACGGTCAGGTGATCCCCCTTGCGGCCGAAGGTCGGGTGAGGCTGGACGTGAACCCGGACGAACAGGTCGCCATCGGGGCCGCCGTTGAGGCCGGCGCCGCCACGACCCTTGACCCTGATCCGCTGGGCGTCGCGCACTCCCATCGGGATCTTCACCTTGATCTCGCGCGGCCGGTGCACGGCACCCGCCCCGGCGCAGGTCGGACACGGATTGTCGATCACCGTGCCGCGACCACCGCAGGCCTGACAGGGTCGGCTGAAGGAAAAGAACCCCTGATCCTCGTCCACAGCACCGCGTCCTTCGCACACGCCACAGAGACGCGGTGGGCTACCGCCGGCCGCACCGCTGCCAGAACAGTCGGGACAGCGAACATCGGAGGTCACCTGCACCGTCGTGGTGGCACCTCCGATGGCGGCCTCGAACGGCATGGTCAGCGAGGCCTCCAGATCCACTCCGCGTTGGGGCCCGGTCGGGCGACGCGAAGTACGGCCCCGGCTGAACAGATTCCCGATCAGATCGCCCAGGTCGGCGCCCTCGAAGCCGCCCCCCGGGCCACCGGGACCGCCACCACCGGGCGCGAATCCGCCCATGCCCCCGGCCATGGGCCCCATGGCGCGGACCTCGTCGTAGCGCTTGCGCTTGTCGGGGTCGCCGATCACCTCATAGGCGGCGGAAACCTCCTTGAAGCGCTCCTCCGCGGCGTCGTCACCGGGATTGGCATCGGGGTGCAACTGGCGGGCCAGCTTGCGATAGGCGCCGGTCACCTCTTTGGCGGGCGCGTTCTTGGACAGGCCGAGGATGGCGTAATAGTCCTTGTCGAACCACTCCCTGTCGACGTCCACGACTACCGACCCCTACCCGCGGACCTTGACCATGGCGGCGCGAACCACGCGTTCGTTCCACAGGTACCCGGCGCGAAGAACCTCGACGACGACTCCGTCGCCGTCACCTTCCTCGTGCATAACCGCCTCGTGGATGTTCGGATCGAACGCCACCCCGGCCTCGGCGACCGGAGACAGTCCCTGCTTCTCCAGGGTCTGGATGAGTTGGGCACGCAGTGGTTCGACCTGGTCGTGGCCGTGGGACACCGCGGCGTCACAGGCGTCCAGGATCGGCAGCAACTCACGGACGAGATCGAGCGCGGCGTGCGCCCTCTGCTCGATGCGCTGGGCCTCGACCCGGCGCTTGTAGTTCTCGAACTCGGCCTTGATCCTGCGCGAGTGGTCGAGGTACTCGTCGCGCTCCGCCTCCAATCGGCTGGCCAGATCGACCGCCTCGGCCACTGCCGACTCCGCACTCTGGCCGACCTCCTGCTCGGCATCGGCGATGAGCTCTTCCACGAGCTCGGCCTCGGCCTCCAGCTCGTCCACATCCTGGGACGGATCCTCGACAGGCCCGGAAGCCGAGGGGTCGGGAGCCGACCCCTCGGGGATCGGGCTGTCTGCGTTGGTCACTGGCCGGCCTCGGAGCCCTCGTCGCCAGCCTCGGCATCGTCCACAACCTCGGCGTCGACCACTTCGGCGTCGACGATGTCGTCGTCGCCCGCGTCAGCACCGGGCGCCGCCTCTGAGGCCGCAGCCTCGCTGGCGGCCTGCTCGTAGAGCACCTGGGACACCTTCTGGGTTGCCTCCATCAGAGGTTCGGTTGCGCTGGTGATGGCCTGCGCATCGGTACCGGCGAGTGCTTCCTTGAGGTTGGCCAAGGCGGACTCGACGGTCGAGCGGTCGTCCTCGGGCAGCTTCTCGCCCTGCTCGGCCAGCAGCTTCTCGCTCTGGTACACGAGCGAATCCGCCGTGTTGCGGGCGTCCGCTTCCTCCTTGCGACGCAGGTCCTCCTCGGCATGGGACTCGGCGTCACGGACCATCTGGTCGATCTGGTCCTTCGACAGCGAGGACTGGCCCGTGATGGTGATCGACTGTTCCTTGGACGTGGCGCGGTCCTTGGCCGCCACGTTCACGATGCCGTTGGCATCGATGTCGAACGTGACCTCGATCTGAGGCATCCCACGATGCGCCGGAGGCAGGTCGACGAGCTGGAACTTGCCCAGGGTCTTGTTGAAGTCCGCCATCTCGCGCTCACCCTGGAGCACGTGGATCTCAACCGAGGGCTGGTTGTCCTCGGCGGTCGTGAAGACCTCGGTCTTGCGCGTCGGGATGGTCGTGTTGCGCTCGATGAGCTTGGTCATCACGCCACCCTTGGTCTCGATGCCCAGTGACAGTGGGGTGACATCCAGCAACAGCACGTCCTTGACGTCGCCCTTCAGCACGCCGGCCTGGATGGCGGCGCCCATGGCGACCACCTCATCGGGATTGACGCCCTTGTGGGGCTCCTTGCCAGTCAGGTCGTGCACCAACTCCTGCACCGCCGGCATACGCGTGGACCCGCCCACCATGATGACGTGGTCGAGGCCTTCCTTGGACACCCCGGCATCCTTGAGCGCCTGCTCGAAGGGGCTCTGGATCCGATCGAGCAGATCCTGGGTCAGCTCCTGGAACTTGGCACGCGTGAGGTTCACATCGAGGTGCAGCGGTCCGGCGTCGGTGGCCGTCACGAATGGGAGATTGATCTGGGTCTGGGCCACCTGGCTCAGTTCCATCTTGGCCTTCTCCGCAGCTTCCTTGAGTCGCTGCATGGCCATGCTGTCCTTGGAAAGATCAACACCGTTGTCGTTCTTGAACGATGTCACGAGCCAGTCCATGACCCGCTCGTCCCAGTCGTCGCCGCCCAGGCTGGTGTCGCCATGGGTGGACTTGACCTCGAACACCCCGTCACCAATCTCGAGGACGGACACATCGAAGGTGCCGCCACCGAGGTCGAACACCAGGATCGTCTGGTCATCGCCCTCGGCATCCATGCCGTAGGCGAGTGCGGCGGCGGTCGGCTCGTTGATGATCCGCAGCACCTCGAGGCCCGCGATCTGCCCGGCCTCCTTGGTGGCGGTGCGCTGGGCGTCGTCGAAGTAGGCGGGAACCGTGATCACGGCCTGGGTGACGGTGTCCCCGAGGTACGACTCTGCGTCACGCTTCAGCTTCTGGAGGGTGCGGGCCGAGATCTCCTGGGAGGTGTACTTCTTGCCGTCGATCTCTGTGGACCAGTTGGTGCCCATGTGTCGTTTGACGGAGCGGATCGTGTGATCCGCGTTCGTGACTGCCTGACGCTTGGCCACCTCACCGACGAGAACCTCGCCGTCCTTGAACGCCACGACCGACGGGGTCGTCCGGGCGCCTTCTGCATTGGGGACCACAACGGGCTCGCCGGCCTCGAGGGCGCTGACGACGGAGTTGGTGGTGCCGAGATCGATTCCGACGGCCTTGGGCATGGGTGTTGCTCCTGTGGGTTCCGGCCGGTGGCCGGGCATGTGTCGCGGGCAGTGGGCCCGCCTGAAAACTCTGGGTATGTGCAGTTCTAGATGGTTCTGCGCCCACCTACAAGGCGAGTGCGTTTGGTCAGTGTAGCAAAGTTGAGTGCATCGTTGTTAAGTTTGTCCATGGTACTGGGTAGCCTCTCAGACTCGATTGCCGGGACATGTTCCTGCAGTGCCCGGCTACTGAATCGCCCGGCTACCGAACCGCCCAGTTACCGAACCGCCCAATTACCGAACAGCCCAGACCAGAACCGCGCAGCTCAGGAACGGCGCAGGCCGAGTCGGCGGCGAGCCGACCCTGCGCTGGACCTCACTACGTCGTAGCCGGACTGGCCGAGCAACGACATCGCACGTGCTGCGGCACCCAAACGCCAGTACTCCAGTCGGGTGACCACACCGGGGTCGTGGCGACGCGCCGAACGACGGTACGCGAGTGCTCGTTGGGCATCTCGGTCCTCATTCAGGCTCTGCCACGCAAGAATGAACTCGACACGTGAGGTCGCCCGTGGACGTAGCGCCTTTCGTTCCTCGGGCTGGCCGTCGAAGGCCTTGCGCAACAGGCGACGGTACGCCGGGTCCAGCGAGTCGACCGCCATCGAGGAGTTCGAATCATGACGGCGGTGGTGGTAGAGAACATCTCGAACCAGTGCCACCCGATGACCGGAGGCGATCCGGATCCAGAGTTCCCAGTCCTCGACGTCGATCGGGAACTCGTCGCGGTTGACCTCGAACCCGCCGAGCGCCTCCAACACGGCCGCCGGCACCAACGTGGCCGACATGCCGACGGGATTGGCCGTGACGAAGTCCTGCCAGACGTCGCCATCGGCCTCGAAGGCCTCGACACGGCCGGTTGGCGTTCCGTCGGCGAACACGACCTGGTACCAGCCGTAGACCAACCCGAGCGGAGGCTCCCCCGGCGACGGCTCCCGGGCTTCGTCGTAGCGGGCGACCATGGCCCCCAACGCATGGGGAACCCAGACATCGTCGGAGTCACAGAAAGCGACCAGTTCACCCGCTGCCCCGTCGATACCACGGTTTCGTGCGGCTGCCACACCGGCATTGTCCTGGCGGATGACACGGACGCGCTGGTCATCCACACCTGCGGCCCAGCCGGTCAGGTCGTCATCCCCGCCGTCGTCTACCAACAACACCTCGAAGTCGGAGAAACCCTGGCCCAGCACCGCGTCGAGGGTCTGCGGCAACCACTGCATCGAGTTGTGACACGGGATCACAACGCTGACCCTTGGAGTCGTCTCCGCCATCGCCGGAATTGTAGGGCTAGCAGGGCCCCATCCAGCCTTCGGCCCGCGACCTGCGATCCCGGCAATTGGTGATGGGCGCCTCGCTGGGGCAGCATCGATCGTTGATCGTCGAACCTTCGTGACGCCCGGCCCGGGAGGCCTGATGCCCGAACTCGTACTGCTACGCCACGGCCAGAGCGAATGGAACAAGCTCAACTTGTTCACCGGCTGGTATGACTGCGACCTCACCGAGGCCGGACGCGCCGAGGCGGCCGCATCCGGCGACATGATGGGCGAGGCCGGGTTCCATCCCGATGTGGTGCACACGTCGCTCCAGGTCCGCGCCATTCGCACCGCCAACCTCGCCCTGGACACCATGGACCGCCTCTGGATTCCGGTACGTCGTCACTGGCGACTGAATGAGCGCCACTACGGCGACCTGACAGGGCGCAACAAGGCCGAGACCACCGAGAAGTACGGGGCCGACCAGGTGAAGGTGTGGCGCCGCAGCTACGAAATCCCGCCGCCCGCCATCGCCGCCGACAACGAGTACAACCCCAACGCGGACGTCCGCTATTCGTCGCTTCCGTCGGAGCTGATTCCCCAGGCCGAGTGCTTGAAGGACGTCGTGGAACGGATGCTCCCGTACTGGTACGAGGCCATTGTCGCCGACCTGAGGTCAGGAGCCCGCGTGCTGGTCGCGGCCCACGGCAACTCCCTCCGGGCGCTGGTCAAGCACCTGGACGGAATCTCCGACGACGAGATCACCGAACTCAACATTCCCACCGGGGTACCGCTGCGATATGAGTTGAACGACGACCTCGCCCCGAAACAGAACCTGCCGGTGGTCGATCGATACCTGATGGACCCCGCCGAAGTGAAGGCCCGGGCCGAGGCCGTGGCTCGCCAGGCCGCCGGCGGCTGAGCCCTACCCCCTCCGCTCACCCCCCGTTCTGTGACTCCTCAGTGGCACTGAGCGCAATCCACGCGACACAGAACGGTGTGTTGGGTGGGGATTTGTGTGGGGTGCAGGCAGGTGATGTCAGGGTTGGGGAATGTCGAGACGGTCCTCGATTTCGGACCAGAGCTGACGGAAGGCCTTGGCCGACAGGTTCCGCGGGGAGGCGAGCACAGCGGGAACCTGCTCGAGCCCCATACGCTCCACCGACGACGACAACGGAATCGCGGCGCCGGAGAACCGTTTGTCGTCAGCCACCCGCTGGATCATCTGACGGTGCAGGACCTTGCGACGGTCCACCATCGAGAGAACGGCCAGAAGTGGGAGACCCTGGTTGTGCTCCTCCAGGAACTCCGACATCTGGTCGAGACTGCGGATGGACAGAGGCGCAGGGATGACCGGAGCGAGCACCATGTCCGACGCGGCGAAGACCGACTCGGCCATCACCCCGAGCCCAGGGGCGCAGTCGAGTATGGCGACGTCGTAGTCGCCCGCCACCGGTCGCAAGAGCTTGCGCACGGCGCGGTCAGGCCAGCGCCGGGCCGACAACACGGTGTCCACCACTCTGAAGGTCTTGTCCGCGGGTACCACGTCCAGTTGGCTGTAGTCCGTATCGCGCACGAACGCCTGAAGATCGCGCTTGCCTCCCAGCATGCGCCCCGCTCCGCCCTTCACCTTTGCCTTGAGTCGATAGCAGTGCGTGGCCGCGGCCTGAGGGTCGAGGTCCCAAAGCAGCGTGCGTCTCCCGGAACTCGACGACAACAATGCCAGGTTGACCGCAACTGCGGTCTTGCCAACGCCACCCTTGGCGCCTGCGACAGCGATGACGCGCATCGGACACCCCCTTCGGTCGCTGACCATTCAAGTGCACCGGAGGCGCTCGCTGGCGGAGCGGTCGATCGACTTCAGGACTGAGGATGTGTTCAGCGTCACGGCCGCGGTAGGTTTCTGACCGATATGACTGCCACCGAGACCGCTCCAGAAGACACCCAGGTGCCCGGCCCGAAGCGCCTGCAGCCCTACCAGATCGCCATACTCATCGGCATCGGCGTGGGCCTGGTCACCGTCGCTGTCCGGCATCGCCGCGTCGGTATTCCAGTTCCACGACGAGAGTCCGATCGGGCGCGAGGTGTTCGACAACATCCCGGCCTGGCTCAAGGTCACCTTCTACACAGTGATTCCCATCGTGATCGTCTACGGCGGATTCATGTTCGCCCAGCGGATGAAGAACTGGCCCCGCGGCGGCCCCGATCGTCGGGACCTGACCCCCAAGAACGCCAAGAAGCGCCTCGAGAATCTCCGTGCCGGGCTCTACATGCAGACGCTGTTGCGCGATCCGGCCGCCGGCATCATGCACTCCCTGATGTACTTCGGCTTCCTGATCCTGCTGGCAGTGACGACCGTGCTGGAGATCAACCACCAGCTGCCGGAGTCCGCGAAGTTCCTGCACGGCACCACCTATCAGGCGTACACGTTCGTGGGCGACGCGGCCGGTGTGGCGTTCACCGCCGGAGTGCTCTGGGCGATCGTGCGGCGCTACATACAGAAGCCGTACCGCATCCGCATCAAGACCAAGCCCGAACACGCTCTGATACTGGGAGTGCTCCTCGCCATTGCCCTCACCGGGTTCCTGACCGAGGGCGCCCGCATCGCCCTCGAGGGTTCGCCCGACTTCGAGAAGTGGTCGTTCATCGGATACCCGCTGGCCCAGGCGTTCGACGTGATGAGCAGCGGCGCCCTCTCCACGGTCCATCAGACCCTCTGGGTCCTCCACGTACTGTCGTTCATCGCCTTCCTGGTGATCCTCCCGATCACCATGCTGCGTCACATCTTCACATCGCCGCTCAACATGTACCTGAGCGACAAGGACCGACCGAAGGGCGCCATGAGGGCGATGCCCAACCTCATGGAGACCGAGATGGAGACCTTCGGGGCCACTGCGGTCGAGGACTTCACCTGGAAGCAGCTCCTGGACACCGATGCGTGCACCATGTGCGGCCGCTGCACCGCCGTGTGCCCGGCACACGCCACCGGCAAGCCACTCGATCCCGCGCGAGATCGTGCTCAAGACCGGTGAGGTCATGGACGCCACCGGGTCCCCGGTGGTGTCACCTCCCATCGGCGTGGATTCCGAGATATCCATATCCGCCGACTCGGTGTTCGAGCGCATCACCTCCGAAGAGGTATGGGCCTGCACCACCTGCCGGGCATGCGACGAGCACTGCCCGGTCAACATCGAGATCCTCGACAAGATCCTCGACATGCGTCGATACCTGTCGCTGATGGAGTCCGACTTCCCGACCGAGCTCGGCGCTGCGTACCGGGGCATGGAGAACTCCGGCAACCCCTGGGGCATGTCACAGACCGAACGGGGCGACTGGGCCAAGGACCTCGAAGGGATCACCGTCATCGACGGTGGCGACCCGTTCTCGGCGGAGTTCCTCTACTGGGTCGGCTGTGCGGGGTCGTTCGACGACAAGAACAAGAAGGTCACCCAGGCGATGTCCAAGCTGTTGCAGCGGGCGGACGTGAGCTTCGCCATCCTGGGCCCGGCCGAGAACTGCACGGGTGATCCCGCACGGCGCTCCGGCAACGAGTACATCTTCCAGATGCTGGCCATGCAGAACATCGAGACGCTCAACGAGATGGGCGTGCGCAAGATCATCACCCAGTGCCCGCACTGCTTCAACACCCTCGCCAACGAGTACCCGCAGCTCGGCGGCCACTACGAGGTGCTGCACCACAGCCAGTTCCTCGAGGAACTCATCGACAGCGGTCGCCTCGACATGACCGGCGCCAAGCTGGACGAACGCGTCGTGTATCACGACTCCTGCTATCTGGGCCGCCACAACGACGTCTACATGGCGCCGCGCAAGGTGATCGGATCCCTGGAGGGAATCGACATCGTCGAGGCGGACCGCAACGGCACCAAGGGCATGTGCTGCGGTGCGGGCGGTGCACGCATGTTCATGGAGGAGAACATCGGCAAGCAGATCAATGTCGAGCGCTCACAGGAGCTCCTGGCCACGGGGGCCACCCGGATCGCGACAGCCTGCCCGTTCTGCTACGTGATGATCGACGACGGCGTGAAGTCACAGGGTGTCGAGGAAGACGACGTCAAGGTCGGCGACCTCGCGATGCACCTGCTCGAAGCCCTCGAGAACGCCGAGCCCATCGCGGTATCCGCCAGCGCCGGAGGTGCAACTGCGTCCTCCGGGTCGGACGCACCCAGCGGCTCTTAGTACCAGGACGGTGGTCGACGACCAGGCTGCGCGAACCGATCGGCCCCGCACTGCAGGTCGACTCCTGCTCGGCGCGTTCCTGACGCTCGCCGGCATCGGCCACCTGTCGTTCCAGCGCCAGGAGTTCCGGGCCCAGGTGCCGGGGTGGTTCCCGCTCGATGCCGACCTCGTCGTGCTGGGTTCGGGCGTGGTCGAGATAGCGCTCGGTGCGTCCCTGATCGGCTGGAGTTCCCAGAGGGTGAAGGTGGGCTGGGTCACCGCCGCGTTCTTCGTGGTGATCTTCCCGGGGAACATCGCACAGTACGTCGAGGGCACCGAGGCATTCGGGCTCGATTCCGACTCCGCCCGACTGGCCAGGCTGTTCTTCCAGCCGGTCCTGATCGCGTGGGCCCTGTGGTCGACCGGCGCCTGGAAGGCCCGGCGCGACCACAGCTAGTTGCACTGCTAGTGGCCGACAGCGGCAGGAGAATGGTGGAGGCGCTGCCCTACTGCTGGAAGTTCTTCCAGTACTGGCTGGGAGTAGGGCCCACCTGCCCCGAGTACTTCGAGCCGAGCGAATCCGAGCCGTAGGGCGTCTCGGCTGCTCGGTCCATGCGAAGGAAGCTGATCTGGCCGATCTTCATACCGGGATAGAGCGTGATCGGCAGGGTCGCCACGTTGGACAGCTCGAGCGTGAGGTAGCCCTCGAAACCGGCGTCCACGAACCCCGCCGTGGTGTGGATGAGGAGTCCCAGTCGGCCAAGGGAGCTCTTGCCCTCGATCCGGCCCACGATGTCGGCGGGGAGCGAGACCCGTTCACTCGTGGAGCCGAGGACGAACTCCCCGGGATGGAGGATGAACGGCTCCTCGTCGGTGGCCGTGGTCATCTCGGTGAGGTCCGTCAGGTCCTTCTTCACGTCGATCACCGCCCGGGTATGGCTGCGAAAGACCAGGAATCGGTCGTCGAGGCGGACATCGATCGAACTCGGTTGCACCATGTCGTCGTCGAAAGGATCGACGACGATTCGCCCGGAGGCGATCTCGGCGCGGATGGTGGCGTCGGAGAGGATCACGGGAGGCACCGTAGTGCGGCTCGGGCATGCCGTTTGGCTGGCGCTACAGTGTGGGCCGCTTCGCCGGAGGCCCACGGCCGCCGGGGGATCCTGCGGGTGTAGTTCAATGGCAGAACATCAGCTTCCCAAGCTGAATACGCGAGTTCGATTCTCGTCACCCGCTCGCTGGAAGCCCGCCTCGGAACGAGGCCGGCTGTCCCTCGTCATCCCGCCCCAGGAGGTCGGTGTTGCCAACCCCGGCCCTGGCCGCCCTGCTGATCGTGGCCAACGTGATGGGCGCCGGAATGATCGTCCCCCAGGTGGTCCGCCTGCACCGGCTTCGCAGCGCGGACGGCCTCTCGGGTGTGTGGGTGGGTGTCGGGATCGCCATGAACTGTTGGTGGACCGCCTACGGACTCGCCGAGTCGCTGTGGGGGGTCCTGCCGGTGTCGATCGTCGCCGCGCTGATGTACCTGGTCATGGCCGCGCAGTACGTGGGGCTGCTCGGACGCGCCGGCCTCCGACCGATCCTGGTCGGTGCAACGGGCCTGGGGCTCCTACCGGTGCCCTTCCTCGTCCTGGCGGGATGGGATGCGGCCGGACTGGTCATCGGCCTCGCCTACGCCGTCCAGTTCGTACCGGCAGCGGTGGCTGCGATCCGACAGACCGACCTCCGCGGGGTCTCGCCGACGACCTGGATCATGGCTTGGATCGAGGCAGTGATCTGGGTCGCCTACGGGATCAGCGAGAGCGATATCGCTCTGCTGGTGGGAGGGGCCGGCGGAGCCCTGGCTTCGACCGTGATCCTTCTTCGTATTGGCCAGTACCGACGCAGCCCGGAACTGAGCACATGATGCAGCCACCGGAATGCGACAAGTCCGCAGCCGATGTGATCGGATAGACCCATGTTCCAGGGAATACTCATCTTCGGGATCGCCGGCATCGTGTTGGTCGGGGCGTTCTTCGCCATGAACACCAAGCGCCGGGAGCGGGCCAGCACCCTGGCACCCGAGGACCAACTCACCGACGAGCAGTTCCGGAAGATCGAGTACGGCGACGACGAGTAGAGGGCGGCCGAGTTATACCCGGGCGAATCACTCCCCCATCGAGGGAGCCTCCCAGGACGCGGTGAGAATCTCTCGCAACACGTCCAAGTCGATGCTCGTCAGCCGACCGAGGTAGAGACACGTCTTGCCCAACTTGTGCCGACCGAGCCGTTCGAGTTGCTCGGGATACCGGTCGGTGCCGTCCATCAGGTACACCGTGGTGTCGCGCTTGCGTGGCGAGAAGGCGATCTTCGGCCACGTACCCGAGTGGCCCGATGCGTAGCGATAGTCATAATCGCCGAACCCGACCAGGGAGTCACCCCACATCGAGGGGCTCTCTCCGGTCACTTCCTCGAGCATCGCCAGCAGAACCCGGGCGTCCTCGCGCTTGGTCTCCGGCTCCACCGCGTCGATGAAGTCCGCGACGCTGGCATCGGTGCGCTTCGTCTTGGGCTCGCCCACCCGCTGATGGTATTTCGAATGGGCAGGCGCTAGTTGCTCGCAGGCCGCCTTTGTACCCCCAATGCTCTCAGGCGATCCGGTGCAGTGGGATCGCAGCGGCGGTTTCCGTCGGTACCCTCGGAACGTGCCCGCGCTCAAACTGCTCCTCGCCTCTCGGCCACCGGACCCCATGTCACCGGAACGCCGTCGACCCCGCATCGGAATCGCTACCAGGACCGCGGCGGTCACCGCTTCCCTGATCCTGTTGGCCGCCGCCTGCAGTGCGACCGGTTCCACCATCGCCACAGCATCGAGCAACGAGCGAGTCGCCACCGCTGATCCGGCCGCCGACGGAGCCAACTGGGGTACGTGCGAGGAGACACTGTCCTCCGCCGCAGGCCTCGAGTGTTCGACCCTTGCCGTTCCGATCGATCACTCCGACCCCGAGAGCGACACGCTGGACTTGGAGCTGGCCCGATTGGAGTCTTCCGGCGACGAGACCGAACGGATCGGGTCACTGCTGTTCAACCCAGGAGGCCCGGGAGGATCCGGTATCGAGTTCCTCGCCGGCGCATCGGTCATGGTCCCGGACGAGATCCGTGACCGCTTCGATCTCGTCAGCTGGGATCCGCGTGGCGTGGGCCAGAGCTCACCGGTGAGATGCCTCGACGACGACCAGAAGGACTCCCAGATCGAAGGCGACATCAGCCCCGACGACGCTGCGGAGACCGACCGGGCGATCGTGGACCAGAGTGAGTTCCGTTCGGGTTGTGAGCTCGACAACGAGGCAGTGATAGATCACATGTCGACCGCGGATGTCGCAGCCGACCTCGAGCAGATCCGCATCGCCGCTCGGCGACGACCAGCTCAACTACGTCGGCTTCTCCTACGGCACCGCGATCGGTGCCACCTACGCCACGGCTCACCCGGACAAGGTGCGCGCCATGGTGCTCGACGGTTCGGTGTCGCCGGTGGCCGGGGACACCGAACTCGGAGTGGCCCAGGCGCAGGGATTCGAGCGGACCTATCTCAACTTCATCGCCGCCTGCGATGCCAATGCCGAATGCGCCCTGTCGGGATCCACGGCTGCCACGGTCGACGGTGTTCGCCAAGAGCTGGATGCCGCACCGATTGGCGTCGACACCGAGAGCGGGCAGAGGGAGCTCACGCGGGATCTGTTCGATATCGGGCTGCTCACCGCCCTGTACGACACCACGGTGTGGGGGCCGGTGGCCACGGCCATCTCCGACCTCGAGGGTGGCGGCGCCGACCTGATGCTGTCTCTGGCGGACAGGCAGGTCGGGCGCAACTCCGACGGTTCGTGGGACAACTCCTGGGATGCCCAGGTGATGGTCAACTGCGCGGACTCCGACTACCGACCGTCGGTGGAGGAGGCGCTCGTAGACGGGGATACCCTTGCCGCTGCGTCACCAACCTTCGGTGAGGCGTTCCGCACCGGGGCACTCGGATGTGTCGATTGGCCGGTGGCGGCCAACCCCGTGCCTGCATGGACCGCCGCCGGGGCCCCGCCGATCCTCGTCGTGGGGACCGTCGGCGATCCGGCTACGCCCTACCAGTGGTCCGAGGAGATGACGGCCGCGCTCACCGGTTCGGTGCTTCTCACATACGAGGGAGACGGCCACACCGCCTTCCTGCGAGCGGGACCGTGCATCGATGACGCCGTCGTTTCGTACCTCACCGACCTGACTCTGCCTGCCGCAGGGACCCGATGCCCCGTCACCGAGGAGTCGGGTGCTGCGATCTTCTCCGGAGTCAGGGAGCAGCTGATCGATGAGATCACCGCCGCCGGGCTGCCAGAGGATGTGGCGAACTGCATCGCCGACACCCTGGAGGAGGAGTTGGGAACGGCTGGGCTGTCGGAACTGCTTCTGAGCGATGACGTCGACAAGGTCACCGAGATGGTCACGCGGATCACGCTGGCCTGCACTGCCGGCGGTTCCTGAACCGGACCAGGAACGGGTCAGCCCAGATAGCCGGCCAGCAGCGCATCCCAGTCGGCAGCCACCTCTGCGGCCGATCCGGCTGCCACGACGTCTCCGTGGTTCAACATGATCGCCCTGTCCGCGACCTCCAGGGCCATCGGGGCGTGCTGCTCGACCAGCAGGACGCCACAGCCCGACTCCTCGGCGATGGACCGGACCACCGGAAGCAGGTTCTCCACCACAATCGGGGCGAGACCGAGGCTCATCTCGTCGATCATGAGCAACTTGGGGTCGCGGAGCAGGACCTGGGCCAGAGCGAGCATCTGCTGTTCGCCGCCGGACATCAGGCCGGCGCGGCGGTCCAGCAGCGATTGCAGCGCCGGGAACCATCCCAGTACGCGCTCGACGGCCGCATCTCGCTCCCGGCGGGGAACACCGATCTCGAGGTGTTCGGAAACCGTGAGACCTGGGAAGAGACCTCGGTCGTCGGGTACCTGAGCAAGGCCGGCTCTGGCCAGCTTGTGGGGCTTGTCGCCTCCGACGTCGACACCCAGGTACTCGATGGTGCCGCCCAGAGGTGACAACAGCCCGGAGATGGTCAGCAGTGTCGTGGTCTTGCCCGATCCGTTGGGCCCGAGGAGTGCCACGACCTCGCCGGCATCAACGCTGAGGTCGAGATCCCGGACCACCGCCAACCCCCCGTAGCCGGCACTCAGTGCGCGGCGTTCTCAGGACGTTCACGTCCCGGCCTCATCCGGCTCGGTTCCGGCTGGATCCGGGCGTCGATGCGCACCGACTCCCAGGTACGCCTCGATCACCCGCGGATCGGATCTGATCTCATCAGATGTTCCCTCGGCGATGAGCGAACCGAAGTCGAGTACGTAGATACGATCACAGACGTTCATCACCAGCTGCGTGTCGTGGTCGATGAGCAGGGCCGAGGCACCCCCATCCACCATGCCGCGGAGTCGCGCTCCGAACTCCTCGCTCTCGCTGGAGTCGAGTCCGGCCGCAGGCTCGTCGAGGAGCATCACCCGGGGTCGGGCAGCCAGCGCCCGGGCCACGCCCACGAGCTTCTGCGTTCCGTGGGGTAGCTCCGAAGCGAGCTCGTCGGCAACGTCGAGCAGACCCATGGCCGTCAGGGCCTCATCCACTGCCTTGTCGCTGCTGGTGCGCCTCGGTCGGATCACGTCGGCCAACAGGTCGCGGAGTCCCACCCGGTTGGCTGCGACCTCGCAGTGCTGGCGGACCGACAGATCTTCGAACAGCTCCACGGATTGCCAGGTTCGAGCCAGGCCGGCACGCGCCCGCTCATGGGCCGGCCTCGGAGTCATGTCCGCGCCGCCGAGCAGGACCCGTCCGGAATGCGGCGTGAACCCCGAGATGGCATCCACCGTGGTCGTCTTGCCGGCGCCGTTGGGGCCGATCAGGCCCACCAATTCCCCAGGTTCGATGACCAGATCGACGTGGTCGACCGCAACTACACCGCCGTAATTGACCCTCAGGCCCTCGGTGCGAAGCAGCGAATCCCCCACGGCGGGTGACTCTAGGCCAACACGGGGGGACCTAGGCCAAAACCGAGGCCAGGCCCCATGCTGCGGCAGCCAGCCCTACCGCTATCAGTACCGCCACACGCCCGATCGACGGACGAACATCGGAGTCCCGTGCGTCCGCCGGTGGACGGACCAGTGCCAGAACGTTGCCGACCACCAGGGCTCCTCCCAGAGCAAGTACCAACAACGGCCAGAAGTTTTCGCCGAGGAGTTGGAAGTCCTCTTGGGCAAGGACTCCCTGAAGCAGCAACGACGTGGAACATGTTTCCATTCTGGTTCGGACCCGGCGCCGGCCACCAACGGGCACTGGGCTGCCAAAGGGATCTGGGCTTCCGGCGGGAACTGGGCTTCGTCACCGACCGTGGCGACCGCAACGAGATTCGCTCCTGGTGGCCACCCTCAGTGGCAGAACTCACGAAATAACGAAATATCTGTCGAATGTGTTGGCTTTCCTACGGAAAGTGAGGATACTGGAGACACCGACGGATTCGCCCCCGTCGGGAACACAGCCGGGGCATAGGAGCGAGGGACACGTAATCTCCCTCCAAACGCATCGCCGCCAGCGCCCTCCAGGTGCTGGTGCCTTGTGACCCTCGCTCCGCCCCGTCGCTGTGTGCAAGGGCCCCGGTGGTAACGCCGGGGTCTTCTGTCATTTTCCGGGGCCATTCATTCCCGGCCTCGCCGAGGCGGGGACTCACCGGGCAGACTGTGCGGATGGCCGAAATGGTTGATTCCCCCGCACACCTACCCGAGCGCGACCGCCCCTGGATGATGCGGACGTACTCGGGCCACTCCACGGCCAAGGCGTCCAACGAGCTCTACCGGACCAACCTCTCCAAGGGCCAGACCGGGCTGTCGATCGCCTTCGATCTGCCGACCCAGACCGGCTACGACTCCGACGATGAGCTCGCACACGGCGAAGTCGGCAAGGTCGGCGTTCCGGTGGCCCACCTGGGACACATGCGGACCCTGCTGGATCAGATTCCGCCGGGCGAGATGAACACCTCGATGACCATCAACGCTCCCGCCGCATGGCTGCTCGGCCTCTACATCGCCAATGCGGCTGAGCAGGGCGTCGCCACCACGGCGCTGCGCGGCACCACCCAGAACGACATCGTCAAGGAGTACCTCAGCAGGGGCACCTACATCTTCCCGCCCGAGGCAAGCCGACGGCTCATCGTCGACATGTTCGCCTACTGCAACGAGAACGTGCCCAACTGGAACCCCATGAACGTGTGCTCGTACCACCTCCAGGAGGCTGGGGCCACGCCCACACAGGAGATCGCGTACTCCCTGGCAACGGCGATCGGCGTGCTCGACGCGGTGCGTGACTCGGGGCAGGTCGAACCCGACAACATGGCGGGCGTCGTGGCCTCGGTCAGCTTCTTCGTGAACTCGGGCATGCGATTCGTGGAGGAGACGGCCAAGATGCGCGTGTTCACGCGCATGTGGGACCGGATCACCGCCGAGCGGTACGGAGTCACCGACCCCAAGGCCCGACGATTCCGCTACGGCGTCCAGGTGAACAGCCTGGGCCTCACCGAGGCCCAGCCGGAGAACAACATCCAGCGGATCGTGCTCGAAGCACTGGGCGTGACCCTGTCCCGCGATGCCCGCGCACGCTCGATCCAGCTCCCGGCTTGGAACGAGGCGATGGGACTCCCGCGACCCTGGGATCAGCAGTGGTCGCTGCGGATCCAGCAGGTACTGGCCAACGAGACCGATCTGCTCGAGTACCCCGACATCTTCGAGGGTTCCGTGGTGATGGAGCGATTGACCGACGAACTCGAGCAGTCCGTGACCGAGGAACTCGACGACGTGCTGGCGCTCGGAGGTGCCTTCGAGGCCATCGACGAGCTCAAGGGCCGGCTGGTACGTTCCCATACCGAGCGCATGCGCCGCATCGAGACCGGCGACCAGATGGTCATAGGGGTGAACTCATTCACCGAGACCGCCCAGTCGCCACTGGGAGGAGCGGACAACATCCTGCGTGTCGACCCGCTGGTGGAGGCAGAGACCAAGGCGGAGCTCGAGCAGTGGCGCGCCGACCGCGACGCCGCGGCGGTCGAGGCCGCACTCGAGGAACTCGAGCGCGTCGCCGGCACCGATGAGAACATCATGGAGGCGACGATCGCGCTGGCTGTCGCAGGCGGGACGACCGGCGAGTGGGCAGGATGCCTGCGCGGGGTCTTCGGTGAGTACCGGGCTCCGACCGGGGTCACAGCAGCCGTGGGAGTGCGCGGCTCCGACGACGGACTTGCCGGCATCGCCCGACGAGTGGCCGATGCCCCCGGGGGCCCTCTTCGTCTGCTGATCGGCAAGCCCGGACTCGACGGCCACAGCAACGGGGCCGAACAGATCGCCGTGGCCGCCCGCGATGCCGGCTTCGAGGTGATCTACCAGGGAATCCGCCTCACCCCGGAACAGATTGCGGCCGCGGCACGTGACGAGGACGTCGATGTGGTGGGGCTGTCGATCCTGTCCGGCTCCCACATGGAGCTGATCCCCGAGGTCATCCGACTTCTCAGGCAGGAGGGTGTGACCGCCCCCGTGTTCGCCGGCGGGATCATCCCCGAGGAGGATCGACAGGCTCTGCTCGACGGTGGCGTGGCCGAGGTGTTCACACCCAAGGACTTCGAGCTGACGCGAATCATGGGCACGATCGCGGACCTCGCCCTGGCGACACGCTCCTGAGCCGGGCGGATGAACTTCACCAGCGACAACAACTCCGGAATCTGCCCCGAGGTGATGGAGGCCATAACCGCCGAGGCCGAACACTCCGATGCCGCGTATGGCGTGGACCTGGCCACCGAGGCCATGGGTAACCAGTTCGCAGAAGTCTTCGAGCGTCCGGTCCACGTCTACTGCGTGCCCACAGGAACGGCCGCCAACGCCCTGGCGCTGGCGGCGGTCAACCCGATCTGGGGCACGGTGATGTGCCACGAGCAAGCCCACATCGCGGTCGACGAGTGCTCGGCGCCGACCGTGCTGGGTTCGGGCCTCACCCTCTCGCCAGCCCCCGGCGCCCACGCGAAACTCGAACCCGGCACCGTCACCGAATTCGCCGCCACCCGTCGCGGCGGTGGAGTGCACACCGCTGCGCTGACCGGGCTGTCGCTGACGCAGGCCACCGAGGCCGGGACCCGCTACAGCCCCGATGAGACCGGGGCGCTGTGTGATGCGGCGCACGCGCTGGGCCTGGCCGTGCACCTCGACGGTGCCCGGTTCGCCAATGCGGTCGCTGCCGCGGGAGCATCACCTGCCGAGCTGACCTGGCGCGCCGGAGTCGACATCATGTCCTTCGGGGCCACCAAGGGCGGCGCCATGGGGGCCGAAGCAGTGGTGGTGTTCAGCGACGTCCTCCGTGACGACCTGGAACGGCTTCGCAAGCGCACCGGTCACCTCCTGTCCAAGGCGCGGTTCGCCGCCGTGCAGTTCAATGCCTGGCTCGAATCCGGCGTATGGCTCGCCCGCGCCGACCACGCCAACGTGCTCGCCCACCGTCTCGGGGTCGCTCTGGTCGAGCGAGGCGTGGAGTTGCTCCATCCGGTGGAGGCCAACATGGTGTTCGCCCTGATCGACCAGAGCACCGATGCTGCGGCCCGCGCCGCAGGTGCCCAGTACTACGTGGAGTCGCCCCGGCCACTGGCTGACGGGCGCGTCGAGGCCCGGCTCGTGACCAGCTGGTCCACGACCCCCGAAATGGTCGATCGCCTGGTGAACGAACTCACTCCTCGCTGAATTCTGCGACCGCGTGACATCGGGCCTGTATAGATGGAGAATCCTCATGCAAGTCGCTCACGCGCCGATGGGAGTCAAGTGCTGAATATCCGAACATTGGCGATGATCGTCGGTACCTCGAGCCTGGCGCTGGGTCTCTGGGCCCTGATCGGTGACATCGCCTCCCTTGGCATGGCCGCCGGGACACTCGGTTTCGTCGCGGGGCTCCTCGTTCTGCTCCCGACGGAGACCCGCCCCCAGACCGTCGAACCAGAGCCCGCAGCGACAGCCCCTGTGGAGTCCGATCAGCGCCTCCCGCAACGGAGTCGACCATCGAGCAGCCCACTGATGACCTGGCCGGCATCACCGGGGCTGCTCTCACCGACACCGAAACCGAACTGTTCTCGGAGGCGTACCTCAAGGTCGCACTGGATTCCCGACTGGCCTCGGCGCGCCGTCACCTACGGCCCGTATCGGTGGCCGTGCTGGAGGTGACCGAGGGCCTGCCCGACACCGGGACCGGACCAGCATCACCCAGCGTCGTTGCCGACGCCGTCAGCAACACCCTGCGGGACTCCGACATCGCCTGCCGCATGGACAACGGCACCTTCGCGGTCATCCTCGAGGACACTCCCGAGAACGGGGCGGTCTGGACCGTCGAGCGCATACGTCGCAATCTGGTCAGCGCCGCCGGCCACCACACGCTGTGGGCCGGCGTGGCCTGCTACCCGGCGCACGCATTCGACGGCCAGGAACTGCTCACGCAGGTCCACCAGGCCCTGGAAGCGGCCAAGGCGTGGAATCAGGACCGCATCGAGGTCGCCGTCGCCGAGTAGTGCCTCATCCCCGGTCGGCGATCTGTCGACGGATCTCGTCGCCATCGGCATCGAGGGGACGGCCTGCCCACCGGATGCGGCCCGGCGTGGCCGACAACCGGGCGATCAACTGCTGCATCGGAACACCGTCGACCTCCGCGATCGCCCCCCGGTGGGCGAAATGCTCGTCGGCGAATATGTCTGCCATGTCGTGTACCGGCGCTGCTGCGGCCTCGGCCGCGTCGAGCTCACTCAGAGCCTCGGCACGTGTACGCCTTCCGATCCATTCGCCGAGTGCGGCGTCGATGTCCTCCCGACGGGCCCGACGGCCTTCGAAGCTGACCAGATCTGGATCGTCGCCGAGGCCTATCAGCCTCATGAGGCGCTCCGCCACGGACGCGGCGCTGCTGGAGATGGCGATCCAATGGCCATCGCTCGTGCGATAGGTATTGCGGGGCACCGTGTACGGAATCCCGGCGCCGAGTCGACCCTGCACCTCGCCGGTGAGGCCGTAGAGCGCCACCAGCGGCCCCATGATCTGCAACATCGACTCTATGAGGCTCACGTCGACCACCTGACCGACGCCCGAATGCACGGCGACCATCGTGGCGAAGGCAGCCGCGAGGGCTGCCACTTCGTCGGTGAGGGCAATCGGGGGTAACAGCGGCTGACCATCGGGCTCGCCGGAGATTGCGGCGAACCCCGACAGCGCCTCGGCCTGGGTGGCGAAGCCGGGCTTGTGTGCCGACGGCCCGTCCTGACCGAATCCCGTCACCCGAGTGACCACGAGGCCGGGGTTGCGTTCCCACAACCTATCCGGGGCAAGCCCGAGTCTCTCCAACGTGCCCGGACGGAAGTTCTCCACGAGAACGTCGGCCTCGGCGCACAGGTCCGACATGACCGAAAGGTCAGCGGCATCCTTCAGGTCCAGGGCGATGGTCCGCTTGTTGCGACCGATGAGCTTCCACCAGAGCGTCTCCCCATCGGCCGGGTCGCGCCATCCGATCGACCTCGAAGTGTCACCGGGGCCGGGACGCTCCACCTTGATCACATCGGCGCCGAAGTCCGCCATGTAGCGAGCGGCCCCCGGGCCTGCGAACACCGTGGCCACATCGATCACCTTCAGATCCGCCAGCGGACCCTCGGTGGCACCGCCGGACGCCGGAGACGCTGGTTGGTTCGGTGACGACATGTCCTCCATGGTGCATCGTGGTGCCTGCGGCCCGTAATCCGACCGACCCAACGTGACTTCTGTGACCGGTCGCCGCACCACAGTTCTCGCAGCGCTCGCCGCCCTCGCCGGTGGGGTGGGGGATGCGCCGACGGACGACCGCGTCGACGCCATCGTCGGGCTGGCCGCGGCGAGTTCGGGCCGACATCGAGGGTGCCGGACACCAGAGCTTCTCCAACGTGTGCGACTACCAGGACCTCACGCGTGCTCTCCCCGACCGCGCCGGCCCCGCTGGCGATAGTGAAGCGCACCGACTGACTCCCGCGTCGGGCGGTCAACCAAGGAGGTTGGCCGAGCCGGGAAGCTGCCCGCGCCCTGTGAGTGCGCGGACTATCTGCGCCGCATCGATGATCCCGGGGCGGGCGACTGCCACATCCGCGAGGGTCTTCAGGGTCACAGCCATCGGCAGGGGCGCAACGACGGGCTCCCGGTCGAGGGCATCGGTGAGGTCCAACCCGTGCACGACGAGCTCGACCACGCGGGTCGGCAGGTAGTCGATCAGTCGTATCCCCCCGGCGAAGGTGCCGAGGACGTGGTTCGCCGGGGTGCGGCTCAGGGCCTCCTCGGCCTCCGATATGGCCGCGGCAACGTAGTCCGCCACAGAACCCTCGATCTCCGCTGCCTGTTCCCTGGCACGATCGGCCACAGCTTCGTGAACGCCCTTGTTGTCGAGTGCCCGCACGTAGTAGTCCGCTGACGAGTGCATGGTGAGCTCCGCCGGTTGGGCGGCATAGGCGGACACGGTCGATGCGCCGCGGGAGGCGTGCACAGCCAGTTCCCTGATGGTCCAGTCACCGATTGAGGGGCGGTCCCACTCGTCGTCCCCTATCGAAGCGACGATCTCCACGAGGGACTCCGCCGCTTCCGTGAATGCCTGACGTGCCCGAACCGAAGAAAGATCCATGACAGTGATCCTAGGGAGCGGTGAGCGGCAACCCGCACGATCAAACTGTCAGAGGCGGCACACCTCGAAGCACCGGTCCGACGGGCGCCCGCGGCGTACGCCGGATAGGTCCCGGCGTACATCTGGCGGGTGGTCTCGGTCCACTCGAGGGCGTCAGGCGTGGAGATGCGACGATGAACCTGGAGGATCCCGCCCTCGAAGATCCGGTACTCGGCCCACGAACCCGGATAGTCCTTGACGCAGGCCACCTCCGCGAAGGGGACCTCGGGACGGGCCTCGGTGACGAACCACGTTGTTTCGGTGGGTGTGCCCTGCGAAGTAACCGCGCAGCTGGTGACGGCGGCCGAACACCTCGAAAAGGGCATCGGTCGCGTCCGGCAACAAGCCGAAGGTGTCATCGCTTCTCACCTCGTGATCCCCGTCCCAGACCGGATGGTGACCGAACACCAACACCGGTCGGTCCGAACGGGACCCGAGCTCGTCCAACCAGTCCAACTGATCCGTGCGCAGCGTTCCGTTGGGCAGGCCGTCGCGTGAAGTGTCGAGCAGCGCCACCACGACTCCCGGAAGCACGCGCTCCTGGGTGGGCTCGGCAGCCACCTCCAGACGATGGAAGCTCTCGTGGTTGCCCCGGACCGCCAGCAGGCGCTCTCCGAACTCCTCACCGTAGACCTGCTCGAACCTCTCGAACTCCTCCCGCGCGCCGTTCGATGTCAGATCGCCCTTCGCCACCACGAGGTCCGGCTCCCACAGCGAGATGTCGTGGACCGCCCCACGGTTCATCACCTCCGGATAGGGCTCCTCCCCCTCGGCGACAGCGAACACCGCGAACTCGTCGCTGTCGCCCATTCGCCCCGCTTCGACCTCACCGAAGTGGACGTCGTTCACCGTCGCCACCCTGCTGAGCAACTCACCGAATCGGGGCAGGGTCCGGGTGGCGACACCCTCCACCTCAACCATGGAGTCGGGCGGGAGATCGGTGACCCGGGTAGCACGGGCTCCGTGCCACAGGATCACCTCGTCGTCGGCAACGGTCAGCAGTTCACCGTGCTCGGTCACGGGATTCAGCCTAGGGGTGGAGGCTCGGGATCAGGGTCGAACGCGCCGACGAGGACACGGGCTGGGACCACCAGCGACCGGAGAACCGCCATCTCGTCGGACTAGCCGGCGCGGGCTCCGCACGCGTTTCCGGTGGTCACCTGCATGACCGCGGCGGCGATAGCAGCCGCCTCCTCGTCGGTCGGCTCAGGAGTGATCCCGAACACCGGTCCCGGGGCGCTGTCCGCACTCACAACGGGATGTTGCCGTGTTTGCGATTGGGGAGCTCCTCGCGCTTGGAGCGCAGTACCTCCATGCCGGCGATCAGCTTGGACCGTGTCTCCGCCGGATCGATCACCGCATCGATGTAGCCGCGGTTGGTTGCTTCCCAGGGGTTGAGGTGCTCCTCCTCGTACTCCTCCACGAGCTCCGCCCGAAGCGCCTCGGGGTCGTCGGATTCCTGGAGGGCTCGACGATGCACGATCTCGACAGCACCCTGGGCACCCATCACGGCCAACTCGGCCGATGGGAAGGCGTAGGTCAGATCCGAACCGATCGACTTGGAGTCCATGACCACATAGGCGCCCCCGTAGGCCTTGCGAGTGATCACCGAGATGCGCGGGACGGTCGCCTCGCAGTAGGCGTAGAGCAACTTGGCGCCGTGGCGGATGATCCCGCCGTGCTCCTGGTCCACACCCGGCAGGAACCCGGGAACATCCACGAACGTCACCAGGGGGATGTTGAACGAGTCACACGTTCGCACGAAGCGTGCGGCCTTGGAGGAGGACTCGATGTCGAGAACCCCGGCGAACATGGCGGGCTGGTTGCCGACCACCCCGATGCTCTGGCCGTTGAGCCGCATGAACCCACAGGTGATGGCGAGTGCCCAACCGGACCCGTACTCGAGGAACTCCCCGTCGTCGGCGACCGAACGAATGACCTCGCGCATGTCGTAGGGCTGGTTCGGCGACGAGGGGATCAGGTCGTACAGCTCCTCGCAGCGCCGGTCCACGGGATCGGCCGTCGGCTCGGCCGGTGCCTCCTCCAGGTTGTTGGAGGGAAGGAACGACAGGAGGAACTTGACGTCGTCGAGACACGAGCGGTCGTCCGCGCTGATGAACTGGGCGACGCCGGATGTTCCGGTGTGGACACGGGCGCCACCCAGGTCCTGCTGGCTGACCTCCTCCCCGGTCACCTGCTTCACCACATCGGGACCCGTGATGAACATGTAGGAGGTCTGATCGACCATGAAGATGAAGTCGGTCATCACCGGGCTGTAGACCGCGCCACCGGCGCACGGTCCCATGATCACCGAGATCTGCGGAGTCACGCCGGAGGCCTTGACGTTGCGGTAGAAGATCCCGCCGTAGGAAGCGAGGGAGACCACACCCTCCTGGATGCGGGCACCGGCACCGTCGTTGAGCCCGATCACGGGCGCGCCCACCTTGAGCGCCATGTCCATCAGCTTGTGGATCTTCTCTGCGAACACCTCGCCCAGGGCGCCACCGAAGACGGTGAAATCCTGGGAGAAGACAAATATCTTGCGCCCGTCGACGGTGCCCCAACCGGTGATCACCCCGTCGCCGTAGGGGTGCTCCTCCAGGGCATCCTCAGCCCGGTGACGCGCCAGCATGTCCAGCTCGTGAAACGAACCCTCGTCCAGGAGGTACTCGATCCGCTCGCGGGCCAGCATCTTCCCGCGGTCGTGCTGGCGGTCGATTGAGCGCTGGGATCCGGGGGTCATGGCCTGTTCACGGCGAGCCAACAGGTCTTCGACGCGCTCGCGGATGGGGTGTTCCATGGGCCTTGAAGCTACCTGTACGGCGCCGAAGCGCCCAAAGACGCGTCGCCGCACATGCACCACGGCTCTACGCTGAGTCCATGTCCCCCGCCGGCCCGGGTCGCCGACCCCGCATCGCCGTGTACTGCGCGTCGCACCTGGGCCACGATCCCGCGTTCGCCGCCACCGGTACCGCGATCGGGCGAGCCATCGCCGAGCGTGGAGCCGACCTCGTCTTCGGCGGGGGCCAGATCGGACTCATGGGCCTGGTCGCCGATGCTGCCCTCGAAGGTGGGAGCAACGTGATCGGGGTCATCACCGAGGCTCTGAGCGACAAAGAGATCGCACACCACGGGGTCACGGAGTTGCGCATCGTGGCCGACATGCCCGCCCGCAAGCAGCAGATGTACGCCGAGGCCGACGCGTTCCTCACCCTGCCCGGCGGCATCGGAACCATGGAGGAGTTCTTCGAGGTACTCACGTGGGGCTACCTGGGTCTGCACCCCAAGCCGATGGGGCTCGTGAACGTATCCAACTACTACGACCCGCTCCTGGCGTTCCTCGACCACTCCGTCGAGCAGGGTCTGGTTCGCTCGACCCTGTCGGAACTGCTGGTGATCGGCAAGGACGCCTCTGTCGTGGACGAGCTCCTCGACGAAGTGGAGGCACGCTGATGGACCTCCCGGTCATGCCTCCGTTGAAACCCATGCTTGCCAAGGCCACCAGGGAGGTCCCGCTCGGCGACTACCTGTACGAACCGAAGTGGGACGGTTTTCGTTGCCTGGTGTTCCGCGACGGCGGCGAGGTGGAACTCGCGTCGCGCAATTCCAAACCGCTCACCCGCTACTTCCCCGAGCTCATCGGTCCGATCATCGAGCAACTCCCGCCGCGCTGTGCATTGGATGCGGAACTCGTCGTGCCCACCCCGGACGGGCTCGATTTCGACCTCCTGGGCCAGCGGATACATCCCGCGGAGTCCCGGGTGACGAAGCTGTCGGGAGAGACACCAGCACATCTGGTCATCTTCGACATCCTGGCCCTCGACGATCTCGACGTGCGTCCGCTCCCGCTGGCCCAGCGGCGCAGCTCCCTCGTTGACCTTCTCGGTGATGTACTCGCACCGTTGCACCTCACACCGGCTTCGGAGGACTTCGACCTGGCCTGCGAATGGTTCGCCCGATTCGACGGTGGGGGCTTCGACGGCGTGATGGCCAAGCGACTCGACGGCCCCTACGAAGAGAACAAGCGGGCGCAGGTGAAGGTGAAGCACCATCGCAGCGTCGACTGTGTGGTGGCCGGATACGCCGAGCACCGCAACGGTGGTGTCGGATCCCTCAAGCTCGGACTGTTCGACGAAGGCTCCGGCGAGGAGCCACCCCGCCTGCACCATGTCGGTGTGTGCAGCGCCTTCTCAGAGGCCATGAGGCGTTCACTCGAGGGTGAGTTGGCGCCTCTCACCGAGGGTGCAGCCACGAACCACCCCTGGAGACCGCCGGGGCCAGAGGACTCGGGGTCGGCCGAATCAGAAGTTGCCGGCACCCGTGGGCCCGGAGCTCCCAACCGTTGGTCCTCGGGGCGAGGCACAGCACCTTGGATCCCGCTACGACCGGAGCGCGTGGTCGAGGTCACGTGCGAGAACATCAGCAACGGTCGCTTCCGTCACCCGGCTCGATTCATCGACTGGCGACCCGACCTGGAGCCACAGGGCTGCTCGATGAGCCAACTGGACTCAGAGGTCCCCGAGGAGTTGACCGAGCTCTTCAAACTCTGATTTGGCCGGGCGCTGCGGCGTCGCTGTCGCTGCCGGCGCTTGGGTCCTACTGGCCGCTTTACGGTGTTCAGTGCAATGATGTCGCTCCGGAGTCGACGCAGACCACGCGTCGGACCGGTAGCCCCAGGGGGAATAGATGCTGCATCACCTGAACGGTCGCGGGAACAACCTGCGCACGGGCCTGGCCATAATCGCGGTCGGCGCGCTGGTTCTGTCCGCGTGCAGCGAGGCCGAATCCTCCGACTCGGGCTCCGACGGCACCCGTTCGAGCTCCGAGGTGGCCGTGGACGGTGGCGTGGTGGAGGGCGAGGGCGACGGCAAGACGGTGCTGTCACGGTTCGAGGGTGCGGAATGGTTCGAGGGCGACGTTCCGAGCCCGACAGCGGCCGATCCGGCCCTGGAACCGGTGAAGGTCGGATTCATCAATGTGGACTCCGCCCCGGTGGCGGCGATGCCCGTGCTTCACGGCGCGGTCGACGGATTCGCAGCGTTCGCCAACGAGGAGCTCGGCGGGGTCGACGGTCGGCCCATAGAGATCGTGGCCTGTGCCCTCGGCAACGCACTGTCACCAGAAGAAGCGGCCGGGTGTGCCCGCCAGATGGTCGATGCCGGAGTGGTTGCCGTACTCGGGGGAATCGGCCTCTCCACGGGAGCGGCGCTGGCGATCCTCGAGGAGAACGGCATCCCCTGGATCGGGGGCATCCCGGTCAACGAGGAGGAGATGAGCAGCCCGATCTCGTTCCAGTTCTCCGGCGGTAGCCCCGGAGCATTCACCGCCATGGCCGAGCAGGCAGTCGCCATCGACGGAGCCGAGAAGGTCGCCGTGCTCTACGGGGACTTCCCCTCCATCAAGGCAGCCGCTGTGGACTATGGCGTGGCCGTGTCCGAGTCGCTCGGTGCGGAGGTGACCGGAGTCGAGTACCCACTGGTCAGCCAGGACTACACCACCCCGGTGCAAAAGGCCGTGGAGTCCGACCCGGACGCGATCCTGGTATCCGCCGCAGACCTGTCGTGCGCACCGATCATGCAAGCTCTTTCCGATCTCGGAACCGACGCCGCCATCTACATGGTGGGCAGTTGCGCCGACCCGGTGGCTATTGATCAGGTGGGCGAGGAGAAGGTGGTCGGCACCAGGTTCAACATCGAGAACCGGTTGGACCAAACGGCCTCGCCGCTCGCAGATACCGAGATCTACTCCGCGGCGATGGAGCAGTACGCCCCTGACACGCTGCCCGAGTCGGCCGCGACTGTCGCCTTCCGCGGAGCAATGAACCTCTGGGCGGTTCTGAACGCGATCGGTGCGGATCCGACGTCGGAGCAGGTCATCGAGGTGTTCAGGGAGTCGACCGATGCCCCGAGTTTCGACGGCCACCCCTACACCTGTTCCACCCCCCAGATCCCCAGCTTCCCCTCGATGTGTGCGCCCCAACAGGTGCTGGCCGAGCTCGCTCAGGGTGGGGAGTTGGTCGAAGCCTCCGATGGCTGGATCGATGTGCCCCGGGTGCTCGAGGAGACGATAAACAAGTGACCGTCCGCCCCTAGCCAGCTCCCGGGACCGCTGCCATCACCAACCAGATCGCATTCCTGATTCTCGGCCTCGGCGGAGGCGCCGTCGTGGCCGCGCTCGCCCTCGGCGTCGTCATGACCTACCGGTCGTCCGGGGTGGTGAACTTCGCCCACGCCGCCACCGGCACCTACCTCGCGTTCGCGTTCTTCGAGTTCCGCGAAACCGGTGACCTGGTACTGCCGCTGTTCGCGATCGCCCACCGCATCCCGTTGTTCCCGCGCCCCACCCTGACCACCGCCCTCCTCGTGTTCATCATCTACGGGGCGCTGCTCGGCCTGGTGATCCACACACTCGTGTTCCGCCCTCTGCGCCACGCTCCCGGCCTGGCCCGTGTAGTGGCATCGGTCGGTCTGTTCCTGTACTTCTGGGCCGTGATCGGTCTCGAGTGGACGCTGACCCCGGTGGTGCGTCCGGTGCTCCCCCGATCCGGCGTATTGATCTTCGGAAAGCTCGTCGGCCAGGACCGCCTCATCCTCGGTGCCATGGTGGTCGTGTTGGCCGCGATCCTGTGGGCGGTGAGCAAGCACACCCGCTTCGGTCTGGTGACCACAGCAGCGGCGGAGAACGAGAAGGGCGCGCTGCTCGCAGGACTGAACCCCGAGCGGATCGCCGCGATCAACTGGATGGTGGCCACATCGCTCGCCGGCCTCGCAATGATCTTCTCGGCCCAGATCGTGGCGCTGGACGCGCTCAACAACGGGCTCCTCATAGTCCCCGCTCTGGCCGCGGCACTGATCGCCGGCTTCAAGTCCTATCCGATCACCGCCGCCGCGGCCATCGGCATCGGGATGGCGCAGTCGTGGTTGCTCAACCTCCAGAGCGACGTCGACTGGCTACCGGACGTCGGCCTGCACCAGGGCCTCCCGTTCCTGATCATCCTCGTGGTGATGGCCCTTCGCGGAGAGAGCCTCCCCACCCGCGGAACGCTGCGCGAAGGCCGCTATCCGGAGGCCCCCGAACCGAAGCGACCCGCTCTGACCACAACCGTGCTCGTGCTCGCGGCCGTCGCCATTTCTCTGTTCGTCCCCGACTGGCGCTTCGCGCTGATCACGTCCGCCATCTTCGCCCTGATGGCCCTGTCGGTGGTCGTCGTCACCGGCTTCGTCGGCCAGATCTCCTTCGCCCCCTACGCCTTCGCGGGCTTCGCGGCGTTCGCCATGGTCCGCTTCGACAGCGCCGGCCTGCCGTTCCCGCTCTCTCCGCTGGCGGCGGTGGCTGCCACAGGGGTGCTCGGGGTACTTGTCGGACTTCCGGCGGTGAAGGTGCGCGGCCTCAACCTGGCCATTGTCACCCTCGGCGCGGCGGTGGCGATCCAGGAACTCCTGTTCAAGTGGGATTGGTTCGTGGGCAGCGGTGTGGGAACCAGGATCCCCGAACCCGTCTTAGGGGCGCTCGACCTCTCGATCAGCGAGCCGGGCAGCAGCGCCCCCCGACTGGAGTTCGCCCTGTTGTGCGTCGGGGTGCTGGCCCTGTGTGGGCTCATCGTGGCGAACCTCCGCCGAGGATCCACCGGGCTCACGTGGCTGGCGGTACGTGCCAACGAACAGGCGGCAGCCGCCGCGGGGGTCAACGTACGGGGGGCGAAGCTGTCCAGCTTCTGTATCTCCGCCATGCTCGCCGGCGTCGGGGGTTGCCTGCTCGCCTATCAGCTCCGGACCCTGTCGGCGGAGAGTTTCGGCGTGTTCGCGTCGCTGTCTTTGGTTGCGCTGACCTACCTAGCCGGCATCGCTGCCATGTCCGGTTCGCTGACAGCGGGCCTGCTGGCGCCGATCGGCCTGCTCGCTACGGCCATGGGACAGGGCATCGGCAACCCCTCGCCGTACCAGTTCGCCATCTCCGGACTGCTCCTGGTGGCGATGGCGGTTCTGTACCCGAACGGGATCACCGGCTTCATCCGAGCCGGCTACCGCGCGGTCATCTCGCGAGGGCGCACGGATGCGGAATCCGAGCCGAGCGAGGATTCGCTCAGTCGCGTCTAGCCACCGCCAGGCGTTCGACCTTCCTCATCACGTCCGGCGCGTCGAGGCGGTCGCACCACCCGGCCAGATCCGCGGTGGGTCCCGACCATTCCCAGTCGTCCACCGTGCCGACCTCCACATCGGTCCGCAGGACCGCCAGCCGACGGAACAACAACGCATCGTCGTACCGCTCGACGAGGGTGGCCGCCAGCTTGGCCGCACCTCTGACACCGGGCACGTCCCACTGGCCCGGCGCGTGCGGAATCTGATCGATATGGCCGTACCGACGCAACACCGCAGCCGCGCTCTTGGCACCCCAGCCCGGAAGCCCCGGAAAGCCGTCGGCAGTGTCGCCCACGAGGCCGAGCCAGTCCGGGATGGACTCCGGTGGAACGCCGTACTTCTCCTCCACGGCAGCCGCGTCGCGGAATTGCTGGGCGCGCCGGTCGTACTGCACCACCCTGTCGCCCACCACGCACTGGGCGAGGTCCTTGTCGGGAGTTGCGATGACCACTCGCTCGACCCGATCGTCGGCCGCCGCCACACCGGCAGAAGCGGCCAGAGCGTCGTCAGCCTCGAACTCGACCATGGCCCAAACGGTCACCCCGAGTGCCCTGAGCGAATCCTCCAGCCACGGGAACTGGGCATGGAGGTCGGGATCGATCCCCGAGCCGTCCTTGTAGTCGGCCCACAGCTCGTTGCGGAAGGACTCGATCACGTGGTCGGTGGCCACACCGATGTGGGTGGCACCATCGACGAGCATGGCGAGTGTGCCGCGGAGCACGCCGCGGACACCTCCCACCTCCTCACCGGCGTCGTTGGTGTGACCACCACGCGGTGAATAGAAGTTGCGAAACAGTTCGTACGTGCCGTCGACAAGATGGACCTGCATGGGCCGAGGCTACGAGGCCCATGCCGACCAGAGCGGCGAAGGTGGAGGGACGCCTTCTCCGGCGCCGCGCAGGACTCCTCCCTAGAATGCGGCCATGACGCCAGACGTGACCGTGTCGAGGCAGGTCTCCGCTCCACCGGAGAAGGTGTGGGCCATGGTGAGCGACCTGCCCGGCATGGGCAACTACTCCCCCGAGGCGACCGGCGGCAGCTGGAAGAAGGGGGCCACCGGGCCGGCGGTCGGTGCGCGTTTCGGCGGCACCAATAGATCCGGCTGGCGTAGGTGGTCGACGCTGGCCACGGTCACCGAGTGCGACCCGCCACGAGGCTTCACCTTCGATGTCACCAGCGGACCCTTCCCGGTGGCACGCTGGGGATACGCAATTGACCAGACCGCCGACGGCTGCCGCGTCACCGAGACGTGGGTCGACCTACGGGCCGGTTGGTTCAGTCGCCTCACCGGGTTGTTCACGGGCGTCTCCGACCGTGCGAGTCACAACCGTGAAGGAATGCAGAGAACCCTGGAACGCTTGGCCGAGGCCGCCGAGAGTACCGACGTTTCCTGAACGGCGCGACTCCTGGTGGTTGCGACCCGCCCTCAGCGTTGGTTGACGATGGCGAGCGACAGTGCCGGCCGCGCCCAGCGGGCCAGCTCCAACAGCGACGGCCCCGCGAAATGCATGCCGTCGGGGCGGGTCCGATCAGTGTCACCGATCTCCTCGAGGAAGCCGGGAACATCCAGCACCACCGCTCCACGGTTCTCGGCCACCTTGGCGACCGACTCGGTCCATCCCGCCACCACATCGGGATCGCACTGGGTGCCGTCGCGTCGACCGTTGCAGAAGAACAAGCCCTCGGGTGAACGCGGGTCCGGCGGTGCGACGAAAACCAGGGCGGCACCGGTGGAGGAGAGCAGGTCGGCGGCTTCGTTCAGAACCTCCTCGCGCTCGCTGCGCGCCCTCGGGGGAATCGAAGTCCGCGTCATCCACGTCCTTCAGGTCCATCACCGGGTTGATGTAGAGCACGACGACGTCGGGCCGAATCTGATTGACCGGGCCGGTCCATTCGTCGCGCCAGTGGCCGCAGTCCTCGCTTCCCAACGAACACCCGAGGATGGTGCGGTCCCAGACCCGCAGGCCGGGATCCGACAGCGAGGCCAGTCCGTTGGAGAACCCGCGGCCCGTGGAGTCGCCCACCACGAGGACATCGATCTGCTCGTCACAGGCAGCAGCAGATGGGTCGGCTATGTCGTTGACGGTGTCGGGATCGAAGCCGTCCGGCGCGGAGGTGTCGTCGGTGACGCCCCCAGTCACTGCTGCGGGTACGCAGACGGTCGTGGTCGTAGTCGAGCCGGGTGGGGAATCGCCGGCGTCGGGATCCGAAATTGCGCCCGCTCCGCCGGGATCGTCGAGTTGCTCCAGACCGCTGGCAACATCGCCCGTCGGCGTGCTCGTCGGCCGTGCCACCCAGAGCGAACCCACGATCGCCAGGGCCAGCAGACTCGTGCCTGCCACCTGGACGGTGGGCCGCCACCGTCTGTCCAGCAGCGGAACCTCGACCAACTGATGCAATGCTGCCGCGCCCAGCAGAGTGGTCGGCACCACGACCAGGGCGACCAGCCAGGTCGGCCTGCCTGGTCCCATGGCCACGATGAGCGGCCAGTGGAGCAGGTAGATGCCGTAGGACCTGCGGCCGATCCACACCAGGGGGGCGATGCCCAGGACCGTGGCGGCCCTGCCCGGTATCACCGACAGACCGACCACACCGGCCGACGCGACCGCAATGGTGAGGAAGCCCCCACGGGCCATCAACTCGTCGTGTGGGTGCAGAGTGAACGCCCCGACCACCAGCACCAACGCACCAACGGATGCCCACACCGCAACCACCCGCCGGAGGGACGCGTTCCGCGGCGCCGCGAGGGGTGTGGCAGACCACCACCAGGCCAACAGCGCTCCGACCACCAGCGCGATTGCCCTGGTGGCGGTCCCGAGGTAGGCCCGTTCCGGGCTGACGACCAGCCCTACCGTGAAGCTTGCCGTTCCCAGCACCACCAGCAAGGTCCACATGGCGCTGCGGCCGAAGCGGACGACCGCGGCCAGTCCCCCGATCATCACCAGGGGCCACACCAGGTAGAACTGCTCCTCCACCGCCAGGGACCAGAAGTGCCTCACCGGCGACGGCGCCGCGAACTGCTGGAGGTAGCCACCGTGACCGAGCACCCAGTAGTTCTCGATGTGGGCCACTGCGGCGAAGATCTCTCCGGGTAACAGCGCCTGTCGGTCGGCGCCCCACACGTCCCAGAGGCCGGCAACCGCCACCAGCGACAGCACAACCCAGGCCGCCGCCCAGAGCCGCCGGGCCCGCCGCTTCCAGAAGTCGCGGAGCCCTATACCACCGCTCCGCCGGTGTTCGGCCACCAGCAGGCTGGTGATCAGGTAGCCGGACAGGACGAAGAACACGTCCACGCCCAGGAATCCGCCCGGGAGGATCCGGTCGTCCAAGTGGTAGGTGACCACGGCGGCAACCGCGAGTGCGCGCAAACCGTCGAGCGCTCCCAGGCGCCGGGGCGGTCGCGTCACGGCCTGCGTGTAGTCCATGGCAGCGCGTCACCCTACAGAAGGCGATGCGATACATACCCAACGCCCGAGCTCCCACCTGACGCGTGGCTCAGATGGCGTCGATGAACTCGTTGAATGCACGCATGTTCACGCCCTCACCGGGGAGGTGCCAACGTGCCCGGGTTCCGAGGGAACGACCCTGGGTGTCGAAGTCGACGATGTCGACGCGGAGTCTGCCGGCCAGGTTGCTGAGTCCGAACACCCATTCCGCGGCCAGGGCGTGGTGCACCAGCACCACGGAATCCTGGTCACCGTGTGCCACATATCCGCGCGGATCGGCCGAGTCGATCATCCCCAGCGGCGAGAGCTGCCCGGCCGTGCCCTGTGCGGCTTCGCCGAGCCAGGCGTTGATCATGGCCATCGTGTCCGCTGACCCGAAGTTCATCGGGGACCCCATCGTGACCCAGGCGTCAGGCCGATCGGAGCGGGCCACCGAACGCAGGCCGCTGTTCCACCCGAGCCCGATCATTGCCGCGAGCATCCCGCCAGCCGAGTGACCGGAAACGATGAGCCTCGATGTGTCGAGACCGTGGGTCGCACCGTTGGACCGCACCCAACGCAGAGCAGCGGTGACGTCCTCGAGTGCCGAGGGGAACTCGTTGGTGAGCTTCGACGGCGCCGCGTCCGTCGAGGCCGCCGTCCACCGGGCGGCGACGAGGGCCGCTGCGTCCAGATCGTCCTCATCGGGGACCGTGGATGTGGTCGTGGACTCCGGAATCGTCGTGGTCGACGGGAGGGGCAGGTCTTCGGGGCGAAGCAGGCGGTAGTTGACCGAGACCACCGACCAGCCCCGCTGAAGCTGGGCCATCACCGGATCGGCGCTGGTGAGGTCGCTCTTGTCGCCCATGAACAGGCTGCCGCCGTGGATCCACAGGATCGTGCCCCGACTGGGGCCAGCGGTGGCCGGGTATATGTCGAGCAGGTTCGACCCCCCGCACTCGACGTCGACAACTCGGTCGGTACATCCGCTCAGCGGGCCGTACGCGACGTCGCTCACCGGAGCCGAGGCAGTGGTTCCCCGGGGCAGATCCCGCGGAGCGGGGTTGGCCACGAGACAACTCGTCAGGGCCAGGGAGCCGGCCAGTGACAGGGCCAGGGATCGCAACACGCTCGGGTCCTTCCGTGTGGGCACCACAAGGTGTGGAACCCACCCGGATCAACGACGCGAGCGCTCAATAGCTTGAGCTTTGCCTACTCCTGGACGAGTTCGATCAGGGTTCCGAAAGCACCCTTGGGATGCACGAACGCCACCGTGGTCCCACGGCTGCCGGGCCTGGGCACCTCGTCGAGAGCGGTCGCACCGGCAGCCACCATCGACGCCAGTGCGGCTGCACAGTCGTCCACGCGATAGCCGATGTGGTGCAGGCCCTCCCCCTTGCGGTCGAGGAACTTGGCGATCGGCGAGTCCTCGCGGGTGAAGGTCGTGAGCTGGATGTAGCTGTCCGCCACCTTCACCAGTGCCTCTTCGACGCCGTCGCTCTCGACGATCTCGCGGTGCTCCACCTCGGCGCCGAATGCCTCGGCATAGAAAGCGACCGCAGCGTCCAGGTCGTTCACGGCGATGGCTACATGGTCGATCTCGGTCAGCATCATGGGCGCATTCTGACCGACCGCGTCGGCCGTGTGAAGTCCCGGGAGCGCTGTCAGCGGCCCAGACCGAGATGGTCGCGTCGGAAGCGTCCGGATGAGAGCGCTTCCACCCCCGGCGGCAGGCGGGCCACCAGCCCCTTGTCGGAGGTGACCACGACCATCGACAGGTCGGAGAAGAGTTGCTCGACCAGATCCACGATCCGGTCGTCGGCGGCATCACGTTTCGGTCAGGGGCGCGAACTCGATGACCAGGTTGCCCCCTGCCCGCTGCGCCACCGCCTCTGCGGGCCGGCCGTCGAAGACAAGGATCACGTCGTCGTCATGGGTACGGCACCATTTCGCCACCGACTGCGCCAGGCGAGCCGACGCGGCGGTGGGATCGTTCCACCAGCCGTCGGCTCCGGCGCCCATGACGTTGTTGCCGTCGATGATCCAGCGCACGGCGCAGACCACGGTTCGTTGGATCAGCTCGTCCGACTCGGTCAGCTCATCCGGCGGAACAGGGTGATCTTGTCCTCGCCGATTCGCTCACGCTTCTCGGGGTCGGTGATCCCCATCCCCTCCTCGGGGGCGAGGCACAGCACGCCGAGTTTGCCCTCGGCCTCGTTGCGGTGCACGGCCAGGGCCGCTTCGCCGACGTGTTCCAGGTCGTACACATCGCTCAGCGCCGGCTGGATCGCACCCTGGTCGATGAGGCGGTTCATCGCCCACGCCTCCTGGTAGTTGGCGAAGTGGGACGAGATGATGCTCTTGAGCTTCATCCACAGGTGACGGTTGTCGTACTCGATCATGTAGCCCGAGGTGGCCGCGCACGTGACGACCTTGCCCCCACGCTTGGTGATGAACACCGACGCTCCGAAGGTGGAGCGACCCGGGTGCTCGAACACGATGTCGGGATCCTCACCGATCAGTTCGCGCACCTTCTTGCCCAGTCGACGCCACTCCCGCTCGTCCTGGGTGTGCTCGTCGGACCAGAACTGGTAACCCTCGGCCCGACGGTCGATCACTGCTTCACAGCCCATGGCCCTCAGCAGGTCCGCGCGCTTCTCGCTGGACACCACGCCGACGGGCGTTCCGCCGCCGTTGAGAACCAGCTGGATGGCGTAGGCCCCGATACCACCGGTGGCTCCCCACACGAAGACGTTGTCGCCCTGCTTCATCCGTGCCGCGTGATCGCCCACGAGCATGCGGTACGAAGTCGCTGCGCACAGTGCGTTGACAGCAGCCTCCTCCCAGCTCAAGTGGCTGGGCTTGGGCATGAGCTGGTTGGCCTTCACGATGGAGAGATCGGCGAGACCGCCGTAGTTGGTCTCGAAACCCCAGATCCGCTGGTTCGCAGCCAGCATCGAGTCGTTGTGCGCAGACGGATCCTGGCTGTCCACGTCGTTGCAGTGCACCGTCACATGGTCGCCGGGTGACCAGTTGCGTACCGCTGAGCCGACCCGCAGCACCACTCCGGCCGAATCGGAGCCGACGGCGTGGAAATCCTGGGCGTGACGGGCACCCCAGATGGACTCCTTGCCCAATCGGTCCAGGAACCCGAAGGTCGATAGCGGCTCGAAGATCGAGGTCCACACGGTGTTGAAGTTGATCGAGCTCGCCATGTTGGCGATCACGACCTCGTTGGGTGCCAGCTCCGGCAGGGGCACATCGCCCACATGCAGGCTCTTGCGGGGATCCTTGTCCTCGGACTCGACCCCCTCCCACATATCCTGCTCGGACCGCAGGACGTGAGCCGCCCTGTAGACCTCGGGCAGCTCGATGTTTGCGATGTCGTCACCGGTAGCACCGGCGTTGATGGCGTCGAGGATCTCCTGCATGGGCGGCAAGCTACCGCCGGGTAACCATCGGCACAATCGCATCGCCGCCACTTGGGAACGTCCACCGGTAGCGTCGCGTTCCGTGCAGGCGCCGGAACTGAGAACCAAACGGCTGCTCCTGCGGGCCTGGTCCGGCTCCGATCGGGGACCGTTCGCGGCGCTGAACGCCGATCCGGAGGTCATGCAGCACTTCCGCCGCCCACTGAGCACCCAGGAGTCCGATGCCTTCGTGGACCTCATCGGCGACCGGTTCGAGCGCTCCGGATGGGGGCTCTGGGCCGTCGAGATCGATGGGGGCGACCCGTTCATCGGATACGTTGGCCTGTGGCCCGCCGACTTCGTCGCGCCGGGCACCGTCGAGGTCGGCTGGCGGCTGGCAAGGTGTTCCTGGGGCCAGGGCTATGCGCCGGAGGCGGCGGCCGAGGCACTGCGCTTCGGCTTCGAGAACGCAGGGTTGGACGAGATCGTGTCGTTCACCGTGCCCGCCAACACCAATTCCCTACGGGTCATGGACAAGATCGGTCTGTGCCACCGACCGGATCGGGACTTCGATCACCCCGCTGTCGACGCCGCAGCACACCCTCATCTAGTACGACACGTCCTGTACTCCCTGTCCCGATCCGAATGGGCCACCGCTGTCGCCGACAGGCCCGCTGGTCCCCTGTAGACACGGCGCGGTAGCGTTCGGGTGCTCATGGGCGGCCTTCATCTGCCGCCGAATCCACTCGCACAAGGGGAAATCCATGGCTGGTTCAGTGATCATCGGCGGCGCTCGCACACCGTTCGGCAGGATGTCCGGCAGCCTCGCCGGCTTCGCCGCCACCGATCTCGGCGGCTTCGCGATCAAAGGCGCGCTCGACCGGGCCGGGATCTCCGCCGGCGACGTCGACTACGTACTCATGGGCCACGTGCTCCAGGCCGGGGCCGGACAGATCACGGCGCGCCAGGCCGCGGTGATCGCTGGCATCTCCATGGACGTGCCGGCCATGACCATCAACAAGGTCTGTCTCTCGGGCATGAACGCCATCGCCATCGCCGACATGATGATCCAGGCCGGGCAGGCCGATGTCGTGGTCGCCGGCGGCATGGAGTCCATGACCAACGCCCCGTACCTGCTTCCGGATGCCCGTGCCGGCATGCGGATGGGCGACAAGTCGGTGGTCGACTCGATGATGTACGACGGCTTGTTCTGCGCCTTCGACCAGTGTGCAATGGGCGCCGGCACCGAGAAGTACGCGGCGACCCTCGGACTGGACCGGGCCCCGCAGGACGAGCTTGCCGCCAACTCCCACGAGCGTGCCGCCCGCGCCCAGAAGGACGGCTTCTTCGATGACGAGATCGTCTCGGTGGAGATCCCCCAGCGCAAGGGTGACCCGGTGGTGTTCACAGAGGACGAAGGTGTCCGCGGCGGCACCACCGCCGAGTCCCTCGGCGGCCTGCGTCCTGCCTTCGACAAGGCCGGCAACATCACGGCCGGCAACGCTTCGCAGATCTCCGACGGCGGCGCAGCAGTGATCGTGGCGTCCAAGGCCGCCGCTGAGCGCCTAGGCGCAACCGCCATCGCCGAGATCCTCGGCAGCGGCGAGGTCGCCGGGCCCGACGCCTCGCTTCTCACCCAGCCCAGCAGAGCGATCAAGGCTGCACTCGAGGGTGCAGGCCTCTCGGTGGACGACATCGACCTCTTCGAACTCAACGAGGCCTTCGCCGCTGTCGGCGTCGCCTCCATGGCAGAGCTCGGGATCACCGACGACAAGGTCAACGTCAACGGCGGCGCGATCGCCATCGGCCATCCGCTCGGCGCCTCCGGCACCAGGGTGACGCTGACCCTCATCAACGAGTTGCGTCGCCGTGGTGGCGGAACCGGTGCCGCTGCGCTCTGCGGCGGTGGCGGCCAGGGTGAGGCCCTCATAGTCAAGGCACTCTGACAGAGCAGCGGACCCGCTGGCGATCAGGCCGGCACGAACCGCTACCCATTCAGCTCCAGGACCTCCTGGTGAAGTCGTTCCATGCGCCCGTCCAGGCGGGCCGCTGTTTCGGCCGCCTCCTTGAGTTCATCAAGCAGTTCGTCGGGAACCCGGCGGTCGTACTTGTAGTAGATCTTGTGCTCGAGAGAGGCCCAGAAGTCCATTGCGACCGTGCGGAACTGCATCTCTACACATACGGACTCGGCACCTCCGGACAGGAATACAGGCACTTCGATGATGGCATGCAGACTCCTGTATCCGTTCGGCTTCGGCGTGTCGATGTAGTCCTCGACCTCGACCACCGAGACGTCGGCCTGTCCGCGAAACGAATCGAAGATCGTGTACACATCCGATACGAAGCTGCAGATGACACGGACGCCGGCGATGTCACGGATCTGGTCGCGGACCTCGTCGTAGCCGAGACCACAACCCTGCCGTTGAGCCTTGGCGATGATGTCCTGCGGATCCTTCAGGCGCGTGGTGACGTGTTCGATCGGGTTGTGATCGTGCAGGTGGGTGTACTCCGCGCGCAGAATCTCGATCTTCGTCGTGACCTCGGCGATGGCGAACTCGTAGACCATGAGGAAGCGACGAAGGTCCGTCGGGAACATCTGGGGCAGGCCCTGCAGGGCGGCCAATCCTTGGTTCGGTTCTTCCATGGCTCCTGATCCTCGGTTGAGAAATTCGGCCACGGGCGGCGCCGCCAACGCCGGCCTGCGGACGTCAGGCGGGCGCCTGCGCGCCAACCAACCCTGCCTCACACCTGTTCGTTCACGTCCCAGGCTCCGGATGCAGCTCCCCAGCCTGCTCGCCAACCAGCCGGCGGCCCTCGAGCGCCCGTCCGAGGGTCAGCTCGTCGGCATACTCCAGGTCGCCGCCGACCGGTAGGCCGCTGGCGATCCTGCTCACAACCAGGTCCGGCATCGACAGCACCCGGCTGAGGTACAGCGCCGTTGCCTCACCCTCGAGGTTGGGATTGGTGCAGATGATGACCTCGGTGATCCCCTCCACCTCGATGCGGGCCAGCAGCTCGCGGATCTTCAGTTGCTCGGGCCCAACTCCCTGGAGGTGGTCGATCGCTCCTCCGAGCACGTGGTAGCGACCTCGGTATTCCCGGGTTCGCTCCACCGCGATCACGTCGCGGGGCTCCTCCACCACGCACAGGACGTGCATGTCGCGTTTCGCGTCCGAGCACACGGGACACAGATCGCCCTCGCTCAGGTTGAAGCAGAGGGTGCAGAAACCGACCCGTTCCTTGGCAGCGACGATGGCGCTGGCCAGCCGACGGGTCTCCTCCGCATCGGCCTTGAGCAGGTGATAGGCGATTCGCTGCGCCGACTTCGGTCCGATGCCGGAAGCCGGCCCAGGGCGTCGATGAGGTCCTGTACGGCTGACGCCTGTGCGGTGGCCACGGGATCAGCCTCCGCCCAGCAACCCGCCGAGGCCACCCATGCTGCCGCCGAGACCACCGAGTGGATCGGCAGCGGCCTGGAGTCGGGCCACATCGTCGTGGGCGTCCTTCCATGCGGCCAGCACCAGATCCTCGAGGATCGACGGGTCATCCGGGTCGAACGCGTCTGGAGCGATGCTCAGCCCCACCAGGTGGAGATGGCCGTTGAGCACGACGGTGACCAGGCCACCTCCGGAGGTTCCCTCCACTCGGGCATCTGCCAACTCGGCCTGCGCCTCCCCCATTCGGCTGGTCATCTCCTCCGCCATCTGCATCATGGCCCCGAGGTCCAGACCGCCCTCGCCGCCCAGCGCGGCCATGGGGTCGGCGGGCGTCACCGCCGCAGATGAGGAGTCGATCACTTCGGGAAGCTCGTCGTTGTTCTCGTTGTTGCCCATGGTCATCCTGTTGACTCCTCGGTCTCGATCAGCTGTGCACCCGGGAAGGCATCGGTGAGCTTGTCGATCCCCGAAGTACTCACGTCAGCGTCCTCGAGTTGGTCGACGTGTGCCATCAACTCGGCCTCCTCGGCGTTCGGGTCCGGCGCCGTTGCGGCCGGAGCGCTCCGGGCCTGCGGGTTCTGGGCGCCTGGCGTCTGGGACACTGGGCTCTGGGACCCTCTCTTCTGGGACTCTGGCGCACCACCAGTCGCGTCCTTTGGCGTCGGAGCGTCCGGCGACTCGTTCGACCCAGTGGGCCGGGCCGCAGTTGCAGCAGGCGCCGAGGCGGCACCGGCCTCATAGGCACCGGCCTCGGATTCGATGATGAGCCGGAGTGGCACCGGGGTACCGAAGTGCTCTCCGAGCATCTGTTCGACCTGGGCGCGGTACTTCTCGGCCCGCTCGCGGGTCGGCGCGTTGTCGCAGGGAGAAGACGGCGGTGTCATCGGCAATGGCCACGAACCGCCCTCCGGTGAAGATTGCCTTCGCCACACCCTCGCAACTCGGGAACGACCACGTCCCCGAAGGCCAGGACCAGTGCATCGCGGTCGGGCATCGTGCCAGCTTGCGCAGCGGCCGGGGCCTCCACCCGTTCCGCGGCCGTGACGGTTGCGGAGCCGGAGTCGACTCCGAGGGTGAAGCGCGGTTCCGAGGGCGGAGTGGGCTCCGACGGCACCTCGTTCTGTGCATCCGCCTGCGGCGACTTCCGAGCGGGAGCCGCTCCCGAGCGATTGGCGCGGCGCGGTGGGGGCGGGGGCGGCGCGCCCCGCGACGATCCCGAACGAGTGGGGCGTCTGTCTCGGCGCCTCTTGGCGGGCTGCCGGTGCCTTCTGCTGTCTGGGCCTTCTCTGGCTGGGCTCCGCTGGTCTCGGCTGCCGCCGTCTGGGGCTTCTCTGCCTGGGGCTGTGCTGCCGCAGCACGCTCGGCGGGCGCGGCGCTGCGTCCTCCATCTGCGGCCTCGAGGCGATCCAGGCGCTCCCGCATTTCTGCCAGGTCCTTCGACAACTTGGCTACGGCGGCCGAGTCGTCACTCCCCGAACCACCGCTCGCCGAACCACTGGCCGCCGAACCGTTGCTGCCGGCGAAGCCGCCGCGGGCTCTGCGGGCATGGTGAGCTGCACGAGCGCCACCTCCAGCGGCACCCGCGGGTCGGCGGCCTTGCGCATGTCGACCAGCGCCTGGCCCACCCGTCTCCATCGCCCTGGTCAGCCCGGGCGTGCCGATCTCGGTGGCCCAGCGGCCGAGTTCGCTCACGGTCGGCCTCCACGAGATGCGGCGTCTCGACACCCAGCGACACCAGGAAGGCGTCTGCGTCGTCGCCGACAGGAACGCCTCGCCCAGAACCCGGGGATCGTGGCCCTGGGCCAAGGCATCGGCGACGGCCACGATCGCCACACCCGGTGTCCGCGGCCCGCCATGGCGATCGAACAGCTGCTCGACGGGCTCGACGCGAACGAGCACTCCACCGGCAGCAACCACCTGGTCGAGCGCGGAGAGCGTGTCGCCGACCGATCCACGGCCCTGGCGCACGGCGTAGGCGACGGCGTCGTCGTCGACATCGAGTCCTGCGTCCTCGACCACCCAGCGGACATGTGCCTCGAGCTCGGCCGCGGACAAGCAGCTGGAACTCGAAGTGCTGGGTGCGGCTGCGGATGGTGGGCAGCACCTTCTGCGGGTCGGTGGTCGCCAGCACGAACCGGACGTGGTCCGGCGGTTCCTCGAGCGTCTTCAGCAGCGCGTTCGACGCGGCCGCCGTGAGCATGTGGACCTCGTCGAGGATGTACACCTTGGTGCGGCCCGGTGAGCCGACCGCGGAGCGCTCGACCAGGTCGCGCACGGCATCGACGCCGTTGTTGGACGCCGCGTCGAGTTCGAACAGGTCGAAGCTGCGGCCCGGCCTCGATGCGACACACAGGCGTCGCACTCACAGCACGGCTCGCCCTCGGCGAGGTTCGTGCAGTTGAGCGCCTTCGCGAGGATCCGTGCCGTGGAGGTCTTGCCCGTGCCACGGGGCCCGGAGAACAGGTAGGCGTGACCCTCGGACTCGTTGGCCACCGCGTTCTGCAGGGCCCGGACGACGTGCTCCTGGCCCTTGACCTCATCGAATCGACGGGGACGGTATCGGCGGTAGAGGGACTGCTGGGCCACGGCGCCGATCCTAGCCGCCGGATCGGCGCGCTCCCCCGAATCGCCGCCGAGCGTCACGTCTGGAGCGCTGACGGCGATCGATGACGGCTCGCGCCACGCCCTCGGGAGGCGGCCAGGCGATCTGCGGCACACCGCAGGTTCCGCTGAGAGCTGCTGCCTTCCGGCCCTGACCCGGTTCACGGTCTGCGATTGCACAGGACCCGGCCGCCACCCGAGGGCGCGAACGGACTACGGACGATAGCGTGTGAGTCGCTGAGTTGTCCGGACCGGGCGTACTCGGCCACAGTGGACACCGGTCCAGCGACACCCGGCCGGCATCTGGAGACGTGCGAGAGCGGCCGATTCGGCACGCTTGGAAAGCGTGTGTGGCGGAAACGTCACCGTGGGTTCGAATCCCACCGTCTCCGCTGAACGCGTTGGGCAACCGCCTCAGTCGCTTGGCTTCTTGCGACTGATGCTCACCGCGGCGGTTCGCCCCATGCCCTTCAGCTCGAAGACCCGGTTGACCCTGCGGATCGTCAGGTCGTCGCGGCCCTCCAGCGCTTCCGCGTCGTCCTTGGGCAGCACCACCTTGCCCTTGCGGGCCACATCGGTGAGTCGCTTGGCCAGGTTGACGGTGGTTGCCGAACACGTCACCGGCGATGGTGACCGTCGGTCCACTGGCGATTCCGGTGTGCAGGGAGACCTTCGGTCTCGCCCTCGCCCATGCGCTCGCCACCTCCAGGGCCACATCGACGGCCGCGGGACATGTCATCCACCACGAAGAACGCCTCGTCCCCGATGAACTTCACGACCCGACCACCGTGGTGGGACACCACGTCCACGGACTCGGCCTCGAACCGCTCGACCACGTCTGCCAGGACGCTGGGGTCGTGCGCTTGGACATCTGCGAGAAACCGGAGATGTCGATGAAACCGATCGCCGCGGTGCGCTGGTCCACATCGGCGCCGATCCATCGGCCCAGCGATGCGAACAGGTGGCGGCGCCACACGTAGGTCATCGACTGGTCGAACAACTCGATGCAGCATCGCCGCCTCGTCGGTCTGCACGCCGCCGATCCGGTCAGCGGGAGTGTCGAGGCTCTCTATCGAGGGCACACGTGTGCCCAGCAGGTCCTCGATCACCCGGTCTGGGCCTCGGCGATCCGCGAGAAGCTGCCGCCGAGGAGTCGGGCCAGACGGAAGACGTGTTCCTCGGCGCCTGTCGTCCTGGCCCATGACGACCCGCAGGGCACGGACCATGGCGAGGTCCTCGGTCCCGAAGGCGACCACGTCGTCGGGCACCTCGACGATTCCCATCGCACGCCACCACCGACTGGTGTCGACGCCCTCCATGTGGGCCTTGTGCAACAGGGTGGCCCGGTCGTACGCGCCTTGGACAGACCCACCGTCTCGGCCAGGTCCGCGGCGCGCTGCAACTCCATGGTCGGCGACTCGTGGTCCTCCGCGGCAAAGTCGTCATCGAGCGCCGCGCCCAGGCTGTCGGGTGGCTCACCGGCATCGCCCACATCCATAGATACGCCTTCGAGATCGGAGGGCTCACTCGGATCGGGATCGCCGTCGATGCTCACCCCTCCAGCTTGCCCGCTGGAGGAACGGACCGTCGCGTGCCGCTTCTGAGCCTTCACAGCGACCAAGATGAGCGGACACCACCACGGGAGCACAGCAGCGCATGGGTCACAGCATCGAGCCCGATCCCAGACACGACGAATGGATGGGATCGGCCCTGGAGCAGGCCCACCTGAGTGACGGATCGGGTGAGGTACCCATCGGGGCCGCCGTGGTCCATCTCAGGGACGAGAGGCCGGGCACCGTCATCGCAGCCCGCCACAATGAGCGCGAGACCACCTCGGACCCCACCGCCCACGCGGAGATACTGGCGCTACGAGATGCTGCAGCGGCTCTCGGAAGGTGGCGACTCCAGGACTGTCTATTGGTCGTGACACTGGAGCCCTGCCCGATGTGTGCCGGCGGCCTGTGGGCGTCACGCATCGGTGGGGTCGTCTGGGGTGCGCCGAACGACGACGCCGGCTCACTCGGCACCCTGTACAACCTGGGGCAGGACCCGCGACTCAACCACGAGTTCCCCACGCGAGGCGGAGTCCGGGCGCCCGAATGCGCCCAGTTGCTGCGGGACTTCTTCGCCTCGCGGCGTTGATAGCCCGGGCCCGTCGGGTCATCGGCAGGGCGCAGCAGCGATCCATATGGCCGCCGGGGTACGGCGACCGCTACCGTCCAAGGCGGAGAGTTGCCAGAGCGGACGAATGGGACGGTCTCGAAAACCGTTGAGGTCGCAAGGCCTCCGAGGGTTCGAATCCCTCACTCTCCGCCACGAAACCTCTGCTATCGCAGGGGTTTCGCCGCGTTCCCAGTTTGGCGCGACCACGTTCAGCATGAACGCGCCGAACCCGGCGCCATCCTCACGAGGCGGTGGCGCCTCCGTCCACTGCAATGACCTGTCCTGTCAGGTAACTGGTCTCACCACTGAGAAGCGCTGCCACGGTGCCGCCGACGTCCGCCCCGGTTCCCACCCGTCGCAGCGGGATCCCGGCGGAGGTGCGCTCGGCGGTCGCAGGCTCGGCGAACACTGCGCCGAGACCTTCGCCCGCCGTCGCCCCCGGGCACACGCAGTTGGCGCGGATCCCCTCGGGCCCATACTGGATGGCGACAAGGCGGGTCAGCGCGATCACGGCGCCCTTGGTGGCCGTGTAGCCCGGACCGTACCCGTGTCCCCGCAGGCCGGCCGTCGAGGCGATGGTGACGATGCTGGCACCGTTCCCCAGGTGGGGAAGCACCGCGGCGACGGCATGCAGGGTGCCGCGCAGGTTCACGTCCAGCACCTCGTCGAACGCGTCGAAGTCAACCTCGCCCACCCGGGTGAAGTCGTTGGGGTGGAAGATCCCGGCGCTGGTGACCAGGCCGTTCAGCGCCGCAAACCGGGCGAGGGTCTCATCGACGGCGGAGGCCACCGCGGTCCGGTCGGTGACATCCACCTCGAAGGTGGTAACACGGTCGTCCGCTTCGAGCGCGACCCGCGTGACCTCGAGCGCCTTTGCGTCGCGGTCGAGCAGGGCGACGTTGCTGCCTGCCTGCACCAGCCGTGCGGCGGTACCGCGTCCGATGCCGCTCGCTCCGCCGGTGATGACGAACGTGGAACCGCCAAGTCCTTCCATCAGGACGCTCCTCGGTCGTATGTCATCTCGATCATGTCGGGCGGCCGTCGAGGCCTTGCACGGTGAGTCCGAGCTCGTCGATCAGCTCCAGGCTCACAGCTGTCAGCCCGGTCCGCTCCGGCGGACCGTCGCACAGGGCGAGCGTGGCTTCGACCATCGCCTCGACCGGTTCGACCTGGTCGGGTCGAAGGGTCGCACCCACGAGCTGCTCGGCCCCTTCTGTCAGGACCGCTGCTCGCGGTTCGACCGCGTTTACCCGGATGCCGCTCCCGAGCAGTTCGGCAGCCAGGCCGTTCGTGAACCGGTTCAGTGCCGCTTTGGACGCTCCGTAGGCGGCGATGGCGGTCCCCTGGGCACCGAGGGCATACGGCGGGCCCGGCCATGGGCGGGCCGTTCCGCTGGTGACGTTGACGATCCAGCCCTCCCCTCTGGCGCGCATGGCGGGGACGACGGCCTGGGCCAGATCCACGGGGGCGTGGACATTTACCTCGAACATGACGCGTCGACGCCGTAGCGGCATCTCGGCCAGAGGGGCGTAGATGGCGGCTGCAGCGTTGTTGACCAGGATCTCGATGGGACCACCGAGAGCGGCGACGGCCTCGGGGACAACCCGCGTCCGCTCGTGTTCGTCTGCAAGATCCGCGACGACCACGGGGGCGGTCCTTCCATGGACCTGGATTCTTTCCTGGGTCTCTCTGAGTGATCCAGGGAGATGCGAATGCCCACGCTCGGTGCGCGCCGTTATGGCCACGTGCGCACCGTCCGCCGCAAGGCGCTGTGCCAGAGCCGCTCCGATTCCGCGGCTGGCACCCGTGACGAGTGCTCGACGACCCTCGAGTCGTCGCGGCATCAAGCCACGTTCCTGTTGGTCACGAACTCCTCGATGCATTCGCCTATGTAGGAGCAGTCCTCGTCGCCCATGGAGTGGTTGTTCGGCAGGACCAGACCCCATTCCATGACCCGGTCGGCATTCGGTAGCCCGGCCGCCGGTTGGCGGTACGGGACATCGCGGAAGGCGGGCTGGCGGGTGGCGTTGCCGGTCCACACCATGCGGGTGTCGATGCCGCGTGACTCCATCCACTGCTGGAGCTCGGCGCGTCGGATACCCGCCGCAGCTTTGATGAGGAAAGGAAACATGTGCCATGCGGTGTCGACCCCGGGGGTCACCCGCGGAGGCGTGAACAGCTCGGGCCAGCGCCCGATCTGTGCTCTCGTCAGCTCGTAGTTCCGCTGGCGTCTGGCCAGGTTCTCGCCGAGCTTGTCCAGCTGGACCAGCCCGAACGCCGCCGACAGCTCCGACGGCTCGAAGTTCCAACCAACCTCGTCGAAGATGAAGAGGTTGTCGTACTCCAGGTCGCCGTCGATCGCGCTGAAGAACCGCTTGTCGGCACCCTTGGTGGATCCGAAGAGCTGCACCTCTGAGCGCCGACCCCACCGACGCAGCAGCAAGGCCCGGTCTGCCAGGGCATCGTCGTCGAAGCAGACCATTCCGCCCGTGCCGGCGGCGGTGATGATGTGCGAAAGGGCGAAGCTGGTGACCGTGACGTCCGCTCGGCTGCCGGTCGGCTTGCCCCGCAGTGTGAGCCCGAGTGCATCGCAGGAATCCTCCACCACCGCCAGGCCGTGAGCATCCGCGGTGGCCCGGATCCTGTCCCAGTCCGGCGCGTTGCCGATGAGGTTCGGCGCCAGGATCGCCTTGGTGCGAGGGCCGATCATCTCCTCGATGGATTCGACATCGATCTGGAAGGTGTCGGCGGTGACGTCGACGAACGCCGGCACAACACCCTTGCGCACCATCGGCGCCAGATCGGTGGAGAAGGTCACCGGCGACGTGATCACCTCGTCGCCCGGATCGAGGTCCAGTACCTCCACCGCCAGGTACAGCGCCGAGCTGCCCGAGTTGCACATCACCCCGCGCCGCTTGGCGAAGAGTTCGGCCACCCGCGCTTCCATCGCCTTCACGTTGCGGCCGATCCGAAGGGCGCTCGGTCCACCGCGCAGCACTTCCACGACAGCGTCGATCTCGCGTTCGTCGTGAACCGATCCGGCGTATTCGATGCGTCGTCCGTCCGATGTCGGTCCGCCGGTCATCCCGCTGTCCTCTGCCGGGCACCCACACCCACCGAGCCCACGGAGCCCAGATCGTCCACGAGCCGGTCCACCAGCGTGGCCAGCATGGAACAGTCCTGCGCTGACCAGCCCTGCAACACCTCCGTCATGAACCGCGTGCGCTGGTCGACGATCCCGGCGAGGACGTAACGGCCACGCGAGGTGAGGCTCACGACGCTCTGCCGGCGGTCGGACATGCCGGGGATGCGGTCCACCAGGCCCTGTTCCTCCAGCGCCTGGACCTGCCGTGCGGCCGCACCGGGGTCCATGACACATGCCCGGGACAGTTCGCCCATCGTTGCCGAGCCGGCGTCGTCAAGGGTTCGGAGCACGGCGTAACCGGCTCGGGTGACATCTGCTCCCACCTCGTCGGTCTGTCGAGCCTGCGCCCGACGGCCCATCGAGCGCCTGAACAGATGTTCGAGTGCACGCTCGGCGGCGGCGACGTCCGTCGGGGATGGGGACACGCAGCTGACCGTAGATTTATTCCTTGACTAAGTCAAGGAATGGCACCTGGTCCGGTGCAGCCCGGATACGACCCAAACGAACGGCTCCGCAGGCCCTCCGCCGTCCTTGGCCGACGAGCAGGTCCCCGGGGGAAGCGTTAGAGCACATCCCCCGCGATCAGGGCGACCGCTATCGCTGCCACCACCAGCCGGTACCAGCCGAAGATGGCCAAGCTGTTGGTCTCCAGGTAGCGGATCATCCACTTGATGGCCACCACCGCTGCGAGGAATGCGAATACGAGTCCAACGAGGGGGTCGAACACTCCGAACTGGTCGACCAGGCCTCCACCGTCCTTGGCGAGCGAGTAGACGGTCGCTGCGCTCAGGGTGACGAAGCCGAGGATGAAGCTGAACTCGACCGCCGCGGCCATCCCGACACCGGCCAGGAGCGCCCCGAGGATGGTCGCCAGTGACCGGCTCGTGCCCGGCCACAGGGCGGCGACCTGTGCCAATCCGATGATGAACGCCTGACGGTAGGTGATGCCCAGGACCGGATCGTGGTCGCCCGTGACCTTCTCTCCCCTGCGGGGGATGAGCCCGGCCCACTCCAGACCCAGGATCAGCAGACCACCTATGACCCAGGCGGCCACGATGGGCCACGGACCGAAGAGCCGTTCCTCGATGGCGTCGTCGAACAGGAATCCGATCGCGGCCGCGGGCACGAAGGCGATCACCGTGACCAGCAGGAGATGGCGCCCGACCTCGGACCGGCCGAACAACCCCAGGACCATGTCTCGGAACCGTCTCCAGAACAGCCCGGCCACGGCGGCGATGGCCCCGAACTGGATGGCGATGGCGTAGGTGTTGGCGGCTGCCTGATCGGCCTCGGTCTCCCCGAGCCCCAGCAGCCGGGACACCACCAGCAGATGCCCGGTGGACGAAACGGGGATGTACTCGGTGAGCCCCTCGACGGTGCCCAGGATGGCAGCCTTCCACCAAGTCATCGCCGACTCTGTGGTCGTCTGCACCGTGGCAGTCGCGCTGCGCACCGCGGCGCCGACAGGACCCGGCGCCGCCCACATCGCAGCGGTCAGGATCGCGACCAGCGCGACCAGCCACTGCAGCCTCGGCGACGGCGTCGCTCTAACGGTTCCGAGGCGCCGGGCAGGGGCAGCAGTTCTTCGGGGTACGGCAGTTCGCACAGGGCCATCATGCCCGGCCGGTGACGACAACCCCTCCCCCTGATTCGCCAGTAGCGTCGCGGCCCGTGTCCATGACCATGATGAGAATGATCCACCAGGACCCGTCCCAGGCCGAGGGGGCGAAGCTCGACCGCGGCCTCGTCCGCCGGGTCGCCTCGTGGACGACGCCCTACAAGTCCCAACTGATCGGCTTCCTGGTCGCCATCGTGGTCGGCTCCCTCCTGGCCCTGGTGCCTCCGCTGATGTTCCGTTCGATCATCGACGAGACCCTCCCGGCGGGGGACACGACGCGTCTCGCCCAACAGGCCGGCATCGTCGTGGCCGCGGCACTGGCAGCGATGATCATCTCGCTGTTCGAGCGCATGTGGTCCGCCCGAGTTGGTGAGGGATTGATCTTCGACCTGCGCGTGGCGCTTTTCGACCACGTACAGCGGATGCCCCTTCAGTTCTTCACCCGCACCCAGACCGGTGCCCTCGTGAGCAGGCTCAACAACGACGTGATCGGTGCACAGCGTGCCGTCACCGGGACACTCGGAACCGTTGCCTCCAACGTGGTCACCCTGATCACCACCGTGGTGGCCATGATCGCTCTCGACTGGCGGGTGACGATCGTCTCCATCGTGTTGTTGCCCTTGTTCCTGATACCCGCCAAACGGGTCGGCAAACGACTTCAGAGCTACACCCGTAGGGGGATGGAACTCAACGCGGAGATGAACGCCCAGATGACCGAGCGGTTCGGAGTGGCAGGCGCCCTCCTGGTCAAGCTGTTCGGACGCCACGACGAGGAGACCGACGTGTTCTCCGGACGCGCCGCAGGCGTGCGCGACGTCGGGGTGAAGTCCGCGATCTACTCCCGCGTGTTCATGGCTTCCATGGCGTTGGTCGGTGCCATCGGGGTGGCGGCCACCTACTACATCGGTGGCCGCCAGGTGATCTCCGGCGCCATCACGGCCGGATCGCTGGTCGCACTTGCCACACTCGTCACGCGCATCTACGAACCACTAACCAGCCTCACCAACGCCCGCGTCGACGTGATGAGCGCGTTCGTGAGCTTCGAGCGGGTCTTCGAGGTGCTCGACGCACCGAATGCCATCGTGGACCCGGACGATCCGGTCGAGCTGACGGATCCGTCCGGACATGTCCGTCTGGAGAGCGTGAGCTTCTCCTACCCGGCGGGTGGCGACGGTTCGGTGGCAAGCCTCGAGACCGGGCCCGCCGAACGCGAAGCGCCCGATGGGCCGCCGGTCGTGTTGCACAAGGTCACCATCGACATCCCCGCCGGGCAGACCGTGGCACTCGTCGGCCCGTCCGGAGCCGGCAAGTCGACGATCGCCTCTCTCATCCCACGGCTGTACGACGCCACGCAGGGGTCGGTGACCGTGGACGGGCACGACGTCCGCGACATCTCCCTGTCGAGCCTGCGAGCGAACATCGGTGTGGTTGCCCAGGACCCCCACCTGTTCCACGCCACCGTCGGGGAGAACCTGCGTTACGCCCGCCCGGATGCCACCGACGAGGAGCTCCGCGCCGCCTGTGACTCAGCACGGATACTGAGTGTCGTCGACGGACTCCCCGATGGCCTCGACACCATGGTCGGCGAACGCGGCTACCGGCTCTCCGGTGGAGAGAAGCAGCGCCTGGCCATCGCCAGGATGTTGCTGAAGGATCCCGCGGTCGTTGTGCTCGACGAGGCCACCTCCAGCCTGGATGCCGAGAACGAACAGGCAATCCAGCAGGCTCTGGCCACGGCCCTGAGCGGCCGGACCGCGATAGTGATCGCCCACCGGCTGTCCACGGTCACGGGGGCCGACTCAATCGTCGTCCTCGACGAGGGCCGGGTGGTGCAACAAGGCACCCACCACGAGCTCCTGGCGGCCGGCGGGCTGTATGCCGACCTGTACCGAACGCTGGTCACCGACGAGCCCAGGTAGCCGGAACGGCGGGCCGGGAGTGCCGGTGGACCCGCGGAGGCCTAGGGTTGGACGACCGGGACGATGGGTCCCACAGAACCGGGACGATGGGTCCCACAGAACCGGGACGATGGGTCCCACAGAACCGGGACAATGGGTCCCACAGAACCGGGACAATGGTTCCGCCAGACCGAGGAGAAACAGTGCACGCCCTGATCGCAACCGACGGATCCGACGTGTCGATCGACGCCGCCAAGAAGGGCGTCGCCCTACTGAATCCGACCAAGGTGACCCTGCTCACCGTCGCCGACACCTCCATCGCCGATGACTCCGGTGCGGGCGGCTTCGAGGGCAACCTGTTGTCGCCCGCCGAGTCGGAGCGCGGACGCACGGCGATCCTCGACGAAGGCTCCAGCGAACTGACCGACACCGCGGCAGCGCTCGGACTCGACCCCGAGATCGTCGATACCCGCGTCGTCGAGGGTTCGTCGGGCCAGATGATCATCCACATCGCCGACGAGGTCGACGCCGATGTGATCGTGGTGGGCTCCCACGGACACGGATTCCTCTCACGGGTGCTGATCGGTTCCGTGAGCGAGTACGTCGTCCGTCACACCAGCCGGGCCGTGCTCGTGCTCCGCCACGACGACAGCGACGACTCCGGGCAGTCCGACGGCTGACGAAGCAGCTCCGCTCCCTGGCCTTGGCCCCCGAGACACCAGCGCCTTGACCGGCGACGGAACCGAGGCGACCTGGTCCGTGGCCGAGCTCCACGAGGCAGTCAACGGCCTTCTCGGACAGGCCTTCGGCTCCACGGTCTGGGTCAGCGGCGAGCTGAGGTCGCTGCACCGGAGTTCGGCCGGGCACAGCTACTTCGAGTTGGTGGAGCCGGACAGCGACGGCAAACAGGGCTCGCCGCGACTGTCGGTCACCCTGTTCAAGGGCAACCGACAGCGCGTCAACGCCCAACTGAAGAGCCACGGTGGGGGCGTCAGCATCGAGGAGGGCACCATCGTCCGAATCGGTGGTGAGTTGCGGACCTACGCCGCCCAGAGCCGTCTGCAGCTGCTGATGAGGGAGATCGATCCCAGCTTCACCCTCGGCGTGGCCCAGCAACGGCGCGACATCACAATGGCCGCTCTCCTCGCCGATGACCTGCTCGATGCCAACGCCGCTCTCGCCATCGCGCACCCGCCGCTCGAGATCGGGGTTGTGACTTCCAGGGGCAGCGCAGCAGAGGCCGACGTCCTGCACGAACTGACCAGCGCCGGCATCGGATTCCGGATCCGGACCATCGACGCCCGCACCCAGGGAGCCGAGGCCGAGTCGACCCTCGTGGCTGCCCTGCGCACGGCCGACGACCTCGGGCTCGACGTGATCCTGTTGGTGCGCGGAGGAGGGTCCCGCTCGGACCTCGCGGTCTTCGACAGCGAACGGCTCGGACGGACGATCGCCGCGCTCGCCACTCCCCTGCTCACGGGAATCGGCCACGAGACGGATCGAAGCGTTGCCGACGAGGTCGCACACGCCGCACACAAGACGCCCACCGCGGCAGCGAGCGCCGTGGTCCACCAGGTGCGTATGGCCCGCTCGGAGCTGGCCGACGCCGCGGAGGCCGTCTCGGTTGCCGGCAATGCCCGACGCTCCCGGGCCGACACCCTGCTCTCCAACGCCACGCGCACTGCAGCCATCGCGTGCCGCGGACACCTGGCCCGCGAGGACCGGGGACTACAGGACCGCCTCGCGCGGGTCGCCTCGGGTGCGCCCCTGAGCCTCGACCGGATCGCATCAACCCTGGAGTCACCGGTCGAGCGAATCCCCCGAGGGGTGCGAAACGGCGTCGAGCGCGCCGGAGTACGACTGGAGCACCTCGCGGATCTGATCGCGGCCCGCGACCCGGCCCATCTGCTGGCCTCCGGATGGTCCATCACCCGAACGACCGAGGGCGACCTCGTCACCAGCCCGGACGGCCTTGCAGACGGATCAACGTTGGTGACGACGGTCGCCGGTGGCAGTATCTCGTCGGTCGTGGAGAGCCACGACAATGGCGAGAGGATCCCCGAGTGAGCACGGGTCAACCACGTACCGACGGCTCAGAGTCAGCAACACCGCCCGAAGAACTGGGCTTCTCGGGTTGCATGGACGAGCTCGATCAGATCGTCCGCGGACTGGAGGCCGACTCCATCGACGTCGACCACCTTGCCGCATCGGTCGAGCGATCCGCCGAGTTGGTCGAGTGGTGCCGTGCGAAGCTCGCCGAAACGCGCCTACGGGTCGATGAGGTGTTACCCAGACTCGAACTGGGTGGCGACGGCACCGAGTCGGCCTCGGACGACGCAACCGAGGACGGGTAGCGTGCGGCGATGACCGCGGCACCGACGAAGCGAACCTCGCCGCTGAGGCGCGAAGAGATCGTCGATGCCGCTTGCGAGATTCTCCAGTACACAGATCTGGACGGTCTGTCGCTCCGACGCCTGGCGGCCTCGTTGGGAGTGACGGCGCCCGCGTTGTACGCGCATGTCGAGGACAAGGGCGACCTCCTCGCCGCGGTGGCCGAGCGGGGATTCGCCGAACTCCTGGAGGCGTTCGAGCACGTCGACGCCACCGATCCGATCGACCGCCTCCACGCCTATGGACGCGCCTACGTCGAGCAGGCCATCAACGACCCCGAGGTGTTCCGGGTCATGTTCGTGTTCCGCCCGGGTTCGGTTCCCATGCCCGAGATGGACAATGAACTGGATGCCGCGACGACCGCCTTCGATCGGCCGCAGATTGCCATCACCGAGGCGATGGAGCGTGGTGAGATCCACCCGTCACGCGATCCACTTCTGACGGCCATGACCCTGTGGACCGTGGCCCACGGAATCGCCTCGGTGCTCCTCCTGGGTGCCAGCGGCGGCGCAGTGGTGCTGCCCGACAACGCGGATGAGCTCATCGAGGACGTCCTGAAGGTAACCCTGGTAGGCATGCGAGAGGCACCCGCCGGCGCGTGACAGCCCTGGATCGGGTTCCAGCGCTGTGCCAATCGTTCAAACAAGCGCCTCTAGGGAGAGAACAACTCCAGCCCACGCCTCACGCTTCCCTCGCCGACACCCGGCTCGCCGCTGATCCCCTCGATCCACGCCGGTCGGACCACCGTGGACACCCAGAGCGGCACCTCGAGCTCGCTGCCCTCCACCGCGAATCCGGCGAAGGTCCGGGCGTAGTCGGGCGGGCGGACGTCGCGGGCCAACTCCAGAAGCGCATACGGGTCGGGCGCACCCGCAGCCTTCACCGGCGGGAGCAGAGCCGGTGATCCGGGGTGGACGCCCCCGCCCACCAGGCCCGGTCCGTCGGCAAGGACCACGCCGTGCACCACATCGGGGCGAGCGGCCGCCACCAACAGCCCGATGTACGCACCCAATCCCCTTCCGAGGATCGTGACCGGCTCCCCCAAGTGCTCGAGAACGGCATCGACGTCGCCAACGAGGATCTCGCTCGTGTAGCCACCCCCGACCGGAACGGTGGATTCACCGTGACCGGTGAAGTCCATCCCGCAGACCGGCCCCGGCCAGTCCAGGTGAGACGGACACCTCGTCGGCGTTCGTTCGCCCAGGCCATGCAACAGCAGTAGTGGCCGTGCGCCGCCGTCCCTCGGGGTACGCCGCACCAGGCAGTGCACAGCCAGCTCGACCCGATTGTGGCGGATGAGTTCGGTCCTGGAATCGGGGACTCCGGCGGTCGCGTTTCACGAGAGGAACTCCAGGACCATGTCGGCCACCAGACGTGGTTGTTCGATGTGCACGAAGTGGCCGACTCCCTCGAGCCCCTCGAAGCGGGCACCCGGCGGCAGATAGGGAAGGACCTCGTCGGGTCGGGTGCCCCAGCCCATCACCTCGATCTCAAGACCCAGCACCCCCATGACCGGAACGCCGATTCCCGGGAGTTGAAGCAGTGACCATTGGGGTCGCCAGGGCCCGAACCCTCCCATCCGCATGCTGGGGTCGATCTTCCATCGCCACCCGTCGACCGTCTCGGCCGCGCCGACGGTGACAAGGTAGCGGAGCCATTGGGGCGACATCCTCGGGTTCATGCGGCCGCGGCGGTCGGCCAGACCGTCAATGGTGCCCGGCCGCCGCTGCCGCTCCACCAGGGATCGGCGATGTGCCAGCCACGCAGCCATCTCCTCGCGCAGCCGCCGGGCCCGCTCGTGTCCGGCCACGTCCGACATGGCCCGGTGTGACGGCAAGCCGTCCAGGTTCACCACCGCCGAGCACCGGTGTGGCAATGCGTTCGCCAGATGGGTGACCAGGTTGCCGCCCTTGGAGTGTCCGATGAACGGCACCGGTTCGGTCGACAACGTGGCCACCACAGCCGCGGCATCGCGAAGATCTGCCTCCCAGCTGTACAGGTGTGCCCGGTCCGAGTCCCCGTGACCGCGCTGGTCCCACGCAACTACCCGCCAGCCACCCTCCGCGAGCATCGGGGCGAACACGTCGTAGGTGCCGGCGAAATCGAACCCGCCGTGGGCCAGCACCAACGGCGGAGCGTCGCGCTCCCCCACTCCGACACCGCTATCCCGACGCCGGCGGAGTCCACCGTTCTGAGCCGGTCCGGACGGCGGGCGCCGGGAATCGCCCGGGCCTCCGCGAAGGTCGTGCCGGGTATGGCCGGGTCGGTCATGGCCGCTGATCATAGGTACCCGTGCGTGTCGAACCACGACGTCAGCCGAAGTCCGTGTCGACGCCAGTAGATTGGCCCGCACGAATACCTTGCGCACTCTCCTACGTGGCGACCCCGCCGCGAACTACGACGGGATTTCCGAAATCGGTGGCCCCGGTGTTCTACGCGCCACCGTGGGTTCTGCAATCACCGTGGCCCGCTGGGGCTCGCTCGGCTTCGGTCTGGTGGCGATCGCTCCCACCCGTACCAATTCGGGCTGGACCGACGTGATCCTGCTCGGCATGTGTGTGTTCCTGACCACGCTTCGCACGATCATGCCTCTGCAGCTCGGCGACCGTCGGCGATTCCACGTGCTGGTACCGCTGTTCGACGTGGCGGTGTTCTCCATGGCCGTCGGCTGGACCGGGGCCACCGAATCGCCATGGATCCTCTGCCTGATGACAGCGGTGGCGGTCGCCTCCTACGGGTGGGGCCGCGCGACCGCGCTCTCCTCCGGCGCGCTCGCCGTGGTCACCGTGAGCGTCTTCTTCGCGGTAGCCGGCGAGAACCTCGCGAACGTGTTCGACGACTCCAACGACCTCCTCGCCGTAGTTGGCCTGGCCCTCGCGGCTTCGGGCGGACTGTTCGTGCGTAGGCGTGCAATCGATGCCGAGCGACAGGTCCGGGCCACAGGTGGCGAGTTGGCGAGACTCCGCGCCGCCAACGACCTTCTCGGCGACCTGACCGATGTTGCCCTCACCCTGCCGGGAGCATTCACTCTCCGAGAGGCTCTGGAGCGCACCCGCAAGCTCCTCGGCACCTATCTCGGCCCGCGCACTGTCGCTCTGCTGACCCTCGATGAGCACAACGACGAGTGGACCCCGAAGATCACCGACAACTGCGCGATGAGCGCCACGTACCGAGACGGAGACCTGCCCGGCCCCCTGGCCCACGTGTTGGACAGTGACGAAGGTCTACAGGTCCGCTCGGACGGACCGGACCGGGACTGGATCAGCAAGGGCTCCCACAGTGGCACCTACATGGTGCTGCGAGCCCGGGACCGCGTCGTCGGGGTGCTCGCCATGGAGCACCCCGATCCCACGCACTTCGACGATGTCGACCCGGTGCTGCGCGATGGCCTTGTCGACGTGATCGCTCTGACCATCGACAACGCACGCTGGTTCGGCCGACTGCGCAGCCTGGGCGCCGAGGAGGAACGGGTGCGGGTGGCACGCGACATCCACGATCGCCTGGGGCAGTGGATGACCTACATGAAGCTCGAGCTGGAACGCCTGTCCGCAGCTGATCAGGTGGACCACGACGAAGTGGTTCGTCTCCACGACGATGCAGCACAGGCCCTGGACGAGCTCCGGGAGACCCTCAGACAACTGCGCTCGGGCGTGAGCGACGATCGTCCTCTGGCTGTGCTGGGTGGCGACCTGGTCGCCCACTTCGCCGAGCGCAGTGACGTGGCGGCGCGGTTCAGGGTGCCCCATCCGGATCAGCGGCTCCCCGTGCCGGTCGAGAACGAGTTGCTACGCATCCTGCAGGAGGCTCTCAACAACGTGGACCGCCATGCCAAAGCCGACCATGTCGACGTCGACTGGATCGTCGAGGGCGGCAACTTCGAACTCACCGTGACCGACGACGGCCGCGGGTTCGACCCAGGCAGAACCGTGCACGAGCGGTCCTACGGCGTAGTAGGTATGCGAGAGCGCGCCGAAGTGATCGGCGCCAGCTTCGACATCAACTCCACACCGGGGGTCGGCACGAGACTCACGGTGAGCGCCGGCACCATCGGCAAGGATCGCGAACTCCCCAACACTGGAGAACCAATATGAGAGTCCTTCTCGCAGACGACCACCAGATACTGCGCGACGGCGTGCGGCGAGGCCTCGAGGCAGCGGGCGCCACAGTGGTGGGCGAGGCCGACAATGGCGAGGAGGCGGTGGAACTGGCTGCTCGGACCAACCCCGACATCGTGCTCATGGACCTGTCCATGCCTGTGTTGGACGGGGTCGCGGCCACGGACCGGATCACTCGGGAACTGCCGGATGTGAAGGTGGTCGTGCTCACGATGCACGACGATCCCGAACGCACCCGTGCCGCTCTTCAGGCGGGAGCGGTCGCGTATCTCACCAAGGGAACGTCCTTCGAGGAGGTCTTCGACACCCTCGAGCGGGTGGAGGCGGGCGAGGAGGTCCTGAGCCCGAAGCTCGCGGCGATGATGCTCGAGACGGTCGCCACCGAGCCCGCCACGCCGGACATCCTCTCGGACCGCCAGCGCGAGATACTCCAGATGATCGCGGACGGCCTGTCGACCAAACAGGCCGCGCGCGAGTTGGGCATAACTCAGAAGACCGTCCACAACCACCTCAACGCCACGTACCGGCGCCTGGACACCCAGAGCCTCACCCACGCGGTGCTCTCCGCGGTGCGTCTGGGCATCATCGACCTGAACGTCGAGGGCGACCAGGAAGAGCAGTGATGGGCCCTGGTCGGCAGGCGAGGCCCGCGATCACCACCCAGCGTGGCCAGAGAGACTGATCCCGTGACGAAACCGAGGCATTCTGCCCATGGGGGACCCCCCGGGCGTCGGTCAGAATGGGAAACGATGGAGCGGAAGGCACGTGAACACCCGCGTACGGGCGAACGTGATCGTGTTCGACGCGCCCTCGCCGCAGTGGCAGTCTCCGCCGTCGTCGCCATAGCCGTCGCGTTGCCCGCGGCAAGAAGGATGTCCGATCCGGCGCCGAGCGAGGACGGCACCGTCGCCACCACCGCCCCGCCGACACCACCGACGACGGAGCCGGCAGCGTCGACCGTTCCCGCCCAGGTGTTGAGCAACACGACCATCGCCGAGGGGCCCTGACAGCACCCTTGGGCGCCCGCCGACCGAGCGCCTACCCTTGCCCACCAGGACGACGCCAGGGGGCCACGCGTGGCTGACATCAGGGGAACGACCGCAGACGGTTTCGAGGAGCTACGAGACGTCTTCGAACAGAACTTCACCGACCACGGTGAGGTGGGGGCCGGATTCGCCCTGCGGGTCGACGGCGAGCAAGTGGTCGACCTCACAGGGGGGGTCGCAGACTCCTCCGGGACCCCTTATGACGACGAAACCCTTCAGCTGATCTTCTCCAGTACCAAGGGAGCCACAGCCATGTGCGCCCACCTCCTGGTGGAGCGCGGCGAGCTGGACCTCCATGCACCGGTGACGGAGTACTGGCCGGAGTTCGCAGCCAAGGGCAAGGAGCAGGTGCCGGTCAGCTGGCTCCTGTGCCACAAGTCAGGCCTCATCGACACTGACGCCCGCATGACCCTCGCCGAAGCGCTCGACTGGGAGACGGTGACGTCCGCGCTGGCCGAGTCGACACCAGCGTGGGAACCGGGGACTCAGCACGGCTATCACGCTGTCACCTACGGGTGGCTCGTGGGTGAGGTCGTCCGACGCGTCAGCGGTCAGAGTCTGGGCGCGTTCTTCAGCAAGGAGTTTGCCGAGCCGCTCGGGCTCGACTTCTGGATCGGCCTGCCCGAAGAACAGCAGCACCGCGTTGCCCCACTCATACCGATGGGCGGCGGCGACCACGCTCCGATGATGATGGCCGAGGAGGGCGACGGGTCCGATGACGCCCCCGGCGGCCTGCTCGCCATGCTGGAGTCACTTCTGGGTCCCGACAATCTGATCGGACGCGCTCTGGCGGCTCCCGGCGGAGCGTTCGCGGCTGAGCACGTCTGGAACGAACCCGAGCTACGAGCAGCCGAGGTCCCCGCGGCCAACGGAGTCACCAACGCCCGGTCGCTCGCCAAGCTGTACGCGTCGACCGTCGGCGAGGTCGACGGTATCCGAACCCTCAACGACGAAACCGTCAGCCGGGCCATCGAGGTGCAGGTAGAAGGGCCCGACAGCGTGCTCATGTTCGCCATACCGTTCGGGCTCGGGTTCATGACCCACTCCGACTTCTCACCGCTGCTGGGCGGCCGCTCCTTCGGCCATTTCGGCGCCGGGGGCTCAGTCGGATTCGCGGATCCCGATCGCCGAATCGCGGGTGGATACGTGATGAACAAGATGCACTTCGGCCTGGCCGGCGATCCGCGCACCGCTGCTCTGCTCGAGTGCGTCGACCGACTTGTCCCCGGGTGATTCGCCACGGGAACCGAGCGGTGATTGGCTGGGGTGATGCCCGCCGACCCAGCAGCGCAGGCCGAGCGTCGCCGGACCTTCGGCATCATCTCGCACCCAGACGCGGGCAAGACCACCCTCACCGAGAAGCTCCTGCTCTACGGCGGTGCGCTCGGGCGTGAAGCCGGGTCGGTCAAGGCCAAGTCCAACCGCCGCTCCGCCACCTCGGACTGGATGGAGCTAGAACAGCAGCGCGGGATCTCGATCACGTCGACCGCGCTGCAGTTCCCGTACCGCGGCTGCGTCGTCAACCTCCTCGACACACCCGGACACCGCGACTTCTCAGAGGACACCTATCGGGTGCTGACCGCCTGCGACGCCGCGGTGATGGTCCTCGACGCCGCCAAGGGCATCGAGGCACAGACCCTCAAGCTTTTCGAGGTGTGCCGCGATCGTGGCCTGCCCATCATCACGTTCGTGAACAAGTGGGACCGCCCGGGTTTGTCCCCGCTGGAGCTGATCGACGACATCGAGTCGCATCTTTCGCTCATCTGCACGCCGGTCACGTGGCCGGTGGGCATCGCTGGTGACTTCAGAGGCGTGGTGAACCGGCCTACGGGTGAGTTCGTGCGGTTCACCCGTACTGCGCGGGGCGCTACAGAGGCGCCCGAGGAGATCATCGATCCTGAGCGCGCCGAGATCGAGGAAGGGCAGCCCTGGCTCACGTGCACCGAGGAGCTCGAGCTCCTGGAAGGAGCCGAACACGATCTGGAGATGTTCGTCGCAGGTGAGTCGAGCCCCATGTTCTTCGGCTCCGCGATCACGAACTTCGGAGTCCGACTCCTGCTGGACGCGGTGATCGACGACGTCCCGCCACCGGGACCGAGGCCGAGCGTCGGCGGCGAACGCCGCCCTCTCGAGTCACCTTTCTCGGGCTTCGCGTTCAAGGTGCAGGCCAACATGGACAAGGCACACCGCGATCGCATCGCGTATGTGCGGGTGAACTCGGGGCGTTTCGAGCGCGGGATGGTCGTCACCCACGGCCGCACCGGCAAGCCGTTCGCCACGAAGTACGCCCACTCGGTGTTCGGCTCGGAACGCGACACCCTCGAGGAGGCCTTCCCCGGCGATGTCGTCGGCCTGGTGAATGCCAACGATGTGCGTGTGGGCGACTCGCTCTACGTCGAGGATGCGATCGAGTTCCCGCCGATTCCGTCGTTCGCTCCCGAGCACTTCGCCAGCGCCCGTGTACGTGACGTGTCCAAGTCCAAGCAATTCCGAACCGGCATCACCCAGCTCGACGAGGAAGGTGTCGTTCAGGTGTTGCGGGACCCCGACTTCGGCGATCAGGCGCCGGTACTCGCCGCGGTCGGTGCACTCCAGTTCGAGGTCGCCACCCACCGCCTCGAGAACGAGTTCAACGCCCCAGCCGATCTCACCATGACCGGGTACAAGGTTGCCCGTCGGACCGACGAGGCATCGCGTGCGGCTCTGCGCTCCATGCAGGGAGTCGACGTGTTGGAGCGCTCCGATGGAGTACTGCTGGCACTGTTCGAATCGGTCTTCTGGCTGGAGCGCCTGGAGGGCGAACAACCAGAGTTGACCCTCGATCGGCTGGTGGCCGAGGGTGCACTGCGCGGCACAGACTGAACCAACCGGCCCGACGCCGAGGAATTGGTGCGGAGTCGTCGTCGGTTCCGTCTTAGGGTGGATCGGTGACCGTCGACCTGCGCAACCGCAGCTTCACCAAGGAACTGGATCTCGAACCAGCTGAGTTCGAGTACCTGATCGACCTGGCGGCCCGCCTGAAACAGGACAAGCGATCCGGATCCGAGACCCGCACCTTGGTCGGGAAGAACATCGCCCTGGTGTTCGAGAAGACCTCGACCCGGACCCGGGCGGCGTTCGAGGTGGCGGCGCACGACCAGGGAGCGCACGTCACCAACTTCGACCCGGCGGGGTCCCAGATCGGACACAAGGAATCCGTCGCCGACACTGCCGCCGTGTTGGGCAGGATGTTCGACGCCATCCAGTACCGCGGGACCCACCAGTCCGATATCGAGGAGTTGGCGGCGCACGCCGGCGTGCCTGTATACAACGGACTCACCGACGAGTGGCACCCGACCCAGACGCTCGCCGACTTCCTCACCATGGGTGAGGCGTCCGGCAAGCCACTCTCGGACATCACCTACGCGTTCGTCGGTGACCTGAGATTCAACATGGCGCGGTCCCACATCGTTACCGCTGCTCTGCTGGGAGCACGGCTCCGCCTGGCCGGCCCCGCATCGCTCGCCCCGCCCGACGATGTGCTGGAGATCGCCCGCGACATCGCCAGGGGCACCGGCGCGGACATCAGTGTCACCGACGACGCACCGGCCGCAGTAGGGGGTGCCGACTTCGTCCACGCCGACGTCTGGGTGTCCATGGGCGAGCCCCGTGATGTGTGGGAGTCACGGGTATCGGAACTGCTCCCCTACCGGGTCGACGTCCAGCTCATGGCGAGCGCTGGTCCTGAAGCCCGCTTCATGCACTGCCTACCCGCCTACCACGACGACCGCACCGCGATCGGAGCCGAGATCATGGAGCACACCGGCCTCACCGGGGGGATCGAGGTCTCCGACGAGGTGTTCGGGTCTCCGGCCAGCGTCGTGTTCGACCAGGCCGAGAATCGCCTGCACACCATCAAGGCACTCCTGGTGGCCACTCTCGCCTGACGCCGTTCCCGCCGACCGTCCCCGGAGACTCGTTCAGGGAAGTGGCGTTCAGTCGTCCGCTTCCACGGACACCACCTGCACGGGCTCCACGAAGCCCTTGAGCTGGCGCCGTCCTGCCGATTGCAGCCGCACCGACGATCCCGCGTCGATGTCATCCGCTATGCCCGAGGGAGCCAGTAGCTCTCCCGGGACGGCCGCATCGGCCAGTCGACTGGCCAGGTTGACCAGCGGACCGTACAGATCGCCGTACCGGGCCAGTAGTGGACCGAACGCCACGCCGCCGCGGGGCGCGGACCCTCGTCGCCAAAGGACCGTACGAGTTCCAGGCCGATCCTGCAGCCCGCCTCTGCCTTGACGGCGCTGAACATGATCTCGTCACCGATGTGCTTGACCACCCGACCGCCATGCGCTCTGACAACGTCATGTGCGCGGGCACGGAAGCCATTGGTGAAGTCGATCAGTTGCTCGACATCCAGCTCTGCGGTCATCGACGTGTATCCCACCAGGTCGACGAAGCCGACAGACAGCTCCGAGAGCTGTCTCGTCTCGACCCGGCGCATCGACTCCCGTTGGTTGGCAATGGCGCTACGGAGATGATGGCGGAAAAGGGGCCGCAGACTCCCGGCCACGTCGAGGCCCAGCTCTCCCACGGCGCTGACTCCGCGGGCCCACTCCAGTTCGTCGCCCGCCGTTGCGAGATCCTCCTCCACAGCCCCGACGAAGGCCGAGATGGACGCGTTCGCCATCATCGAGAGTCCGTCGTCGATTGCGCGCAGGACCTCGGTTGCCGCCTGACCCTGGAATGCGGCCACGATCGCCGAGAGCAGCGCCACGAGCGAGACCTCGGCCTCCTCGAACAGCACGGCCGCCGTATCGGAGACGTCGACCCCGAGCATCTGGTAGAGCTCGATCAGGTCCTCGACGCCGACACCCACGCGTTCGGCGAGGTCGAGCGCCGACATCGTTCCCCCCTCCACCACCAGATCGAACCCGAGGCTGATCAGATCGGAGTCGGGAGTACCCACCATCCGCTCCACCGTCGCTCCGCGTGCTGTCAGGTCGTCGAGCAACTCGAGGCGCCCCGTGGATCCGAGCGGACCCTCGGCACCGGGGTCCCACAGGCCCGCATCACGGTAGGCCTGGATGCGGTCACCACCGTCCTCGTGAGCCACGTGGCTCACGCTAGGCGCACAGCACACCGGTACGCTGCGGCGCATGCCGACCACGGATGCCCCCGACGACCTGACCGAGTTGATCGACCGTGCCGCCATCCACACGCTCCAGGCCCGATATGCCGACGTGGTCAACCGTCGGGAGTGGGACGAGCTGGAGGAGCTGTTCGTGGATCAGATGCCGCTGCACCTGGATACGGTCACCGCGGCGCCACGCACCATGACCGGTGCCCGCGAGGTGGGGGAGTTCATCGGCTCGGCGATAGAGCGATTCGAGTTCTTCGAATTCGTACCGCTCAACACCGTGATCGACCTGTATCCCGACGGCGATCGCGACACGGCCACCTCGAGGTTCTGGATGTGTGAGGTCCGTTGTGCGGGAACCGACAGGGACGGGCACGGCGGTGAATGGTCCAGGGCGTACGGCCTCTACCGCGACGCCTATGTCCGCTCCGAGGGACGGTGGTGGTTCTCCGAGCGTCGATACCGGTCGCTGGCGCGCACCGGCGAGGCCGGCGTGGTTCTGCCTTTCCCGGATCTCAGCTGAGGGTCACTTCACGACGCCGCAGCCGATGCGCACCATGGAGTGCCCGGCTCCTACGCCACCGGCGACGACACAGACCGTCCTCGCGTCCGGTGCCAGAGCCACGGTGGTGTCGTAGCCGTGGCGCTCACCCGAGTACGGGAACGGCGCCAGAAGATCCCCACGGGGCTTGTCCGCAGCAACGATGTCCACCGGCACCCCATCGACGAGGATCACCACTCCGAGCGGATCGGTGGTGTCGCCATCGATGGCCCACCCGACCACCCGCACCTGCACCGGACGCCCCTGTGGATCCCTGTCGACGATTGTCGCTTCGAGGGCGCCGAACGGATCATCGGGGTTGGCCAGCCCGGTTGATCGGGGGGCCACGCCCCGAATGGCGCCCACGGTGGCCAGCTCATCGGGATTCGGCCACACGTTGAACCGGCAGGCTCCCATGGCGTAGCCGCCCTTGGACTGCTGGGTCATCACCGGAGCGCGTCCCCCGAATCCGGCCGTACAGTTCGGATGGCCGAGACCCAGCCAATGACCGAGCTCATGGTTCACCACATAGTGCTGGTAGGAATCGAGGCCGTAGGGCCAGGTAGGGGTTGCTCCGCGCCACCGGTCCTCGTTGATGACCACGTTGGAACCGACCCGGCACGACCACTGCGAGCTGCACCCCGATCCGAATGACGGCACCGACCCCGCCGTCGCCAACCAGATGGTGAAGTCGGCCGGGCCGGCGGTCTGCTGGAAGGAAACAGCTCCGCCGAGCGACCATCCCCTCCGGTCCGTGAGGGTGGCGGCCACGTGCTGCCCGAAGTAACCCACATCGGCGGTTACCGGTCCCTGTGTGGCGATGCGGTAGGTGTAAGCCCTGCCCGGTGCCGGCACCTCGCAAGCCGCCAGCATCCCACCGAGCAGTACCACCGCAGCGACCGCGGCGAGTCTCCTGAGCATCCGTTCCTCCGTGGCTGTGCGCCGAGCGGCGGCCTGCCACCGCCGGGTGCGACTGGTGGAGCCGACTCTAGGTCAGGCCACCGATACCGGCATGGAGACCGGGTCGGGTGTCCCGGCGCGCCACCAGGCGACGGTTGCCGCGACCGCTTCGGGGAGCGGGGTCGGCCGCAGTCCGAGCTCCGTCTGCGCCCGTGAACTGTCCATCTCGAAGGGACGATCCACCTGGTACCGGACACCCTGGAGCTCGGCCAGCATGGGCACAGCCACCCCGAGTGTCCGCACCACAGGCCAGGGAATCCGCCCGACGGCCACTCGGTCGACGCCCGCGGCTTCGCACAGCATCTCCACCATCGTCCGCCGGCTGGTCGCCCTTGGACTCGGGACGTGCCACGCCCGGCCCCAGGAGCGGTCGTCGTTGCCGAGAGCCACCAGGGTTGCGGCCACGTCGGCGACGTAGCTCCAGGCGTGGGGTGCATCGGGGTCTCCGAGGACACGCACCGCCTTGCCCTTCAGCAACCTGGGCATCACCCGGCTGCCGAGCTGCCCGGTGTCGAGTACTCCGACACCGAAGTAGTCGGCAGCGCGAGCCTCCGTGACGCGCAAACGGCCGGCTTCGTGACGCCGGAGCGCCTCCTGCCACATCCGCGACCGGACGACTCCCTTCGTCTCGCTCGAGTCGAGCGGATGGTCCTCGGTGATCGGGCCGTCGACCTCGCCGTACCCGTAGAGATTGGAGATCGTCACCAGCCCGGCACCGTGGGCCTCGGCCGCGTCGAGCGCAGCCTCGGCCATCGGTGGCCAGAGCTCGGCCCATCGGTGGTATTGCGCGGGGTTGAGGCAGTTGTAGATCACCTCGGCTCCTGTGCTCGCCTCGCGGACCGATGTCGAGTCACCGGCATCGACCCTGCGGTGCACGATGCGCCCGGCGGGATCCACGGGTCCGCCGCTGCGGCTGAGGACGACGACCTGGTGCCCCTGCTCGGCCAGGAGACCGGCAGTTGCCGTTCCCACCGCTCCCTTGCCGAGGATCACGTGTGTGGCAGTTGATTCGTTCATGTTCGCTCCTTGTCGGCTCCCGCTCACGAGAGCAGTGCTCTTGATTGAGAGCAGTGTCCTCCTTGCGCTGCGCCTTGTCAAGAGCACTGCTCACATTTGCGTGCGGTGCTCTCCAACAGCTGGCATACTGATGGCATGGACGACGCAAGTGCCACCCGAACCGCCCGCCAGCGGGCCCGCGAGGAACTCACCGGCGCCATCCTGGACAGCGCCCGCAGCCAGCTCGCCGAAGTCGGAGCAGCGCAGCTCTCACTGCGGGCCGTGGCCAGGGACCTCGGTATGGCATCCAGCGCCGTCTACCGATACGTAGCCAGCCGAGATCAGCTGCTCACGCTGCTGATCATCGACAGCTACAACTCCATCGGCGTGGCCGCCGAGGAGGCCGATCGTGCAACTGCTGACGCGGATGCCGAGCACGGGGGCGCGACCGACAGCGCAGGGCGATGGTCGACCGTGTGTCGCGCCATCCGCTCCTGGGCTCTGGAGCACCCCAACGAGTGGGCGCTCGTGTATGGGTCGCCGGTCACCGGATACGCGGCGCCGCAGGACACGATCGAGCCGGCGGGACGGGCCACCCGCGTACTGGGCCAGATCGCACGCGAGGCCCTGGAGGCGGGGCAGCTGGCCCCACCCCACGATCCGCTCGCCGGGCCGATGCCGGTCGAACCGGGTGTCGTTGAGTTGATCTGCGGCGCTGGTGACGACCTCCATCCCGACCTGGCGATGCGAGCACTGACCGCTTGGACCGTCCTGCTCGGAGCGATCAACCTGGAGCTGTTCGGGCACCTGAACAATGTGGTGACCGATCGGGACCAGTGGTTCGAGGGCACCGTCCGTCTGGCATCCGACATGATCGGCCTGCCACGTCCGCAGTGAGGCCTGCTCAGCGTGCGGGGCCGTGGGGAGCGAGGCGCTACGATCGTGCGTTCTCGGGGCTGTAGCTCAGTTGGCTAGAGCACCTGCTTTGCAAGCAGGGGGTCGTGGGTTCGATTCCCATCAGCTCCACTCCGAGAACCCGGTGTTTGCACGGGTTCTGACGGTTCGCCGGCCTCAGCCGGATTCTGAGAATCTGCCTCCTGCCCCTGCACCGGTACGTTCGGCCCCGGCGCATCAGGACGGTTCAGAATTCCGGCGCGCGAGTGGGTTGTGGGGGCTTGATCGCCCCTTGATATGGGCTGCTATCGGCTCGGTGGACCTTGAGCAGTCACGTTGGCGTACTCGAGAAGCTCCAGAGACGGACCGTCAGCTGACTCCGCTCGGAGGGGTCACGACCACCGGGCACGGGGCGTTGCGCGTCACGTGGTCCGAGACCGAACCCAGCACCGCCCGTTTGAGCCCAGAACGTCCGCGGCTTCCCAACACGATGGCGGAGGCCGACACCTCGTCCGCGTATCGGCAGATTGCCGAACCTGGGTTCCCGTGGAGCATGGTGCGTGGAGCGTTCACGAGTCCGAGCCGGGCCGACTTGGCAGCGAGTGCCTGTTCGGTGTCTTCGAGTGCCTGTCGCTCGGCGAGGTCGAACTCTTCTGGGGTCATTGTCGGCCCAGCGTGCCCCGAGGCACCGTGCATGTCCGCTTCGTCGGGTCCGTCAACAACCATCACGATCTCGAAGTCCGCCGAATCGCCGAGCAGGCTGGCGCCTGCCTCGATTGCCGCCACCGAGGCGGCGGATCCATCACTACAGAGAAGAACTCGGTTCGCCATGAGGCAAACCTTACCTACGGGGTCGACGGGTCGGCGATGACGACCATACGGTCCTCATCATCGAACAACGTGAGTTGATCGGTGATCTGGACGCGGACGGCTCCCTCGAGCGCGGCGACCAGGGCGGCCTCCTGCTCCATGACACCTGCCGGGTCCGTGCAGGACTTCATGGTCTGGCCGGCCGGGCCGATCGTGATCGACGTGCCGTCGACCGCCCACGGGAGCTGCAGGGCGTTGCACCCGGCGTCGGCGCTCAGGGTCCCGTCCGCCTCGAAGGCGAGCGTTGCTTCGGTTCCCTCGATCGGGCCGGTAAGGGCATCCCCGGTGTTGAGATTGACAATCGTCCAACTGCCCACGATCTCCGCAGCGGGGTCCAGTGTTTCGAAGCTCAGCCGTACGCCGTCGTCAGAGGAGAGCATCAGGCGCTCTGGGTCGGTGTCGTCGACGTTGGTCACCTGGGCCAGAGCGGCAAGGTACGTTTGCTCGGCGTCCATGAGCGCGGGTTCGCAGGCACGGTTCGTGGAGGCGATATCGCCGATCTCCATTCCGTCACCGCTGAGGCGATACGGCGCGGTGTAGGTGTTGCATGCGGCCTGACCCGAAAGGGTGTCGGCCCCGAACGACAGAGAGACCGTGGCGTCCGCCCCGATATCGGGGGAGCTGTTGGCGGTGTCCAGGAGCCAGTCGTTGTCTTGGAGATACTCCTGCAGGTCGGTGGGGCCGGAGGTGCCCCCGGAACTGTCATCGTCGTTCGATTCTCCGCACGAGGCGGCGAGAGCGACCAGCACAAGGGTCGAGGCAATGGCGACGATCCGTAGCGGAACGGTCGCTCGATGTGAGGCTGCCATGGTTGTTGTCCTTTCGAGTAGACGAGGGTTCCGGTCAGGGTGTGACGATGTGGAAGTCCGGATCGACCGGTGCGAGTACGGCGACGAGTCGGCCCAGCACAGCGGGGTCGCCCTCGACCTCGACGGAGCCGTCGCCGATGGCGGCGGAAAGGTCGGCCTGGCCCGTGACGAGTGCGATGAGCTGGAGGCGGGTGAGCCTGAAGGCCGTGACGCCCTCGGGCGCGTCGGTGACAGTGCGGTGGTGGAGGGCTCCGTTGCGCAACTCGGTGAGGTACGTCGTGTTCTCATCGGTGAGGGTCCAGGCGATCCGGAGGTGCTCATCCCACGAGCGTGGTCCGTCCACGCGCACAGCGACGCTGTCGAACAACTGGGAGGCGGTCAGGGAGTTGAGCAGATCCGGTGAGGTGGTGGCGGGGGTGCCGAAGGTACCCGAGCGGAGCTCGGTGGCTCCGGCGAGATAGGCGTTGCGCCAGGTGCCGTTCTCGGCCCCGAACCCGAGTTGCTCGAGCGCGTCGGCGAGCAGGTTCCGAGCCTTGGCGTTGGTGTCGTCCGCGAAAACGAGGTGCTTGCCGACCTCGGCACACCAGCGGTAGTCGCCTTCATCCCACGCCTGGCGGGCCACCGCCAGCGCCCCGTCTGGCCCGCCCATCGCCGCTACATAGCGCTGCGCGACCTCCTGCGGGGTGTGCGGCCACAGGTTCGCCGGGTTGGCGTCGTACCAGCCCATGTAGCGCTGGTAGATGGCCTTCACGTTGTGGCTGACCGACCCGTAGTAGCCATGCGTGTGCCACTGGGCTTCCAGCGCCGGCGGCATCGGCAGGATCTCGGCTATCTCGGCGCCGGTGTAGCCCTGGTTGATCATCCGCAGGGTCTGGTCGTGCAGATACAGGTACATGTCACGCTGCATGGTGAGGAACTCCACCGCCCGCTCCCGGCCCCAGGTGGGCCAGTGGTGCGAGGCGAACACCACGTCGAGTTGGTCACTCCACAGGTCGATCGTCTCGGTCAGATAGTGGGCCCACGCGTGGGCGTCGCGCACCACCGCACCGCGGATGGTGACGATGTTGTGAAGTGTGTGCGACGTGTTCTCCGCGGTGCACAGCGCACGGTGCTGAGGGAAGTAGAAGTTCATCTCCGCCGGGGCCTCGGTGCCCGGTGTCATCTGGAACTCGATCTCCACCCCGTCGATCGTGAGCCGCTCCCCGGTGTGGGTGATGTCGATGGTGGGGGCGATCAGACTCACGGTGCCCTTCGACGTGGTCTGACCCAGGCCGGTGCCGATCTGACCCGCCGGACCGCTCTCCAGCGCGGCGCCGTACATGTAGCCGGCGCGACGCAACATGGCGGTGCCGGCGAAGACGTTCTCAGCGACTGCGTGGTGCATGAACCCCTCGGGAGCGATCACCTCCACCTCCCCGGCGTCGACTTGGTCCTGGGAGATGATCCCCTTCACGCCGCCGAAGTGATCCGCGTGGGAGTGCGTGTAGATCATGGCCTTGACCGGCCGCTCGCCTCGGTGGGCGGTGTACAGCGCGAACGCCGCTGTCGCGGTCTCGGCGCTGATGAGCGGATCGATGACGATCACACCGGTGTCGCCCTCGATCACGCTCATGACCGAAAGGTCGTAACCCCTGAGCTGGTAGATGCCGGGCACCACCTCGAACAGTCCGTCCTGGATGAGCAGTTGACCCTGGCGCCACAGGCTCGGGTTCGCGGTGTCCGGGGCATCCGCGTCACGCATGAAGTCGTAGGCGTCGAGGTCCCACACGAGGTTGCCGTCGGCGTCGACGATCTGTCGCTGTTCGGACCGCCCCAAGAACCCGCGGGTTGCGTCCTCGAAGTCCTGGCGGTCGTGCATCGGCAGCGACGCTGACATCTCCTCGATCGCTGATCTCGTCGCGGCTGTCGCTCGGCTGTCGCTCATGGCTGCTCTCCTCGGGGGATGGGAGGGAATGGGCTGCCGTCACCAGCCCGGGCCCACAGACGTTCGGTATCCGAACGTCTACAATAGCTGATCATGACAGTTCTCGGGTTGCGTGACCGGCAGCGAGCGGCCAGCGAGGCGGCGATTCTCGACGCTGCATGGGATCGATTCGCTCGGGTCGGCCCCGACGGCGCTTCGCTGCGGGACGTGGCCCGAGACGCAGGGTGCACACACGCGCTCGTGGCGCGCTACTTCGGATCCAAAGACGGCCTCGTTTCCGCCGTCGGGGATCGGCTGGCCGACCGGGTGGCGGCCACTGTCGACAGTCAGTGGGCGACAGCGCCGGACCCGCTGTTCGGGTTGCTGTCGGCCGCACGCCAGGACCGATCGTGCGTGCAGCTCCTTGTCCGCTGCGCGCTGGGTGACATGCAGCCGTCCGGGTTCCCGGACTGCCTGCGCGCCGAGCGGCTCTTGTCGGCCGCGCAGGCCAGGTGCGCCGGCGGTGATCCGCGACGGGTTCGCCGCACTCGACTCCTCGCGTATGCGACAGGCAGCCTGCTGCTCGGCTGGGTTGCCTTCGAGGACTTCCTGGTCGCTGCCACCCGGCTGGAAGCTGCGGACGCCCAGCGACGTGACAGGACCGTTGCCGCCGCCGCCACCCGCCTCCTCGCTCTCGCCGCCACTCCCGAGCCACCGCTGGTGGCGCGCGACCTGTCCGGCCACACCTCCGCCGACCGGCAACTTGACGATCCTCCTGGCAACGCCAGCAAGGCTCTGCTGAGCTCTGCGATCGAGCTGTTCGCAGAGCTGGGCCCGGCATCGGTGTCGGTGCGCGACATCTCGAGGCACTCCGGGGTCAACCAGGGCCTGATCTACCGGCACTTCGGATCGAAGGAGGCCCTGCTGGCGGAGGCGCTCCAACAGGGCAGCTCGGGGCTGTTCCCTGCCGCGTTGGCGGCCGATGGGTTCGACTTCGACGCGATGAGCCAGCTGATGCACCACGGGTCACCGGCCCCCCGCCTGGTGGCCCGCACGCTCGTGGACGGTGTCGACATGGCGACGGTCCGCCGGCAGTTCCCGGTTCTGAGGAGGCTGCTCGCGGGCTACGAGCAGGTGCCGACCGGGTCCGGATCCGGGGATCTGACCGATCCGCGCTTCGCGGTGGCTACCGCTGCGGGCATGGCTCTCGGTTCTGTCATCTGGGGTGAGCACCTCCGCCGGGAGATCGGGCTCACCGCTACCGACGGGATCGAGGCTGCGTTGGCCGACCTGGCCCGGATCATGGTCGCCTGGCCCTTGGGAGTTCTTTCCGCGGGAGTTCGGGACGCATGAACCAACGGGGCCGTAGCGCGCTGTTCGGCCAGAGCCGGATGAGGGCCCGGTTGGCGTCGATCGAGGCGGCCGCCATCGCCGGACTCATCTGCGCGATCGGATGGTCGCTGTCGATGCGGGGCCTGCTAGCGGCTCCCGATGTCGGCGCTCCCGACGCCGAGATCATCGACTTCTACGCAGTTGCCCCCAACGCGACAACTGCGGTGTTCTGGCTCCAGGTCTTGGTCTTCTCCACCATTGCGTTCCTGTGGTTCGTGGGCGTCGTGCGGGGGCGGATCGGAGATCAGGAGCCGAAGTTGTTCGGCACCGTGTTCTTCGGCTCCAGCATCTTGCTGTCCGGTCTCTTGTTCGTCGGTGCCTCGCTGCTGGCCGCGCCGTCGGTGTTGGTCGCGATCGGAGACAAGGCACCGGACCCCGACGCCGTGTCGCTCACCCGCTCCGGAGCCGCCGTGGTGTTGTCGGTGTTCGCCCCGCGGGTCGCCACTCTGGTGATGTTCTCGACGGCAAGCCTCGCACGGGCAACCGGCGCGTTGCCCCCCTGGCTCGTTTGGCTCACCTATGGCGTGGGTGTCGTGGAGCTGGTCAACGTCACCATCGCCGCACCGACGATCTACGTGCTCCCGGCGTGGGTTGCGTTGGTCAGCATCGTGCTGCTGGTCCGCCACCCTCGACACGCGTTCGAGCTGGAGGGGCCCACGACGTCATCGTGATGACAACCGGTGCCCGATCAGCTCCGGGCGTCCACCCAGGCGACCGCGTCGGCGTGGGCCCGCCTGACGGTCGCACCGACGCGCTCGTCGCCCCGGTACACGCTGTCCGTCCCGATCACGCCGGTTACACCAGTAGCCACCAGCTGTTCGATGATCCGCTCGTTGGCCGACACGATCACCAGTCTGCTCCCGACGGCCTCCAGTGAAACCGCATAGCGGTACAAGACGTCCATGAAGGTCGTCCCCAGGTCGCTGCGGCCGCGCAGCCGCAGAATCACCACCGAGCCCGTCGACGCATTCCCCACCGCCGGGAGCGTCGCCTCGAACGCCGGGGCCGCGGCGAAGAACAGACTCCCATAGGGCTGCAGGATGACGACCTCGCTGGCCGGCAGCTCGTCGGGTGGGTCCACCTCGACCGGATGTCCGTCGGAGTCAAAGACACGACGCCGGACCTTCACCTGGTTCGACTGGCGCACCACGTGCAACACCACCGACAGGCCCATACCCACCAGCACCGCGAACTGCAGTGGCACCACCATGGTCAGCAGGAACGTGACCGACACGACAGCCTTCTGCACAACGCCCGTCTTCCACACCGACTGCAGATCCGCCGGCTTCACGGTCCGGTAGCCGATCAGCATCAGCAACCCCGCCAGCGCCGGCATGGCCACGTAGGCGACAGCGTCGCCGAACGCGACGATCACGACCACCATCACGAGCGCCGCGAACAGAAGCGACTGACGGGAGCGGGCGCCCGCCTCCTTGTTCAGCGAAGAAGCCGACACCGATCCGCCGACGGGCATGCCCTGCAGCAGTCCGGACGCCACATTGGCCGCGCCTTGGCCAACGAAGTCCCGGGAAGCGTCGGGATAGCTTCCATCGGGATTCGTGAAGTTCGCCGAGATTCCCGCTCCCTGCACCAGCCCCACGAACGCCAACGACACCGCCGGCAGGATCAACGCCGGCACCGAGCTCAACAGCGGCAACTCCGGCCTGGGCAGCGTGTCAGGGTCGACCCCGAGGTCGCTCAGCGTGGCCACATCGCTCCAACCCACCACTTGCGCCGCCGCCGAGGTAGCCATGACCGCAACCACCAGCCCGATCGCCCCCAGGCGGGTCCGCTCCAGAAGCACGATCAATGCGATGGTCGCCACACCGACGACCAACGTCGCGATGTCGATCTGGTCCGGGTTGAGGATCGTGTTCACAGCCCGGACCAGCCGGTTCGCTCCGTCTGCGTCGTAGCCGGTCAGGTTCGCCAGCTGGCCGAGCACGATGCTGACGCCGACCGCGTTGATGAACCCGACCATCACCGCGTTCGACACGAACCTCAGCACAGTCCCAAGGCGCAACAGCCCTGCAGCCAGCATCACGGCGCCAGTCAGCAGCGACAATGTCACCAGCGCCCGCGTCGGGTCGCTGGCCTGACTGATCTCGGGGACATCGGCGATCACCATCGCCATCGCCCCCGTGCCCTGCACTGCCATGAATGACGAACTCGTGAGCACTGCACCGGCCGCCACGCCCACCATGTAGCCATACAGCCCCGCCAACGGGTTCAACCCCGCCAACAGGCCGGTGGCGAGACCATCTGGTACCGACTGCACCCCCAGCACCAATCCGGCGACCCCGTCCTCGCGGAGCGTCCGCGCACTGAAAGGACTGCGCCATTTCATGGTTCCAGTGTCCCGAACACACTCCGGGAGCATATTCGGTGACCATTCGTCTACACGCCATCGCTCGGGCCAGGGCTCCATGTGCCTTGTGGTTGCTCGGGTGTACGACCGGGCGTCGCTGACGGGTCAATGAACGTGGACGAGCGTCGGATGCCTGCCATACGCTCAGTCGAGGACGCGACGAGAGCCGCACGTGTCCGACATCGCACGCTGGAACGCAGTGCGGCATCGAAGCACGGCCCGTACCGGTATCGGCACATCCGGCGCACCTTGAGCACGACCGGCGCCTGGCTCGGCTTCGATCCGTCCGGCCGCATCTGGGACGAGACAGCGTGACGCAGTCCTTGGCACTCCTTGCCGGGAACAGCCGTCGAGTCGTTCGAATCCGTGCCCACTACGTGCCCTTTTGGGTTGGGGATGGCGGTCACTCACCGGTCATCGCGGTCACCGAAATCCCTGCCAGAGGTGCGATCGCGGGGTTTCGCCCCTTGGCCCTCACCCCACTGATCGTGCTTTGCAAGCAGGGGGTCGCGGGTTCGATTCCCGCCAGCTCCACTGGCTACCACAAAATACCTGCTCAGAGCACTCTACTGAGAGCGCGGCACCGGTCGACTAGAGCTTCCGGGCCGGGGTTCGAGGTGACAGATGGGCTCTGTGGTTGGTGGTCATGCTGGTTGGTTGGTGCGGTGGTTGTCGAGGATGTCTGCGGGGCGGCGTCCGGCCATGTAGTGGCCGTGGTTGCGGCGGCGGGTGTTGTAGCGAACGAGCCAGGTGTTGGCCTCGGCTTGGAGCTGTCGCAGTGATGTGAAGTGACGCCGGTGGAATGCAGGTCTCCAGCACTCTTGGAGCATGGTGCCTTGGAAGCGTTCGCAGACGGCGTTGTGGTTCGGTGACCGCGGCGGGATCCGCACGTGATCGATCCTGATCTCCGCGAGGTGATCGCGAAACGGGAGTCCCTTGTATTCGGGTCCGTTGTCGCTCAGCACGCGGCGGACACCGATTCCGAGGCGCCGCATCGTCTTGCCGACGTGGTCGATGAACCGGATCGTGTCGGCCGTGGTGACTGGCCCGATGATCAGTTTCACGATCGCCCAGCGGGTGCAGGTGTCGATGGCGGTGAGTTGATACACCTTCCCAACGCCTTTGAGGTTGCCGATGTAGAAGCTGTCCAAGGCCACCAGATCACCCGGATGGCCTGCCCAGTGACAGAACCCGAACGGGCTGTGTTCGATCTCGGTGATCGGTTCGGTGACGATCCCGGCCAACGCCGCCAGCGCGGCCAGCCCGGGCGATCCGCTGTCGCCGACGGCCCAAACCGTGCGCGACCAGGATCCGCTGCACCGTGGTCTTGCCGATCCGGTAGCCGAGCTCGTCGAGGCGATCGGCGAGCTGGCGACACCCGAGGGTCGGCTCGACCACAGCCACCGCCAAGAAGTCCGCGACCACATGCGTCGGGGTCTCATTGGCCTGCTGAGGCCGCCGGCGGTCCTTGGGCATCAGCGCCTCGAGCCCGTACTGCTCAGCGACCTCGAGCCACTGGTAATAGCTCTTACGAGACACGCCGATCTGCCGGCACGCCTCGCTGATATTGCCGAGTTCCTTCGCGAGTTCCAACAACCGGACGCGCCGGTGATAGATGATCTCTGCAGAGGTGGTCATGGTGATGGGTCCCTTTGATTCTGTGGAAGGAACCACAGGGTCCATCACCAGGCCCCTCGACCAAGGGACCTGCAACCTCAACCCCCGGACAGGAAGCGCTAGGGTCTGATCCCGAGCGCTCATCATGCAGCGATCATCCGAAGTGGGGATGTTGCCCGTCGCAGTCGACCAGACCTCGACCGAACGGAGCGACCTCTCGCCCGCACACGGTATTCGGCTCACCCTCGAACCGACACCACCGCTGACCGACGACACGGAGAAACCGATGAGCGACAAGCCTGAGCGACATGCCCGCACCATGCTGCCGGTCCCGGATCGGCCTGAGCCGGGGCTGACGACCTACGACGCCAAGGATCCGGAGACGTCGTATCCGCCGATCGAACCATTGTTGCCACCGGCGGGCGCTCCGAACGTGTTGATCGTGCTGCTCGACGACGTTGGGTTCGGCGCCTCGAGCGCTTTCGGTGGACCCTGCAACACGCCGACTGCGGAACGTCTCGCCGCCGGTGGCCTGTGCTTCAACCGCTTCCACACGACCGCGCTCTGCGCCCCCACGCGGCAGGCGTTGCTGACGGGTCGCAACCATCACTCAGTCGGGATGGGCAGCATCACCGAGACGGCCACCTCGGCGCCGGGCAACAGCTCGCTGCGGCCCAACACCAAGGCGCCGTTGGCCATGACGTTGAAGTTGAATGGCTATTCGACGGCGCAGTTCGGCAAGTGCCATGAGGTGCCCGTGTGGCAGAGCTCGCCGATGGGCCCCTTCGACGCCTGGCCGTCCGGGGGCGGAGGGTTCGAGACGTTCTACGGGTTCATCGGTGGCGAGAACAACCAGTACGAACCCGCCCTCTACGACGGCACAACGCCGGTCGAACCACCAGCGACCGCCGAGGAGGGCTACCACCTCACCGAGGACCTCGCCGACCGGGCATGCAGCTGGATCCGCCAGCAGAAGGCCTTGATGCCCGATCGGCCCTTCTTCACCTACTTCGCCCCGGGCGCCACCCACGCGCCACACCACGTGCCGCTGGAATGGGCCGACAAGTACGCGGGCGCATTCGACGACGGCTGGGACGCCCTACGCGAACGCACCTATGCGAAGCAGCTCGCGTCCGGCGTGATCCCCGGCGACGCCGGCCTCACGGCAAGGCACGACGAGATACCTGCGTGGGACGACATGCCCGACGAGCTCAAGCCGGTGCTGGCACGTCAGATGGAGGTGTACGCCGGGTTCCTGGAACACACCGACCATCAGGTTGGCCGCGTCATCGACGCGATCGATGATCTGGGGGTGCTCGACAACACGATCATTTACTACATCATTGGTGACAACGGCGCATCCGCGGAGGGCACCTTGAACGGTGCGTTCAACGAGATGGCCAACTTCAATGGAATGGCCGCGCTCGAAACACCCGAGTTCATGGTCTCGAAGATGGACGAGTTCGGCACGCCGAGTTCGTACAACCACTATGCGGTGGGTTGGGCGTGGGCGATGAACACCCCGTTCCAGTGGACCAAGCAGGTCGCCTCGCACTGGGGCGGCACTCGCAACGGCACGATCGTCCACTGGCCCGCCGGCATCGACGAGCCCGGCGGGATCCGCGACCAGTTCACCCATGTGATCGATCTCGCCCCGACCATCCTCGAAGCAGCGGGGCTGCCCGAGCCGACGATGGTCAACGGAGTGCAGCAGTCGCCGATGGAAGGCACCAGCATGCTGTACGCCCTCAATCAGCCCCACGAAGCCGAGCGCCACGACCTGCAGTACTTCGAGATGTTCGGCAACCGCGGCGTTTACCACCAAGGCTGGAGCGCGGTCACCAAACACCACACGCCGTGGGAGATGGTCGGCGCCGAACTGCCACAATTCGACGACGACGTCTGGGAGCTCTACGACGGAAGCAGCGACTACAGCCAGGCGATCAACCTCGCCGCCGACCAGCCCGAACTGCTCGCCAAGCTGCAACGACTCTGGATCATCGAGGCGACCAAGTACAACGTGTTGCCGATCGACGACCGCGGGGCGGAGCGACTCAACCCCGATCTCGCGGGACGACCGACCTTGATCCACGGCAGCTCACAACAGTTCTTCCCGGGCATGGGCCGCCTGTCCGAGAACAGTGTCGTCAGCATCAAGAACAAGTCATTCTCGGTCACCGCCGAGATCGATACTCCGGCGGCCGGTGCGAGCGGCGTGATCATCGCCCAGGGCGGGCGCTTCGGCGGCTGGGCCGTCTACGCCAAGGATGGTGCGTTGAGGTTCGTCTACAACGTGCTCGGCATCCAATGGTTCACCACCGCCGCGTACTCACCCCTTCCCGAAGGGAAACACCAGGTCCGAATGGAGTTCGCCTACGACGGCGGCGGTCTTGCCAAAGGCGGCGACGTCACGCTCTACTACGACGGCGACCAGGTCGGCACCGGACGCGTCGACGCCACCCAGCCGTTGGTGTTCTCTGCCGACGAGACGACCGACATCGGCTACGAATCAGGCACCTGCGTCAGCCCCGACTACACCAACGAGTCCAGTCGGTTCACTGGCAAGATCCACTGGGTTCAGATCGACCTCGGCGACGACGACCACGACCACTTCATCGACCCTGACGAACGCATCAGAATCGCGATGGCGCGTCAATAGCAGCCACGGGCCCGGTCAGCCGTCTGAAACTCGTGGGGGTCGGGTCACCACCCACTTGGCGCTGGGACAGGGCGAACTGCACAGCCTCGACGGTGAGAAACGACGTGGCGACGGCGAGGAGGTCGGGCGCCGTCTGGAGGGCACCGACCTGGGTGAGTATCGCCGTGAGCAGCACCATCGAGAACGGTGCCGACACCATCGAGCCGGCAGCCCCAGCCATCAGGCACGTGAAGGTGAGTCCGAGCGGCAGGTCCGGAAACAGCTCGTGGACGAGGACCCCGGCGGTGCCGCCGATGAACAGTGCGCCCCTCGGTTGGGGCGGGTTGGTGATCGTAGAACAGTGCTTCGTGCTCGGCTGGTGGGATCTGTCCGATCTCGGAGTGGAGGCGACGGTGGTTGAACCAGTCGACGTATTCGAGGGTGGCGTGTTCGACGTCGTCGATGGTGCGCCATGGCCCTCGCCGGCGGATGAGTTCGTTCTTGTAGAGCCCGATGGTGGACTCGGCCACGGCGTTGTCGATCGGGTCGCCGAAGAATCCATCAGCCGCGTCCTGGAGAAAGAAGGCCATCGGCTCAGCCATCTGTCCGCCACCATGCGCGAGAGCATCAGCGAGCCCGGCTACCGACTCTTCGCTTCCTACCTGGACGCTCGACGAGACACCGACGTCGACTCGACTGCAGCCGCGGTGATTCTCGTCGGGGCACTCGTCAACCTTCGCCGCAGTACCTGGACCTTCGGCCAGCCGCCCGCAGGACTCGACGACGACCATGCCCTCGACGTCTGGGTGCGACTCTGCCTTGCAGAAAGAACTGGACTGACACGAGAACGACCGAGTCTCAGCCCCCGCGCATCTGGGAAGGTCGGTCAACCTCGTCCTTGGCGCCGCCGTGCCCTCGCAGCTGTGGCACATGCAGGAGAACGGCGCGTCGCGATCCGTAGCTCCGCCTCAGCGAACATGAGGGCCACGATTGACATCCTCATCGGAGACGTGCCCGATGACGTACTCGCAGCGATCGACGCCAAGGCGAAACGGGTCGGACGCTCGAGAACCGAATACCTCCGTCGTGCCCTCGAACGTGAAAGCGTCCTCGGCGGCGAGCTTGTCAGGCGCCTCCGACCGACATTTCGCGGATGGAGCGCCAGGCTGGTCGAATCACCAGAGCGACGGCGATCCGCCGCATGGGCGCTCGTCCGGATGTCGACCAGCCGGCACATTGCGATCGGCCGGACCGATGCCGGGCGATCATTCCTCGCCGATCATCGGTCCGGACTCCAGGAGTACCGTCTCGGCCGGTCGTGGCTCGGGTCGCCGCCACGACCCGAGCCGACGCTTCGTGCCCGGTCCGCTCAGCCGGCGGTGTCGGGGCCGATGACTGCGGCGACCGGTACCACCACATCTGCGGGGAAGCCGCCGAGGCGGGCGTGCTCGCGGATCGTCTCGGCCTCGCCGGTCTCGTGGACACAGTAGATCTTGTCCCCGGCCACGTAGCTCGTGACCCACTTGTACGGCACGCCGAGACCGTCGACGACCTCGTTCGACTTGGCGGCGATGTCGGCGAGCTCGTCGGCACTCAGTGTGCTCGCTCCCTCGATGTTGCGTTCGATGATGAACTGCGTCATGGCTTGCTCCCTGTTTGTTTCCGACACCCGAAGCGGTGTCGGTGTCGAGCATCGACGCCCACCGTGTGCCGCTGCGCTCGACCGGGTTGATCGGCCGGACCCGCCGGCGCACACGGATCCGCACACGATCCGATGATCGACTGAGGTTCCGAGGGCGAACGTGTCGGCACCGCGACGTGTGCCAGGGTGGGAGAGATGCTTCACATCAGGTTGATCGGCTCTCCACGAATCGAGAGCTCGAACGGCGACCTGTGCGAGGTACGTGGCCGCAAGCCATGGGCGCTACTCGCTCGCGTGTTGCTCGCCGATCGCGCACTCACCCGCCGCGAGCTGAGCGTCGAGCTGTTCCCGGATGCCGAGGATCCCTTGGGCTCCCTGCGTTGGTGTCTGGCCAGCCTGCGCAAGGCGATCGGGAGCGCCGACGTCCTCACCGGTGACCCGGTCCTGCGGGAACTGCCGGATTGGGTGAGCGTCGACGTGTACGCACTCCGTGACGGGGTGGTCGACATCGCGAACATCGGCGAGCTGCTCGAGGGCGTCGATCCGCCGTGCGGACCGGAGTTCGCGACGTGGTTGCTCGTCGCTCGACAACAGGTGTCGTCTCGTATTGCGGCTCACCTGCGCGAGGCGACCATCAAGGCGATCTCGCGCAACGATCATGAGCGGGCCGTCGAGCTGGCCGAGCTCGCGGCGCGCCGATCGCCGTACGACGAGGGCGCCCAGGTGTTGCTCGCCAAGGCGCTCGTCGTGGCCGGTCATCAGGACGCCGCGCTCGAGCACGTGCTATCGGTCGAAGTGCTGTTCCGCGATGAACTCGGTTGCGATCCCACTCCCGCGCTGCGCAGCGCCGCACGTGCCGGTGTCGCGGCGGCACCCCTGGCTTGTCTCCTGGTGCCGTCGCGTCGAGCCTGCTCCGATCGGGCCAAGCGGCGATATCGGCCGGTGCCGTCGAGGCCGGTCTCGACTGCCTCCGTCGCGCCGGTGCGCAGGCAGAGTCGGCGGGTGACTCGGCACTCCACGGTCAATGCCTCTTCGAGCTGGGCAGCGCGCTCGTCCACGCCGTGCGAGGGTTCGACGACGAGGGCAGCGTGCTGCTCGAGCAGGCAGTGCTCCTCGCGCAGACCGTGGGCGACCTGCCGACCGCCGTCGGCGCACTGCGCGAACGCGCCTACGCCGACACGCTCGCTGGTCGGCGTCCCGAGGCGCAGCGCCAGTTGAGCCTGGCCCTCGAGCTCGCAGACGGTGCCCCGACCCTGCTGCCTGGCTTGCACGCCGTCTCCGGTATGAACATCGCCGACTGGGGCCGACCCGACGAGGGACTCGAGCACTACGAGGCCGCCATCGATGTCGCACGATCGGTCGGGGACAGACGCTGGGAAGGCTGGGCGTTCGGGCTCGGTGGATGGGCCGCCATGGCGGCCGGTCGCCTCCCGCAGGCGAAGGAGTGGTTGGGTCAGTGCCTCGATGTCGTGCACGAGCTGCAGTGGATGTCGTTCGAGCCGTGGCCGATGACCGCGCTCGCCGAGGCACATCTCACCGAACGGTCTCGTTCGAAGTCCCTTGACGACCTGGAACGCTGCTTCGCCATGAGCTGCCAACTCGAGGACCCTTGCTGGGAGGGCGCCAGCGGACGCGTCCTCGCGCTCCACTACGCCCAGGCAGACCAATCCGACGATGCACTCAGCTGGATCACCGACGCCCGCCAGCGGGCCCTGCGCCGTTCGGACACCTGGGTCGCGATGATCGGCGTGATCTTGCTCACGGAGGCACAGATCAGACAGTCCGTCGGCGACACAACCGGAGCGAATGTCGCGGCGCGAGAGCTCGTCGCCTTCGCCGCACGGGCCCAACTCGATCAACTCCTCGAACAGGGCCTGGCGATCACCCGAGCCACCACGTGACCCGTCGGGCGCGATCGCCGAGGCGGCGCACCACGGAGCGCTCGCACCGCACGACCCCGATCCCACACGACGCCTGCGCCTCGCGGCGGAACCGAACGGGTATTCGCAATCCCCGTCAGGTCGGGGTGGCTGCGCCGATCACCCGTCCGATGGCGGTTCGGGCCTGAGCGAGCACGGCCGGGTCGTCGTGGAGGATGTACGCGGTGTTCGCCGCGATCACGAGTGCATTGAGCTCGAACACGAGGGTCGCCACGTCGGTGTCGTCGCACAGCTCGCGGCGGGCGACAGCTTCGCCCGCGGCTTCGGTGAGCACGCCGATCCAGTCCTTCTGGTTGGCCGCGACCCGCTCGCGTAGGGGGCCGGGACGGCCGCCGAGCTCCGCCGCCGCGGCCGCGAAGAAGCAGCCGCCCGGGAGCGTGCGGTTCTCGACGTAGGTGAGGAACGACTCGCACAGGGCGCGCAGACGGTCGAGCCCGCTGCGCTCGAGCGCGGGCGCCACGACCACGTCGATGAACAGCGCGCGTGCGTTGTCGACCGTGGCGAGCTGCAGTTCCTCTTTGGAGTCGAAATGTGCGTACACGCCGCTCTTGCTGAGCTCGGTGGCGTGGGCGAGCGTGCCGATGCTCAGCCCGTCGAGGCCTTCGACGGTCGCCAAGCGCACCGCCGTGTCGAGTATCAGTCGCCTGGTGCGCTCGCCGTCGGCTCGGGTCCGCCGCTGGCCGACTTCCCGGAGATCGGTCATCGATTGACAAGATAGCACGATCGATCGTACTCTGCTAGATAGCACGACCGATCGTGTTATATGGGAGCGACAGGATGACCGACATCACGGCGACGACCGACACGACGCCACCTGACCGGTGGATCGAAGCGGGACACGGCTGGGGAGCGCGGGCGAAGGAATGGGCATACCTGTTCGAGCCCTATGCGCTCCCGGCGAACCAACTGGTGTTCGATCGGTTGGGCCTGGGTGCCGCCACCCGATACCTCGATGTCGCCTGCGGATCCGGGCTGGCGGCCAACATCGCTCGCCGCCGCGGGGCAACCGTCAGCGGGATCGATGCCTCCGAGGCCCTGATCGACATCGCCCGGACCCGCACGCCCGACGGCGACTTTCGCGTTGGCGACATGTTCGCGCTCCCGTTCGACGAGGGTGCGTTCGACGTCGTGACCAGCTTCAACGGCATCTGGAACGGATGCGAGGATGCGCTCGATCAGGCACGGACCGTGCTCACCGACGACGGGGCGCTCGGGTTGACCTATTGGGGTGCGTTCGAGCGCATGGGGCTGATGCCGTACTTCCTCACGGTGATCGAGCACTCACCGCCGAGTCACCAAGCGGCGAACATGGAAATGGGGCAGACCAGCAACGTCATCGCAGACATGCTCCGGGCAACCGGGTTCGAGCTTCTCGACCAGGGAACCATCGACGTGACCAACGAGTGGCCCGACATCGACACCGCCGTCCGAGCTCTCGCGGCCGCCGGTCCGTCGGTCCCCGCGATCGAAGCGGTCGGATACGACGGGTTCTGTGGCGCACTGCGCGAGGTCATCGCCCCGATGCACGACCGGGACGAGCGCATCGGCGTGCGCATCTCATCGGAGTTCGGATGGGTGACGGCCCGACCGACCTGATTCCGAGACCAGCATCCTTGGGCGTGGCTCACCGAGCTCTGCTCTGCGCTCCTTCGCGCGGATGATCGGCGCCGAAGCGTAGTGTTCGACACCCGACACAGAAGAGGGGGGTCTCTTGCCCTCAGGGTTCCAACTCGCACAGCAGCAGGCAACGGCGTATGAGTCGTTCACTCGTGTCTTCATGGAGGGATCGGCCCGGCTCCTCGCCGAGGGAGCGCAGATTCACGCGGGTGATGTCGTGCTGGATCTGGCCTGCGGCACCGGCCTGGTCGCCCGTCACGCCGTTGCGCTGTTGTCACCCAACGGTCGGCTGGTCGGCGCCGACATCAACGTCGCGATGCTGGAGGTCGCCCGCGCCAGCATGGAGGAGGGCGTGGAATGGGTGGAGTCGCCCAGCGACGCCCTCCCGTTCGACGACGACACGTTCACCCACGTGATCTGCCAGCAAGGCTTCCAGTTCTTCGAGGATCCGGTGGCCGCGATGCGCGAGACGGTACGCGTGCTCCAACCCGGTGGTGTGCTGATCGCAACCGTGTGGGCAACGCCCGGCCAGAACCCCTACATCGAGAACCAGCTCCATCTGCTCGCCGAGCACGATCCATCGCTCGCCACATCGGTGCAACGAGCGATGCCGGCACACGCCGACCACTTCCTCCGTTCCACCGCTCGAGCCGCCGGATTCCACGACTGCGAGGTCACCATGCTCGAACACCATGTCGAGATCGCGGACTTCGAACCCTGGTTCCTCGCCCAGACCGGGGGCACGCCGTGGGGCCCGACCCTCGCCGCGCTGACCGATGCCCGACGACAGGAGCTGGCGTCGGCGATGGCAGCCAGGATGGAGCCGTACGCGAGATCGGAGGGTGGTCACCGCATCCCGTTCCGGTCGTACCGGCTGGAAGCGCGGGTACGGGAATAGCGGCCCGGGCGTCGGTACCGGCCGGCGAAGTATTCGTCGACCCAGTTGCAGGAGCGGCGCCGCTGGCCGCCCGGCCCGCCGTTGCCTCGCAGATGAGATGGATCTGTTCGAAGCGGCATGGTCGTGACAGGGAGCTCCGGCGGAGGTCGGTGAGGGGCTCGCTAGGTCAGCTGGCCACCGGCCCACACGGTGTCGACGACCCCTGGTTCGAACAGCGTCTCGCAGGGAACGCCGTCGCGGTCGGCGTCCATGCGGTCGGGCTGTCCGTCCTGGAACCAGTAGGCCAGCATGAACAGGTACTGGATCTCCGGCTTCAGGCCACTCAGGTACGGGTGCGTCCGCAGATCCCGACAGAACAGCCCGGGGCCGGCGAGCTCGTGGATGTCGAAGACATCGGTGCCTCCCGTGTAGACGACCTCTCCCGCATCGTCGAGCAGCACCAACACCAGCGTGCCTGTCTCGAACGCCTCAGGCTTCTCCGGCACGGCCTGGCAGTACAGCACCGTTCCCCGGCCAATCGGCGTGGTTGGATCCTCGTCGCACACGACGCGGCTGTCGACCGGCGGATCAGGATCTCGTTGCTCCTCGAGCTGCTCGAGGAACTGCCCCAACGTGAGCGTCGGGGGCGGTGCGAGCTGGGTGGTGCTCGGAGCCGGCACCACCGTCGTGGAGGTCGTCGCCGTGGTCGTCGGCGAGGCCGTCGGAGGGAGGGTGGCTGGGGTCGCGTCGCTCGATGCCACCGAGGTGCTGGGTGCGGTCGGTACCGGCCCGGAGTCGTCGTCGTCGAACAGCAGCCAGCCCACCAACAGCCCGGCACCGAGGGCCACGGCGGCACTGACCAGCACCACAGACACCGGTACGGCACGGCTCACGACCTGTGGGTCCGGTGCGGTCTGCTCCTCGGCCATCTCGGCCGAGCGTGCCCCCGGTGAGGTGGACGGGAAGAGGCCTAGGTCCCGCCGGCTCGCCCACGCCGCGGCGTCAACCGCAGACGGTGGCGCCCGCTCGACCCGACACGACCGACACCGAGCTTCACCATCGTCGGTGGCGACCCTCGATCGCCGGTCGTCGTCACTCGGCGGGGTCCGATGGCCGACCCCAGATATCCGGGTGGGCATCGTGCTCGGCGCGAGCGGGGTCCAGCGCGGCGACCCGAGTTGCCAGCGCCTCGCTGCGAGCTCTGGCGTCGACGTACTTCCGGTATGCCTTCGCCGACGCCATCTCGGCCTCCTGCACCCGTCGCGCGAGCTCGGCGTCGGGCGGATCACCGCCATCGAGCTCCAGCCGCAGAGCCTCGGCGGCAACGAGCAGGCCAGCCGCTTGTGCGTCGAGCTCGGCCACCCACTTGGCCGCATGCTTCGCCTGATCCGTGATCCGAGCCAGCTCGGCCAGATCGCTCTCATCGGGCTCGGCGTCGAGGTCGACGACCTCGACGGCCAACACCATCACCGCCAACGGCAGGCTCTCGACGAGCACCCCCAGTGGCGTCTCGAACGGACCGATGGCGTTGCCCCGTCGCACCCGCAGAGGCGCCAGCGCGAGGGTCGATCGTCCGAGCGCGTCGATGAAGGCGTCCGACGTCGGCTCCACCTCGGTGACGGTGGCCCGGATCCTGGCGTCCTCGAGGAGGCGCTCGACACGGGCCGTGTCGACCGGCTGATCGGTCACCGGCACGTACACGACGATCGACGCGTCTTCCCAGTCCCGGTGCCGTTGACACAGCCAGCCCAGCAGGGTGATCAGCTGGCCGACCTGATCGTCGGACCACCACAGCGCGATCGACCGCTGGTTCCTCGGCGTGGCCTCGAATCGCTCCCACGCGTGGCTACGGACGTTGAGCACGGCCACATTGGTGCGATGGCGCACGCAGGTCTGGAGCATGCGCCCGTAGCTGAGCCGATCCTCCTCACTGCCCTGGAGATCACGGACGCCGAACACCGTCAGGTTGGGCCGAACGGTGCCGATGCCGTGCGCCTGCACCAGCGCCTCGACACCCACATCGGCATCGGCGACGGTGAGGACCCGCGCGTACGAACCGGGCACCACCTGGGCGATCTCGGCCGCCAGATCCTCCTCCACCTCGGCCGCCTGGCGGCGCCACCGCGGTCCGTTGCCCTCGAGCATCCTGATCGCGGTGATGAACCCGGACCCACCCTCGAGCCAGGATGTCACCGTCATCATTCGACCGCGCACGACCGGATCCCGAGGCACGAACGCCAGCGCACACGGCCTCCAGTCACGGTCGCCCATGGGTTCGAGAGCCAACGCACGGAGATGGCGGCGGGCCTGCGTGTAGTGATGTGACCCGGCGCTGTCGACCCAGCGGTCGGGCACGTCTCGCTGTCGCAGGTAGCCGTACAGCACGGCGAAGATCAGGCCGGCCAGTGCGCCGGCGAGCGGATTGATCGCCACGATCGCACCGGCACACGCCACCGTTCCCACCAGGCTGGCCCGGTGGTCATACCAACGGAACCGGGGCCGGAAGGAGGTGCTGCCCGCACGGATCTCGAAGTAGGTGGCGTAGTTGATGAGCCCATAGCTGGCCAGGAAGAACATCGAGATCACCGGAGCGATGGCATTGAGGTCACCGGCCGCCACCGTGGCCAAGGCGACGACCACCGACACCGCGAGCGCCCGACGGGGGTTGCGGGCCACGCCGGCGCCGACCGCGAACACTTCGAGGTGCGGCAGCACCCGATCCTGGCCGAGGCGCTGCAACACCCGGGGCCCGCCCAGTGACGAGGCCAGAGCCGAAGACAGCGTCGCCGCGAGGACGCCGACCAGCATCGTCCAGCCGGCCAGCGAGAGATCGCCCATGATGGTGGTGGTCTCGGCCGACAACACATCGGCCGGAGCGCTGCCGGCCAACACGAAGATCACACCCAGATAGACGACGGTGGACACACCCACGGCCGCGAACGTGCCACGGGAGATCGACCGACTGGGGGTGCGAAGGTCACCCGACATGGCCACGCCCTGGCTGAATCCGGTGACCGCCGGGAAGAACACGGCGAACGCCTCCCAGAATCCGACCTCGGACCGGGCCGGCCGACCGAGGTTGTCCGACAGCTGCCCACCATCGAAATCGCCGATGGCGCCGACGAAGAACGACACCACCGCCATCACCAGCAGCGCCATCACGAGGTACTGGAGCCGAGTCGCCAGGTCGGCGCCCACGAAGCCGATGGCGGCGAGCACGACCACCACGCATGCAGCCACGATCTGGATGGCGCGGGCGCTGTCACCGTCGACTGCGTGAACCGCGGCCTCGGCGAAGCCGATGGCGTAGAAGGCGATCGACACGGATATGGCCAGGTAGAGCACGATCCCGACGGCCCCACCGAACTCGATGCCGAGCGTGCGCGAGATGAGGTAGTACTCCCCACCGCCCTGCACCCGCATGTTCGTCGCCACCACGGCCAACGAGATGCTCGTCAGCACCGAGACGGCGGTGGCGAGGCCCAGGATCAACAGCGCCTGAGCCAGCCCGACCGAGCCGACGACGTAGGCAACACGGAGGAACAGGACCAGCCCGAGGATGGTGAGGATGCTCGGCGTGAACACGCCGCCGAACGTGCCGAGCGTGCCCCCGGGACCTTGCGAACGAGCGCCGTCGGGACCGGTCATCCGTGGCGAGCCAGTGGTGGCGTCGCCAGGGCGCGGCCACTCCACCGCCGGCCCAGTGGTCCGCCGAGATGGCTGCGCGAGCCGAGCATGAGCGGATCGTAAACCAGAACGATCGGCCCCCGAGGTACCACCGACAACCCGACCACGTCCACCCGCCACCAGATCGGAGGCGAAGCCCAGATGCTACAAAGGCACATGGCAGTCCGAACCGAGCACCGAGGCCGAGTCACCGTCGTCACCATCGACCGCGAGGACAAGCGCAACGCGGTGAACGAGGCGGTTGCGAGTGGCCTGGACCAGGCCTTCAACGCGTTCGAGGACGACCCTGATCAATGGGTGGCCGTGCTCACCGGCGGTACCCGCATGTTCTGCGCCGGCACCGACCTGCGCGACGGTCCCGGTGCGCCCACCGAACGAGGCGGCGAGTACGGGCTGATCCGTCGCGACCGAACCAAGCCGTTGGTCGCCGCGGTGGAGGGCATCGCCTTCGGGGGCGGGTTCGAACTGGCCATGGCATCGGACCTGGTGGTGGCGGCAAGCGATGCACGGTTCGCGCTTCCCGAGGTGAAACGGGGCGTCATCGCCAACAGCGGCGCCCTCTTCCGCGCCGGTCGTGCCCTCCCGCTGAATGTGGCCAAGGAGTTGTTGCTGACCGGCGCCGAGATCACCGCCCAACGGGCTGCGGAGCTGGGCTTCGTGAATCGGGTCACCGAGCCCGGGCAGGCGCTGGCGGCGGCCGTCGAGCTGGCCGAGGTCATCGCGGCCAACGCCCCGGTGTCGGTGCGCGCCACCCTCCGTGCCGTCGACACCGTGGCGGCGGCCGACGACGCCGCCGGCTGGGTGGCCACGGCCCGAGCCGTCGAGGCGGTGATGGCGGCCGAAGACCTGCGTGAGGGCATCAACGCCTTCCTCGAGAAACGATCACCCGAGTGGCAGAACCGCTGAACGGCGAGGGGACAATCCCCCACCGTCGGCCCGGCGGATGCCAGGATTGACGCACCGATTCGAGGGAGACCGATGATCCGAGTACTGATCGCTGCCGTTGTGGTGTTCTTCATCACCACCTTCCCGGCCACCTGGCTGCTGATGCTGTTCCTCGGCAACGTGGGCATCCCGCTGGGCTACTTCGGTGCTCTGCCCATGGGCATCCTCATCTCGGTGCTGCTCAGTAGCGCCTCATCGGCCACGTTCGTGACCCGCTGAGCGCCGGTCCTCGGCCAACGGCCGGGCCGGCTCGCCCCACGACCGGGGATGGCCCACCGCCAGCGTCTCTCTGGCATACCAGGCATAGGCGATGGCGAACATGAGCCGCTGGAACAGTCCCGCCCGGGGCTCATCGACGGTCATCGCGATGGGCAGCACCACCGTGGCGGCCACCGCGATCCCATCGAGCAGCCGTGGGCGCCCACCCCGTTCCCGACCGATGAGGGCCACGGCCAGTACCCCGAAGGCGAAGGCGAAGCCCATCACCGTGGCCACCACCGAGTGCAGGAAGTCCTCGGTGGTGTCGTACCGGACATTGGACTCCCACGAGCGACTGGAGAAGGCGGCCGCGCCGACCATGCACACCCCGAACACGCGATGCAGCGCCGTGGCCCGCTGACCCCAGCGGTGCGCCATCCGGCCGGCCACGGCGAGCACGGCCAGTCCGAAGAGCACGAATCCCAACCGAGCCAACCACGCCCCCTCCAGCCCCTGGGCGCCCGACTCGCTGGTGGTGTGCTCCACCCAGTCGTACGACGCGGGAAGCGCCAGCGGTGCCGCGACCAACGCGGCGACCGAGAGGCCCAGCAGCCCGAGCGTTGCGATCGTCCACCAGCGGGTGGACATCGGTTCCATCACCAGATCCTGCCACGGTCTCGTCGGCGCCGAACGGGGCCAAGGTCCCCGCCGAACGTCGGCGACGGCGGGCCCGGCGCCATACTGGACCCGGCCATGAGTCGCTCCGCTCCCTCTACTGGGCCCATCGAGGACCTCGACACCATCCACGAGCGGGTGGCGGCCCGGCTGGCGAACCTGGGACAGCGCTACACCAGCGGGCGGCGCAGGCTGGTGGCCCGGCTGGCGGAAGCGGGGCGACCGGTGACGCTACCCGACCTGCTCGAGATGGACGACGGGCTGTCGCAGAGCTCGGCCTACCGCAACCTCGATGTGCTCGAACGCACCGACCTGGTGCGGCGCCTCGCCACCGGCGCCGACCATGCCTGCTACGAGCTGGCCGAACCGATCCTCGGGCACCACCATCACCTGATCTGCGTGGACTGTGGCACCGTTTCGGACATCCGCCTCGACGAGGACCTCGAGCGACGCATCGATGCCGAACTGAACGACGCGGCGGCGAGGACCGGCTTCGCTCCCCTGCAACACACCCTGGACCTCCACGGCCGCTGCGTCGACTGCCAGTGACGGCCGCCGCCGCGGCATCGGGCCCACCTCACCGGGCCCCATCGAGCTGACGTTGTACGGGGGCCGCCATAGAGTGCGGGCCACACCTGTCCGACGAAGGGGATCCCGTGGCCGACGACTACACCAAGGTGCTGCTCGACGAATCGGAGATGCCGACCCAGTGGTACAACGTCATCCCCGACCTGCCCGCGCCGCCCCCGCCGCCACTGCATCCGGGCACGCTCCAGCCGGCCGGGCCCGACGATCTGGCCCCGCTGTTCCCGATGGCCCTCATCGAACAAGAGGTCTCCACCGAGTCGTACATCGACATCCCGGGCGGCGTGCTCGACGTTCTTCGGCTGTGGCGCCCGAGCCCGTTGTTCCGGGCCCGACGCCTCGAGCAGGTGCTCGACACGCCGGCCAAGATCTTCTACAAGTACGAGGGCGTCAGCCCAGCCGGTTCGCACAAGCCCAACACATCGGTGCCGCAGGCCTACTACAACCACCAGGAAGGCATCACCAAGCTCACCACCGAGACCGGGGCCGGCCAATGGGGCAGCGCCCTGGCCTTCGCCACTGCGCAGTACGGCATCGAGTGCGAGGTGTGGCAGGTGGCGGCCAGCTACCGACAGAAGCCCTACCGCAAGACGATGATGGAGATCTGGGGAGCGACGGTGCACCCCAGCCCGTCGACGGTGACCGACTACGGCCGCCAGCTCCTGGCCGAGAATCCCGACCACTCCGGCTCGCTGGGCATCGCCATCTCCGAGGCGGTGTCCATGGCGGTGGCCGACCCGAACACCCGCTACGCCCTCGGCAGTGTGCTGAACCACGTTCTGCTGCACCAGACGGTCATCGGCGAGGAAGCGCTGCGCCAGCTGGCCAAGGTGGGGGAGGTCCCGGACGTGTTGGTCGGCTGCACGGGCGGCGGGTCCAACTTCGGTGGGCTGGCCTTTCCCTTCCTGCGCGAGAAACTGGCCGGCAACATGAGCCCGATCATCCGCTGCGTCGAGCCGGCGGCCTGCCCGTCGCTCACCAAGGGTGAGTACCGCTACGACTTCGGTGACACCGGCCAGATGACGCCACTGCTGAAGATGCACACCCTGGGCCACTCGTTCATCCCCGAGCCCATCCACGCCGGTGGTCTGCGCTACCACGGCATGTCCCCGCTCGTGTCGCACATCTACGAGCTGGGGCTGGCCGAAGCCATCGCCATACCCCAGACCGAGTGCTTCGCGGCCGCCCTCCAGTTCGCCCGCGCCGAGGGCATCATCCCGGCGCCCGAGCCCACCCACGCCATCGCGGCCACCGTGCGGGAAGCGCTGGCGTGCCGGGAGAGCGGCGAATCCAAGACCATCCTCACCGCGTTGTGCGGACACGGGCACCTCGACCTGGCCGCCTACGAGTCGTATCTCAGCGGCGAGCTCGTGGACCTGGACCTGGCCGATGCGACCATCGCCGACGCCATGGCCACCGTTCCGTCCCTCACGTGAGCGACCTGACCGACCTCGGCTTCGCATCCGATGCCCGGGTGGCCGTGGTGCATGCCGACGACATCGGCATGTCCCATGCCGCCAACACGGGGGCCTTCGCCGCGCTGGCCAACGGGCCGGCGACCTGTGGCAGCGTGATGGTGCCGTGCCCCTGGTTCGGCGAGGCCGCCGCCATCGCCCGCGCCGAGCCGGCCTTCGACCTGGGGGTGCATCTCACGTTGAACGCCGAGTTCGATCGGTATCGATGGGGTCCCGTGGCCAGCACGGTCGAGGTGGCTTCGCTGGTCGGGGCCGACGGCACCCTGTTCGCCGATCCCCGCGACACCGTCCGCCACGCCCAGCCCGAGCACGTGGCCGTCGAGTTACGGGCCCAGATCCAACGGGCTCTCGACGCCGGTATCGACGTGACCCACATCGACTCGCACATGGGCACCCTGTTCCACGCCAAGTTCTTCGCCATCTACCTCGACCTGGCCCGCGAGTTCGCCATCCCCGCGTTCCTGCCCATCGCCGGCGACGCCCCCGACGACGGGCCCACCGTCGAACCGATCCGGGCCATGGGCCAACAGGGGTGGCCGCTGTTCGACGGGTTCTGCGCCGACTCCCTCTCGTTCGCGCCCGGCGACGGCGTGACCCACAACCAGCGGCGACTGGCCGGGCTGGGGCCGGGCCTCAACTACCTGATCTGCCACCCGGCCCAGCGGGGCGGAGAGCTCGAGGCCATCACCGACAGTGCCCACTGCCGTGAGTTCGAACGCACCTTCTACGGTGGACCGGCGGGCTACGACGCCCTGGCATCGGCTGGTATCGCCACGATCGGAATGCGACCCCTCCGCGACCTGTTGCAGCAGAGAACCCGACCGACGGAGCACTGATGGCCAATCAAGCCGACCTGCACGACAACCCGGCCCCCAAGTGGCAGGGCATCAACCACCTCGCCCTGGTGACCCCCGACATGGACACCACGGTGCGTTTCTACACCGGGGTGTTGGGTATGCCCCTGGTGGCCACCACCATGGCCGGACCCATGCGCCACTACTTCTTCGAGATGTCGCCCGGCAACACGGTCGCCTTCTTCGAGATCGAGGGAGCCGAGACCTTCGCCAAGGGAGCCGGCTCGCCGCCGCCCGACCATCCGATCCAACTCGACCATCTGTCGTTCAATCTCGCCGACGAAGCCGACCTCGAGCAGTTGCGGGCCCGGCTGATCGCCGCTGGATCCGAGGTCACCGAGATCGTCGATCACCAGGTGATCCGCTCGATCTACTTCACCGACCCCAACGGCATCGCGCTGGAGGCGTCCTACTGGGTGACCGACCCGACCGGCCACGAGCCCCAGGTCGACGATCCCATGCTGTTCGGCGATCCCCGGCCGACCCCGGCGGTGGCCGAGATGGCCGAAGGCGACATCACCTCGTTGCCGCGCACCCAGCTGAGCTGAGCCGACCCATGAGTCAGATCACCGGCAGTATCCTCCAGACCTTCGAACTGGGCAGCCCCCCGTGGCCCACGCTCGATCCGTTCCTGTTCTGCGTGCACCACGTCGACGCCTACCCCGCGGGCGACGACCGGCTGGCACCGGTGGCCCCACTGGCCGGACGCACGATCGGGCAGGACTTCGCCAACGTCGACGGCTGGAACATGTACCACGGGTCAGTGGTACCCGGCTTCCCCGCGCACCCCCATCGCGGCTTCGAGACCGTCACCTACGTCCGGCGCGGCCTCATCGATCACAGCGATTCGCTCGGCGCCACAGCCCGGTTCGGGCGAGGCGACGCCCAGTGGCTGACCGCTGGTCAGGGGATCGTCCACGCCGAGATGTTTCCCCTGGTCGACCGCGACCACGACAACCCGCTCGAGCTGTTCCAGATCTGGCTCAACCTGCCGGCCGACGACAAGATGGTCGAGCCGTACTTCACCATGCTGTGGGCCGATGACATCCCCGACGTGGTGACCACCGATGAGCACGGCCGGTCGGCCACCATCACGGTCGTGGCCGGCTCCATCGACGGTCAGTCGCCTCCTCCCCCGCCGCCCGACTCCTGGGCGGCGCGCGCCGAGGCCGACGTGGCCATCCTCGGCATCCACGTGGACGCCGGCGCCCGTCTGGAGATCCCCGCCGCGACGGCCGGTACCAACCGTGTGCTCTACCTGTACGGCGAGGGGTCGGCCGTCATCGACGGGCAGCTGATCACGCCACCCACCGGCGTGGTGCTCCAGGCGGCGACGGCAACCCGTATCGAGGCCGCCACCGACGTCGACGCGCTGATCCTCCAGGGGCGGCCCATCGGCGAGCCGGTGGCCCAGTACGGACCGTTCGTCATGAACGACCGGGCCGGGATCGAACAGGCCTTCGAGGACTACCAGCGCACCCGCTTCGGCGGCTGGCCGTGGCCGGCAGAGGACCCTGTCCACGACCGCCAGCAAGGCCGCTTCGCCCGCCACGCCGACGGCCGCACCGACTCCCCCGACCGATAACGGGTTCTGACCCCGTCACCGCCGGGCGAAGGTGTTGACGTAGTCGATGTGGAGTTGGGGGTGCCAGGCCCAGCGGCGGTAGCCGTCGGTGTCGGTTCCACCGAGCCGGGCGGCCACCAGGGGGGTCATCGACGAGAAGGCGGCCTCGGGATCGTCGGTGTGCATCTCGTAGAAGTGCAGGAACATGGGGCCGGGTCCGGCGTTTCGGTACGGCGTGATCATGCCGAATCCGGGCACCGCGGTCTCGGCGATGTGGCGGATGTGGACGAAGTCACCCCAGTCCCGAAGCTCCTGCGCGTGGGCCGGCTCCTTCGGGCTGATCAGCACCAACTGGAGCCCGTTGGTCGACTGGCCGCTGAGCGAACCCTGACCGGGCCGGGGTGTGCGCAGGAACCGGAACGACCCCGTCACCTCGTCGTCGGCCGGGGGCAGGGGGGCATCAGCCCCGACCTCGTGCACGGCGAGCAGTGCGAACTCGGGCAGGGTCCGGGGCAGGTCGGTGCGGTGCGGCACCTGATTGGCGAACAGCGTCAGCGGCGCATCATCGAAGTACGCGCCTCGCCGGGCCCGGTACGTGTCGGGGTCCAGATCGCACATCTCCAGATGCAGCCCGGCCGGCTGACGCGCCTCCACGGCCCCGACCGTATCCCGATCCGACGATGTGACGGACGACCGCCGAAACCCCGTCGGGTCCAGCGCCCAACGGCCCGACAATGCCTTGGTGAATCAACGCCTCCTCGAGCTTCCCCGGACCGCCCGGGCCCATACCAGAACCCTCACCGCCTTCAGCCGGCACGGCGCCATTGCCGCCGGGCGACTCCTGTCGGAGACACGGGTGACGACCCCTGCCCGCCAGCTGCTCATGATGGTCCTCGGATCCAGCCTCATCGGGTTCGGCGTCGCCGCCTTCCGAGCCGGCGACCTGGGGCTACCGCCCTTCGACGTACTGCTGTCGGCCATCGACGCACGTACCGGACTGAGCCACGGCCAGGCCGCCTGGCTGGTGTCGGGCAGCCTCATCCTGGTGGCGACGGTGTTGGGACAACGACCCCGACCCAGCACCCTGTTGTTCGTCCTGGCCAATGGTCTGGCCGTCGATGCTGCCGCGCAGCTCATCGTGCACCCCGATCCCCTCGTCGCGCAGATGGCGATGGTGGGCGTCGGTGTCGCCACCATCGCCGCGGGCATCGCCGTCGTCGTCCACTCGGGTCTCACCGGCGGATCGTTCGAGATGCTCATGCGAGCCGCCGAGGTGCGGGGCCTGCGCCCGACCACCGTCCGCCTGGGTCTCGAGATCAGCGTTCTCGCCGCGGGCATCCTGCTCGGCGGCGACTTCGGCATCGCCACCGTGGTGTTCGCCCTGGCCATCGCCCGGGCGATGAGCCTGGTGCTCCAGGCCATGGCCGACCACCGACGCGGGCGGGCGGCCCGCCTCGTCACGGCCGCCTGACCGCTCAGATCACCGCCTGGTCGCGGAGCGCCCCGATCTCCTCCCACTCGTAGCCGGCCTCCAGCAGTACCTCCTCGGTGTGCTGGCCCAGCTCGGGAGCCAGTTGACCGGGCACGGCCGGTGTGTCCGACAGCGCCAAGGGCGTGCCCGGAAGCACCACCTCGCCCCACTCCGGGTGATCGACCACCTGGAGGTACCCGTTGGCATGCGCCCCCTCGTCGGCCAGCACGTCGGCATAGGTCCGAACCGGAGCGAATCGCACGTCGTTGGCCCGGAACAACGCGTCCCACTCGGCCGTCGTCCTGGTGACGAGCACCTCGGCGAGGATCTCGAACAGCTCCTCCTTGGCCCCGTCGACCAGGAACAGGCCGGTGAACCGCTCCTCCTCGGCCAGCTCCGGGCGACCCAGCAACGCGAAGAACGGGGCCTTGTCGGGCACCCCGACGAGGGCGATGTGGCCATCGGCCGTGGCGAAGATCCCGTAGATGGCCGGCACGAGGTGGTGCCCCTGCCCGCCTGGCGCCGGTCCCTGGCCGGCCAGGGCGTGGGCCGTCAGCTCGGAGGCCTGCGCGAACAGCTGACCGCCGTAGAGCGACACCTCCACCTTCTGGCCCCGCCCGGTGCGGTGTCTGGCCAGCAGGGCCGCCAGCACCCCGGCCAACATGTTCTGCGAGGCGATGTGGTCGGCGAACGTGACGCCCACCGGTCGGATCGATCCATCGTCGTCGCCGATCATGGTGAGGATGCCGCCGGCGGCCTGGCCACCGATGTCGGCCCCCTTGATCGCGGCGTCGGGCCCGACGAAGCCGTACGCGCTGCCCGCGGCGTACACGATCCCCGGATTGACCGCGGCGAGGTCCTCATACCCCAGGCCCCAGCTGTCGAGCGTGCCGGGAACCAGGTTGGAGATCACCACATCGGACCGTTCGGCCAGGGCGAGGAACACGTCGCGTCCCTGCGGTCGGTGCAGGTCGAGGGTGATGCTGCGCTTACCCCGATTGCAGCCCACCAGGTAGGGCGGCCGCATGTCGTCCCACGCCGAGAGTGGAATCCAGCGCGACTGGTCACCGACGCCGGGCATCTCCACCTTGACCACATCGGCACCCAGATCGGCCAACACCTGGCCGGCCTGGGGCGCCTGCACCAGCAGGCCCACCTCCAGGACTCGAGTTCCCGCCAACGCACCGTCCGGCATGAGCTTGTCCTCTCGCTCGATCAGGGAACAGGCATAGCAGGCGGGACTCGGGCCCGACGGCTCTCGGACCAGGTCATGCCCTGCTCGACGTTGGGCTCGCGGGGCAGCCCGAGCACCAGCTCGGCCACGATGTTGCGCTGCACGGCGAAGGTACCCCCGCCCAGGGTGAGAGCCGGCGAGAACAGGAATCCGTAGCTCCAGATGGGTTCCACGTCCGGGAAGGCATCCCGGGAGAAGTTCACCTCGGTGGCCCCGGAACGGGCCGAGCCGGGGACCTCACCGGCGGGACCGCTCCCGATGAGCAGGCCAGCCGCCCCGACCAGATCCTTGGCCAGCTCCATCACGTGCTGACCGTGCTCGTCGGCCATGATCTTCTGGATCGACGCCTCGGGGCCCGGAGTCCTGCCCGCGATCCGGGCGCTGAGCGTACGAAGTCGGTTGAGGCGCAACACCTCGGCCTCGCAATGCAGCCCGGCCAGTCGCTGGCGACGCAGGGGATCGGTCTCTCCCCCGCCCTCTCGAACCAGGTCGAGGAGCATGGCGGCCGACGGGCCGGCACCCCACAACGAGCCCGACGCCGACAACGACACCCGCTCGTTGGAGAGGGTCACCTTGGCCAGGCGCCATCCGTCACCCTCCTCACCCACCCGGTTCTCGACCGGAATCCGCACGTTGTCGAAGAAGACCTGATTGAACGAGTGAGCCGTGGTCATGTCGACGATCGGGGTCATGGTGATGCCGGCCAGGTCGGTCGGGCAGATGAAGTACGAGATCCCCTTGTGCTTGGCCACGTCGGGGTCGGTGCGAGCGATGAGGATCCCGTACTTGGAGTAGTGCCCACCGCTCGTCCAGATCTTGGATCCGTTCACCACGTACTCGTCGCCGTCCCGTTCGGCTCGGGTGGACAGCGCAGCCAGGTCCGAGCCGGCATCGGGCTCACTGAACATCTGGCACCAGATCTCCTCACCGCGGAGCATGGGCGGCAGATACCGCTGCTGCTGCTCCTCGGTGCCGGCCATCAAGATGGTGGGCGCAGCCCACCCGATGCCGATGGGGTTGGTCGGTCGGCGTATCCCCGCCCGCGCCAGCTCATCGTCGATGAGGAGCTGGTGGATGGGCTCGGCGGCCAGCCCGTAGGGCTCGGGCCAGTGAGGAACGATGTAGCCGGCGTCGAGCAGATCCTGCGGGGCCGGTCGCGGGTGTCGGGCGATCCACTCACGCACCTCGAGTCGGCGCGGATCGTCCTCGGGTGGAAAGTCGAAGTCCATCGGGCCTCCAGGTCAGGACGGGCCGACCGTAGTTGCGGTAATCATCGCCCGTCAATATTATCCCGCCCATGACCGCCATCCGATCCGAGACCGCCGACGGGGTCGCCACGCTGACGCTGGCCGACGTCGACAACCGCAATGCCCTGGGGGGCGCCGTGGTGGGCGGGCTCATCGATGGGCTGGCCCGCGCCAACGCCGATCCCGAGGTGCGAGTCGTGGTGATCACCAACGACGGGCCGATCTTCTGCGCCGGGGCCAACATCAAGAAGCAGTCGGCCGCCAACGAGGCCGGCGGCGGCGATGCGTCGGACGAGCGGCCCACCGGAGGGCTGGAGGTTCTGCTCCAACAACTCCAGCAGTCGCCGACGCCGGTGGTGGGCAAGATCAACGGCCACGTGGTCGGCGGGGGCATGGGTCTGGCCGCCGCCCTCGACATCTCCGTCGCGGCCGACGATGCCAAGTTCGGCTTCACCGAGGTTCGCATCGGCGTGATCCCGGCCATCATCTCGGTGGTGTGTCTGGCGAAGATGCGACGGGGCGATGCGATGGAGACGTTCCTCCGCGGCCATCGCTTCCCCGCCGGCCACGCCGCCGACTTGGGCCTCATCAACCGGGCCGTCCCCGCCGACCAGCTCGACGAGGAAGTTGCCGCGGTGGTCAGCGACCTGTTGCGTGGCGGACCACAGGCCCTCGGTCAGGCCAAGCGACTGGTCAACGAGGTGCCGGCCATGGCCCAGGACGACGCTTTCGCCTGGACCTCGCAGCTGTCGGCGTCGCTGTTCGCCGGGGAAGAAGCCCGTGAGGGCATGCGGGCGTTCATCGAGAAGCGCCCGGCCCGGTGGGTACCCGACCAGACCTGAATCACGATCAGGTCAGATGAGCGGGGAGCTCGGCCGCGATCTCCTCGGGCGTCACCGTGGGAGCAAAACGAGCCACGACGTTGCCCTGCTTGTCGATGAGGAACTTCTCGAAGTTCCACGTGATGGCGTCGGTCTCGCCCTCACCGGGCTGTTCGGACCGCAGCCACTGGTACAGCGGGGCCGCGCCGTCACCGTTGACCTCGATCTTGGAGAACATCGGGAAGGTGGCGTCGTACTTGCTGGTGGCGAACTCCAGGATCTCGGTATCGGTGCCGGGTTCCTGAGCACCGAACTGGTTGCACGGGAAGGCCAACACGTTGAAGCCGTCGTGCTCTTCGTGGATGGTACGCAGACCTGCGTACTGGTCAGTGAGACCTCATTGACTGGCGACGTTGACGATCAGGTTGACCTGATCGCGAAACGCCGAAAGGGCCACGTCCTCACCGGTGATGGACTTCATCTCGAAGTCGTACATGTTCGTCATGCGCAGGGACCTTAGCCCGCAAGCAGCGCCGACCCGACCGTGGAAGGGCCAGGATGGGCGACACCGCCGCTCCGCCGTTGGTGTTCGACCCGGAATCGGTGGGTCGAGCCGGGGAGGCGGCGCGGACCCCTGAGCGAACCGAGCAGTGGCGGGTGATCCTGGTGTCGCTCGGCCGCCGGGCGGCTGGTCGCGTTCGCTCGGTCGGCACGGCGATTTCATCGGAACCCCGGCAACCGGCGAAACTGCGCTCAACCGACCATCGGGAGGATCCATGCCCTCGCTCGTACCGGAAGGCCAGATCGCCTTCGGGATGCAGCTCCCCATCCAGACCCTCACCCGCACCCTGTGCGACCCCTGGGAGGACGACGCCACCGTGGAGGACCTCGTGTCGGTGGCCCGGACGGCCGAGGCCAGCGGCATGGCATTCATCGGGGTGTGCGACCACGTGGCCATCCCCGACAACGACTACGCCCGCCACATGACCACCACCTGGTACGACACCGTGGCCACCCTGGCCTTCCTCGCCGCCCACACGGAGACGGTTCGGCTGTTGTCGGTGGTGTGGGTGGCCGCCTACCGCCACCCCCTCCAGACCGCGAAGTCGTTCGGAACCCTCGACCACCTCAGCGGCGGGCGGGCCATCCTCGGAGTGGGCGCCGGCCATGTCGAGGCCGAGTTCGAGGCGCTCGGGATCGACTTCGCATCACGGGGCAAGCGGTTGGACGAGACGCTCGAGGCCATCGGCGGTGCCTTCGACGACACCTACGTTTCCCATGAAGGCCAGCACTTCGCCTATCACGACGTGGGCGTGGCCCCCGCGCCGGCCGCCGGCCAGCTGACCATGTGGATCGGAGGGGGCGGCCAGGCGGCCCTCCGGCGGGTCGGACAGCACGGCCACGGCTTCATCCCGTTCACCCAGTCACCGGCCGACTACCCCGGCATCATCGCCACCATCGGCGAGGCGGCCGAACAGGCCGGTCGTGGGGGCGAACGCTTCGACATCGGCGCCTTCGCGCCACGCGTGTACCTCGGCGATCCGCCCGACGGGCTCAACCCGGTGCACATGAGCGGTTCGTGCGATCAGATCGCGGCCGCCATCCGGGGCATCGTGGGACTGGGCGCCAATACCCTGCACTGCGCCTTTCGCGGACGGGACCGATCGGAGTACGAGGATCAGGTCCGCCAGTTCGGCGCCGAGGTGATGCCCCTGGTGCGCGAAGGCTGACCCGTCGGGCGAGACCACTCGGTCAGGGCCGCTCGGCGACCATCCGGGCCAGGCCGTCGCGCCAGTCCACCCGGCACGGTCCGGCGATCTCGTCGCGCCGCGTGTTGTCGCTCACCGAGCCGACCACGCTGTGCGGCGTGGGGAAGGCCTGGCGGTCGGCGTGCAAGCCGGTCAGCCGCTCCAGCTCGGTGACCCACTCCTCGGCCGTCACCACCTCGTCGCCCGCCCAGTTGACCACGGTGGCCGGCACGGCCGCCGCGTCGAGCAGGGCCCCCACCTGGGCGCTGATGTCGTCCTCGTGGATGGGGCAATACGGCGTGGGCCCCGGATCCCGCATCACGATGGGCCGGCCCTCCCGAAGAGCATCGAGGTGGATGGCGGGCAGGCCCCCATTGGCCCCGTAGGACACGTTCATCCGAGCGATCACGGTGGGCAGGTCCAGGACCCGGGCCATGGTGCGGGCCACCGCCTCCTGCGCGATCTTCGACACGCTGTAGGTGGGGGCGTAGGACTGCCGGGTGTCACCCATCTGGTCGGTCTCGGTGAAGGCGTGCCACCGGTCGGAGTGGGGCTCGTACACCGAGAAGGTGGACATCACCAGGAAGGCCTGCGCTCGCCGACAGTGCTGCATCAACAGGCCCGTGCCCTCGGCGTTCACCCGCAGCGTGTGTTCGGTGTCACGCCCGGGACCCTGCGCCACCGCCAGGTGCAGTACGTGGGTGAAGTCGTCGGGCAGGTCGCCCAACTCACCCTCGCCCAGATCGACGGCGCGCGTGTTGACCCCCAGTGCCTCGACCTGCCGGCGGTCGTCCGGCGACGAGAAGCGGGCGATCCCCCACACGTCGTTGTCGGCCACCAGCGACCGAACCAGGGGCAGGGCGATCTGGCCGGCCGGACCGGTGACCAGGATTCTGGCGTCACGCAGGCTCACCGCAGCAGTATTGACGCACTACGGTCACAACGCACCCGACCAGGGGGATGTCCATGCCCATCGAGGCCAATCTCGACTCCATCAACGCTGCGCTGCTGATCCTGCGGGTGATGCTGGGCGTGATCATGCTGGCCCACGGCATCAACCACATCATCGGCGGGGGCAAGATCGAGGGCACCGCCGGATGGTTCGCCAGCCTCGGGATGAAGCCGGGCATCCTGCACGCCTGGCTGGCCAGCGTCACCGAGGTGGCCGCCGGCGCCATGCTGGTGCTGGGCCTGCTCACGCCCCTGGCCGCGGCCGGTGTCGTCGGCGTGATGGTGGTGGCGCTCATCACCAACCACATCACCAATGGCTTCTTCATCTTCCGCCCCGGTGAGGGCTACGAATACGTGCTGTCGCTGATCGCCTTCGGGTTCGTGGCCGCGCTCCTCGGGCCGGGCGAGTGGTCGCTCGACAACGCCTTCGATCTGATGGATCTGGCCGGATGGAGTGGCGGTGTCATCGCCGCCGTCGCCGGAGTCGGGGGCGCGGTGCTGCTGTTGGTGGTGTTCTGGCGACCCGAGAAACCGGCGGACTGACGCCCGCTCACGGCGCGTACAAAGCCTCGATCTCGTCGGCGTAGCGGGCGTGGATGCCTCGCCGCTTGAGCTTGGACGTGGGGGTCAGTTCCTCGCTGTCGGGCAGCCACTCCTCGTGGAGGATCGTCACCTTCTTCACCCGCTCGGCGTTGTTGAAGCCGGCCATCACGTCCTCGAGGCCCTGGTCGACGATCTCGATCACCTGGGTGTTGTCGGCCAGTTCAGCGAGTGACGTGAACTCCACGCCGTTGGCTTCGCACCACGCCCGGGCCTGGTCGGGATCGAGCACCACCAGGGCCGACACGAAGGGGCGCTGGTCGCCGATGGCACACGCCTGACCGACCAGGGGGATCTGCTTCAGTTTGGCCTCGAGGTTGGCCGGGCTGATGTTCTTGCCCCCGGCGGTGATGATGAGCTCCTTCTTGCGATCGACGATGCGGACGTAGCCGTCGTCGTCGATCTCACCGATGTCGCCCGTGTGCAGCCACCCCTCGGCGTCGAGGGCTTCGGCGGTCTTCTCGGGATCGTTCAGGTAGCCGCTGGTCACGTTGCCACCCCGGCAGATGATCTCGCCGTCATCGGCCAGCGTCACCTCGACACCGGGACAGGCCGGTCCCACCGTGCCCGGCTTGATGCGATCGGGGGTCCAGGTCATGGGACCGGAGTTCTCGGACATGCCGTAGATCTCCGAGAGTGGGACGCCGATGGCCCGGTACCAGGTGAGCAGCTCGGGCGGGATCGGCGCGGCACCGGTGACGGCGATCTGCATCTCGTCCATGCCGAGCAGGGCGCGGACCCCCGAGAACACCTGGCTGTCGAGCGCCTGATAGGTGGCCCGCTGCTCGTCGGTGGCACGATCCCACACCAGGTCGAACACGATGTCGGAAGCCGCGGCGACGGCCTGATCGAAGCCGGCCTTCTTCTCGGCATCGGCGGAGAGGGCGGCATCGACACCGGCATGGAACTTCTCCCACACGCGGGGCACGCCGAACAGGTAGTTGGGCTTGACCTCGCGCATGGTGGCAGCCAGGTCGGCCAGATCCGGGAGGCAGAACGTGTTGAGTCCGAGGAACGCGCCCTGATAGTGCGTGGCCATCCGTTCGGCGATGTGGGCCATGGGCAGGTAGGAGACGGCCCGCATGCCCTCGACCTGCCGGTCGGTGCAGCGCCGCAGGGACTCGACCGTCCAGCAGATGTTGAAGTGGCTGATCTGCACGCCCTTGGGTGGGCCCGTGGTGCCCGACGTGTAGATGACGGTGGCGAGGTCGTCGGGCGCAGCCTTGGACGCCGCCTCGACGAGGTCGAGCTCGCCGTTGTCCATGAGCTCGTCGAGGTCGAAGTCACCGTCACCATCGACGGCACCCAGGAACTCGAGGTCGGGCAGCTTGGCCCGAGCGGGGCGGAAACGGGCCAGGAACGAGTTGTCCTCGGCCACCGCCAGCTTGGCCTGACAGTGCCCAGCCAGATAGGCGATCTGGTCGACCGAGGAGGAGTTGTAGATGGAGACCGGGGTGGCACCGAGGAAATAGCAGGCCATGTCGAGCAGATGGAACTGCGGGATGTTGCGCATCATCAGCACCACCCGGTCACCGGCCTCCACACCCTGGGCGTCGAGCCCGGCCGCCACCTGGGCCACCTTCTGGGCGTACTCGGCGAATGTCCAGGTATCCCAACCGCCGTCGTCGTTCCTCCAGTTGAGGGCGGGCGCATCCCCGCGGTCGGCGACGGTCTTCAGGAACTCGGTGGGCACGGTCTGGCCGGCGACGAGCTCGCGGATCTCCTGATCGACAGGGTTGGCCACGGGGTCTCCTTGGGTGGTGAACGACGGCCCAGGGTACCGATCGACCCGTCGACCGGCTAGAGCCCCGCCTTGACCGTCGGCCGAGTGGACCGAAGACTCGGCCCATGCCGACCTCCCCGCACATGGCGCATGTCCTGACTGCCCGGCGCACCCCGTTCGCCCCGGTGCACGGGTTGTTGTCGGGCTGGCACCCGGTCGATCTGCTGGCCCACGCCATGGCCATCACGGTCGATGACGCCGACATCTCGACCACCGAGGTGACCCATGTGCTGGTCGGCTGCGCCCATCCGGTGGGTGCCCAGTCGGCCAACCTGGGGCGGGCAGCCCTCCTGGCCGCCGGCTGGCCCGAGCACATACCCGCCACCACCATCGAACGGGGGGCCGGATCATCGCACCGGGCTCTCCAGCTGGCGGCCCAGGCCGTGAGCGCCGGTACCGCCGAGCTGGTCGTGGCCGCCGGCGTCGAGGTGATGAGCCTCGTCCCTCCGGGCGCGCCGGGACTCAACCGACAGTACGGCGCCGTCTGGGGGTCGGCGCCGGCCCGCCGCTACGAGGGCGCTGGAGGACTCGTCCCCACCGGCGTCGCCGGTGATCGCCTGGCCGCAGCCGACGCGCTCGGTCGTGAGACCCAGGACCGAGAGGCGGCCCGCTGCCGGCGCCTGGCCGACACCGTCGATCATCCCCCCTGGTTGGTGGTGACGCCGACCAGGTGCAACGACCGCGACCGGCCCCGGGCCGAGGTGCGGGTCCTGGCCGAGGACGAGGCAGCTCCGGTTCCCCCCGAGTGTCCGTCACCACTCCACGACGACGAGGGCACGGTGGCCGCCACCAACATCGCTCCGGCCGCCGACGGCGCCGCGGTCGCCGTGCTGGCATCGGACGGTTGGGTGCGCTCCCACGATCGACGACCGGTGGCCTCCATCGTCGCCACGGCCGAGGCCGCGGTCGACCCCGTCACCATGTTCGGCGCCGCCCCAGCGGCGCTCGACCGGGCCCTCGCCCAGGTCGGGCTCCATCGCGACCGCATCGAGCTGGTGGAGCTCGATGCCCCCCACGCGGCTGCGGCCCTCCACCTGGCACGCGTGCTGGAGCTCGACGACGCCGGCCACAACCGAACCGGCGGCGGGCTGGGCCGCGGTCGGCCGCTCGGCGCCATCGGCATCGGGATGCTGGCCGAGATGGTGGGCTGGACAGCCCACACCGGCGCTCGACCGGGGATGGCCGCCCTGCTCGACGAGAGCGACGACGGCAGCGGCACAGCCACCATCGTGGCACCTTTCGCCACCTGACCGACCCGGTCCCGCCGAGGACCACGCCAAGTAGCCTGGGACGGGAGATGGGCAATGTGGTCAACATCGTGATCGCCGTCATGGCCTTCCTGATCATCATGAAGATCGGACTGGCCATGCTGCGGGGCCTGGCCCAACCCGTGCCCGAACCGCCACCTCCCGGTGAGCTGCGCAAGGTGAAGATCCAGTACCGGTGCTCGATCTGTGGCACCGAGGTCAGAATGACGGTCGCGACCGAGCAGATGCCGCCCCCTCCTCGCCACTGCCTCGAGGACATGGACCTCGTCGCCCCCATCGAGTGAACCGGTGACGGGGTCGGCGCCCGTTATCGGCGGCGGACGGTGGGGCCGGTAGTCTCTGGGGCCATGGCCAAGCCAACGAAGCGGAAGGTGCAGAGCGGTCGGGTGACCCCGAAAGGCACACGACCCGACGACTATCGCGGGGCGGCAACCGGGCCGGTGTCCACGGCCAAGGCCAAGGGCCCCAGCCCCATGTGGGTACCGGTGTTGATGTTCACGCTCTTCGCGGTGGGCATGATCATCATCTTCCTCAACTACACGGGGCTCCTCCCGTCGGCTCCGAGCAACTGGTGGTTGCTCGGCGGTCTGGGCGCCATCCTCGGCGGCATCATCACCTCCACCCAATACCGATAGCCGGCACTGCGCCGCCTCGGTACCGTTCCCCCGTGCCCCGCGTCCTCGTCGTCGACAACTACGACTCGTTCGTCTACAACCTCGTCCAGTACCTGGGTGAGCTCGGAGCCGAGCCGATCGTGCACCGCCACGATGCCCTCACCGTCGCCGAGGCCGACGAGCTCGAACCCGACGCGGTGCTCATCAGTCCCGGGCCGGGTCGTCCCGAGGAGGCGGGCATCTCCAATGACCTCATCACCCACTTCGCGGGACGGATTCCGGTGCTGGGCGTGTGCCTCGGCCATCAGTGCATCGGTCAGGTCTACGGCGCCCGGGTGGTACGCGCCGCCCAGGTGATGCACGGCAAGACCTCCCCCATCCGCCACGAAGGCGCCGGGGTGTTCCGGGGTCTGCCCAACCCACTCGAAGCCACCCGCTACCACTCGCTGGTGATCGCCCCCGAGTCGGTGCCCGACACGCTGGAGATCACCGCCCACACCGATGACGGCACCGTGATGGGCCTACGCCATCGCACCCTCGACGTGGAAGGGGTGCAGTTCCACCCCGAGTCCATCCTCACCGTGGCCGGTCACCGCCTGCTGAAGACGTTCCTCGACCGGGCCGCTTAGCCGCCCGCCCGACCTCAGCCAGGGTTGGGCGGCGGATCCGTTGGTGGTGGATCGGTCGGCGGCGGGTCGGTGGGCGGCGGGCCGGTGGGCGGCGGGCTGGATGTACTGGGTGCCTGCGGGCTGCCCACCACCAGCGTGACCTGCGAGCCCAGGGCCAGTGTGGTGTCGGGCGCCGGTGTCTGCGAGATGACCACCCCGATGTTGGGATCACCGGCGGGCAACGGCTCGAACACCGGATTGGGTGAGAAGCCGGCGCTGGTGATGGTCTGGATGGCCGCATCGGCCAGCAGGCCCTGCACATTGGGCACCGCATTCACCGGTTGACCGGTGGAGATGAACACCGTGAGCGGCAGGCCGGGGTCGACCACATCGCCGGTGCCCGGATCGGTGCGGGTGACCAGGTCGACCGCCACGGAGCTGGACGGCTCGGGGGCCACGCTCACGCTGATGAAGCCGGCCTCGGTGAGGATCCGGAGTGCCTCCTCCTGCGTCTTCTTGGTGACATCGGGGACCGCCCGGGGCTCGAGGCCGAGCGAAACGAAGATGGTGACCGGCTCGCTCGTCTCCTGCTCGGTGTTGGGCGGTGGGTCCTGGTCGTAGACCTGGTTGGCCGGCACATCGTTGGTGAGGCTCTCCTCGACCGTGAAGTTGAAGCCCTGGGTCTTGAGCTGCTCCTCGGCGGCTTCACGGGTGAGACCGATGAGGTTCGGCACCTGCTTGATCTCGTCGGTGGTACTGACCGTGAGGTCGACCTCGGTGTCCTCGTCGACGATGGCCCCGTCGGAGGGATCCTGGGCGAAGACGGTGTCGGCCTCGACCTCCTCGTTGAACTCGAACACCACCTCACCGACCTTCAGGCCGCGCAGCTCGAGCTCGACCTTGGCTTCCTCGAGCGTGGCGCCGATGACGTCGGGCACCTCGACCGTGCCCGGTCCGGGCTCACCCCCGTCACCCACGCCCAACGAGTTGACGAAGGCGACCACGAGAAAGCCGAGGGCGATGAGCAACAGGATGAGGACGCTGAAGAAGATGACGTTGCGGCGCACCTCGCTGGAACGGGCACCGCTGGGAACCGCCCCCGTACCGGCCAACACGGTGGTGGCTCCGGGCGACGGAGCCGACGTGGCGGGCATGGCGGTGGTGGCATCGGGACCGACCGCGGGAAGAGCGGCGGTGGCATCGGGCGATGTCCCCGCCGCGGCTCCGGCGGCGACGGCTCCGGCGGCGGCCGCGGCGGCCGCCGCCGCGGGCAGCGAGTGCTGGCCCTCGCGGTAGCGGCGCAGATCGTTGCCCAGATCCTCGGCCGACGGATAGCGGTTCTGCGGACGCTTGGCCAGCGCCTTCATCGTGATGGCTTCGAGCGACTGGGCCACGCTGATGCCCTGCGCGCCGATGCCGGGCACCGGTTCGGTGACGTGCTTGTAGGCCACCGCCATGGGGTTGTCGCCCCGGAAGGGTGGCGCTCCGACCAACATCTCGTAGAGGACCACACCCAGCGAGTAGACGTCGCTGCGGGGATCGACACCTTGGCCCTGCGCCTGCTCGGGCGAGAAGTAGGTGGCCGTTCCCATCACCATGCCCGCCTGGGTGAGATCGGACTCGGTGCGCTCCTCCTGCACCCCGGCGATGGCCGTGGCGATGCCGAAGTCGGCCACCTTGACCTGGCCGGTGGGTGACACCAGCACGTTGCCGGGCTTGATGTCGCGGTGGACCAGACCGTTGCGGTGGGCCGCACTGAGCGCCGCGCTCACGTCGATGGCGATCTCGGCCGCCCGATCGGGGTGCAGCGCCCCCTCGGTGGAGAGGATCTCGGCCAACGACCGACCCTCGACGTACTCCATCACGATGAAGTAGGTGTCGGCCTCCTCGCCCCAGTCGTAGATGTTGACGATGTTGGGGTGACTCAGGTTGGCCGCGGCCTGGGCCTCACGACGGAACCGTTCCACGAAGGCGTCGTCGGTGGCGAACGACGAGAACAGGACCTTGACGGCGACCGGCCGATCGAGCAGCTGGTCGCGGGCGAGGTAGACGTCGGCCATGCCGCCACGGGCCAGCTGACGATGGAGCTCGTACCGACCGCTGAAGACGGTAGGACCCGAATCGGACATGGCTGCCGAGTCTACAAACGCCGAACGCGAGTCCCCCGGCACCTCAGCCCGGGTTCACTCCGGGACCGGGGGTGGGGCCAGAGCGGCGGCCAACACCTGCTGGGCCACCGGCGCAGCGGCGCTACCGCCGGTCTGTTGACCGACGGCCTCGTCGGCCTCGATGATGACGGCGATGGCCACCGTGGGCTCCTCATCGGGTGGGCCACCGAAGCCGATGATCCAAGCGTGGGTGGCCTCGACCTCGCGTCCGAGTTGGGCCGTACCCGTCTTGCCACCGACCTCGAATCCGGGAACGGCCAGCCGGGTGGCGGTCCCCCCGGCGACGACGGCCAGCATCGCCTCGCGCATCTGAGCCGCCGTCGAGGGTGACATGGCCTGGCGCCACAGCCCGGTGGGTCCGCCGCCGATGATCTGGGCGTCACGATCGCGGATCTCACCCACCACGTGCGGGTTCTCGATGAGGCCCTCGTTGGCGACGGCGGCGGCCACCAGGGCCATTTGGAGCGGGGTCGACTTCACGTCGAGCTGACCGATGGCCGAGCGGGCCAGCGCCGGTGTGTCCTCGTACAAGAACACCAGGTCCTCATCGGGCACCGGCTGGCCGTCGGGGGTGGTGGCCGGGGGCAGGCCGTAGAACGAGTCGATCGTCTCGAGCGGCGCGCCGTAGTCGGTGGGGAACACCGACGCCACGGTGGCGGGCAGGTCGATGGGGGGAACGCTGTTGAATCCGAACGCCTCAGCCCGTTCGACCATCGGCCCGGGACCGACGTGCTCGGCCGCCAGCTTGGCGAACGCGGTGTTGCAGGACTGGCGCAGCATGTCGAGCAGCGGACCCCCGCACGACGAGCCGCCGAAGTTGGAGATGGGCACGTTGGTCAGCGGCGGTGTGTAGGAGGTGACCGACGGGAACGACGGCTCGGCGAGGGTGGCCGAACCGGACTCGAGGGCGGCCGATGCCGTGACCACCTTGAACGTGGAGCCGGGGAAGAACAGCTCGCGGTGCCAACGCTCCAGCACCGGATTGGCCGGGTCGGACACCAGCCGATCCCACTCTTCGTTGGAGGCCTGGGGATCGAGACCCGACACCGGATTGGGGTCGTAGCTGGGCCAGCTGTAGGCCGCCAGCACCGCGCCGCTGCGAGGATCGAGCACCACCACCGAGCCCTTCCGTTGGCCGAGCGCATCGCGGGCCGCCTGCTGCACGTCGTCGCGGACGGTGAGCGCGAGATCGGCCGTGGTGTCGCGATCCGAGGAACAGGTCGCCCAGGCTGGAGAACTCCTGCTCGAAGGCCGTGCCGGCCAGTTGGTCGTCGTAGGAGCGCTCCAGCCCCGTGGCCCCCACGTTGAAGGAGTAATGGCCGGTGAGGTGGGCGTACAGCTCGCCGTGGGGGTACACCCGTTGCCGCTCGAAGTCGGCGTCGTCGACCTCGATCGACTCGGCGACGAGCACGCCGTCGGCGGTGGAGATCGATCCCCGGCGCTGGCCGAACTCGCGCACCACCGACCGGCTGTTGCCGACGTCCTCTCGCAGCTCCTCGGCCTGGAACACCTGCACCCGATTGAGCTGGACGAACAACAGCGTGTACAGCACCAGGAACCCCATGCCCAGGCGGGCGATCTGGCGGTTCACGGCACCGTCGTCCCGACGACCCCGGCGGCATCGGCATCGACGCGACCCCGCTGGGCCGACTCGTCGGAGATCCGGATCAACAAGGCCAGCAGCACGTAGTTGGCCAGCAGCGAGGAACCACCGTAGGAGACGTAGGGCAGGGTGATCCCGGTGAGGGGCACGACCCGGATCACGCCTCCGATGATGATGAAGGCCTGCAGCCCGATGATGGTGGTGAGTCCCACTGCCAGCAGCTTGGCGAAGGGGTCGACGGCCCGCAGCGCGATCCGCAACCCGGTGCCCACGAACAGCAGGTACGAGACGATGATCGCCGTCGAGCCCAGCAGGCCCATCTCCTCGCCGATGGCGGCGAAGATGAAGTCGTTCTCGACCACCGGAATGCGGGCCGGATCACCCAACCCGATACCCGTCCCGGTGAGACCGCCCTCGGCCGAGCGCGTACTGCGCCTCGACGATCTGGAAACCCTCGTCGAGGGGATCGGCCCACGGGTCGAGCCAGATGTCCACCCGCTGCTGGACGTGATCGAAGAACCGCCACGCGGCGAAGGCACCCACGGCGAACAGCCCGACACCCACCACCAGGTAGGCGATGCGCTCGGTGGCGATCCACAGCAACACCACGAAGAGCGCGAAGAACAACAACGACGAACCCAGGTCGCGTTCGGAGACCATGACCACCACCGAGCCGGCCCACGCCACGAGGATGGGAAAGAAGTGTTTGGGCTCGGGAAGCCACAACGGACCGACGCGGTAGGTGGCCATGCGCAGCAACTCGCGCTTGTCGACCAGGTACGAGGCGAAGAACACGGCCAGGGCCAGCTTGGCGAACTCGCCCGGCTGGAGGTTGATGGGACCCAGGCTGATCCAGATCTTCGCCCCGTTGATGGTGCGACCCACGCCCGGCACGAGAGGCAGGAAGAGCAGCGCCAGTCCGATGAGCCCCACGGTGTAGCGGTACTGGTCGAGCACCCGGATGCGTCGGATGACCAGCAGGGTGCCGACGTAGGCCGCCATGCCCAGGGCGAACCAGGTGGCTTGGAGACCGGGGAGATCGCTGGGAACCGACCGCTCACCGGCCAGGCGGGCGATGAACACGTACCCGATGCCGTTGAGCAGCACGGCCAGGGGCAACAGGATGCCGTCGGCCGACGGGGCCAGCCGGCGGGTGGCGATGTGGGCGAACAGGATCAGACCCAGCTCGGCGGCGAGGAAGGGCCCCAGGTCGACGGGGATGGAGGCGTTCTGACCAAGGCTGGCCAGCACGTAGGCGCCCACGACGATCACCGAGCCCAGCAGGATCAGGCCCAGCTCGGCGTTGCGCCGGATCCGCGCCATGGCGTCGGTGCCCGGTCGTGTCACGGGGTGCTGGTGGCGGTGGGACCGCCCCGAGTCCCGACCGTGGTCGAGGGCCGGGCCGGCGGTGAGGGATCGGTCGTGGTGGTCGGCCGGGCCGGGGAACGGGAGTCGGTGGTGGACGGGCTGGTCGTGGACGGCCCGGTGTCTCGGACGTCGATCTCGTCGAGCAGGTTGGCCACGTAGGCGCGGGCCGAGTCGAGCGAGTCGTGGTCGACGCCGTCGACCAGTTCGGCCCGGCGGGCCTCGGGCAGGTCATCGAGCCCGATCACGGTGGCCTCCTCGAGCGTGGGGTCGAACCACAGGACACCGCCGGGGCGTCCTCGGTAGATGACCACCTGCTCGCTGTCGTCGACGCCGACGTAGTACGTCCCTCGGGCGAACAGGCCGACGGCCCACACCGCCGCCACCATCACCGCGACGATGGCCAACCCGAAAGCGGCGGTACGCCACGTGAAGAACGGCGGACGCCGCTCGACGACGGGGGGCGGCGTGCGATCGAGCGAGGCGTCGCCCGCCCCGACCCCGGCGGGGTCCACGTCGGTGGGGCCGGTCGAGAACCCGACGGGATCGGCGGCGTTGTCGACCGCACCGGTACCGATCACCGCCGGCGTCGACCCGGCCTCGACCACGTCGACGATCAGGACGGTGATGTTGTCGCGACCGCCGCTGTCGTTGGCCAGCCGCACCAGCTCGGCCGCGGCTTCGTCGGGGTCGTCCAGCCGCCGCAGCACGCCCTCGATCTGGTTGTCGGTGACTTCGTTGAACAGGCCGTCGCTGCACAGTACGAATCGTTCACCGGCCACCAGTGGAAGCTCCCAGGTGTCGATGTCGACCGGATCGGCCACGCCGAGCGCCCGGGTGACCACGTTCTTGCGGGGGTGGTGCTCGGCCTCCTTCTCGGTGATGCGGCCGTCGCGCACCAGCTCGGCCACCAGCGAGTGGTCGAGCGTGAGTTGCACCAGGCTGCCCTCTCGCAGCACGTACACGCGCGAGTCACCGACGTTGGCCAGGGCCAGGCGGGCGCCGGCGAACCCGTCCAACAGAGCCAGCACACAGACGGTGGTGCCCATGCCGGCCAGCTCGGCATCGGTCGAGGCCTTGTCGATGATGACCCGGTTGGCCTGCTGGATGCCGTCGGTGAGCTCGAGGGTGGTGGTCACCGAGCGAACCTGGCGCAGTGTGGCCACGGCCAGCTCGGACGCCACCTCGCCGCCCTGATGACCGCCCATGCCGTCGGCCACCGCGAAGAAGCCGTCGCCCATGAGCAGGTCGTCCTGGTTGACGGATCGGACCTGACCGACGTGAGTGGCCGATCCGGCCCGCAGCACCGGGCCGTCGGTCATGTCAGTTCCAGGACGAACCCGCCCACCTGGAGGCGGTCGCCCACCTGGAGCACCATGGGCGACCCGACCTTGGCCCGATTGAGGTAGGTGCCGTTGGTGGAGCCCAGGTCCTCGACGAGTACCTGGCCCTGACGGCGGAACACGCGGCTGTGGATCTGGGAGACGTAGGTGTCGTCGAGGGTGATCTGGCATCCGGCGGCCCGACCGATGGTGATCTCGTCACCCAGCTCGAAGGCCAGCCCGGCGTGGCTGGCCGGCTCGCGCACCACCAGCCGCGAGCCGAGGGCCACCGACCGCTGGGGCGCGGCGGCGGGTGCCGGGGCCGCTGCGCCGGCCACGGCCACGCGCGGGACCGGACCGCGGATCTCGGTCCACACCGCTCGCAGCACCCGCAGGAAGAAGAGGTACAGCAGGATCAGCAGGCAGATCTGCAGGACGGTGAGCAGTTGACTGGACACGGGAGGATCAGGACGCCTCGAAGACGATGCGGGTGGTGCCGAAATCGAGGATGTCGCCGTCGGACAGCACATGCTCGACGATGCGCACCCCGTTGACCTTGGTGCCGTTGGTGGAGCCCAGGTCGGTGAGCTTGAACCCGTTGGCGTGCGGGCGGATCTCGGCGTGATTGCGGCTGACGTTGGGGTCGGCCAACGTGATGGTGCACTCGGGCAGCCGGCCGAACGTCACCAGGTACTCGCCCAACACCACCCGTTCGCCGGTGGGCAACAGCAGCGAGCCGGCGCCGTGACCGCCCTCGGCTTCGCGCAGGCGCCCGTCGATCTGCACGGCACCGGTGCGCAGGCCCGGCACCGGCACGAGCTCGACGGCGAGCGGCCCCATGAACTTGTAGCCCTCCTCGCGGGCGTGCTCGCGCGCGGCCTCGCACAGCTCGCGCACCAGACTCTCCTCCACCTCGGCGAACTGCGCGTGGTCGTCGGGGGACAACTGCACCACGAACTGGTTGGGCACCACCGTGTCGCCCGAGACGGCCACCGAGCGTCCGTCGTCGAGGGCCCGGATGAGCTTGCGGCCGATCTCCACCGGCCGGATGCCACTCTTGAACACGCGGCCGAACAGGCCTTCGACCATGTTCTCCAATCGGCGCTCGACACCCCGCATGCTCATCGTGGAGACAGGCTACTGGCCCGAACCCCCATGGTTCGCCCGCCCCGCCCTGACCCAAATTGCGTGGGTTTGTGCCAACAGTTGGGACGAAGTCACGCCAGGTCGACGATGACCCGGACGCCGGTCCGATCGCGACGGGCGTGCGGTAACCTGATCGCCCACCCACTCGCGCGAGTGGCGGAATTGGCAGACGCGCAGGATTCAGGTTCCTGTGTCCGAAAGGACGTGAGGGTTCAAGTCCCTCCTCGCGCACTCGGCTGACGGCACGCTGCCGGTGGTCGCCACCCGGCGCTCGGCAACCCCGTCAGGCCCGGCCGTCGTCCAGTACCTGGGCCAGGGCGTGCGACGCCTGTTTGATCATGCCGGGGTTCGTGTCCCAGTAGTACGGCAGAGCCGACACGGCCTGGTGGAGGGCCCAGCCCCGACCCGCAACCACGAGGCATCGTCGACCTCGAGCTCGTCCCGGAACCGCCGGCGGCTGGCACCGGCGAAGACGTTCCACGCCGGTTGGAGGTCACACGCCGGGTCACCCACGTCGAGGCCCCCGAAGTCGATCACCGCCGACAGCCGGCCATCGACGACCAGCAGGTTTCCGGGCAGCAGGTCGCCGTGCACCCACACCTCGCCCGCGTCCCACGGCGGCGCGGCGAGGGACTCGTCCCACGAACGAGTGGCGGCTTCTGCGTCGATACGATCACCGATCGCGGCGATCGCTCGCCGAACCTGCTCGTCACCCTCGGCGAGCGGCCCACCACGCCGATGCGGAGGGCGCAAATGGGCACCGGCGGTGTCGATGCCCCGCAACGCCAGTATGAACGCGGCCAGGTCGACGGCGGCCTGCTGGAGATCGGCGATGGTGCCGTTGGCGGTCTCGCCGGGCAGCCACTCGACCACCGACCAGTCGAAGGGGTAGCCCTCGGCCGGATGCCCCATCGCCCTGGGCACAGGCACGGCCAGCGGGAGGTGTGGGGCCAGCCTCGGCAGCCATGCCGCCTCCTTCGCCGCCTGCGCGGTGGCCCACCCGATCCGCGGGAGACGGGCGGCGAGATCATCACCAAGCGGGTAGATGTCGTGATCGGTCCCGTACGAGTCGACCAGCTCGATGGGCCGCGCTGCCCACTGCGGGAACTGCGCCGCGAGCAGCCGGCGCATGAGCGTGACATCGGTGTGGATCTCGTCGGCGTGCATCTTGCTCACGGCCATCCCCGCCACCATGGGCAACCCGAACAAGCCACGGCAACCGAGTTCGCATCTCATGGCCGACCAACGGTGCGGGCCACGTCCCGTCTACCCGTACAGATCTCCGTCGAGGTACTTCTGCCCAGAGTCCGGCTGCACCGTCACGACTCGGTGCCCGGGGCCGAGCTCGCGGGCGAGACGGATTGCGGCGAGAAGGTTGGCTCCACCGCTCGGCCCGGTCCAGACGCCTTCGGTGCGCGCCGCGTCGCGCGCCGTCGCGAACGCGTCGTCGGTGCTGACGGCATCGACACGGTCGTACACGTCCGGAGTGATCATCTTCGGGACGAACCCGATGCCGCCGCCTTCGATGCGGTGCGTCCCGGGTGGACCGCCGGCGATGACCGCCGACTCGGCCGGCTCGACGATCGTCCGGATCAAACCCGGCCATGTGTCCTTGATCGGTGAGACCGTACCGACGAACGCGCCGCCGACGCCGACGTACACACACGCCCCGTGAACCTCGCCGTCGATCTGGGAGACGATCTCCTCGCCGATCTGGCGATAGCCGTCGAGCGTGTCGAGATTGTTGAGCTGGTCGGTAGCAAAACCGTCGACTTCGGCAACGATCTGCGCCGCCCGCTCCACCATCTGGCCGATCAGCTCGGGGTGGATGCCGTGATCGCTGTGCACCAACTCGAGCTCGGCGCCGAACGCGCGCATCGTCTTCAACTTCTCCTCGGCGAAAGCGTTCGAACTGACGATGCGTATCGGGTACCCCTTGATCGCACAGACGAACGCCAGCGAACTACCAGTTGAGCCTCCGGTGTACTCCACGACGGTTTGGCCGGGCCGGAGATCACCGCGCTCCTCGGCCGCCTCGATCATCGCCAGAGCCATCCGGTCCTTGTACGAACCGGTGGGGTTCGCGGCTTCGAGCTTGACCCACACTTCCCCGGCATCAGGCCCAGGAAGGCTGGACAGCCGGACGATGGGGGTCTTGCCGATGCCTGAAAGCGCACCTGGTCGTTGGGGCATCGGTTCTCCTCGACAGACGAGCTCGTCGCAGCACAGTACGCACGCTCACGCCGACTCGGGCCCAACCGGCCCGGGTGCCCGACCTCGCCGGGTGGCTGAGCTCGGCCATCGCGAGCTCGCGTCGGCCAGGTCGACAGCCGCTCCGACGAGGCGGACGTCGATGGAGGCGGCGTCGGTCGGTAGGGCTGTGCGAGTACCCACGACGCCGCCTGAACGCACCTCGGCCAGCGTCGCCCCCACCAGGACCAACGGCGCCTTCGGGCATCGACGCGGCACTACCGGTGCGCTCGCCGTCGGCCTCTCGGAGGACGGTTCTCACGCGGCGCTGAGCGTCGACCCGGCGACGCTCAGGTCACGAGCGTGTCGATCACGTCGTCGGACATCGTCCCGCCCTCGATCGCGTGCAGGGCCGCGAGGAGTACCCTCACCAGTTCCGCCTCGGAGAGCTCGGCGCCCCGTTCGTGGCACCGCCCGAAGTCGTCACCGAGCGAGAGTTGGAGTCGTCGCTCGTAGTGCAGCTCCGCCTCGGTCTCGAGGGTCGTGCCGATCTGTTGGCGGTCACGGCGCCAACGTTCGAGTCCGCCGAGCATGGTGGTTGCGGTGCGGGGCCACTCCCGCATCGTGATGGCGATCGTCGTGTTCGCGTTCTGGCCGATGTACGTCGGGCAACGCTCCGCTGCGGTCGTCACCGCCAACGCGAGGCTGGCCGAGGCACCGATGACGTCGCCGGATCGGAGCAGCTGCAGTCCGTGGAACATCGCCATGTGCGCCAGAACCGTGTACTGACCGATCTGCTCGGTGAGCGCGACGTGCCGACCGAGGAAGTCGAGGGCATCGTCGGGCTGGAGCTCGTGGATCACGGGCGCAGAAACTCGATGCCGCCGCGGAGCGTGACCCATGCCGCCCCGATGTGCTCGGCCCGTCGCATGTACACGACCCATTGCTGATCGAGGTCACCGAGATGACCGATGATCCCGCTCACGGAGTAGGCGTTGTTCAGGGCCTGGAACTGCTCGAAGCCCTCCGCAGCTGCCGAGTCGACCGCGGCGAACACCTCATCGACGTGGCGCCCGGCTCGCTCGTTGTCACCCCGCAACATGGCATGGAGAGCCTCGATCGAGCTGGTCAAGGGCGACGGAGGGAGACCGTGCTCGTTCGGAGCCGCTCGATCTCCGCCAGCAGGTCTCGGTCTGGGACCGAAGTCGAAGTGTTGGGCGTGGACGGCCGCCATGGCGAGGTTGCGGATGCGCAGGACGGGGTCTTGCACGGGCGGTCGAGCAGTTCGGCGGCCCACAGCAGCCCCTCACGTTGGCGATCCCGGCTGAGGAACATGGGACCGAGACCGTCCAGCAGTTCTTCGAATCGCAGGGAGGTGGCATCGTCGACGGCAGCTCGCAGTGCGAACGCGGACGTGCTCCCACTCGCGGTCGAGCTCGTCGAAGGCCGCCTGGTCGGCCGGACTCATGAACCGGGGAATCCGACTCTTGCAGGAGCGTGGTGAAGTGATCGGCGTAGCGGGCCGACCGTGCCGGAGGTCGCCCTCGGCATCGAGCTCGGCTCGACCGAACTGCCGCACGCTCTCGAGCAGGTGATAGCGGGTCGTGTCGCCGTGCTCCCGGGCGACCAGCAGCGACTTGTCGACCAGTGCGAGCAGGGCATCGAGGACCTCCCACGCCTCGACGGTGTCGTCATCGGCCACCACTGCCTCGGCGGCGTCGAGGGTGAACGGCGCGACGAACACACTCAGCCGACGGAGCACGGTCTGCTGGATGTCGTCGAGGAGCTCGTAGGACCATCGCATCGCCGCCTCGAGCGTGCGCTGGCGACCGGGGACGCCGCGGTCGCCGGACGCGAGCAGGCGAAAGCGCGTGTCGAGCCGCCCGGCGATGTCGGCCGGGCTCATCGCCTTGGCACGCGACGCGGCCAGCTCGATCGCCAGCGGGAGATGGTCGAGTCGGTCACAGATCTCGATGACGGCGCCGCTCGTTGTCCTCCGTGAGCTGGAACGTGGAACGGACGGCCCGGGCTCGCTCCACGAACAGCTGCACGCTCTCACTCGCCGAGCCCTGGCTCGCCAACGGCTCCACCGAGCGGACGATCTCGCCCGGCACGCTCAGCGCCGCCTGACTCGTGGCGAGGATCCGTCGAGCCCGAGTCGACATCGAGGAGCCGGTCGACGATCGCGGCCACTGCGTCGAGGAGGTGCTCGCAGTTGTCGACCACGAGGAGCGCCTCGCGGTTCGCGAACCACTGGACCAGGGTCTCCTCGGCCGTCTCACCCCGCCGCTCACCGAGCCCGAGCGCGTCGGTGAGCGCGTCGGCGACGAGATCGGGTTCGGTGAGCGAACCGAGCGAGACGAACCAGGCACCGCCCGAATACTCGGCCGACAGCTCGGCGGCGACCTGCAGCGCCAGTCGCGACTTCCCGACCCCACCGGGACCGACGAGCGTCACCAACCTCGCCTCGTTCCAGCGACTCCTCGACCGCCTTCACCTCGTCCACCCGACCGATGAAGCTGGTCCGCTGTACGGGCAGGTTCCCGGGCAGCTGGTCGAGCGTTCGCAGCGCGGCGAAGTCGTCGGTGCCGAGCTGCCACAGCACCGTCTCGCCCTCGAGGTCGCGCAACCGGTGCGCACCGAGGTTCTTGACCGGATGCCCCTCCACCAGCGTCGCGGTGGTGGCCGACATGAGGGTCTGGCCGCCGTGGCCGGCGGCCATCACCCGCGCCGCCTTGTTGACGGCGGCACCGAAGTAGTCGCCGTCGCGCACCTGGGCCTCACCGGTGTGCAATCCCATGCGCACGCGGAAGAAGCCGTGCTCCAACAACCCCAGCTGAGCCACGCGGCGGCCGCCTCCACAGCGTCGGTCACCAACGCGAACGCGGCAGCGAACCCGTCACCACCCGTTGCGAACACGTATCCCTGGTTGTCGACGATGGCGAACCGCATCATCTCGTCGTGCTCGGCCAGCGCCTGCGGCATCTCGTCGGGCCGTTCCTGCCACAACCGGGTCGACGCCTCGATGTCGGTGAAAAGGAACGTCACGGTCCCCTCCGGCATTGACTGCGGCTGGGGCCCGGTGGACATCGATCGAGACACTACGACATCGCCTCATGAACCGTTCAGGAGGCGGACGCCTTGACCACGGGGTCGAAGGGTACGAGCATCACCGCATGGCTGTATCCCCGATTCCCGACCGGCTCGGCGCGGTCACCGTCTCGATGGTGGTCACGCCGTGCGCCGATGCCATCGACTTCTACAGACGGGCGTTCGGGGCCACCGAGATCGAGCCGCGGATGACCGGGCCGGACGGTCTGATCGGACACGCTGAGCTCGACATCGGCGGGACCGTGATCATGCTCGCCGACGAGTGGCCCGGTGGACCGAACCAGGCGCCGACCTCGCTCGGCGGAACGACGATGGCCCTCTTCATCTACACCGAGGATGCCCCCGAGCTGTGGCAACGGGCCCTCGACGCCGGCGCCGAAGTCGTGTTCCCCTACGAGGCGCAGTTCTACGGCGACGAGGGCGGACGCATCCGTGATCCCTTCGGCCACACGTGGGGCATCGGTCGTCACGTCGAGGACGTCACCCCCGACGAGATGGAACGCCGGATGGCCGCCTTCTACGAAGATCAGGGCTGACGCCACCGGGGCGTCGGGTGAGGGACGCGATGCAGGACGTGTACCGCATCGAGGAGTGAACCACCGGCGACGAGAACCTCCGTCCCATCCATGAGCTCCGCTACACGGTGCTGGTCGAGGAGATGGGCAAGTACGGCGATCGGGCCGACCACGATGCCCGCATCCTCGTCGACGAGGAGGACGCACGCAGCTGGCACACCGTCGCCCTCGACGACGACGGCAACATCGCCGCGGCGAACCGCATCACGTGGGGCGGCGTCGGCTTCAGCGACCGCCAGCTCGCCCAGTACGACCTGCAGGGCTGGATCGCCGCCGGGCTCGAACGGTTCTCCTGTGTCGGCGAGCGCACGATCGTCGCCCCGGCCCACCGCGGCAGCGCCGCCGTGCACCAGCTCCACAGGGATCAGCCGGCGTACGTCGAGGAGCACGACATCCGGATCGTGTTCGGTGCCTGCGAGCCGCACCTCCTGTCGTTGTACATCGCCATGGGCCAGATCCCCTACGCCACGCACAACATCAACAGCGCCGAGGCCGGCTACCTGGTGCCGCTCGTCGGCTTCCTGCCCGACGCCGACGCGCTTCGGGGCGAGGGCACGACCGCCGTCGACCCCGACGGCCGGCCCGCGCTTCCCGAACCGGTCGCTCGGGCGGTCGCCGGCACCGGCACGGTGCTCAGCCAGTCGAGGGTCACGCCCGGCAAGTATCTCGCCTCCGTGCGCGCCGCGCTCGAGCAGCTGGCCGACACCGACATCGGTGCGTTCGACGGGTTCGACGACGGCGAGATCGAGCGGTGCCTCGCCCGCAGCAACATCGTCTCGTGCGCCATCGGCGACCGCCTGCTCAAGGCCGGCGGGACCGGCCGCAACATCTTCGTCGTGCTCGACGGCACGCTCGAGGTGAAGGTCGGCGACCGGGTGGTGGGTGTGCTCACCCGCGGCGATGCCTTCGGGGAGACCGCGTTCCTGCTCGACCTCCCGCGCTCGGCCGACGTCTACGCCGCCACACCCGAGCCGAGGGTGCTGAGCATGAGTGACGGCGCGCTGCGAAGGCTGATCGCCGACGATCCGCCGATCGCGGCGAAGTTCCTCCTCAACCTCTCGAAGATGCTCTGCGCCCGCCTCATCAAGGCCAATTGAGGTCGCCATGGACGACGCACGACTGATCGAGACGGTGCCGGTCGCTGGCCGGGGCGTTCGTCGCCGCTGGTCGGGCGGCACCAGCCGACGCCAGGGTTCCGACCTGCCCGGACTGGACGATGGCTCAGCTCGCCGATCACGTCGCCCTCGAGTTCGGCGGCTGGTACTACTCGAACCTCACGCTCCCACCGACGGGCACCGAGCCGATCGCCGCCGCGCGCTTCGCCGAACGGGCGGGTGAGGTCGACCTCGACGCCGGTGTGTGGGTGTTCGACCGCGTCGGTCCGGCCCGTTTCTGGCTTCGTCAGACGGTCCTGGAAACCGGCCTGCACGCCTGGGATGCCGCCGGCGCCGTCGCGCACCCGAGCCCGCTCGACGCGGAGATCGCGACCGAGGCGATCGACCAGTACCTCGACAACCTCGCGCATCACGGCCGCTGGTGGGGTGAGCCGCACACGCCGCCGGTTCGGCCGGTCGGGATCGTCGCCACCGACGCCGGGCGCTCATGGGTGGTCCGAGGCGAGGGTGACCGGACCATGGGTGCATCAGGTCGCGGCGATCAGGAGCCGATCCGGATCGCGGCACCGGGGGTGAGCCTCCTGCTGTGGCTCACGGGACGCGAGCCCGAGGATGCGCCCGAGATCCTCGGTGACCTCTCACCCGCTGCCGAGTGGCAAGCGGGTTTCCGCTGATCGGCGGCACATGCCGACGGCCGCGGGCCCGTCGACGGACGCAACGGTTCCGGTCCGGGGCACCCGGCCCGGTCACGTCGCCGGCTCGGCGACCAGTCGATCGTCAGGAGGCCACCCGTTCGGCTTCCTCGTCGGTTTCCCGGGCCACGAGCCGACCCCTCCTCCGCACGAACGGCACCGCGCGTTCGGAATGGGTGTCGGTCCCGTCATGGCCGCAGATCCTGTGGTGCACTCGGATCGGGTACCACCTGCTCCGACGACCCGCTCTGCCGTCGCAGACAACCGTGTGGTACCTAAAACGACGTGACGTTGAGGGACTCCAGCACCCGCTCGGAGCGCTTGACGCCCAACACCGAGATCGACCCGGTGGCCAGCGGGAATCGTCGCCCCTGGCCGGCATCGAGGCCCAGCCACCGGGCGATCATCACGGCCAGGAGATGACCGTGGGCGAAGACCACCACGTTCGCCTCGTCGTCGGCCAGCCGATCCAGGAAGCGATCGGCCCGGGCACCCACCTCATCGGCTGTCTCACCGCCGGGAACGCCGTCGTTCCACTTCGACCATCCCGGCCACTCGGTCAGGATCTCCTCGTGGCGCCGACCCTCGATGTCGCCGTAGTCCCATTCCCGGAGGTCGTCGTCGAGCTCGCACGCGAAACCGGCCAGTCGAGCGGTGACCACCGCCCGCCGCAGCGGACTCGCGTACATGGCACCGAAGGCCCAACCGGCAAGGGTGTCGCCCACCGCCCTGGCATCTCGCTCGCCGCGGGCCGTCAGATCCAGGTCGGTTCGACCGGTGTGACGCCCGTCCCTGGACCATTCGGTCTCACCATGGCGGACGAGCACCACGCGTTCGGTCATCGACCCATGGTCGCACGCGAGCGAGTGGTCGATCGGACCAACACCGACCGCCGACCGGACCCCTCATTGCCACATGCGGCCTCGTCGGCCGTCCGTAGGTGGGAGGCTCACCGCCATGGCGTCCACCGACCAGCCGTCCTGGTCCGACATCGCGGCCTGGTACGACGACCTGCTGGTGGCCGGGAGCGGACCCCATGCGACCGCGCTCGAGTGCCTGGGCCGGCTGGTCCCCGATGTGCGCGAGCTCGATGTGGTCGACGTGGCCTGCGGCCAGGGTCTGGCGGCTCGGCTGTTGGCGGACCGCGGTGCCCGCGTGGCCGTCGATTCGTCGGCGGCCATGATCGCCCATGCCAGACAGCACGGGTCACCCGGCGAAACGCCGATCGAGTACGTCGTGGACGATGCCGAGGCCCTCGCCCAGCTCGATGATGCACGATTCGATGGGGCCACCTGTCAGCTCGGACTGATGGACATCGCCGACCTCGACGGCGCGCTGTGCGCCATCGCCCGGGTCCTGCGGCCTACCGGCTGGCTGGCCTTCGTGATCGCCCACCCGTGCTTCCTCGCGCCCAACGCTCAGCTCGCCGACGGGCCCGACGGCCGGCCGGCGGTGACGGTGACCGACTACTTCCACGAGCGCTTCTGGCGATCGACCAACCCGCAGGGCGTCCGCCGGGCCGGAAACCACCACCGGATGCTCAGCACGTATCTCAACGCCCTCACCGCGGCGGGTTTCGCCATCGAGCACACCGAGGAGCCAGCCGCCGACGAGCTGCTCGCCACCCAGCAGCCGCTGTATGCCGAGGTGCCGATCTTCTTCGCGGCCCGCACCGCCTACGGCACGTGGTCGGTACCTGAGCCGAGCCGCGCCACCAGTCGGCGCGTCTGGGCAGCGGGATCTACGGTCCGCAGGGACGGTGCGGCGAGTTCACACGCCGCGCCTGGAAGCGGGCGACGTCGCCGTACTCACACCGCATTCCGGCGATGTCGAGCGACCCGTCGGGTCAGCCCCGCTGCGGCCCGAGCGACGGGTGCTGATGGTCGTGGGCGCCGGGACGAACCTCACGCCGGAGACCTGCTTCGCCTGACCGAGAGCCACGGCCCCGGGCACCCATATCCTCGAAGGCGATGGCCTCATCGAACGACACCCGCTACGACTTCATCGTGGTCGGGGGCGGGTCGGCCGGTTGCGCGCTGGCCAACCGGCTGAGCGCCGATCCCGCCAACCGGGTACTGGTGCTCGAGGCCGGTCGCCCCGACTGGAAGTGGGATGTCTTCATCCACATGCCCGCGGCGCTGGCCCACCCCATCGGCAACCGCTTCTACGACTGGAAGTACGAGAGCGATCCCGAGCCCCACATGAACGGTCGCCGGGTGTACCACGCCCGCGGCAAGGTGCTGGGCGGGTCGTCGAGCATCAACGGGATGATCTTCCAGCGGGGCAACCCGGCCGACTACGAGAAGTGGGCCACCGCGCCGGGCATGGCGCACTGGGACTACGCCCACTGTCTGCCCTACTTCAAGCGTATGGAGACCTGCCTCGCCGGGGCCGATGCCTGGCGCGGCGGCGATGGGCCGCTGGAGCTCGAACGGGGACCGGCCACCAGCCCGTTGTTCGCCGCGTGGCTCGAAGCCGGCGTCCAGGCCGGGTACCGCCGCTCCGACGATGTGAACGGCTACCGCCAGGAGGGCTTCGCCGCCTTCGACCGGAACGTGCGGCGGGGCCGCCGACTCAGCGCCGCTCGGGCCTACCTGCATCCCGTGCTCGATCGAGCCAATCTGGACGTGGTCACCCGTGCCCACGCCAACCGCGTGCGATTCGAAGGCAACCGGGCCGTGGGGGTCGAGTACCGACGGGGGCGCCGCACGCGACTGGCCCGAGGCGAAGAGATCATCTGCTGCGGGGGCGCCTTCAACTCGCCGCAACTGCTCCAGTTGTCGGGCGTGGGCGACCCGGACCATCTCGGCGGTCTGGGCATCGACATGGTCAGCGCGCTGCCGGGCGTGGGCGAACACCTGCAGGATCATCTGGAGGTCTACATCCAGTACGCCTGCACGAAGCCCGTCTCGATGCAGCCCCATCTGGCCGGACGGCGAGCGCCGTGGATCGGACTCCAGTGGCTGTTCCGGAAGGGACCGGCCGCCACGAACCACTTCGAGGCCGGGGCGTTCGTCAAGAGCAATCCCGACGAGGCCTACCCCAACCTGATGTTCCACTTCCTTCCCATCGCCATTCGCTACGACGGCTCCTCGCCGACGGAGGGTCACGGCTACCAGGTGCACGTGGGCCCCATGTACTCCGACTCGAGGGGCACGGTGAAGATCACCTGCACCGACCCTCGGGTGAAACCGGCGTTGCGGTTCAACTACCTGTCCACCGAGCGTGACCGACGGGAGTGGATCGAAGCGGTGCGCACAGCCCGCCGCATCCTCTCCCAACCCGCCTTCGATCCGTTCAACGGCGGCGAGATCTCCCCGGGACCGACGGTGGAGACCGACGAGGAGATCATGGACTGGGTGGCCCGGGACGCCGAGACCGCGCTGCACCCATCGTGTACGGCGCGGATGGGCACCGACCCCATGGCCGTGGTCCATCCCGACACGATGCGCGTCCACGGCACCGAGGGTCTCCGCGTGGTCGACGCCTCGGTGCTGCCGGCGGTGACCAACGGCAACATCTACGCCCCCACCATGATGGTGGCCGAGAAGGCGGCCGACCTGATCCTGGGCCGTCAGGTCCTGCCGCCCGATCGGACCGAGGTCCACCTGCCGGCGCCACCGGGCTGACCGAGCACCCGCGGCCGGGCGCGGGTCAGTCGGTCAGGTCGCCCGCCAAAGCCTCGGTGAAACGGGCCCGGCCCGCCTCGTCGACGTGCACCAGATCGTGGAACTCCTCATCCGGAACGAGGCGCGAATGATCGAGGAAGTCGGCACCGTGACCGACAGCCGCCCGGCTCCAATCGGCCCGGCGCGGGTGTTGACAGCATCGCCTGACTTCCGTATACCTTCACATCTATGCAGGTATCAGAGGTGACCCGGGACGACTCGTGCGCCGTGCCCGCGGTCGACCATGGCCGGGTGGACGCCGTGGCCCTCAGCCTGATCGGCACCGACGAGGCCAGCGACCTGGCCGAGCTGTTCCGGCTGCTGGGCGATCCCACTCGGGTCCGCATACTCTTCGCGCTGCTCGAGGCGGGCGAGCTCTGCGTGTGCGACATCGCCGCCGTCGTCGAGACCAACGAGACCAAGGTGAGCCAGGCCCTGCGCCTGCTGCGGGGCGCCGGCGTGGTGCGCAACCGCCGTGACGGACGCAATGTGCACTACCGGCTCGACGACGCCCACGTGCGGCTGCTGCTGGACCTGTCGCGCCAACACGTGGCCCACGGTTGATGAGCGCAGCCCACGATCATGGCCACAGCCACGGGCCCACACTGGCCCGCGCCGGTGAACGCCACCGCCGCCCGCTCACGATCGCCTTCGTACTGATCGGCGCCTTCTTCGTCGTGGAGGCGGTGGCCGGCGTGCTCACCAACTCGCTGGCCCTGCTCTCCGATGCCGGCCACATGCTCACCGACGTCATCGGCCTGGGCATGGCGTTGGCCGCCATCCAACTGGCCACCCGCTACCAGTCCGACACCCGCTCGTCGGCCACCAGCCACACCTTCGGGCTGTACCGACTGGAGATCCTGGCTGCGTTCGTCAACTCGCTGCTGCTGTTCGCGGTGGCCATCTGGGTGTTGGTCGAGGCCGTCCGCCGGCTCTTCGACGAGCCCGAGGTGCTGGGCATCCCCATGCTGGTGGTGGCCAGCTTGGGCCTGGCGGTGAACGTGGTGGCCTTCTTCCTGCTGCGGGAGGGATCCAAGGAGTCACTCAACATCGAGGGGGCCTATCTCGAGGTGCTGGCCGACGGGGTGGGTTCGGTCGGCGTGATCCTGGCTGCGATCTTGTTGCAGGTGTTCGGCTGGTCCTGGGTGGATCCGGTCATCGGTGCCGCCATCGGCCTGTGGATCCTGCCCCGCACCTACCGGCTGGGTCGCCAGGCCGTACGGGTGCTGCTCCAAGCGGCGCCCGTGCACATCGACGTCCACGCCCTGGAGGCCGACCTGGCCACCATCCCGGGCGTGGTCGACGTGCACGATCTGCACGTGTGGACGCTGACCTCGGAGATGGAAGCGGCGTCGGCTCACCTGATGACCGGCGCGGACACCGACGCACACAGCGTGCTCGACCAGGCCCGCCACCTGCTCCACGACCGATACGGCATCGAGCACGGCACCTTCCAGGTCGAGCCCGACACCCACGAAGGCTGCCGAGAGATCAGCTGGTGACGTTCGGGCGTTCGCCCTCGACTCGGCGGTTCTCGAAGATCAGCATCACCAGGATCACCAGATCCACCGTCACGATCACCCACACGCCCGGCCACGAGCCGGCCACCGTCAACACCAGTCCGATGAGCGCCAGGGCCAGCAACCGCTCACGCGTGGCCACCCGGAACGCCCGCCACACTGCGGCGGCCACCCCCACCGTGAACAGCGCCAATCCGCCGAAGAACAGCGACCGGAACGCACCGCTGACCTCATCGCCGGGATGCAGCGCGATCTCCTCGAGCGCGGCGGCAGTGGCCACGACACCGGCCACCATCGGCGCATGGGCCCACGTGTACACGTCACGCATGTAGCGGCCCTCCTCCCGGGCGCCGTCCAGATGCTCGGCCCGGAACTCCAGCGCGGGCGAGGTCCGATCGAAGTACGACCACCACAACAATCCGGCCAGCACCCCGGCGGCGGCCAGCGCCATCACCGTGTCGCCGGGTAGGCCGCCGCCACCCTCGAGCGCGCTCACCACCGGGAGTCCGATCGCCACCACCACCTCGCCCAGCGCGATGATGACGATCAACCCGTGGCGCTCGGCGAAGTGCCCCGAGCGGACCACCCACTCGCCGCGGCCGGCTGCGACCATCGCCGCGAAGATGATGACGACCCCGCCGATCCACCACGCCACGCGCGCGGCATCGTGGGCGAACCCACCCGCGACGACGACCACCAGGGCCAGGACGCTGGGCCACATCCAGCGGACGAAGGTGCCGAACTCATCCGACTGCTTCTCGTAGCCGAGGGTCTGGGTGGCCAAACCGAGCACCACGATCATCGAGAGGGTCAGCGCGAACAGCGGCCCACCCGACTCGAACGCCGTCGACACCGACGCGGCCATGGGCACGCTCACCGCGGCGCCGATCAGGAACAGGATCCGCACCGGTCGGCCGTTGCCCGACACCCGGTTGGCGGCCCAGGTGAACTGCGACCACGGCAGCCACATCAAGAGGAACAGCAGCCCGGCCTCTCCCACCCCGTCCCAGGTGGGGTGGTGCACCAGATGGCCGACCAGTTGGGAGAACGCGAAGACGTAGCCCAGGTCGAAGAACAGCTCCACGGGATCGGCGGTGAAGTCCTCGGTACGGTCCGGTACATCCATGCCCTTCATGGGCCACGATGCTATTGGCCGGCCGCGCACCCCGGTCCCGGTGTCGGCACGTCGTCGCGGGAGCAATGGTGGGATGTCGATCCGCCCACTGGTCCACGACGACGCCGCGGCGTGCCGCGACCTGCTGGACTCGCTCCCGCAGTGGTTCGGTGATCCGTCCTCCAACCAGGCCTACATCGAGGCGCTCCACCAGCGGCGCGGCTTCGTCGCCGTCGACCGGGACGATGTCATCCGCGGCTTCCTCGCGCTGGAGACGCACACACCGACGTCGGTGGAGATCGCCGTGATGGCCGTCGACCGCGACCACCACCGCGCCGGGCTGGGCCGTACCCTCGTGGAAGCCGCGATCGACGACTGCCGGCGGCGCCAGGTCAGGTGGCTCCACGTGAAGACCCGTGGTCCATCGACCTATGACGACAGCTACGAGCGCACCCGCCGCTTCTATCGCGCCATGGGCTTCGAACCGCTGTACGAGTCCCGCACGGAATGGGGTGCCGACGACACCGCTCTCGTCCAGGTGATGGTCCTGGACGCCGACTGACCACGCCAGCCGAGCACCGGGAACACGTCCGTCCGCGAGTCCGTCGGCCACGACGGCGAGGCGCCGGAGCGAGGCGGGCCGGGCCGCAGAGGCCTACGCTGCCCGCCATGGAGGGCAGCGACGAACGGTTGCGGGACCGAGCGGTGACGCTCGCCGGCGTGCGGGGCCGGACTGTCGAGGTCGCCAGTGCCAACCCGGCCAACTTCCACCACGCCATCACCGATCCCGGCGGCTGCGAACCCATCACCATCGACGGCAAGCTGTTCCTGGCCGGCGAAGGACCCGCCCCGCTGGTGATGGTGGTACCCGGGAGCCTGGGGGTGGGCCCCAATCACCTGGCCCACGCCGAGACACTGCTCGCTTCGGGCTTCGCCGTGCTACTGCTCGATCCCTTCGGCGCCCGCTCGGTGGCGTCCACGGTGGGCAACCAGACCCAGTACTCCTTCGCGGCCAGCGCCTTCGATGTGCTGGCCGCCCTGCGGGTGTTGGCCGACGACCCGGCCATCGACCGTGACCGCATCAGCGCCCAGGGCCACAGTCGAGGTGGCTCGGCCGTGCTCACCGCTTCGATGCGTCGGTTCGCCGACGCCGTCGCCGGGCCCGACCTGGCCTTGGCCGGCACCTACGCCGTGTACCCCTGGGCCGGCTACCAGTTCGTGGACCCCGACGTCGGCCGCACCCGGGTGCGCTCGATCGTCGGCGAGCTGGACGAATGGGTATCGGTGCAGCAGGTGCAGGCCCAGACCCGCGCCATCGCCCTGCGCGGCGGGCTGGCCACCGATCGCATCGTGGCCGGGGCCCACCACAGTTTCGACCGGCACGAGCCCGTGCACGAGCTGCCCGAGGCCCGAATCGCGCCAGGCGCGCCCACGGTGCACCTGACCGACGACGGTGCCATGATCCATCCCCACACCGGCGAACCCGACCGCTCGCTCACCGACACCGATCTGTTCATCACCGCGGTCGAGGCCGGCTTCGGCCGCAAGGGGGCCCGCATCGGCGGGATCGGCGATCAGCCGGCGCTGTTCGAAGCCGACATGCTGGCCTTCCATCGGGACGTGCTGGGCGCGCCCTGATCTCAGACCACCTTGTCGACGAACCCCAGCTCGTTGCCGTCGGGGTCGGCGATGGTGAACTTCCGACTGCCGTAGGGCGTGTCGAACAACTCCTCGATGATCGTCACCCGTCCTCGCAACCACTCCCACAGCGCGTCGGGATCGTCCACGGTGAAGTTGAACCGACCACCCCGACCGGGTGCCTCCTGGATGGCGAACACAGCGCCACGGTCGCAGTGGAAGTGAGCGTAGTGGGGGTGCTCGGGGGGCCATCGGGCCTCGAGCTCGAAGCCCAACACCGTGGTGTACCACTCGATGGCTCGACCGAGGTCGGCGACATTGGCCCACGCGTGCTCCAGCCGCGTCCTCACGAGGTGCCCGGCCCTGTGGCCGACGGATCACTCATGATCTCGGCGATGACGGCGGCCCGAAGGCGGCGTGGATGCCCGGACCCCGCTCCACCACCGGCGGATCGACCCCACGGTCCCACAGTCGCTTGATGAACACCTTCCAGCACAGCCACACGAACGCAGCGAACAGCACCCCACCGACGGTGGTTCGCACCAGCACCTCGACGAGGCCGGCATCGGACAGATCGTTCCCGTCGACCCACTCGGGCCCGCCCCAGACCAGGCTGAGGGTGGCGTTGGCATCGGTTCGGGCGTAGAGGAACCAGGCCGTCAACCGGCCCAGCCCGTAGAAGAAGAACCCCCAATAGACCAACAGCAGCCCCACTTCTGGTAGCCGCAGCCGCCGGTGCAGCCACGACCACACCTTGGGATCGGCCGGCACGATGGTGGACCGGAAGTACTCGGGACGCAGCGTGCTGCGGGCGAACACCAGCACCATGACCAGCCAGAACGCATCCCAGACCCCGCCGAGACTGGAGTAGTAGGCAGCAGCGTCGCCGTAGCGTCCCTCGGCCGCTGCGTGCTTCCACATGTCGATGGTGACCGGCTCGACGGAGAAGGGGAAGAAGGGCATGGTGCCGGCCGAGTCGGCGAAGTCGGTGAGCACGTGGGCCCACTGACCGATGAGCACGCCCAGCGCCCAGCTGCGGCTCTTGGTGATGGCCAGGATCAATATGGCGAAGACGAACCCGAAGATGAGCGAGTGGGTGAACCCCACGCCCGGCCAACCCCGGTGGAACTTGGCCGGGTTGTCGGCGGCGTAGACGAAGCTCTTGGTGAACAGGTCGGGCAGCTGCGTTCCCAGCACCACGGCCAGGAACGACGCCTTCACGTCGACGTGCTTCTGGATGAAGTAGTTCTCGAACTCGTGGGCGGCCCAACTCAATCGGACACCACCCGGCGGCGGACGCGACGGAAGAGGTTGGGCACCAGGAACAGGGTGATCAACAGCCACAGAGGACCGATGATCCAGTTCAACACGGTGCTCTTCACCACCAACGCGAGGGCGACGTAGACGACGAACGTGACCACGAACCAGTGGGCCCTGGGCAGGCCCTCGACCGGGGGCGAGGAGGTCAAGCGGTCGCGGGTTGCGCCGTTGCGTCCAACGGCAGGTCGACGGTCGGGGGGGCGCCGAGGGTGCCGAGCGGATCGAGGCCCATGGTGCGCATGAAGTCGGCGTTCTCGCGCCAGGTGTCGAGCTGACGCTCGAGGCGAGGCCGTCGTTGGGCGCGATCCTTCAGCCGCTCCCATCCGTTGGCCGCCACAACGGCGACGACGACAGCATTGGTGCCGAGAGCATCGAGAGCGGTGGTACACGTCGAGCACATGGCCGGTACTGTATGCCGGTTCTGGCACGCAGGGAGGCTGGCCATGGCACGGCGTCAGCTCCTCGCCGGACTGGTGCTCCTCGGTGGATTCGCCGCCTGGGCTGCGGTGGCGTCGGCGACCGACACGAGTGAGTGGGCGACCTCGCTCACCCGACACGTCCACGGCCGGCCCGACGGTTGGGCGACCGTGCTCTGGCCGGCCATGCAGCTGGGCAACCGGCTGGTCGCGCTGGCGGTGTGTGGGCTGGTGGCGTGGTTGGTCGGCCGACGACCTGCCGTGGCCGTGCTGGCCATCGTCCTCGTGGCCTGGTCGGTAGCCATCCTCACCAAGGAGGTGGCGCAGCGACCACGTCCCTCGGCCGCCGAGCTGGGCGGCGCTCCACGGTCGATGGTGGAGGGTTGGGGCTTTCCGTCCAGCCACGCCACGGTGGCCTTCGCGTTGGCGACGGCGGTGGCCCTGGTGTGGCCCCGATCCTCGGCCTGGCGATACGCGCTGGTGCCCGTCGCGGTGCTGGCCGCCGTTGCGCGGATGTACTACGGCGTGCACTTCGCCGATGACGTCGCCGCCGGCGCCCTGCTGGGAACCGGAGTGGCCCTGACGATCGGCGCCGTCGCGCCGTCGACCTGAGTCGCGTCAACCCTCCAGCTGACTGGAGACTGCTCGCTACACTCGAGCCATGCAGATCGGAGCTCTCGCCGACCACGTCGGTGTGTCGACCAAGACCATCAGGTACTACGAATCGATCGGGCTGCTGGCCGAGCCCGAGCGGACACCGGCCGGCTACCGGGTGTACGACGAGGCGGCCCTCGAGCGACTGCGTTTCGTGCGCGATGCGCAGTCCACCGGCCTCTCCCTCACCGAGATCGCGTCGGTGCTCGAGCTCAAGGACGCGGGGTCCAGCTCCTGTCAGCACACGCGTGCGCTCCTCGATCGCCACCTGGGCGAGCTCGACCAGCAGATCGAGCGACTGGTGCAGGCGCGGCGACAGCTCGTGGAGCTGTCGCAGCGGGCCCGGGCCCTCGATCCCCAGGCCTGCACCGACCCCAACCGGTGTCAGGTGATCGGGATCGACGTCGCCGGAAGCGGGACTTGACCTTCCTCTCGGCTGGAAGGTCTAGGCTGGACCCCATGGCCACCTCCATCGACTCCCATGGGTCCACCGACGATGTCCGTCGGGTCGACCTCACCATCGACGGAATGACGTGCGGCGGGTGCGCCAGCCGCATCCAGGCCGGTCTCGATCGGCTCGACGGAGTGGCCGAGGCCAACGTCAACTTCGCCACCCACCGGGCCATGGTGCTGTTGCGCGACGCCGTCGACGAGGACCTCCTGCGAGCCACGGTCGAGGACCTGGGGTACACGGTGGTGGCCGCCGACATCGGCCATGACGATCGGGCTCGCGAACGCGAGTTGGGCCGACGGCTGTTCGTCGCCGTGCCCCTCGCCCTCGTGGTCATGGTGCTCTCCATGGTCCACCCGCTCCACTTCGACGGCTGGCGATGGGCGGTGGCCGCCCTGGCCACACCGGTCGTGTTCTGGTCGGGTTGGACCTTCCACCGCAGCACCCTCCGCAACCTCCGTCACGGCGCCACCACCATGGACACGCTGGTTTCGATGGGATCGGTGTCGGCGTGGCTGTGGTCGGCCATCGTGTTGGTGAGCGGGCTCGACGAGCCCGTGTACTTCGAGACCGCCGCCATGATCGTCACCCTCATCCTCCTGGGGAAGTGGCTCGAGGTGCGGGCCACCCGACGGTCGGGCGACGCCATCCGCGCCCTGGCCGAGCTGGGCAGTCCCACCGCCCGGCTCGAAGACGGCCGAGACATCCCCCTGTCCGAGCTGACCGTGGGGACCCGCTTCCTGGTGCGCCCAGGCGAGAAGATCGCCACCGACGGCGCAGTGGTCGACGGGTCGTCGGCGGTCGACGCCTCGATGATCACCGGCGAGCCGGTGCCGGTCGCCGTCGGCATCGGCGACGAGGTGATCGGTGCCACGGTCAACACCAACGGGTCGCTCGTGGTCGAGGCCACGAAGGTCGGATCCGACACTGCGCTGGCCCAGATCATCCGACTGGTCGACGAGGCCCAGGGCAGCCGGGCCGACGTGCAGCGCCTGGCCGACCGGGTGTCGACGGTCTTCGTGCCCCTCGCCATCGGCGCCGCCCTGGTCACGCTGGTGGCCTGGCTCGTCACCGGGCACGCGGCCAGTGAGGCCTTCACTGCGGCCGTGGCGGTACTGATCATCTCCTGCCCGTGCGCTCTGGGACTGGCCACGCCGTTGGGGATCATGGTGGGCACCGGACGGGGTGCCCAGCTGGGCATCATCATCAAGGGCGGTGAGGTACTGGAGGACACCCGGGCGGTGGATGTGATGGTGGTCGACAAGACCGGCACCCTCACCGAAGGCCGGATGCACCTCGTCGACACCATCAGCCCATCGGGCGACGGCGACGAGGTCTTGGCCCTCGCTGCGGCCCTCGAATCTCGCTCCGAGCACCCCATCGCGGCGGCGATCGCCGCCGCCCATCCCGACCGTCCGCCGGTGGCTGGGTTCCAGAGCCGACCCGGGCTCGGCGTGTCCGGCACCGTCTCCGGCACGTCGATGGCCGTGGGTCGCCGCCGGCTCTTCGCCGAGGTGCCGCCCGCCATCGACGCGGCGGCCGATCAGGCCGAGGCCGCTGGCCACACGGCCGTGCTGGCCGGGCGCGACGGCCGAGCCGAGGTGGTGTTGGTCGTCGCCGACCGGGTGAAGGAACACGCGGCCGAGGCCATCGACGCGCTGCATCAACAGGGACTCACGGTGACCATGCTCACCGGCGACAACCCCCGAACCGCCCAGACCGTGGGTGCCGCGGTCGGGGTGGACCGTGTGCAGGCCAGCCTGTTGCCCGCCGACAAGGTGCTGCACGTCCAGGACCTGCAGGCCGCCGGACATCGGGTGGCCATGGTGGGCGACGGCATCAACGATGCGCCGGCCCTGGCCCAGGCGGATCTCGGTATCGCGGTCGGCACGGGTACCGATGTGGCCATCCAGGCATCGGATCTCACCATCGTGAGCGGTGATCTGCGCGCCGTGGCCGATGCCATCGCCCTGTCCCGCCGAACCCTCGCCACCATCAAGGGCAACCTGTTCTGGGCCTTCGCCTACAACGCGGCCGCCATCCCGCTGGCCGCCTTCGGGGTGCTCCAGCCCATGATCGCCGCCGCGGCGATGGGTCTGTCGTCGCTGTTCGTGGTGTCCAACAGCCTGCGACTGCGTCGCTTCACCGGCTACCGCCGACCAACCAGCCCGTCCTGACGGATCTGGCGTCAATTCGTCGCGCTGAGTCGCACAAACCCACGCAATTTCGGTGGAGGTGGGGAACCGGGGGTGGAAGACGGGTCGTCGTAGCCTGTAGCCGACACCCGGGGGCCACCCAATGACGACGTTTCGAAGCCGCCACCGAGCCGCACGGTGGGGCGCCGCCCTGCTGGTGCTCGCCCTCGTGGCGGGCGCCTGCTCCGACAGTGGTGACGACCCCGACCGCGAGTCACCGCCCACCAGCGCCCCGCCCGACGGCGGGCCGACATCGGTGGCCGACCTCGGGGCGGGCCCCCTGGCGGTGCGGCTCCGGACCGGCGCCCCGGTGGATGCCCAGGTGACCGATCCCGTCGCGGTGGTGGCCGGCCAACCCCTGGACCGCGACGAAGTGGCGGCGGTCCTCGACCGGCTCCCCGAGTGGGACACACCCGATGACGACCAGCAGGACTTCAACCGACCGGCTGAGACGCTGCGGCCGCCACGCAACGGCGACACCATCGAGGCACCGTTCCCGGCCCAGGACGACGATCCACCGCCGCCCGTGCCGCCAGGACCGCTGGAGGTCCTGCGGTACCAGCCCGAGGGCGATGTCGACCTGGCCCCGTTCATCAGCGTCACCTTCAACCAGCCGATGGTCGAGCTGGGCACCGTCGACCAGGTCGAGGCGGCCGATGTTCCCGTCACCGTCACCCCCGACCTCCCCGGCCGCTGGGAGTGGATCGGCACCAAGACGCTGCGCTTCGAGCACCAGTCCGACCTGATCGACCGGCTGCCGATGGCCACGTCGTACGTCGTCGACATTCCCGCGGGAACGAATTCGACCACCGGTGGCCAGCTGGCCGACGCGGTCCGGTTCGAGTTCTCCACGCCAACCGTGCAGCTCCGATCCTTCCAGCCCGAGGGCGACTCGCTGCCGCTGGAACCCGTCTTCGTGGCCAGCTTCGACCAGCGCATCGACCCCGCCGCCATGCTCTCGGCCATCACGGTGGAGGCGGGCGACCAGCCGGTGGACGTGCGACTGGCCACCGACAACGAGATCGAAGCCGACGAGCAGGCGGCCCGGGCGGTCGACCGGGCCCTGGAAGATCGGTGGATCGCCTTCCGACCGGTGGACCCGCTGCCGGCCGACATCGAGATCACGGCGCGGATCGGTCCGGGCGCGCCGTCAGCCGAGGGTCCCCGCACCAGCGAGGACACCCCGTCACGCACCCTGCGCACGTTCGCCCCCCTGCGTGTGGAGGAGCAGAACTGCACCGAATCCGAGCCCTGCGAACCGTCGCAGCAGCTGCGCGTCCAGTTGAACAACCCCCTCGACGAGGCCGCCTTCGACCCGGCACAGGTCACGATCGAGCCCGCTCTCGACGCCAGCTTCGTGTTCGTCGCCGGCGACACGCTCACCGTGGCCGGCGCCACCGCCGCCAACACCACCTACGAAGTCACCGTCGACGCCGGCCTGACCGACATCCACGGTCAGACCCTGGCCGGCGACGAGAAGCTGAAGTTCACCTTCGGCGAGGCCCGGCCCCGCCTCGACCCGTTCGCCGGCGAGCTGATCACCCTGGATCCGTTCGACGACTCGCCCTCCATCGCCGTCACGTCGGTGAACCACCAGTCGCTGCGGGTTCGACTGTTCTCGGTGGACCCGACCGACTGGTTCCGGTATCGCCAATACGCCGAGGACTGGTACCGGGGCGAGCTCCAGACCACCATCCCCACCCCACCCTGGCCGGCCACGATCGACAGGGAGGTCGCCCTCGACGAGCCCTTCGACCAGCTGACCCAGACCGACCTCGAGCTGAGCGATGTCCTGGGCGACGACCCCGGTCATGTGGTGATGATCGTGGAACCCACCGGTGACCTGGCCCGCCTGGACCGCAACGACCCCGACTTCTGGTCCAACCGCCCGACCATGACCTGGATCCAGCGGACCGACATCGGTCTCGACGCCTTCGCCGACCGCGAAGACCTGGTGGCGTGGACGACCGACCTGGCCAGCGGTGCCCCGAAGGCCGATGTGGAGGTGACGCTGACCGGCACGGACCAGACCCAGCGCACGGACGCCGACGGACTGGGCCAGCTCGCCCTGCCGGCCGCCAACCGCCCGAACGACGGTCCGTTGGTGGCCCGCCACCAGAACGACAGCGCCATCCTGGCCGGAGGATGGTCGGCCGAGACCACCCGTGACGTGACCAGCTGGCACCTGTTCAGCGATCGGGGTCTGTACAAGCCGGGCGAGACGGCCCACTTCAAGGGATGGGTCCGGGGCCTGCGCCTGAGCGGCGACGCCCAGCTGGCCCTGGTCGAGCCCGGGACCAGAGCCGAATACCGCATCCAGGACCCGCAGGGCAACGAGCTGGCCACCGGTGAGCTCGACCTGAGCCCCCTCGGGGGATTCGACTTCTCCATCGACGTGCCCGACGGCGCCAACCTGGGGCCGGCCGAGATCCGGCTGCGCCTCATCGACTCGTCGTTCGCCGAGTGGCACTACGACTCCTTCGAGATCCAGGACTTCCGTCGGCCCGAGTTCGAGGTCACCGCTCGCACCGAGTCTCCGGCGCCCTACTTCGTGGATCAACCGGCCACCGTCGCGGTGGACGCGACCTACTTCTCCGGCGGACCGCTGCCCGACGCCGACGTCGAATGGGTGGTCACCACCGACACCACCTCGTACACGCCGCCCAACTGGCCCGACTACACGTTCGGCATCTGGACACCCTGGTGGGAGTCGGGGTACGGCGGCTACGACGACTACTCGGCTGGGTTCGCCGTCGAGGACTACGACTACCCCTATCCCGACGGCGAGCCGGTGGCGGTGGAGACGCTCACGGGTCGGACGGGACCCGACGGCACGCACTACCTGGAGATGTCGTTCACCGGCGACGGCGAGAACCAGCCCACCAGCGTCACCGCCCAGGCCACCGTGTTCGACGTCAACCGCCAGGCCTGGTCGTCGACGGCCGCTGTCCTGGTCCACCCGGCCGACGTGTACGTGGGTCTCCGCAGCCCCCGGGCCTTCGTCCGCCAGGGTGAGCCGCTGTTGATCGACGCCATCGTCACCGACCTCGACGGTGAAGCGGTGGCCGGACGGACGGTGACCATGGAGGCCAGTCGCCTGGAGTGGCGGTACCAGAACGGTGAGTGGAGCGAGGTGGCGGTCGACACCGAGACGTGCTCGGTGACGTCGGCCGCCGAGGCGGTGTCGTGCTCGTTCGCCACCGGCCAGGGCGGCACCTACGAAGTGTCGGCCACCGTCACCGACACCACCGGCCGGCGCAACCGCAGCGAGCTCACCCGATGGGTCAGCGGCGGAACCGCTCGACCCGACGCTCGGGTGCAACAGGAGGTGGTCACGCTCATACCGGACCAGGCCGAGTACGAGGCCGGCGAAACGGCCGAGATCCTGGTGCAGTCGCCCTTCGGCCCCGCCGACGGGCTGGTCAACATCATGCGCAACGGCTTCGTGTCGACCAGCAGGTTCGAAGCCACCGACGGCTCGGCCGTGGTCGAGATCCCGATCACCGACGACCTGATTCCGGGCGTCCGGGTACAGATCGACCTGGTCGGCCAGACCGATCGCATCGATGCCGACGGCCAGCCCGTCACCGACGTCCCACCCCGGCCGGCCTACGCCACCGGCGCAGTCGAGCTGGCCGTTCCCGCCACCACCCGCAGTCTCACGGTGACGGCCACACCCACCCAGCCCGAGGTGGAACCCGGGGCCGCCACCACCGTGGACGTGAGCGTGGTGGACGCTCGGGGCGAGCCGGTCGACGCGGCCGAGGTGGCGCTGGTGGTGGTGGACGAAGCGGTGTTGGCGCTGTCGGGCTACCAGCTGCCCGATCCCAACGAGGCCTTCTATCTGCCACGCGGCGCCGACTGGATCGACGCTCGCTACGGCCGGGCCAGCATCGAGCTCACCGGTGTCGACCGATTCCAGGAGGTCAGCGAGGCGTTGTCGGGAGATGGTGGTACCGACGCGGCCAGCGGCGGAGAAGCTTCCTTCGACGCGGCGGCGACCACGATCGCCCGCCTGGCGGCACCCGCCGAGCTGGCGCCCTCTGCCAACCAGGGCCAGGGCGGCTCGCCCACCACCCCCATCGACGTCCGCACGGAGTTCGACGCGCTGGCCCTGTTCGCCCCCGACGAGCGCACGGGCGCCGATGGCACCCTCACCGTCGAGGTCGATCTGCCCGACAGTCTCACCCGTTACCGGGTGATGGCGGTGGCCGTCGGCGACACCGACTCGTTCGGGTCGGGCGAGGCCACCATCACGGCCCGGCTGCCGATCATGGTGCGACCCTCGGCTCCCCGATTCCTGAACTTCGGCGATCGGTTCGAGCTGCCGGTCATCGTCCAGAACCAGACCGACCAGCCGCTGGACGTCGACGTGGCCGTGCAGACGACCAACCTCACGCTGAGCGCCGACGACGGTCGGCGGGTCACGGTGCCGGCCAACGACCGCGTGGAGGTGCGCTTCGATGCCGAGGCCGACGCAGCCGGCACCGCCCGGTTCCGGGTGGCCGCGGCCGGCGGATCACATGCGGACGCCGCGGCGGGCGAGATGCCGGTGTACACGCCGGCCACCACCGAGGCCTTCGCCACCTACGGTGTGGTCGACGCCGGATCGGTCATCCAGCCGCTGCTGGCCCCCACAGGGGTGATCGAGCAGTTCGGGGGACTGGAGGTCGACACGTCGTCCACCGCGTTGCAGGCCCTCACCGACGCGGTCCTGTATCTGCACGACTACCGCTACGAGAGCTCCGACGGTCTGGCCTCGCGCATCATGGCCGTCGCCGCCCTGCGCGACGTGCTCGACGCCTTCTCGGCCGAGGGCCTGCCACCGCCAGCCGAGCTCGATGCCGCTGTCGCCGATGACATCGCGGCACTGTCGGCCCTCCAGAACGGTGACGGGGGGTTCCCCTACTGGCGAAGGGGCGAGGACTCGATTCCGTACAACTCGATCCAGGCCGTGCACACGTTGGTCGCCGCCGAACAGGCCGGCTACTCGGTGGGGTCGGGCCCCAAGAGCCGGGGGCTCGACTACCTCGGTTCCATCGAGAACCACTTCCCCGCCGAGTACAGCCAGGCGGTGCGCGACACGCTCACCGCCTACGCGCTGCACGTCCGGGCCCTGGCCGGCGACCGGGACCCCTCTGGTGCCTCGGCCCTGTACCGCCGAGCCGGCGACGACCTGGGGCTCGATGCCCTGGCCTGGCTGTGGCCCGTGCTCGACGATCCCTCCCAGCGGACCGCGGTGGCCCGCCGATTCCAGAACAGCGCCACCGAGACCGCGGGTGCGGCCACGTTCGCCACCGGCTACGGCGAGGACGGCTACCTGATCCTGCACTCCGACCGGCGCTCGGACGGCATCATCCTGGGCGCCCTGGTGTCGGAGGATCCCACGTCGGACCTCATTCCCAAGGTGGTCGCCGGGCTCCTGGGCAACCAGACCCGGGGTCGCTGGGACAACGTGCAGGAGAACGTCTTCATCCTGCTCGCCCTCAACGAGTACTTCGACACCTTCGAGTCGGTGACCCCCGACTTCGTGGCTCGGGTCTGGCTGGGCGATCTGTACGCCGGCGAGCACACCTACCAGGGTCGCAGCACCGACCGGGGCCAGACGCTGGTGCCCATGACCGAGCTGATCGACGCGGGTGACACCGACATCGTGGTGGCCAAGGACGGTGCCGGTCGCCTGTACTACCGCCTGGGCCTCGATTACGCACCGGCCGACCTCGAGCTCGATCCTCGCGATCGGGGATTCGTGGTGACCCGGACCTACGAAGCGGTCGACGATCCCGCCGACGTCAGCCGCGACGACGAGGGCACGTGGCACATCCGGGCCGGGGCCGAGGTGCGGGTGCGGGTCATCATGGTGGCCGACAGTCGCCGCACCCACGTGGGTCTCGTCGACCCGCTGCCCGCCGGGCTGGAGCCGCTCAACCCAGCGCTGGCCGTCACCCCCGACATCAGCGATGATCTGGCCGACCAGGGCGGGGGGCCCGGGTTCGGCGGCGAGGACTTCGGCTTCCGGATCAGCTACCCGTGGTGGCAGTGGTACGAGCATCAGAACCTGCGCGACGACCGGGCCGAGGCGTTCACCACCCTGCTCGGCGGCGGCACCTACGACTACACCTACATCGCCCGGGCCACCACGCCCGGCACGTTCGTGGTGCCGCCCGCCAAGGCCGAGGAGATCTACGCCCCCGAGGTGTTCGGCCGCTCCGGTAGCGACGTCGTCGTCGTCGACACCCCCTGACCCCACGACGCCACACCGGAACGTGTCGGGTGAGCGCACTCCGAGGGTCGCACCGCATCACCGGTTGGGGGTGATGTGGCCGGAGCTCAGGCCGAGGGGAGCGTGACCTCGAGGAGCTCCTGGGGCGACACCGGCACGGTCATCGGGGCGCCTCGCCGGCGGCCGGGGTCGTAGAAGCTGCCGAGCAGGGGCCCCAGCTGGGTATCGGCCTGGCGCTCGAGATCCATCACCTCCCGGAAGGCCCGAGCCGTGGTGAGTTCGGCCCGCACGCGGTAGGCGCCCATGGCGGCCAGCGCCTGATGGTGCAGTCCCAGCAGCACCGCTGGTTCGGCTGCCGGGGCGGTGTTGGCCACCAGACCGGCGGCGTCGCCGGCAGGGTCGGACGGCTCGTGTCACACGCACCACCGCTCGCCGCGCGCCACCAGTTCGGCGCCGAGTTGGCGGTTGGTGCCGGAGCCGTGGGTCCGCGATGCTGGCCTCATGACCGAGATGACCGGGTTACCGGCGCCCCCACCGGTGGGCGAGACGGCCCTCAAACCGGGCACCTTCGCCGGCCAGACCGTCCTCGTCACCGGGGGCGGCACCGGTCTGGGCAAGGCCATCGCCAGTGAGTTCGGCCGGCTGGGCGCCAACCTGGTGATCGCCAGCCGCAAGCCCGAGCACCTCCAGGCCGGCGCAGCTGCCCTCGGCGAGATCGGGGCGCCGGTGTTGGTGGTGGGCTGCGACATCCGCGAGCCCGAGTCGATCGCGGCCGCCTTCGAGGCCGCCGAGGATCGCTTCGGCCTGCCCGATGTCCTGGTCAACAACGCGGCGGCCAACTTCCCCGTACCAGCCGAGGACATGTCCCCCAACGCGTGGCGCACCGTGGTCGACATCACCCTCAACGGGACGTTCTTCTGCACGCGCGAATTCGGCCGACGGCACCTGGCCGCCAGCACTCCAGGCTCCATCATCAACGTCGGTGCCAGCTACGCGTGGACGGGCGGGCCCGGGTTCTCCCACTCGGCGGCGGCCAAGGCGGGCGTGAAGAACATGGTCGAGAGCCTGGCCGTCGAGTGGGGTCCCTACGGCATCCAGGTCAACGGCCTGGTCCCCGGCCTGTTCCCCCACGAGGACATGACCGACGACATCTCGGGCAACCTCGACCGCACCCACGACAAGGACCCCTGCCAGCCTGCCCTCCGGGTCGGCGAGCGTCAGGAGCTCGGTTGGGCGGCCACGTTCCTGGCCAGCCCCTACGGCCGCTTCATCTCCGGGCACACGCTGGTGGTCGACGGGGCCAATTGGCAGCGACGCAGCCTCACCAACCCGCCGGTGGTGAGCGTGCGGGACCAGATGGGCCGGGGCGACTTCACCCTCGACGACTGAGCACCGCAGCGAAGAGGGTGCCCGTTGGGTGGGCACTCGTCTCCGATTGTCGGTCCGCCGGCGTACTGGCAATACTCGGATCCCGATAGCTGCACGGGAAGGGAAACCAGATGTACGTCGGCTATGACGAGAAGCAAGAGGATCTGCGGGCCGAGCTACGGGCCTACTACACCGACCTGCTCACGCCCGAGGTTCGCAAGGCCCTCGCCGACGAGCAAGGCACGGGTCCCACCCACCGCGAGATCGTCGGGAAGATGGGCCGTGACGGGTGGCTCACCCTCGGCTGGCCCGAGCAGTACGGCGGTCAGGGGTACTCGGCCATCGAGCAGTTCATCATGTTCGACGAGTCGGTGGCGTGCGGTGCCCCCATCCCGATGCTCACCATCAACACCGTCGGACCCACGCTGATGCAATACGGCAGTGACGAGCAGAAGCAGTTCTTCCTGCCCAAGATCTCGCGCGGTGAGATCACCTTCTGCATCGGGTACAGCGAGCCCGATGCCGGTACCGACCTGGCCGCCCTCTCCACCAGAGCGGTCCGGGACGGCGACGAGTACATCATCAACGGACAGAAGACGTGGACGTCGCTGGCCAAGGACGCCGACTACATCTGGCTGGCGGCACGCACCAACACCGAGGTCAAGAAGCACAAGGGCATCTCGCTCTTCTGCATCCCCATGGACACACCCGGTCTCAGCATCGAACCGCTCGACCTGCTGTCGTCGCACAACATCAACCACACCTTCTTCGATGACGTGCGGGTGCCCGCATCGACACTGGTCGGTGAGGAGAACGGCGGCTGGGGTCTGATCACCAGCCAGCTCAACCGTGAACGGGTCACCATCTGCTCGTCAGGCATGGTGCAGGGCATGCTCGACGAGACCATCCGCTACGCACGCGACACCAAGCAGGCCGACGGGTCGCGGGTCATCGACACGCCGTGGGTCCAGCGCAACCTGGCCGAGGTGACCGCCCGCCTGGAGATGCTACGACTGGCCAACTGGAAGGTGGCCTGGTCGGTGGCCACCAAGATCGACGGCCAGACTCCCGACGTGAACACGATGACCGACTTCATCGCCCTCTCATCGGCGGTGAAGGTGTACGGCACCGAGTTCTACACCGACGCGTATCGCAAGCTGATGCAGATCTTCGGCCCACAGGCATACGTGGCCGAAGGCTCGGTGGGCCATGTCACCAAGCTCGAGTCGATGTACCGCTCGACGGTCATCCTGACGTTCGGCGGGGGCACCAACGAGATGCAGCGCGACCTGGTGGCCCAGTTCGGGCTCGGGTACCCCAAGGCCGACCGGTAGGAGCCGACGTGGACTTCACACCCAGCGAAGAAGAAGCAGCCATCGAAGAGATCACCAAGCAGATCCTCGATGACCGGGCCACCCACGAACGGCTGCGCCAACTCGACAACGATGGGGTGCCCATCGACACCGAGATCTGGGCGCACCTGGCCGACGCCGGGGTCGTGGGTGCCTCACTGCCCACCAGCCACGGTGGCGCCGGCCTGGGCTTCATGGCCACCGCCGTGGCCCTCGAGCAGGTCGGCGCCCACGCCGCCCCGATACCGCTGTTGTCCACAGCCGTGCTCGCCGGCATGCCCATCGCCCAATTCGGGACCGATGCCCAGCGTGACGCCTGGCTGCCGGGGCTGGCCGACGGCTCGGTCATCGGCACCGCCGCTCTCACCGAAGCGGGCACGACGGCGCAGCACCCCACCACCGAGGCCACTCCCACCGCCGACGGCTTCGTGCTCCATGGGGTCAAGACTCTGGTCCCCGACGGCACCGAGGCCGACGTGATCCTGGTGCCGGCACGCCTAGGGGACGGAACCGTCGCCGTCTTCGTGGTCGCCGCCGACTCGGCGGGAATGGCCCGCCATCGAGTAGCCACCACCACCGGCCGACCCGAGGCTCGCATCGAGCTCGACAGGGTGGCGGTCACCGACGACGACCGCCTGGGTGGGCCCGGATCCGATGGTGACCGGATCATCGACTGGCTCCAACAGCGGGCCAACGCCGGATTGTGCATGCTGATGACCGGCGCGGCCCAGGCGGCGATCGAGCTGGCCGCGGACTACACGAAGCAGCGCCGGCAGTTCGACCGTCCCATCGCCACGTTCCAAGCCGTCACCCAGCGGGCCGGCGACAGCTTCATCGACACCGAGGGCATTCGGCTCACCGCCCTCCAGGCCGCCTGGCGCCTCGACGCCGGCCTGCCCGCAGCACGCGAAGTACAGATCGCCCGCTACTGGGCCGCCGAGGCCGGCTACCGCGTGGTGCACGCCGCGGTGCACGTGCACGGTGGAGTGGGCGTCGATCGTGACTACCCGCTGCATCGGCACTTCCTGCTCGCCCGCCAACTCGAGCTGACCCTCGGCAACAGCGAGGAGCACCTCGAGCGCGCTGGGCGCGGCCATCGCAGCCCACGCATAGGACGACCACCCGGCGGTGTCACCGGCGGTCAGGTCCGGTCCGAATCGGGTCTTCGGGTGAGGTCCACGGCGTCGAGGTCGAACGTCGAACCGCGAGGCAGCAGCACCCGCTGAACCGCGTCGGTCAGCTCACGTTGGACCTTGGCCTCGTCGATGCCACCGAGCTGGGCCAGTTTGTCGATGAAGGGACGCAGGATCACCCAGCCCATGATCGTGGCGACGCCGATGCCGGCCCGGATCGACACCAGCTCGTCGTCGGGCTCGGCTGCGGCCACCACGTCACGCAGCGCCACGAAACCGGCATGGTCGCCGACGTGCTCGTTGACCCACTCCTGGTTCTCGAGACACAGGTACCCGAGTATTCGCCAGAGCTGGTGATGGTTCTCGAGCAGAGCTCCCGCCCGGTCGTCGTGGCGGGGCCGGGCCAGGTCGTCGTCGAGGTCGGCCGCCAGCGAGAGGAGCACGGACTCGATGAGCCCGTCCTTGGACCGGAAGTGGCGATGGATGAGCGCGTAGTTCACGCCCGCCTCACGGGCGACCTCACGTGCCGACACGGCTCCGGGTCCCCTCGCCGCGAACAACCGGGTGGCCGAGGCCAGCAGCGCCGCGCGTGAACGGCCTCGATCGGCCCCCACCGATGGGTCAGAACCCATGCGGCGCAGTCTAGACCATCGGGCTCGCGCCGTTCCGGGCTCGAAACGACGGTGTCAGCGACCTCGACAGACCGGCGCAGGTCTTCCATCATGGTGCCATGCTCGACCGCGCCGAGCGGCCGTGAATCTGGCTCTGCTCACGGACCGCCCTCACAGCAACTATGGCGCCGAGCTCAACCTGTTGGCGTTGGGAGACCTGTGCCAGGCCGCGGGCCATCGTGTGACCGCGGTGTCGATCGCCTCGGGCGTGTTCCTCGAGGAGGCTGCCGCCCGGGGCTTCGAGCCGCTCCTGGTGCCGCTCCCCGAACGACTGGCATCCATCACGACCGGGGGCCTCCGGGCCACCCCCGCCACTCTCGCCCGCATGGCGGTGTTCGGCGCGCAGCTTCATCAGCACCTGCACCGGGCCGATATGGATGTGGTGGTGACCTCGTCGACCCGAGCCGCAGCGATGATGTGGCCCGGCCGTCTTCGGGCGCCCGGGCTGGTGTGGTACGCCCAGATGCTCACGAGACCGTCCGGGGCCAGTGCCGCCGCGGCCGCCGCGGCCGGTCACATCGCCCTCATCGCGCCCGGTGTCGAGCGCTCCATCCCCCAGCCGCTGCGATGGCTGCGGCGACGACGCACCGCGGTGCTCCCACCCTGGCGCGACGTCGCCGCCTACGCCGTGCCCGGACGGACCCGTCGGACCACCAAGACCGAGCTGTCGGTGGTCACCGTCGGCAAGGTCACGCCCCGCAAGGGCATTCGGCTCCTGATCGATGCCGCGGCCCTGGCCGGGGACCGGGGTTGCTCGGTCACGATCACCGTCGTCGGGGCGCCGTCGGGCCCCGCCGACGAGACCTACGCGGCCGAGGCGCGACGCCGAGCCCAGGAACTGGATGTGACGGTCAACTGGGCCGGCTGGCAGGACGATGTCGCTCCCTTCTTGTCCGACGCCGACGTGTTCGCCCTCGTCTCGGACCGCGAAGGGCTGCCCGGGGCCGCCCTCGAGGCCATGGCCGCGGGTCTGGCGGTGCTGGTGACCGACACCGGTCCGATCGCTGATCTGGTTCGGTCCACCGGCTCGGGTGTGGTGGTCGAGCAGGGTGACGTGTCCGCGGTTGCGGCTCGACTCGTGGATCTCACCACCGATCCCGACGCCACGGCGACCATGGGCGAGCGGGGAGCCTACGCCGCGGAGTCCTTCTGCCCAGAAGCGACGGATGCAGCATTTGGTGCCATCCTGAACCTCATGTCGCCTCGCTCCTCGCGCTCGTTCGGAGCGGTCCGATGATGGCTGGCGCATTCGTGATGGTGGTGCTGTGCCTCGGCGCGTGGATGTTCGCCTACCGCGTGCTGGTACGGCATCCGCTCGACTTCGCGGCGATCACGCTGTACCTCAGCGGGTACCAGATGATCTGGCGCCCGTTCGTCATCGCCATCGGCTGGGATCGCGCGTTCCCCGAGGATCTGTTCCGGGCCCGCGACGAGGAGGCGATCATCATCGGCGCTCAGCGCATGGTGATCCTGTGGTTGGTCTGCCTCACGGTGGGATACGCCCTCGGGCGCGCCCTGGCCCGGGCGCCGGCCTCGCCCACGTTGGAAACACCTCTGGAGCTGCACGTCACCGTGCTGGCCCGACTCATGATCGTGTTCACCGCCGTGTCCACCGTCAGCACGCTCTGGCTGTGGGGACGCTACGGCGGCTTCTCCGGTCTGATCAGCGCGAACAAGCTGGACAAGGCGCTCTACGATCTGCAATGGCTGCGATCGTTCGCCGTGCTGTCCACTTTCGTCGCCGGGGCCACCTACCTCGCCGCGGTGGCGTCGGGACGCCGCGGCCTGGCCTCGCTGGCCCTGGTCATCTCGGTCGTCAATGGCTTGTACTCGTTCTCGTGGGGGGCCCGGGATGCCATCGCCATCACCACCTTCGGGCTCCTGGCCGGCCGTCTGCTCTTCAATCGCAACGAGGTCGGAGCGGCCGCCATCCTGCCCTCGAGTGCCATCGCCTGGTGGCGGCGACGGCGTCGGATCTTCCGCTTGGCACTGACCGTGGTCTTGCTGGGCACCTCGGTCTTCTTCCTGCGGGTCACCCGTGACTCACTGGTGTTCGGCGAGACGCTCGGATCGATCGAGTCCCAGACTCCGGCTCGCCAGGTCGCCGTCTCCACCAACAACACCAGCTTCGATACGCTGGCGCTGTTGGTGGAGGACTGGCCCGATCGCCAGGAGTACATCGGCGGCGAACAGTTCTACATCGGCGCGTTGTCGTTCCTGCCGGCGTTCCTCTACCTCCCCGACGACGGTTTCCAGCCGCCGGCACTCCTCGTCGCCCAGTACTACAAGCCCTACCGACAGAACGGCTGGCCGATGACCCCCATCGGGGACTGGTACATGTCGTGGGGCACGCTGGGGGTGATCATCGGGGGGCTGGTCAGCGGCGGTCTGGTGCGCTTCCTGCAGATCCGACTCGACAGCTTCTCCCGCAATCCGCTGGTGTGGATGCTCTCCATCGTGTTGGCGGTGCGCGTCATGCCCATGGGTCTGTGGGCCAACTCCGTCGCCCGGCTGATGACCTTCGCTCTCCCGGCCGTACTCGTGCTCATGTACGTCAGGCGCCGCCGCCCACAACCGGCAGGATCACGACCCGAATCGTCGGCAGGTCCTGTGCCGGCCCTGCTCGCCGACGACCCGGTGCCGGCGATGCCGCTCAGCGACACCGAAGCCCTCGCCGACGTGGCCAGACGCGTGCGCGCCGCGCGCCAGCGACGGACCGAGGAACGGGGCGGAAACTCCATCGACGTGGTGGTCCAGCCTTCGACCGGCCCGGACACAGCCCCTGGGTTCGGACCCTCCGCGCCTGCGGGTGAGCGGCCGTCCTGACGCGCGTGACCGCGAACGCCGTGAATCCAGCAGCCCGATTCCAACTGGGGCGCGATGCCAGCTATGTGTTCGGCGCGCAGCTCCTGGCGATCACCCTCGGGTTCGTTCTCAATGCCGTCGCCGCCCATGCCCTGCCCACCGGTGAGTTCGCGGCGCTCTCTTGGTCGCTCACCTGGCTGGCCTGGCTGGTGCTGTGTGCCCAGCTCGGCCTGATGCCCGCCGGCACCGTGCTCATGGCGGTCGAGGGTGAAGTCGGGCTGGCCGCCCGACTCCGACCCATCGTGGCGGCACTGCTGGTGAACTCGGTCGTCGTCGGCGGGGTGTGGTGGCTGCTGATCGGTCCCACCATCGCCGGAGCCAGCGAGGGCGACGCCGACTACCTGAACATGATCGGCCTCGTGGCCCTGTGGGTGCCCGCCGCCGCCATCGGGCCGGTGATCGCCGGCATGCTGCGAGGGCTGCATCGCTTTCGAGAGGCTGCGCTGTACGGCGAGTACGTGCGCCGGGCGCTCTTGCTGGTCACGTTGTTGGTGGTCGTCGTGGGCGACCTGGATCGTCGGCTCTCGCTCATCGTCGCCGTGGTGGTCGCCATCGAAACCGGCATCGCCGCCGCGGTGGTCGTGGCTCTCGACCGGTCGGCCCGGGGACACCGCTCGGGTGCCGTCGACATCGACACCAGTGGTCCCGGTCTGCGGCGTCGAGCGTTGGCCTTCGTGCTCCCCACCATCGACGCGCCACTTCTTCCTCAGGCCGGCATCTGGTTGTTGGCCCTGGTTCGCCCGCCCGCCGAGGTGGCCATCCTGAGCATCGGGATCGGAATCAGCTTCATCTTCGGACTTCCGGTGTTCGTCGGCGCCCGGGTGTTGGGACCGCGCTACGCACGGACCCACGATCAGGACGGTGAGCTACAGACACTCGAACCGATCGCTCGGCGTCACGCCACGGTGTCGGTGCTGTTCGTGGTCGCGGCCGTGGCCGCGCTGGTGATTTTCGGTGACTGGGCGGTGGGGCTGGTATTCGGGGAGCAGTACGCCGACGCGGCCACGGTGGCCGTCATCCTCGGGGTGGGCGGCATCGTGAACGCCGGCACCGGCTCCTGTGCGGCGGCCCTGATGCACTGTGGGCACGAGCGAGTGGTGGGCATCACCGCCGCCCTCGGGGCCGTGGCGTATCTCGGTCTGGGGCTGGCGATGGGCAACGACTGGGGTGCCAACGGCGTGGCCCTCGCGGCCGCGGTGGTCATCGGGGGTCGTAACCTCTATCTGGCCGCCGCCGCCCGGCACCGGTTGCAGTTCATCACCTGGGTCGGGGTCGCGGGCGGGCAGGCGGGAATCGACCCATGAGACCAGCCGTTCCTTCACCACATCGCCGTCCCTCCAGCCCCCACCACCCGCACACGGGGCGTACTGACGCATCATGACGTTCAACTCGCTGGTCTTCGTGGCCTTCTTCCTCGCCACGATGGCCCTGTACTGGACGGTGCAGGGCAAGTGGCGCAACCACCTGCTCACCGTCGCCTCCTACGGATTCTACGCCTATTGGGATTGGCGATTCCTGGCGCTGCTCATCGGAATCACGGTGATCGGCTACTGGGTGGGCATGGCCCTGGAGGCCAGCGTGACGGTCTCCCGCCGTCGACTGCTGCTGGCCCTCAGTGCGCTGGCCAACCTCGGCGCGCTGGCGGTGTTCAAGTACCTCGAGTTCTTCGTCGACAGCTTCGCCGACGTTCTCGACCGGGTGGGGCTGGTGGCCGACACCCCGACCGTCAACGTCCTGTTGCCGATCGGCGTGGGTTTCTACACCCTCCAGACGCTGGGCTACACCATCGACGTGTACCGGGGCCGGACGCGAGCCGAGGCGCACCTGCCCACCTTCGCCGCCTTCGTCTCGTTCTTCCCCCAGCTCGTGGCGGGTCCCATCGAGCGGGCCGAAGGCCTGCTCCCGCAGCTGCGGCGGCGCCGCCGCCGCCTCCGCCACGACGACATCGAGGACGGCATCGGACTCATCGCGCTCGGTCTGTTCAAGAAGGTGGTGTTGGCCGACGGCGTGGCCCGGGTGGTCGACACGTTCTGGGCCAACCCGGGCGAGGCCACGACCGCGGCGGCCGTCGCCGGAGTGGTCGGATTCACGGTGCAGATCTACGCCGACTTCTCGGGCTACTCCAACATGGCTCGCGGCCTGGCCCGCCTGCTGGGCATCGATCTGACGGTCAACTTCGCCCAGCCGTACCTGTCCCACGACATCGGTGCGTTCTGGCGCCGGTGGCACATCAGCCTCGGGACCTGGTTTCGCGACTACGTCTACATCCCGTTGGGCGGCAACCGCGATGGATCCCTGCGAACGGCGCTGCATCTGATGGTCACCATGCTGCTCGCCGGGCTGTGGCACGGGGCGAGCTGGATGTTCCTCCTGTGGGCCGCACTCCACGGCGTCTGGCTGGTCGGATTCCGGCTGCTGGGCTCACCCCGACCCCGTCATGCCGGGCCAGTCGGCCGTCTTGCTCTCATCGGTCTCACCCACATCGGTGTGACCCTGCTGTGGGTGGTGTTCCGCTCGCCCGACCTCGACACGGCCACCGATGTCTTCCGGGCGTTGATCGGCCAGGGAGGTGACCTGGGTGACCTCGGTGACCTGGCGCTGGTGATGGGGGCATGGGTCGTGATGGTCGCCGTCGATCTCCTACACCACCAGCGACGGATCACCCGGGAGGCACTCGATCGCCGGCCGCTGACCGTGGGGCTCGCCCTGGGTGCCGCCGCCGTGGCCATCCTCGTGTTCGCCGGAACCGCACCGGTTCCCTTCCTCTACTACCAGTTCTGATGGCACTGCTCAGCCACCGCGGCCGCAAACGACGCATCCGAACCGCCCTCGTGGTGGTGGCCGTCATCGTTGCGGCCGAAGTCGGCGCACAGATCCTCGCGCCCCGGCTCGAGCCCGTCCCACTCGACTGGCCCAACGCCATGACCCAGCTGCAGCACCACCAACTGGAGCTCCTCCAGGGCACCCAGCTCGACGGCACCAACATCCCCGTGGTCTTCGTCGGCGACAGCGGCGCGCAACAGGCGTTCATCCCCGACGAGTTCGCGGCCATCGACGAAGGCAATCGCCTCTCGTACAACGCCTCCATCCCTGGAGGTGTCCCCCGGGTGACCCGGGACTGGCTACTCGGCGAGGTGATCCCGCAGCTCGAGCCCGACGTCGTGGTCTGGGGCATCGGGATATCCGATGTCACCGAGGGTTACGGCAAGGTCCAAGTCGATGCCTACAACGGGTCCCCGGGTGCCAAGGACGGAACCTTCGCGGGTCTGGAACGAGCGGCCGCCGACGCCTCGGCTCTCATTCGGCTTCGACCGGTGCTGCGTGATCCCTCTCTCCTGATGGGCGACGGCCGCGATGCGGTGGTCGACGACATGGCGGCCGCCGAGCGTCTCCTCGCGCCGGCCGGTCAGCGACTGGGATACCAACCCGGGACCGACGACGCCGATGCCATTGCGGTCGCAGCCACCCTCGGATCCTTCGCCATCGACGAGCGAGATGTGTCGGCCATCACCGACACCATCACCAAGATCCGGCGGCGGGGAAAGCAGGTGGTTCTGGTGGAGCTGCCGACATCTCCTCAGGTGATCGAGTCGCTTCCCAACGGTGCCGAGGACCTCTCGACGTTCCGACAGGCCCTGGCCGATGTGGCCACCGAGACCAATGCGCAGGTTCTGCGGGCGATCGGCCCCTTCACCGAGGACGACTTCGTCGATCCGATCCATCTCACAGAGGAAGCAGCCGAGTCGGTGACCGGCCAGGTCGCGGCCGCGCTTCCGTCCCTCGAGCTGGACGATGCCGCAGCGACCTTCAGCCAAGGTGCCGGCCTCGCCCGCACCGTCGAGCAGGCCGACAACCAGGCGGTCCGGACTCGCCTGAGCGCGCTCAGCGATGCGCTCGACGCCATGGACCAGGTCTGCAACGAGCCGGCCCGCTGGATGGACGACGCCCTCGGCGTCATCGATGCCCTCGACCGGGCGGCATTCGAGATCGGGGAGGGAGTGACCGACGATGACACCCGGTTCCGAGCCAGCGCCCTGGCCCGGCAGATCTCCAGTTCTGTGGGCGGCCGGGTGCTGCTCCAATCCGGCTGCGACTCGGGGCAGAAGGTGGGACCGTCTCCGGCAGTGCGTGATTTCCACACCCGGGCGGCCCGGCTGGTGGCCAGCTACGAACGGCTCGACGCGTCCCTGGCGCCCGCCGACGATCCACCCACGAGCAAGCTGTGGATGCACCCCGACCAGGTCTTCCACCTCGAGGGGCTGCGGGCCGACGCCGCGGCCGGCGAGCGACCCGAGGTGCTCTTCTTCGGGTCGTCCGAGAGCCGCAGCGGCATCGATCCCACGTTGTTCACCGAGCTCACGGGACGCACGTCGGCCAACCTCGGCATGAACCGGGCCACCCCCGAGGTGGCGGCCCTCTGGATCAGCGACGCCACGGCCGTCGTCCGACCCGATCAGCTGGTCTGGACCGTGAGTCCGACCGATCTCATCGCCACCTGTGGACTGGATGTCCGTCGGACGTTGTACACGACACCGGCCGAGGTTCGGGGCCAACTGTTCGACAACCTCGCCTGGAAGCCACCGGGCTCGCAGTTCGACCCCATCTTCGGCCCAGCCGATCGCAACCTGTACGACGCCACCACCACCTACGAACAGGCACACGCAGAATGGGTCGAGGGCAGCCGCGGCCTGCTCAACACTCGGGACGGCGTCGACGAGGACGGGCTCGAGACCGAGATGACGGTCTACCAGGAACGCGTCACCGAGGGAGCCGACTGCGGTGAGCGATTCACCGAGATGACCGCTGACGTCCGATCGCTGGTCAACAGTGGGATTCCCGTCACCGTGGTCGCCCTACCGGCCCATCCGGATCTCCTGGCCCTGCACCCGGGTGGACCCGGCGGCGTATTGGCCGAGTTCCAGCGGGCCATGGACGACCTCGCTTCGGCCGGGGCCACCTACGTCGACCTCACCGATGGCTTCACCGTCGACCAGTTCTTGACGGTCGTGAACATGAACCAGACCGGGCGGCTCATGATCACCGAACGGCTGGCCGAAGCCCTCGGCTGACGGGGCATCGGCGGGACGGTCAGGGGACGACGTCGGCCAACACATCCTCGAAGCGGCGAAGATACGCCGCAAGCGAATGGTGCTCCTGCGCATGGGCCCTGCCGGCCGCACCCAGTCGAAGACGGGTGTCGGGTTCGTCCACCAGCACCGTCAGCGCGCCAGCGAGACCCTGCACGTCTCCCACGGCAACACTGAGACCGCACGCCGCGTCGCGCACCAAGTCACCCGCACCTCCGGCCTCGGTGGTGACACACGGCAGCGCCGCGGCCATCGCCTCGAGGAGAACGCCGGGGAGACCCTCGTCGTAGGAGGCCAGCGCGAAGACCTCGGCCGATTCCAGGAAGGGAACCACGTCGTCCTGCCAACCCGGAAGCCGCAGCGGCACATCGAGCACATCCGCTCTCGCCACGATCTCGGCCCGGTACTGCTCCGAATCAGACCCAGATGTGCCGCCCACGACGGTGAGCGCACAGGGTCGACCACTCGCGACCACGGCGCCCAGCGCTTCGATCAGCACATCGAGGCCCTTCCGGCGAGTCACCGACCCCACGGTGACCACCTCACACGTGGAGGACTCGGCGTCGGGTAGGGGGCGGGCCACGTGGTACCGATCGATGTCTCGACCCGACGGCAGTGCCCGAACCCGTCGACCCAGCAGCGCCAGGACGCCGGGCGGAAAGGTCCGGGCCGCCCCCGGCGCGATGAGCAGGATCCGATCACTGATCAACGCAGCCAGGGCGGCGAACACCCCGAACGGCGTGGAGTTCTGCGCGAACAACAACACCTTGGGGCCCCGTCGCCGCATCGCCAGCCGGCTGAGGTGCATGGTCGACCGGACCGAACCGGCGAGCACCGCATCCACCTGGCGCTCGTGCAGGGCGGTGTCGAGTTTCGCCGAATACGACACCCAGGCCCGCAGGCTGCGATACCGGTTGCCGATGCCCCCGCGGATCGTGCCCCGCTCGAAGGTTCGCAGCTGGGGTGGTGCCTCCACGATGCTCACATCGAGACCCCGCTCGCGTGCGGCCTGAGCCAGCTCACCATCAGCCGACGTCATCATCAGACAGCGGTGGCCGTGGTCCCGGCACAGCTCGGCCAGCAGGAGCAGATTCTCCTGCGCGCCATAGACCTCGTGATAGCGATCATCGAAGAACACCAGGGAACGACGTCGGTCCGACACCCAGATGACGGTACCGGCACCCACGTTCCCGCCGCCCACCGGATTCCCGGCGACGTCGGCCGGGCCGGCGGCTTCTACCCTGAGACGGTGCGAACACTCCGGGTACTCCAGGTGCACAACCGACCTCGCCAACCCGGCGGTGCTGACCGCATGGTCGATCAGGAGCGCTCCGTACTGATCGAGCACGGACACGAGGTGCAGCAGTGGCGGCTGAACAGCCAGTCCCTCAGCGGTGTTCGGGCCGGTCTGGCCGCCATCTGGAATCCGTCGGCCCGCCGGAGTCTGCGTGCCGCGGTGGCCGAGTTCCGACCCGACCTCGTCCACCTGCACACGCCGTTCCCCTTCCTGTCGGCCGCGATCTTCAGCGCGTTCGACGAGCTGCCGCTGATACACACGGTGCACAGCTACCGGTGGTCCTGCATCGCCGGCACGCACTTCCGGGATGGGAAGACGTGCAACGACTGCGTGGGAAGGACCATCCCGTTTCCGGCGGCACGGCACCGGTGCTACCAGGACAGCCTGGTCCCGAGCCTGGCCCTCGCCGCCGGCCTCACCACCCATCGATTGACAGGCTCGCTCGATCGGATCGATCGTGTGGTGACGTTCAGCCCTTCGACGGCCGAGCATCTCATCCGGACCGCCGTGGCGCCCGAGAAGATCGCCGTCCTTCCCAATTTCGTCGAGGACCCCGGGCCCGTCACCGAGCACGACGACGGCTATGCCCTGTTCCTCGGTCGACTCACCGAGGAGAAGGGCATCGTCACCCTGGTCCAGGCTTGGACCCAACATCGTCGAGAGCCCGGGCTGCGACTCAAGATCGTCGGTGACGGGCCGTTGGGGAGCTGGGTGCGGTCGATCGCCGGCACCCATCAGGAGATCGACTTCCTGGGCTGGCGCGACCGTGACTTCGTCGGCGACCTCCTTCGTCGGGCTTCGTGCCTGGTCTTCCCCAGCGAGTGGTACGAGGGCATGCCCCTGTCGATCCTCGAGGCCTTCGCCTGTGGCGTTCCCGTGTTGGTCTCCGATGTGGGCAACTACTGGCGGATGGTGGAGCCGGGTCGAACAGGTCATGTCTTCCGGGCCCAGGATCCGGCCGACCTGGCTCGCCTGGTCGACAACCTGGCCGCCCATCCCGACGTCCTCACCCAGATGCGCCCGTACAGTCGCGCCGTGTACGAGGAGCGCCACACCCCTTCGGCGGGCTACCGGCGGCTCTACGAGCTGTACTGCGAGGTGCTCGACGAGAAGCAGGCCGCCGGCACACCAGGGAGGCCACTCGGAAACACCCCTGGGGACCCGAGCGGGTAGGCGCACCGGCGCCGTCCGGGCGACTTCGGGCCGGCGCGCCTCAGGTGGCCATCAGCCTTCGCCAGTCATCCACCAGGCGACCCACCGAGGCCTCGGCCTCGTGCTGCTCGAGAAAGCGAGCCCGAGCCGCCACTCCCAACCGGTTCCGGAGCACGGGGTCCTCGATCAGTTGGTCGACGTGGGCGCCGAAGCGCTCGTCATCGAGGGCGACGAATCCCGTCCGCTCGTGCTCGACCACCTCGCCGACGCCACCCACCGGTGTCACCACGGCCGGCAGCGAGAAGGCGCCCGCCTCGATGGCCACCATGGACGACTGGTCGAAGCGGGTCGGATGCACCAGCACATCGGCACGGGGAAGGAACGTCTGCCGCACGCCGTGATTGTCGATGCCGTGATGGACATGGACGCCGGTCGGCAACCCTCGGCGAGGAGCGGTGTTCGACACGACGTGCAGCTCGGCTCGATCGGCCCATCGCCGAGCGAAGGTGTCGAGTAGCCACGGGCCACCCTTGCGCTCGAAGTCGCCGCCGACGAAGAGCAGCTGCACCGGTCCGGTGGTGGCGGCCCGACGCTGCTGCGCCTGCTCCAACAGCTCGGCGGGCACGTCGGCGATGGGGTAGGGCCGCACCTGCACTCGACCGGGATCGATGCCGTAGTCCTCGGTCACCGACCCGCTCGCCCAGGCACTCACACAGTTCACCAACGAGGCGGCGCGGAGAATGCGCCGTTCGTCCCACCACGCCAACCGCCCGACGCCCGGCGACGCCTCCTTCGCCTGATCGGACTGACGGGCGGTTCCGTCGAGCAGAACGCTCAGCACGTGGTCGCTCGCCCGGACGCCGGGCCACAGCAGTGGCCTGGCCATCAGGTGGCCGGCGGCATGCACGACATCGGGGCCGGTGTCGCGCAGCGCGCGACGCAACACCCCAGCCAGCCGCACGTCGCGCGCCAACCGGGTGGCTTCGCGGTGGCGAGCAGCGGTGGCTCGGCCTCGACCCGCTCCCCCCACCGCCTTCCCACCGCCGATAGCTGTGACGTGCACGTCGTCGCGCCGCTGGAGCGCGTCGGTGAGCGTGTCGGCGTAGGTCCGCCAGCCCAGGTTGTGACCCAGGACCAACAGCACGCGCATCGTCACGAAGGCTCCATCACCGAGTCGACCACCGTGCGCACCACCCGCTCGACGGCGTCGGGTGAGTGATGCTCGTGGGCCAGCTCCGCGGCTCGCATCCGCAGCGTCGCTCGCAGGTCGGCGTCGTCGAGGAGCCGCAGGCACGCCGCAGCGAAGTCGTCGGCCGAGTCGGCGATGAGGAGCTCCCGCTCGGTCTCCACCGCCAAGCCGTCGCAGCCGAGCGTGGTGCTCACCACCGGCACCTCACGGGCGAAGGCTTCGATGATCTTCAGTCTGGTGCCCGTGCCCGTGCGGATGGGCGCGATCAAGGCGGTAGAGCCCTGCCAGATGGCCTCCAGGTCCTCCACGAAGCCCGGCGCCTCGACGCCATCCACCCCGGCAACACCATCCAGCGCCCCGTCGTGTCGACCAACCAGCAGCAAACGAGCGTCGGGCCGAGCCCGACTGAGCGTCGGCCACACCGCATCCACGAACCACCGGGCGGCCTCGAGGTTGGGCTGATACGTGAAGCGCCCGACCAGCGTCAACGTCGGCCGGTCCGCCTGTTGGACCACGGCCGACACGTCGACGGCATTGGGAAGCACGTCGACACGATGATGCTGGATGGAGGCGGCATCGCCGGGATGGGACACCACGACGGCATCGGCCCGCCTGACCACCGCCGCCTGGAGATCTCTCCATCGGCGACGCTGGAGCCGCTCGGCCATGGACGAACCGCGGTACTTCCCATCCTCGAGATCCACCAGGTCGACAACGAGTCGGCCCGGCGGCAGCGGTACACCGGCGCCGACGAGGTCCGGCTGCATGACCCACACCAGGTCGACCCGCTCGATCCGTTCCAGCGCCGCGATCGCGGCTCGCCAGTCACGGGCGGCCACGCGCGCCGGCAGGCGGGGATGTATGCGACTGACGACGCGGCGCAGGGGGGTACGGGGGGTGTGGACGACTCGACCGGCCGGGCGGCCACCGTCGGTGGTGACCTCGAGCACCCGCAGGTCGGCGACCGAAGCCAGGGCACGCGCGGTGAGATGGGCCCGCCAGCGGAGTCCGTCGACGGGACGGTCCACCTCGACCGGTGTGACGAACAGCACTGATCTCAAGGGGAGATCATCCCCCGGCCGGTGGCGAGCACGGCCCGTCGGCCGGCCGAACACCGCGGGATCGGCGGCCGGGATATCCGGGCCCGAACACCGAAGTTGGCTTGCGCTCCGGGCCCGCAGGCGCCACACTCCGTAGCGGCCGCAGTACGGGGATGCACCGACGGTGCACGAGCAATACGGTTGTCCGGGTTTGGATCGAATGTCGACCACAGCAGAGCCAGCACACCGGCGCGGCCACTTCGGCCATCGTCACGCCGTGAGCCGCACCCACATCGACTCCACCTTGAGCGCACAGGTTCCCACGACCTTCTACGCCCGGCGGGGCAAACGACTCTTCGACATCGCGGCCACCGGCACGCTGATGGTGGTGCTGGCACCGGTGTACGCCACGGTGTGGTTGCTGGTGCGCTTTCGTCTCGGTCGCCCCATCTACTTCACCCAGGACCGGGTCGGACTCGAGGGGAGGCGCTTCACCATGCAGAAGTTCCGAACCATGAAGCCCGACCGGCGCCGCCACCAGTTGGCGTTCGACGGCACCGATCGGCGCCGGTACGACAAGAACCCGCTCGACCCGCGCCACACACCGCTCGGCCGCCGACTTCGCCGTAGCAGCCTCGACGAACTTCCCCAGCTCACCCACGTGCTGCGGGGCGAGATGAGCCTGGTCGGCCCCCGCCCCGAGATCTGGTCCACGGCCGTGCGCGACAACCAGCTCGGTCACAGCCGCGAACGCGTGCGACCCGGGGTCACCGGACTGTGGCAGGTGGACAGTCGCGACAGCGACGACCTCGAGGGTCGATTGCGCCTCGATGACGAGTACATCCGCACGATGAGCTTCCAGCGCGATCTGGTCATCTTGTTCAAGACGGTGACGGTCGTCTTCGCCCGCACGGGTCACTGATCACTCCCGCCATCGAGGCAGGGCCCGCCCGAGCAGTTCCTCGACCACTGCGACATCGGCGGCGAACTCGGGCACGAGGCGGGCTCGGAGGTCGGGATCGAGCTCGGGCCGATCCAGGTTGGAGCTCCGGACCCGCTCGCGGAATCGCTCCGAGGTGGCTCGCTTGAGGAGCGGCTGCAGCCACGAGGCTCGCGCCCGCTGCATGGTGTTGTGCAGCAGCGAGCTCTTCGGGACACCACCGATGTTGACCTCGCCCAGGTCCCCCAAGGTCGGGGCCGGGTCCAGGTCCAACCACGTGCACAGTCTGGTGAGGAGGTCCCGTCGATCGTGGCGAAGCTCCTCGTGGGTGAACACGAAGAGGGAATCCCGCCCGAACGCGGCGACGAAGGCCTCCAGCTGCGGGCCGTAGTGACTCATGGCGCGGTACTGCCACAGGTGATGCCAGCCCTCGTCACGCCGACGAGACTCGTCGGCCAGGGCCTCGGCGAAGCTCGGGGCCGTCTCATGCCCTCGGGCCAACAGGTAGAGGTAGCTGGAGAAGGCCCGCATGACCGGCTCGCGCAGCGAGACGACCATCCGCACACCGGGATCGACGTAGCGTTCGATGTTGGGGATCGACTGCTGGTGGTAGAACAGCGTCGACACCGACCCGTCGCATCGGTAGGTCTGCGACTGCGCTCCGGCGCACAGGCCCCGCCACGCATCCACGTCGGTCACCGCCACATCGTTGATCATCTCCTGATCGCCGGGCCCGGTGAAGTGGACGTCCTGGTCGGCGAAGGACAGGAAGTGCGTTTCCTTCGGCTTGGTGAGGAAGACGTCAGGATGTCGCGCGATCGATCGGCAGAGCGCGGTCGTTCCGGCGCGGGCCGCGCCGATGACCAGGAGGTTGGGCCCACGGAGATCGGTCATGGCTGCTCCCCGGAGGCCCCACGGTGGGACCGGCGCCGCAGGACGCGAGCCCGCACCCCGACGGGACTCATGCTGCGGCCTCCAGTTGGTCCAGGAAGCGCTCGAACCGGGCGGCGAACTGACCGATCGCGAAGTGCCGCTCGACATGACGGCGGGCGGCCACGCCCATACGAGCCCGCAGTTCGGGGTCCCGGCCCAGCTGCTCCAGACGCTCCGCGAACGCGGCGACGTCGTGAACGGCCGTCGCTCGGCCGCAGCCGGCCTGCTCGACCAACTCGCCGGCCCCACCCACATCGGTGGTCACACACGCCAAGCCCATGGCCATGGCCTCCAGCAGCACACCGGGTAGGCCCTCATCGGCCGAAGCCAGGCCGAAGATGTCGGCGTCGGCCAGGAAGGGCACAACATCGTCCTGCCAACCCATGAATCGGACCGGAAAGGAGGTCGTCGCGGCCAGCGCCCGCAGCTCGGCCAGATGTTGCTCGGACCCATCGCCACTGGTTCCGCCGACCACGATCAGCTCCATCGGGCAGCCGCGCGCGTTCACCAACTCGACGGCGCCGATGAGTCGATCGATCCCCTTGCGGGGAGTGATCGAGCACACGGTGAGCACCTTCACGGCGCGATCGTCGGCATCGAAACGCCCGGGACCTTCCGCCTGATAGGCGAACCGCCGTAGGTTCCGACCGGAGGGGAGCAGGGAGAACTTGCGCCGAAACACGAGCCGGGCCCATCGCGGAAACGTCGACCGGGCACCATCAGCGATGAGCAGGATCCGGCTGCTGAGCAGCGCAGCCAGAGCCGCATACACGCCCATCGGCGTCGAGTTCTGGGCGTACAACAGCACCTGACGACGCCGGCGCAGGCCGGTGACCACCAAGAGGAGGGACGCTCTGACCGACGAGCACATGCACAGATCGATCTCCTCGTCCTCGAAGAAGGCCTCGAGCCGACGCGAGTAGTGGAAGAGCGCTCGAGCGTTGCGCAGCCGATCGAATCCTCGGTCGAACATGAGCGCCTTGTCGAAGCGCCGCAGACGATCGGGCGCCATCAATACCGAGGTCGGCAGGCCGCGGGCGCGAGCGTCGGCCGCCAGAGGGCCCTCGGCCGTGGTCACGAAACAGGCCTGGTGGTGTCGACACCGTTCGGCCAGCAACAGCAGGTTCTCCTGCGCGCCGTACACCTCGTAGTAGCGGTCGTCGAAGAACGCCACCCGGAGCCCTCGGCCGTCGGGGCCCGACGGGCCGATCACTCGGCGCGACGCGTTGCCCGCCGGCTCACCGCGAGTTGGTAGATACGGCCCAGCAACTCCGCGTACTCGTCGCTGTCGACGGTCAGGTCGAGCACATCGCCCGGCGGGGCCAAGCCCGCGCGCAGAGCCTTCACCACCAACTCGAGATGGTCGGCCACGTCCTCGGGCCGCTCCCCGAGCAACAGGCCCTCGGCCTGACGCAGGGGCGCGATCTCGCGGGCGATGACGGGCAAACCCATGGCGGCCGCCTCGAGCACCGTGAGGGGGAACCCCTCCCAGGCCGCCGTGTGCAGGTACACATCACTGGCGGCCAGACGGTCGAGAACATCGCTGCGGTCGATCCACCCGGTGACCGAGACGCCGGCCTCGGTGAGCTCGCGGGCCAGCGCCTCGTCGCCTCCACCGACCCACCGCCAGCGCACCCCGCGCAACGAAGGATGCTTGGCCGACTCGCGAACCACCTCCACGAAGAAATCCGAGCCCTTCTGCGAGCCCAGGCGTCCACTGCCGACGATGACCGGTTCGGCGACGGGCCCGGACGGGCGGCGATCGCGCAGAGCGCCCATCTGGGCCGAGGCCCGATGGGGAAGCACGTACGGAAGATGGATCACTTCGGGAGAACCACCGACGGTGGGAAAGCGACCGGCAGCAGCCATCTCGTGATGACTACACGTGGCGAACACGTCGGTTCGAGAGGCCAGCACGGTCTCGGCCACCCTGAACGCCGATCGGGTCGGTGCGGAGATGTCACGGCGCTCGAAGGCGAAGCAGTGTGGGGTGAACACCACGGGGAAGGCACGGGGCATCGAGACGCGCCCGAGAATGCCGGCCCACGAGGAGTGCAGGTGCACCACATCGGGCTGTTCCTCGTGGACCGCCGTCCGGATGGCCCGGGCCAGGGACACCTTGTCGCCGGGCAGGTCGTGGAGCGTGAAGGTGTCGAAACGCTCGGCCACCTGGATGCCCGGCCGGCGGAACCCGTACACCACGTGCGACAGGTGATCGGGTGAATGATCGATGTAGCCCTCGATGGCGGTCGCCACGCCCGCGCTGAACGACTCGGCGACATGCAGCACTCGTAGTGTCACGCTTGTTCACCCCCTTCCCGTTTATACGTCGTCATTGGCGGTAGTAGCCACCCGAATAGCCATAGTTCCGTTCGGTTCTGGCGTCGGTCAGGACCGTTCCGGCCAGCACACATCGGGCACGCTCCAGCGAGGTCAGCGCGGTGGCGAGCTGGGCCGACGTGGTGTTGCCCCGTCGCCCGACGAGCACGGTCATCGCGCAGCCGGCCGAGGCCAGCACCCCGTCGGTCACCGGCAGGACCGGTGACGTGTCGACGATGACCAGGTCGAACTTCTCCTCCATCTCCTGGATCAGCGCCGGCCAGCGTTCAGCGACGAAAAGGTCGGCGGACACCGCGGTGCCGTCGGTACCCGGTCCGAGGAAGGCCACCGGCTCCTCACCAGCCACCCACGCCTCCTGAAGGACCACGGTGTCGCCGTAGCTCAGGTACTCCCGCAGGCCGGATTCGTTCGGGTCGAGGCCCAGGCCTTCGGCCAGCTTGGGACGGCGGAGGTCGGCGTCGATGAGCAGCACCCGCTGGCCGGTTCGAGCGGCCAGGAACGCCAACGTGACCACGGTGGTCGATTTCCCTTCGGCCGCGTTGGGGCTCGTGATGGCCACGCTCCTCGCGTCGGCATCGGCGATGATGAACTGGAGGGAGCTGCGCAGGGCCCGAGCCGACTCCAGGAACAGCCCAGACCGGGCGTGGGCCACGTGTACGCCCAGCTCGGTTTCCGGGGGTGGCAGCGCACCCAACAACGCGAGCGTGGGAACGGCGCGCTCGAGATCGCGCCGGCTCTGGATGCGATCGTCCATGCCCTCGCGGGCGAAGGCACCGGCCAAGCCGACCACCAGACCGGCCGCGGCACCCAACATCAGGTTGCGCTGCCAGTTCGGTTCGAAGGGAGCGCTGGCCGGTCGGGCCAGGCGGGTGATGCGGGCGTTGGATGCGGCGACGTCCTCCCGCAGCTGGAACTCGGCCTTGGTGCTCTGGAGCTTGGCCTGCTCGTTGCGGATGGCCTGCACACGGACTGAATTGCTGGCCTCGCCGGCATCGATCAGTGCCTGTTCCTCGGCCGCCAGCTCGGCGAGGCGATCGTCGAGGATCTGAATGAACTCCTCGAAGCTGCCACCGGCCGAGGCCGCCTTCTGGTCGACGTAGGTGCGGGCATACTCGTTGGCTTTGGCCGCCGCAGCCTCGGCCACGCGATCCGAAGCGGTGATGGTGAGGATGTCGGCGGTGTCGCTCGGTGTCACCGTGACCACGACCGGCGAGCCGTACGCCTTGGTGGCCTCCTCTCGTACGACGTCGCTCTGGGCGAACTCGATCTCGTTCTCGAGGTAGCGCTCGATCACCTGCACCGACGGGGTGCCGGTCTCGAAGAACTCGGCGCCGGCGTCTGCGGTGACCAGCACCCGGGCGCTGGACTGATACTGGGGCGTTGTCCGGGCCGAGAAGATGGCGGCCGCAGCAACGGCCACGACCATGAACGCGACGACGATCAGCCATCGGCGGCGGAGAATTTCGAGGTAGTCGCTGAGCCGGAGTTCGGTCTCTTGACCGCCTGGGGTTTGGATGGCTCCCACAGGGACGGTTTTCCTGGTTCACACGTCGGATGGTGACTCTGAGACCGTATCGGACCACACTCAGTGGCGAAAGTTGTCTCAGGGCCGTGCGCTCTGTGGTCGAATGGCCAACTGGCGGCACCAAGTACAAGTATCGGCATCCGTCGCGGCTTTTCAATGTCGCCCTGTCTCGACCCCGCCACCAGGAAGGAGACCCGTGCCGCCGAATCCATCACCTGCGAGGCCGCTCATCCTCCACATCCACCTCTTCAAGAACGCCGGTACCTCCATCGAACACGTGCTCCGCGAGAACTTCGGGGACGGTTGGCGGGGCTACGACAAGGACGAGGCGGGGGCCTTCGTCACCGACCGCGAGGTAGCCGCCATGCGTGTGGCCAACCCCGACCTGGCGGCGCTGTCCACCCACCAGTTCGCGCCGCCACTCGACGACATCATCCCCGGCGGGGTGTACCCGCTGCTGGTGCTGCGCAGTCCCCTCACGCGCCTGCGCTCGGTGTACGAGTTCGATCGCCAGCGAGGCGGCGTGACCCCGGCGGCCGAGATCGCCGTGGCCAACGAGTTCCCGGAATACGTCGACGAGATGATCCGACTCAACCATCCTGCGGTCATCAATGCCCAGGTGCGTCTGCTCAGCGGAGCCAAGCGCATGCGGGCGGAGGGCAAACGGGTGCCCCCGGTGGAGGACCTCATGCTGCTGGCCTGGGACTTCATCGACAGCCTGCCCTACATCGGGCTGGTCGAGGCCTTCGACGAGGCTCGTGACGCCTGGGAACGCGACATCCGCCGCTTCGCTCCCGACTTCCGGTTCTTCGCCGCTCGCGAGAACGTCACCCGGGCCGATGTGGCCCACGCGGTCACCGAGAACCGGGGCATCCGTCAGGTGCTCGGTGACAAGCGGGCCATGGCCTTCAACATGGCCAACGGCCCCGACTGGCGGCTGTATCACCGGGCCGCCGCCAAGTTCGGGGCCAAGGTGTTCGACTGAACGCTTCCGTCCGGTCGCCCAGCGGACGGCCCGGCTTGAACCGGCGCCGATCGCGCTCCATCCTGGAGACCTCCGGCCGCGTCGCGCTGGACCCGGCCATGACCGGTGAGCGCAAGGAGACGTATTTGGGAGCAGTCCAGGATCACTCGGCAGGACCGCGGCCCTGCTCGGTTCGGCCGTCGGGCCTACGTCGATGACGACAACGGCATCCTTCACGTTGCCCCGGGGCTCGAGCCGCCAGCACTTCCGGCGGCAGATGGAGATCACCCGGCACCTGATCGGGCAGCGCTTCGACGCCCAGTATCGGCGGGCGTCCCTGGGGGTGCTGTGGGTGTGGGCCGAGCCCATGACCCGGCTCGTGGTCTTCGTCCTCGTGTTCGAGAAGGCCCTCCAGATCCGTCCCGGGGGCAACGCCACCATCTACCTGTTCGTCGGCATCTTGTTCATCCGTTCGGCCACACAAGGGCTGAGCATGGCCACCACCTCGCCCATGTCGAATTCGGCGTTGATCAACCTCGTCGGCGTGGATCGCCGGATCTTCCCCGTGGTCGCCGTGGGCAACGCCTTCGTGGACCTGATCCTCTCGATCCCGATCATCTTCATCCTGATCATCGTCCAGGGCGAGACGATCCCCTTCCACACCTTGCCCTTGTCGATCCCCATCATGGCGCTCCAGTTCGAGCTCCTCGTGGGCGCCGGCTTCGTCCTGGCGGCTCTCAACGTGCGCATCCGCGATGTCGCCCTGCTGGTCAACACCCTGACCACGATGCTGTTCTACCTGACCCCGGTGTTCTGGAGTCCGGAGAACATCGAGGGAACCGGGTTCGAGTGGATCGTCGATGTCAACCCCCTGGCCCCTCTCCTGCTCAGCCAGCGTGACGTGTTGGCCTGGGGCGAGATGCCCGACTGGGGGGCGCTGGGCATCGTGTTCGTCATCTCCACCGTGCAACTGATCATCGGCTGGAAGATGTACACCCGGGTGACTGGCACCATGGCGGATCACATATGACCGAGCAACCTCTCCCCGTCCACGACGACTCCGGCCTGGCGGTCGAGCTCATCGACGTCCACAAGCACTACGAGCGTCTGGCCAACGGCGGCATTCCCAGTCTGCGCAACCTCGGCCGCGAGGGACGCAAGGCCGAGCACTGGGTGATCAATGGGGTCAACATCTCCATTCCCCGCGGCGGCGCCACCGGCATCGTCGGGCTCAACGGGGCCGGCAAGTCCACCCTGCTGCGCCTCATGTGCGGCGTGACGGCACCCAGCCGGGGCCAGGTCATCTGCCACTACGCCAACCCCTGTCTGCTGGCTCTCGGCGCCGGGGTCCCCAATGTCTTGACCGGCCGGGAGTACGCCACGACGCTCGGCATCTTGGCCGGCCTCGAAAAGACCGAAGTGCTGGATCGCATGGACCAGATCAAGGAGTTCTCCGGGATCGGCGGCGCCTTCGACCAGCCGGTGCGCACGTACAGCCAGGGCATGCGCATGCGGGTGGGGTTCGCCGCCGTGATGCACTGTGACGCCGAGTTCCTGCTCATCGACGAGGTGCTCGCCGTCGGCGACAAGGACTTCAAGGCCAAGTGCATGGTCACCCTCCAACGGCTGATCGCCACGACCGGCACCACCGTGGTCTTCACCTCGCACAGCGCGGCCCCGGTGCGCAAACTGTGCGAGCAGGCCCTCTGGATCGAGGGCGGCCTCATCAAGATGGACGGCGACGCCGACGAGGTCATGGACGTGTACGAGGACCTCGACGTCAACCCCGACCTGTTGGTCAACGAGGACTGAGCCGACCATGAACCACGAAGCCTCCCGCCCCCCCGAGGGCGATTGGCTCGGCACCCGCTTCCTCCGGTTCGAGCGCCGGGGCAGCCTGGCCATCGTCACCGTCGACCGACCGCATCGTCGCAACGCCATGACACCGTCGATGTACTTCGGCGTGCGATATGCCGTCGATCACGTGAACCGCAGCGACGACCTGGCGGGCCTGCTCATCACCGGCACCGGCGACGTGTTCATTCCCGGCGGCGACATGGGCGGAGAAGACGAGACCCCGTGGGGCGAGTTGAGCCTGCTCGGCATGGACCTGACCCCTTTCGAGACCGTGCGGAACTCCCGCAAGCCCGTGGTGTCCGCCGTCAACGGCATCTGCCAGGGCGGCGGACTGCTCATCGCCATGCTCAGCGACGTGGCCATCGCCTCGCCCGAGGCGACCTTTCGGGCACCCGAGTTGTTGCGGGGCATCGCCGACACCGGGTACGCGCAGTACCTACCGGGACAGATCGGGATTCCCCGCGCCCGCGACATGCTGCTCACCGGCCGGACCATCGACGCAGCCACCGCCCTCGAGTGGGGACTCATCACTCGGATGACCGATAGCGATGACCTGCTGGGCGAAGGACTGGACGTGCTCACCGCGACGACCTGGGCGGCGCCCCAGGCCCGGGTCACTGCCAAACGCGAGATCAATCGACAGTACGGCCACTACGACCGGGTGTCGATGGAGGCGGGTCTGCTCAGCGAGGAGTACGCCGAGGGCTTCACCGCGTTCAAGCAACGCCGGGTGCCGAACTGGATTCGCGACGATCTGCGGCCCGACGGTCGCCTCTGACGCGGCACACACGGCGACGCCGCCTCGGCCGTGACCAGGGCCAGCCCGGGGTCAGCCCAGGATCCACTTCCGACTGGGGTCATCCTCGATCTCGGCGGAGAAGAACTCGGACTGCGCATCGATGAGACCGGCTTGGATCTCGTCGAGCTCGGCCAGGCGGGTGAACGACTTCTCGTCCGGTGTGTCATCCGACGCGGAACGAACGGCTGCTTCGTCCGGCGGCGACTCCTCGAGGTTGATCTCGGGTTCGATCGCGGCCGAGGCCTCGTCGGCAGCCACCCGGGCCAGTGCCGCATCGAGAACCTGGCGTCCGGCGGCAACCGGATCCTCGGCCACCGCAGCCAGATAGGCACTGGCCCCGGCCAGCCAACCGTTGAGCTGCGCCTCGAGGGAGTCGAGGGCCTGGCGCTCATCGGCCGCTCGGCGCAGGAGGGCGGCGGCCAGATCCAGCTCCGCATCGATGTGGGCCCGCTCCTCGCAGAGCGCATCGCGAGCGTCGGCCTTGGCCACCAACACCCGCTCGTGAGCCTCGGCCTCGGCGGCAGCCACGATCTCGGTCGCCCGGCGCTCGGCGGTCTCGAGGATGTCCGCCGACCGGGTCTCGGCCTCGGCCACCGCGTTGGCTGCGGTTGCCTTCGCCTCGGTCATCACTTCCTCCGCGGCGCTCACGGCGATGTCGATCGTGCGGCTGAACGAGCGGTTCTCGGATTCGAGGCGCGCCATCTCGGTCTGTTGACGACCGAGCCGGTCCGCCATGGTCTGGAGGCGGCTGCGTGTGGCCCCGACGAAGGCATCCACTTCGGCGCGGTCGTAGCCTCGACGGGCCGAGGTGGTCGGTGCTTCGATCATGAGATCGACTTCCGCGATGATCTCGCTGTCCACAGCTGTCCTCCAGAGGGCGATGGTGCAGATCCATCGGCGCACCCCGCGGCAAGCTGAGAACTTGCGGGCAACATCACCCAAGGCGCAGGCCCTCGAGCGAAACCACTCCGAAACCGGTCTGGTCCGTGGCCCATGGATCCAATGTGGCGCCGGGGCTGCGCCGTGGTCTTCTTCGACCGGCGCCGCGACGGGTGATCGATGCTGGGAACGCCAGCTGGTCTCCTTGCCGGACCACGACGGCCACCGTCGCTCGCGATCACCGACCCCGATCCCGCCCAGGCTGCGCTGGCCTCGATGGCTCACCGGTTCCAGATCGTGACCGGACCCATCGACGGCCACACCTGTTCGGTCTCCGATGTGGCCACGTACCGACCGCCGCCGGGAGGCGTCCTGCGCGCGGCAACCGTCGGGGGAGGCCGGTGCCCGGTCCTCAAGTCATCCCGTCACCCGCCGACGGGTACGACATGAGCCTGTCGCTTCGATCTCGGCGTTCCGACCGCCCCCGTACCGGCCGACGCGCCGACGCGCCGGCCAACCCGCCCGCCGCGAACACCACCGACGAGTTCTGGAGCCCATACCTCACCGCCGCCGAGGCCGAGCTGCGCATACCCGGCCTCAAGGTCGCCTCGCCGGCGCCACCGATGCCCGAACCCGACACGGCCGAGCCGGAGTCAACCGCAACCACGGACTGCGACCTGCCCCTGGACGGCGCGGGCGGTGCGCTCGTCGAAGCCGGTGCCGGCCCCGACGGACAGATGGATGCCGACTGGGCGGCGCTCCTGGCCATCGCCACCGCTCCCATCGAGGACACCGCCGCTCCCCCCGCAACCGTCGTCTCGCCACAGGCCGAGCCGGCCGGTCTCACCGATCTCCCGGAACCCCCGCCCGATGCCGCATGGCCGACCCTCGGTGATGACCCACCGGCCTCGCCGGTGTCGATGTCCGCGCTCGAAGCCCTCCCCGTCGAGCTCCGACCGCCGCCTCCGCCCGAGTCGTCTCCCGGGCCGGCGGCCGACGACGATCCGTTCTTCACGACGCCCGAAGCCGAGCCGATCCCCCGCGCCACGCCCGCCGGTTCCGCCCCGCCGCCGCCCGACACCGACCACCCCTTCTTCGTCACACCCCAGACCGACCCCATCGCGCCCGCCACCACCTTGGCGTCGGCCCCGCCGCCACCCCCACCCGACACCGACCACCCCTTCTTCGTCACACCCCAGACCGACCCCATCGCGCCCGCCACCACCTTGGCGTCGGCCCCGCCGCCACCCCCACCCGACACCGACCACCCCTTCTTCGTCACACCCCAGACCGACCCCATCGCGCCCGCCACCAGTCCGGCCCCGCCCCCGCCTCCGGTCTCCGGGCTTCCCGCCCCGCCGGATCTCCATCGCGGCGACCGGATGGACTGGAGCCTGCGGGGTACCACCGCACCGGAGCACGCGACGGCCGCTCTGCCTGCGCCACCAAGGGCCGACGACCAACCCGCCCCTCCGATGCCGGTGTCCTCGGAGTTGGTGGCACCAACCACCCCCGACGACGACGAGAGGATGAACTGGCACCTCCAGCACGCCGACGCACCGGTCGGGGACGTCCCCCCGGGCCTGTCGAGCGATCAGTCCCTCTTCGCCGGTGCGCCAGCGTCGAGCACCGACACGATGGCCGTGCCGGTCGAGACCGGCGGGCAGTGCCCGTCATGTGGATCAGGGGCCAAGATCGACCTGGTCGATCGGCGTCGCGGCATCCAACACCTCAGCTGCACCCGTTGCTTCCGGGTGTGGCAGGAATGGCTCACCGACTGACCGGAGGGCGAGGGCCCGCCGCTCTCACCTCACCGGCCGCCCCGATCGGTCGGGGTCGGCGACCGAAAAGATCGGTCACTGACCGAACATCGTCAACCACTGCGCTTCGGTGCGTGGCTTGAAGACGAAGTTGTGCTGGCGCGTGTCGCCCATCGATGCCGACGGTGCCGGTGAGTAGAGGTGGCCCGGAAACAACACGGCGTCGTCGGGGATGCGGGCCAACTTCTGCGTGATGCTCTCGTACAGCGCCCGGGGATCACCACCGGGCAGGTCGGTGCGGCCACACCCTTCCAGGAACAGCGTGTCGCCGGCCACCAGCCGGTTGTCGACGAAGAAGCACTGACTGCCGGGCGTGTGACCCGGGGTGTGGATGAGCTCGATGCCGATCTCGCCGACCAGCAGGGTGTCGCCCGATGCATGGGACACGATGTCGGTCGAGGGCACGCCGGTGACCTTGGCCACTCCAAGGGCCTCTTCGCGCTGGACGTGCACGGGCACCGAGATGTGCTCGAGCAACTCGGCCACTCCCTCGATGGCGTACCCCATCATGTCGCCACCCACGTGGTCGGGATGGTAGTGGGTGGCGAGAATCCCGGTGAGCGTCATGCCATCGGCCTCGAGGACGTCGATGATCCCCGCCGGGTCGTAGGCGGGATCGATCACCATCGCCTCGCCGGTCCGGCGGTCGCCGACCAGGTAGATGAAGTTCACCATCTGCCGGGCCAGCGGGTTGTCGATGGCCACATCACGGCCCGAGAGCAGCTGCCGGAAGTACAAGCGGTCGTCGGTCATGGAGCTCATCGTAGAGCCGGGATCAGGCCGGATCGTCGGTGGGATCGTGGTCGTCGGTGACTTCGGCATCGCCCCGTCGGCGATACGCCTCCTCGGCCAGCGACACGACTTCGCGCAACGGTATGCCGATGTGGCGGGCCGCCCGCACCGCGTCCTCGTGCTCCACCTTCACCCGCCCGGCGCTGACCTTGACCCGCACGCTGCGGCCATCGACCTCCACTTCGTGCAGCGCCCGTTCGGACGGCCAGCGTTCCAGTTCGCGGCCGCGGACTCCGAACGAACCCGTCTCGTCGCGGAGGATGGCTGCCACCTGGGCCGACAGCGCCGGATCACACAGGGCACTGACCATGTAGGCCGGTCGGCCCTTCTTCATCAGGATCGGCGTGACCCACGCGTCATGCGCACCCCCGTCGAGAAGCGAGGCCACGGCGTGGGCCAGGTGCTCGCCGGTGAGATCGTCGACATTGGCCTCGAGCAGCGTGATCACCTGACCCGGGCCGATCACGGCGTCGCGACGGCCGAGCACCACCTGCACCAGATTGGGTCGATCGTCGATCAGGGCATCGCCGGCACCGAACCCGCTCGCCTCGATGTGCATCGGGGGCAGCGGGCCGTACTCCACGCCGAGCGCGGCGGCGAGCGCCGCTCCCGTGGGCGTGGTGAGCTCCACGTTGGTGTCCACCCCATAGGAGGGAACCCCGGCCAGCAGATCGACCGTTGCCGGCGCGGGATTGGGGATGGCCCCATGCGCACTGCGGACCATGCCCAGTCCGGTGGCGACCGGACTGAACGCCACCTCCCCGATGTCGAGCACCTCGAGGGCGGCGCACGTCCCGACGATGTCGATGATCGAATCCACTGCGCCCACCTCGTGGAAATGGACCTGCGACGTGGGACGGCCGTGGAGTCGGCCCTCGACCAGCGCCAGGGCATCGAACACGGCAACCGCCCGGTGGGTCAGCCGGTCGGGGAACCGCGCCTCCTCGATGAGCCCGGTGATGTGCGCCGCCGTGCGATGCACCGTGGTCTCCTCGGCCTGCACCTGGGCGCTGGTGGCCGCGATACCCCCTCGCATCACCGCTTCGACCGTGAGATCCCACCCGGAGACCGGGAGTCGCTCGAGCAGGCGCCGGATCTCTTCGGGATCGGCTCCGGCATCGATGAGCGCGGCCAGGGCCATGTCGCCGGCAATGCCGGAGAAGCAGTGGAACCAGGCCAGGCGTCGCTCGCTGCTCACGACGACGGTCCCAGTAGCCGCACCACCGCGCACGCGGCCCCGAATCCGTTGTCGATACCCACCACCGTGAGACCCGACGCGCAAGAAGCCAACATCGACAACAGGGCGGTGATCCCCTCCAAACCCGCCCCGTAGCCGGTGCTGGTGGGCACGGCCACCACGGGTGCACCGGTGAGCCCGGTGACCACCGAGGCCAACGCCCCTTCCATGCCGGCGACCACCACCACGGCGTCGGCAGCCTGGATGGATTCCACGTCGGCCAACAGACGGTGCAGGCCGGCCACGCCCACATCGTGCAGGCACGAGGGCGGGATGCCGTTGGCGGCCAGCGTGGCGCCACACTCGGCCGCGACCGGCCCATCGGCGGTGCCGGCCGTGACGAGCACCACGGATTCGGGCCGTGGTGACCGGGCACGCCACACCAGCGTGGTCCCATACCGACGACCGTCGGGAGCTTCGGCCAGCACGGCCTCGGCCTGCTGCTCGTCGGCGCGGGTCAGCACGACCGGACCCGATCCCGACGCCAGGAGCTCGGCCACGATGCTGCGGCACTGCTCGGCGGTCTTGCCCGGACCGTAGATGGCCTCGGCCATGTGCTGGCGCAGGTGGCGGTGGTGGTCGACCTTGGTGTGACCGAGATCGGCGAAGGGCAGCGCACGGATCTGACGCACCGCATCGTCGGGGTCGACGGCGCCCGTTCGGATATCAGCGAGGAGATTTCGCAGGGTCGTCTCGTCCACCCCCCTATCCTCACCGACTGTGAGCAGTGACGCAGAATCCTCGAAGCGGGTCGTGGGCTATCTCGGCCCGGCCGGGACCTACACCGAGCAGGCGCTGTTGACCCAGCCCGACCTGGCCGAGGCCGAGCATCGACTGATCGGCTCCATCCCCCAGGTGCTCACCGCCACGGCGCAGGGTGCCGTCGATCTGGGCTTCGTCGCCCTCGAGAACGCCATCGAGGGCACCGTGAACGTCACCCTCGACACGTTGGCGTTCGATCTGGACCTCCTGATACAGCGCGAGGTGGAGATGCCCATCTCGGTGAGCCTGCTGGCGCCGGTCGGTACCGAGCTGTCCGCCATCGAGCGGGTGGTGTCCATCCCGGTGGCCGCGGCCCAGTGCCGCCGTTTCCTCAACGAGACGTTGCCCGACGCCGTACTCGAGGCGGCCAACTCCACCGCGGAGGGGGCCCAGATCGTGGCCGCTCGCAACGACCGCGTCTCGGCCACGGTGGGCCCGGTGAGGACGGCCGAGGTGTACGGCCTGGAGGTGCTGGCCGACGAGATCGAGGACCATCCGGAGAACCGCACCCGTTTCGTGGTGGTGGCCCGCGACGGCATTCCCGCCCCCAGCGGTCACGACAAGACTTCCATCGTCGTGTACCAGCGAGCTGACGTGCCGGGGTCGTTGCTGGCCATCCTGCAGGAGTTCGCGGCCCGGTCCATCAACCTGTCGAAGCTGGAGTCGCGGCCCACCAAGACGCAGCTGGGTGAGTACTGCTTCATCATCGATCTCGACGGCCACATCGCCGACAAGGTCATCGGGGATGCGCTTCGCGAGATCCACATGAAACAGGGTGGGGTGAAGTTCCTGGGGTCGTATCCAGCCGCCGGTGAGCATCAGGAGGAGATCCGCCGCGAGGCCGGCCAGTCCGAGGCCGAGGCCGACGCCTGGTTGGAGGATCTGCGAACCCACATCGGCTGAGCCGTGCCGACAACCTGTGACCCATCGGCACTGGCTGCGCCGCTCACGACCACGACGACGATCGCGCGGCACCGGCCTTCGGAGAGGTGAGTGCACCCGGTCGCGGTCGTCGTGGTTCTTCGCCGCGAAGGCCGATACGGCTCCGTGGATCCGCTAGACACCCGGCATGGAAGAGGTTCGCCTGGGGTTCGTGGGGTGCGGCTTCATCGCCGCGGCCCATGCGGCCATGCTGGCGCCGGTGCCCGACTGCCACATCGGTCCGGTGTTCGACGTGGACGCCGACCGGGCGGCCGCGTTCGCCGGCGACACCGGGGCACGTGTGGTCTCGTCGGCCGATGCGGTCGCCGCCGATTGCGACGCGGTGATCGTGTGCACCTGGACGAGCGAGCACGCCGTGGGCGTGGACGCGGCCCTGGCCGCGGGGCGAGCGGTGCTGTGTGAGAAGCCGCTCGGCGTCGACCTGGCCGCGGCCCGAACGCTGGCCCGGAAGGTGGATGAGGCCGGCGTCGTCAACCAGGTTGGTCTGGTCATGCGGCGCTCCCCCGCCTTTCGCTGGCTTCGCCACGAACTGACGCGTGCCGAGAACGGTCGGCCGATGAACGTGGTCTTTCGCGACGACCAGTACCTGCCCGTCCAGGGCCAGTACGCCTCCGAGTGGCGGGCCGATGTGGGCCGGGCCGGAGGCGGTGCCCTGCTGGAGCACTCGATCCACGACCTCGACCTGCTGGACTGGCTCATCGGCCCGATCGAGCGCGTGTCGGCCGTGCTCGGTCATGCCCACGGCATCGAGGGGATCGAGGACCAGGTCACCGTGACGGCCACCACCGCATCGGGGGTCCAGGCCACGCTGGTGTCGGTCTGGCACGACATCCTGCGCCGCCCGAGTGGTCGACGGGTAGAGGCGTTCTGCGCCGACGCGCTGCTCACGATCGCCGGCGAGTGGTTCGGACCGGTGACACGCGAGGCCGACGACGAGCAGTCCGAGCTGGCCGATCGCGAGCTGCATCGCTGGGCCCGGGATCACGACGGAGACCGTGGCAACCCCGACGGCGCCTTCGTCGTCGCCGTCCGAGAGGGCGGACCGGCCGCACCCGACTTCGCCATCGCCCTGCGGGCCCACGAGCTCGTCGATGCCGCTTACCGATCGGCGGCCCAGAACGGGGTTCCCGTACCCGTCTGAAGGCTGAAGCGGTGTGGGCAAGTCCCCACCGATCGCCTACAGTCAACGCCCACCGCGGGTGTAGTTCAATGGCAGAACATCAGCTTCCCAAGCTGAATACGCGAGTTCGATTCTCGTCACCCGCTCCACCACAGAAGCCCAGCTAGAAGGGCAGATTTGGCACCTCGGCACTCCTCCGGAGCGGCGCCGAATTGGGTGACGATGGGAGACCGCGGCGCCTCCGGGTTACCGTCGGCGCCATGCGCGGAACCATCGAGAAACGCGGCAAACAGTCCTGGCGGGTCGCCGTCTACGTCGGCCGCAACCACGACGGCAAACGCGAATTCCTGCGTCGGACCGTGCGCGGTACCCGCCGCGACGCCGAAGAGGTCCTCGCCCAACTCGTGATCCAGACCGGGCAACGAGCCGGCGACGACCTCGACCTCACCGTCGCCGACCTCCTCGACCAATGGCTCGCCCACCGCCAACCGGCCCTGTCCCCCTCCACCGTCAGCGACACCCGCTCGGTCATCAACCGGCACCTCAAACCCGCCCTCGGCGACCTACGCCTCTACAAGCTCACCGCCCGCGACCTCGACGCCCTCTACACCCGCCTCGTCGACACCGGCCTCGGGCCATCACGGGTGCGAAGGGTGCACAACATCATGTCCGCCGCGCTCAACCAGGCGGTGAAGTGGGACCTCGTCGCATCCAACATCGCATCCAAGGCCAGCCCACCGCGGCTCGAGGAACGCGAACGGCGACCACCCACCCCCGACGAGATCAACCAACTCCTCACCACCGCCGAAGCCGTCCATCCCGACCTCCCCGCGTTCCTGCGTCTCGCGTTCACCACCGGATGCCGCCGCGGCGAACTCCTCGCCCTGCGATGGTCCAGGGTCGACCTCAGCAGCGGCGAGCTCGCCGTCACGCACAGCCTCGTTGGTGGCACGGAAGGCCACCGGGCCGAACCGGTCGAGGGCCACGGCTGGATGAGCGAACGCGACACCACCAAGGCCGGCCGCACCGTCACCCTCGGGCCCACCAGCCTCGCCGCCCTCGCCGAAGTGCGCGCACGCGCCGAACACCGCGCCGCTCTCGTCGAAGCAGAGATCTCGGCCGACGGGTGGGTGTTCAGCGACCACGAGACCGCCAAGACACCCTGGGCGCTCCACCGGCCAACCCGCATGTTCGCCCAAGCCCGAGACAAGGCCGGCCTTGACCCCGACCTGCACCTGCACGACTTCCGCCACGCCGCCGCCACTCAAGCCCTCACCGCCGGCCACGACCTCCTCACCGTCGCCGGACGCCTCGGCCACCGTCGCGTCTCCACCACCACCGACCGCTACGGACACGTCATCCCCTCCGCCGACCAAGGCGTCGCCGACCACCTCGACGACCTCCTCACCAACGAGGCCGAATCGTGATCCACCCACCCACCACCCCAACGACCACCGTCGCCGACCTCGTCGAGCAATGGGTCACCGCCCGCCTCGCCCGCGGCGAAATCTCCACAACCACCGCCAAAGGGCACCGCTCGCACCTTCGACGCCTGGCCGAGTGCGCCGACGGCCGGGGCCTGGACGCGGTCACCGTGGACGACTACGTCCGAGCCACCGCGCACCTCGCGCCATCGACGAGGCGGCTTCGGTACTCGACCGCCGCCGCCTTCCTCGAATGGGCGCACGGCGTCGGCGCCGTCGCCGTGGATCTCACCGGGATGTTGCCGTCGGTGCGGGTGCCGCGTGCTGTCCCGCGGTCGCTGCCGCCGGAGACGTCGCGTCGCGTCCTCGCCGCGTGCACCGACTCCCGTGCCCGCCTGATCGTCACGCTCATGTTGCAGCTTGGGTTGCGGTGCGCCGAAGTCGCCCGCATCACGATGGTCGACATTTCGCCCGGCGCCGACACGCTCCTCGTCCACGGCAAAGGCGGCCATCAACGACTGCTGCCCATCACGACCGAGGCGAGGGCCGTGCTGGTCGAGTACCTCGGCGAGCATCCGGAGGCCGCCTCGGGGCCGTTGGTGCGGTCTCGCCACAACTACCGGCGGGGTGTCTCCGCTGATCTGGTGTCCCGGATCGTCGGCGCGGCGATGAACGCGGCGGGAGTCAAGCTCATCCGCGGCGACGGCGTCTCGGCGCATGCGTTGCGGCACTCGTTCGCGACGGATCTCGTTCATGGTGGTGTGCCGTTGCCGATCATCCAACGCGCCCTCGGCCACGCCAGCCTGCGCACCACCGGCCGCTACGTCACCGCCTCTCCCGCCGAACTAAGGGATGCACTCGACGGCAGGACCTACGCCACGGGACATGCAGGGGAAGACAAGAACGTCGGGGCCTGTGTTTAGCCCGCCAGTCGCTCGGGGAGATCTAGCCACTCGCCATCGGCCCGAAGGAGGAATGAGTACCGACAGGCGGGTTCGGCGCCGGCATTGGCCGTACCTGGGCTCGGCGGTTCGAAGGCGGATTCCAAGTAGATGATGAGGTCCGGTAGTTGGTCCGAATCAAGCCGTCGAATTGATGCCAGTACGTCTTCGGGGCTCGTAGCCGAGACGTCTCGGTTCTCAAGGACCAGTAGGGCCTGAGCGCCTAGATCCTCCGATGTGTCAAGGAGCTTCGGAACCTTCGCGTCCAACGCTCGACGAAGTCGCTCGTCGCGTGCAGCATCGAGTTCCTGGCTGCCCGCGACGCCGAAGTTGACGTTGAGCATCGCTGCTGAGCCTTCTGAACCCGGAAAGCGAAAGAGCGTGAGGGGAAACGGAACATCGTCCGTCGGTGTTGACGAAACGAAGTGATCTAGCCGACGCGGCGGATCCGGTTCGTCCAGTGCAGGACCCTCAGTGAGAATCCACTCCTGTATCTGAGAGCGAGCGCGAGCGGTGTCGCGAACTCTCGGGGGTGAGCGAGGGACCATGAGGGTGAACCACGACCCGCCTGGAAGCAGTCCCTCTACCGCATCGCGAAGCCAGTTCGACCGCTCGGTGACGGAACTCAGGCGGGTGTGGACGGGGCATCTGGACTTCCTTCCCGAGACGATCACAGTCGCCTCAGAGCTGGTGTCCGTCAACCCGGGGGAAGCCCAAGAAGCACAACGCAGCGGTCATCTGCGTCGCACGACGACGCTGCAACCTCATCCACGCGATGCTCACCACCGCCACCCCCTGCGACCCGACGCGATCAAAAGAACTCGCCGAAGCCGCTTGACAACAAGACAGGAACCCCCCCCAACGGGGGCACCCGAGACCGCGCAGCACGTACCCCGTGATCCACCCATGCTGGGAGCGATCGGCGTCGGCTTCGGGGAGGAAATGATCAACCGCGGCGGCACCGTTGATGGAGACGACGAGGTAGGCCCAGCCCGTCGCCGGAGTCTCGCCGGTGCGGCCTGTGGTTGGCCACCCCGGCCGCGCCCGAACGCTGCTGCCGGATGCCGAACACAGTGAGATTTAGTGGAATCCGGCGCGTACCAATAATCTATGTCCGGCTATCTTGAAACGTGGTGGACATGGTTGAAAGATGTCGGTACGCCGTGCCAGTCCCTCCCTGGGAACCTGGATGCGGTGCCGTGAGTCCACGGCACCGCACCGGCTGAACGAAAGCGGTATGAGATGGTCGGTCAGGGAACAGCTCGGCGCAACCGACGGCGGGCACAAGTGGCTTTCGTGGCGATGGCGATGCTGGCTGCGCTCGTGGCCACCACGCCGGTCGCGGCCGCCCCTCCGGGCACCGAGCTGCCGGTGCCGGGGCGTCCAGTCGTCGCCATCCGATCGATATCCACCGCCCAGCACGGCCTCGACTCGCCCGCTGCCGTCACCTACCGCACCGACACTGATGCCCTCGTCGTCAGCGGCGACGGCCGGTACCTCGAGCTCAACGCCACCGACGATCTCTACCGCCAGGCCACGCTCCCCCCGGGCGTCGACCCCGCCACCCTCACGTTCGATTCGACCGCATCAGCCGTTGCCGCCATCGACGACACCGGCGTCGTCCACCTGTCCCAGGGTCCCGCCGCCTTCACGTTGGAGGCCACACCGGTGTTGACGGTGCCGTTCGCCGCCGCCGGGGCAGCCAGCTACGACACCGAGGGCACGCTCTATGTGATCGACCGCCCGGGCGAAGTCCTCACGGCCATCGAGCCCGACGGCACCCGATCCGACATCGAGCTCGGCGGTGCCCTGCCAGGCTCGGCGGCCGGCCTGGCCCACCACCCGGTCGACAACCAGTTGTATCTCTCCTCGACCGACGGTCGGACCATGATTCGCCTCACCACGGCTGGCGTGGTGACTGCGAGGTACGACCTGAGCCAGGTCGGCCTCATCACGCCTGGGGGTATGGCCCTCGGTCCCAGCTCTGATGCCACCGACGCGGCCGACGACCTCAGCCTCTACATCGCCGACGGGTCGGGCGTCATCGTCGAAACTTCTCCTGATCCCGCCGTCGCCGACGCCGGGTTCGCGGCGGAGGCCGTCATCGGCTCCTCGCTGATTCGCACCTACGACCTCTCGGCCGAATCTCCGCCCAGTCCCGACACCGCTGGTGTCACCTGGCTCCCCGATCGCGGCCTGCTCATGGCCAGCGACTCCGAAGTCAACGAAATGCCCATCTACGCCGGTCGGAACCTCTTCGCCATCACGCCGTCGTCGGGATCGGTGGGCAACCAGGGTGTCACCACGGTTGGGTTCAGCAATGAACCCACCGGCCTCGGATACAACCCCGCCGATCAGCACCTTTTCGTGTCCGACGACGACGCCAACGAGATCTTCGAGGTCAACGCGGGCCCCGACGGACGCTACGGCAACGGCGACGACTCCGTCACCCACTTCGATACGGCCAATCTCGGGTCACAGGACTCCGAGGACGTGGCCTACGGGCAGAACACGCTCTACGTCATCGACGGCGTCAACCGCGAGGTCTACGTCATCGAGCCCGGGCCCAACGGCATGTTCGACGGCATACCTGGTAGCGGGGGCGACGACGTGTTCACACAGTTCGACGTCCAGGTCTTCGGCGCGGGCGACCCCGAGGGCATCACGTATCGCCCCAGCACCGGCACCCTGCTCGTCGTCGACCACAAGACCGACCTGGTCTTCGAGCTCACCACCAGCGGGAACCTGATCAACACCATCGACATCACCGCGGCCAACTCGATAGTGGCCGCCGGCATCGAGGTGGCTCCGGCCAGCGACGGCACGGGAGCCGAACACCTCTACATCGTCGATCGCGGTATCGACAACGACACGGATTCCGACGAGAACGACGGCCGCATGTACGAGATGGACGGCCTCGATCCGGGCGGCAACCTGCCGCCCACCGTCCAGGCCGGGCTGGACCAGACCATCAACGCCCCGAGCCTCCCCGCCTCCACCACCGTGTCGGGATCGGTGATCGACGACGGCAAGCCCGATCCGCCAGGGGTCACCACCGTAGCCTGGTCGCTCGTGAGCGGCCCGGCTCCCGTCTCCTTCACCGCCCCCACGGCCACCACCACCGACGTCCAGTTCACCGAGGCGGGCACCTACGTACTCCGCCTCACCGGAGACGACTCCGACGTCACCGGCAGCGACGACCTCGAGATCACCATCATCGGACCGGGTGGGCCATTCGTGTTCGACGCCGGCATTCCGACCGGCGGTGACGACGTCGAGGAGACCGCGGCGGGAAACGTCACAACCACTAGCTCCGACCTCGAGATGGTGCTCGACGGCACCGATCAGCAGACCGTTGGCATGCGCTGGACCGGCGTCGACATCCCGGCCGGTGCCATCATCGAAGAGGCCTACATCCAGTTCCGCGCGGACGAAGTCACCACCGCGCCCACCAGCCTCACGCTGCACGGCCACCGCATCGCCAACGCGCCACCGTTCGCTCAGACCAATGGCAACGTCTCGACCCGCCCGGCTACGGCCGCGGCCGTGCCGTGGACGCCGCCTGCGTGGCCCACCATTAACGTCGCCGGCCCCGCCCAACGCACGCCGGACCTCTCGGCGATCGTGCAAGAACTCGTCCTGCTGCCCAGCTGGTCGCCCGGCAACGCCATGGCCATGGTGGTCACCGGCACCGGAAAGCGCACGGCCGACTCCTCCGAGGGTGGATTCGCGCCGATGCTGCACGTCAGTTACTCGATCGACGACAATGCGGCTCCGGTGGTCGACGCGGGGCCCGACCAGAACGTGAACACGGCCACGGTGCCCCACAGCCTCGACATGGCGGGCAACGCCAGCGACGACGGACTCCCCAATCCACCGGCCACGCTCACCACGACCTGGACCCAGATCGCCGGACCGGCCTCGGCCACCATCACCAACCCGTCATCACCCACCACCAACGTCACCTTCCCCACCCACGGCCAGTACACCCTCCGCCTCACTGGCGACGACAGCGCCCGCACCACCACCGACGACGTCATCGTCACCATCACCGAGCCCGTGCTGGTGCTGCCAGGTGGCTTCGGTACAGGCGAAGGCGACAGTGGGTCGCAGGTGTTCGAGATCCCCATCACACTCTCGGCGCCCTCCGACGAGGTGATCACGGTTGACTACATGTCCTGGCCCTGCGACATCGTCGAGGGCTTCCCGTGTGGAGACGGGTTGGCCACCCAAGGCGTCGACTACGACGACCCCGGTGCCGGCACGCTCACGTTCCAGCCCGGCGAAACGACCAAGACCGTGCCGGTCACGGTGTACGGCGACACCGACATCGAACCGAGGATCTGGTGGGGCGAGTGGTTCTTCGTCAAGTTCCTCAACCCGTCCTCCAACGCGGTGCTTGACAACAGCTTCTTCGGGCTCGGCGTCGGTATCATCGGCAACGACGACGGCTGATTCCAACAAGCGGCTCGACGTGTCCCAGCTCGGATCCTGGGGGCGGGACAGTCGAGCGGCAGAGCCCATTGCACCGGCGGCCCCCCGACTATGGCGTGGCTTGCCCGGAGGGCGAGCTGGGAGGATGTTTGCCATGCCAAAGCCCTATCCCCGAGAGTTTCGCGATGACGTCGTGCGGGTGGCCCGCAAACGCGATCCGTGTGACGCTCGAGCAGATCGCCGATGATTTCGGGATCCATGCGATGACGTTGTCGAGGTGGCTGCGCCAAGCGGCGATCGATGACGGCGACAAGCCCGGCGTCACCTCGAACGAGGCGAGAGGGAATCGGGAGCTCCGCAAGCGGATCAGGCTGTTGGAGCACGTTCGACTGGCGGCTTGGTCGTCGCCGCTACGACAGGCAACGGAGGGGGGTTCGCGAGACGGGCCGTGCTCAGCGATCGCGCAGGGCATCCATGACCCAGCGGACCTGGCTGCAGAACGCGGCCGCTTCGACGTGGCCAGCTTCGGCTTTGGCGATGAGCCGTCGCGCCTCAGTTAGGGCAGAGTCGTAGCGAGGCACCTCATAGACGCGGGGACCGGATCGGGCCGCCCACAACACGAGGATGTCACCGGGAGTCGGTAGCTGCGTGGAGTCCACGTTCCGGAGGCTAGGTGAGCCGCTCCTCGATAGTCGGTCGAATCATGTTCGTGGTCCGCCGTCGACCAGTTCGAGCAGGCGTTGCTGGCGTTCGGCTACCCCCAGCGGTCGGTCTGCTGCTCCAGAGGATGGGTCGGGAACAAGGGCGCGGTCCGAGACGGCGCGCATCCGCTGGGCGACCAGCGCGTAGCCGCGGGCCGTCTTCTCATCGCCGGACTCTAGGGCTTCATCGGCTCGTGCCGTGGCCGCCTGCGTCACCGCGAGGGCGGTGGCGCCCAGGCCTCTGCGACGGTCTGGTAGCCGCCGCACGATCGCATGGGCGGCCTCCGCACGTTGCTGTGCAGTGGGTTGGGTCCAGCTGCGATTGCGTGCCGCGGCGGTGATCCAGTTCTTCGTGACGTCAGCACCGACATCGAGACAGGCGAGTTGGACGTGGCGGAGATCGTGCCCGGTCTCGTATGCGGTGCGGGCTGCCTCCCAGGCTGGGTGGTCGTCGGGCCAGTCCTCGTCATCGGCTCCGAGTGTCGGGCTGTCACTTGCAGGGCGGCCACCCACGTTCGTCGCGGTGGCTCGGCCAGCAGCAGCAACCTCGTCGATTCTGGCGGTGTCATGAGCGAGCAGCGAACGAATCTCGGCGTAGGCACGCGGCGTGAGACCGAGCTCGGAGCGGCGGACGCCGGCTCGGTGTTCGATGCGCAAACAGATGTCGACTCCACGCCGATAGTCGGGGTCGGAGACGTCGAGGCCGTCGAGATACCGACGGAGATGCGCCAGCCGGACTTCAAGGTCGATCCACGCCACGGCGAGTTGCCGGAAGGGGGCGAGCTGGGGGCGTTCCTCGAGGAAGAGATCGGTGAGCTTCTGGACCTGGTCGCTGTTGCGGAGGTCGGCCCACGCGCCATGGCGGACCGCTGCGGCGTTGCCGGTCTCGAAGAGGTGCGTCGGCACCGGTCAGCGTCCTCGTGGCCCGTGGTCGGGGGTAACTACGTGGGAACGTGACGGTCGGGTCACGTGACGCTCGCCATGGCCGCCTTCTTGGCCTGTCGCCGGTGTTGCTCGGCCGCCTGGCGGGCTTCCTCGAGCCGGGCCTGGGCGGCCTGGTGTTGCCGGCGGCGCTCGCGCAGAACCTGGTCGCGGGCGGCAGCGAGTTCCCGACGACCCTCCTCGATCGCGTAGCTCTCGGAGACGTCGGGGTTGCGGGCCTTGAAGTCGGCGGCGGCGGCTTCGGCGAGCTCGGCGGTGAGGGGAGGGCGGGGCGGGCGGTGAGGCCGGCGGCGGCCTGGGCCTCGGCTTCGGCGACCTGGTGCTCGAGGTCGAACCGCTCGACCAGTGGCCGGTAGATCGTGTCGACCAGGCCACGGTCGGCGGCGACCTCCTCCCGCTGGGGGCGCTCAGCCTTCGATGGGTCGGTGGTGGCGTGGAGCCGGCTGATGATGTCGACCTCGTCAGCGGTCAGGTCGTACGGCGACTTACCCAAGAGAGGCCGAAGACGTTCACGCTCGGCCGCGAACAAGGGGCGGCCTTGACCGACCCTCGGGGCTCGACCCTCGAGGCGGTGAGGCGAGACCGGTGGCACGTCCGGGATTTCGTACTCGAGCGCCTGCTCGGCCATCGCTCTCACCGACGGGTGGTGCCGGTCGCTCTGGCTGATGCTGCGCAACACGCCCCGCCCCAGCTTCGTGCCGACCGCTGAGGCCACCGCGGCCACGCCGGCCTCGACGCCGATCGGCCGTGACTTCTGCTCCTTCGCCGCCTTCTTCTCGGCGATGAATTCGGCCTCGTTTGGCATCGGTTGCTCCTCGATCGGTCGTTTCGCGATCCACGCCAATCACACCACACAGGGTGACCACGGTGTCGCTTGACCCCGCGACCGATCAGCCAGTGCTCGCGTCACCTCCACCGGCCAGCACCCTCAGCCGCAAGTCGTGCGAAGTGCTCGGGGATTGTGATCGAGCGGGGCATCGACGGATCAAGGTCGGTGGCGGGCTGTCATGATTGCGACGGTGGAACGAGCGACCGAGGTTCGCATCCGGCGGGCCGCCGCAGATCAAGCACAGGAAGCCGCTCGGCTACTCATTACAGCGCGTCACGCTGCAGTTCCGGCGATCCCGCCGATGGTGCACTCTGACGCCGAGGTTCTCGTCTGGTTCTGCGATCACGTCATGACCGAGATGGACGTCTGGGTGGCCTGCCGCGGATCGGCGATCATCGCCATGATGGTCATCGATGGCGACTGGATCGAACAGCTTTACGTCAACCCCTCACAGACCGACCGCGGACTCGGGTCTGCCCTGGTCGAGCACGCCAAGGCCCTTGGCACGAATCGCCTCGAGCTGTGGACCTTTGTCAGCAACGTAAGGGCGCAGCGCTTCTACGAACGTCACGGGTTCGTCGAGATCGACCGGACCAATGGCGACAACGAGGAACGACAACCCGACATCCGGTACCGGTGGTCCGCCAGCTAGGCCCGGTTGAGGAAGTCGATGAGCCATGAGACGCACGCACGCACGCCCGCCGGGAACGAACCGAAACACTGTTGGTGGTGGTTTGTCCTGATCGTCCGCCTCCCTAGGGAGGGTGGGGGACGGTGTTTGGGGGACGGTTGGGACTGTCCCTGTTGCGGGACAAGGGCGGGGACGGTGGGGGACGGTCCCGGGGACGGTCGGGGGACGGTCGTTGATGTCGGACCGTTCGGAGTCGGATAGCGAACCGGCACCGACCTTGGCGGCGAGCTTGTCTTTGATCTCGGCGACGTCGTCGGCGGTGAGGTCGCGGGTCTGACGCTCAGTCAATGTGTCCCCCACGGGGGACACTTCGCCGAGTTCTCGCACGACGCGGCCATGGTGAACCAACCGATATGAGTGGGACTTCTTCATGTCGAACTCGGTGTTGACGTAGTCGGCCCACGACGAGTAGCCGAGCGCTTTGTGCGCCTTCCGGCCGGCGAGCTGTACTGGCCAACCCCGAATGGCCGAGCAGGGTAGTGCGCTTTGTGAGAAAGTTCGGCACGAGTTGCTCGGTTGGCTCGATGGGAGGCTGGCATGGAGAACAACCGGGCACGCACGCTTTCGAGGGTCGCCTTCGGGTGCGGCGTTGGGGCCATTCTGTGTGTGCTTTTGCCGCCGTTCTTTCTGCTCTTGCCTGCATTCTTCTTCGGAATCGCAGCGACCGTGTGCGGGGCAATCGCTCGCCGCAAGGGTGGCCCTTCGGAGCCAGCGGCGATTGGGATCTCCCTGGGCATTGTTGCGATCTTGCTGGTGCCAGTGGTCGTGTCGGTCTGGGAAGACGGCGAGAGGCACGGACGAGACTGCGCACAGCCCTCTGCGGACTGTTGACTGACTCCGGTCAGTCCCGAGGCTTGTCGGGCGGTGGTTTGGGGGTGGTGTTGGTGGTCGGTCACGCCCGCCCGATCATGCACACCCCCTTCTAAGGGGGGTGGGTGTGCGTGATCGGTCGTTGGGGGTGGGGGGCGTGAGCGGTGCGTGATCGGTCGTGATCGGTGCGTGCATTGAAGTTTCAGGGGTTCGTGATCGGGTGTGATCGGTGGCGTGATCGGTGGTTGGGTGGTCATGCCGAATGGGGTGCGTGATCGGGTGCGTGATCGCTCCGGGTGGCGTACCAGCGGGTCGGGAGGCCGCCGCCATCGCCGCCCTTGGTGCCTTCGGTTCTGGTGGCGTTACCGTTCTTGGTGAGGGCGTCGAGTTGGCGGCGAGCCTTCTCGATCTGGTTGCGGTCGGGGGTGGTGGTGCCGTGGACCCAGGCGGCGGCGTCGCGGGCGGCGGCGCCGTGTTCGCCTTGGTGTCGGAGCCAGGCGGCGAGGTCGTCGCCGTCGATGACGAACCGGCCGGCCGGCTTGTTGTGGCGGATGCGGAGGGGGCCGATGGCGTCGGCGGGTTGTTTGAGGTGGTCGACGGTGAGGAGGTCGTCGCCTGGTTTGCCGTTCAATGCGAGGACGGAGCCGCAGCCGGCGGTGAGCCACGCTGACCCGAAGACGTCGTCGATCGCTTTGGCGGCTTTGGGGTTGCCGTCGGTGGGGGTCTTGCGGGGGTGGTGGAGCTCGAGGACTTCGAGGCCGGCGGCGATGGCGAGTTGGATGGCTTGGTTGATGGCGGAGCCGGTTTCGTCGTCGGAGAGGCGGCCGCCGAAGTCCTTGACGGAGTCGAAGACGAGGTGGGTGGCGTTGTGGCGTTGGGCGATGTTGACGAGGAGTCTCGGGGCGTTGATGAGCGGGTAGCCGAGCGGCCCCTTCCAGAAGGCCAAGCGGCCACGCACCGCGTGTAGCTCGTCGTTGGTGAATTGGCGGCGGAGACTGCGGGCGGCCTGGCGGGGCCGGTCCATCGAGAAGTACAGGAACCGGGCGTCGGGGTCGTGGGGGCAGTTGAGGCCGAGGACCGGCTCGCCGTCGACCAGTTTCGAGCGGATCACCTGGCCGGCGAGGGTCGTCTTGCCCGTCCCGGTCGGCCCGAACAACATCAAAGGCTCGCCTTCGGGCCAGGCGACCTGGCTGCCGGTGCCCTAGATAGCGGGGACCTCCTCGGGAGCGTCGGTGATGAACTCGACGCCGACGACGGGATCGTCGGCTCCGTCGTGGTCGGCTTGGCCGGAGGGCGATCCGTCGGGGCCGGGGTCGGGCTCCGACTCATAGCTCGTGGGCTCGTCGGGTGGTGGGAGGTCGTGCCACGGGATTCGATCGGGGTCGGGCGCGTTGGCGATGCGCGGCCGCTGTTCGTCGGTGGTGGTCATGATGCGAGGTCCCAGCGGTTCGGGTCGGGGTCCGGGTCGGGTTCGGTGTGGCGCTCGAGGACTTGGGGGCGCAGCGGCACCGTCGGCGGAAGTGGGTCGAGGGCATCGAGCACGGCCTGGGTGGCGGGGTCCGCGTTGGCTTTGATGCGGGCGATCTCCCGCTCCCAGTGGTGGGTGAGAGGCGGGGTCGACTCAAGGTGCCGGAGAACACCGTGGATGCGGTCGAGGTCACCGTCGACGATGAGCCGGTCGGCTTCGTCGAGGGCTTCGTCGGACCAGCGGCGGTCGGGGCCGTTGAGGTGCGGTCGGAGCCGGGTCTGGGCGGCGGCGAGCGCGGCGGCGTGGTCCGCTGCGGCGGCCTCTAGCTGGTCGGCCAGGGCGGTGATCTCGTTGGGCGTGCCCCGGACGAGAACCTGGTGGACGGCGGCCTCGGCGGCAGGCCCCAAACGTGGGCACTGGCCACGAAGCAAGGCCCGGAGGCGACTCCGGGAGTCGTCCGGGCAGGTCACGAGACCCCCTCAGGTTCCGCGCTTGCGAACCAGTCGGGCCACAACTCGCCGGGGTGGTGACCCAGGGCCACGGCGACTTCATCGGCCGCGTCGGCGGTGAGGCCCATGACGTTCCAGCGGCTGAGTGTCGTGCGCGGGATTCCGGTGGCGTCCGCCAGCAAGGTGATGGAGCCGGGTCGGCCTGCCCGGTTGGCGGCGGCGGCGAGGGCAGGGCGGAGGGGGAAGCGGCCGGTGTCGTGGTCGGGCTCTGCGATAGTTTGCACTTGCTCTTTCCTGCGAGGACGGGAATGGGTTGGACGGTGTCGCCCCCGGTTCCGGCCGGGGGCGGCAACGCGTCAGGCGGCGCCGATGGCTGCGATCTGCTCGGGTTTGGCGTCGTGGTCGATGTGCAGCAGCCGGCGCAGCGGTGCGCTCGGGACCCTCACGGACTTGCCGAAGCGGACGCAGGGCAGCCCTTCGGCGCCGTCGGACTCGATGAATTTGCGTGCCTCGACGTACCCCTTCGCGCGGCTGAGGCCGGCGAGGGCGGCGGCGTCTTCGACACTGATGGTCGGCTCGGTGAGGAGACGCCGTAACGAGTCGGCAGATTCGTGTGGCAGGATGCTGTTCATGGACGCCAGTACACCACGTCTACGCAATGAAGAATCAGTCCAGATGGATATGCTTCCGTAGGACGCAGACCCCATGCCCATGAGGACACAGAACCCATGCCTATATCGAAGCCATCAGATCAACGCTGGAACCTGCCGAAGCAGGTCGGTGAGCGCATCAAGCGATGGCGCAAGGCCGAGAAATGGCGGTCCCAGGAGCTGCTGGCCAAGGAGTGGTCCCAGACGCTGCTGGCCGAGAAGTCGAGCAAGTACGGCGTCAAGATCACCCGCGCCATGGTCAACAACCTCGAGGGCGGCCTGGTCGACGACATCAGCGTGAAGACTCTGTTCGCCCTGGCCGCCGGCCTAGGAGTGTCACCGCTTGCTCTGCTGGTCGGATGCAGCGACGACGGCGAGGACCAGGCACGGTCCGTTTCGTTGTTCCCCAAGATCGACGAGCCCTGGACCTTTGCGGCCGACTGGATCGCCGGCCGGCACCTGGCACCGTCGATGACCGACGATCTCAGCGAGGAGGAACGGCGTCGAGCCGAGGTTCGGTTCCATCGTCACGACGAGTTCCACGAACGCGCCAGATCCCACCCCGCCTACCGCGACCTCGCGCTCGCGCAGGCCTTGGACGACCTAGCGATGATCCTGCGCGACGGCCTGTTTCGCGAGACACCGGGAGCGAACCCGCGGGGGGCGGCGCGCTATCTGCGGTCGACCGCCGACGAGATCAATCGGTTGGCGGGCGAGGTCGCCGACGCGTGGGAGGCGATGCAGGACGAGGTAGGTGGATGGCGCGACACCCGTTGGCCCGACGCACGAGAGGAGCGTGACGGAGATGGCCCATGGCGATGGTGACCACGCCGAGCCGTGGTCGCGAGTTGGGACGTTGGGAGACGCACGGCCGTCTACGGCGTCTCCATCCGTCTATCGACTACACCCAAGTCCCGGAATTCCAGACACCAGACGACGCAGACGACCCACGTAGACACACTTTCGGACCTTCCCAAGCTGAATACGCGAGTTCGATTCTCGTCACCCGCTCCGAGGTCCTGAGCAGGCCCACGCTGCCCCCGGACCGCCGCCACATTGGGACCTGGCCAGGCGGCCGTCGTACCATGCGGCAATGGCGCACCAACCAAGGACAACGTGGCTGCGACTGCTCGCAACAACGGTGGTCATCCTCCTCGTGGCGACCGCATGCCATGCACCAGGCCACCGGCCGGGCAACGGCAACGGCGGGGGCAACGGCCGCGACGACGGCGACTTCGTGGGGCGCGGCTGGTACCGCCACCGCACCGATGAGTACCTGGCGTTCGCGACCGAGGACCTGAACCCGGGCAGCATCCTCAACGTGCTCGCCCATGCTGAGCGGGCGGAGCGAGATCCGGACTTCACCTGGGACAGCGGCGCCGTCACCGTGGAGGGGTTCGCCGACGAGCTCTTCGACATGCGCAACTGGAAGGACACCAGCGACTTCGACGCTGCTGTACTTCGTCAACCTGCTGTACGGCTACCGAGGACCAGCTACCCGACGAGCGTGGTCGCCGAGATCGACGATGCCCTCCTCGGCTACGAGTACTGGTTCACCGAGCCGACGCCCGACGGCGTCGTCGACGAGAAGTACTACTGGTCCGAGAACCACCGGATCATCTTCCACACCATCGAATACCTCGTCGGGCAGCGACATCCCGACGCGGTCGTTCGAGAACGACGGGCGCACGGGCGCCGAACACCGCGACGAGGCCCGCGAGCGGATCCTCGACTGGCTCGACGAGAAGGTCCGACCTCGGCTTCACCGAGTGGCACTCCGACGTCTACTACCAGAAGGACGTCACACCGCTGCTCACCCTGGTCGAGTGGGTCGCCGAGCGACGACGAGATCGCCGACCCGGGCCGCGATGGTGCTCGACCTCGTGCTGTTCGACATCGCCCTGCACCTCCACGACGGCAACTTCGGCGCCACCCACGGCCGGTCCTACATGAAGGACAAGTCCAAGGCCACCGACCAGGACACCTTCCACCTGTCGCCAAGCTCCTCTTCGACGACACCGACATGCCCTACACCGGCGTCGAGGCCGGGGCCGCGTGCTGCTTCGCCCGGGCCGCCGAGTACCGGCTGCCCGAGGTCATCCGCCGGGTGGCGCCGGTCGAAGGAGACCGATGGTCGACCGCGAGCGCATGGGCGTGCCGCTCGACCTGACCGCGCCCGGTGAGCCCGACCCGGAGGCGCCCTACGGCTACGACGTTCGACGACCCCGACAACGTCGACTTCTGGTGGGAGCGGGGCGCCCAGACCGGCGTGGCAGGTCGTACGACATCACGATCGACGCGATCAACGCCCACGACCTGTGGGACACGCCGACCTTCGAACCGTTCAAGCCGCTCCGCGACGCCGTCGGCGACGACCGCGACGCCGCCCGGGCCCTCCTCCAGTCTCTGGCGCCCACGCTCTCGTTCGCGCTGCTTGAACGAGGCGAACACGGTGCACCTACCGCGACCGCGACACCATGCTGTCGACGGTCAACGACTTCCGGCCCGGCACCTACAGCGACCAGCACCACGTGTGGCAGGCCACCCTGAGCGAGGACGCCATCGTGTTCTCGACCCTCCCGAAGAACGAACCGTTCCCCGGCGCCGACCGGTGGCCCGACGCCGACGGCTACTGGACCGGCAGCGGGGCGCTGCCGCGCTCGGCCCAGCACGGCCGGACATCGCTGTCGCTGTACGCGCCGAGGGTCGCCCAACGAGTTCATCCTCGGCGGGTTCACCCGACTCGACTACACCCACGCCTGGTTCCCTTCGGAGCGGTTCGACGAGGTCGTACGCGCCGGCCATTGGACCTTCGGCCGCGAAGGCGACGGCTACGTGGCCCTGTGGTCCCACCGGCCGGTCGAGTGGCGCACGTACGCTCCCGACGAGGTCTTCACCGACGGACTGACCGAGCCGTTCGACCTCGTCGCTCCCGGCGGCCCCGACAACGTGTGGATCGCCCACGTCGGGATCCCGGCGCCTCGACGGCTCATTCCAGTCGTTCATGGACGATCTCTCCGACCGCACGCCGCAGGTCGATGTTCGCCCGCCGACGGCCGACGGCTACCCCGGCGGATTCGACGTGGTGTTCGACTCGCCGTCGGAAGGGCTGCTGTCGATCGGCCAGGACGGGCCGTTCACCGTCGCCGGCGACGAGGTCTCTCTCCGCAACGAGTACCGGTACGACAACCCGTGGTCGACCACACCGTTTCGGAGCCCGGTCATCGAGATCGGCGACCACGAGGGACGCCTGGTGCTCGACTTCGAGAACAACCAGCGCACCAGCACCACCGCCGGCGGGCCGAAGACCAGTTCGTAGTCAGCCGACGTCGCGACAGGGCCGACCTCGCGTACCCGGGCACACGGGAACGTCGCTCGGGTAGCCGGTGACGGTCGAGTCCGTCGCCATGGTGAAACTCGACGGGTGATCGGCGTGGTGCCCGATCTCGATCGTCGCACCGTCCGGCACCGGGTCGATCACGAGCCGCCTGGTGGGCCGAGCCCCGCCGGGGGCGTGAAACGAGAGCCGCAGCGAGCTCCCGGCTCGGAAGATGTGGCCGGTCAGCTGGACCGGGATCGAGACCTGCGCACCGACCCGCACGAAACCGAGGACCGCGCCGCCTCCGACGTCCGCCGAGGCGACCTCATGACCGCCTGGTCGACGCCATGATGTCGGTCGACGACACCGGCGGCGGCGGCCGAGCCCGAGCCGAGTGACGGGGACGACAGCCGAGCGATGACCCGGGCATCGGCATCGCGTCGCCCGCGCTGCGCGCGCCGCATGATCATCGTCGGCGGCAGGAGCCCACTGCAGCAGCGAGTTTGCGGCATCACGACCCGTCTGGATGGCACGGCGGGGTGGCGCACGAGTTTGGAACCCTCGACCTTCCCGCCGACGCGCTCGGACGAAGCGTGGACCGGGCCGGCCCCGACAGCTGAGCGAACGCACCGCGGACTACCGCAACATCGATGATCGCTCCGAGAATCGATGCTGATGAACTCGCAAGGCAAGTCGAGCGGCTCCTCGTTTCGGCTCCTCGGCGAGGCCGTTTCGAAGTAGTTGCACGTTCGTTGCACGGCCATTTCGCCGAGATCTCAACAACAGCCGTTTCACCTGGTCACAGTGCCGCACACAATGACCGAACTGAAGATTCCCAAGCTGAGTACGGGAGTTCGATTCTCCTCACCCGCTCCACGCAAAGACCCAGTTCACAGCGGCTTTCTCGCCCACTGGCTGTCGGATCTGAAGTATCGACGACGGTCTCCTCCGCGCCAGCCCGGTACACATCCGCGGCGCAGCGGTCGAGAAGGCAATCGAGCGGCCGATCTGTGGGTGGGACGACGTGCGGGCCATCGCCTCCGCCATCGACGCTCGCTTCGCTGCCCTCGTCTGGGTGGCCGCCGCGTCCGGTCTGCGCTTCGGCGAACTGAGCGGGCTCACCCCCCGCCACGTCGACCTCGACGCGCGGACGCTCCGCGTCGAACAGGCACTCGCCTTCGAGAAGGGACGAGGCCCCACCCTGGGCGCGCCCAAGTCCACCGCCGCCTACGTCGTTGCCACCAACCCCATCGACCCCGGACGCCTCACCGACACCGGACTTCGCTCTCGACACCACGGATGAGACAACGGCCATCAGCGTGCACCAACCGGGTAATAATCTGTGAGCGAGATTCGGGCCTGGACGAGAGCCCGGGCTGTGAGTCCCCCGCCGGGCGCGCTGGACAGCTGCTGGCGCCGCTGAGCCACACCGGTTGGCGTCGGTCGGCCGATCCAGGTCCTCCGCCCCTTTCGGGCGGCGGCTTCGCAGGGTTGTTGCCTGAACTGTCGACGCGCTGGCTCAGGTCTGCGGTGGGGGCGTCGCGGTCCAAATGATCGCAGTTCGTGCCTGCGTCGGATTCGCGCACAACCGGGAACCAGCCCGGGCGCCGGCCGGATGACGGCTGCGGTGACAGAACTGACGAGGTCACCACGCGCTGTGACCGGTGTGGCCTGCCATCAAGACGCGTCGATGCAGGCGCCGGCGGCGCGGCCGTTCGCTGCGCGATGCGGCGCGTCGAAGTCCTCCCAAAGGGCTGCGTAGCGCGCCGGAGGTAATCGGCAAGCGAGCACAGCACCCCGACCGCGCCGAGGCGAGACCGTCTCCACCCACCCCGCTCCACGACCACGCACATGACAACTCACACCTGGCGCCTCGAATGTGGCAGGCGCAGCTGCGCCTTGCCCATCGCGTGTCCCATGTGGGGCTGCTCGAAAATGTGAGGTCGGGTGTGACGCCGAACGTTCGGGGAACGCGGGTCTTCGAAATGCGGTGGCTTCCGAGATAGGACCCCGTCGTCTGCTGGCTGTGGCCGCAGAATGCCGGCTACGAACGGGCGCCGAGCCATGACGGCGCCGTGATTCCCGAGCGCTGCAGTGGGGCCGTGATGCGGTGCGGCTTCTCAGCCAACAGGCGTGATTCTGCAGCGCGATTATCGGGCCGTCGACGACGATGTCGTCGCTCGCGCGACCCGCAGCTCATGGCCGGTTCTGGGCGGGGCATATCATGCGGTCCATGAGTCTCGAATGGGAGCAAACGATTGTCGACGCCAACGTTCCGGCGAGCCTGGGAAGCTGGTGGAGGGAAGCGCTCGGCTGGGTCATCGTGAACGAGGACCCCGAGGAGTTCGAGATTCGACCGGCAGCCGACCGTTTTCCCGGGCTGCTCTTCGTTCGGGTCGACGAAGCCAAGGCGACCAAGAACCGTCATCACCTGGACTTCAGGCCGGACGACCAGGCCAGAGAGGTCACCCGCCTCCTAAACCTCGGTGCCTCGCGGCTCGACATCGGCCAAGGTCGCCAGACATGGGTCGTGCTCGCTGACCCCGAGGGCAACGAATTCTGCATCCTAAACTCACGCACTCGATAGCGGCACCGTCGATCGGGCGCGGGTCGGCTGTCCGACCCGCTCGGTAATCGCGGGCTGAGATTGGGAATCGAGTGCTCGATATCCGGCGAAGTCGAGTGCCTGCGTCAGCCCTGAGGCCACCCGATAATCACCCCGGTCGACCGCGGTCAGGCCCGCGGAGATCGGCTCGTGCGAGGGGCGACATCGTCGCACGACGCACGGCCGACATCGCACGCAGAGTGCCACCCACCCCCAACTCGGTGACACCGTGATCGACCACGACGGAGTGTCGCTCGAAGTGCCGCCATTGTCGATATCGTGATGTCATGTTATCGTACTGTCATGGCAAAGCAGACGACAGTCAGGCTCCCCGACGAGCTGGCCGACGAGGCCGAGGCCGTCGCCCGCGTCCAAGAGACGAGCATGAATCAGCTGATCATCGACTCGCTCACCAAGGAGATCGAGCGGGTGCGGGCTGATGACGACTTCACCTCGCGGGCAAAGCGGCTTCTCGAGCGTGACAAGGAGCTTCTCGAACGCCTGGCGAAGTGACTCGATACCTCGACCTGGCCGAGTACCTCTGGCTTGCAGAGCAGGTGACCGGTATCTCGGCGGCCACGCTCTCGCGATCCAGTCGGATCGAGCTCGCCGACTCGGCGCTGCACGCTCCCGCGGCACGATTCGGCGACACCGAGTTCTACCCCGACGTGATGCACAAGGCGGCCGTGCTCTGCTGGCGGCTCGCCCGCAACCACCCACTCCCCGATGGCAACAAGCGCGCCGCGTGGTCTGCCCTGGTCATGTTCATCGACCTCAACGACGGCAGATGGGACCCCGACCCGCCCGACATCGACGACGCCGAAGCCACCATGCTGGCCGTCGCAGCCGGCGATATCGACGAGCGGGCCCTGGCCGATTGACTCCGATCTCGAATCGTCTTCGACTAAGGACGTGCTCCGGAGCGGGCCTACAACGTGCCTAGAACAACGCGAAAACAGGGGTCATCACAGGCGTTCAGCGGTGATGTCCGACTTCGCCGGAACCACCGCTGACCTGCAAAGATGCTGGTCAGCAGCCCGCGCCACGATACCGTCCCGGCAGATTCCCAAGCTGAGTACGGGAGTTCGATTCTCCTCACCCGCTCTCCGGAAAAGTTCCAGGTCAGTGGCTCAGCGCCTCGCCTGGGCGTCCTCCCGTTTGGGGCTCCATCGCGCGTCCATCGCGCGGCTCACCGCTGAGATCCTCGGCCGGCTCGAACAGCTGGCCGAGGCGGTCGGCGATCTCTCGGCCCCGGTGCTGTCCCCCGGACTCACCTGCGCTTGCGGAGCACTCGCGCCGCTGTGCGACTCGGGCGGTGCGCGTGCTCGGGAATCCGACCTTGGCGGCTCGTCGACGGCTCCTCTCGGCGCACCGGCAGCGCCAGAGAGCACCCGACCATTCGGGGGTGTACGACGGCCCGTTTCACGGGATCCGGAGCAGGGGACCGCACGCCAGCTCCGGCTGATCCTGGTCGAGATAACGATAACCCCATCCAGCGGGCCAGACGGGAAGCCCAAGAGCCGCCAGGACCGCCCGATGGGCCTCCTCGGCGAACACGACGTCGGTGGTCAAGGCCGTGACAAGGACACCCTCGTCGCCCCGACCCAACGCACGCACGGCTTCGGCCGCGAACACCTCGGGGTCCATCCCGACCGGGCCATCATCGTCGTCCATCTCCTCCATCGCCTCCGGCGGAGCGACGATGGCCGCCCGTGGCTCTCCATTCGTCAGAACCTGGAGGGAGCAGATGTCCGAGTCGAACACGAACACGTCGAGGACCGGTCGATCGAGCGTCGAGGAGATCCGGCGGGCTCCGAGGCCTGCCCCCGGCGACTCCTCGTCATCTCGAGCGAACGCCACCACCACACCTTTCAGCGCCGGCGAGACGAACGCCTTCGCTGGCCCGAGGGCCGACACGACCTGCTCGCTCGTGACACCCACGACAACCGCGTTCGAGTACGTGCTCCCCATGATCAGGTCCCTCCCATCGACACCGATCTCCACTTCTCCCGTCGCAAGGTAGGGCAACCCCTCGGAGCCACCGGCCCAGTAGCTGCTCCGCGTGGCATGCTCGGCCGGGTGTTGACGTCACTGCCTCGGATCATGCGGCTGGATCTGGCGGTGGTGACCCTGCCCGACTGGCATCCCGAAGCACATGCCGGGCGGTCGTCTCCCGTCTACGGGTACGTGATCGACCACCCGGACGGGGCCATCGTGGTGGACACGGGCGTGGGCGAGGGCAACGACCTCATCGACCAAGTATACGAGCCGCAGCTCCTGCGGTTGGGCGACGCCCTGGAGGCGGTGGGCGTCGACCAGACCTCGGTCGTCGCCGTCGTCAACAGCCACCTCCACTTCGATCACTGTGGCCAGAACCCGATGCTCTACGGCTCGGAGGTGCCGTACTTCGTGCAGCGGCTCGAGGTCGCCGAGGTCGAGCGGGATCCGTTCTACACCGACGCCGGATGGGCCCTCCCGCCACTCCCGCAGCGTCGGCTCCTCGACGGGGACCTCGCCATCGCCGAGGGCGTGACGGTCTTGTCGACACCCGGCCACACGGCCGGTCACCAGTCCGTGCTCGTCGAGTCGACCGAACAACGGGTGATCATCGCCGCGCAGGCGGTCTGGGGCTCCCGTGAGTTCGTGGACGAACAGGCCACCCCATCCAACGTCGATGCCGAAGAGCGGCGGGCCGCGGCGGTGGACTCCATCCGCCGGCTCAAGGCCTTGCGGCCAGAGGTCGTGCACTTCAGCCACTGCGCCGCGTACCGACCCGACGAGGCCGGCGAGTAGTCCGAGCCGGAGGCCACGCCGAGTCGGACCGCCGCTGGTGCGGGCGATCAGCGGTGCTGATCGATGAGGATCACGTTGCCGTCGGGGTCGGCGATGGTGAAGCTGGCCGGCCCACTCGCCGTCTCGCCCGTGGAGTCGTCCCCACATTCGATGCCGGCCGTCCGCAGCTGATCGACGAGCACTCGCACGTCGGTGAACTCGTCGGCCGGCTCGGCGACGCCCACCCAGCCGGGGTTGAAGGTCAGGATGTTCGACTCGAACATGCCGTGGAACAGGCCGATCACCGTGGACTGGTTGACCATGATGGTCCAGGACTCACCGTCACCGCCGACCATCTGGAACCCCAGCTTCTGGTAGAACGCCCGCGAGGCGGCCATGTCCCCGACTGCGAGACTGATCGAGAATGCGCCCAGGTCCATGGTGCTCCTTCGGTTTGGAAGGTCCCCAAACTACTGCTGCGGTCGGCCGGCCACCGGCGGGCGACGAGACGATGGCGCAGTCGAGCAGCACGGCCGTCTCCGTGACCGCCAGATGATCCTGGTCCCGCCTCATCGAGACCTCGCGTCGGTCGGCACCCGAGCGCGACCAGCGTCCGCCGGACGGTGCGATCGGGCTCGGCGGTCCGGCGTAGCCGCCCGGCCGGCTGAGCCAGGCACCGGCCCGAACCCATCCGTTCCTCCTCGCCGCGGCGCCTCGAGCCGAGCGGGTCAGGCCAGCTCCGCGTCCAGGAAGGCGACGATGTCGGCCACGGTCTCCCGGGCCTCGCGCAACACGGGGACCACGATGGGCCACACATGGAACAGACCGGTCGACCGCCGCAGGGTCACACGGCCACCGAGGTCCCGAACCCGCTCGGCCAAACCCAGGGCGTCGTCCAGCAGGATCTCCGAGTCATCCACGGTCACGAACAGCGGCGGCAGTCCGGTCAGATCAGCGCGGATGGGCGACAGCTCCGGGTCCGACCGATCGTGCGAACCCGCGTAGCACGCGGCGGCATATCGCAGCGCGGCCGCGCTGAGCATGTCGTCGGCGGTGTCGTTCCGGTCGACGCTCGGGGCCGAACCGCTCAGGTCGGTCCACGGTGACAGCAGTACCGCGGCAGCCGGCATCGCCAGGCCCGTCGTCCGGGCCCGCACCAGCATGGCCAGGGCCAGGCCGCCTCCGGCCGAATCACCGGCCACGGCGATCGCGGCCGGATCCACACCAGCCTCGAGCAAAGCCCGATAGGCGCCGACGGCATCGTCCACCGCTGCCGGATAGGGGTGCTCGGGGGCCAACCGATACTCCGGGACGACCACGTTGGCGTCGAGTCCCCTGGCCAGGCGCCCGGTGAGGCTGCGGTACATCTTGGGTGAGCCGGCAAGGTAGTAGCCGCCGTGCAGGTACAGCAGGTGGCGGGTCGCACCGGTCGTCCGCAGCATCTCGCCGCCCGCCCGACCGAGCTCACCGGGTGCGATGACCTGACGCTCGATGCCCCGGCGCGGGAACGTCGGCACCGGCTGACGGCTCGTCCGTCGCCGGAGCCGGGTCACGAACCGTTCATCCACCTCGGTCGGCTTGATGATCCGCCGCAGGCCGCGGCGGATGATGCGGGCGCCGATCGAAGCCATCGCTCACTCTGACACACGCCAGCGACCGAGCCCGCGGTCGGCAACCCGACGCCACCCGCCGGGGAGGCCCGGGATCACGAGCCGGCACCGGGTTGTGGCGACCGCTCCTGATCGCCCAGCGTCACCTCGTGGAGGAGTCCGTCGGTGACGTCGTAGACGAAACCGCGAATGTGGTCCTTGTGGGGTACGAAGGGCGTCATGTACAGCCGCTGGATCGACTGCCGGACATCGGCGTAGGGGTCCGAGAAGCTCTCGAGCGACCACCAGGGCCTCACCCCGAGCTCGGCCTCCAGCTCCACTCGGAAGTCGGCCTCGTCGACCTTCTGCAACCCGCAGTCGGTGTGGTGCACGAGGACGATCTCACGCGTTCCGAGAAAGCGTTGCGAGAGGCACAACGACCGGATCACGTCGTCGGTGATCACCCCGCCGGCATTTCGGATGATGTGCGCATCGCCGTTGGACAGGCCGAGAATGGCGAACGCGTCGATCCGCGAGTCCATGCAGGCCACGATGGCGAGGTGCCGCTGCGGTTGGACCTGCAGCGCGTCGTCGTGGAAGTCACTCGCGTATCGGGCATTGGCGGCCAGCAGGTCATCGGTACTGGGGGTGAAGGTCATCGCAGGCTGGGTCTCCTCTTGACGGGCGCTCGCCCTCGGGGTGAGCACATGATGGACGGTGCCGAGTGGATCGTTCACCGGGTTTCTCCTCGGCGATGTTGGCGGTCCTCGACCGGGGCCAACTCGTCGATGTCGAGTCGACCCCTCGGGGTGGTTCGGTGTACCGCGCGAAACAGGAGGTGGACGCCGACCGGCAAGGTGAGAATCAGGGCGGCTCCGGCGACGGCCATCTCGGCCGCACCGCTCCACCCGATCTCGACGCCGGCACCGGCGGCCACCAGGAGGAAGGCGACCGGACTGGCCTTGCCCGCGGCGTGGAACCGGGCGTACGAGGTCTCGAACCGGAGGAGCCCGATGCCGGCCAGCACCGCCGTCACACTGCCGGCGAGAACGAGCGCCGAGGCCAGCGGGTTCATGCCCGGTCCCCCTCGCGTTCGATGAACCGGCTGGCCGCCACCGTGGCCGTGAACCCGACGATGGCGATGACGATCAGCAGGTCGAGATTGGTGGTGTCGGCCGAGTCGGCCGCATCGACGGCGATGGCACCCATCAACGACATCAGCACCACGTCGAGGGCCACGACTCGATCAGCGAGGGTGGGACCCCGCAGCAGGCGAACCCCGGCACACGTCGCGGTGAGGATGAACGCGCCGAGGGCGAGGCCGACGATCATGGCCGACCCCCCGCCCCTGCGGGATGGTCGACGGGAAGACCAGCGCAGGCCAGGGCGGCCAGATCCTGCACGTGGGCGGTGACCGCGGCCCGACGGTCGGCGTGCAACAGGTGCATGTAGAGCGTCCCGGTGTCGGGGTCGGCATCGACCACGGCGCTGCCGGGCGTGACGGTGACGGCCACGATCAGCAGGAGGAGGTGGGTACGCGTGTCGACGGGAACCCGTACCGCGATGATCGCTTCGTCGGTGCGGTCCATCGGACGAATGATCTCCCGGGCCACGCTCACGGTCGACGTGACCAGGTCGGTCGCCACCAGCGCGCCGAAGCGCAGCAGCGGCACGACACGGATACGGCCACGGCCCGGCGTCGCGATGGCAGCCCCGCTGACGAGCGCGGCCAGGACGACACCGGACGCCAGATTGGCCACCGACGCCTCGCCCCACAGCGCGCACCAGGCGAACACCAGTGATGCCATGGTGACCAGGCGGCGAGTGGTGATCCTCATCATCAGCCGAGGACCTCCGCCACATAGCTGGTGGGGTCGATCAGATCGGTGGCCGCCCGTTGGCTCATCTCCCACAGCGGACCGGCGAATACCGCGATGGCCAGTGTTGCGGTGACCGCCGTGGCGGTCGCAACGCTCATCAGACGACGACCCGCAGGACGGAGGTCGGCCGACCCCGCCGGGGGGACTCCCGCGCCATTCGCCACGGGTGAGCCCCAGAACACGCCCAGCCAGATCTTCGCCATCGACAGCAGCGTGAGGATGCTGCCCACCAGGGCGACCACGACGATGGGGATGGCCACGGCGTCGATCCCGGCGTCGACGAGGGCGAGCTTGGCCACGAAGCCAGAGAAGGGCGGCAGGCCGGCCAGGCTGAGCGCCGAGAGCGCGAACATGAGGGCGATGAAGCCCCGACGAGCGGCGAGTCCGCTGACTCGATCCAACGCCGAGGTGCCGGCTTCCACCTCGATCATCCCGCCCACGAGGAAGAGCACCGTCTTGATCGGGATCTGGTGCACAAGGAACAGGATGGCACCGGCAACGCCGGCCACGGTGAAGAGCCCGAGCCCCATGAGCATGTAGCCGATCTGGCTCACGATGTGGAACGACAGGATGCGCTTGACGTCGTCCTGGGCCAGCGCCCCGGCGACGCCGACGAGCATGGTCAGACCGGCCAACACCAGCAGCACCGGACCCAGCGCGTCCATCTCGGTGAGGACGTGGAACCGGATGAGGGCATAGACACCGATCTTGGTGAGCAGACCGGCGAACACCGCCGTGATCGTGGTCGGTGCCGTCGGGTAGCTGTCGGGCAGCCACGAGAAGAGGGGGAAGATGGCCGCCTTCGTCCCGAAGACCACCAGGAACCACAGCCCGATGCCCATCCGAAGCCCATCATCGAGGGCCGGGATCCGCTCGGCCAGCAGCGCCAGGTTCACCGTGCCGGTCGCCGAGTAGACGAAGGCCACCCCGACCAGGAAGAGAGTCGAGGCGAACAGGTTCATCACCACGTAGGTCATGCCCGACCGGATCTGACCGGGCTGACCCTGGTGGGTCAACAACACATAGCTCGACACCAGGATCAACTCGAAGGCCACGAACAGGGTGAACAGATCACCCGTGAGGATGGCCAGCGACCACGCCGCCGGTCAACACCAGCAGGATCGGCCCGGCCAGACGGGGGTCGGCCCCCCAGGCCGACCGACGTTGCCCGATCGCGAACAGTTCGACCAACAGGATCGTGGCCGTCGCCACGAGCAGGATCAGTGCCGCGAAGAGGTCAGCCACCAGAACGATTCCCAGCTCGGGATCCCAACCCCCGACCCGGACCGCAACCGGCCCATCGGCGTTCACCACGACGAGCAGCCACGCGGCCAGTCCGGTCACGACGGCCAGAGATCCCATGGTGATGATGTCGCGGACGACTTCGTGTCGGGACGAGAGCAGACCGCACATGGCCGCGACCAGCGGCCCGACCACGATGACGGCCACCACGGCGCTCATGGTGCTGCCCCCTCGTCGGCGTCGGGGTGCACGTGCGCCACCCGACGATCCTCGAGATCGTCCTCCACCAAGTCGTCACCGGTGAGCTCGTGTTCACGACGGGCGAGGGCCAGCAGGAACAACGTGAGCCCGAACGAGATCACGATGGCGGTCAGCGACAACGCCTGGGGCAGGGGATCAGCCATCGAGTCGGTGGTGCTCCGATTGGCGAGGGGAGCATCGCCGGCCCGGCCCCCCGATGCCAGCAACGCGAGCACGGCCGCATGACCGAGCAGCGAGAACCCGAGCACGATCCGACTCAGGGTTCGGGCGGTGATCAGGTACGTTCCCGCAGCGGCCAGTGC
>CAVQRK010000014.1:0-62776 GCA_963715225.1 uncultured Actinomycetota bacterium
GAGGACCACGGCGCAAGGGCCCCCTCGGCCACCGACAGGTCGGGGTCCGGGACGACAAGCTCGGGATCGACCTCATAGGTCGTTCCCAGCCCGTCACACACGGAGCAGGCGCCGTAGGGCGAGTTGAACGAGAAGTTGCGGGGAGCGAGTTCCTCGAAGCTCTTGCCGTCCGACGGGCGCGAGAGGTTCTCGGAGAAGGTCAGCAATTCGGGCTCGGCATCGTCGTCGCCCCGCGGAACGATCTCGATCTGGGCGACGCCCTCGGCCAGGTTGAGAGCCGTCTCCATCGAGTCGGTGAGGCGCCGTTCCAAGCCTTCGCGGAGGACGAGACGATCCACGACGACCTCGATGTGGTGAATCTCGTAGCGGGCCAGGTCGAGCTCCACGGGCAGGTCATGCATCTCACCGTCGACCCGGATCCGGGCGAAGCCCTCGGAGGCCAGCTCGGCCACCAACTGCTCGTAGGTTCCCTTGCGGCCACGCACGACGGGCGCCAGCACCTGGAAGCGAGTGCCCTCGTCCAGTTGTAGAACACGGTCCACGATCTGCTGAGGGGTCTGGCGCACCAGCCGCTCCCCGGTCTCGGGATCGTGCGGGACCCCGACTCTGGCGAACAGCAGGCGCAGGTAGTCGTAGATCTCGGTCACTGTTCCGACCGTGGAGCGAGGGTTGCGCGAGGCCGACTTCTGATCGATCGAGATGGCCGGGGACAACCCCTCGATGACGTCGACATCGGGCTTGTCCATCTGGCCCAGGAACTGGCGGGCATAGGAGCTGAGCGACTCGACGTAGCGCCGCTGGCCCTCGGCATAGATGGTGTCGAAGGCCAGGGACGACTTCCCTGAGCCCGACAGGCCCGTGAACACGATCAGCTGGTCACGAGGCAGGTCGATGTCGATGTCGTGCAGGTTGTGCTCGCGTGCGCCCCGGATGACGATCCGGTCGTCGGAGCTGCGGGAATTCCCTGTGGCGGCCATCGGTCGAACAATAGCCCAGCCGGTCCAGCCACCCCCGAACATGTGTTCTGTCCGGCCCCCACCCTCGCCCCACCCTCGCCCCACCCTCGCCCGCGTCACCTCATCCCCGTTCTGTGTCGCGTGAGTCGCACCCAGTGCAACTCACGCGACACAGAACGGTGGGTGGATGGGTCGGTGGGCCCGGGGGCCACGGGCCGGGGCGACAAAGAGATGCCGGGTCGTGCAGGGGCACTGGCATACTGGCGCCATGTCCAGCAGCAGCGGCGTGCTCTTCCGCGTCACCACTTTCGGCGAGTCCCACGGCGGCGGCGTCGGCGTGGTGCTCGACGGTTGTCCCGCTCTGCTGGAGCTCTCCGAGGAGGACATCCAGCCCGACCTCGACCGGCGGCGGCCCGGTCAGAGCCGCTTGGTGACCCAACGCCACGAGAGTGACCGGGTCGAGATCCTCTCCGGTGTGGACAACGGCCACACGATCGGATCACCGATCGCCATGATGGTGCGGAACAAGGACCACCGCTCGGGCGCCTACGACGAGATGGCCGCGCTGTATCGGCCTTCGCACGCCGACTGGACCACGGAGGCCAAGTACGGCACCAGGGCCGTCGCGGGCGGCGGGCGGGCCTCTGCTCGCGAGACGATCGGCAGGGTGGCCGCCGGCGCAGTGGCCCGGAAGCTCCTTGCAACCCACACCGGTGTCGAGGTGCTGGCGTGGGTCCAGAGTGTCCGTGACATCGATGCCGTGATCGACCAGTCGTCGGTGACCCTCGACGATGTCGAGGTCGACCCGACTCGTTGCCCCGATCCCGATGCGGCTGCTCGAATCACTGCCGCCATCGAGGCCGCCCGGCGTGACGGTGACTCGCTGGGCGGGACCGTCACATGCGTCGCCCGCGGGGTGCCCGCCGGTTGGGGTGAGCCGGTGTTCGACAAGCTGGAGGCCGATCTGGCCCGAGCAGTCATGTCCCTGCCCGCCACCAAGGGTTTCGAGGTCGGCTCCGGGTTCGGGGCCACAACCATGACCGGCCGGGAACACAATGACGCTTTCGTCGCCGGCGAGGGCGGTCGGCCCCGGACCGTCACCAACAACTCGGGTGGCATACAGGGTGGCATTTCCAACGGGGAGACCATCGTGCTGCGGGCCGCTTTCAAGCCCACGGCCACGATCGCCTCGCCCCAGGAGACCGTCAACCGGTCCGGCGAGGCCGTCACCCTCGAGGCCAGGGGCCGCCACGATCCCTGCGTGCTACCGCGTGCAGTTCCGATGGTCGAAGCGGTGGTGCTGCTGGTGTTGGCCGACCACTGGCTGCGCCAACGGGCGATCGCTCCTTGACGGGTGCCCCCAAACCACCGGCGGTTGACTCAGCCGCTGGAAGACCGGAGTTCACGCTTTAGTTCCTTGACCTCGTCGCGGAGGCGAGCGGCTTCCTCGAAACGCAGATCGGCCGATGCCTGGTTCATCTCGTCCTCCAACAGCGAGATGAGTGCGCCCAGATCCTGAGGTGGCAGGTCCTTGAACTGGGCCGCCCGCGCCTTCTCGCCCGGGCGCTGCTTGCGCTTGCCGCCTGTCGGCAACGGCGTGGTTCCGTCCTCGCCCCGGAGTTCGGCGAGGATGTCGGTGACCGCCTTGCGGATGGTGGTCGGATGGATGTCGTGCTCGGTGTTGTACTCCGTCTGGAGCACCCGGCGTCGGTTGGTCTCCGAGATCGCGTTGGTCATCGAGTCCGTGACCTGGTCCGCGTACATGATCACCTGACCGTTCACGTTGCGGGCCGCTCGCCCGATCATCTGGATCAGGGAACGCACCGAACGGAGGAAGCCCTCCTTGTCGGCATCGAGGATGGCCACGAGGGACACCTCGGGGATGTCGAGGCCCTCGCGTAGGAGGTTGATTCCCACCAGTACGTCGTATTCGCCGAGGCGCAGGTCGCGGATCAATTCGATGCGCTGCAGGGTGTCCACCTCGGAGTGCAGATAGCGCACCCTCACCCCCATCTCGAGCAGGTAGTCGGTGAGGTCCTCGGCCATCTTCTTGGTCAGCGTGGTCACCAGGACGCGTTCCTCGGCGACCACCCGACGGTTGATCTCCGAGAGCAGATCGTCGATCTGTCCCTTGGTCGGCCGGATGATGACCTCTGGATCGATCAGTCCGGTGGGACGCACAATCTGCTCCACCACGTTGGTTGATCTCTCGAGCTCCCAATCCCCCGGGGTCGCCGAGAGGAACACCGTCTGACCGGCACGCTCCATCCACTCCTCGAACTGCAACGGTCGATTGTCGGCCGCCGACGGGAGTCGGAACCCATGCTCGACCAGCGCTTCCTTGCGGGACCGGTCGCCCGCGTATTGACCGTGGAGCTGGGGAATGGCCACGTGCGACTCGTCGATGATCGTGAGGTAGTCGGCCGGGAAGAAGTCGAGCAGGGTGAACGGGGGCTCCCCCGCCTCCCGGCCATCCATGGGGGCCGAATAGTTTTCGATGCCGTTGCAGAAGCCCATCTCCTGCAGCATCTCCAGGTCGTATTCGGTGCGCATGCGAAGGCGTTGGGCCTCCAGGAGCTTTCCCTCGGATTCGAACGCGGCCAGGCGCTGTTGTAGCTCGACCTCGATGCGCTTGATGGCCTCGGCGATCCGCTCGTCCGACGTGGCGTAGTGGGTGTTGGGAAAGACGACCAGTTCCTCCAGGTCGTCCACCTTCTCGCCCGTGAGTGGATCGACCACAGTGATGGCCTCCACGTCGTCGCCGAAGAACTCCACGCGCACAGCCGTCTCGTCATAGGCCGGATGGATCTCCACCACGTCGCCCCGGACCCTGAACTTCCCACGCATGAGGTTGGCGTCGTTGCGTTCGTACTGGAGGTCGACGAGGCGCCTCAGTACATCATGCTGGTCGACGGAGTCGCCCACGCGGACCACCAGAAGACGGCCTGCGTATTCGGCGGGTGACCCCAGTCCGTAGATGCAGCTGACCGATGCCACCACGATCACGTCGCGGCGTGTGAGCAAGGCTGCGGTGGCTGAGTGCCGCAACCGGTCGATCTCGTCGTTGACCGAGGAGTCCTTCTCTATGTAGGTGTCGCTGCTCGCGATATACGCCTCGGGTTGGTAGTAGTCGTAGTAGGAGACGAAATATTCCACCCGGTTGTGAGGGAAGAACTCCCGGAACTCGTTGGCCAACTGGGCCGCCAGGCTCTTGTTTGGTGCCAGGATCAGCGTGGGACGCTGCACCTGTTCGATCGTCCACGCCATGGTCGCGGACTTACCCGAACCGGTGATCCCCAGGAGCGTCTGGAAACGCTCGCCACCGTCTATGCCCTCGGCGAGTGCCTCGATCGCCTTCGGCTGGTCGCCCGCCGGCTCGAAGTCCGAGACCACCTCGAACGCCCGGACCATCCGCGGCTCGGCCGGAGGCCCCACCGGCTGGGTCAGGTCGGAATGGTTCAGATCGGGGTGTGTCAGATCGCTCACGCCGCGATCGTACCGACAGGGTGCGACACGGTTACCTCACCGTTCATGAACACAGAGGGCCCAAAGGCCCACCGACCTTCAGTCGTCCGGCTCCAGGGACTCGATCCAGGCCCACGCACGGTCGATCTCGGCGCCCAGATCGGACGTCGAACCCGAGTTGTCGACCACGAAGTCGGCCATGGCCACCCGATCGGAGCGCGATGCCTGCTTGGCGATGCGCGCACGGGCGTCGGCCTCGTCGAACCCACGGTGTTCCACCAGCCGCTGCACGGCGACCTCCGGATCCAGGTCGACCACCAGTGTGCCGATCAGGCCGGGCCAGCCAGACTCAGCCAGCAGAGGGATGTCCAACACCACCACCCGGTCGGAGTCAGCATTCTCGGCCACGCGGCGCTCGATCTCCTCGTGGACGCGGGGGTGCACGATCATGCCCAGATCAGCCAGGGCGTCGGCGTCCTCGAACACGATCGCGGCGACCTCCGGCCTGTCAAGCGTGCCGTCGGCAGCAAGAATCCCAGCACCGAAGCGCTCCACCATCTCCTCGAACACCACGGTTCCGGGACGTTGGAGCTCGTGCACGATCGCGTCGGCGTCGACCAGCACGGCACCGCGGTCCACCAACCCGGCAGAGACAGTGGATTTGCCCGATCCGATACCGCCGGTGAGTCCGAGAAGCTTCATGCGCCGGAGGGTAGACGCAGCCGTACGCAAGGAGTCATCAAAAAGGTTCATGGGAACCACTGTGCGTGCCGATGCAACGTCAGGCCCAACCCCGCGCCCCTGCAACGGGAGGCAGAACAGACTCATGCAGACCGCGCCGAAGAACCCCCGACACCCAGTCTCAGAACCCGGATCGAACCCCATGGATCCGAGCTCCGAAGCCGCGTTCGCCCCGCCCCCGCTGACGTCGGACGAACCAGGTCCTCCTGAGCAGGACCAACCGGAGCCCGAGACGTTCGGACAGCGCCTGCGGGCAAGGGTCTCGCGTGAGATGCGCGACGCACTGATCGACCCCGACGATCAACCGTCGGGGGATTTTGACATTGTGAGCCAACCAATGACGGCGGGACACGCCGACCGGGTAGCCAGCTTCTCGAGTCTCATCACAGCGATGCGTCTCGCCACGGTGGCCATCTCCCTCCTGGTAGCGGCGAGTAGCGACCTGCTGACCGATACGACGCGCATCTGGGTCGCCGTGATCGTCGCCTATGCGGTGTTCAGGGCGTTCAAGCCCGTCACATATTCCGATGACGTCAAGTCCCTCCTGGTGGTCATGGCAGAGGTGGCCCTCCACGTCATCGCCGTGATCTTCACCGGCGGATGGGACTCGCCGCTGGTGTTCACCCTGCTCACCCCGATTGCTCTTGCGGGACTGGCCCGCGGTTTCGGGTTCTCATTGCGAATCGGGATAGCAGCGATCATCGCTGTGTCATGGCCGTTCGTGATTGCATCCGCCGACCGCCGCGAAGCCCTCCTCACCTCGGCGTCCTGGGCTTCGATCCTGTTGATCGTGGCAGTCATATCCGGATATGCCAGGCGCATCTCGGGTGAGGCAGTCCGTGAGCGTGAGATCGCCCTCGACAGGTTGAGCCGCCTCTCCGACGCCAACACACTCCTCTACTCGCTACACCGGGTGACCCAGACACTTCCGGCCTCTCTGGATCTCGACGATGTGCTCGACTCGACGCTGTCACGGATGAAATCGCTGGTCTCCTATGACAGCGTGGCGGTGCTTCTCTTCGATGAGACCGACGGCCAGTGGGCCATGGCCCGCCATCACGGCCTGCATGTGTCACGACGGTTTGCCACCGCCGACCTCACGCCCGGTCTGCGCCGGGCGCTGGAGGAGAGCCGACCGATCTACCTGCCCAATGTCCCGGCAGAGGGTGGCGGACTTAGCGAGCGTGCGGGCTCGGGCATCTACACCGTCATGCCGGCAAGGGGGTCGATCATCGGCCTGCTGGCCATCGAACACACGGACCTCGAACACTTCACCGCTCGTGATCTCGAACTGGTGGAGGGCTTCGTGGCTCCCGCCTCACTCGCGGTGGACAACGCCAGGTGGTTTGCCCGCCTGAGGACCGTCGGGGCGGACGAGGAACGCACCCGAATCGCCCGCGACCTGCATGATCGAATCGGCCAGTCGCTGGCGTACCTGGCCTTCGAGCTGGATCGAATCGTAGAGCGAGACGCCGTGGGAGACCCGGTGTCCCAGGAGATCGGCCAGTTGCGCGAGGACGTACGAGGAGTCATCCGCGAGGTTCGTGACACGCTCTACGACCTGCGAACCGACGTCACCGATTCCCTGGGACTCGGAGATGTTCTTGAGCAGTATGTCGCCCGCGTCGGCGAGCGTAGCGGCCTGCAGATCCAGACCGACGCCGACACCCATGCTCGACTCCCCATGCTGCAGGAACGCGAGATGTGGCGAGTGACCCAGGAGGCGCTCGCCAACATCGAACGCCACGCCGATGCCACCGCAGTCCGTGTGGTGTGGCGCTGCGACGGCCATCGCGCCCTCATTGATGTGACCGACAACGGGGTCGGGTTCGAGGCCGGTAAGGCCGGCAGACTCGATTCGTACGGCGTACTGGGAATGAGAGAGCGTGCGGCCAGCATCGGCGCCACCCTCGAGATCCTCAGTGCACCCGGTCGCGGCACGCGAGTCCGCTGCGTACTCGACCCTGATTCCACTCCGGCCGGACAGGCCGCCGCGCACGAACCGGCGACGACTGATGCCGAACCGTCGGGGTCCTCGCTCGGCGCGGGGAGGCTGACATGACCGTTCGACTCATGCTTGCCGATGACCACCGAATGCTGCGCGAAGGTCTCAGACGATCGATGAGCGATGCCGGGTTCGACGTCGTGGGCGAGGCGAAGGACGGCGTGGAGGCCGTCCGGCTGGCCGCCGAGTTGCTGCCGGACGTCATCCTCATGGATGTGACGATGCCCAACTGTGATGGCGTGGAGGCCTGCAGGCAGGTCAAGGAAGCAGGCATCCGTTCGAGCGTTGTGATGCTCACGATGCACGCCGACCAGGAGGTGCTCGCCAACGCGATTCGCGCCGGCGCTTCCGGATACCTCACCAAAGACTGTTCGACCCGGGAGATCGCCGAGGCTGTTCGTATGGCCGCCGAAGGGGACACGGTCCTGTCACCCCAACTCGCTCGTTCGATGCTCGACGAGGTCCGCAAGCTGAGCGACCCCGCACCGGTTCACGTGGATGACGACCCTGTCGTGTCCAAGCGTGAGGAGGAGGTGCTCCAGCTCATCGCTGACGGCTGCAGCACCCCCGAAGTGGCAGCCCAGCTCTACATCTCACAGAAGACCGTGAAGAACCACCTCGCGTCGATCTACCAGAAGTTGGATGCGCGCGATCGGACCCAGGCCGTACTGCAGGCAGTGCGCATGGGGATCGTGTCGCTCCAGTAAACGATCGCGCCGAACACGGGATATCCCGTGGATCCGTCCCCCGGATTTGGGCCGTCTGGCCTATTCACTTATGGGTCGAGACAGTCGACCATCTGTTCAGAGGCCAACGCCTTCAGCACCAGCACCACAAGCACATTGTTTGAAACCAGAAGCACAACCCAAGGAGTACAGCACATGATCCGTTACGAATTCCTCAAGACCTGGCTCAGCGCTCAGACCCGCACCGAGCGTGGCGCATCACTCGTCGAGTACGCGCTGCTCGTGGCGCTGATCGCTGTTGCCTGTATCGCAGCGATGTCCTTCCTCCAGGGCGGCATCGACGACAACTTCAACGAGGCTGGTTCATCGCTCTCCTGAGCGATCCCAACCCATAGCAATCGACTCGATGGGGCCCTTAGGGGCCTCATCTGTCGTTTTGGCACACAACGCTCCTTGATCCACAGCGGTCCGCTGAGAGCGGCGAACTCAGTCAGACCGGTCGTCGACGAGACGCATGCCACTGGGATCGAGCAGCCCGCCGTCGACGGGCAGATCCACCGAGAACCTCATGCGATCTGCAGGTATGACGTGCTCGGACACCAACACCGGACGGGCGTCGCTGTTGCGTGTGATTCGCTCGACCACCAGCACTGGCGACCCCTCGGGCACCCCGAGCAGTTCGGCGTCATCAGCATCGGCCACTGCGGCACCGATGGTCTGAGTGGCCCCACCCAGACGAACCGGGAGTTGTTCAAGGAACGATGCCCGCTGCACGTCGTCACGGCTGAGAGATGCCCCGAGCTCTTCGGGACACCACACCGTCACCCTTGCAAGTGGACGAGACTCGGCCAGATGCACCCGGCGCACCTCGAGTACGGTCCGCTCCCCCAGAAGTGCATTGACCCTCTTCGGGGCCCGCACGAAACCAAAGGCCACGATGCGGCGCTCCGAGCGCAAACCGGCGGCCGCCAGCTGGGCATCGATCGTCGCCAACCTCGACAGGTCCTGACGGAGCGGCTCGGGCGATACCGACCACCCGAACCCCTGCCTCGATTCCACCAGGCTCTCGGACCGCAGCACCTCCAGTGCGCGACGGACCGTTACCCGGCTGGCATCGTAGGTGGACGACAGGACGGCCTCGGAGGGGAGCACACCTCCTTCGGTGAACTCACCGTCGGACAGCCGACGACGCAGGTCATCCGCGATCTGCTGGTAGCGGAAGGGCCTCACGGACATGTATTGTACTTGTATTGCACTCGCTGGGAGCGTCTGAGCCCGGCAGATATGTCCGAAGCGACCGATCCAACTGAACCGACCGATCCAACTGAGCCGAGAGGACCGCTATGGCTGTCACCGCCACCACCCCTATCGAACTGGTACGAGGTGCCTACGCCAGGTTCGACGAACGAATCGCCCCCACCCGGGAGCGACTGGGCAGGCCGCTGACGCTGGCGGAGAAGATCCTGATCGCCCACCTGGACGACCCCGACGCCGCGTTCGATGGGGGCGTGACCTACAACGACCTGCGCCCCGATCGGGTCGCCATGCAGGACGCAACAGCCCAGATGGCCCTGCTGCAGTTCATGACCGCCGGCCTTCCGGAGGTCGCGGTGCCCTCGACCGTGCACTGTGATCATCTGATCCAGGCCAAGGAGAACGGCAAGGTCGACCTGCTGGCTGCCGAGCTGGGCAATTCCGAGGTCTACGACTTCCTCGAGTCTGTTTCCGCAAAGTACGGCCTGGGGTTCTGGAAGCCCGGCTCCGGCATCATCCACCAGGTCGTGCTCGAGCAGTACGCATTCCCGGGCGGAATGATGATCGGCACCGACTCACACACACCCAACGCCGGAGGCCTCGGCATGATCGCGGTCGGAGTCGGCGGCGCCGACGCCGTCGACGTGATGACCGGTTTCCCGTTCAACGTGCGGTGGCCCAAGCGCATTGGCGTGCAGCTCACCGGTGAGCTCAATGGCTGGTCCTCCCCCAAGGACGTGATCCTGAAGGTTGCCGACATGCTGACGGTCAAGGGCGGGACCGGCGCCATCGTGGAGTACTTCGGTCCGGGCGCGAACTCGATCTCGGCCACCGGCAAGGCCACGATCTGCAACATGGGTGCCGAGATCGGCGCCACCACATCCCTGTTCGGCTACGACGTCGCCATCGGCCGCTACCTGAAGTCGACCGGACGCGAGGAGATCGCCGACGCCGCAGAGGCGGTCGCCCACCACCTGCGCCCCGACGACGAGGTGCTCGCCGACCCCGATTCCTTCTACGACCAGGTCCTGACCATCGACCTCAGTACCCTCGAGCCGCACATCAACGGTCCGGCCACACCCGATCTCGCACGACCGGTGGGTGCCCTAGGTGACGAAGCCGCCCGCGAGGGCTGGCCCATGGAGCCGTCTGCGGCCCTCGTCGGTTCGTGCACCAACTCCTCCTACGAGGACATCTCGCCGTGCAGCATCGATCCTTCGTCACGCCGCGGAGAACGGCCTCGCGGTCAAGACACCGCTGCTCATCACCCCTGGGTCCGAACAGGTGCGGGCCACGATCGAACGCGACGGACTGCTGGAGGTCTTCGAGGCCGCTGGCGCCACCGTGCTGGCCAATGCATGCGGACCATGCATCGGGCAATGGTCGCGGCCCGAGTCGATCACCTCCGAGCCCAATGTGATCGTCACCTCCTACAACCGGAACTTCCCGAAGAGGAACGACGGCTCGGCCAACACGTTGGCATTCGTCACCTCACCCGAGACGGTCGTCGCCCTGGCGCTGGCCGGAACGCTCGACTTCAACCCTCTCGAGGACACGATCACCAATGGTTCCGGCGATGAGGTCCACCTCATGGTGCCCGTGGGCGAAGAGCTCCCCGCACTTGGCTTCACCCCTGGTGAGTCCGGCTTCATCGCCCCGCCGTCCGACTCCTCAGCTGTAGAGGTGGTCGTCAGCCCGACCTCCGAGCGGCTTCAGCTACTGACGCCCTTCCCCGCATGGGACGGCAATGACTACATGGACCTGCCGATCCTGTTGAAGGCCAAGGGCAAATGCACAACCGACCACATCTCGATGGCCGGTCCCTGGCTCAAGTACCGGGGACATCTGGAGAACATCTCCGGCAACCTCTTCCTCGGTGCTGTCAACGCCTTCACCGACGAGGTCGGCGCCGGGAAGGACCAACTCGACGGTGAGACGAGGTCGTTCCCGGACATCGCCCGCCATTACCACGAGGCAGGTCAGCCCTGGGTCGCTGTCGGCGATGAGAACTGGGGCGAGGGCTCGAGCCGTGAGCACGCCGCCATGGAGCCCCGCTTCCGTGACGCCAAGGCGATCATCGTTCGCAGCTTCGCCCGGATCCACGAAACCAACCTGAAGAAGCAGGGGGTGCTCGGACTCACATTCGCCGAGCCGGCAACCTACGACTCCATCGAGCAGGACGACCGCATCAGCATCACCGGGCTGGCGGATCTGACGCCCGGTGCGCCCGTCAGGTGCGTCCTGACGAAGTCCGACGGCTCCACGCTCGAGTTCCACTGCAACCACACCATGAGCCAGGAACACATCGACTGGTTCCGGGCGGGTTCAGCACTCAACATCATCCGCCAACGCACCGGCGGCTGACCGAACTGCGAAGCGGCGACCTCCGGCGATCTGGGGGCCCACACGCTGCCCACCAACCCCAAACCCCCGGCTCGGCGCGGGCGGGGCGGGGAGGTCAGTCGGTGCCCGGCCGGCGCCCGCCCTCGTGGGTCGCGGCCCCCTCGACGTCATCGGGGATGCGGCCGTCGGGGTAGGTGGCAGCCAGTTCGTCGAGTGTCGGCGTGCGCTCGTCGCGGGCTTCGTCGGGGAGCAGGTCGACTATGGCCGACATCATGGTGGCCGTGTCCTCGTCCAGGTCCTCACCGCCGAGGTGAATTGCCTCGCCGACACGGATTCGCACCGTCGGCGGCGCCAGGACGTTGGTGACATCAGGCAGCTTCGAGCTCCGGGGCCAAACGCGTTCGGTGCCCCAGATCCCTACCGGAATGATGGGAGCGCCGGATTCCCGAGCAAGTTTCGCCGCTCCCCAGCGGCCTGCAAGAACAGGATCGAAGAACGCAGGACCTCTGGGAATGGTGCCCTGTGGCATGAGTGAAACCATCTCGCCCGCCGCCAGAGCTTCCTCAGCTGCTTGGAGCGGCTCGTCGGACCCGGTTCCGCGATCAACGCGGATTCCACCCATGGCAGCTGCTACATCGCCCAACACCGGGGCGTCGAAGACCTCCTTCTTGCCCAGGAATCGAACGGTGCGCCCGCGACGAGACAGCAGATAGCCGATCGCCATCGGATCGAAGTAGCTGCGATGGTTGGCGACCAGGATCGCTTTTCCGTGCAGGGGGATCCGTTCCAAGCCCTGCAGGTCGAATCGGACGTACGGGAAGAGCTGCGGGTGCACGAGCCTCTGGATCGCCTGCTGGGGCTCGACCCCCAGGAACTTCGGGACACCCTTGGGAACGTCCAGGTGCATCACCGGCCACCTACGCACGGCGGCCATGGCCATCATCCTGGGATCCGGGTTCACAGCCGTCGGATGACCCACCAGCGAGAGCAGGGGGACGTCGTAGAAGCTGTCTGAATAGGCGTAGGAGGCATCGAGGTCGACATCGTGGGCATCGGCCCATTCCGCCACAGCCCGAGCCTTGTCCTTGCCCCAGACGAACAGCCCGTCGATGGTGCCGTCGTAGCGGCCGTCCTTCACCCCGTAGCGGGTGGCGATCACGTCATCGAAACCGAGCGCGTCGGCAAGGGGTCTCACCAGGTCCACCGGGGTCGTCGTGGCAATTACCAGGCGACGCCCTGCAGCCCGATGCTCATCGAATATCGGCCTGGCGTAGGGCACCACGGCATCGGCCAACGGCGCCGCGGCCATCTCTGCCGCCTTGCGTACAAGGTCCAGATTCCATCCCCGGGCCAAACGGGCGCCCTGACGGGTCAGGAGCATCGCCGGCCTGGTCTCGCCGATGGTGTCGAAGATCCGGAACACCACCGACTCGAGGGGGTTGCTACCACCCGAGAGCAGGCCGACGTGACGCAGCGCCTCGCTGATGAATGGACCCGATGCTCCGATGAGCAGAGTCCGGTCGAGGTCGAAGAAGGCGGCGCCACCGGCGCCGTTCGGGGAGGCTGTATCGGGCGTGTCAGATGCCATCGGGCCTGACGATACCGCCAATGCCCACGACCGCGTTGCCGACGTCGCTCCGATGGCAACCCTGCCGGAAAACGGCCGAAGGACTGGCGGGGGGCACCAGTCCTTCAGCGTTGCGTCTCGGTCGGGGGGCGACTCGAGACGCTGCACACACAGGGGGATCAGTTGGGGGGGAAATAACTGTCCGCGCCCTGTGGCGTCTTGTTGTGAGCATCAAGGTATCCAGTAGCAAGCAATCGGTCAACGCAATATGTCCGATATCTGCTATCGTATCTAGCGATGGATCGGAAACAGCTCCGGGCCCTGCTCGCGGTAGCAGAGCATCGTTCGTTCTCGGGCGCCGCCAAGGCGCTGGGAACTGTTCAGTCGAACGTATCGGCCCACGTGAGTCGGCTGGAGAACGAGCTCGACGTCACGTTGATTGACCGGGCGTCCACGGAGGCAACCGCCGAGGGAATGGCCGTGCTCGAACGAGCGAGGCGCATCGAAGGCGAGTTCAATGCACTCGACTCCGATCTCGCCTACCTCAGGGACGTCATCGTGGGCTCGGTGAGGATCGGAGTCATCGGAACCACTGCACGGTGGCTGGTCCCTCCCCTCCTTCGACAGCTCTGGGACGAGTATCCCGAGGTCAGAGTGGTCGTGCTCGATGCACCCTCGAGCACCCTTGTGCCGGGGACGACGCTCGGATTGCTGGACCTGGCTGTCATCAACCTTCCGATCGAACACCCCGACGTGGATGTGCAACCGCTCTTCATCGAAGACCGGATCGTGATCGCACCGGAAGGTCACCCCCTCCACGACCATGACCAGGTGACCCTCGCCGAGCTGGCCGAGCACGAACTGTTGCTCGAGGCACCGGGAACTGCTTTTCGCGACGTCCTCGATTCTGCCGCCGGAGAGGCGGGCGTGGTGCTCCGAGCTCGAGCGGAGTTCGACGGCATGCGTCTACTCGCGTCACTGGCATTCGCAGGCTTCGGCGCCGGCGTAGTACCCGCTTCTGCCATTCCCAGTGGCCTGGATGGCCCCTGGCGAGCGGTGCCCGTGGTGGGAATACCCCGGCGGTCCGTGGGCCTCATCCGTCCCGCCAGAGGTCTTCCCTCACCTGCAGCACGTGTTGTCGGCGAAGTACTGGCCGACGTCGTACGCAACGAGAGCGGGTCGGTACCGGGGATCGACGTGGCCTGACCCGCAGCGCCATTCGACCGGGATACCTTCAGCTGGATCAGCGCGCGGCGTTCGTTGCAGGCACACTCGTCGTCCGCCTGCCGGTTGGCACAGGCGATGCACACGCGCGCGTGTTCGAAAGGTGACCGGCAACGCCTAGGATGGGCGGTTCAGCTTCCAGGAGACCGAAGTGCCCGAGACCATCACGATCACCGACAACCGCAACGGCGACAGCATCGAGATTCCCATCGACAGTGGGGGTGCCGCTTCCGGCGAGTGGGGCAAGCTCCTACCCGGCGTGTGGTTCCACGATCCATCCTTCGGCGCCACCTCGGCCGCGGCGTCAGCAGTTACGGAACTCGACGGCGACAAGGGCTTCCTGCGCTATCGCGGCTACCCAATCGAGCAGCTGGCCGAAGAATCGAGCTATCTCGAGGTCGCGTACCTCCTGATCTTCGGTGACCTGCCCACCGCCCAGGAGTTCGAGGCCTGGCGCTACGAGATCACGCACCACACATTCATCCACGAGAACGTACGCAAGCGCTTCATGGAGGGCTTCCACCACGACGCCCACCCGATGGGGATCCTCGTGTCCACCGTCGCCGCGCTGTCCACGTTCTACCCCGAGGCCAAGGACATCGAGGACCGGGAAATCCTGATGAAGCAGGTGGTACGCCTCATCGCCAAAATGCCGACCCTGGCTGCGGGCGCCTACCGCCACAGCGCCGGGATGCCCTTCGTTTACCCCGACAACAGCCTCGACTTCGCGGCCAACTTCCTGTCGATGATGTACAAGACCGCGGAGCCGCGCTACGACGCCAACCCGGTGCTGGCCCGGGCGCTCGACGTGCTGTTCATCCTTCACGCCGACCACGAGCAGAACTGCTCCACCACCGCCATGCGGACCGTCGGTTCATCGCACGCCGACCCGTACATCTCCACAGCGGCCGCAGCGTCGGCCCTCTACGGCCCTCGCCACGGCGGTGCCAACGAGGCCGTGATCCGGATGCTGAACGAGATAGGCAGCCCCTCCAAGGTGCCGGCCTACGTCGAGAAGGTGAAGCGCGGCGAGGTACGTCTCCAGGGCTTCGGTCACCGCGTCTACAAGAACTACGACCCGCGGGCCAAGATCATCAAGCGCACCGCGGACGAAGTGTTCGCGGTGACCGGCAAGAGTCCGCTGCTCGAGATCGCCCTCACGCTGGAAGAGGTCGCGCTCGAGCGACGAGTACTTCGTCAGCCGGTCGCTGTACCCGAACGTGGACTTCTATTCCGGCCTGATCTACAAGGCGATGGGCTTCCCAATGGACATGTTCACCGTCCTGTTCGCCATCCCCCGCACCTCCGGCTGGCTGTCGCACTACATCGAGCTCCTGGACCAGGACAGCCGCATCTACCGGCCACGTCAGCTGTACACGGGTGCCCCAGAACGCGACTACGTCCCCATCGTCGACCGCTGACCCGAGCGCGGATGCTCCCCGGCTGACTCCATGTATGCCGTGATCTTCACCTCTCAGCTCAGCGATCATTCACAGGACTACGAGGATGCCGCCGACCGCATGGTCGAGTTGTGCAGAATCCAGCCGGGCTTCGTGTCGGTGGAGTCCGTCCGTGGAACCGACGGTCGGGGCATCACCGTGTGCATGTGGGAATCCCTCGAGGACATAGCCGCATGGCGTCACCACGAGGAGCACGCAGAGGTGCAACGCACCGGCCGGCAGCGCTGGTACGCGGAATACGACATCACAGTGTGCGAGGTAATGGACCGCACCTGAGCCCTGTGGCGCCGGCCCGGCGCTCAGGCGGACCCCGCTCAGCCCGGGGTGACCTCGAGCAGAAGCTTGCCGATGGTGGCGTTGGAGGCAACGATCTCGTGCGCCTCGGCCACATCCCACAACGACATGCTTCGGTCGACGACAGGCGCCAGGTCGCCCCGCTCGAACAGAGGCAGGAGGTCGTGGGCGCAGCGCTGGGTGACGGCGATCTTCTCCTCGATCGGACGGGACCGCAGCACGGTCCCGATGAGCGACACCCGCTTGGGCAGGAGCTCCCCGACCGGGATCTCGGCTTTTCCTCCACCCATGACACCCACCTGGACTATCCGTCCGCCGACTGCGGACGCACGGATGTTCCGAGCCACATAGTCGCCACCGATCACGTCGAGCACCACGTCGACACCGTCCCCACCGGTCGCGGCCTTGGTCTCGGCAACGAAGTCCTGGGAGCCGTAGTCGATAACCAGGTCGGCCCCGAGGCCCGAACAGGCCTCAACCTTGCCGGCCGAACACGTCACCGCCACCCGCGCCCCGATGGCCCTGCACAACTGGATCGCTGCAGTTCCCACACCCGACGCGCCGGCATGAACCAATGCCCATCCCCCCGCTGTGAGGCCACCCTTGAGCACGAGTGCGTCATACGCGGTGATGAACACCTCCGGGACCCCACCGGCCTCGGGCAACCCGATCGATTCGGGCACTGCCATGAGTTGGCGCTCATGCACCGCGGCCGACTCCGCATACGCCCCGCCGCCCACGACCCCCATCACCTGGTCACCGACCTGCCACCTGGTGGCTCTCTCCCCCACTGCCGCCACCGTGCCGGCGAGCTCCAGGCCGGGGATCTCGAACGGCATGGGCGGACCGGGATACAGCCCCATCCGCTGTAGGAGGTCGGCACGGTTCACCGCTGTCGCCGCTATCTGAACCGTTACCTCTTCCGGGCCCGGTTCTGGATCGGGCACCTCCATGGGAGTGAGGACCTCGGGGCCGCCATGGGACTGAAGAACTATTGCGCGCATGGTCGACACCGTACTGGTGCGCCAGGATAAGCAGACCAGGCACCAGCGAGGCACACTGAGCCCCGGCCTCCCCCACAGGCCACAGAGGGATTTCCGTGCCAATGACGACAACCACACGCACCCCCCGATGAGCCTTCACTTCGCGTTTCCCACCGAGATCGAGGAGCTCGCCGCCCGAGCCGCTGAGGTGGCCCGGACCGCGGTCGCCACTCACGGGGGAACCGAGGACTCGTGGTTGATCGGAACCTCGCGCCAGTTCTCGCTGGAGCTCGCCGAGCTGGGCTGGTTGGGCATGACATGGCCCACCGAGTGGGGCGGGCACGGCCGCACGGCCGCCGAACGTTTCGTGGTTGTGGAGGCGTTGATCGCCGAGGGGGCTCCGATCGCGACGTCGTGGTTCGCCGATCGCCAGATCGGGCCGACACTCCTGCAGTTCGGTACCGACGAGCAGCGCATGATGTGGCTGCCGGACATCGTCGCCGGCACGTCGGCCTGGTGCATCGGCATGAGCGAGCCCGATGCCGGGTCCGACGTTGCATCGATCCGAACCCGCGCCGAGCGTCGGGACGGACCCGACGGTGCGTCGTGGATAGTGAACGGTGCCAAGGTGTGGACCTCGGGAGCCGCCGATGCCGACTGGTGCTACCTGATTGCCCGCACCGATCCGGAGGCTGCGCCACATGCGGGACTGTCGGAGTTCGTCCTCGACATGTCCTCGGAGGGCGTCGAGGTGCGACCCATCGTCGACCCGACCGGCAACGACCACTTCTGCGAGGTGCTGCTCCAGGATGTGGTGATCCCCGACAGTCACCTGGTCGGTAGTCCGAACGACAGCTTCCGCCAGGTGATGCGTCAGATGGAGCACGAGCGGGGCGGCATAGACCGCCTTGTGTCGAACCGGCGCCTGTACCTCGACGCCAGGGACCGCGCCGACACCTCCTCGGCCCTGCTCCGCCAGGAGATCGCTCGAATGGAGACGGGATACCGGATCGGACGCCACATGGTGTTGCGAGAGGTCATGGGCCAGGCACCGCAAGGGTGGTCGTCCATGACCAAGACGTGGTGCACCGAGTTCGAGCAGCGCGTCGCCGAGTTCTGCGTCCGGACAGCCGGCCCCGAGGCGCTGGAGTGGAACCGAATCTCGAGAGGGGCCTGCTATGCCCCTGCCTACACACTCATGGGTGGCACCACCGAGATTCTGCGCAACATCATGGCTGAGCGGGTCCTCGGACTACCTCGCGAACCTCGCGGCTGACACAGGGAGAAACAAGTCAGCCCAGTCGACGCACCGGTAGCGAGTCGCCGGGCGGGCGTACCTCCACACAGACGTCGGCCACCCAGGCGCCCTCGACCGAGGCCACGATCGGATCGGCCTCTATGACCGAGATCTCATCGATCTGCTCGAACAGCTCGGCCAAGCGCTGCACCACCCCGACCAGGGCAACCCGATCGAGTGGGTCGGTGAGCGCACGGCCCAGCGCACTCGATGTGACCAGCGACTGGGCGTCCGACAGCGTGAGGGGCAACAGGCCGAGTTGGCGCTCGTCGAGCGCGGCCACCGGACCACCGAGACCGACCTCGATCGTCGTGCCACTCGGAGCCCGCCGGAGCACTACCGACGCATCGACGCCCCGCTCGACGTAGCGCTGCACCGCCACGGGGTGCATGTCGGCCCCCATGGTCTGTTCGATCCGCAGCCACGTGGAGCGCAGGTCGGACTCGTCAGCGAGATCGACCGCCACCCCGGATGCCGCCGTACGGGTGCGCCTGTCGCGGCGGTTCGACTTGAGCGCCACCGGCCAACCAATGCGCTGCACCGCGTCGATCGCCTCATCCGGCGTCGCCACGACCTCGCGAGCAGCAACGTTGATCGCGAACGCGGCCAACAGGCGTGATTGCTCCTCGAGGTCGAGCGTCACCGAGTCGGCGTCGCCTCGACGCTCGAGAGCGCCCGTAACGACGGACTGGGCCGCGTCGAGGTCGCATCCGAGTGGCGCATCTGCTCCCACATCCCGATTGGTCTCGGACCACCCCCGGTAGTTGGCGAGCCGGCCCAGCGCCCGGGCCGCATGCTCGGGGAAGGAGAACACGGGGACGAAGTGGTCACCATCGCCGACCCGCGGAGTGTCGGCTGCCCCCAGCATCGTCGCTGCGAATGTGACCTTCTCGGCGGCGGCGGACGCGGCGACGACTGCCCGGGCGACATCCGGTGCCTGCTGCATCCTGGGAGGCGTATGGACCACCAGGACGCTGTGGACATCGGGACGGGACGAGATGGTGGCCAGCACCTCTGCGTAGTCCTCGGCCGTGGCGCGGTAGGTGAGGTTGACCGGGTTCTGGAGGGACCGATCGCGCTGGTGGACGCCCGCCGAAGTCGGCGAATCGGCCGACTCCAGATCGACAAGGGTGAGCCCACTCCCCCTGCACGCATCCGCGGCGATGGCCACCGCCCCGTCGGAGTTCCCCACCACCACCACCCCGCGGCCACCAGGAACGGGCTGTTCTGCGAGGAGGCGCCCGATGTCGAAGAGCTGTTCGAGGGTTCCGACGCTGATGACACCGGTCTGACGTGTCAGGGCCTCGACCCGACGTCGGGTCTCGACCTCATCTCCGCTGGCTCCGAGGAACACCTGACCAAGCACGGCCACGGGTTTGCGAAGTGCCGCGCTACGGGCGGCACGAACGAGGCGGGTCGGCAGCCCCGACGATCTCAGGTAGAGCAGTACCGCCGAAGTGGCATCGTCGTCAGCCCAGAAGCTCAACATGTCGGCCGGACCGACGTCGGCCTGGTTCCCTCCGGCCACGAAGGTCGACATGCCGAGCTGACGACGCTCGGCCTCCTCGAGAATGGCGGCGGCGAGGGTCCCCGATTCCGCCAGCAATGCCACTCGGCCAGCGGGAGGACGAGCGGGCGCCACGGTGGCGTGCAGTCGAACGGAGGGATCAGTGTTCACCAGTCCCAGACAGTTCGGGCCGAGCACCCGTACCCCGTGACGTCGCGCCACTTCGACCACTCGGTGCTCGAGCAGTTCACCTTCCGGACCGGACTCAGCGAAGCCGGCGGAGTGGATCACGATGGCGCCGACCTCGGCCTCCGCGGACTGCTCGACCACGTCCGGTACGTCCTGGGCCGCAACCGCAATCATCGCCAGGTCCGTGCCCTGCGGGATCTCTGCGCACACAGGAACGGTGGAGGCATGGCTCCCGCCCGTGTTGCTGATCATGCACACGGGCCCCTTGTAGCCCCCCGAGAGCATGGCGTCGACGAGCGCAGCTCCCAGACTTTCCGGACCCGGGGTGCCGATCACCGCCACCGAGGTCGGGCGAAGCAGCCTCTCGACAGTCGCGGCTTCCGCCTGGCGCTCGCGTAGGTCTGCGGCGGCAGTGGAGCGGTCGGTGGGATCGATGTCGAAGGCGATGGCGACCAGACCGTCCTCGAGACGCGAGGACACGTTGAACCCTGCCTGCGAGAACACCGTCAGCATCTTGCGGTTGTTCGGGAGCGTCGACGCAGTGAAACGACGAAGACCACGAAAGCGACCCGCGGCGGCCAGGTACTCCAACATGACCGTCGCCAGACCGCGGCCGTTGTGGTGGTCGTCGACGAAGAAGGCGACTTCCGCCGTGTCAGTTCCCTTGTATCGCTCGTAACGGGCCACGGCGATGATCTGATCGTCGAGCAGACCGACGAACGCAACCCGGTCGTGGTGATCTATCTCGGTGAAGTACCGGAGTTCTCTCGCTCTCAGCCTCGGTCGTGGGGAAAGGAAGCGGAAATACACCGACTCGGGCGACTGGCGTTCGTGGAACCGGCCCAGTTCCTCGGCATCGCTTGCCAGAATGGGCCGGACATGCACGGTGTGCCCGTCGCGAAGCACGACATCGGCCTCCCAGGACTCCGGGTACGGGCCGACGATCTGCGGGGTCACCCACCGCTCCGGGCGGCGGCCAGCTCGGCGCCGAGCAATGCCGCCAGCACCAGTGGTTGGTCGCCCTGGATGCTGTGCCCGGCGGACTCCACCAACTCAACGCGAGCCTGTGGGCGTTGGCGGCACAGCTCGGCCACGTCGTCGTCGTCCACCACCGGGCTGTCACCGCCACGAACGAGCATGTACGGCATCGAGGTCGAGGCCACGTCCGCCCACAGCTCGGCCCGCTCGGGGAACGACTCCCCATCGGGCTGGGCCCGGTCGTAGTTCCACTCCCAGGACCCGTCGGGAAGTCGGTGGGCGTTGTGCAGGATTCCTCGCCTCAGTGACTCCGGGGAGCGGGTGGGGTTGAACTCCAGGGTGCGCTCGAAGATCTCTGTGAACGACGCGAAGCTCTGAGGCCCGGCGATGAAGTCGTGGATCTCCTTGGCCTTGTCCTGGGTCACGCCGGGAGTGATGTCGACCACCACGAGTCGCTCGATCATGTCGGGCACCAGGGCCGCCAGCCGGTTGGCCGTCAGGCCACCCAAGGACATCCCCACCAACACCACCGGTCGATCGATGATCGACGCGAGAGCCTCGGCGACCGTTTCGGCATTGGTGTGAGGGTCGTAGCGGCTGTCGCCCCGCCACGGCGAGCGGCCGTGCCCGGGAAGGTCGATCGCCACTGCGGACCCTGGGCGCAGGGCCAGGTTGACCGTGTCCCAGGTGTGGGCATTCTGGGCAGAACCGTGCAGGAACACCACCTCCGGCGAGGTCTGGCCCCACCGGAGCATCGACACCCCGGAACCGCCCACCCCGCTGACGTCCACACGCCGGACCTCGACCTGACCGTCCCAGGGCAGGTCGTACTCGGCGCAGTTCTCACCGAACCAGGCGAACTCGTCGTACTCGAATCCCGCCTCATCGGGATCCACTGTGTTGTGCGAACCATCGGGGTCGCCGGAGCCTTCGGGTACAGCTGGAGCGCTCATCCGAACATCCTCGCACGACGGTCCGGGGGTGATCCTGCGATCGGGGGTGACTTGCCAGATCGCGCTGAACCCGATTCACTTCGTGAACCAGAACGCTCCGAAGGACAGAGAAACATGGCACAACAGTTCAGTACCGCACGCACAGCTGCAGTAGCAGTTGTCGTAGTCACCCTGTTGGCGGGGGCGTGCACGACGGACACCGGAGCATCCGTTCTCGCAGCCGAGAACTCGAAGGCGACCTTCGACACCACCACCAGTGTCGGCCAGGTGAGCATTACCGGTGCGGAACCTGCGACGGAGCTCACCCTGTACTCGGGCGCAGAAGTTGTTGATCAGGCAGCTGCGGACGACGCCGGCGCGCTCATATTCAGGGAGGTCGAACCCGGCGAGTACCGCGTTGGGGCAGCCTCCACCGAAGACAGCGAGCAGCAGGCATCGGACCCCGTGACCGTTCCGACCGAGGAGGAATCACTGCCCGAAGCGGACTTCTACTCCGAGCAGGCTCTGGAGCCCGGCTACACCTACATCACCACGCGTGACGGGACCCGGCTGTCGGCCTCGGTCTACCTGCCCGGACCGGTCGGGGACGGCCCGTACCCGACTGTGGTCGAGTATTCCGGATATGACCCCGCCAAGCCGGGCGGCAACCTGCTCGAGAGCCAGGCCGACAAGCTCGAGGAGATGGGCATCGACGCGACCGCCCTGTGTGAGACGGTTGCCTTCCTGTGCAACTCCCCGGCACAACCGAGCTCCATCATCGCTCTCGGGATGGGGTACGCGGTGGTGGCCGTCAACGTGCGGGGCACCGGCTGTTCCGGCGGAGCGTACGACTACTTCGAGAAGCTCCAGGTCCTCGATGGCTACGACGTGGTCGAGACCGTCGCAGCTCAGCCCTGGGTGTACGACCACAAGGTCGGACTCGTCGGCCTCTCCTACCCGGGGATCAGCCAGCTGTTCGTAGCCCGCTCACAGCCACCCAGCCTGGCCGCCATCACTCCCCTGTCGGTCATGGACGACACCGTTCGTGGCCTGTTGGCACCCGGCAACATCTTCAACGAGGGATTCGCACTGACCTGGGCCGACGAGGTCCTGAACAAGGCCGAACCCTACGGGCAGGGTTGGGAGGAAGATCTGGTCCTGGGCGGCGACGCGGTGTGCGAGGAGAACCAGCAACTCAGGGGCCAGAACGTCGACGTCACCGAGAAGGCCCTCTCCTACGACCACTATCCGAGCGAGCTGGGCGACTGGTACAACCCGAGCGTGTTCGGCGAGGACATCGAGGTGCCGGTATTCCTGAGTGGGTCGTTCCAGGACGAGCAGACCGGTGGCCGATTCGGCCACCTGTGGGGCAAGTTCCCGAACTCGCCCCTGGTCCGCTTCAGCATGTGGAACGGTGCTCACGCCGATGGGTACGCGCCGATGAACCTGTCGGAATGGAAGGCATTCCTGGATCTCTATGTGGCCGACCAGGTGCCCGAGATACCACCGATCATGAACTTGTTGGCCCCCGTTCTCATGGAGGACGTGTTCGGAGCCAGCCTCGGCCTGGAGCCGGTACCGTACTCCGATTACGACACCGTCGAGGAGGCCCGCGCCGCGTACGAGGCCGAGCAGCCCGTGCGCCTGATCCTCGAATCCGGAGCAGGCGATCCCGAACAACCCGGCGCTCCGGGTGGAACGATCGAGTACCGCTTCGACAGCTGGCCGCCGGCCGATGTCTCGGCCCTGCCGTTCTATCTGACCGCAGGTGGTGGCCTTGCGGAGACCGAACCTGGTGACAGCGACTCGGCGAGCCGATACGGCTTCGATGCCGATCTCGGAGAGCTCACCACCCTCCCGGAGGATGCCGAGGGAGGCGCGTTCACCGCTCTGCCCGGCTATGACTGGAAACAGGAGCCGGAGGGCAGCGCGGCAGTGTTTCTGTCCGATCCCCTGTCCGAGGACCTGACCCTGGCCGGTCCGGCCTCGGCGGACCTGTTCATCCGCTCCAGCTCGACCGAGGCCGACATTGGCGTGACGCTCTCCGAGGTGCGACCCGACGGCAAGGAGACCTACATCCAGTCCGGGGTGCTCCGAGGCAGCGCACGCAAGGTGGCGCCGAATGCCACAGACCTGTGGCCCAACCACCGGGCCTACGAAGAGGACCTCGAGCCGATGCCGGTAGGCGAGTTCACCGAGACCCGGGTCGAGATCTTCCCCTTTGCCCATGTGGTCCGGGCCGGCTCCCGGATACGCCTCTCGGTGCACACACCTGGCGGTGACCGCGTCCGTTGGTCCTACATCCTGGCCGCAGGCCAGGAGGATGCGACGTTCGATGTCGGCCACTCGGCCGAAACGCCGTCACGGCTGGTGTTGCCCGTGACCGACTCGATTACCGACTACCCGAGCGAACTCCCCCAGTGCCCGGGTCTTCGCGCTCAGCCCTGTCGGGATTTCGTGGCATATTCGAACACCCCCGCCGGCTGACAGCGCCGTCGGCGACAGCTATCCGAGACGCCTACGAGCCGCCGAACACGGATGCGATGCCATTCGAGATTCCGCGGGCCAGCTTGCGTTGCGCGTCCATGACAGCACCGGCCACCGAGTCGACGATGCCGCTATCCACGATCGGCCGGTCGGACCCGGCGAGCAGCTCGTCCTTGAGGAACGTGAAGTTCTCCCAGTCCTTGAAGACCGTCAGCTTGTAGTCGCATCCAGGAGGGAAGACATTGCCCTCCAGGTAGACCGGTCCGTGGTCGGTCAGGAGCACGTCCCAGCTGATCTCCACGTGTGCGGGCAGCTGGTTGTGCATCGCAATACAGGCATCGATCACCGAGTCGAGTTCCGGGACTTCGATCCCCTCCCACAGCCCCTCGCTGTCGGGTCGGATCGGCCGTCCTACTGTGCTGTCTTCGTAGTTGACCAGATGAGTGTCCAGATCGAAGTACGCCGTGGAGTTGGACCCATCGGGTGCGGGCAGGAACACGGCCGCAATCAACTGGGACTCGTCCTCGACATTGAGCGTCATCACCCGGAAGCTGCCGACGGGGAAAGGTTCGCGCATGCGTTCGAAGCGTTCGATGACCGCTTCCTGGTACGTCGCAGCGATCCAGACGGCGAGGTCCTCGGGTGAATACGACGACGCCTCATCATCGGGCTTCTCGAGATCGTTGCAGTGGTAGACGCCCTCTTCCTCGTCCCAGAACATGGATCGAAGCATCTGACCGGCCCCACCCTTGGTGGGCTTGATGACGAAGTCGCCTACCGGGATCTCCCCTTGAGTACACCGTTGTTGATCACGGCATACTGCTTGGTGGCGTGGTGCCCGTCGGGGAGGTTCTTGTCGAAGAAGTCGTGCCAGAAGACCTTCGAGGAGTGGCGCAGGGCCTGGGCGGGACTCCAACCCATCTTCTGCTGCTTGTAGCTGTGCATCGTGAACATGGTGACGAGCATCACGTTGTAGTTGGCCCAACCCATGAATGTGAATGGTTCGAACAAGGGCGGGATCTCGGCCTTGCGGACGTTTCGCAGGTATGGCGGCAGCACCGCGACGGCGGCCAGCGACACGAACGGGGTCATGGCCATGCCCGCAGGCGTCAGGGCGGCCATGAACGGGGCGGCGTGATCTCCCGTATCCTCATTGGTCACGCGATAGATGAGGCTCTGGTAGAAGTGCCGCATGCCGTAGAAACTCACGACCGGATGCCCGGCGACGAGCGTGTAGTAGGCCCTCCAGACCCTGGCTGTGTCCTCGAGGTGACCCTCGTACTGCCAGCTGGCCGCATCGGGCTGTCCGAGGCGGGCGAAGTAGTCCGGCCACAGCGGCTCATGAGAGATGGCCGGGCGACGCTCCGGGGCGTGATCCTCCTCGTCGGTCGGATCGGTACCCTCGGTCACGGTCATGTCGATCCTCCTGTCCGCGAGGCGCAGAAACTCGGCGCCGCGGAAATCCAGCCAATGTGCTTGCGCCACACAGGATTCTACTTGACCCTCGCCCCGGACACCCACGAGGAGATCGACGAGACCGCGACAGCCCCATCATCGACACCTGAGTACGAGATCCCCTACCCCACCACACCCTCGACCCCAACAAGAACTACCAACCCAAAACATGACAAGGCCCGAACCACAGGTTCGGGCCTTGTCAGACGTTTTGCACCATCACATGGTGGGCGTAACAGGACTTGAACCTGTGACGTGGACCCCGTCTTCGTTGTCGGTTTAGGTCGCTTCGGTGTGTAGGTCTTGGGTGTCTCGCCAGGTCTGGGCGACCTCGGCGGGGGTTCTGTAGGCCAGCCCGGAGTGGGGCCGGTGGTGGTAGGTGTCGATGTAGGTTCCGATCTCCTTTCGTGCTTGGTCGAGGGTTTCCCATTCGGATCGCCAGGCGCAGCGTTTCTTGAACTGGCCGAACCAGGACTCGATGAACGCCTGGGACTCGGGGTCTCGATAGCCGCCCCGGCGATGGGTCACCCCGCGAGCCGAGAGGTGCTTTCGGAAATCGCGGGACGTGAACTGGCTGCCGTTGTCGGTGCCGAGCGTGAGGGTTCGTGGTGCGACGTTGCGCTCAACGATGCCGGTCTCGACACAGCCGATCGCCTCGACGGCGCGGGTGCGCAGGTCGAGGGTCCAGCCGGTGATCTCGCGGGTGCAGCAGTCGACGATGACGTGCAGGTAAACCCAGCCATGCTGCGCGGTCCACACCTTGGTCATGTCCATATGCCACAACTCATCAGGGCGGTGCACCCGGAAGTAGCCCGGGCGCCGCCGGCGGTCCAAGCTCCGGGTCGGCTGCAACAACTGGTGGGCTCGCATGACCCGTTGGGCTCGTTTGCGGTTCACCGCCTCGCCGAGCTCACGCGAGGCGAGGGCGGCGACCATGCGGGTTCCGTCGGTCGGGTTCGCCTTGGCGACCTCGACGATCGCCTCGTCCCCAGGTCGCAGCACCGGCGGACCGGCCTTCGCTGGGCGCCGGGTTGGGGTGCGGTAGATCGCTTGTCGGCTGATGCCAGCCACCCTCGCCACAACGGCGGGGCGGCGTCCGTGAGCGACCACGGCGCGGGCTCTGGACACACGGACGCTCACGTCCAGTCCCGCGAGAGTTCCCCCGCGACCTCCAACTCGTAGGTCTTTCGCCCGAGCGCCCGCTCGAGCTGGGCGATGCGCTTCTTCGCATCTTTCAGCGCGGCGTCTTTCGGGTCGCCACCCTTATCGCGGGGTGTCGCCAGAGCTGCCTTGCCGCCTTCGAGCAGCCGATCACGCCACTGGTAGTAGAGCGTCTCGGCGATCTCGTGCTCACGACAGATGTCACGAACCGTGCGATCACCGCGCAATCCCGCCAGCACGATCTCGGCCTTTTGCTCCGGTGTGAATGTCCGATACTTCCTCTTCTCGCTCATCCCTCTCCTTGAGGTTCAGAGCGACCAGCTTCCCCAAGCCCGCAGGCTCAGGCAACCGTCAACGAGATACCAGGGTCCGCGTCAGGGGGGATACTGATGTCACGTTCACGTTGGATGACTGCAGCCGTTTTCGGAGTGCTTGTCGTGGTTGCCGGGGCTTGTACGCCGGTTGGCGGACCGCCGCCTACTACTACGGTGCCTGATGACCCGAATGGCCACTACGTGGCTGTCACGGGCACTGATGCGGGGGACTGCTCGGCGAGCGCTGCTCCGTGCGCCACGATCCAGTACGCCACTGATCAGGCGTTGTCTGGCGACACGGTGTATGTGGATGATGGCGCCTACCCCGAACTGGTGTCGGTGGCGAAGGATGTGAATTACAGGGGTGCCAATGCGGGGATCAAGGCCGGCGTCGACTTCGGCCCACGTGGCGCCGAGTCTGTTGTGAAGGGATTCCGGAATCCCGGTAATCCCGGGACCGTCTCCTATGACGTCGTGATCGATGGATTCCAGATCGATCCTCAGGGCGACGCCGCTCTGATAGCGGCGTCCGCGTCTCCGCTGGTGTGGCTGAGGGGTGGCACAACGGGGGTGACTGTGGAGAACAACTTCTTCTATGGCGGTCCGTTCTCTGGTGACTGTGCGTGGACGTGCACGACGATGACGGACTACACGTTCACGGTGCAGTCCGGCAATGTCGATTTCAACGACAACACCGTTGACAACTTCCGTCGACCGGTGAACATCAACCAGCCGGTGGGGGCACCTGCAACAAACGCGTCGGTCGCTGACAACGCCTTTAGTGGTGTGACGTCTCGAGCGATCTCGTTGTCTGGTTCGACCGGCGTGCAGATGCCAGGCCAGAGCGTCACCGGCAACACCGTTGACGCCACCGGGATCACCACATCCACTCCGGCCGGCATGACGATATCCAACGGCGGCAACACGATCTCGGGCAACACCTTCACCGGGCTGTCGTCAGGTATCTACTTCGATTTGTGCAAGAAGTTCATCACCGACAACAACACGATCACCGCGAACACGTTCAACGGCAACGCCGCCGGTGTGAACATCAACGTCAACAGCGACGGCGGACAGTGCGTGTCGAGTGCAACCGAAGGCTCGGGTGGTTGGGTTGTCGGAGGAGGCCGACTCAACGGCCTCACCGTGACCGGCAACAACTTCGTCGGAAACACGTCCTACGCAATCCGGCACGCGGCCTACAACTGGGACTACTGGAATCCAACAGCACCAGCAATCTCGAGCGGTCCCATCGACGTGTCCTGCAACTGGTGGAACTCCGCCACCGGCCCATCAGCCGTTGACGTACACACCTACCCGAACCCGCTCACCCCGACGCCCGACCAACTGGTCTACGCCTCGGCACCACACCCGGTGTTCACCTACAGCGCATGGCTGACAGCACCAGCCCCAGGCGGCGCCTGCGACGGCGTCTGACCCACAACAACAACGACTGACGAAGAGGAGGCCCTTATACGGGCCTCCTCTTCGCGTGCATTTCGCGCCGCCCCGGTCCACGGACTGATCGAGTTCACCCCACGCCGTCGGGATGTCCGGGTGAGGGTGCTTCACCGCTCCCCCACGTGACCGCCGGGGTCTGCCGCGGTCAGCGGTGACAGGTTGGTTATGCGGCCTCGAGGACCGCTGGGTTCATGATGGTTTCGTATTCGGTGGGGGTCAATCGTCCGAGGGCGAGTTGTCGTCGGCGCTGGTAGTAGGTGCGTTCGATCCAGGTGATGATCGCGATGCGGAGCTGGTCTCGGGTGTGCCAGCGGCGGGTGTTCAACACGTTCTTCTGGAGCAGTGAGAAGAACGATTCCATGGCTGCGTTGTCTGCTGCGGTGCCGACCTTGCCCATGGAGCCGACCATGCGATGACGGGTCAGGCATCGGTGCACCTTGCGGTCGCGAACTTGCGACCCACGATCCGAATGCAGGATTCAGCCGGCGACGCCGAACCGGAGCGGACGATCGCGAGCTACTCCGAATCACGCGCGAAATCTGCGCTATGGAGACGCTTCCGATCAGCCGACCGAAACGGCCGAAAACGACGAAACCCCCGCCGCAGCAGGGGTCCCGGATGGTGGGCGTAACAGGACTTGAACCTGTGACCTCTTCCGTGTCGAGGAAGCGCTCTAGCCAAGCTGAGCTATACGCCCGAAGGGAGAGAGATTAGCAGCCAGCCGCCGCCAGTCCGCACCCGCAGCGGGGGGTTCTCTCAACGACGCGATGGATCGGGATCGTCCTGGGGCAGCACCGTCCCCAGGAGCACCATCAGCACCATGCCGGTCACCATCAGGACCCACAGGCCCAAGCCAGGACCGGTCTGTCTGTCTCCCTCCCCGAACGCCCACTCGAGGATCGGCAGCACGATCAGGGCACCGGAGCCAACCCTGGCCCAGCGGCGGCCGACGACACGTCGACCCATGACCAGCATGACGCCGCCGATCGCCAGTGCGACGGCCACGAGGATGGCCACCCAGCCGCGCCCGATCGCCCCATCGGCGAGCTGCCACCCGTTCTCATCGGGATCGAGACCACGGCCGTAGTCCCGCCACGACATCAGCGATGCCAATGCAGTCAGTACGGCGGCGACCAGTAGACAGGCGGCGACAATCAGGTCGCGGGTCTGCGAGAGCGATGCCGGTAGCTCCTCCACCGCAGCGGATCCACCAAGTGGGGTCGAGGAACTGAACTTCCCGCCTGCCGCGACCGGGCCGGGCTCGGCGGAGACTCCCGGTTCTACCCACAAGGGCGACGGTTGGTCCATCGGCCCAGCATGCCAGAGAAGGCCCGAGAACCACACTGCACGGACACAGTCCTACCCAGAAGACACTCAAGGTCGCGTCTTGGGCCCGCTCCCGGCCGGAGCAACCCACCGCAGTCCGTCTACGCGGTCTGCGGTGGGTTCCCTCGGCGAGGCGACGACGGGAATCGAACCCGTGTACACGGCTTTGCAGGCCGCTGCCTAACCACTCGGCCACGTCGCCAACGCGCTCAGGATAGCGGCCCGGGAACCGACGGCTCGCACCGGAGTCACTTCCGGCGATGAGTGGTTGACGGCTGAACAACAACGGCCCCCGGGGTCACCGGGGGCCGTTCATGGAGCGGACGACGAGATTCGAACCCGCGACCTCAACCTTGGCAAGGTTGCGCTCTACCAACTGAGCTACGTCCGCAAGGCGCCCGACTGTACCAGCAGGAACCGGGTTCGCGGCAAACTCCGAGCACCCCGATCGGGTGGACTCAGGCTCCGCTCGGGCGGGCCGCTGCCGAGCGGATTCGCTCGGCGAGATCGACCGCTGCAGTGACGTCTGTGATGTCGTCCACGCCCGTCAGTCGGTCGCCCTGCACGAACGTGATCGAGGCCACGTCGCGGTCGTGTCGGAGGTGGACCATGAGGTCCGGGCCGGGCAGGAACTGGTCCACCAGTGGCTTCCAGCGGCGGGCGTTTGCCACCAGAACACGGGTGTTGGTCAGTGCCACCACAGCCGGATGACCGAGGAGGTGTCCGGCTAGGAGACCGAGCACCACTTCCTGTTCACCCAACAGGGCTCCGCAGACCGCGATGGGCGTGTCGCAACGGTCCCGATCGATCGGACCCAGGGATTCGACTGCGATCGACAGGCCGTGTTGATCTGGCGTCGGGCGGTGCACGTTCGTGGGCGCAGAAGGCTGCTGGGCGAATGCATCATCCGCCGGCGGCGGCGCGGGGGCGACCGGGGCCACACCTGATGCGGCACCGGGTGCCGAGGAGGCGGAGTCGACGAGACCGAACGGGCCGCTGACCACGTTCTCCGACCCTGACGACGACGGCGAACGGTCGGGTGAGTCCGAGGCACCGCCGGCACCGAACACCGGTGCGGAGTTGCGAGCTTCTCGTTCGGCGGCAGCAGGAGCTGAAGCGCTGAACGGGCCGCTTGCAGAATCGTTACCGCCGAGCGGTGCTCCATGATGGGCACCAGAGATACCGGTGACCGGACCGGGAACCTCTGGAACCTCCTGGGCTACCTCTTCCTCCGGTAGCGCCTCCGTGCTCCAAAGTGACTCCTTGACCCTCGGTATGTCCGGATTGACCATCTGGGCGTTGTCGGTCGCGACCGTGGTGAACAGGTCGTCCTCCGCGGGATCCCGGAGCTGGGCACCGCAGCCCACACAGAGGGCGGCGTCGTGAGCGTTCGAGGCGCGACAGTACGGACATGGCCACGCCCAAGCCCCGTCGTCATGCATCTCGTGCGTGGTCGCCAAGAACAGGCTCCTTCGGTCAACTCCCAAGGTTATTGGGAGGTGACCCCATCTCGTACATCCAAGGCGGCTTGCAGGGAAGATCGACCTAGTGGACTCACAGCAACCGCTGCCGTTGCAGAAATGCCCGCCGCACTCATCTTCCCGATTGTACGACGGAGTACGTCCCCAGCCTTCTCAGCCCCCAATCTCGAGATCAGGTCATCGAGTTCAGTCTCCAGGAACACCAGACACAGCGCGTCCTCGTGCAACTGCACCGCAGGATCGTGGCCGAGGCCGTCCTTTCGCACTATTCGCCCCACATCCTCTATGAACGGTTCCGGTGCCCGGTTCGAGCGCAGGATGTCGCCAACCATGTCCGCGTGGGATTGCTTGGCTGCGGCACGCCAACGCCGGTAGCCGGCCCGACCCTCGGGGTAGTCACCTCGGGGGTGCTCCCAGCGGCGCAGGTGGTGGGCTCGTGCGGCCACCAGCTGGGCGTCACCAGCTTCGGGGTCCATTCGTAGGACCCATTCGGTCATGAGTTCGGAATGCAGCAGTTCCTTGGGCCCCTGCACCCCGCGGACCTCCACGCGGCGCGGGTCCTGGGAGTTGGCAGCGTCGATCGCAGCGATGACTGCCTCGAGACGCCCTGCAGCGCCCAGACCGGCGTCGCGTCCCGACGCAGGCACGACTCAGCCCTCGAGGGCGGCAGGCCGCACGTCTACCCGAAGGGTGAGGACTCCGTCCTCCAGAGTGACATCAGCGTCTCCGACGACGGCAAGGTTCTGGTGGTCCAACTTCGCCCGGCGGATGAAGTCCTTGCGCTCATCGCCCTCCACCGGCGGCAACTGCCGACGGCGCACCGATTCGGCACGCTCACGGAAACGCAGCACCACCTCCCGGGGGTCGAACGTATCGCTCATGTGGGACTCCTCGACTGGCCCGCGACGTTAGCGCCGCGGCAGGAACGGATTGGGGGCGTCGCTGTCCGTATCGCTGTTCGCGTCGCTCTCCTTGTCGGACAGATCATCGGCTCGGCCGAAGAACCCTGCTGGGAGCACCGACTCACCATCGTTGGATCGCTCGACAGCCGGGTCGGGCCCGGCAACTTCGGGAGCAGGCTCGGGGGAGGGCGCGGCCCGCGTCGGCGTCGCCGGGACTGGAGCGGGCCTCGTCGGAGATGGTGAGTTCTCACCCCAACCCTGGGACGCCCACATCCCGCCGCCCCCACCGGAGGCTGATGGAACAGCGGTCGGAGCGGAGGGGGTCGCCGCCGCGGCAGGAACGATCGGCCCGGCAGGACTGGGTGCGACAGGACTGGCCACAACAGGACTGGCCACAACAGGACTGGCCACAACAGGACTGGCCACAACAGGACTGGCCGCAACAGGATTGGGTGCGACAGGAGGAGGAGCGCCGCCGCGGTCGGCGTTGTCCGACGGAGTGGTCGAGAATCCGGACTCGCCCGACGCCAGCTCGGCATCCGGGCGGACCACACCCTCGTGTGTGAGCACCGACGGGCGCGCAGCCGCCGTGCGAGCAATTTCGGCTGCCATGATCCGAGAAGGTTTGGTCCGACGCCAGAACACGATCGATGCCACCAGAACGACGAGTGCGAGAACCACGAGCCCGATGATCACGTACTGGATGAGCCGGGTGGCCTTCTCCGACTCGGTGAGCGGCACATCCTGGGGCGATGGGCTCGGCGGGGCGATGACGGCCAACGTCGTAGTGGTTTCGGGCGCAGGAGCCTGTTCAGCATCTGCTCCAGCAGGCACCGACGGCTCCGGTTCCTCCTGCGATCCAGATACTGCGGCCGGCCCAACGGCCAGGACAGCGGCCAGCGCAACAACGAGAACGCACGCAGAAATGAGCCCGCGGAGGCGCGTCGCCCCCCATGGTGCGCCGAGAGGCCTACGGCCGCTCACTGGTCCCTACCGACCGCATGCCCTCAGAATACCCCCAGCCCAAAGCCAGTCCGGGAATCACCTCTGTTCGCTCGGGCACCAGTACGTGGTCCGTCCCCCGACGGTGTCCCGTCGCAGTGGTTCGCCACATCGTGGACATCGCGCACCACGCTGTCGGGCCGGCTGCAGATCGCCCGTATGGCTACCACCCCGGTCCGAGAGGACCTCCACGGTCTCCCCCAGAGCACGGAGGAGGAGGCTCTGCTCCTGTGCAGACAGGCTGTCGGCCCTGCGCAGGGGTGAGAGCCGTGCACGCCAGAGCGTCTCGTCGGTCAGCAGGTTCCCGAGTCCCGCGATCCGTTGCTGGTTCATCAGGACAGACTTGAGCGACGCCGTGGAGCGACAAAGAGCGTCGCTCAGTTGTGACTCCGCCAGTCCCACGACGTCAGGACCCAGATTGTCGACCGCGGGGTCGAGCATCACTGCGCCTAGACGGCGGGGATCGATGACCGTCAACCGCTCGCCACCGACGAACACGAGGCCGAATCGGCAGTGTTCGGCCCGGTCCCGACCGGAGGTGTACAGAAGTCGGCCGACCGGGTCATCTGCAAGGTCCGAGGGCCGAGGGGTACCGATGGTCACGCCTTGAGCCCGGTGCAGGACCAGCCGACCGGTCATTCCGAACCGCATCCCGAGCACCGTGGAGCGGTCCGTGCCGATCATCAGCAACTTGCCATGGCGACGGGCATCCACGATCGACGCGCCGACGAGCAGATCCGAAAGGCAGGACGCATCCGCTTCACCCTTGATGAACCAGCCATCGGGCGCATACACGTCACTCACCACTCGACCCACCGTCCGCTCCGCCAGCTGGCGGTAGGCCTCGACCTCGATCAGTTCCGGCATGACTCACGCATGTTCGCGGAACCGAACAGAGCTGTCTCAGCCCGCGTGTCGGTAGGCACCGAGCGCCTGGGCCAAGTCCGCGATCACGTCGACCGGATCCTCTAGTCCGAGGGACATGCGGATGGTGCCCGGGCCGATGCCGGCCGCCAAGAGCTCCTCAGGCAACAGGTTGACGTGCGTGGTCGAGGCCGGATGCGTGACCAGTGTCTCGGGGCCACCCAGGGATGTGGCCAAGCGACAGATCCGGGTCGACTCCACCAGCGCCGCCCCGGCATCGAACCCGCCGACCAGATCGAAGGTGACCAGTCCACCCATCAAGTCCATCTGGCGGACAGCCAACTCGTGCTGCGGATGTGAGGCCAACCCCGGATATCGCACCTCGCCGACCCGGGGGTCGGCCTCCAGCGCATTGGCCACCTCGGCTGCCGCCGCGCTCTGGTGCCGGAGGCGCACGCCGAGCGTACGAAGGCCACGGAGGCCACCTGCCGCCTCATGTGGGCTGGCCACAGCACCTTGGAGGACCGCGAATCCCCAAACCCAGTCGATGAGTTCCCGGCTGCCGGCCACCACCCCGAGGGTTATGTCGTTGTGACCGCCGATGCACTTGGTCGCAGAGTGGATGACCAGATCGCAGCCGTGCTCCAGGGGGCGCTGACCCAGGGGCGTGGCGAAGGTCGAGTCGACCACCTTCATCGGCCCCGCGATCTCGCCGAAACGCGAGAGGTCCACGAGGTCCAGTCGGGGATTGGCAGGGGTCTCTGCGAACAGGAGCATCGTCCTGCCGGGACGCACCGCGTCGATCCATGCCTGGGGATCGGCGCCATCAACGAACGTCACATCGATTCCCATTCGCGGACAGACGGCCTGGAACAGCATCTGAGTACCCGCGTAGAGCTGGCTCTGGGTGACGATGTGGTCGCCACTCGAGCACAGGCCCAACACCACCGCGGCCACGGCACCCATCCCGGACCCGAACGCTCGAGAGGCCTCGGCACCCTCGAGCTCGGCAATCGCCTCCTCGAAGTTGTTGACCGTCGGGTTCCCGTAGCGACTGTAGAACTGGGTCGCGCCCACCGACAGGGCCATACGTCGGCCTTCGGCGACCGTCGGTGTGGCAAAGGTGGACGACGCCCAGATCACCGGAGCCAGCGCGCTGCCGTTGTGACCACGACCGGCTTCGATCAACCGAGTGTTGATGCCGAGTTCCGGCTCTCCGCCCGTACCGGTCGTGGTGGTCGGGCTCGACTCTGGCGTCTCGCGGTTCATCTGGAGTACTCCGTCGCATTGTCGTCAGCCGCTCGGTCGAGCAGCTTCGCTATGTGGGGGGCAAGTTGTTCCGTCTCGATGAGGAACCCGTCATGTCCGTGCGGTGAGTCGATGTCCACCCACTCGCTCTCGGTTCCTGACGACTGAAGGCCCGACTGGAGATGGTGCTGCTGATGCGGTGGATACAGCCCGTCGGAACGCACCGCGGCGACCACGGACGGGCACCGGACGCGCTCCAGCGCGGCTTCCAACCCACCGCGACCTCGGCCGACGTCGTGCAGATCCATTGCGCGGTTGAGCCTCAGATAGCTGTTGGCGTCGAATCGGCGTGCCAGCTTCAGGCCGTGGTAGTCGAGGTAACCCTCGATGTCGAAGATCGGGTCGAGGGAGAACTCGAGTTGGTTGAGCACCGTTCGGTGGAAGCGTTCGGTGAAGACCTCATCGCTTCGATAGGTGACCTGCGCCAACATGCGGGCCACCGCCAAACCCCGGTGGGGACCGTCACCGGGCTCGGCGTCGTAGTAGTCGCCACCACGGAACCGCGGGTCGGTCTGGATCGCCATGCGACCGATGTGACTCCACGCGATCTGTAGAGCCGAGGCCTCAGCGGTCGTCGACGCTAGTGCCATGGACGCCACTCGATCCGGGTACATGACTGCCCACTCGAGAGCCTGCATGCCGCCCATGGAACCGCCCACCACTGCGGCCCAGCGGCGGATGCCGAGGCTGTCGGCGACCGAGGCCTGGGCGCGGACCATGTCGCGGATCGAGACGACGGGGAACGAGGACCCGTACTCGACCCCGGTTTCAGGGTTGATCGAGGCAGGGCCCGTGCTGCCCTGACAGCCCCCCAGGACATTTGCACAAACCACGAACACCTTGTTCGTGTCGAGCGCCTTGCCGGGTCCGATCAAGTCGTCCCACCATCCGGGTGTGACGTGGCCTCGCCCGCTGCGTCCGGCCGCATGGCTGTCGCCGGTCAGGGCATGACACACCAGAACCGCGTTGGTGGCGCCGGCGTCGAGGGTGCCCCAGGTCTCATAGGCCAGCTGCACGTGATCGAGATGCCCACCACCCTCGAGAGCGAATCGCCGACGGGGATCCATGCTGTGCAGGAGCCGCTCGCCGAGGGGATCGCCGACGCGCAAAGCACCGGTGGCGGGAAGGTCCTCGTCATGGATGCGGCTGTCGGTGGTCACGCGGTTCTGTTCCTGGCGTCGGGACGAGCGACGGCGGAAGTCCGACGTTGGGCCGGCGCCGCAGTGGACGCCCGGACACTTGGTTGCTGCCCCACTGGGGCCGCCGCATCCCTGCTCTCACAGGTAGGCACCTTGGGTGTCCGTCCCAGGTTGCCGGACCCCACTGGGGCCACTCCGGATGTTGCGTCAACTGAAGCGCACCGGAGCGCCCGGGTCAAGTACCGGGTCCGGACCGCGGTGGCCGGCGGCCACCACTCGCCTTGCGGCGGCCGGGAAGTCGATCGAGCCACCAGTGCACGATTCCGTCGTCGTCGACGCCCAGGGAGTGATCGAGTCGGCTACCGACAGCCCTCCACCGCTCGACAGGATCGGTGGCGCCCAACATCTCGAGATCCCTCCAGGCGGTCACCGCCCGATGCACCGATTCCGCATCCTCGGGGACCTCCAGTTCACCGAGCGCCGCTGCGCGGATCCGCAGCGAGCCGGCGCTGAGCCCGGTCCCTGCCGCCGTGCTGGCGATCCGTGCACTGGTCGACGGCGCGCCGAGGACCGCTGCGATGAGCTCCAACGGCACAGACGGGTCTATCGGCTCGACGCTGATCACCGGCGTGACCGGCAGGCAGTCCCCGCGGCGGTCCAAGACCGCCTCCACGACACGGGTCTGCGACGCGACCAGGACCTTGGGCACCGAGCGCCGGGCCGCCCAACGCCCCACCTTGGGCGACACCTCGGCGAGTCGCTCCAGCGATGCCACCGGTCGCAGCACCGACCGACGCGCCAGACGCCGTGGCCGCAATCCCCAACCCAGTGTGCCGGGATCGATCATGCCCGACGTGACGAGCCGGGCGGCGCGGTCTGCAGGTCCGGCTCCCCGTCGAGTTCACTTCCGTCACCGGGCAGCTCCACCGCCACCTCGGCGAGCGCGTAGAACTCGTCGCGGAACCCTGCGGTACAGGTGGCCAGCTCACTCAGGCGACGTCGAACGCCGACCCCGGCAGCGGGCACCCGCGGAACTCCGAGCACCACACCGAGCAGCGGACTCCAGTTCGACGATGACCCGGTCGGTCCGGGCGCAGCCCCACCCGCTAGCCCACCGTCCAGGCCGGCAGCTACTGGAGCACCGTCACGCCAGTGGACGGCGATCGAGGACGTCGGCGAACGCTGCTCCGCGCTGCAACCTTCCGCGTGCGAATTCCGTAGCAACACGGGGGCGCAGACCTCCACTCCCGCGTCGAACAGCTGCTCATCGGTCGCCCAAAGTGCCACCAGGTCGGCACCCGAGAGGAGTCGGGAACGTATGGGACCCGCGTCACGGGCTCCCAGCACGGACTGTGGCTGCAACATGCACACCACACCGCCGGCATCGACGAGCTCCACGGCGGCCAGCAGGTGGGCGGCGGAGGTGTCGGTGTAGGCGCCACCTGCGGATGACTCCAGCCGGACGCGTGGATGCGCACCAACCGTCGCGGTGGAGACCCATTCCGATGACAACGGGCTGGAGAAGGGAGGGTTGCCGACGACCATGTCCAACGCGCCGCCGTCGTGGACCCTCGACGCATTGGAGGGATCCAGAGCGTCGCCCACCCATACCCGCGCCGGCGGGGCATCGTGCATCCCCTGGGCTGCCGCCCAGCGACCCAACGATGCCGAGGCTGCGCTCACGGCGTCGGGATCGATGTCGAATCCGACCAGACGGCGCTCGAGGACCTCACGAGGCGATACCCCTGATGCCACCATGTGATCCGCGGCCGCCAGCAGAACCGCTCCCGCGCCACAACTCGGGTCACACACGCGTTGAGGGGTGTGGCCCAGGTACTGCGCCGCCAGATCCACCAGACGAGCCGACAGTTCCTCGGGCGTGTAGTGGGCACCCAGAGCGCGGCGAGCATGTGGATCGAGTGTGCTCTCGTGGAGATCGACGAGCTCCCGAGCGTCCGGAGACCTCGCGGTACTCATCTCACAGGAACGACTCGCGGCTCATCGCCGCGAGTCTGTCCGACGGGGTCGGCCCCGTCGGGGATGCCGATCAGCGGGTGAGACCCTCGAACTTCGACAGATCGGAGAGACGTTCGTCGTTGGAGAACACCTCGACGGGCTGCAAATCGATCCCCAGTCGCTTCTGCATCCGACGAACCTCGAGTTCCTCGTTCCACAGCACGAGGGTGACCACCACACCAGACTCACCCGCACGAGCGGTACGCCCCGAGCGGTGCACGTAGGTCTTGTGATCCGAGGGAGGGTCGTAGTGGATGACGACATCGACTTCGTCCACGTGGATGCCGCGGCGGCAACGTCTGTTGCCACCAGCGCCTCGATCTTGCCCTTGGAGAAGTCCGACAGCGAGCGTTCCCGGAGGTTCTGACGCAGGTCGCCATGGATGGCGCGGGCCTCGACCCCAGCATCCTCGAGCTTTCCTGCGAGCCTGTCGGCTCCGTGCTTGGTGGCGGAGAACACCATCGTGCGACCGGCCCCATGAGCGATGGCCGCCGTCACCTTCACCTTGTCCATCTCGTGGACCTTGAGAAAGACGTGCGTCATGTTCTCGATGGAGACGCCCTTCTCGGCGACCTCGTGGCGGGACGGCTCGTGCTGGTAGCGGCGAATCAGCGAATCGATCGCCCCATCGAGGGTGGCCGAGAACAACAGGGTCTGGTGCTTGCCCTCGACGTTGCGCAGGATCCACTCCACCTGGGGCAGGAATCCCATGTCGGCCATGCGGTCGGCCTCGTCGATCACGACCTTGGTCACGTCGGCCACCGAGAGGTCACCGCGTTCGATCAGGTCAATGGCGCGGCCCGGCGTGCAGACTGCGAAGTCAACGCCGTCGCGGAGGTGCTTCATCTGCTTCTCGATGGGGTCGCCGCCGTAGATGGCCGCGATCCGGACCCCGCGTGCGTGCCCGGCAGCAGTGAGCTCGTCGCGTACCTGTGTGGCCAGCTCGCGTGTGGGCACCAGGGCTATGCCGGTAGGGCGACCAGGCTTCGCCTTGGGCAGGAGTTGCAGAAGGGGAAGGCCGAAAGCCAGCGTCTTGCCCGATCCTGTCTTCGCCTTCCCACACACGTCTCGTCCGGCGAGAATGTCGGGGATGGTCATCTCCTGGATGGGAAATGCGGTCTTGATGCCACGTTCGGCCAGGGCGGTACAGATGTCCTCGTCGAGGCCGAGTGATTCGAAAGTAGGGCTCATGTTCTCGTTGCGTTGGTTGCGATGACCCACAGGCTACCGGCCCGGCCTCCCGGGTCTGAATCGACGGATCATGTATCCGACGACCTCGGCGCGGCGCTGGGTGCCGTACAGGGCTGGGAAGCTGACTTCGCCGCGGCCGCAGCGAGCGGACCTGACGGCACCCTGGCCACCCACGGCGACACCGCCGCGGTCGTGCGCGTGGCGTCGATCACCAAGCTCGTCACGGCCTGGGCGGTGCTGGTGGCTGCGGAAGAGGGCGCCGTCTCGCTCGAGGATCCGCTCGGTCCGCCCGGATCGACCGTGGCACACCTGCTGTGTCACGCCGGCGGATGGGACTTCGAGAGCAGGACCGTGCTTTCCCAACCGGGCACACGGCGGATCTACTCCAACACCGGCTACGACGCACTCGCCGCCCACGTCTCGGCCAGGACAGGGTTCCCGTTCGCCGAGTACATGGCCGAAGGGGTTCTCGCTCCGCTGGGCATGGACCGATCCGAGCTACGAGGCTCGGCGGCGAAGGATCTGTTCAGCAGCGTGGCGGACATGTTGAGGCTCATCGAGGAGCTACGTCGGCCCACGCTGATCCATGAAACGACTGCAGCGGCCGCTCTGAACGTCAACATGGCGGGCCTCGACGGCATCCTGCCGGGTTGGGGCCCGCAGCGGCCGTGCGACTGGGGCATGGGCCCGGAGATCCGCGGCGGCAAGTCACCGCACTGGTCAGGCAGCACCGCAGAGCCGACCACGTTCGGGCATTTCGGGGGCACTGGAACCCTGCTGTGGCTGGACCCCGGCACCGGCATCGGTTGCGTCGCCCTCAGCGACCGTGAGTTCGGGGAGTGGGCCGTACGCTTGTGGCCGGCCTTCTCAGACGGCGTCCGGGCCGCTGCTCTCGCTCTCGTCTGAGGACTCCGGAGTTGTCAGCTCGTCCGACTCCGGAACGCGCTCGTCATCTTCAGAGTCGTCACCTGCGGAGTCGTCACCTGCGGAGTCTTCCTGGGGTCCTCGGGAGAGCCATCCTCGGGAGAGTCATCGTCATCCGATTCGGGGGCGTCCGAGTCGAGTTGCGCAGCCAAGGACGTCTGGGCCGCGAACAACACCGCCGGATCGACACCCTCCCTCAGTCGTGCAGTGGCCTCTCGGTCCACAGGACCTCCGCTCCAGAACAGCCACAACAGGCCACCCGCGATGACCACCAGCGACATCCAGATGTTGACGCGGATACCGCCGATCAGGGTCGCGTTGTCGATCCTGAGCGCCTCGACCCAGAGGCGACCCAGCCCGTAGCCGGTCACGTACACGGCGAACCACCGGCCGGGCTTGAGCACGACCTTGGTCCCGGCCCACATGATGAGCCCGGCGAGCGCCAGGTTCCACAGGCCCTCGTAGAGGAAGGTGGGGTGGAAGGTGGTTCCCGCCGCGTAGTCGGGGTTCTGTACCGCCAAGATGTCTGCGTCGACTTCGAGGCCCCAGGGCAGGTCCGTGGATCGGCCGTACAGCTCCTGGTTGAAGTAGTTGCCGAGCCTGCCCACTGCTTGGGCGATCGGCAGGGCCGGGGCTGCAGCGTCGGCAAGGCGGCGCCACGAAGGCACCGTCCGGCGCGCGACGATGATGCCGACGGTTGCGCCCAACAGGACACCGCCGGGGATACCGAGGCCGCCCTGCCAGATCTTGAACGCGTCCATCGGCGAGTCCGCATACAGCGTGTTCCAGTCAGTTACGACGTGATACAGCCGCGCTCCGATCAGGCCGGCGGGCACCGCCCACACCGCGACGGTGATTACGTCGTCCTCCTCACCACCCCAGGAACGCCATCGCCGTTGGGCTACGAACACTCCCGCCAGGACCCCGAGGGCGATCATCAACCCGTACAGCCTGAATGGCCCCAGGGCGTTCGATGGAGGCGCCGGAATTGAGCCGAGCACAGCTAGTGGGATGTCGATCATTGTGGTCACTGACTTCCTGGACCGCCCTAGCCCCCGGTGGGCCGGCCTTCGGTCGTTGTGGTGATATTGCCAGCTGAGCCGGGTAGATCCTCGTCCGAGTCCGATTCGCCCTCGACGCCCTGCACGTCCGCATCGCCCGGAAGCTCCACGCCGTACCAGGTGAAGGAGGTGTCCGGCAGGCACACGTCGGTATAGGCGAGGATCGTCTGGGCCAGTGCACCATCGCCGGCGAACGGGTCGAAGGTGCCCCCGGTCAACCATGTGTCGAACAGGGCCCCAGCCATGCCGGCCTCATCCAGCCCCTCACCCATGCACAACGCCTCCTCGGAACTCATGTGTCCACCACCCATGAAGAGTGACGCGATCGCCTCTGAGGTGTTGATACAGCTCTGCACGAGAGCTGAGATCGAAGCGCGCTCCTCCGGTCGGAACGCGATGTCGTTGATGGCGGCCCCGCTGCGGCCCGGCTCGTAGCCGAGGTCCGAGAGCCTCTTTCCGTGGTTCTGGACGATCTTCTCGGCGGCACAACGGGCTTCACCGGTGGGCGGGACCCACAGATCGAGATCGGCATCGGCGTTGGTGAAGTCGTACACCAGACCCTCGACGAGAAGTTCCGGAGGAACCGCGCCTGTCTCGGGGAAGGCAGGGGGCCCGGCCACGGAATCCCCATCCAGACCGACCTCGGCGACGTCGTTCTTGTCCTGGGGTACGCAGGCGACCGTGGCGAGCGCGGCACAGACCAAGAGTCCGCCCAGTGCGTTCAAGCGCGTGTGCATAGTTCCCGCCACGGCATCAACGCTACCGTCACCGCCGGGCGGACCCGAATCACCGCTGTCCGCTCCCCCAGTACCTACTCAGCGCCGCCCGGCCACAGTCAACGGGCGAGCAAGCGTGACTCCAGCAAGTCCATCCAGGGCCCGAACGTGCGCTGGGGAGAGAACCTTGCACTGACCAGCCGATGGGCGGACAGGGCCATCTCAGCGCGGACGTCGGCGTCCGACAAGCGTTCGAGGCTGTCCTCCCAGTCCGCAACAGACGTGCCGTCGCTGCGAGCACCGTCGCCGGTGTCCGATCCGGAGCGATGTCGTGGCGACAGGGGTACTCCTGTGGCACCGGAGACCAGAGCACCGTCGAACACGTACGCCGGCGCCACGAGGGCGTGACCGGTGCCAGCAGCGCGTAGGAGTTCACGCGGCGGACCGGATACGGCATCGGCCGACATCACCGCGACATCGGAGGCCGCGACCACCAGTTCGTCGTCCGCGTCACCGAACATGAGCACAGGCCAGCCGCGACGCTCCGTCGCCGTTGCCAGAGCAGCCGGAATCTGTGTCGCCGGCGAGCCGACCCACCAAAGGACCGGCTCGGTGGGCCCGATACGCAACTCGGCGCGGGCTGCGGCCCTGCGGAGTGCAACACCATTGAGTTCCTCGGCCACCATGCCGAACTCCAGCCGCATCACCTGCCGGTCGGTCATCGTCGCTACCGCAGCGGCCGCGGCCTCATCGACGCAAACGACCGAGGAGGCCTCGGCGAGTCGCGTGCGGGCCGAGCGACCGACCCTGGACCGAGTCGACACGGGGTCGCCGACCACCAACACGACCGGGATCTCCTGCCGCATTGCCGCACGACGCTGTACGCCGAAGGTATGCAGCCCGAAACAGATGACAATGTCGGCCCACCGTTGCTCGCGACGCAGCTGCAGGGTGGCAGAGGGCGACCTGGGTGAAGGCCCGAGGATCGGGATCACATGGTCGAGACCACCCCTGCCCCCGGGGCCGAGGGCCACGGTGCGGACGTCGTCGCCGAGCGCGACGATTCCCGCGTGGAGATCCAGGGCACACAGCGAGGAGTCGCTGCGGTCGGTGTCGCTCAGGACGATGAGCACCCGCATCAGGTGCAGCCGCCCGGGTTGCGGAGTCCGGTCCGACTCAGCTCAGCCGAGCCTCGACCTCGGTGAGTGCGTCGTCCTCGGGCACGTCGAGGGCGAAGCTGAGCTCGGAGACGAGCACGGAGCGGGCCTTCACGAACATCGACTTCTCACCTGCGGACAGACCCTTGGCCTGATCACGAAGCGACAGGTTCCGGACGACCTCGGCCACCTGGTACACGTCGCCGGACTTCAGCTTCTCCTGGTGGTTCTTGAAGCGACGGCTCCAGTTGGCGGGCTCGCGGATATCCCGCTTGGCCAGCAACTCGAAGAGGTCTTCCACCTCGTCCTTGCCGATGGGTGGGCGCATCCCCACATCATCAGCCTTTGTCACGGGAACGGAGAGCGTGAGCTCGCCATGGGCCATCTCCAGCACCAGGTAGTCGTTCTTCTCACCGTTCACATTGCGCTTTTCGCGCCGAACGATGATCGCAGCCCCATGATGGGGATAAACGACCCGGTCACCGACGTCGTAGGCCACAGCGGTTCCTCCTCGGCTCCACAAGAGCGGCGAAACCCCGAACTTCAGTCCCGCCGACCGATCAACGATAGCAGACCACCCTCGGTGGTCGGAAACCGCCCCGAGCGGTTTCTGGGCGGTTCCGCGGCGTTGCGCGCCATGTCTGCCGACGCCCCGGATGCTCAGACACCGGGCTGGACAAGTTCGACCGTGAGCCCCTCCGGTGAACGTCCGTAGACCATCGACCGCCCACTCGGATCGGTGACAGCCTCGGCCCAGAAGGTCATCCCCGCACTTCGGAGACGTGTCATCTCCGCGGCCAGATCATCCACTTCGAAGGCCATGTGCGTGTACCCCAGTCGGTAGGGAGGCTCCGGCCGCGAGCCGGGCTCCGGTTCGGCGAATTCGAAGAGCTCGATGCCGGTTCCGTGACCCTCCAGCAGCGCCGCCCGGGCAGCCGAGTCCGGGAGGTCCAACAGGGTGTTGATCACCTCCACCCCAGCGGGCCACTCCCACCTCCTCGTCTCCGAGAAGCCGAACTTGCTCCAGAAGTCGACCGACGCATCCAGATCGTTGGTCGAGATGGCCGTGTGCAGGACCGAGAGGATGGGCATGCACACAGTCTGGCCGTCCCCGCCGTTCCTTGGTCGGTTCCGCCAACCTCGATTGCGGTAGGCGCGATGATGGACTGGTGCACGCCGCCCTCCTCCGCCGACCGGATTCAGCCGATGCCGGTCCGCTCGAGTTCTGCGAAGTGCCCGATCCCGAACCGGGGCCGGGCGAGGTACTCGTACGCGTCGAGGCGTGTGCGGCATGCAGAACCGATCTCCAGCTCTGTACCGGCGAGCTGGAGGCTCACCGGCTCCCGATCGTTCCCGGGCACCAGATCGTCGGGCAGATCAAGGCACTGGGGACAGGGGTCCGGGAGAGTCGAATCGGGTCGAGGGTCGGAATCACCTGGCTGGCACACACCTGCGGTGTGTGTCGTTCGTGCAACTCGGACCGCGAGAACCTGTGCGAGCAGGCGCGGTTCACCGGATGGGACCGAGACGGCGGCTTCGCAGATCTGGTCACGGCCGATGCGCGGTTCATCCACGAACTTCCCGAGGACGCCGACCCGGTGGCACTCGCCCCACTGCTCTGCGCCGGGGTGATCGGCTATCGATCACTCAAGGTTGCCGGACTAGAGCCTCGCGCCGCAGCGGGATCCCGTCTGGGGCTGTTCGGATTCGGCGCATCGGCGTCGATCGTGATCCAGATCGCGCGCCACTGGGGGTGCGATGTATACGTCTGCACACGCTCGCATCGTGAGCAGGCAGTCGCCCTCGAGCTCGGCGTGGTATGGGCCGGGGGGTTCGACGAACGTCCTCCCGTCACCCTCGACGCTGCCATCACCACCGCCCCGGTCGGTTCGGCGATCCGCAATGGGCTGGAAGCGCTCGACCGCGGCGGCATCGTGGCGGTGAACGCGATCCACCTCGACGAGGTCCCGTCAATGCCCTATGAGTCGCTGTGGTGGGAACGCCAGATCCGCAGCGTGGCGAACGTCACAAGAGCCGATGCCCGCGAGTTCATCGAACTGGCGAGCCACGTCCCGGTCGTCACACGCTACGAGGAGCGACCACTGGGATCGGCCAACGCAGCGCTGCAGGACATGGCGGCTGGGGATGTGAACGGATCGGTGGTCCTGACCCCCTGAGGGGGCGTCCGTCGAGCTTTCCGGAGCCGAGTAGAGCCTCAGCAATCAGATCTAGTTCCCTCAGTTCGACCTCCAACCGTGCCATCCTCGGTTGGTGCACTGGCACGACGAGGCGATCGAGGGATTGGCACAGCAAGTACTGAACCACGCCATTGAGCGGGTCAGCTTCGACAACCCCGTGCTCGGGCGAACGGCGCACCCGGCCGATCTGGCGAAACTGGCCGGCACGACGATCACTCCCGCGGGACTCGGGGGCCCCGAGGCCCTGCGACGCTTCACCGAGGTTCTCGAACCCGCCTGCCTGGCGGTTGACCATCCTCGGTTCCTGTCCTTCATCCCAACTGCACCCACCAAAGCATCCGTACTCTTCGATCTGGTCGTCAGTGCTTCCGGCATCTACGGCGGCTCGTGGATGGAGGGAGCAGGCGCCGTTCACGCCGAGAACGAGGTCCTCCGCTGGCTCGCCAACCTGGCCGGTCTTCCGAAGGGGGCGGGCGGAGTGTTCGTCGCCGGAGGAACCAGCGGCAACCTGAGCGCCCTGATGGCCGCTCGATGGAGGTGGCGTGATCGCGCCGCCGGTCACCACGACCGCACCCGCGGTCTCGTACTCACCTCGACGGGTGCCCATGCATCGATCCGACAGGCGACCAAGGCCATGGACGCAGACGTTGTGCGGGTGCCTACGGACGAGGCGGGCCGCCTCACTGCTTCATCGCTGTCGAAGGTCCTGCGGGCCCTGGGCGAGGACCGCCACCGCGTGTTCGCCGTGGCGGCAACGGCCGGCACCACCAACGCCGGAGCGGTCGACGACCTCCAGGGCGCCGCGGCTGCTGCTGCGGAACTCGGATGCTGGTTCCACGTGGACGGCGCCTACGGACTCGCCGCTCTGCTCGCACCGAACATGCGGCGCCGCTTCAGTGGAGTGGAGCACGCCGACAGCTTCATCGTCGATCCGCACAAGTGGCTCTTCGGACCACTCGAGAGCTGTGCGCTGGTCTACCGCGAGCCTCGATTCGCCAAGGCTGCCCACACCCCGCAGGCCGGCTATCTCGACGTCCTCCAGGACGGCAACGGCAGCGGCACATCGGGCTGGAACCCGAGCGACTACGCGCACCACCTGTCCCGTCGTCCACGCGGCCTTCCGCTGTGGTTCAGCCTGGCCGCCCACGGCACTGATGCCTACACCGAGGCAATCGAGTCGACCCTTGACACCGCCGCACAGGGGGCGGAGATCGTGCGCTCAGCGCCACATCTGGAGCTCGTGCTCGAGCCTGAACTCAGCGTGGTGCTGTTCAGACGCATCGGCTGGCAACCAGCGGACTACGAAGCCTGGTCGTGGGCGGTGCTACAGGAAGGAACCGCCATGGTGGTGCCTACCACCTGGAGAGGCGAGACCGTGCTGCGGTTCTGCGTGGTCAACCCTCGAACCACGGCCCAGGATCTCCAACTCATCGTCGACCGACTTTCCTGCCAACCACACGCCGTCGCGGCCGATCACGCTGGATAGCGACAGTGGGTACCGGTGCGCCACCGCGCCGCGAACGCCCGTTGGATCACTGCGCCCGCTGGGTCACGAACACCCGCTGGTGGTGCCACATTCGGTGCACACGTAACAGGACCCGGCCCGCGTCATGCTGACGCCGCAGGACATGCACATCGGTGCGTCGGAACGGGACGATCTCGGCGCACTGCCGGTCGAGAGGGCCGGCGTCGGCGGATCAGGGGCCAGGTCGTGGCCCTGCTCGTTGGTGACACCGGCGGCCTCGACACCGGGCAGCGTCGGTTGGGTGCGCTCGGAGGTCCCCAGCACACCCAGTCCCTCACGCACCTCGAACGGCAGGTAGTCCAGTGCCAGCCGGCGGAACAAGTAGTCGATCAGGCTGTTGGCGATGCGAACCTCGGGATCGTCGGTCATCCCCGCAGGCTCGAAACGCATTCCGACGTATGCGCCCACGAACGACTCCAGGGGCACTCCGTACTGGAGTCCGTGGCTCACCGAGATGGCGAAGGCGTCCATGATTCCCGCCAGCGTCGAACCCTGTTTGGACACTCGGATGAACAGTTCACCGGGTCGGCCATCGTCGTACTCCCCGACGGTCACGAATCCCTTGCAGTCCGCGACTCGGAACTCCAGAGTGCGCGACCGGCGCGATCGGGGAAGACGCTCGCGCACAGGACGAACGTGCTCCAGCGCCACACCCGCGCCGGTCAATGGGACCTGCTCACCCGCACCGCCCGAGGCCGCCGCAGAGGATGAACCCAGGTTCAGAGGCTGGGCCACCTTGCAGTTGTCGCGGTACAGCGCCACGCACTTGAGACCAGATCGCCACGCGTCGATCAGCAGGCTCTCGATCTCGTCGACCGGTGTGGCCTCGGGCAAGTTCACGGTCTTGGACATCGCGCCGGAGAAGAACGGTTGGATCGCCGCCATCATCCGTATGTGTCCGCCGTGGGTGATCACCGTTCCGGACTCGATGTCGTCACCGAAGGCACAGGCGAAGACAGGAATGTGTGAGGCCGACAGGTGCGGAGCCCCCAACACGGAGTGCTCCCTGGCGATGTGGGCCACCACATCTGCCACCTGGCCCTCGTCATAACCGAGCCGGCGCAATGCCCGGGGCACCGTCTGATTGACGATCTCCAGCATCCCGCCGCCCACCAGTTTCTTGTGCTTCACCAGACCGAGCTCGGGCTCTATGCCGGTCGTGTCGGCCCCCATCATGAAAGAGATCGTCCCGGTGGGCGCGGCGACTGACAGCTCGGCGTTGCGGGCACCGTGGGCGGCGATCCCCTCGCCTGCCCGTTCCCACAGACCGACCAACCATTGGTTGAGGTCGGGCTGACCCTCGACGGCATCGACCTGGCGGGCGGCGTCGAGGTGCATCCGGTAGACGTCCTGCCACGCGGCTGCATCCGCTTGGAACAGCGGTGCCGGCTCCAGCAGATGGGCCAGCTCGGTGGATCGCACCGCGGCGGCCCCTGTAAGGATGCCCGAGACGGCGGCTGCCCAGGCCCGGCCGTCCTCGGAGTCATAGGGCAGTCCGAGTGCCATCAACGAGGCACCGAGGTTGGTGTACCCGATTCCGATATCGCGGGCAGCCCGGGCCTGTTCGGCAATCTGCTCGGTCGGGTAGTCCGAGGCACCCACGAGGATGTCCTGTGCGGTGACGAGCACCCGGACTGCGTGGATGTAGCCCTCGATGTCGAACACGCCGTCGTGGTCGAGGAACGACAGCAGGTTGATCGATGCCAGGTTGCAGGCGCTGTTCTTGAGGCGCAGGTGTTCCGAGCAGGGGTTGCTCGCTTCTATGCGCCCGGCGTTCGGTGTGGTGTTCCAGCGATTGATGGTGGTGTCGAACTGCACCCCTGGGTCCGCGCATTCCCATGCCGCGGCGGCGATCTGTGCGAACAAGGACCGGGCGGGGACCGACTCCACCACTTCGGCGTTGGTCCTGGAGAGGAGATCCCAGGACCCGTTGTCGAGCACCGCCTGCATGAAGCCGTCGGTGAGCCGCACAGAGTTGTTGGCGTTCTGGTACTGAACAGAGAACGAATCGACTCCGTCCAGGTCCATGTCGAACCCGGCCTCGGCCAGGACGCGCGCCTTTCGCTCCTCGATTGCCTTGCACCAGACGAATTCCTCGATGTCCGGGTGATCGACGTCCAGGATCACCATCTTGGCTGCTCGCCGGGTGGTACCTCCCGACTTGATCGTGCCCGCCGAGGCGTCGGCTCCACGCATGAAGCTCACCGGCCCTGACGGCACGCCGCCGGCACCCAGTCGCTCCTTGGAGGAACGGATCTTGGACAGGTTGGCGCCTGCTCCCGATCCGCCCTTGAAGATGATGCCCTCCTCGGCGTACCAGTTCAGGATCGACGGCAGGTCGTCCTCGACGTCGAGGATGAAACACGCCGCAGCCTGCTGTTTGACGCCCGGGACACCGATGTTGAACCAGACAGGCGAATTGAACGAGGCCCTCTGGTTGACCAGGAGGAACCGGAGTTCATCGGCGAACACCTCGCCCTCCTCGGCATCGACGAAGTACCCGGCATCGTGGCCCCAACTCGTGATGGCATCCACCACGCGGTCGATGGTCTGACGAAGAGAGTGCTCCCGTGCGGCTGTTCCGGGAGAGCCGCGGAAGTACTTCTGGGCGACGATGTTCGAGGCGGTCACCGACCACGAAACGGGAAACTCCACACCGATCTGTTCAAATGCCACGGTCCCGTCGCGGTGATCGACGATGCGAGCATCTCGTAGGCCCCATTCAAGGCTGTCGTAGGGCGATCGGCCCGCCTCGGTGAAACGGCGCCCCAGGCGCTCGGACAGCTGGTGGTCGATGGCACTCACCGAAGGTTTCTCCTGTGCTCGCCGCCGTGAAGGCGCTCGATCTCGGGGGGTTGGCAGACGCAGGCGACCGGGCGGGAGTCGACCGATCGGGCGGCGGGATGCCCGGTCGGAAGACCAACCCCCAGGAGACTCGGCCCCGAAGGACCAACGTCCACCACCGATCCGATCGCCCGCGTCACACCAACTGCTGAGGAACTTAGGCAAGACCCCTTGTGGGCCGAAAGCTCAAAAGCATGTGGATTGCTGTGGACAGAGGGCGTCACGGGCCTTGCAGGTCCACTCACTGCACCACGGTGCGCGGTCGTCGGCCCCACAGTTGCCCGCACTCGACACTCTTTGTCACTGCTTCCGAACATCTCGACCCCTTTCGGTACGGTCCATCCTCCACATGCACTTGATAACCCTGTGGAAGAGAAATCTGTCGGTACTCTGACACCGGTGTACCCCATGACCCCATCAAAACGTCGGATCGACACCGACAATGAGATTCTCGGCGTCCTGGACGCCGATCGGCCCTCACTGCCGGCCGGGAGACCGTGGCTCACCACCAACATGGTGATGAGCATCGACGGCGCGTACAGCAGCGACGGGAAGTCGGGCGGTCTCAGTTCGAGCGCGGATCACGCCCTGTTCATCGCTCAGACGGTCGCTCGCGGACGTGATCCTGGTGGGTGCGTCCACGGTGCGAGCGGAGGGGTATCGCCGGCCGACGGTCGGCGCCGAAGCAGCCCGGATCAGAGCGCAACGGGGACAGGACCGCGTCCCCAGGATCGCCATCACGTCGCGGAGCCTGCACCTCCCGGCCGACACCCCACTGCTCCAGGGAGATCCGCCGCCGCCGATCATGGTCCACCCGTCTGCCTCCGACACCTCCAAGGCGCCTCCCGGAGTGGAGCTCCTCGAGGCAGGAGAGGACGGTGTTGACTTCGGGATGCTCCTGGCGATCCTCCACGACCGCGGGGCACGCCACGTGGTCTGCGAGGGCGGCCCGGGCGTACTGGGCCAGCTCGCTGCTGCGGACCTGATCGACGAGTACATGCTCACGTTGTCGCCCCAACTCGTGGGGGGCGCCGATGTGGGTCTGCTGTCCGGCGCATCGGCCGAGGGGCAGAACTTTGGCCTGCACCGGGTCCTGCGCCAGGAAGACCATCTCATGCTGTCGTACCGACGCTCCATCTGAACCGCACCGGGACGGTCCCCCTGCTGGTCTAGGCAGTGCTGGTCTATACAGTGTCTTCGCCGGCGCCGTGTTCGCCGAGCAGGCGGATCTCGGCCTCGAAGTCCTCCGGCGCCTCGAAGCCCTTGTAGACCGAGGCGAAGCGGACCGCCGCAACTCCGTCGAGCGGGCGGAGCCGTTCGAGGACGAGAGCCCCGATACGGGCGGACTCCACTTCGCCCCCCAGCAATCGCACGCCGTCCTCGACCGACGAGACGAGTTCCGCGATCGCCGAGTCATCGACCTGGCGGCCCTTACATGCCGACTGGACGCCGACCTCGAGCTTGACGCGATCCAGCGGCTCACGCCGCCCGTCACGCTTGACGACCAGCAAGGGGACTTCCTCGACCCTCTCGAACGTCGTGAAGCGCGTCCCGCACTCCTCACACATCCGTCGCCGTCTGATGGCGGAGGCATCGTCCGCCGAGCGCGAATCGACAACCCGATTCTCGACTGAGTCACACGAGGGACACCGCACGAGACGAACGCTACCGCCCCAACGACGAAGGGCCGGGCCACAATCCGGCTGTCCGTTCGGCTCACTGCCGTGAGCTGGGCAGCACGACCACATCACCGAGCTCGACCACCAGCCCCCCTCCGTTGAGTTCGACCAGACGGGCCACCATCTCGTGTCGTGGAGCAGTGGGATCGAGCTCACCGGCGATCGACCAGAGCGTGTCGCCAGGTCCGACCACCACGTGCTCGACCGCCGACCCGGCGCCCGCTTGCCCTGCAACGGCCGCCGACCCCGTGGAGCGGAGGCCCACAAACACCGCCACCAACAGCACGCCCGCCAGCACGAGCGACAGCCCCCTGCGGCGGGCCACCCGGCGACGAAGGGCCCGGCGACTCGGGCGCGCCGGGGCGGCGGACAAGCCGACAGGACTATCGCCCAGGTGCGGCACAAAGGAGGCACCTCGGCCTGTCGTGTGGTGGTCGGGGACCTCGATGATTGCTGCCATGGTCCAATTCTCCGGGAGGGGTGTGACACGGACTCGGGTGGCTGGATCGGCCGCTGCCGAACGCCTGTTCGACAAAAGACTGCCCGAACGCTCGTTCGACGTCAAGCATTCTTTCGAACAGGTGTTCCACCACTTCGACCACAACAAGTGCTACGTTTCCAAACACCTGTTCGACGGGAGTCCCCCGTCGATACACCGTGGAGGAAAGAATGCCACCGAAGTCCGACACCACCGGCGCCACGCCCTCGGATCGCAGCCTGACCCAGCGTCAGCGCGACGTCCTGAACTTCGTCGACCAGAGCATTCGTGAGCGCGGGTATCCACCCTCGGTGCGCGAGATTGGGACCGCCGTCGGACTGGCATCGCCGTCGACGGTGCACAGCCACCTCCACACGCTCCAACGGCTCGGATACCTACGTAGGGATCCCTCCAAGCCCCGGGCGATCGAGGTAACCGCCGACCCCGACAGCGGAGCCACGGCAGAACGACGCCCCACCCGACACGTACCGCTGGTCGGCGACGTCGCGGCCGGAACCGGTGTGCTTGCCCAGGAGCAGGTCGAGGAACTCGTCCCCCTACCCGCCGACCTCACCGGCGACGGGGAGCTGTTCATGCTTCGGGTACGGGGCGACTCGATGGTGGACGCCGGCATCCTCGACGGCGACTTCGTAGTCGCCCGAGTCGAGGATGCCGTACGCAACGGCGACATCGTCGTGGCCGGCATCCCCGGCGAGGAGGCCACGGTGAAGACCTACCGCAAGGATGGACGCGACATCGTTCTGGAGCCCTCCAACGAACGCCTGGAGCCCATGCGCTACACCGCAGGCGGGGTAGAGATCTTCGGCAAGGTCGTCACGGTTCTGCGCAAGCTCTGAGCAGCACCCACAGGGTGTCCGGCACCCCGCGCCACACCCCGGTGCTCAGTTGGCGTGCAGGGCCTCGTTCAGGCCTTCGGACCAGGTCCCCTCTCGCGGCAATACCTCGATCGCTCCCGAGATCGAATTGCGACGGAACAGCAACCCGGACGCCCCACTAAGGGTCGACGCCTTGACGACGTCGCCCTCGGGCGTGGTCACGCGTGTACCGGCGGTCACATAGAGGCCCGCCTCCACCACGCAGCCGTCTCCGAGCGATATCCCTATCCCGGCATTGGCCCCGATCAGGCACTTCTCCCCTACCGCGACGACCTCCTTGCCGCCGCCCGAGAGCGTGCCCATTATCGAGGCTCCGCCGCCGATGTCGGAATCGGCACCCACGACCACGCCGGCGCTGATCCGGCCCTCCACCATGGAGGGTCCGAGTGTGCCCGCGTTGAAGTTCACGAACCCCTCGTGCATGACAGTGGTCCCCTCCGCCAGATGAGCGCCGAGGCGGACCCGGGATGCATCGGCGATGCGCACACCTCCGGGAACGACGTAGTCGGTCATACGGGGGAACTTGTCCACACCGTTGACAACCAGAGTCGCACCGCTTCCCAACACCATCCGCTGCGCCAGAGGAAAGGATGCGACGTCACATGGTCCGGCAGATGTCCACACTGCATTGGCGAGTAGACCGAACAGCCCGTCGAGGTTGCAGCCGTGCGGAACCACCAGTCGATGTGAGAGCAGGTGCAGACGCAGATAGGCGTCGTGGATGTCCGACCGGGGCCTCGTCGAGGTCCGCCACGAAAGTGATCACCGGCAACTTGTGGGTGGGCAGGAGCCCCGAACCGAGCGATCCTCCATCGTCGATGGACGCAGCTGCGACCTGCATGATCGCCAGGTTGGGATGATCACCGTCGTCGTCGATCATGGGAGCGCAGCGCTCCAGGATCTCCGACAGTTGCGAGGAGTCGAGTCGGTACGACGCCGCGCCGCCCTCGTGGCCGACCACATCGGCCACGATCGCCGCGGAGCCCAGGTTGGCTCCGAGATTCACCGTGGCGAACCAGGTGTCCAGCACCGAGCCGTCCGAATCGGCGATCGTCGCCAGCCCGATCCCGAATGCAACGGGCTCCCGATAACCATCGCGGGTACGTAGGCGTTTCACCATCGACGTGAAATCGTCACGGTCGGCAGGTCGAAGGTCGGTCACCTCATGCTCCTCTGATCGGTCGGTCACAGCGGCACACTACGGCAACCGGCCTACCGGCAGAACACGCCCGGCGGAGCCATGGCCCATACGGCTCCGTTCAGAAACCCACCCGGATCGCGGAGTCGAGGATTCGGTGAGCGGCGTCGATGCTGTCGCGCCCCACATGCTCATCCGCGGTGTGGGCCAGCGTCGGATCCCCGGGACCCAGGTTGATAGCCGGGATTCCAAGCGCGGCGAATCGGGCCACGTCGGTCCACCCCAACTTGGCTCGCACGGTCAGGGAATCGCGCCCGATCATCCCCGCCACGAACGGGTGATCGACCGCCGGCATGGCTGCCTCTGCCACGTCGGTGACCTCGACGTCGTCGCCGGTCTCCAGGAACGGCGCCAGGACGCCCATGAGGTGCTCGATCGCATCCGCAGAGCTGCGATCGGGGGCGAACCGGTGGATCACCTCCACGGTGGCCTCGTCGGGTACCACGTTGCCCGCTAAGCCTCCACCCACCGACACCGCCAGGAGCGCCTCGTGGAAGGTGCAGCCCGCTATCTCGGGCCGGCGGGGCTCGTAACCATCCAGTGCGGCCAGAACGCCGCCGAGGCGGTGAACAGCGTTGCGTCCCATCCATGCCCGCGCAGTATGGGCGCGTGTACCCCGCAGGGTCACACGGACGCGCACCGAACCCTGACACCCGGCTTCTATCTCGCCGCCGGTGGGTTCGCCCAGCACAGCCACGTCGCCTTCGAGCAGGTCCGGACGGAGTTCGGCCAACTCGCCGAGGCCGCTGTGCACCGCAGCCACCTCCTCGCGTGCATAGAACACGTAGCTCAGGTCGACCGGCGGATCCGCGTGGGTGGCCGCCAGCTCCAAGCATCACTGCCAGCCCACCCTTCATGTCTGCCGATCCCACACCCCACAGGGTGTCGCCATCGATCCTCGCAACCTCGTTGCCATCCGCGGGGACCGTATCGGTGTGACCTGCGAGGATCACCCGCCCGCGACGACCGAGCTTCGTGCGAGCGACCAAGTTGTCGCCGACACGTTCGGTCTCCAGATGGGCGAACCCGCGGAGACGTTCCTCGATGTGGGCAACCAGAGCGGTCTCATCGAAACTCACCGATGGCACGGCGACGAGGTCGGCTGTCTGCCTCAGAAGGTCAGCGTTCATGGGCGAATGGTGGCCGGCGCCCGTGACCCGTTCCGGTCCGGCACGGTCGGGAAGGTGGCTATCACCCCTGCTGGGGCGGTGGTGGAGGTGCAGGCGGGGTGGAGTTGCCTCCGAACGGGGGTGGCTGGGCGGGCGGCGATGAGGGCGGCGGGCCTCCCCAGGTCTGGTCCCCACCCTGACCGGGGACCGGAGGGGCCTGAGCGGGGGGAGCCTGCGCCGGTGGAGCCTGAGCGGGAAGCGGCGGAGCCTGGCCGGGGACGCCCGGGGCTGCCCCGTAGGGGGCCGCTGGCGCCGGCGGTGCCGACCCGTACGGCGCTGCCGGAGATCCCCGGTTCTTCTTCTTCCAGCTACTGCGTTGGACGAGCCCCACGATCAGGAAGATGAAGGACAGGAACACCAGGAACACGCCCGCCAATCCGGAGAACACAGCACCGACGAGGGCCGGTGCACCATCCACCAGGAATGTCGGTGCCGTGGTGGCGATGAACTGGCCCGATCCGCGCGAGCCACACGTGATCTCGTAGTCGTCACCGGTCTCGGTGTCGAAGAGGATGTAGCCGTCGATGTTGGCGTTGTTGATCTCGACGGTCGTCCCCGGCCCGAAGGATTCATAGGCGTCGAACCGGACGTCGCCTCCCGGGCCACTACCCGTGCACACCGCTTCCCCGGTCAGAAGGATCAGGCCCTCTGTGCCGCTGGAGGTGAAGCTTGCCGACTCACCCATGGGGACAGTCGTTGCGAAGTTGTCGAGTTCGGAGACGTAGTCGACCAGATCCGTGATGAACGGGATGCCGCGAGCGGCACCATATCCACAGCCCCCGAGGCCGAGCAGGAAGAAGACCAGCGCTGTGATCAGCGCTCCCTTGGGTTTGCTGTTGCTCTTCGTAATGTTCTTGTTCTCGACTCGTCCTGTTCCCTCTGTTCTGGGATGGGGACACGGAGGTGGCAAGGGCCTGAAGGAACGGTGGAGGGAGAGTGGTGGGGGCCGGGGCGGGGTGTGGATGGGCAACGGATTGCTATGGTTGAGGAGACGAGGCAGCATGGGTTCGCGTTCAGGCTGAGGACCTGGGTTTGGACCAGTGAGAAGCAATTATTCACAAGCCCTTTGCACAAGCAACGGAGAGTGACGCCGTTCCCTCATCCTGCAGCCTTCCCAGAGGGAGAGGGGGTCCCTGGTGATGGGATGTGCTTCACTAGTGCAGTGTCAATTGGCTCTGGCTCATCACTTATCCGCCCCCGTCTCCCCCCTCATTCCTCTGCCTAAGGAGGGAGAGGGTGAGGGTGAAGGTCCCGCGCTCCTCCGTCCTGACCTTCTCCCCAGAGGGGGAGGGATGCCTGGTGATGGGAGCTGCTGGCTTGGCTCACCGTGATGCTGCAGGTCAGCTTGTTTGCTTCCAAGGTTCTTGTGGGCTTCACTGCAGTTATGCTCCTGTTGGGCCTGAGGCCATGTCCTGAGGCTGCACTTCAGAATGCTCATGAGTGGAGGGCCTGCAGACTTCTCCCTTCTGCTGCGTCTCAGATCCATCTGCAGGGTCCTGCTGCTGATCCCGAAGTGAAGCTGAAACGCCTCGTTCCTTCAGTCTTCTGTGAACGTTCTGTTGTCCCGGACTGAACGGCTGAAGTACGGGCATACGCCTTCGTAGCGTTCGGGGAAACGCGACCCTGCTATGTTGGCAGAGCGCTGAGGATCAGCTCCAGTAAATACCTGTAGTTTTCTCGCCTGCGAGCGACCATGCTCCCCACGTCGATCCTGCTGAGGATCTTCCTGGGAGATCTCCGACATTCCCGAGGTTTCCGTCCCCACGTTGAAATCCACCGAAGCGACATTCACGATCCCAAGGTCTGATCCTCTCTTGAGCACCCGGAGCAAGGCCCTCAACGGTGCAGGAAGAGCACAACCTGAGCACTACCTCGTAGACTCTTTCCTTCTCCGCCTCCAGGTTCCTCAATGCGCTGAGAAGCAAGGTCCTCGCAACGGATCGTCTGTTCGGAGGGACCGACGCAAACGACCTCCTCAGCGCTTGATTGTTCATCAGCAACACGCCTCCATTCGAAACGGCAGGAACTTCTGCATGCTCAGCACCCCGAAATCACCGATCAGTCCATCCTGCCTTGAATGAACTCGGAGACCTTCAGCATGGGCACAGTCTTCCATGAGATGGTCCCGGCTCTTGCACAACCCTTCGATGTCGATGAGGAAAACCAAAATAGTGGATCACGAACACAGCCTTCGTGTTTGGGCATATCTTCTTCTCCATGTCGTCGAGATCCATTCGTATTGCCATCCACCTTGTAGAATCTTCCTTGCCCCTGCTTGCACCGCCGCCTCTACCTCCACACTGCAATGGTACGATGGCATCAGCACGTACTCTTCCGACCGAAGACCAAGCATCTTGACAGCGTGCCATCTTGCAACCCGGCCGATGTGAACTCCACTCCTTCTTGTTCCCGGTAGGAGTCTGTCGTGATGCCTGCAGGCATGGAACGGCCGTTCCCCTCATCGCGAAACGGGGGTTCAAGGTCGGAAACGCAGTCACGACCATCCTCTTGTCTGTTTTTTCCAGCCATTACGCTCTATTCCCCTCATCCTGACCTTCTCCCCAGAGGGGAAGGGCGTACCTGGTAATCGGCAGATTGCTTCGCTTCGCTCGCGATGTTCCATAGCAATGGTGGAGGATGTGTGAGGCCCTTCCAAAAGGGCCGTGGCAATCTCCCCTGCTTAAGCCAGGCCGAGGTCCGGGGGATTCCCGCCTTGCGGGAATGACTGCGATTGGGCTAGGAGCGGGGCTGACCCCTGATCCCTGACCCCTGCTTTGCCCTTTCGCGTCACGGTCCCTGTCCCCTGGATTCCGCGGAAATGACCGCGGCTAGCGCTCCAACAACTCCCTAAAGAGCTCCTCGTATTGATCGACCGCCTGCCCGGCGAGGCAAAACATCGAGGCGGCGCTTTCTCTCCCTCCCTTGCCCATCGCTTTCGCAAGCTCTTCCTGCTCGAGCAATTCCACGATCCGCGTGGCAAGTGCACAGAGCGTCCTACGGCGGCACCAGTACCCCGTCTCTCCTTCCACCACCGCTTCCGGATTCCCTCCCACGTTTGTCGGCCAGCGACCGGCTTCCCGGCCGCCATCGAATTCCAGAATCGTGTTGGAAAACCCTTCGCTCAACGAAGTAGGGTACGCGATACGTCCAACACGGACAGCACTTCCGGGATATCCTCCCGCGGACCGATGTATGCAATCCGGTGCTTCGCCCAGTTGATCAGCGAATTCCTCCGGGTCCCTGTAGGAGAAATCCCTTTCCTGACAATCGTGCCCCACCAGGAGGAACTTCACATTCGGCCTTTCCTCTAGACCATCGATGGGGCGGAGGGTCGAGCTCTGTGATCCTTGATTCTCCCGCAGGCGGCGGTATCCCCACGACCTGTCTCGGCATCCCTTATGCCCAGCTTGCTTCAACCCTCACCATTCGGAGTGCCATCGTTACGATCATACAAACTCAAGTCGAGCCCGTTGTAGATCGACAGCTATCTTCTTCGCGGAAGACCCCTTCCCGTTCGATGATCCTGTCCTTGACCGCCTCGGATCTCGTCACGATCCTGTCGAAGGAACGATTCGCCAGCCTGTAGGCAACCACGCTGCCTCTTCTTCAGTTTGTAGCCCATATCCCTTCGATTCGATTACCCCGGCACACCCGTCAGGAGCTTTCTCATCCAGCCCAGCAGGTGGGGGGCTGTCGTGGATGGGCGTGACCAGCCCTACACCTTCCTTTCGCACGACCCCTGTCAGCTTTGCCAGTTTCCTGATTCCATAGATCAAGGTCATACAGCCTCCGCATGCTCCAGGTCGAACACGACGATTCCTTGCTTCTCCGCACGCGGCTCAACTCCCCGCCCTTGAGGCAGCAAACGATCGGCTCCGTATCCTCTCTTCACCAACTCTGTGACGGCACATACACATTCCTTTCCGCTCCGGACGGTTCCCCGAACACATCCGTTATGGAACATGATCTTCCTCGGTTTTCCGCCAACATGCTACCTTCTCTTCAGTCGGGCTCTTCATGATTTCCTTCAGCCGGACCATCCCCTCTGCTTCTCTTACGGCCGGGATGAACTTGCCCTCCAGAATGTAAGAATGCGGGATACATCCCCCTGTTGAAGATCACGAGACATTGCATTGCTCCCTTATGAACGGCGTCCAGTGTTTCTTGTATTTCGTCCTGACTCCCTCCCATGTCATACTCCGAAGCCCCCTTCAAAGATCGTTCTGACGACATGGCTCTCCAGGACCGCACCAGGGGAAAGGGCTGCATACGCTTCATCAATTCGGATCTCCAGGGCATGCACCTTGCCCTTGTACTGCAAATGATACTCAAAGGCCAGGGGTTTGCCGTCTTGCTTTTTCATGAGCCACAAGGACAGCCAGCCCTTCTCACCCGCCATGCGGCCGAGTTCGGAGAAGAACACCCTGTTCTCGGGACTGCAGGAAATGGACCTGCCGATTTCGTTCTTCCAGCTTCGTTGGCCAATTGCGTAAAGGTCCCTGAGCACGGATTCGTCCTGGTTGATCCTACCGATGTTCTTCACCGAAATATCGCCGACCTTTTCCAGCCGGTTCTTGTTGTACCGGAGCCTCTTCTTGAACCTCTGTGACGTCTTCTGGTAGAAGCTGTCCCAATCGGTCTCGATCCGCAAATACGGCGATCGCAGGGCTGGAAGCACAAGATAGGGAATCCCCCTTTTCAGGCATATCGTCTCCAACAGGCCCGGCGTATTGGAATCGACCGGTATGTTGTTGAGCACGAGTATCTGCCACGGTGCCATCTCTTTCATGACATAGGCAATCGTCTCGTCAATCACTCCTTCGGGGTTCTTCGAAGCAATGAAATCGGACCTGGGGGTCTCCGGATTCTCGATGAACCCGATCCTCCTCACCGGGAATCCGCGAAAGGATGCCCTTGAGATCATCAGGGGTGAGATCCCAATGAGCGCCCCCTTCTCCCTGATCAGCAGGACGGACAGGCTTCGATCACGACCATAGGCCTCCCACCAGCATCGAAACCACTCGTGCCGGAGAAAGACCGTGCTGCTCGGGGTCCTCTCGAGGAGGCGATTCCACGGATCTTCGAGGTGCAGGAATGGTTCAAGATCCGATACGCGTTCGACATCATCGAATGGGGACAACCTCAATTTTTTATGATATAAGAGAAGTACAGGGAATAAGCTGGCCGTGCGTCAATGAAGAAAAGGGGCAAGAGGATCACGTAACGAACGGTGGACCTGGATCCATGGGAATGCTTTCACGAGGAGAACAGGGCCCAGAGGTCCCATTTTGATGTATCACAGGGTTGTCGCCCCGGCCAGGGAGGCAATGGGCCGAATATCGAGAACCCCGCCTACAGACTGCCTCTGGGAATGTTCCGCGAGCAGATGCATCTCATTCGGGAAGGGGGATACTCGACCCTCACCTTGAACCGACTGTTGGACTTCGATGCACGATCCGTTCGGGACCAGAGCGTGGTCATCACCTTTGACGACGGGTGGGCCGATAACTACGCGAATGCCTTACCTGTCCTTGCCGAAACGGGCGTGAAGGCAACCCTGTTCGTGGTCACGGGTTTTGTCGGAAGGAAGGGCTACCTGGACTGGCAGCAGTTGGCTGACATGCAGGCCGAGGGGATATCGGTTCAGTCTCACACCCACGGACACAACCCTCTCCCCCTTCTCTCGGAAGAGGAGATACGGGCAGAACTCGAGGTTTCGAAGGGGTCGATCGAGGACCGGCTGGGGACACCCGTCGATTTCCTGAGCGCACCACACGGAATGCTCGACAGAAGGGTCATCAGGGCGGCAAGGTCGTCCGGCTATCGTCGGGGTTTGCACTTCCGAACCCGGGTTCACCCAGTGAATACGGTGCACCTGCGGTGTTCAATCGAATCAACATCTCGTCACGGTTCGGCCCCACAAGATTTCAAAACGTGGTCAAGAGAAACCGAACTTCGATCCTATCGGACGTTGCGATGAAGAAGCTCAGGAATCTTCTGAAGAAATCGTTGGGGTACAAGAATACAGAAAGCTCTATGCCCTGCGATACGGGCCCTGAGCGCATCTCACTTCGATCTCATTCGTCTTCGCTTCCACCAATGAATCCAAGAGGTGCCAGATAGAGGCATCCGACAACCCCGAGATGGGCAAGGCTCGTGTCTCTGGTGTCATCGAACACCGCGCTTCCACATCCTCCACCGCCTCCATCGCCATCGCTTTGAACCCGGGGGCTTCCTGACTTAGGCTGACACTCAGGATCAACGTCGATGAACCCGTCGCAGTCATTGTCTGTCCCGTCCTTGCAGTTGCCGGCCCCATCATTTTCTTCCACTCCCGGATTCACATCCTCATCATGATCGTCGCAGTCATCCCCTCCACACTCGCCGGCCACGTAGCCATCTCCGTCCTCATCCAGGTCACCGACAAGCGTTCGAGAGCAGGTTCCGTTCGAACAGATGTCATCGGTGCACGGATTGTCGTCGTCGCAATCACCATCGACATAACATTGACCGACGAGGATTGCTCCATCCCCCTCGATCTCGGTTGCTTCTCCATCCCCTTCAAACTCGAATTCACCGTAAAAGGTATAGACGCCGGATCCAAGGGGCGCCCTCAGTTTGTACGTAGTACGGTATCTTCGGCGTTCTGGAGCACCACGATCTTCAGGTGGCCAGGATCATCGGTATGGAAGTCGCCGGCATCGATAACCCTCCAGCCATCCGATACGTTTCGTCGATGGCGTAGTCATTCACTCCCTGGTCGACGGTACGCGAAACTCAACTGACAATTGGTTCCACGGGTTGATACTGTCCTTGTGAGAACTCTCTCCACCGTCGAGGCATAAGCCGGCGTGGAAGGACAAGGAACAGGAGTATGACGGCACAGGCACGGCGGAGAGATAGCTTGATACGGGAACCGTACATCGTTGACTCCTCTATGAAC
>CAVQRK010000015.1:0-46165 GCA_963715225.1 uncultured Actinomycetota bacterium
GTGCGAACCCACCGCGACCTGACTCGGTGTGCGGTGACTGGAAGCGCTACGTCGACGTCGCCATCAGTTCGGTGGTCTCGGTGAGTGAACGGTCGAGGATCTCGACCGCCGTCCGCACTTCGTCCTCGCTGATGATCAGCGGCGGCTCCAGCCGGATGACGCGGGGGTTGTTCAGCGTGAACGCTGCGCACATCCCGTGCTTGAGCATCTGCATGACGGTCAGCTCGGCGACCTCGTCCTCTGCGAACTCCACGCCGATCATGAGGCCCCGGCCGCGGACGTCGACGACGAGGTCTCGATGCTCGGCCTGCATCTCTCGCAGGAGCTCCAGCATGAGCGCTCCACGGTCGTGCGAGCGGGCCACGAGGTCGTCGTCCTGCACGACCCGGACGGCTGCGAGCCCGGCGGCACACGCCAGTGGATTGCCGCCGAACGTGGAGGTGTGCATCAGCGGGTTCTCGGAGAACACCTTCTCCCAGACCGATGCGGTTCCCATGGTCGCGCCGATCGGCATGATGCCTCCGCCGAGCTGCTTGGCGAGCGTCATGATGTCGGGGGCGACGCCGTCGTGGTCGCAGGCGAACATCGTCCCCGGTGCGCCCGATGCAGGTCTGCACCTCATCGGCGATCATGAGCGCTCCGGTGCGGTCGCACGCCTCGCGGATCGCCCGGAGGTAGCCGTCCGGGGGCACATGGACGCCGCCCTCGCCCTGGATCGGCTCGACGATGATCGCAGCGGTCTGGTCGTCGATGGCGGCGACGGCGGCAACGGTGTCGCCGTAGGGGATGAACTCCACGCCGGGCATCAACGGCTCGACGCGGGTGCGGTACTTCTCGCGGCCGGTGGTGGCGAGTGCTCCGAGGGTCTTGCCGTGGTACCCGCCGTCAGTCGAGATGATCCGGCTGCGGCCGGTGGCGATCTTCGCGAACTTGAGGGCGGCCTCGACGGCTTCGGAACCGGAGTTGCTGAAGAAGCTGTACTGCAGCCCCGCCGGGCGCGATCGAGGCCAGTTCGGCGGCCAGGTCGGCGGCGGGCTTGCTGAAGAACGCCTTGCCGCTCATGGCGAGCGAGTCGAGCTGATCCTTGACGGCGGCGACGACGGTGGGGTGGCGATGCCCGAGCGCGAACGTGCCGTAGCCACCCAGGCAGTCGAGATACCGACGGCCCTCGTGGTCCTCGATGTAGCACCCCTCGCCGTACACCTCGACACCGAAACCGACGAAGGACAGGAACTCCGCGAGGTACGGGTTGACGTGATCGGTGTACTTGTCGACGACGTCGGCCAGGTAGGCGTCAGGGTCGGGGATCTGGGGACGGCCCGGGAGCTGCAGATGCGTCGGCGCCTTCGTGCGCCGCTGGTTCGTTCATCCCGGGCTCCTCGGTGGCTCTGTTGTCGACGGATGGCCGACACCGCTCGGACTGATTCAGTCTCCAGATGTCTACACTACGCGCCATGGAGAAGGCAGCCGCGGCCGGGGACCCGATGAACATCCGGAATCCGGTGCGCTGGACCCAAGCGTCGTGCCGCTCGTTCGATGAGTGACGACAAGGGCCACTCAGATGGACCGGTCGCGGCGCCTCGCGGGACTCGCCGACGGCGTCCGCCGGCGGACGTCGCCGCTCGAGCACCGTGCTCGGCAGTGGTTCGAGCCTCGGCGGTCGACGCGGACGGTCGACCTCGCCACGTCCTTCTACCAGCGCGACCGGGACCAGTTCGCCGCAGTGCTCGGCGCTGCGATCGCGCTTCGTCTGTTCCTCTTCATGGTTCCTGCAGTCATCACCGGCGTCGGGCTCATCACTGCCGTGACCGGCACTGCGGGCGCCGACGCGTTCCTCGAGGGGGCGAGTGTCACCGGCTCGCTCGCCGGCGAGGTCTCCGAAGCCGCTGCGGCGTCCCGCACCACCTGGTTGGCGATCGTCGTGGCCGGCCTGCCGGTCAGCATCTGGGCGGGACGGAACCTGGCCAAGGTGCTCGCCGTGTGCTCCGGGGCCGCCTGGCAGCTCGGCGCCAGCGACCGCCGACCGACGGTTCGGGCGACCGGCGCCGTCACGGCTCTGGCGTTCGTCATCCTGACCGTCGCAGCGCTGAGCAACCGGGTCCGCAGCGAGTTCGGCATCGCCGTGCAGACCACCTCCTGGGTGGCGGCGGTCGCGCTGTTCGGCGCTGAGCTGGTACGCCGTGCTGTGGGCCCTACCCCGGGCGACTCGTGACCCCGCAGCGCTGCTGCCCGGCGCCGTGATGGTCGGCGTCGTGTTCGGCGTGCTCCAGTGGTTCATGCAGTTCTACCTGCCGAGCCGACTGGGACGCGCCCAGGCGGTCGCCGGGGGCACCGGCGTCGCCGTCGCCACCCTGGGCGGGATGTTCCTGATCGGCCGGGCGATGGCGTCGAGCTTCATCCTCAACGCCGTGGTGTACGAACGGATGGGCAGCATCGCGGGCTTGGTCTTCGGCATGCCCGGCCTGCGACGGATCCCGGCGCGGTTCCCGGCCGTGGCCCGCTGGTTCGATCTCGACGACTGCCCCGGACGACGAGATCCGGACGGGCCCGTAGGACAGGCGCAGCGTCATGCGGCGGGTCAGGTTGCTGTTCGTGGACACGAGCCGCTTCGCCTCGCGCTCGGTGTCGAGGATGGCCCGCATGTCCCGAAGTGCATCACCGCCGTCGCCGGCGCGGTTGTGTCGTTCCTCGGGATCGACGGTCAGGTTGTGCAGCTCCCAGGCCGGCTCGGCGGCGGGCGCTGCGCCCTCGGGCGGCGCCACGCCGTGCTCGGCGTTCCACTCGTCGAGCCGCTCGTAGTAGTGGTTGAGCTTCCACAGCTCGGGGGCACCTCCCTCGCCGGTCGGCAGGGTGGCCACGACCGACTCGATGCACGAGGGCGGCCGGAGCGACTCGAACGGCTCACCGGTCAGCACGTTGGCCTGCGTGAGGCCCTGGCTGATCTGGTCCTCGGTCATGAAGTAGATCGGAGACGCCGAGCGCGTCGGCAGCGCTGCGGCCGGTGATGAGTCCGCTGAGGTCGCGGCCCGGCAGCGGGCGCGCCTCGTGTGGTCCCGCATCACCCCGGCCGTGGCGCGCTCGAGATCGATGCCGGCCAGGCCCATCAGCGTGGGGATCAGGTCGACGTGGCTGGTCGGCATGGCGATGCCGCCGTCGACCGGTGCAACCCCGGGCCCTTGACGATCATGGGCACGCGCACTGTCTCGTCGAACACGTTGGCCCACTTCTGCTGCAGCCCACCGTGGGCGCCGAGCATGTCGCCGTGGTCCGAGGTGAACACGACGATCGTGTCGTCCGCCATGCCCGAGGCGTCGAGGGCGTCGAGGATGCGGCCGATCGCCTGATCGACCAGCTTGTGCAGGTAGTAGTAGAGGCGCCGGTACGCGTTGTCCGTCGGCTGGGGCACCACCATCTGTGGCCACAGCCCCTTGAACTGCTCCTGACACGCCGGGCGGCCCTCGAACGAGTCGCCCTGCGACGGCGCCTCGGGGATGTCGGGCACGGTGTCGTCGCCCGGCTCGAACCCCAGGAGCAGCTCGTAGAAGCCGCCGGCGAAGGCGATGTCGTGGGGGTTCACGAACGACGCGACCGCGAGCCATGGGCCCTCGCGGGTGGCGCGGCCGAGGTCGCCGAACAGGTCGATGACCTGCTCGGCGAACACGCCGTCGCGCACCGTGCCGCTGTTGTCCTTGGCCACACCGTGGGGCTCGCGCCCGATCCAACCCGAGAAGCCGAACGGATCGAGCCGATCGGCGGCCCGATACGCCTCGACGGCCTCGACGATGACCCGCCCGTCGTCGTCGGAGGCGGCCAGGCCGTCGTCGCTGCCGGGCATCGGAAGGTCGGCGTGGCTGATGTGCCACTTGCCCCGGTAGTGGGTCTCGTAGCCGCCGGCACGGAACCAGTCACCGAGCGTGGGCACGGCACCCGGGTCCAGCCAGCGCATCGCGGGGTCGTTGTGAGGCTTGGCCACACCATCGGTCTGCGACACGCCGTGCAGCGACGGGTACTGCCCGGTGAACAACGTCGCCCGGCTGGGCACGCACGCAGTGGAGCCGACGTAGTGGCGGTGCAGCTCGAGTCCACCGGCGCGGAGACGGTCCCGGTTCGGCAGCTGTTCGCGCCGGAAGCGCTGCACTTCCGCCGTCTCGTACGGTGGGGGGTAGCGCTCCTCGTCGGTCATGATGATCAGGATGTTCGGCGAGGCCATGATCCGAGGCTACAACGGCCATCGCAGACGTAGACAGTCGTTCACCGAATAAGGTGTGCCGGTGCCCGACGAGACCCCACAGGACGACGACGGGTCTGCGTCGACACGGTCGGGGACCGACCCGACAGGACGCGGTCGCTGGGGTCGTGCTCGGCGTCCAGTCGGTGCCCGACGGCCTGGCCACCGGACTGCTGGCCGGCGTCAACCCGCTCGCCGGGCTGTACGGCTACATGGTCGGCACGCTCGGAGGTGCCCTGGCGACCAGCTCGACGTTCATGGCCGTGCAGGGCACCGGTGCCATGGCGATGCTGATCGCTGACGTCAGCGTGGTGCGGGACTCCTCGGATCCCACCCGGGCGCTGGTCACGCTCACGATGCTGACCGGTTTCGTCATGGTGCTGGCCGGGCTGCTGCGCCTCGGCACGATCCTCCGGTTCGTCTCCAACGCGGTGATGGTCGGATTCATCAACGCCGTCGGCGTCAACATCGTGCTCGGTCAGCTCGCCAACCTCACCGGGTACGCGGCCGATGGTGCCAACCGGGTCATCCGGGCCGTCAACACCGTGCTGCAGCCCGGACGCCTCGACGGCCGCACGCTGCTCATCGGGCTCGCGACCATCGCGCTGATCGTGCTGCTCGAGCGCACACCGCTGCGCTCGCTCGGCCTGGTGGTCGCCGTGCTGGCGACATCGGCGGCCGTCTCGTTGCTCGGGTGGGACCAGGTGGCGACGTTGAGCGACCTCGGGGTCACCATCGACGGCCTCCCGACCCCCGAGCTGCCGCTCGCCCGGCTCGTCCCGAGCCTGCTCCTGCCGGCGGTCTCACTCGCGTTCGTCGGCCTCGTGCAAGGAGCGGGCATCTCGGCCAACTTCCCCAACCCTGACGGCAGCTACCCCGACGCGTCCCGGGACTTCCTCGGCCAGGGAATCGCCAACCTGGGCTCCGGGCTGTTCCGCGGCATGCCGGTCGGCGGCTCGGTGTCGGCCTCGGCACTCAACAAGGAGGCTGGGGCCCGTTCGCGCTGGTCCCTCGTGTTCGCATCGGTGGTGATGGCAGTGGTCATCCTCGCCTTCGGTGAAGCGGTCGGCCGGGTGGCCATGCCGGCACTCGCCGGACTCCTCATGCTCATCGGCTTCCGAACGATCAAGCCGGCGGACCTGCAGTCGGTCTGGCGCACCGGACCCGTGCAGGCGACCGTCCTGGCGGTGACCTTCGTGCTGACCATGGTCATCCCGCTCCAGTACGCCGTGCTGGCGGGCGTCGGGATGTCGGTGCTGCTCCACATCGTGCGCCAGTCCAACCAGGTCACCATCCGCCGAAGGATCAAGGACGCCGAGGGGCACCTCGTCGAGGTCGACCCGCCCGCCGAGCTCCCGAGCCACGAGGTGGTCGTGCTGCAGCCCTACGGCAGCCTGTTCTTCGCCGCGGCCCCGGTCTTCGAAGCGGCGCTCCCCGCCGTCGTGCCCACGTCGAAAGCCTCGGTGGTGATCCTTCGACTGCGTGGCCGCAGCGACCTGGGCACCACGTTCATGGACGTGCTCGCCCGACACGCCGAGGCGCTCGACGCGGTCGGCAGCAAGCTGGCCATCGTGTCGGCCAACGACCGGATCATCGAGCAACTGGCGGTCACCGGCATCACCGACCTCATCGGCGAGGGCAACATCTACCGCGGCGACGAACGGGTCGGGGCGACGATCGAGCGGGCCACCGCCGACGCGATGGCCTGGGTGGACGCGCGCCGCTGACCCCGCCCGTCACCTCAGCGATCCGACGGGTTGTCGTCCAGTTCCAAGGTGTGCGAGGGATGCCGCACCAGCAGCACCACGCTCACCAACGCGATCCAGGCCGGGACCAGGAATACCGTGGGGGTCGACACGGTGACGTTGACCAGCTCGAACACCCCGATCGCGAAGGTGACCACGATCAGCCAACGCGGCAGCCCGCCGGTGGCCCTGCCCAGGCTCGCGGTGGAGAACATCACCAGTGTCGCGACACGCGGTAGGAACACCGACAGCACCACCGCCGCCGCCGCCCGCATCAGCGAGACGGACGCCGGATCGGGGGCGGTGTCACCCACCACGACGAGCACCGCAGGTGCGGCCAGCAGCGTGGCACCGGAGAACAACAACCCGGCGAGCAGCAGGCTCGAGCCCAGGAAGACGGTGCCGAACAGCTTCGGCTCCCGGTCCCCGACCCGCCCCCGGACGACGCCGACGAACCAGAGGAACGCGATCGTCGACAGGACGAGCACCTGCAACCACACCAACGCGGCCGTGGCGTTCGCTGTGTCGGCGTAGTACTCCGTGATCTCGCGGTCCGTGGCACCGATCCCCGGCGCCGACAGGAGGCCGGCCAGCGACACCGACCAACCGATCCCACAGATGATGCCGGCAACGGCGGCGGCCTCGATCGACACCACTCGCGAGCGCAGACGGCTCGACGCGAACAGCGCATCGTCGACCCCGTCGCTCATCACGTCGTCCGAGGGTCGTCGGTCGCCCCGAAGGGAGCCATCACCAGGACCCGGGCGAGGTCGGCGATCGCGACGTCGGTGCCGTCGCGGACACCGAGCCCGAGCGACCCGCGCAGATGGTCGCCCCAGATGGACGACCCCAGTGCCATCGCCGCGGTCGCCACGACCGCCACGCGGGGATCCGACAGGTCGGCAGGACCGGCACCGGAGGGCACGTCGTCGTAGGCGTCGACCAACCGCCGCAGGATCGGGAACCTCTGACGCACCGTCGTGATGTCGACGTCATCGACCAGGGTCCGGGCAATCAGCCGTGGCGCGGTCGCGCCGTGGTGCAGCAGCCAGCTCATCGCGTCGAAGTCGAAGCCCTCCTCCGCCAGCGCAGCGGGGAACATCTCCGAACTCGCCCGTTCCAGGGCCTCGGCCAACAGCGCAGCCTTCGAGCCGTAATGCCGGTAGATCAGGCCCTGGTTGACCCCGGCGTGACGTCCGATGTCGCGCACCGAGACCGACGCCGGCCCCCGTGCGGCGAACAGCTCGATCGCAGACCCCAACAGCGCTTCCCGAGCCGAGGTCGCGGCCTGTCCGGATCGGGTGAGGTACACGCGTGCTCCAGAGAGGTCACGAGGCACCAGCAGTGGCTCGGACTCCGCGGCGACGTCGAGCAGACAATGAGCTGCGGAGGCGACCGCTCGGTCACGACGTCGAGGCGCCAACGGGCGCAGTCCGGTCCCGGTGATCAGGAAGTCCTCGAACGTCACGAAGCCGAATACGAGGCTCGCTGCCGCGTAGGCGCACAACCGGGATCGACGATCAGGGCCCAGCGCCGACGTCGGATCATCGGCCGTCTCGGGCACCTGCGACAGGAACCAGTCGGCATGAAGACACGCCGGGAACCCACGGGGAGGAAGGTCACCCAGGGCACTACGCACGAGCAGCTGCAGACACGAGCGATGCGTCCGGGCTGCGTTCAGGAACCCGAGCAACGGCTCCTCATCTGAGGACATGACCAGAGAGGCGGTACGATCCACCCGCCCCGCCAACCGGGACGACACCGCCCCCACAAGGCCGTCCTTGGACCCGTAGTAGCGAGCCACCAACCCGTGGGCACAACCAGCGGCCGCAGCGACATCGCGCAACGACGCGCCATCAGGGCCGGAGCCGGCGAACTGGTCCCAGGCCGCGTCGAGGATGGCCGCCTCCGTTGCGGCCCGCTGCTCGTCACGCACTCGGATCGGCACGTCCATGACGATCCACCGTAGCCAGCACTCAGCTGCCGAGTTTCCCGACGGCAAGCCTGACCCGGCCCTCCGGACGCTCCGGGCGACTGCCCCATACCGCCGGGACGGAGACCGGTGGGGGTCGGCACATCAGCCAAGGACTTGTGGCCCTGTCCATGGGTGAGGACGGCCCCCATCCTCCATGGATGGACAGTGTCCGTCGTGCAGGCGCCGAATCGGTGTCGACGCGATCCGGTGGAACAAGATGAGCTCGCCCTCGGTGGGCGACCCCACCAGGGAAGGCGTGGGCGCGCGACCGCCGTCGGCGCAGCGACGTTGGTGGCTGGCGGCGCTGGCTGGGATCAACGCAGTGGCCGCATGGGCCGGTGCCGTCGCCCTCGTCGCCGGTGCCATCGACTTCGGTGCAGCGACCAACGTTCGTTTGCCGTTCGACAGCCTGGTGCTCGCCGGGTTGGCGCTCGCCGTCGTCGTGGCGGTCCCGCTCACGGTGCTGGCTTGGTCGGCGTGGACCGTCGGGGCCAGGACCGAGGAGATCGCCCTGATCGCCGGGGTGCTCTTGATCGGTTGGATCGTCGTCCAAGTTGCTGTGCTGCGGACGTTCTCATGGTTCCAACCGGCCTACCTCTGCCTCGGCGTGTACTTCGTTGCCGTGTCTCACCGGGTGCGTCTCAGCCGCCATGTCCGGGGGGGGGGGGGTCCTCCTGGTCGCGATTGGAGCGGTCGTGGCCGCAGCCGGTCTGGGTCTCGTTCCCCACCTGATCAAGACCGGGTTCACGGTCACGTCCGCGCTGTCGGTCATCCTGCTGGTCTGCGGCATCGGCGTGGTCATCACGGGAGCTCGGTCTGCGCTGGCCGGTCGACACCTGTCGGCCAAGCTCGCCGGGGGCCTCGGGACCTTGGTGGTGATCGTTCTGGCGGTGTCGGTGATCAGCCCGGCTGTTGCAGCGACCAATGTCCCACCAACCGAGGTGGGGCGGACCCCTGAGGCAGTTGGGCCGGAGTTCGAGTCGGTCACACTGCGAAGCAGCGACGGCACCCGACTGGCAGCCTGGTACGTCCCGGGGAACAACGGCGCAGGCATCGTGATGCTCCACGGCGCCGGATCCACCCGCTCCAGCGTCCTGGACCAAGCCGCGGCGCTCGTCGACCGCGGGTACTCGGTGTTGATGGTCGACGCGCGTGGCCACGGCGAGAGCGGCGGCGCAGCGATGGACTTCGGATGGTTCGGCGACCGCGACATCGCCGCGAGCACCGAGCACCTCGCGTCTCGCCCCGAGGTCGAAGAAGATCAGATCGGTGTCGTCGGCTTCTCGATGGGCGGCGAGGAGGCACTCGGCGCGGCGGCAACGAACCCGCAGATCCGGGCCGTGGTCGCAGAAGGAGCAACAGCACGTCAGGCGGACGACAAGGCATGGCTCTCCGACGTCTACGGCTGGCGAGGCTGGATCCAGGAGCAACTCGAAGCCGCCCAGTACGGCGTCACCGACTATCTGACCGACGCCTCGCCGCCCATCTCGCTCCGCTCAGCAGTAGCCGAGTCGCCCGGCACTCGGTACCTCCTCATCACCGCTGGCACCGTGGAAGACGAGGCGCATGCTGCCGCGTACATCGATTCCGGAAGGGCTGACGGCGCCTCGGTGTGGAACGTGGACGGAGCTGGACACACCGACGGGCACGCGACACAACCCGACGAATGGACACGACGAGTCACCGACTTCCTCGACCAAACCCTCCGCTGACAGCTGCAAGGCAGAACTGCACCCACAGGTGCGCCGCACAGGCCGACCCCCTCGGCGCTCGGCTGAAGGACCGTCACATAACGCCGGCTTTGGGATCGGTAGAGCGAGTCCTTCGCTCTGACGCCCCGCCGCTCCGCTACCGGTTGCGCGAGCGGACGGAGAGGGCTGGCACGTTCTGGAAGACGGCGTCGTCGGACACGAGCTCGACGTCGAGTCGGATCGCCGTGGCGGCGATCCACCGGTCCGCTTCGTGCAGCTTCTGCCCGAGTGGATGCCCCGCCGTCTCGCAGGAGGCCCTCAGATCAGCGCAGATGGACAACAGTTGGTCATCGGGCTGAACGACGATGAAGCGCGCCAGGTCGCGCTCCAGGGCGCGACGGCGTAGGTCGCCCCAACCGGCCTTCAACGCGCCGTAGCGGAGTTCGGTGACCGTCGCGAAGGAGATCACGATCGGGCGCCCGGCGATCAGCGCGGAGTACTCGGCTGCTGGTTCGGGCTGACGTGTTCCGTTCACGAGCGCCGAGACCGCCATCGTGTCGACCACCACGGCAGGTATCACTCGGTCGGTCACCGCGAGGAAAGGGCCTCTTGGAAGGCCGTCCACTCCTCATCGGTCAGACCCTCGATCTCCAACTCCGCCGCCGCGGGAGCCGGGAGGGCGCGCTCGAGTGCTTCCTCCGGCGGAAGCACGGTGAGGCCGCTCGACTCGTCGGAGTGGGAGGCGATGGACATGCGATCAAGGGTACCGGACGGGATCGCCGAGGCCGAGTGGTTCGGCCCCCGCTCCCGGTGTGTCGCGGTGGGTCGGCCGTCGGTCCCATTTTGGTAATCCGTTTGGTAATCCACTGGGGGTGACGGGGTCGATCTCGTCGGATCAGTCGGACCGAGACCCCTCACGGGATGAGCGGTTCACCACCCGACTGCATCGGCCGGACTGGTTTGGTCGAACTCTCAAGGTGGCGGCACGGGTTCGAATCCCGTTGGGGGTGCTCCAGAGAATCCCCTGCAATTGCGGGGGATTCTTCGGTTTCGGGCCCAGGTTGATGCTGACGTGACAAGTCCGCGCCGGGCCATGACCTCTCGCATGGTCGCGCCCCGCCGGGTGGCGATGGTGCCAGCGGCTGGGCGGAGGTCGTGGAAGTGCACCTCGGTCACGCCGAGCGCCGACCCGCGCTGCTCGCCACTCCCGCTGGAACCAGCCGTCGCTGATGATGCCGTCGGCCTCTCCCGGGCACAGCGGATCGTCGGGGTCGCCGCTGACGAACGTCTTCAGGTGCGCGTCGATCGCGTCGAGCGCGAACCGGGGGAGCGTCACGGTGCGCTGGCTCGTCTCTTGTTACCGCGAGTCGTGGGCACGTGGTTGAGGGGTGTGAACGACTGGTGTCCATGGACGCGCGCCGGTGCGGCCGAGTTCCTCGCCAGCTTCGACCCGTTCCGCGGCAGAATCTGGGTTGATGCGTGCGGGCATGGGAGACTTGCGACGTGGTGGCCAGCGACGAACCAGTCCCTGGGCAGCCTGAAGTCCAACGGGTGAGGGGTCAGACCACCGCCGTTCGATCGCGCCGGCTGGTTGGGAGAGACCGCGAGGTCGCCGAGGTCGCCGAGACCGTCGCTTCCGTGCCGTTGACGACACTGACCGGCCCTGGTGGCGTGGGCAAGACGGCGTTGGCGCTCGCCGTGGCCGCGAGATCATCGGCGCGGTTTCCCGATGGCGTGTTCGTGGTTTGGCTCGCTTCGCTACGGTCAGCGGACCTCGTCGCAGGGGATGTGGCAGCTCAGGTCGGGCTGCAGCGCTCGGGCGGCGAGTCCAATGTGGATGCGCTCACCCGATGGCTGGCGGACCGTGATCTCCTGCTCGTGCTCGACAACTGCGAACACGTCGTCCCGGCGGTGGCCCAACTCGTCGAGGAGCTCACCGCTCGGCTCCCTCGCCTGCACGTGCTCGCGACGAGCCGCGAGCCGCTGTGGGTCATGGACGAGCTGAACCACCGACTGGCACCGTTGACGGTCGCGGGCACCGACGCGGGCCGCGCCGACCTCGACGCGTGCCCAGCGGTTCGCCTGTTCCGAGAGCGAGCGGGCGGCAGAACGCACACATCGCTGGACACCGATCGCGCGGTCGGGCTGATGGGAGAGATCTGTCGACGTGTCGACGGTCTCCCGCTCGCCATCGAGCTGGCGGCGGCGATGGTGGCCGGGCTCGAGTTGGAGGACATCTCACGGCACCTCGACGACCTGTTCGACCTGCTGCCTCAGGCGGCGCGGCGGGCCGATGGCTCGCAGCGAACGCTGCGCGCCACCGTGGAGTGGAGCGACGCCCTGTTGCCCGACGACGAGCGCCGGCTGCTGCGACGGATGGCCGTGTTCGCCGGCGGGTTCGACCTCGCCGCCATCAACGCCGTGTGCGCGAGTGAGGGCCAGAGCGCGGCCAAGGTCGCCGGGCTGACCGGCCGGCTCGTCGAGAAGTCATTGCTGATGAAGCACGAGACCACCGGTCAGTACCAGCTGCTCGAGACGATTCGCCAGTACGCCACTGAGCAGCTCGTCCTGGCCGGTGAACTCGACGCGATCCGCGATCGTCACTCGCACTTCTACCTCGAGATCGGGCTTCGCGAATCGGGCGCCACGATGACGGGCCCGGAGCGGCCGCACCTGGATGTGCTCCATCGCATCGAGGACAACACCCGTGTGGCGCTCGAACGCCTCCTCCAGATCAATCCCGAAGCGGCGCTGGGCCTCGCGGCGAGCCTCAACATCTTCTGGTGGACACAGGGCAAGCTGCGAGAGGGCATCTCCTGGCTCGAGCGAGCACGCGAGGTGGCTCCTGACGCGCCCGCCGAGCTGCGGGCGACGAGCCTGTTCTGCGAAGCCTTCCTCGTCGGGCACGACACCGACGACTGGCACGCCGCGGCAACGCTCCTCGACCTCGGGATCGACACCATCTCCGGCATCATCTCCGACACCGGCGAACCACCGCTCATCCTCGGCATGCTGCTCTGCTTGCGGGGCGAGTGCGACGTCTTCAACGGCGACCCGACGTCCGCCCTCGCGCTCACCGAAGCCGGTTACGACATCGCTGCGCGGTACCCGGGCTCATGGGGCCAGGGCTTCTGCGCTTGGAACGTGGGCAATGCCCGCCGGGCCATCGGCGATGAGGACGGCGCCCTACATATGTTCATGAAGTGTCACGAAGTCGGCCGCACTCACGGCTACGGGATCGCGGACATGGTCGCCTGCAACGACGTGGGCAGGACGTGGGAGGAGCGTGGCGAGCTCGACGCGGCACGCGACTTCTGGGAACGTGCGCTGCAGCTTCGACGCGACCTCGGTGCGCTGCGAATCGGCTACGTGCACGGAACGATGTCCACCGCACTCCTCGCTGTCGCCCGTGTGGCCGAGAAGCAAGGGGATCTGGCCACGACCTCGAAGCTCCTCCGTGAGGGTCTCCCGCTGGCGGAGGAGATGCGTGAGGTCGAGACCGCACGTCTGATGGCCGAGCTCTTCAGGAAGACGACGCAGGCCGAATCGATGCAGCGTGCGATCCTTCGACCGGAGGATGGCATCTGGCATATCGAGTTCAATGGTACGAACCTGCATGTGCCTGACCTGAAGGGCCTGTGGCACCTGCGCGAGTTGGTCGCACGACCGCACCAGCCCGTGCCGGCGCTTTCGCTGATCGCGGCGACGAGCGAGACCCCGCTGCCCAGCGCCGACACCGGCCCCGTCCTCGACCAGCAGGCGCTCATGCAGTACCGCCGCCGTCTCGCCGATCTCGACGACGAGCTGGATGCTGCGGCGATTCGCGGCGATACCAAGCGGCAGGCGGAGCGGAGCGCTGAGCGTGATGCGCTGATCGCCGAACTCAAGCGAGCCACCGGCCTGGGTGGCCGGCCCCGGCGGTCCGGCTCCCCGACCGAGAAGGCCCGCGTCAATGTGACCCGAACGATTCGTCACGCCATCAACGAGCTCGCAGCCAGGGCACCAGAGGTCGCGGCGCACCTCGACCAGTCCATCGTGACAGGGGTCTCCTGCTGTTACGAGCCGGAAGTCGACATCGCCTGGTCGACCTGACGTGACGAACGTGGTTCGTTCAGAACGAACCACCCGCAGACCACGAACGAACGCCTTCCTTGTGGGTGACACACGGTCGCCCCACACAGAAGGAGTCCATGGGATGGCTACCAACAAGGAACTCATCGAAGACCTCTATGGGTGCTTCGCAGCCGGCGACGTGCCGGCCGTGCTCGGCGCTATGACCGACGATGTCCGGTGGACCGAGGCCGATGGCTTTCCGCTCGCCGGCACGTACGTCGGCCCGCAGGCAGTGCTCGAAGGCGTCTTCATGCGACTCGGAGAGATCGGCGACCACTATTCCGTGGTTCCCGAGCAGTACGTCGCCGAGGGCGACACCGTCGTGACGCTCGGGACCTACACCTGGAAGCACAAGGACACCGGCGAGCCGGCCTCGGTGAAGATGGCCCACGTGTGGGCCTTTCGCGATGGCAAGGTCGCCGCCTTCCAGCAACACGTCGACACTGCGCGGCTTCTCGAACTCAGCTGAGCGCTGACAACGCCGCCGTCGCCTGATCCGGCCGGACCGACCTGCTCGAACTCTCGAGGTGGAGGCACGGGTTCGAATCCAGTTGGGGGTGCTCCGGGGTTCTGCCACTTTGATGTGGTTGGTACTCCCACAACAAGGAGGGCCCAGCTGATCGGCCGGGCGCGCCTTGTCGTTCGGGAGTGATGATCGGCCGACCTCCCCGTGGGTGTCTGTCGGGGCAGGACTTCCAGATCGCCGTACTCGATACCTTCCTTTGACGAGCGGGCGACTGACACCCCGAGCCATGACGGGCACCACCCGGCAGGGTGCAGCGGCAACCAGGATGGCTCGTCCTTCTTGCGGTCAGTCCTGTCACTGAGCGACAATGACGGGTCGGTGTTGAGGGGCGACACGACACTTGCGGGACGGGTGACCGGCAGCTGAGCTGTTCCGGGCGATCAGGGGGAACAGAGATGCGTAACAAGGTAACAGCGGCCCTTAGCGCCGCTGCGGCTCTAGTCCTGTTGGCGGTGGCTTGTACAGTACCGACCGCTACTCCAGTACGGAACGTTTCACCGGTCGCGGTGATCCTCGCGGAGCCCCAGGCGGGTGTCGCCCCGCTCGAGGTCGAGTTCTCGGGTGTGCTCAGCACCGACTCCGACGGCCAGATCGCCGGCTACGTCTGGACTTTCGGTGACGGCAGTATCTCGACTGATGCCGAGCCCACGCACACGTACGTGAACGCGGGCTCCTACACCGCTCGACTCATCGTCACCGACGACGACGAGGCGAGCTCGACGCCGGTCACTGTCTCGATCGAGGTGACGTTCGACTTCGATCCGATCGTGCTCGTGGACGACGACGGCGCCGACGGCGCAACGTGCGGCAGCCCCGGCGCCCCGTGCGCCTCGATCTCCTACGGACTTTCCCGGGCCGCAGCGGACTCGAAGACTCAGGTGTGGGTCGCCGAGGGCGAGTACTCGGCCTTCACCGTTGTCGAGGGCATCGACGTACTCGGCGGCTACGACAACGCTTTCTCCGGCACAGGCGACCCCTCGGTCGTACACGGTGCATACGACACAGACGCCGGCGTGTCGGCCGCGATCGTCGCAGTCGATGTCGACGACACCACGATCGAAGGACTCACCGCTGTCGGCGCCGACGAGTCCGGGAACAACCGCTCGGCGCTCGCCGCCTACGTCGGTGGTACGGGCAGCGGCCTGGCCCTGAACAACCTGACCCTGGCCGGTGGCGAGCACGGTGCCGCGGCCGCGGCCCTGCTGGTCGACGGCGCCGCCACCGTGTCGCTCTCCGCGCCCACGATCACGGCCGGTAACGCAGTCGGTGCCGGCAACAGCTCGTATGGCATTCGCGCCGTCAATGGCGCGACGGTCACCGTCGACGGCGGCATGATCGCCGGCGGCTACGGCGCCATCGGTGCTGCTGGTGGCGATGCGCCGGCAGCTCCTGCGGCCGCTGGCAATGGTGGCAATGGTGGCAACGGCAGCTTCGGCTCGCGTGGTTCTGGCGGCTCGGGTGCTGCCGGGACGACCCCGCGCAACGGCGGCAACGGCGGCCAGGGCGGCAGCTTCACCGGCTCCGGCTCCGCCGGCAGCGGGGGTGGCGGCGGCGCCACCGGCGGCGCTGGTGGCTGCGGCAGTTCGTTCGGAGACTGCAACTACCACGCCCGTGGTGGCAACGGCGGAGCCGGCGGAGCCGCTGGTGCCGCTGGTGCCGGTGCGTCGACTTCGTTCACGGCCGGTGCGATCTTCACCGGAGCGACCGGTGGTGCTGGTGGCGCCGGCTCGGTCGGCGCTGGTGGCGCTGGTGGCGGCGGCGGCAAGACTGCCTCCACCTGGGGCGGGGGTGGCGGCGGCGGTGGCCTCGGTGGCGCCGGTGGCCTCGGAGCGACCATCGGCGGTGGTGGTGGCGGTGGTTCGTTCGGCGTCTACGCCCACAACTCCACGCTCGAACTGAACGGCACGAATGTCACAGCTGGTGTCGGCGGACGTGGTGGCATCGGCCAGCGAGGTGGTACCGGCGGTACTGGTGGCACGGGCGGCAACGGCGGCAACAAGTCCTGCTGCGAAGGCGGTGGCGGTGGTGGCGGCGGCGGTGCAGGTGGTGGCGGTGCCGGCGGCGGTGCAGGTGGTGGCGCCGGTGGTCCTTCCATCGCGGTGCTCCACAACGGCTCCGGCACGCTCACAGTCAACGCTTCATCTCTGGGCGCGCCGGCGACGACAGCCAACGGCGGTACCGGCGGTGCCGGCGGCGTCGAAGGCGCCCCGGGCGTGGGTGGGCTTCCCGGTGACGCCGGGCTCCTGGCCCCGATCTTCGGGGGAACGGACGCCCCCACCGTCGGCAATGGCGGCGGGTCTGGCGACGCCGGCTCGACGGGTCAGGTCGGCTCGACGGGCGTGGTGTTCGGCAGCTGGGACAACGGAGTAACCACCATGACCCAACACGTGGGTACACCTGCGACCACCACGACGACGACGCTGCCTCCGGCGGTGCCGGTTCATACGCCGGTCGCCATGAGCTGTTTCACCTCGGCGGCCGGCCAGGCCAGCTACGACACCAACAACACGGGCGCGACTGTGTTGGCTCCCCGGTCGGTGGCAGCCGGCGCCGACTTCGTCGTCGAGATCACGCCGGACCCGGTGGAGGTCCCGACCTCCGGTGGCGGTTACAGCATCGGCAGCCTCACCAACCTCCAGGTGTCGCTGGCGGTTCCCGCCGGCGCCACTTTCGTGAGCGCTACGCGGTCCGGCGGCAGCAACCTCGGGAGCGGTACTCCCTCGGTGAGTCAGTCTGGCGGCAAGGTGACCTTGAACGTTCCGGGTCCGCTGACCCCTGGGTCCACGGCGATCCTGCCCAAGCTCGCGATCACCTTCGTGGCAACCGGTGGACCGGGCACGCTCATCGAGAGCAAGTTCGCCGGTACCTCGTACAGCAACCCCGGACTCACCTTCACCGTCGCGGTGACCGGCACGCCGATCGGCACGATCACTGCGACGTCGAACTGCTACGCCCAGCCCAACCCGGTACTCGCCACCACAGAGGTTCGCTGAGGCCCATCGCCGATGGAACGAGCCTTCTCGGGCGGGAGAACCGCCCGAGAAGGCTCGTTCTCGCGTTTCCCGGCGGCCGACGGGGCGGTCTGGGTCGGCCGCTGACTCGTCCGTGCCCGTATTGTTGTCAGATCCACTGTCGCCGCCAGACGGACAGCCAGCTGGGGGGGGAGCGAGGATGAGCGCTGCAACGACGGCGGACTTTCGCACCAACGGGCCTCCTGCCCTGTTGATTGCATTGTTGGACAACGGTGAACGCGCTGCGTTCCGGCGTAGTTGGTGTTCCTTTGACCGGGCGTTCAATGACCTGCTCGCCGGCGGGTCGGGGGGATACACGCGGCCCCACACGATGTCCGACGGCGACCCATGCTTCGACATGACCTGGCAGATCATCGATGCGCCCAAGAGACACGCTTGAGCCTGACGGCGGCACCGCTGCGCAGTGGCGAAGGTTGGGCCGCAACGGACGACACGAACCCGCGAAAGCCCACGGTCGAGGCGGGCATTGCCCTCCGTGATCGTCGCCCCCGTTGGTCAGAGAGCGATGACCTGGCCTGCGGCGACCAGCACCGAGGCGCACCCGAGGACGCCGGCCGCCGCGACTGCAGTGGTGGCCAGTCGAGAGGCGCGTGCGTTGCCGGTTTGGAATGAATCGTAGGCGCCGGTTGACGATCTCAGCCTCGGAGCCATGACCCCGACGAGGACCCCGATCGATGCTGCAATGAGAAGTGGGGGAGAGAGAAGCAACACTGCGAAGGGCAGGACCGCCGCGATCCCTCGCGGGGTCCACCCGGGTCGGGGCCATCTGGGGCCGAGGTGGTCGACCAGGACTCCCAGGGTGGATCCGAACAGGATGATCATCCCCACACCCATCGCCACCGCGAGTAGGGCGGGGTCCAGGAGAGTGAAGTCACTGTTGTCCGAGGCGATCAGCCCGGAGGGTCGCACGAGTAGGCCGGCGCCGATCGCGACACCGATCAGCCCGGCGGCCAGCGACCGATCGGGGAGCCAGCGCCGCAAGATCGCGAAGACTGCCAGACCGGCCAGACCGGATCCGACGCCGAGAACGAGGATGAAGAACAAGGAGCCGCTGACGGTGACCTCGCCCACGGTCTCGTCGGCTTCGGTGAGCAGTCCCTGAACTCCGTCGGTTGAGGTGACTGCCATAACACGCATCATCAGGCGACCGCCGGCGCCGATGGCGAGTATGCCGCCCAGGTACGCGCCTGCGAGCATGCCGCCGGTGCGGCCCACGGTGACCGCCAGTCGTTCGTCGAACGGTTCCTGGCCGGTGAGCGGCGAGGGTGTGCGGCGGGTGTGGCGCAACCGGACCACGAGGGTGAATGCGCCGACAACTGCGGCCATGCACCCGATGGTCATCGCCACCCTCAACATCGCAGTCCTCCTGGCGCCTGTCGGAGGCGGGAACCCATGGACGAACCGTACGCCCGTCCGTTCTAGGTGTCGATGGTCTAACTGAGCGGTGCTGACATCCAGATCGCTCACAGCCTGCTCCTCAGGAAGGAAAGGGTTGACTCTGAAAATGTGAACGCTATTCTCGTATTGGGCACTCAGCCTGCCCAAGGGGATCGTTATGGGCACCGCTCCGTCCGTTCGTTCGTTCCAACCGCACCGCCGATCTCGTCGTTGGCTCATGGGGCTGGGTGTGATCACCACCTTCACCGTCGTAGTGGCGGCCTGCGTCCCGCCCCCGGCCGACCCCCCGCCCGAACCCGCACCGACTGACATCGCGCTGATGAGCGATGCACAGCTGGACGCGGCGCTGCAGGAGCTCCTCCCCCGGGTCGAGGCCGGCTACGCCGATGCGAACCTGCGGGACGCCATACCCGAGGACCAGCAGTAGAACGTCCGCGCCATGGTGGAACAACTCGGTTCGCCGGCCGGCCGCGTCGAGTTGTCGGCCGACCTCCGCATAGCCACGGCAGACACTGTTCGAGGGCTCCCGGAACGCGACGAGATCGTCCTGGGTGGAGACGTCGGCGCCGGGGCGGGGAACTACCCGTCCATCGGCAACACCGTGCCCCTCACGGGTGTGCGTAACCCACCGCCTGCCGACAGTGGCGGTGCATCGGTGCCCCAGGCCGCCGGCACCGGGCCGTGCGCAGCGCCCAACGGGGTCGGAACAGTCCCGGTCCCGGCCGACACCCGCGCCGGCGCCCTGCTCACCCCCGGACACGACGTGTTCACCAAGTCCAGCACGGGCAGCGCCGTCGGCCAGGACGGCCTCATTTCACCCACCGGCCAGGACCCGGAGGCCGGCGGCGGCCCGGGGATCGAGTTGCGCAGAGTCGGCCTCATCGTCAAGCCCCACCAGCAGATGAAGGTCCGTATCCACCTGCAGGACCCCAAGGGCTTCGGCCCCCGGGCGCTGTACCCCTTGATCAAGATCCGTCCCGTCGGCGGGACGGCGGCCGACGAGTTCCGCGCCACCATCGCCAACGGCGCCGTGCACTGCTACGCCGGTGACACCGATCCACGCCGTGGCTACTTCGAGGGGTGGATCACCATCCCCCGCTCCGAACCCGGGTTCCAGGTGATCGTGGAGGTGGTCGAGAACGACTGGTACTTCGCCAACGGCGGCATCTTCGTGAACCCGAACTTCGACGCTTTCCTGGCACCCACAGGCCCGCAGTACTTCGCCGGCGCCGATCGAGCCACCATCCATGTCGGCGCGCCGGCGGTCACCTCCGCCCAACCCATCCCCGCTTCGGTGGGGGCCTTCGCCACCAGCGAACCCGAACCACCCACCGGCGTTCCCAACGCCCTCACGGATACCAATGGCGAGCCGAGCGATGACGTCGAGGCCGCCATCAAGCGGTACCTGTTCCGCACCATCAACGACAAGGTAGCCTCAGCGCTTGCCGGCAACATCCTCCAGCTCTATGCCCTCACTTTGCAGGGCACCCCGACCTCGACGGTCCGCTCCACCGCCGACCTGCGCTACACCGATCCGGCGGACGGGTTCGGCCCTGACACGGGTGAGCCCGCAGGCGCCACGGGAGCGATCCGCGCGGATGTGACCGCGGGAGTCGACGTCAGGCTCTTCGCGCAGGTACTCGGAGTTCCGTGCAACTCCATCACGGCCAAGATCGACACGAGCATCGCCGCCAATGTCTGGGCCGACAGTGGCGGGCCCGACAGCAGCCTGGCCCTCAAGTTTCGTCGATCTGCCACAGCGGACGCGGATTTCGACATGCCCCGACTGGCCTGGCTCGACCCCACCTGCGTGCTTGCCTGGTTCGGCGGGAACCTGCTGGCCGAGCACTTCATCGCGGGTGCGATCGAGAAGGGCGTGGACGGCGCGCTCGGATTCACCTTCAACACGACCTGCCTCAACGACGGGTCGTTGTTCACCTCTGGCGGGACCCTTCGTGACCCCGACGCGCCGGTTCCGGACCGCTGTCTGATCCCCGGAGCACTGCAGAAGTTGCTCAGCGGGTTCGACCTCAACTCCTACCTGCCGACGGTCGCCCTCGGTGGGGCAACCATCAAGCCGGTGGTCACCAACCTGGACAATGCGTGGTGCCGCGCCACCAATCCGCCACCGGGGTGTACTCCGGACCAGAACCTGCTGGGCCGTGGCGGTGTGGAGGTCACCGCCGACGCCGCCATGGTCGGAAGTCTCGACGACGCCCTGGGTGGAGACCTGACCGGACGTTTCCGAAACGTGTTCGCCCCCACGATCCGAGGTTCCATCGAGGACCTGGTCACTTCGCACCGTGACCTCGATGGGGCCATGGCCGGGCTGGGGGTGGTAGTCGATCCCCGTCAGGTCAACATGATCCTGCGCCACCTGTCGCAGGGGTCGGGCACCGACCGGACCACTGCCGGGCTCCTGGACGTCCCATCGGTCACCCTGGGCGACTGGTCGCTCTCGGTGCGGCCCGAGGTGGCGCCCATGCTGCTCGGCGTGCCGGCACCTCCGATCGTGGTCAGTCCCGGAGGAACGCCGGGAGCGGTGCAGATGCCAGGGAGGCCGATGGCGCCCGTCGTGGTGCCCGACCTCCGGCTCAACCTCTCCACCTCCAGGCAGTCCCCGCCCATCGAGTACTCCATCGCGGCGTCGGTGAATGCAGGTGTCGGCTTCGACCGATCCAAGGGCACGCTCAGCGCGGATCTGGACTCTCCGGCGGTGGACATCCAAGTCATCGGCGGCTGCCAGGTCGACTACACCCGCGCGTACGCCTTCAGCTACGCCTTGTGCGGACGAGGCACGGGCGGCACGGGCGGACCGACCTCGCTCAGCGACCTCCTCAACTACCTGGCCAACGAGCTGGTGCTGCCCATGTTGACCAACAGCATCGGCGGGATCAGCCTGCCCGACCTGGACGGGCTCGTCCCCGGCCTCAGCGTGGCCCTGACCAACGTCCGGTCCGCCCAGCGTGGCGGCCACGTAGCGGTGTACGCCGACCTCCGACCCATCCCGCAGATGGGCATCGCGATCTCCCAGGATCGCTTCTTCCAGCCGCCCTCGTTGCAGTTCTTCCCTTCCCAGGTGGACAACATCGACCTCACGCACGAGACCCACTTTGCCTGGGAGATCCGTGACGGTGCGACCAACCAGATCGTCGCCTCCAGCTTGATCCCTCTGACCGACGACGACGCGGTGCGCGTCCCGTTCGACTCCTTCACGGTGGCCCAGACGAACCTCGGACTGGAGAGGACGGCGAAAGCGAAGCTGACGCTGACCCAGCCCAACACCGGCTTGAACATCACCGCCGAGGGCTCGTACCACTGGGGTCAGCCCGTCCCGCCGCCCCCGACGCCATGCCCGGCCGGGATCGCCCTGCTGGCCGCCCCCGGTGGTGGAGGGACTCCCGTACCCTGCTGAGCGGAGCCGGCGACGCTCAGGGTGCCAGAGGCTCTTCGTCGGCAATTCCGTCGATGACCCGGTCCGTTCGGATCAGGGCGTCGGGATCCACACCCCAGCCCAACAACAGGTCCTTGTTGGTCCTCAACGCGAGACGGGTCTGTCCGAACAGCTCGGGGGCATAGTGTTCCAGGTCGTCGGTCTGAAGCACGCCACCCAGACCCGAGGCCCAGATGACCGCCCGGTCCACCGGGTCGCCGTCACTGATCACCCCTGCCTCCGAGGCGACTTCCAGGGCACTCACGGCCTGACCGACCAGGGCCATCGCCAACGGGAAGACTCGTTCGCCTCCGCCCTCGTCCAGGACCGAGGCCCGCTGGGACATGATCATCTGCAACAGGCGGATGTCCTCGGGGTAGACCAAGGACGCCGCGCACAGCCAACGTCCGAACAGCACCAGACGGGCTACGGCCGCGTCCCGGTCGTCCAGCCCGAGCGTGGCGAACGCCTGGTCCGCACGATCGGTGACCGCCGACAGGCTGACCGCAAGCTGCTCGACGGCCTCCAGCTGGATCGAAGTCATCAGAGCGCCCTTGGATGGGAAGTAGCGGTAAACCGCGCTCACCGCTGTGTCGAGCGCCTCGGCGAGACGGGCCATGGTCAGGGCTTCGAACCCCTCATCCGCGATGATCTTCTTCGCCGCGTCCACGTAGGTACGAGCGCGTTTCCGGCGCTTTCGTTCGACCCGACCCGGGGCGGGTGTGCCGTCCGATCCATCAGATGCCATCGGTCGTCATTCTGACAGGAGGGCAGACGCGTTCCATGCCAGGTGGAGGCACTGGCAGTGCTCGCTCACGAGCGTTCGGGCGGGGCTGGTCGCCCGCGGCGACGCCTTGTCGGGCCCTGATGAGCTGCCATTTCCAGTTTGAGGCTGACTGCTCAGACACCTTCGCCTGACCGGCGATCGTTGCGATTCGGTCGTGGACGCCGGTGTTCGGCCGGTCGCGAAACCCCCGGGATTCCATCCGTCTGGGTACGTCACCATCCGTAGAAGTCGGCCCAGGGGTCGGTCTCGAGGTGGTGGCCCGGCTTCGAATCCCGCTGGGGTACTCCAGTGAATCCCCTCCGCCTACGGGGGATTCTTCGGCTTTTTGAGCTCCGTCCGGTGATGCCGGCTGGCGCGCCGGGCAGGCATGGCATGTACCGCCACGCCCAAACCTCAATCGTCGATCTTCACGTGCGCCCGTTACTGGTCGGGCCGTCCTACTCGCCTGGTCGTCGCCCCGTGACGATCCAGACCGCCGAGGGTGCTTGCACACCTTCCGGTCCCATCCAGTCGCCGAGTGCCTCGGTCAACTCGATGCGGAGTTCCGCCGCCCGGTCGGGGCGATCGGCCTCGAGCGCCGCGACCGGAGGGATGAGCTTCGTCAGGAAATCCGCTGCCTCCTCGACGTCGCCGCCGATGGTGGCGGGACTCGAACGCGGCTCGATCGCGACCTCGGTGAACCCTGCGTCGCCGAGAACCGACCCGAGTCGGTCGATGTTCCCTAGCGAGAACGGCCCCGGCGCATCCGCGGCCCCACCGAACGGGATGTCGACGTAGCGGCCGGCGATCTCCAAAGGTAGCGAAACCCACGGGTTCTCGGCCGGCGACTGCCAGCAGACGAAGCCGATCCGCCCGTGTGGACGCAACGCCGAGAGAATGTTGGCGAAGGCCGCGGTGGCGTCCGCGAAGAACATCACGCCGAATCGTGAGTAGACGGCATCGAATGTTTCGGCAAATGGCTCCACCATGGCGTCGCCTACGGAGAAGGTCACGTTGTCGATGCCCAGTTGGGAAGCGTGGTCCGTGGCCCCGTCGATCATGGTCGGGCTGATGTCGACTCCGTGCACAGTTCCGGCCCCACCGACGCGGGTAGCAATCTGGAGCGTGCAGGTCCCTGCCCCGCAGCCAACATCGATGACAGCCTCCCCCGGCACGGGCGCGAGCGCATCGATGGCGGCGAGGCCGTGTGCGTTCGCCTGGGCATCGAAGCGCTCCCGTAGTGCCGTCCACAAGGTCCCCGCCGCCGTCCAGAAGTCGGCCTGTGTGCGATTGCTCTCATGGATCGACATCTGTCGCTCTCCCGGGTTGTCCAACGACACAATCGCACACGGGTCACAGGCCGTGCGGCGCAATGGCAGGAGCCGTCGGCATTCGCCAGTGGCAACGAGAGTGGATCTCAGCTCGCCCTGCGCAGTCTGGACCGCAGGTCGGGCGCCTCAGCGGCAGCCGTGATCAGAACGGGAGCAGGTCGGCCTGCAGCTCGCACAGCTCGTCGAACATGGCCCGGCACGCCGCCTCGTCGGTCGGTGACAGCGGGTCCTCGAGCAGCGCCCGGAGCGCCAGGTCCCTGTCGCCGGTCGACCGTCGCCTCGACCAGCAGGTCCTGCAGCTCGATCTGGGTCGCGGTCCAGCCGGCGAGCGGCTCGCCGAGCGCGGGCATGACGTCGGGGTGGATGCCGTCGCCGTCGACCGTCGCCCCGACCTCGACGATGGCGCCCGTCGGCGACATCGGGCAGGTAGCCCTCGTTGGGCACGTTCACCGCCATCAGTCGTGCCGGCGTGCCGGTCCACAGCGCGGTGATCAGCGGGATGACCTCCTCCGAGCTGTGGCTGACGCGATGCAGCGGCAGCGGGACCTTGGTGCGGGCGACCCAGGTCGCCAGGCGCTCACCCCAGGCGCTGAAGTTCTCCATCACGTCGACCCGGGCCGGGAACCAGTCGGCGACGTCCGCGGTGAACGCGCAGGTACTCGCCGATGTGGCTGTCGATCGAACACGGCACCATGTCGTACTCGCGCACCATGTGCACGACCAGTGGCGAGTACAGCTCGTCGGCCAGCGCGGCCAGCGGGGCCACCCGCTGGGCCTGCTGGGTCAGCCGCACCGTCCAGTCCGGGTAGTCGAAGATCCTGCGGGCGAACAGCTCCTTGATCCGGGGCAGCAGGTCCTCGCCGGTGCGTCGGTCGCGCAGCTCGGTGAAGAAGGTGAAGTGGTTGATGCCCGACGCCGTGCGCCTCGATGTCCTTCGCGTCCATGCGCAGGAACTTCGACAGGCGCCAGATGCCGTTGGGCATCTCGTGGCACATGCTGACGTTGCGGATCGAGGTGGTGCGGTTGATGGCCAGGCGCCACGCGACTGAGCGGGTTGGAGAGGTTCACCAGGAACGCATCGGGGCAGTACCGCTCGATGTCGGCGCAGATGCCCAGGGTGTTGTGCACCGACTGCGCAGGGTGTGGAACACCGCTCCGGGTCCGCCGTTCTCGCCGTTGATCTGGCGGGCGCCGTGGCGGTTGGGCACCTCGTAGTCCTGTCGCCGGTACTCGAAGCGGCCGAACTCGGCGGCACTGAGCACGACGTCGCTGCCCTCGAGCGCTGCGGCGGGATCGGTGGTGCGGTCGAGCACCACGGGGGCGCCGCACGCGGCGTTCAGCTTGGCGGCGAACTGGTAGGCCCGCTGCAGGCGTGCCTCGTTCACGTCGTGCAGCACCAGCCGTGCGCCGGCCAGTTCGGGCGTGTGGATGATGTCGTTGACCATCGTCGGGCCGAACGACATGCCGCCCGCGCCGACCAGGGTGATCCTCGGTGCGTCCCCGCAACCGGGCTTGGTCGTCATGGCATGCCCGTCCCGGTTCGCTCAGGTTGTTATCTGCTCAGTCAGGAGAAGGCGTTCTGGGTGACGCACACGACCTCGGCAACGACAGAAGTTCCATCATCGGTCGTGCCGGAGAAGGCCACGAGTCCGATCTCGGTGTCATCACCCAGGGCGCTCTGGTCGCCGACGTCCTCGGCCCCGTTCGCGCGGGCGATCTCGCATTCACCGAGAAAGCCTTCGTTCTCGACGCCGTCGACCGTTAGCGATCCCGATCCTTCGTCGTCGGCGGTGTACCCACCGCTGGTCGACTCGTCGGGCTCTGACTCGGAGCCCGAGGACGACGCGCCTTCATCAGAGGCGGCTGTGGTGGTCGGGTCCGAGTCTGCCGTCTCGTCGTCGGAAGAAGAGCATCCCGAGACCGCGAGAACGGCGGTGAGGAGGGCGAGTGAAACCTTGGTCGAATGCTTCAGGCTCATCGGTACAACCTAGCCAGAGTCGTGTCGGCGCTGGGGACCGTCAGGATTCAGTCCGTCACCGGATGACGCATTCGACCCAATCCAGCACCCCTCCAGGGCTCAGCCCTCGAGCCTGCTGGTGGGGTCCCAGCGCAACTGCCGGCGTCAGCCTTGAGGCTGCCAGACATGGACGATCGACAGGGGCTTGAGTTCTGGTTCCGGCGGCATGTCGTCGCCGAAGACCTCCCCGAGCAGGCGATGGACGACGGGGTGCAGCCGATCCTCGACGAATCGGTTCCAGTGTTCCTCGCTCTGCCAGATGTCGGTGTAGCGAAGGCCACCGTCGGGGTTCTCCGCGGCGATGTGAACGACCAGACCCTCCGGCGGGTCGTCGCCCAGGCCGGCCGAAATGCGTCGGTAGAAGGCGTCATCGATCGGGACGTCCTGGGTGAAGGCGAAGGTCATGTTGTCTCCAGTTGATGCGAATAGCTCTCGGATGAAAGTATGCGGTGTGGCCGACCCCGTCAAGAAGCGCTCCTATGACACCTCCGCCCGTCGGGCTGCGTCGGCGAAGACGAGGCAGCGGATCCTCGACGCGGCAAGGAGCCTGATGATCGAACGCGGTTACCTCGGTACCACTGTGGCTGCGATCGCCGAGCGGTCCGACGTGAACGCCGACACTGTGTACACGCTGGTCGGTCGCAAGCCGGAGGTGCTGCGTGAGTTGATCGAACAGGCGCTGTCGGGGACCGACCATGCCGTTGCTGCCGAGTCGCGCGCGTATGTCGTCGCCATCCGGGCCGAGCCCGACCCCGGCGCCAAGATCAGGATCTACGCCGAGGCGACTCGCCAGAATCAAGAACGCCTCGCGCCCCTGTTCCTGGCGCTACGTGACGCGTCGGCGATCGAGCCCGAGGCCCGGGAGATCTGGCAGGACATCAGTGTCCGCCGGGCAGCGAACATGCGCAACTTCGCGGAAAACCTTCACGGCACCGGACGTCTCCGAGGTGATCTGTCCATCGACCGGATCGCCGACATCGTGTGGGTCACCAACAGTTCCGAGGTGTTCGTGATGCTCACCGCCGAGCGGAGATGGTCGGTCGGCGACTACGAGCACTGGCTCGCAGACACGTGGACCCGGCTTCTGCTCGACTGAGTCGCAGCACTCGTCGGGCTCATCGTCTGCGAGGGGCGCGTGTCCTCGGGTGGGGCCAGCGGCGACACGCACAGCTATGAACCCGAACCCGCGCTCGCTACGCCGCGGCAGTCCGGTCAGCCGGTGCGAATGCTGCCGGTGATTCCCGTCCGGTACCACTCGTCGTAGTGGACCCATTCCGGTTCACCCTGGACCAGTTCCCGCAGGCTCTGTACCCAGCGTTCGGTTTCCTCGCGCCGGTTGTTCGACTCGGCCTCCTCGGCGGAGGACCGCGTTTCGTCTACCTCAGCGAACTCGGCGAGGATCAGATAGTGGCCGGGGGCGTCGCGGTCGGCGAGCAGGCGGGTACCGATGTAGCCCATGATCGGGGCGTTGGCCTGCCCCTGGTCCCATTGAGCCAACAGCTCGGCGAGCTCTTCGGGCTTGTCCGTGTGGACGCTGATCGTCTGTGCAAATCTCACGATTCTGTTCCTTGCTGGTATCGCGGTTGGCTTGTTGTTGGATCTCAGTCGCCGGCAGCCAGGGCTGCTGCGAACTGCTGCTGGATCTCCGACATGCCGTCGAGATCGAAGGTGCCCGGGGACCCACTCTCGAGCGCCAGGTCGGACTTGGCGGGTATCGCGAGCTCACGGCGCACGTCGTCCAGTTGCATGGCGGCGTACTGGTGATAGTCCACCTCGAGCAGATCGCTCCCGAGCGTCAGCCGTAGCAGGGTGCCGCGGCGGAGAGCATCGGCGAGTCTGATGTGCATCGCGGTGCTGTCGAGCCGCCGCTGCTTTAGGTCGCTGGTGAAGAACCCGGCGTCTGCCACATAACCGGTCTCGAAGAGGCCGATGAGTGTCGTGAGCCAGGCGAAACCTTTGGGGTCCGGGTCCGCGCAGCCGATCATGGCGAAAACCTCGATCTCGCCGGAGAGGTTCGTGCCGTAGTCGGCGAGGATGTGCACGAAGTCGTGTTGGGCCAGGAAGGCGGATGCGCCGCCCTCAGTGCCGGGAAGGGCGAAGCCCCGGCCTCGGTACATCTCCCAGACGCTTCGTCCGAGCGTGCCCTCATCGAGCTGCTGGAAAGGTGCCCAGTGTCCGGCCAGTTGTGGATCCGTCACTCCGGGGGACAGCTGGTCGGGGAGCTTCACGTCGGTCCGGAGCTGGTCCATCCTCGCTGCTTCCCAGTGCTCCGCGAATCCGCTCCGATGCAGGTCGAGCCATGCGAGTCCGAACGCCCCCTGCGCGTAGCGCCGAGCGATCCGTACGAACTGGTCGTCGACGCCGAGTGCGTCGGCGTAGGCCGCCACGCGACGGGCGACCTCGGGGGGAAGCGGTCTCAGGATGAGTTCGCCCAGCACCATGAGATGAACGAGTCGCTGACGGAACCCGAGATCGTGGTCGGCCATCGCCGCGGCGGTCTCTTCCGGGCCCAGAGGCTCCAACGTGGCGAAGTCGACCGAAACGCCCATCAGCGCTTCGACGACGGCGGACAACAGGCTTGCCTGGACCGCCTCGACCTGTTCGCCCGGGGCGACAGCCGTCGCGATACCGCGCGCGATCGACTGGACCTCGTCGACCGAAATCTGATGCGGAGTGGATAGGGCCGCAGTCATGTCACCTCCCCATGGCGCCCCGCCGACACTAGCGATGCTGACGCCAGCCATTCCGCCAAACAGCACGGTTGCTTCCGCCCGGGCTGTCGCGCCCAAACCGCCCAAACATGGCATGGCATTCAGGTTTCTGCTATGAATCGTGGGTTGCCAGAAGGCGCTGGTAGCGGTTTCAGAGGGGGATCCATGAGCGTGCGTCGCTTCTTCTTGCCCGTTGTCGGTGTGTTTGCGCTGGTCGCGCTCTCGTGTGCCACTGCTCCCGGTGGGGGCGGTCCCGGGACCACCGCCCCGCCCCCCGGCCCGCCGGTCGCGATTGCCGGCGCGTCTCCGACCGTCGGCGATGCACCGTTCACGGTGTACTTCGACTCGGCCGGCTCCAGCCCGGGCACCGGTACCGGTCTCACCTACTCGTGGGACTTCGGCGACGGCAGTCCTGCCGGCTCCGGAGCATCGCCCTCACATGTCTATGACACAGTCGGCGTCTATACCGCCAAGCTGACGATGACCAACTCGCTCGGTTCGTCGACTTCGTCCGGTATCACGGTCACGGCAAATCTCGATCCCAACCCGAAGTACTACGTCAAGACCACCGGTAGCACCGGAGCGGGATGCGGCCCGATAGCCAATCCGTGCTCCACGATCACCGAGGCCCAGGCCAACGCCGTGGCCAACGGCGTCCATATCGTCCGGGTTGCCGGTGGGTCCTACTCGGCCCCGCTCACCCTGGCCTCCGACATGGAGATCACCGGCGGCTGGAAGCAGGACTTCAGTGACTTCGGTCCCACCGAGGTGACGACGATCTTCGGTACGGGCACTGCGCCGGCCATCACGGTCAACGGCGTCAGCAACTCGAGCATCAGTGGCGTCAGCGCCCAGGGCATCGCCCGTACATCCGGTGATGCCACCGGGATCCTCGTCTCCGGTGGTTCCAGCAGCGTCCAGATCGGTGACATCGACTCCCCCGACACGGTCATCGCCGGGGGAACCGGTCCGAACGCCACTGGCGTCCTCGTGACCGGCGGATCGCTGGTCAACATCGAGAACGCCAAGATCAACAGCGGCACCACGGTCGGAGCGGGAAACAGCGCCTACGGCGTTCGTGCCCTCGGTCTCTCGGTGGTCAACGTCACGCTCTCCGAGGTCACCGCACAGCCCGGCATCGCCGGCACCAGCGCTCCTGGCGGGGCTGCCGGCTCAGGCAGCCTCCGGATAGCGGTGGCGGCAACGGTGGCAACGCCGGCGGATCCGAGCAGCCCCGGTGGTGGCGGCGGCGGTGGCGGTGGCACTGCCTACAGCGGCGGTAGCGGCGGCACCGGCGGCAACTACAGCGGATCCGGGCCAGAGCGGCAGCGTCGGGCCGGGCCCGCTCGGGCGGCGGCGGTGGCGGCGGCTGCGGCTCGCTGTTCGGCTGCGGCGGTGACGGCCGGCGGCGGCGGCGCCGGCGGCGCGGTGCTGCAGGTGCCGCAGGTGCCGCGGGCAGCAACACCCCGACCGCAGGCGACCTCTGGACGCCGACCAACGGCACACCTCGGCACGACCGGCAGCGCCGGTAGCGGCGGCGGCGGCGGCGGTGGCGGCAAGTCCGCCAGCGCCTCCGGTGGTGGCGGTGGCGGTGGTGGTGCCGGTGGCAACGGCGGCGCCGCCGGAGCGATCGCCGGTACGTCCGGCGGCGGCTCGTTCGGCATCTACGCCAACGGTGCCAGCGTCAATGTGTCCTCCACGACGGCCACCTCCTCGGCTGGTGGTGTCGGCGGAGCCGGCGCGCGCGGCGGTCGTGGTGGCAACGGCGGCAACGGCGGCAACGGCGGCAACAAGTCCTGCTGCGACGCCGGCGGCGGTGGCGGTGGCGGTGGCGGCGGTGCCGGTGGTGGTGGCGGTGGTGCCGGTGGCGGCGCCGGTGGCCCCTCGATCGCGATTTACCACATCGGTGTCGGCTCGCTGAACCTCACGGCCAGCGCCCAGTTCCGTCCGGTGTTCCCTGCTGCGGGCGGCGCCGGCGGTGCCTTCGCTGCACCCGCAACCTCCGGTGTCGGTGGCTTCAGGGGAATGCGGCGACACTCCGAGCTGCGACTGCAACATCGGTAGCGATGGTGCCAGTGCGGTGCCGGCACGCTGGGCCCTGCCGGTGGCAGCGGGCCAGCAGGTCAACTGTTCCGGGTCTGGGACAACGGAACCACGACCAGCTGACAATCAGACACCGACCCTCACAGGTCACAGCGCGGAGCCGTCCTTCGGGGCGGCTCCGCTGGTTTTCGCCGATAGCCCGTCACCGAAGACCGTTCTGTGCTCCGAGGATTGCACTGGGCGCGATCTGGGGAGCACAGAACGGGTGTGGGCTGTCGTCGGCTGCCGGTGGGCAGCGGGTATGCGGTTGCACCGGTCCGCCGGGCGGCAGCGAGCCTTCGGGTTGCACCGGACACCAGGGGGCAGGTGTCAGGCCGAGCACTTGATCCGGGTCTGGGACAAGGGCGCTGGCGGCTGACCGCCAGCTCGCAACTGGCCGCCGCAGGTCACCGAGGACCGTTCTGTGCTCCCGTAGTCGCGGTGGATTCAATCGGTGGGTGCAACGAGTTGGGCGAGTTGTTCTGATGGATTCATCCAGTTGAGGGTCTGTCGAGGCCGGTTGTTGAGCTTGTGGGCGAACGTGTCGAGGTCTTCTTCGGAGTGCACGGACAGGTCGGTGCCTTTGGGCATGAACTGGCGGAGCAGGCCGTTGGTGTTCTCATTGGAGCCTCGTTGCCATGGCGAGAGCGGATCGCAGAAGTAGATGGGCGCGCCCGTCTCGACAGTGAAGCTCCGGTGCGTGGCCATCTCGACGCCTTGGTCCCAGGTGATGGAACGAACCAGGTGTTCGGGCAGCGTGGCGATCTTCGCGGTCATCGCGTTGCGGCCGGTCTCGGGTGTGTGGTCGCCGGCGAGGTGCAACAACGTGACGTAACGGGTGGAGCGTTCCACCAGGGTGCCAACCGCGGACTTTCCGGCTTTGCCGATGATCAGGTCGCCTTCCCAATGGCCGGGCACGGCACGGTCCTCGACCTCAGCGGGCCGCTCGGAGATCATGACTTTGTCTTTCACGCCGGTGGGTCGCTGCAAACGGGAGCGGTTCTGTCGGATCGCCCGACCAGTTCGCAAACAGGACGTGAGTTCCTTGCGTAACGCCCCCCCACGACCCTGGACATACAACGATTGGTAGATCGTCTCAGCAGACACGCGCATCATCGGATCGCACGGATACTCCACACGCAACCGCTCAGAGATCTGCACCGGAGACCACAACTGCTCTTCGAGCCACCGCTCGACCTGGGCGCGTAGTCGCGGGTTACCAGCCAGCTTCGCCACCTTGGGGCGTCGAGCCAGCTCACAAGCACGGCGATGTGCGCGCCGTCCCGCGTAACTCTGGCGGCGGGCCATCCCACCAACATCTCTCAACACCCGACGCACCATCGACACCGAACGCGCCACCTCGCCAGCAACATCGATCGGTTTCATCCCATCAGCCACCAACGAGATGATCCGCTTGCGCTCCAGCGGTGTCAGCTTCGGATACCGCCCACTATTTGCCTTCCCCACAACAACCTCCCGGATCGAGTCGACAACCACCACTCGACCAGAACGTTGCGTTGATCCATAGAACCCACCGGCACTGGGTGCAATCTGGGGAGCCCAGAACGGGTGTGGACCGTCGGCGGCTAGCGGCGCCGTCGGGCCTGCCGGTGGCAGCGGGCCTGCGGTTGTACCGGTCCGCCGGGTTGCACTGGGCCTCCGGCTTGCACCGGACCCCAGGTGGCAGCGGGCCGGCCGTCCCTTGTTCCGGGATTGGGACAAGGGCGCCAGCGGCTGACCGCCAGCTCGCAACTGGCCGCCGCAGGTCACCGAGGACCGTTCTGTGCTCCGAGGATTGCACTGGGCGCGATCTGGGGAGCACAGAACGGGTGTGGGCCGTCAGCGGGGCGAAGGCTCAGATGTTGACCGGGCAGCCAATGGCTCCCGGCAGCACCAACTTCAACAGCGGCTTGGCGAGGAAGCTGCCGCCGGTGATGTTGACGTGGGAGCACCCGCCCGTCGGGAGCAGGAAGAAGTCGCCCTCGAAGTACGTCGGGATCCCGATTATCGAGAAGTAGAACCCCACGCGGGTCGCCCTCATGCCTGCGGCCTTCGAGAGGTTTACCCGGGCCGAGGCCACATCGATCGAGGCGATCCGGAATCGGGCCGAGCCGTTGAGCGACCAGCTGGGCTCCGTCAGCGAGGAGGTGAAGGAGCCGTTGAAGGTGATTCCCAACGGGAAGTTGATGACAGAGACCGCTCCGGAACCGGACAGGGTCACCTGCTCGGGGCTGGCAACCACGGTCCCGTCGAAGTTCAACAGGCCCCAGGAATCGAGGTTGAGCGACCCGTTCATCTGGCCGACCAGGCTCAGCAGCGTTCCGTTGGGGCCGAAGCTGGCGTCGACGGAACCGGTGAGGTTGGCGTTGGTGCCCACCTGCAGGCCACCGGAGAACGTGAGGTCGAGTGGACTGCCGTAGGTGCTGCCAATGTGCAGATTCGCACCCGTGAGGGTGACATCGCCCAGGTTGACCGTGCCGGTGACTGTGGCATCGAGGTTGACGGTCTCGGCCAGGCCGTTGGTGAGGACCACGGCCCCATCGAGGGCGGCCGTGAACCCTGCGTCCACCAGGTCGGCATCCACGTAGAGAACCGTGGTGGCTCCGTTGACCTCCACGATCGCCGAACCGGAAGCCTTCAGTGTGCCGACCTCGAAATCACCTGTGAGCACCGTGCGGAGCTGGCCCCCGATAACGGTGGTCTCCATGGAGCCCGCCGCGGATACGTTCAATCCGTCGTTCAGCGTGCCGGAGTACTCCCCGCCGCCTTCGAGGGTCAGGAACGGGGTGTAGGCCGTTATGCCGTCCCACACGATGGTTCCGTTGTAGCGCAGGTAGTTGGGGCCCTGTGCGACGTCGAGGACACCGACAAAGGTGGCCCTGTTGGTGGCGAGCGTGAGCGTGCCGTTGGCCTGGTTGACCTGAAGATCACCGACGATGCCGCTCGCCGAGAACGACACGACGGTCTCATCGGCGTTCCCGTCCAGCTTGAGGTTGCCGTCGAGATCGACCATCTTGCCGCCGGCCATGTGCCCGACCAGATGTGCCGAGATGTCGGCCTTGGCCGATACCAGGGCTCCGGCTCGGTCGAACTCGACGTCGACGGTGCCGTTGGCCGTGCTCGGCCCGACCTTGATGCTTCCGGCGACGGACGCAGATACGCCGGTGGCGGGGGAGGCCCGCAGCGTCAGGGCTGCTCCGGTGACCTTGATGTCGCCGATCTGGACGTTGCTGGCGCTGGCGGACAGGACCAGCGTGGGAACACCGAAGCTCGATGACAGCGTTCCGGAGAACACGAGGGGAGAGGTCGTGATGCCGGGGATGGTCAGACCGCTCGAGGAGAGGCTCACGGACCAGTGGTTCAGGTCCTGCAGCGTCCCCACGAAGCCGATCGTGGACGTGACGCCGGACAGGCGGACGGCGACGTTGCCGCGGACGACGATTCCGTACATGCCGATCTCGGCCGACAGTGCCTGTAGCGACACGTTGTCGAGCACCGGCTGGCCGCCAGCGATCTCGTCACCGGTGATGGCCGCAATGGGGTCGGAGGCAGGGTTGCCCTGTTCGGAGGGGATTTCCTCGCCCTCGGCCAGAACCGCCTCGTCGAGATCGATGCGGGCGCCGGGGTCGGTGCATTCCTGGCCCACCACCGAGGTGTCCTCGGCCAGAGCGACCACGTCGGTCTTGACCAGGACAGCGCTGTCGGACGACGGCGGCGCCTCCTCCACCTTGTCCCAGAACTGGCAGAACTGCTGGCTGGAAGGGTTGCCGGACGGGGTCGTGGCACATGACACGGTCACGGCGCCGATCAGGGCGAGGACCAGAGTCAGTGCCGAGAATGTGCTGCGCGTCGCCCGCCGTTTGTATCCGGTATCCATCGGTCCCCCCGAAGATTGAATCGCATTCGCCCTGAAGTCCCAGAAGATAACAGGTCGGTCCGGGATCCTCCATCGCCCGCACGTGCGCAGAACGCTCAGGTGGGCACGCCAGTTGGCTGAAGCTGAACTTGGTACGAGACATTGCGCAACCGTGGCGGTCGCAAGGAGTCCGATGAGCCACAGTGCAGGAGAATCGAGTTGGACCCGATTCCGCATTGCCGTACCGTCACTGCGCGGTCGCCTGCTGGTGGTGATCCTGACGACCCTCCTGTGCGGTGCGGTAGTGGCAGGGTTGGTGCTGTGGTCGCTGATGGACGTTCAGCGGGCCCAGGGTGCCTTGCTGGATCAGACCGTCGAAGAAGTAGTTCCCGTCACCCAAGCGGAACGACGGATCCGGTCGGTGGCACCGCTCGGATGGCAGACCGCCGTGTCCCTCCACTCGGGGGAATCGGCATCGCTCCGGCCCGAGTTCGATGCCGCAGTCGACGACATCACAGAGCAGCTGGAAGAGATCCGCTTGGACAAGGATGGAAGGTTCGTCGAGGAGGCGATGGCCATTGCCGCGGCCACCCAGCACTGGAACGCCGCCATCGCTCTGTACGAGGCCGTGTTTGCCGCTGATCGGCTGGACACGCCCCAGTTGACCGCCGCTCTGAGCGAGGTCGCCCGGGAGTCGGATGCGGCGATCAAGGACTTCGACGCGGTGGTGGAATCGTCCCTGGTAGAGATGGGTGCCCTGGTGGAGCAGAGCGAGTCGACCAGGGACAGGGGCATTGCGGTGACAGTGTTGGGGCTCTTCATCTGCGTGGCAATGATCGGGTGGATGACGAGGTCGTTCTGGGGTGGTGTCTTCCGCGCCTTCGACAACACGCGGGAAGGGGCCCGGCGCCTGGCCGAAGGTGACTGGGAACATCGGCTCGACACCGGTGGTCCCACGGAACTGGCAGAACTCGGCGAGTCCTTGAACGCCATGAGCGCAACGCTGCGCCAGAAGCATGCCGAGCTGGAGTATCGGTCTCTGCACGATCGACTCACCGGCCTCGGCAATCGGACCCTCATGGCGGAGCGGATGGAGCGGGCCGCCTCCACCAGAAGCCTCCAGGTCGGGGTCGACGCCCTTTTGGTGGTCGACCTGGACCGGTTCAAGGATCTCAACGACACGCATGGGCATGCGGTGGGCGACGACGTCCTGATCGTCACCGCCAAGCGCATCGCCGGATGTGGTCATGTCGTCGAGCATCGGGATCGCTGTTTTCGCACCGGGGGACACGGTCGGCGAGATCTTCAGCGGCGCGGATCTGGCCATGTACGAGGCGAAACGCGCCGGCGGGTCCACCTGGCGGGTCTTCAATGACCAGATGCGCGACGAACTCGCGGAGCGTCTGGCCCTCGAAGCTGACCTGCGGGTGGCAATCGGGAGCGACGAGATCCAGGTGGCCTATCAACTCATCCACGACCTGCAGACCTCAGAGCCTGTCGGGGCGGAGGCGCTGGCCCGGTGGACCCATCCCACGCTGGGGTCCATCCCCCCCCGACCGCTTCATTCCCATTGCTGAGCGGTTCGGGCTGGTCGGTGATCTTGGGTGGCACATGCTTCGTCGTTCCTGTGCCGAGTTGGCTGCCTGGCTCTCTACAGATGACGGCCCCGAGCACCTGACCGTTGCTGTCAACTTCGCTGCAGCCCACATCGAACAGGCGGGCTTCGTCGATCGGGTGCTGCAGACGGTGGAGGAGGCGGGCATCGAACCCGAGAATCTCGTGATCGAGGTCACGGAGACGATGATGCTGCGACGCGGGTCCGACTGCTGCGAAAAACTCCAGCGACTTAGGGACGCCGGCTGCCGCGTAGCGATCGATGATTTCGGCACCGGCTACTCGTCGTTGTCGTCGCTGCGCTCCTACCCGGCCGATGCCCTGAAGATCGACCGGGAGTTCATCTCCGGCGTCGATCTGGATCTTGACAAGCTCACCCTGGTCCGCATGATCGTGGATCTGGCTCGGGACCTGGGACTCCGCTGCGTCGCCGAAGGAATCGAAACCGCGGGCGAAGCCGCCACCGTTCGTTTCACGGGCTGCCATTATGCCCAGGGGTACTACTTCCACAGGCCCTCTCCCGCCGCAGAGGTACGTGCCGTGCTGGGTGTCGAGCCAGCGGCCGATGAGCCCGGACTCCTCAGCCGGACCGTCCAGTAGACTCGGAGGTTGCCGGACTGTCGCGGGCAGCGAAGGCGTGAGAGGCGGTTACCGGATGGCGCAGGAGACCTCGGGCGGAGTCAGACCTCAGCCGTCACTCAAGCTCAGGGCCGTTCCTGAGGCCCTGTGGAGGGCCGGCGCCTACTTCACACCCGCGAACATGCGCCGGCGTCAGAGTCACCACGAGGAAGCCGGGATTCCGGTTCCTGCCTGGTCGTTGGCAGCCATGACCGCCGTGTTCGCGGACGAAGTGGTGCTGGCCGGGTTCAAGATCACCCGTGACCCCCCGACAGCGGAGGCCTGGGACGCCATCTCGGACGAGGTGGACGAAGCCCTCGTCGTGTTCGAGGCCAACGGGTGGTTCGACGACCCCGTGGGTTATCACCGCCCCCCTGTGGTCCCCGGCGACGTGACTGCCAAACCGGTGCGACGTTGGGAGACGTTGGGGCTTCGCTGGGAACAGCTCCGCTGGACCAGCCACTGGGCTCCCCACGCCGACGAGCCGGGCGCCGACCGGTGGCGTGACTACGAGCGCAACGAGCGAGCCTCTGCATGGATGCTGCGACACGAGGACGACGAGCCCCGCCACTGGGCAGTGCTGCTACACGGCACCGAACAGGGGCGCCTTCTGGTGGATCAGCGGGTGTTCCGGGCCCGGCACCTGCATCACGAGCTGGGGTGCAACGTCGTGATGCCGTTGCTGCCGCTGCACGCGACCCGGCGTTCGTTGGATCCCTCGGGGTCGGGGTTTCCGACGCTCGATGTGATGGACAACATCCACGGCCTCGCCCATGCCGCGTACGACGTCAGATCGCTCCTGGTGTGGATCGAGACGCAGGACCCCCACAGCATGTCCATCGCAGGCTTGTCACTCGGAGGGAGCGTGGCCGGCCTGGTGGCAGGTCTCGAGGGCCCGCTCGGAGCGGTGATCGGGCTCGTGCCCGCGGTCGACTTTCCCGATGTGTTCCGCCGCCAGACACCTCGCCGGATGCGCAACGACGACAAGTTCAGGGCTCTGGGTGACAAATCGAAGCGGCTCCATGAGGTGGTGTCGCCATTGTCATTCGTGCCGGCCACTCCACCCGAGCGGCTGCACGTTCTCGCCGGCCTCCACGACCGCCTTCTCGATCCCGTGAGCCAGGCCGGTCGCCTGGCCGATCACTGGGGCACCGGCAGCATCAGTTGGCTCGACCGCGGGCATGTCACCCACATGGGCGACTCGGGACTCGTATCGCTGATGGACACAGCCATCGCCGCTGCCCCCGAACTCAGGGCCTGACTCGGCGTCGCTGCCGACCGTGGGCGCCCGGTGCGCCCGGTGCGCCCGGTGATACCTTGAGCCGCCCCGACCTCGCCGTGTCGGAGTGTCACCCCACGAACGGCGCGGTCGAAGCAGATGCGAGGGTGAGGGAGTTCCGTGGTCGAGGACAGTGGGTGGGTAGAGCTGACCAAGCAGAATCCCGAGCACTCCAACTGGTACATCGAGCGATTCAGGACGATGGCGGCTGCCGGTGACGATCTCGCGGGTGAGGCCCGTCTGGTCGATGCCATGGTGGGCAGGGGTGGTCGTATCCTCGATGCCGGGTGCGGTCCCGGTCGCGTCGGAGCGATCCTTGCCGAACTGGGACACGAGGTGGTCGGGGTCGATGTCGATCCGGTCCTGATAGCGGCTGCCGAAGAGGACCACCCGGGCCCCACCTGGATCGTGTCGGACCTCGCGGAGCTGGATCTGCCTTCCCACGGCGTCGATGCGGGCTTCGACCTGATCGTGTGTGCCGGAAACGTGATGCCATTCCTGGCGCCGAGTACGCGTCTGGTCGTGCTCTCGAGGCTGCTGGGCCACCTGAACGGTGACGGGCGGATCGTGGTCGGTTTCGGGGGCGGGCGCGGCTACGAATTCGCCGATTTCCGGGCCGACGTCGGGGCCGCGGGACTGTCTGTGGACCTGGAGCTGGAGACCTGGGACATGCGCCCGTTCACTGCCGGCTCGGACTTCCTGGTAGCGGTCCTGAGTCCAGCGGGCTGACATCGCCTCGGCCGCGATCAGAGCGCGGAGCCGATGTGGTGTCCCCGGACCAGCTCGTTGGCTGCATCCGGTTCAACGGGCCGGGCGAACAGATATCCCTGGGCGAGATCGCAGCCGAGCCTGACCAGGGCAGACCGTTGGGACTCCGTCTCCACGCCTTCGGCCACCACGGTCATGCCGAGCGTGTGAGCGAGTTGCACCATTGCCCCGACCAGCGATGCGCCCGTGTGCTCCTCGACTCCTTCGACGAAGGCGCGGTCGATCTTCAGCGTGTCGATCGGGAACCTCTGAAGGTGCGACAGGGACGAGTGTCCGGTTCCGAAGTCGTCCAGTGCCAGGCGGACTCCGAGACGCGTCAGGTTCTCCAGTTGGCGCGCCGTGGTCGAGGGGTCCTGCATCGAGCGCGCCCTCGGTGATCTCCAGAACGAGCTGTGATGCCGCGATCCCACTGCGCTCGAGTTGGCGTGCCACATGGTCGGGCAGGTGTTCGTCCAAGAGTTGTCTCGGAGCGATGTTGACCGAGGCCGCAGGGGCATCACGGATCCCCATGATGTCGCTCCAGATTCGAGCCTGGTCACATGCGACGCCCAGCACGTGTTGCCCTATTTCGTGGATGAGATCGCTCTGCTCGGCAAGGGGTATGAAGTCGTTCGGCATCACCAAGCCTCGTTCCGGGTGGTTCCACCGCACCAGCGCCTCGAGCGCCTGGATGTTGCCGGTGGTGGCCTCGACCACGGGTTGGTAGTGGACGATCAACTCGCCCCTCACCGCTGCACCGCGGAGTCGGGAGTCCACCTCCAGGCGCCGCAACGCGGCGTCGTGCATCTCCGGGGAGTAGATGCTGTAGCGGTTGCGACCGCTGTTCTTGGCGACGTACATCGCCAGGTCCGCACTGCGAAGCAGGTTGTCCACGCTCTCGCCGGCCGCTCCGTAGACGATGCCGATGCTGGCGGTTGCCGCCACACGGCGACCTGACATCACGATGGGGTCGGCCAGCACGGCCAGGATGCGGCGGGCGATGTCCACGGCCTCGCCGTCGTGGGGGCAGCCCTGCACCAGGATTGCGAACTCGTCACCGCCCATCCTTGCCACCGTGTCCTGGGGGCGGACGCAGCGTCGGAGGCGTTTGGATGCGTTCACCAGGAGTTCGTCACCGGCGGAGTGGCCGAGGCTGTCGTTCACGGTCTTGAAGTCATCGAGGTCGATGAAGAGCACGGCGATCCGGTCATCGGGGTGTTCCATGGACGCGGTCGCCGCCTCCACGCGCTCGCGGAACAACTTCTGATTGGCCAGCCCCGTCAGGGCGTCGTGCGAGGCCTGTTGGGCCAGCTCCTGCTGGAGCACCCGCTGCGCGGTCACGTCGCGGAAGCTCCAGACACGCCCGACCGTCACGCCACCGACCTTCTGGGGTTGGCTGTCACGTTCGAACACGCGTCCGTCGAGGAACTCGACGTGGTCGTGGCTCTCGTCGTCGGGGTTGGCGTACAGGTCTTCCACCCGCGGCACGGAAGGCCTCGGGGTCGGTCAGCGACCGCATGGCGAACTCCAACATCGGTCCGTCCGCCCCGGCGGCGACAAGGTGTCTGGGGAATGCGCCACATCTCGACGAAACGCTGGTTGTGGCTGGTGACCCTCCCGCTGTGGTCCACCACCAGTACGCCGTCGGCGGTTGCGTCGAGCGTGGCCGCGAGCAGCGAGTTGGTCTGGCGGAGGTCATCCTCGGCCTGGACCCGGCGGCTGATGTCGTGCATGGTGGCGACCACGCCCTGCACGCTCGGGTCATCGAGCAGGTTGGCCAGCGTCAGCGACACCGGTACGGCGCGTGCCGTCACCGCGGTGGATCTCGACGTCGATCTCCACCCGTCGCTCCGTCGCCACCGCCGGAGCGTCCTTCGACAAGCGCCTCCAGCGCCGATTCGATGGCCCGGCGGTCCCGGCCGTCGGCCAGGTGGGACACGGGGCGTCCTTCCACCCACTCCTGGTCGACTCCGAACACACGGGTGATCGCCGCGGATGACGACCGGACGTTGCCGTCGGGCGTCCAGCAGCATCGTCACCGGTGCGGCGTTCTGGAGGATGACGCGGAAGCGGTCCACGTGGTCGCCCGCGACCTCCCACCGGCGGCGCTCGGTGAGGTCGCGCAGGACCAGCGACCACGTGGTCGTCCAGCGGTGCTCCCACCATCTCGACCAGGTTCCATCCATCGGAGCCGCGGACCCGCAACTCGAGAGGCGTACCCACTTCCTTGGACTGCACGCTGTCGAGGGACAGTGCGGCGATCTCCAGGTCGTCGGGATGTATGAAATCGAGGCCGCTGAGACCGACGGAGTCGTCCAGGGTGCGTCCGAAGAGACGCTCGGCCGCCTTGTTGCCCCACACGAGATCCGCCGAGGCGTCGACCACGACCACGGCGTCGGGAAGGCCGTGGACGAGGGCCGACAGATTCGAATCCTTCGCTGCGGGCCATTCATCGGTACCCCATCGGCAGCGATGGTACGTCCATTGAGAATTGACGGCACCCGGCCACCGCCGTTCGTTGCCGCTCTCGGCCGTTGTGCTCCGCGATGACCCGATACGTTCGTGGTGTGTACGGAATTGGCATCGATGTTGGCTCCACGAACGTGAAGGTTGCGCCTCGTCGACGATGGGGGCACGGGGTCGCGTCAGCGTCGTCGTCGACTGGGCTACGGAGATCGACGGCGAAGTCGCGGTTCAGGACGTCGAGGCCCTCTGGGCGGCTGTCATGGACGCGTCAAAGGAGGTATCTGCGACAAGACCGGACCGCGGCGAGATCGTGTCCATAGGCGTGTGCAGCCAGTACTCGTCGATCGTGGGCGTCGATGCGCGCGGGCATGCCCACAACGCCATTGATCATGTACATGGACCAACGTGGCACCGATCACTGCTGGGCGATCCTCGAGCGGTACCCCGAGGCCTTCGACGAGTGGATCTCGCGCCACGGAATACCACCCATCGGCGCTGGTCTGTCACTCGGCGCACCTGCTCCACCTCCAGCACGACGAGCCCTCGGCGCACGCCGCCACCAGCGACTACCTCGAGGTCATGGACTTCGTGAACCTCCGCCTCACCGGTCGCGCCGTCGCCAACCAGGCAACCATGTTCACTTCGCAGCTGTGCGACAACCGCACTCTGGGAGCAACGCAATATGACTCGGAGCTCCTGGCCATGTCGGGCGTGGACCCGACCCGACTCCCGGAGCTGATCGCCCCCGACGGCGTGGTCGGGAACCCTGGCCGGGGACGTGGCGGCCGAGCTGGGCCTGTCGACCGACGTCGTCGTGTTCGCGGGCATGAACGACACGCAGGCCGCGGCACTGGCCACCGACGCCTTCACCGACGGTCGGACCGGGTCTGATGCTGGGCACGACCGCGGTACTCCTCGACACCGTCGATCGGGTCGTGTCGGACCTGGAGCGCGAGGTGGTGTCCATGCCGGCCGCCGTGACCGGCCGATACCTGGTGATGGCCGAGAACGGCCTGGCCGGACGATCGGTCGAACACGCTCTCTGCGAACTGCTCGCCCCGGCGGCCTCGGCCGGGTCCGATCCGTTCGCCGAGATCGCCCCGGCCATGGAGGCCACGTCCCCGGGTGCCGGTGGAGTGCTGTTCCTGCCGTGGTTGGGGGGATCGCTGTCTCCCAGTTCCGACAGTGCCATGCGGGGTGGCTACCTGGGAGTGACCCTGTCGAGCACCCGTTCGGACCTCGTGCGGGCGACGATCGAGGGCACGGCACGCAACCTCCGGTGGCTGCTGCCGGCGGTCAACGTCCTGTCGGGTCACGAGACATCGGAGATCGTGTTCGGCGGAGGTGCGGCCAGGTCGCCGGAGTGGGCCCAGTGCATCGCCGACGTGCTCGGACACCCGGTATCGGTCCTGCAGCATCCGGAGCTCGCCGTGGCCCGCTCGGTGGGGAGAGCCGCCCTGTACCGCCACGGCGGACGGGAGCCGGGCGGATGGACGCTCGAGGTTGCAGCGCGCTTCGAACCGGACACCCGGGCGACCGCCGTGCACGACCGCCTGCAGGCTCCGTTCGAGGAAGCTTTCACTGCCGTGCAGGGAATCTGCCATTCTCTGTCCCTATGACCTACTACCCCTACGTCGATCGATTCGAAGTCAACCGGACGCTTCCCGACGCCGGTAGAGATCGGTCCGAGGTCCTCGAAGAACTCCGAGCCATGGCCACCGAGGAGGACGCGACCTGGGAGAACGGCAAGATCTCGGGGTCGTACTACTGCGGAGATCAGGATCACTACGCCTTCATGTCGGAGGCGTTCGGGATGTTCGCCCACGTCAACGCGCTGCGAGCGCGACGTCTGCCCGAGCGCCACCAAGTTCGAGGGCGAGATCATCTCGATGGCTCTGGACCTGTTCAACGCCGGGGAGGTCAGTGACACCACGCCGGGTGGCATCGTCACCTCCGGCGGAACGGGCAGCATCCTGCACGCTCTGCTCGCGTATCGCGATCACGCCCGAGAAGTCCGGGGGATCACCTCTCCCAACGTCGTCAAGCCGGAGACAGGACACCCCGCCTTCGACAAGGCCTGTCACCTGTTCGGAATCGAGATGCGGATCGCCCCGGTGGACCAGCTGAGCGCGACGGTGGACGTGGCGGCGGTGGGCGATCTGGTGGACGAGAACACCATCGCCATCATCGGATCGGCCTGCAACTACGGCTACGGAACCGTGGACCCGATCGAAGCCCTGTCGGAGCTGGCGCTGGACCGAGGGGTCGGCCTCCACGTCGACGGTTGCCTGGGCGGGTTCATCCTGCCCTGGGGCCGCGAGCTCGGCTACGACATCCCGCAGTTCGACTTCGGGCTCCCAGGGGTGACGAGCATCAGCGCGGATACCCACAAGTACGGCTACGGCTTCAAGGGAACCTCGGTGATCCTCTTCCGCGACACAGTGGTGCGTAACTCGCAGTACTTCTTCCTGACCGACTGGACCGGTGGGAAGTACTGCTCGCCCGGTATGGACGGTTCGCGCTCGAGCGGCCTGCTTGCCGCCAGTTGGGCGGCGATGGTCACCTACGGGCGCGAGGGCTACCTCTCCAAGGCCGAGGAGATCTTCTCCACCGCGGCGCGTATGCAGGAAGCGGTGCTCTCACATCCAGAGCTTCGGATCATCGGCAAACCGACATTCTGTTTCAGCTTCACGTCCGACGAGTTCGACATCTACCACGTGAACGATTTCATGGGGCTGCGCGGGTGGAGGTTCAACGGTCAGCAGTACCCGAACGCCATCCACATGGCGGTCACCGGCCCCCAGACCCAGCCCGGGGTGGTTGAGGAGTTCGCGTCCGACCTCGCGGAGGCCGTGGCCTACGCCGGCCGAACGTGGCGACGAGCCAGCGGGTTCGGCGGCGGTCTACGGCGGTGTCGCCGGAGGTCTGACGGAAGAGGCCGATGACTTCATCCGCACCGTCATGGCCGACATGATGGATCACCAGCAGTCGGTGCCGGACTCCCCGGCCTGAGCGGCCCACCGTCCGGCGATGGCAAACCCGGCGGGAACCCGGACCTAGTGCTGCGGACTCAGACGTTCACGACCTCGAACGACGCCGCGAGTGCCACGCCGAGTCGCGCACCGGCCTGATTGTGCGCCACTGCGCAGAAACGCGTCGGGGTCCGGGTCGCCGATGCCCGCCAGGTAGGCGGAGTGGCACCGGAGCGAGTCCACGCCTGTCGCCAGGTGCTCGGTGACGTCGACTCCATGGGTCGCCTCCGGCGATCCGCTCAGTGCTACGAAGCGGACCCCGTCCCAAGGCTCGGTGTCCGGATCTACGAAGAGCCAGCGGTTCGCAGCGTCCCGCACGGAGTCGAGCAGGCAACGTCCCACCACCCGGTGGTCGGGATCGTTCCAGCTCGGGCCACCCCAGCTGTCGCGATGGTTGATGCCCAGGACAACCTCGGTCGATGTCGCCTGAGGGCTCCCGTCAGGTCGCGGCGCAGCTCCACCCCTTCCTCGAGCAGACCATCGGGCAATCCGAGGAACTCCACCTGGCTCACCCCCACCGCGGCGCAGCTCGCCCGTTGTTCCTCCCGGCGCAGCGGGCCGGCTTCTGCGGCGGGGATCGAATCGATGCCGACCTCCCCGTCGGTCACGAGCAGGTAGCGGATGTCCTTGCCCTGGTCACACCATCGGGCAACTGCGCTGGCGGCCCCGTACTCCATGTCGTCGGGGTGCGCCACCACTGCAAGGGCGCGTTCCCAGTCCTCGGGCAGGTGAAGGAGACGGTCCGTCATGGATACATCCTCGCGGGTCGGAGCGGGGCAGGCCTGCCCCGCTCGGAGCAGTGGAGCCATCGGCACGGAACTGCAAGGGTGTCGGCCATGGCAGCAGTTCATCTCGAGATCGAGGGGTCGGTGGCGACGATCACCAACGACAACCCCGACAAGCACAATGCATTCGATGACGACATGGATGCCCATCTGTTCGAAGCGCTGGCGACGATCCGATCCAACGCAGAGATTCGGGCGGTCATCTGGCGCGGTGAAGGAAAGTCGTGGTCCTCCGGTCGGGACGTGGGCTCGATCGGGACCAACAGGACCGAGATGTCGCACCATGAGCTCATGCGCCGGGGACATCGCCAGATGCAAGGGCTCTGTGGGATATCGACACGCCGGTCATCGTGGCCTGCAAGGGGTGGGTCATGGGTGGTTCCTTCCAGAGGGCGCTGCTGTGCGACATCCGGGTGGCGGCCGAAGGAACCCGGTTCAGGCTGCCTGAGGTGACCCATGGCGTGATCCCCGACACCGGGGGAGTAGCGGTACTTCAACAGATCGCCGGGCCCGGACTGGTGTCGGACATGGTGCTAACCGGCAGGGTGCTGGGAGCCGAGGAGGCTCTGAACCACGGTGTGGTGAGTCGTGTGGTCCCGGGTGAGGAACTCGACGACACGGTGGGGGAGATGGCCGAGGCGATTGCCGCCGCACCTGCGGTCACGGTGAAGCTCGCCCGCTTGGCAATTCGTCACCTCTCGGTGCCGCCGATCAGGGCGT
>CAVQRK010000016.1:0-122546 GCA_963715225.1 uncultured Actinomycetota bacterium
CTGTCAACATTACTCTTCGACCAGTACCGTATTGCTAACGTCACCTCTTCATCAATATCGGCCATATCCGTCATGACGACGGCTCGGCTCAGCGGCGGAGAACCCGGATCCCAGGTTGGAGACCGTGAGCGACGACAGCGTGAGGCTGGCCTCGACCAGCCATCCGATGCTGAAGTCGTCACCGGAGAGGTCAATCGTCGTGACACCCGCGCCGGCGCCGGTGATGGTCAAGTCGTCGGTCACATGGAAGGCTTCGCCCTCGGGGCCGACGGCCATCGCGAGCTGCAGCGACACACGCTGCGGCCATTGGCGGTGGGCTGCTCCCGACGACGAAGGTTCCAGCGGGCAGCACGACGGTGTCCACGCCCACGTTGGTGTTGGCCCGGTTGATCGCTTCGCGCAACGAGCAGTGTGTCTCGTCACACGTGCCGTCGTCGGAGTCGGCGAAGTCGTTCACCAAGACCTCGTTGGGCGGAAGGGTGGTCGATGTGGTTGTGGTCGGCGGCGGATACGGCCCACACGCAAGCACAATCAAGCCGACGGAACCGGCCAGCACGCTCGCTACCTTCAAGCGCAATCCGGACATGACGAACCCCCTGTCGCGAGTCACGTCCACGGCCCACCCGTAGATGGCGAACGTTGTGACCGCTACGACCCTAAGGACCAAGGCGCCGCGACGCAACCGCGATGGAACAGACCGAACACACGATGTGACGGTGTGTCCCCCAGGGCCAGGCCCGGCGTGCTCGGCGGACTCAGGCGACGGCCGCCCGTGAGGTGGTCGTCGCCTCATTCAGGTGCTGGTACAGCTCGTCGAATATGGCGACGGTATCGGTCGCCCGGTAGCCGAGGTCCTGCAGTGGTGCGCGTCGCCCCACCGCCTCGTTGAGCACTGTCCGCTGGGGGATGAACGGACGCCATACGGCTCCGACCCCCATGTGGCGCGACAGTTCCTCTGCCTGGCGTTGGGCTTCGGTGGACGCAGCCGGCGCACGGTTGACCACGACACCGAACAGGTCGAGGGTGGGGTTGAGCTGATGGCCGACGTCATACGCCGTGGCCATCACGGCATCCGCGCCACGGATCGACAGAGCCGACAGCTCCACCACCATCAGCAGGCCGTCGGCGGCAGCCAGACCGCAGCGGGTGGTGGGCCCGAGCGAGGGAGCGCAGTCGATGAGGACGTGGCGGTACTCCTCGCTGATCGGAGCCAGCGCCTGGCGCAGGCGCAGGGCGGCGGTGTCGCTGCGGTCATCGGCCTCCCGGTCGATCAACGACGCACTGGCGGGCAGCACGTCCACGCCCTCTCCCCACCCAGAGGTGACAGTGGCGGCCCGGGCGACCTCGGTGCTGGCAGTTCGCAGGACGTCACCCACCGCCAGGTGGTCGTCGTCGGCCTCCACGCCCATGGCCCAGCCGGCACTGCCCTGTGGATCCAGGTCGACCATCAGCACTGGATCGCCGGCGCGCTGCGCCGCCGCGGCCAGCCCCAGTGACACGGTGGTCTTGCCGACCCCGCCTTTTTGGTTGAGCACCACCGTCACCGATCCCATGGGCCCATCCTCGCGCACCGGCGGCGGGTCCTCCTACGCGAATCGCAGGCGGTCCATCTCCCAGTAGGCGCGTAGCGCTGCGACCTTCCCGGACCCGTCGACGCGGTAGGTGAACACCCCGTCGGTGTGCACGACCGTGCCGTCGGCCATGGTCGTGGTGATCGTCCCCACGTTGGCCACCTCGTCCCCGGCAGCCCACGACTGTTCGATCACGAAGGTGACCCTGTTGGGGCCTATCACGTTGTCCCAGAACGCGGCGATGGCCTCCGGGCCTTGATGGCCCTTGCCCCCGGGATCGAGGGGCGACGATCCGATTGGGTCCTCGATCACCGCATCGGGGCTGAACAGGGCCAGCCACCTCTCGCGGTCGCCGGTCTCCACGGCGTCCATCGAGGCCCGCGAGGCATCCCGGGCGGGATGGGGTGCGAACGGATCGCAGAGTTCTGGCATCGACGGACCTCCTGGACGCGGCTTCGCCGAAGACTATCCACGGAGCCGGACATGCCAAGGTGGGAACATGTCAGACAGCGCACCCGGCACCGCGTATCTGGTCACCCCCGACGACGGGCCGGGCCCCGGCGTGCTGGTCCTTCATTCGTGGTGGGGACTGAGCCGTGGGGTGAAGTCGGTGGTGGAAGAGCTCGCCGACGCCGGCTTCACCGCTGTCGCGCCGGCGCTGTTGAGCGGCCCGGAGCCCGGCGATGCGTCCGAGGCGGCTCTCCGCCTGGCCGATGCCGACGCCGACGGGACTGCAGCGATGATCCTGTCCACCGTGGTTGCGCTCCGAGCCCACAGCCGTGACCCGGATGCCCCGGTGGGAGTACTCGGATACTCGATGGGAGCTTCTTGGGCCCTGTGGCTGGGAACCCGCGTTCCCGACTCGATCGGGGCCGTGGTCGCCTACTACGGCGTGCAGAACATCGACTTCACAGACCTGGTGGCACCGGTGCTGTGCAACTTCGCGGAGTCCGACCCCCTCGTGTCCGGCGACGATGTGGTGGAGATGCAGTCACAGCTGCTGTTGCTCGAGAAGTCGATCGAGGTGCACCATCACCGCGGAACGCGACACTTCTTCGCCGAAACGGGAGTCCCCATGCTCGATGCCTCTGGGGCGACGGGCGAGCGCAACGAGATCGAGGTCGGCGCCACGGCGACCGCGTGGGAGCGAACGGTCGAGTTCCTGGCCGAACACCTCGGCCCGAGGTGACCTACCAGAGTTGATCCGTGTACATGTCGGTGCCCGGCACAGTGGGGATGAAGGGTGCCGCCAATCTCACCGTGGCCAGTCCTGACTCGTCGATGCGGTCGATCACCTCGCGAATGGTGTCCATGTCGCGTGCCGGGTCGAAGTCGCCCCGGGGTGCGGCGCCGCAGAACAGCATCTGCAAACTGCGTTGGCGAGTTCCCGGCCCGGTACCCAGGTCCATAGGGGCATCGGCCTCGGTGCCCTTGGGGATGATCGGACGCCAGTCGAGCACCAGGTCCACCGGCCCGTTCCCGTCCAGGAGAGTGGGGGAGACCACCTCGTCGAACCACTCGGCATACTGCTCGTGGCGGACGTCGTCCTCCCGGTCGATGTGGAGGCTCACCAGTCCCGCGTACGGGTGGTCGAGTGCCATGTGGGCCGGGACCTTCGAGACAACGCGGTGCTCACCGACGAAGAAGTACAGCGCAGTGTGGGCATGGTGGCGCTCATCGAAGCCGCGGTCGTTCTCGTAGAGCTCGAAGACCTGCTTGTTGGCCCATGCGAAGTGCTCTGCCTCGTGGCCGGCGTGGATGAAGTAGGTGGCCAGGTAGCTGCCGGCATCGAGTGGACGCGTCACCGCTGATTCGTCGGGAACCACGGCTGGTTCCCGGAGGTCCTTAAGTTCTCGCGTCGCCACCCACCGTCGTCCGGCGAACAGCCACGGCCCGACCATGCATCCGCCATAGAGGTGATCCTGTTCGTACCAGCTGTTGTAGGCCACCTCGTGGCCCTTGCTGGGATCGACCAGGGTGAACAGCATCGCTCCCACGCGTACGGTCTCGTCAGTGCCGTTGGGTTCCATGGACCCAACCTAGCTTCGGCCCGGTCCGCGCCCGGATGCGCAGCCGGCGGCGGTACCCTCCCTTGGGTGACCAAGGCTGGCCCCCCTCCACCTCCCGGGTCCGGCAGTGTCGCCCCCGGTAACCGTGAGGATCAGGAACCCACCGTCGTGGACGTGGCGCTCGTCGAGGTCGGCGACCGCGAGGTGCGGGTCCGGCTCGCCGATGGCCGCACGGGGGTCATGCCGCGCGACGACTTCGATCGGGCCGGGCTGTCGGACAGCGCGGTCGGATCCGAGATTCGAGCCGCTGTGCTGCACCGGGAGGATCGGCAAGGGCAGGTGTCGATGTCGGCTGCCTGGGCCGCGAAGTCCGATGCCTGGCACACCGTCGAGTCGGCGGCGCGTGACAAGACCGTGCTGAGCGGGACGGTCGGCCGCCAGGTCAAGGGTGGACTGTTGGTGGAGCTGGGCATGCGTGCCTTCCTGCCCCGTTCGCAGGTCGGGGAGCTGGAGGGCGAACTCGCCGACCTCGTGGGCACAGAGGTAGAGGTGATGGTCCAGGAGATCGACCGCGCAGCCGATCGCCTCGTGGTCTCACGACGCGATGCGCAGCGTCGTCGACGCCGTGCCGGTGAGAAGCAGGCATGGTCCGAGATAGCGGTGGGCCAGAAGCGCATGGGCGTGGTCACATCGGTGGAGGACTACGGGGCCAAGGTCCAGCTCGGGCCGTTGCGCGGCCTCGTGCATCGCAGCGAACTGTCGTGGTCGCGGGTCGACCATCCCGGCGACGTGGTGAGCGTCGGCCAGGAGGTGGAGGTGGAGGTCCTGGAGGTGACCAGGTCCAAGCGTCGCCTCGGGTTGTCGATGCGTCGAACTGCCGATCACCCCCTCGACGGAGTAGAGGTCGGCGCCGTCTGCAGCGCGACTGTCTTCCGGGTGGTGGACTACGGGGCGTTCGCCCGGCTCGATGAGTCTGGCGCCGAGGGCCTGGTACACGTCTCGGAGCTGAGCGAGCTGCCGGGGCAACGGGCCGACCAGCTGGTGATCCCGGGTGAGCAACTGCGTGTGAAGGTGTTGTCGGTCGACCGTGAACGCAACCGCATGGCGCTGTCGGCCCTGGCCGCGGCGCTGGCCGACTGAGTGGCACGGGATCGGCCGGGTCGCTTCAGCTGTCCCTCGGGTGTCGGAGCGGACTCCTAGAATCAGCGCCGCCGTGTCATCCCAGAACAACATGTCTCCCAAGAACAACGAACGCCGGGGAGCCCCCAGCGTCACCCGACCCACGAGGATCAATCTCCGCCCGTGGCAGTCCGACGCGCTCGGCAAGCTGGCTGCCAGTTCCGGACGGGACTTCCTCGCCGTGGCCTGCCCGGGGGCCGGCAAGACCACCTTTGCGCTGGCCGCGGCGCGTGCAGCGCCTCGCCGGCGAGCACCTGCCGATCGTGGTGGTCGTCCCCACCCAGCACCTGAAGATCCAGTGGGCCGAGGCCGGGCTGCGCTTCGGGTTCCACCTCGATCACCGACTGGTCGGCCGGGCGCCGGGCGGTCTGCCGGCCGACATGCACGGCGTCGTGGTCACCTACGCCCAGGCGGCATCCGTCGGCGACGGTGTTGCGCGCGCTCTGGCCGGGGCGCCTTCGTGGTCCTCGACGAGATCCACCATGCGGCGAGCGATCGGTCCTGGGGCGACGGTGTTCGCAGGCATTCGACGACGCGTGGATGCCGGCTGCTGCTGTCGGGCACCCCGTTTCGCTCCGACGACAACCCGATCCCGTTCGTGGACTACAGCCTCGGCGATCACGGCGAGGCCATGCCCGACTACGAGTACGGCTACGGCGAGGCACTCGACGACGGCGGCGTGGTCCGCCCGGTGTTCTTCCCCCGCTTCGACGGCCACATGGAGTGGGTGAGCGCCCGACGGGCAGGAGCGTCGCCGCCACCTTCGACGACGATCTGCGGCGTCGAGCGGGCCAATCAGCGGCTGCGCACCGCGCTGTCGATCGAGGGTGAGTGGTTGCCGACGGTCCTGGAGCAGGCCGACGGCCGACTGACCGATATCCGGCGCGATCACCCTGATGCCGCCGGTCTGGTGATCGCCACCGACGTCGCCCACGCCATCGGGATCGCCTCGCTGCTCTCGAGACGAAATCCCGGCCAGGTCGTCGTTGCCACCTCCGACGACCCCGATGCCTCGCGACCGCATCGACCGGTTCGCCAGCGAGTGACCAGAGGTGGATCGTCGCCGTACGCATGGTCTCCGAAGGCGTCGACATCCCGCGCCTGCAACTGGCGGTGTTTGCCACCACCACCACGACCGAACTGTTCTTCCGCCAGGCCGTCGGACGCGTGGTCCGGTGGATACGTGGTGCAGGCCGTCAGAAGGCCTATGTGTTCCTGCCCGATGATCCCCGGTTGGCCCGCCACGCGGCAGCGATCGCGGAATCCCGTCGGCACAACCTGCGACGCCGTGCCGAGCGTGATGTGGTGCGTGCCGAGGACCCCGAGGGGGCTCTCGACGAGGACGCGGAGCAGCTCAGCATGTTCGCAGTCATCGGGTCGGTGGCCACCGAAGCCGGTGATGCCGCGAGTCGTGGCGTCTTCGGAAGGGATCCCGACGACCCCGAGGACACGGGGTCGTCGGTCGACCATCGCGAGCCCGCCGGTGTGGAGCTGCTGTTGCATCCACCGCCGCTGCCGTCCGGTGCAGCCGGGGTGATTGCGGGTCCGGGTGATGGTGCGCCGGGAGACGGTGAGCAGGGTCGGCCGGTGCCGCTCCGCGAGCGCAAGGCGGCGGTACGCCAGGCCAACGCAGATCTGGCGGTCGAGATAGTGAGGTCGACCGGGTGGGGACATGCCCAGGTCAACCGTGAGCTCAACCGCCTCGCCGGGATCGACCGCATCGGAGAAGCAACGCTCGGTCAGCTGGAACGTCGGCTATCCGAAGGGCGCCGTTGGCTGCGGAGCACCTGATTGCAGCGGTTCGGAGCCGCGGGGTCATCCACCTCCGGGTGATTCCCAGGGCTTCTCCGGCCAGGAGTGCTTGGGGTATCGGCCCCGCATCTCCCCGCGAACCTGTGCATAGCTTCCCCTCCAGAAGCCGGGCAGGTCCAACGTCCGTTGCAGCGGACGGCCAGCGGGGGAGAGCAGTTCGACGATCAGCGGTACCCGCAGTCTGCCGATGCTCGGATGCTCGTCGACGCCCAGCAGTCTCTGGAGCTTCGTCGCCATCAGAACCGAGCCCGGTTCGCCATCGATGGCTCCGTAGCGAAGGCGCAGCCCCGGCCCGTTCGGCTCGGGCCACAGCACGGGGGCCTCGGTGTCGAGTACCCGGGTGTCCTCCCAGCTGAGTTGAGCGGTGAGAGCGGCTCGGATCTGGGCCCCCGAGGGGTCGAAGCGACCCCGCGCCAGCGCACCGGCGACCAGCGCCGGTACCCACTCGGGGGCCCTGGCACCCAGGGCCTCGTCGGACCAGTCCGGCCAGCCTCGTTCGGCCTCGGATGGCCGGGGAGCTTCGACGGCACCCAGCATGGCGATCCTGGACCGCAGTTCGTGGACCTCGTCCCAGTGCGCCAGGACCGAGGGGCCGTCACGGGTCACGGTGTTGGTCACGGCGACCGTCACCGCGTCACGGTCGGGATCGCGCCACCGTCGACGATCGAGCACGACGGAATCGAGACGACGGGTGAGGGTGGCCGCCACGGCTCCGCTGTCCGGGTCCCACTCGACCTGGTGGTCCTCGCTGATGTGACCTTCGGCGTCGGCTCCCGCCAGCAGCTCTTCCATGTCGTCTGGATGGACGCCTGTGCCCAGGTGCAGCAGACCCGGGCGGCCGGAGCCCGTGCGAGCGTCGAGTTCCACCGCAACGATCCACTCGGCATCGCCGAGCTGGCGGCTCGTTCGGCGCAGCTCCACCTCCCCGCCATGGCGTAGGTGATACACATCGGGCCGCTCGGGCCGTCGACGACCGAGTCGGTCGGCGAAACCGGCAAGAACGAGCCGCGCAACTGCACGGTCCAGATCGTCGGTCTCGCCCCACGATCCGCCGGCACCGAGCCTTCGACTCCACTGGCGAAGGGCCCGCTTCAGAGACGCCTCACCGCGGCCGCTCTCAGATCCCTGACGGCTTCGGCCACCTCGGACCCTCCGATGCCGCCGGTATCCAGAACCGCCACGACCTCGGCCGCCAGTTGGGCCTGCCCATGGTCCTGTCCGTGCACAGCGATTGCACCCATGCGTGGATGGAATCCGAGATCAGCCATCCGATGACCCAACTCCGTGAGTCGGCCGTCGGCGGACACCGCTGCCAGGTCCTCCAACAGGCTCTGCGCCCTACGGATCCCTCCATCGGGAGGGTCATCCACCCAGCGCAGCTCCCGGGTCGATGTGGCCCCCCAGTCGAGGACCTGCAGCAGGAGTGGCGACAGGTCCGCAACCGTGATCTCGGGAGGGTCCGCTGCCCGCCGTAGTTCATCCTCGGTCGGGCGCCACAGCCGGTAGCAGACCCCTGGTCCTTCGCGACCACACCTTCCACGCCTCTGGTCGGCTCCCACCGCGGGACACGGAACGGGTCACCAGCGCAGGCAGCCCCGTTCGGGGGTCCATCTGTTGGTGGCGGCGCCGACCCGAGTCCACGACCACCCTCACTCCGGGAACGGTCACCGAGGTCTCGGCCACAGCAGTGCTCAGAACCACCCGGCGGGCAGTGCCACGGCGGTGCCCGAGGATCGCGTTCTGCGCCGCCGGCGACATCGACCCGTGCAGTTCGCAAACGTCGACGCCGGGCCCCAGTCGACCGGCCAGTCGCCGCGCGGTTGCAGCGATCTCGCCGCGCCCGGCAGGAACACGAGGATGTCTCCGTCGTCCTCGCGCACGGCTTCGACGACGACATCGGCCACCCGCTGGTCGAGCCGATCATGGGCGCTGCCAGGTCGGTGCACGGTGCGGATCGGATACAGCTCGGCGCTCACCCGAATCACGGGCACAGGATCCGCTGCGGTGTCGTCCCCGTGGGGCTCGGACAGGACCTCGGCCACACGCGTGGCCTCCAGCGTCGCCGACATCACGAGTAGGCGCAGGTCCTCACGCAGCGATGAACGCACGTCGGTGAGCAGCGCCAACAACATGTCCAGGTCGACCGAGCGCTCGTGGAACTCATCCAGAACGACCGCGCACACGCCGTCGAGACTCGGATCGTTCTGTATGCGGCGCAGCAGCAGGCCTGGGGTAACGGCCTCCACCACCGTGCCGGGGCCGACGCGGCGGTCGTGGCGAACGGAGTAGCCAAATCGTTGGCCGACCGACTCGCCATGGTCATGCGACATCCGAGCAGCTGCGGCTCGTGCCGCCATGCGACGTGGAACCACGAGGATGATGCGACCCCGTGCCCACGGGCGCTGCAGGAGTGCCGGCGGGACCCCGGTGGTCTTGCCCGTCCCCGGCGGCGCCACCGGTACCGCGGCGCCCACGTCGTCGAGAGCCTCGGCCAGTTCGTCGATCGCCGCCAGGACCGGCAGCGGTGAAGTGGGGACGGCCGAACGGGTGTTCACGTCACGCTTCCGGGGGTCGATCGGGCCGGGCCTCAGCTGGTGCTCCCCACGGACACACGATAGGCGGCTCTCCGCATCCGGCCGCACCGGTGTGTGGTCTCGTCCCCGGCGTCGCCCGACGGTACCCTCCACAAGTGGTCGAACAGCCCCAGTGGGAACCCGAGGAGCCGACTCCGTCGTACCTCCGCCCCCGGTTCGTTCTTGCCGTGGTCATTTCGGCGACCCTGCTCGGCCTGGGGATCTTCGCATGGGGAAACAGTGGGACGGTGGTTCTCACACCAGAGGGGGAGGTGGCGTCCTCCCTGCCGGAACGGGAGATGGCTCCCGAGGTCGTTCCAGAAGCCGCGAGCCCCGAGACCTGTCCCGAGCCGGGCAAGCCGGTGGAGCTGGAGGCAGCCGAGCTGATCAGTCTGTTCGGGGCGTCGGCAACGGGTGGAGGGTTCGCCAGTCTCCCTGCAACAGAGGAGGTGATCGAGCAAGTTGATGCCACGACACCGCCCGTCACCCGGATGACACGTATCCGGGGCTTCGAGGGGGAACCGGGCTCCTGGTCCACTTGCGTCGTATCGAGCTGGTCCGGCCCGGAGGGCCCCGAGCAGAGCCTGGATGTGGTGACGGTGGAGCTCGTCGCCGGAGCTGATCGAAGTGACTTGGAGGAGGCTGGGTCGGGCAGCCGCCGTAAGAAGGATCTGGAGGATCGCTGGGAGGTCACGTCCTGGCTGCGGGGTGTGGCGGTACCGGCGCCCGAACTACAGGTCGCCACGGTGGCCTTCTACAACAGCGACCGGGGCTGCCGTCGACCGGACCGTCAGGCCTCGGTACTGATAGCCGACGAAGCCCCGTCGAACCGACTGGTCGCGGCGCTCGAGGAGCTCATCTCGGGTACGCCGGGGCGCGCCAACACGGCTTCGTCCAAGATTCCCCCGGACATTCAGGTGATCGAGGCCGAGGTGAGCGCCGGTGGTGCGCGTGTGGTACTCAGCCCGACCTCCGACGACAGCTTGTCCAAGTGTGACGGCACCGCGGCGTTCGAGCAGGTGCGTGACACCGCGGCGGCCATCGTCGGTGAATCCCTACCGGGGGCGGACGCGAACGCCGACGGAACAGATTCCGATGTGGCAGTCGAGGTCATCGTGGCCGGCAAAGACGTCACGACGCTGGCCCCATGATGGAGACATCGCAAGGCTGACTCCTTGATGCAGGCGCCGGCGCCTCGCAGCGACGTGCAGTTGCCGAGGGGTCCTCGTGCGGCCCACGATGGTGAGCGGGGTTCGTCGAACCACTGGGAGTCGGGGGGGCTGGCTTGAGTCACTTGGGTGGTAACGACATCGATCAGGACCCGCAGCTGCTAGCCGCGCACCTTGAGCCCATGCCCAGGGTCCATCCTCTCGAGCTGCCGACCACGTCGCGTCGCGACATTGCCCGACGTGCTCGCCAGATCGCACTGGTGACCACGCGCCACTTCACTCCGCTCGCGTTGCGTTCAGCGCTGACCCGTCGAATCGCTCCCGACGCCTATGCCCGTCCCCTGCGGCGCACGTTCGAGGAACTGGGGGCCACCTTCATGAAGTTCGGCCAGCTCGTCGGTTCGTCGCCGGGGATATTCGGCGACGAGGTCGCCGCCGAGTTCCGGTCGTGTCTCGATACCGGGCCGACGGTTCCCTTCGAGGAGGTTCGGCGCATCGTCGAGTTCGATCTGGGCATGCCCTTGGAGGAGGCATTCTGGAGCTTCTCCGAGACCCCGATCGGAACCGCTTCCATATCGGTGGTCCACAAGGCCACGACCGTCGACGGCCGTCGAGTCGCGGTCAAGGTGCTCCGACCGGGAATCGAGCATCGCGTGGCAACCGACCTCGATCTGTTCCAGCCGATGCTGGAGGTGGTGGCCAAGCAGACCGGCGAGTACGCGGCCGGTCAGTTCCTGGCGTTGTTCCAGGGGTTCCGGGTACAGATCGGCGAGGAACTCGATCTACGCAACGAAGCTCGGGCGATGGCGCACTACCGAACGCTTCTCGCGAGGTCGACCTACCGCGGGTGACGGTGCCCGACGTGGTCGAGGAGCTGTCGGGACCCCGGGTCATCACGATGGAGTTCTTCGACGGGGTACCGGTGGATGATCTCACCACCGTGGCGCGCTACGGCTACGACCCCGCGCCGGTCGTGAAGGAGGTCATGAAGGGATTCCTCCTTACCGCCATCCGGTGGGGGACCTTCCACGGTGACGTCCATGCCGGCAACCTGCTGTTGCTGCCCGATGGCCGGGTCGGAGTCATCGACTGGGGAATCGTCGGTCGACTGGACCCCGATACCCACCAGTTCTTCCGCCGGCTCATCGAGGCCGCGCTCGGCGACGAGGACGCCTGGCCGGCGCTGGCGCGACGCCACGCGGCAGATCTACGGACCGGTTCTGGAGGAGCAGCTGGGCATGGACGACGAACAGACTCGAGGCGTTCATGCAGGGCCGCTCGGGTCCGGTGCTCACCCAACCGTTCGGCCAGGTGTCGCTCGCCGATCTGCTGAATGCGCCCCAGAAGAAGGTGGCCGAGGCCAAGGGCCTCGAGGCCGAGACGCTGTCGCTGCGGGCGATCTACCGGCGATTCCGTGAACAGCGCAGGGTCCGTGCCGCAGCAGAGGCCCACGGCGTGTACGACTCGGACTTCGACCGGGGGATCTTCCTGCTGTCCAAGCAACTCATGTACTTCGAGCGCTACGGGCGGATATTCCTGCGCGACGTGGGATCTTCGAGGACGAGGAGTTCTTCCGGGCCGCTCTGAACGCCCCCACGACAGCCGCGGCCTCCGGCCAGTGATGGTGGACGGCTCTGGTCCCCGGGATCTGCGAGGACCGTACGTCAGGGGATGATCCGGCCCAGCAGCACCTCGCTGGTGAACCAGATCGGTGCCCGCGCACCCCAGGATCCCCACTGTCCACTGGCGACCACGGGACCCGGCCCACTGGGCGAGTGCGATGGTGAACGGGGCGGCGACGAGGCAGTAGCGACCCACGGAATCCATGTTGTTGGCTCCCACGGCCACCACCCAGGTGATGGCCATCAGACCCAGCCAGGACAGTGGCTGGCGCCGGCGCACGGCCACCACGAACAGCACGGCGAAACCCACCGCGAATGCGACGTTGTACAGGTCGTGGAAGTGGCCCTGCGCGAAGTCGACACCGGCCTGGGCGAGGCGGGTGAGCGGGTCCCGGAACCCATCCCTGAGCTGGCGCTGGATCCGGTAGGACGCCAGCAGGTCGCCCTCGGGTCGCGAGACCACCCACAGGGCACCCGCCAAACCGACTGCCGGCGCTATCACCGCGCCGGACCAGGCGATGATCTCCGAGAGCCGGCGCTGCCCGGTGTTGCGGTACCACTGCCAGGCCTCGATGGCGGCCGGAACCCCCATCAGGACCCCCGATGGCCTCAGTGCCCCCGCAGCCAGACCGGCCATCGCGGCCCACCCGGGTCGGCGGCGATGCAGGGCCAGAAGTCCCGCGGCGACGAGGAGCAGCATCAGGGACTCTGTGTAGGCGAACACCATGACATTGGCCGCGGGGATGATCGCCACCATCCATGCTGCGCGCACGGCGACCCGGGAATCCCCGATCGCCTCCGCGGCCAGTCTCCACACCAGCACGCCGGCGGCCAGCGCGGCAACGTTCGCGATCAGCAGCAGGGCCAGATCGGTGTTGCCGAACACGAGCGGCTCGACCACGCGGCCCAGAGCGGGGTAGCCGGGGAAGAACCTGGCGGGGTCCTCGGCAGTGCTCGCACTGCTGTACCAACCCTGTGTGATGACCCTGTAGAACGTTCCGTCCCAGGTCATCAGGCCCTCGTCGAGATGTAGCCGACCGTCGGGCAGGTGCACGACTCCCGAGAGCCCATGGGCGAGGGCGAACCCTGCGGCCACCGCGATCCGGGCCGCGACCCAGCCGAGCGTGGCGGCGCGCAGCCCTTGTGACCAGCGCAGCTCGGGGTCGCTCAGGTCGCCGGTCGGCGAACCCACAGGCCCATGCTCTCGAAGTAGGCGTCCGGCGTCAGCGGTCTCGAGCTGCTCGACAGATGCTCCCCGAGTTGGCCAGAGCGGCGATCACCGCTTCACACTTCCCCTCGAAGGTCAGATACCCGGTGTTGGCCACCACATAGACCGGGGTGTCCGGGGGGACCTCGTCCAGGAGTTGTTCTGCGAAGGCCGTCGGGTCCGCCGCCGCGTTGCGTTCCTCGTAGTCCACCCAGTCGACGAACCGGGGATCGAGCGTGGGATCGGGGAATGCCAGAACGGTGGCGTCGACCCCCCGGTCCGCCAGGGCGCGGTGGGTTGCGGGACCGAGCTGATCCGGACACAGGGGACGACCACCTGGCCGTCGCCATCGCTCACGGGTGAGGCGCCAGCGGCCACCAGGTCGGTGGCGATCCCGTCGGCCACCACGCCGGCCTGCGTGCGTTCGGTGGTGATCTCCACCACCGAGCCCACAAACAGCGCCGCACAGACGACAGCGGTGAGTGCCGTCGTGGCCCTGGTGGAGCGAATCATGGCCAGGCCCGCGGCGACGCACAGCGCGAACAGAGGGGCGATGACTGCTGCATAGCGGGACGCGTAGGTGGATGACGAGGCGAATGCAGTTGCCCAGCCGATGACAAGGGTGCCCAACAGGACAGTCAGCTCCGGGAGGATCCGCGACTGCGGCGCCGCCACCAGCTCCACGACTTCGCGGCCGGCCCGTGATCGCAGGGCACCGAACACCGCCACCGCGATGACGCTGAACAGGATGTACGACATGACCTGCAGCTCGCCGAACCCGCCGCCGACCAGATCCGTGATGGTCACCACGATGATTGTCGCCGGGCGGAACACCTCGCCCCAGGGCGTACCGGTGTGTTCGGACTGATACAGCATCGTCGGAATCCACGGGGCGAACAGCAGGAATCCGACGCCCAGGGATCCCAGGCATGTCCAGGCCCGGCGACGGCGATCGGGCGACACGCTCCGCACGAGCACCACGACTGTGAGCAGCGCCACCGAGGCACCCAGCCAGAGAGCCCAGTAGTGGGTCAGGAGAAGTGCCGCCGTCACGAGCGCCAGGCCGATTGCGTTGGCGGCAGGTCGAGGAAGCGGCTGGTCGGCGCGCTCGGGCTCGCCCAACAGGTTGTCGACCAACAGGTATCCGGCCAGCACGAGGGTCGACACCAGTGCGTACATTCGGGTCTCACTGCCGTATCGCACCGCGAACGGCAGCACCGCCCACACCGACATCGTGATGAGGCCGACGCGTCGGCCACCCAGTCCGGCCGCGCCCTTACGTCGGCCGAGTCGCCTACCGCTCAGGTACGCGAGGGGAAGCCCGATGACGGCGATGAGGGCTGACAGGGCGCGCATCCACCAGTCCGACGAACCCGCCAGGCCCCAGAGGTGCAGCAGCCAGTAGTAGAGCGGGGGGTGTCCGTCCCGGCGAAGAGCGTCGGGGATGTCCGCCATCGACAGCGAGGAGATGTTGACCGAGAGGGCCTCGTCCAGCCACAGATCACCGCGGGGGACGAGGCGAAGGATGACCCCGACGATTCCGAGGAAGACCGTCAGCGCCAGCAGCGACCGCCCTGGCGCCGGCGCGGTCACGCTCGTTCGCCGGCCGCGGGGACCCGGACGACGAGAACGAGATCGTCCCGTGTCCTCGGGGCCGTCATCGGGCTTCATTCCTTGCCCCCTAGCGGCCGCCCGGGACGCGGCGGAGGCTTCTCGGCCAGGCCCACGAGCGCATCAGCGAGGACGCCGGCGGCGTCGTTCCAGTGCGGTGCCACATAGCCGGCTGCCGCACGACGCAGGCGCTGGTGGTGGTCCTCGTCCATCAGGTGTCGCTCCACGGCCACACACAGGCCATCGACATCGTCGGGATCGATGGTCTCGACCCGGTCGCCTCCTGCTTCGGCCAGGGCGCCACCGGTGGAAGAGATGGTGGGGCTCCCGTATCCGAGAGCCTCCATGACCGGCACCCCGAGTCCTTCGTACCGGGACGGGGCGATGGTCAGGAAGGCGTTCTGGTACAGCCATGCGAGCTGTCCGTCGCTCACTGCGTCGGGCCACAGGAGGCGGCGATCGAACTCGGGGTGCTCCCGGATGGACTCCACCAGGTCGTCGACCATCCAACCCTGGCGACCGACCAGCACCACGCCGAGATCGTCGTGGCGCCGACGCAGTCGGTCGAATACGTCGAGTACCAGCTTCTGGTTCTTGCGCGGCTCGAGGGTTCCCACAACCAGCAGGTATCGACCAAGTTCCGGGGGGAGCTCAATGGGCTGGGGCTCCGCATCGGGCAGATCGGCCCCCAGCGGGATCACGACCGTCGGTAGTTCCCGGGTGACTCCGTGACGCCGGGCCACCTCACGAAGGTCGCGTTCGGTGTTACGCGAGATGCAGCAGAACAGGCCACTGTGTTCCAGGTGGGAGCGGAGCCATTCCCCGAACAGCCGTCGCTGGCCGGCGTCGAACCACTCCGGGAAGAGCTCCGGCATGACGTCAGCCACCATCACCGCGGTGTGCACGCCCTCCACCTGGAACCGCGTCAGGAGCTCGGACCGAGGTGCGGGGTCGTTCCAGGCCGGCTCCAGGTCCAGCCAGATGGCACCCATGGGCAGGATTCCCACATCGAGGCCGCGCATCGATGGAGAGACAGTGAGACGGCGACGCTGATTTCCTATGGCGGCCCGCGTTCGTCCGACCACTGCCAGCCCGACGGTGGCGCGGACCAGGGGCGACAGGGGTCCGAATCGGTCGGCCCGCCGCCGGTTGCTGCCACCCGCGGGGTGGTGTGCCAGCCGTTCACCCTCGCTGTCGGTGAGCCTGCGGTGCTCGGACCGTCCGGTGGCGACCACTGGGATGACCTCGATCGTGTCCTCCCGCTGCTGAAGACCCGCGATCAGCGATCGCACCAGGCGTTCGTATCCGGCGGTGAACTGCGCCGCGAGGGTGGTTGTCACCTCGACGTACACCGTGGCTGTGGACTGCTCGCTCAACCCGCTGGCTCCCGATCCTCGATTGCGGCGCCCAGCAGGGTGGCGAAACGGAGGGAGATGACTGCCCAGTCGAACTCCGTCTCCACCAGTTTCCGGGCTGCTCCCACCCTGCCACCCGAGTTGTCCGGAGGCGATTCCGCGATCTTGGGGACGAACTCGCCCAGCTCGGCGCTCAGACGGTCGATGCGGGCGACAACCGCATAGCGTCCGGGTTCCGGAACTCCGCGGACGCCGAGCGGTGTGCTCAGCACTGGTAGACCGGCAGCGAAATACTGCAGGACCTTGAGGTTGGAGCCGCCGCCGGTTCGCATCGGATTCAGCGCCAGGTCGGCTCCCGCCAGAAGCTCGGACAGACGGTCCTGGCTCACTGCCCCCAGCAGTCTGACGTTGGAGCTGATCTCGTTCACGTCCAGCTGATCGGCGTGCTCGCCGGCCAGGGCGAACAGCACGTTCGGGTGATCGGGCGCGAGCCGCACTATCTCCTTGGCGGCGTCGACGTTCGGTCGGTGTGCCGACCCGACGAACAGTGCGACGACCGTTGTCTCGGGTGTCGGCTCGAGCGATTCACGAAGAGCATCGCGTCGCTTGGCCCGTGTGGGAGGCGGGGTGTAGTTCACCATCTCGAGGTCGACGCCGTTGGGTACGACGGCAACCGAACCCGGCTGCATGTCGTGGTCGGCCTCCAGAGCCCTCGCTGTCCTCGGCGGTGGTGGCCACGACCAGGGCGGCGCGGGTGGCCGCCGAGCCCTCGGCGTCAGATACCCGGTCGAGCATCCACCGGCCTGCTTCGTCGTCGGGGAGCATCTGGGCCTTGAGGGCCCGTTCATGATTGTGGTCATCCAGGATCAGCGGTACTTGCGGTGCCAGTTCCAGTACGGCGGGGGCCAGGTAAGGCTGTACTGCAACCACCGCAGTGGCACCGTGCAGCGCGCGGCCCAGCTCGCGAGCGAGGTCCGGGGTGCTGGACCACAGCACCGAAGCAGCGATGTCGGTCACTGCGATGTTGGCCGTGAGCCGCCGCAGCCGTAGCTCCGCCGATGCGTGGCGTGACGAGAGGGGGATGCTCACCTCGGAGAGGCCGTCGCTCACAGTGGAGCGGTGACCGAGGTGGTCCCCTGCAATGGCAACCACTTCGACGTCCCAGCCCTCGTCGGCCAGTCCGGCGAGCAGATGGCGGGCACGTTCGGGTCCTCCTCCGGCCCACTCGGCTATCGGGTACGTGCTCACGGCCACGATGCGCCCACGACGCCCTGGCCCGGGTCGTGGGGTAGGCCGGTTCTCCAGCAGGCTGGCCACCGCATTGGGCCACGAGTGCTCCGCGGCGGTCGCTCGGCCGGCCTCACCGAGTCGTCGCGCCAACCCCTCTTCCTCGAGCAGGCGGGTCGCTGCGGCACCCAGTGCATCGAGGTCGGGTGCGACGACCAGCCCGTCCGAGCCCGATGTCACCAGCGCCGCGGGACCGCCGGAGTCGGTGGTCGTGATGACGGCCCGACCGGCCTGCATGGCCTCGATGGCCACGTACCCGAAATCTTCGTCTGCAGGGGTGACGAGCACGGCCCGGCAGTCGCGGTACGCAGCCATCAGTTCGGCGTCGCTTACCCGACCGAGGAAGGTGATTCGTGCGTCGTCGCCGGCGAGCGCCTCCAGGTGCTCGCGTTCGGGTCCGTCCCCCAGGACCTTGAGGGTGGATCCGGGGCGTGAGGTCCTGCGGAACGCCTCGATGGCCAGGTCGACCCGCTTGGGGGCGTCGAGTCTGCCGACGGTGATGAGCCCCTCGCCCGGAGTGCTGGATTCGGCGGGGTCCGGTAGGCACGACGGCGGGATCACCACGTCCGGGCTGACGCCGGTGGGGAAGTAGCCCGGCCGGTCCGCCACCACCTGGGAGATTGCGAAGTGGCGACTGATGCGTCCCGATCCAAGTGCCCAGTGGTCGAGCAGGCGTACCACCGATGCGGCGACAGGCGATGGTACGGCCAGGGGCCCACCGGGTTCTGCCGAGGCCGGCCCGAGCCGCTCGTAGGCCGTACGCACCAGGTCGATCACCTGCAGGGGGTCGGCGTTCGCGGGACCATCGGTGAGTATCTGACCTAGGGTCTCGAACTCGGGGGTGGATGGCGTGACGACTTCCTCGTGCGAAGCCGGGCGGTATGTGTCGTAGAGGCCGCGGAGGGGGTGCAGCATCCACACGACGTGATTCGGGTGTTGCACCATCCATGCCGGGTACTTGCCGCTGATCACCACATCGACATGGGAAAGGTCCAGGAGTCGGAACTCCTCGTAGCCGTCCAGCAGGTCCGGAAGCGTGAACTCCCGCACAGGGATCTTGACGAGGTCCGTGGCGATGCCGGAGTCCTCGAGTGATTGCCTGAGCGTCTCCCAGTGACGCTCGGCGCCGCCGAGGCGCAGGGGGACGGGGCTGGGTGCCACGACTACCGCGGTGCGAGCACGACCGCCGAGCCGTGTGGCGGTGGATCCCCCGACGATCGGGTGTTCCGTCATGGCTCGGGTGACTCCGTGCGTCGGGAGCGTCGCTCGTTCAGCGATGCCTGTAGGCCGGAGCCCACCGAGGTGTCCTTGGCCCGCTCCACGATGGCGTCCATCTCGGCGGTGATCGACCCCGACCGCAGACGGGCCCGCGCCCGCGTCCGCGGACCGGAGCGTCCGGCGTGCCATGCGCGCCGGTGCCGCATCTGCGTTCGCCAACCAGTGTCGAAGGGCCCCGGGGTTCACAACGCGAACCAGTCCGCCAACCGTCGGGCAGCTTCGCCGACGTCATCGGTGGAACCTGCCACCGAGAAGCGCACGAACCGGTCGCCGCTCGTGCTGTCGAAGTCGGATCCGGGAGTGGCAGCCACCCCGATCTCGTCGAGCCAACGTCGACACAGTTCGCCGGCCGGGCCCCACTTGCCGAGGTCTGCCCAGACGTAGAAGGCGCCGTCGGCCGGAGCGATGTCCTCGACACCGGCATCCACCAGGGTGCTGACAAGCAGCTGGCGGTTGGTCTCGTACGTCTGGGCATGGGCATCGAGTTCCGATGTCGACTCGAGCGCGCCGACCGCCGCCGCCTGGGACACGGCGTTGGGACTCAGATACAGGTTCTGCGCCAGCCGCTCGATGGGTCGCACCAGCCAGTCCGGGAGGACGAGCCAACCGAGGCGCCAGCCAGTCATGCAGAAGTACTTCGAGAAGCTCTGCACCACGACGGCGTCATCGAAGCCTGCGCCGGTCGCCAGGGAGTCGGTGGAGGTGCCGTGATAGATCTCGTCCATCACCAGCGTTGCCGCGGCCCGGCCGCACCAGGAGTGGAGGGCCTCCAGGTGTGAGCGGCCCAGCGCGGTACCGGTGGGGTTCGAGGGACTGGCTACCACCACGACCGCCAGAGGTCCGTCCTGCGCCGCCCGGTCGAGCATCTGCGGCGTCGGAACGTATCCGGTGCTCGCATCCACCGAGATGCTCACCACGTCCATGCCGAGGGACTCGGCGATGTTGCGGTAGCAGGGGTAGCCGGGTTCGAACACCGCCACGCGCTGGCCCACGTCCGCCAGCGCGATGAATGTCAGCACGCATCCGGCCGACGCCCCGCCGGTCACGGCGATGCGCGACGGCGGAACCTCCAGGTCGTGTCTCCGGCGATAGAGCTCGGAAATCCGCTGGCGCAGCACCGGGATCCCGAGGGCATCGGTGTACCCGACCGGGTGATCGATGGCGTCGCGTGCGGCCTGGAGTACGGCAGGAGGACTGGGCGTCGAAGGCTGGCCCACTTCGAGGTGACACGTCCGCATGGAGCGGGCAGCCGGTGACTCGTCGCGCTCGCGGGCAGCGCGGACGATGTCCATGACCTCGAATGCATCCATGCGCTCGGCCCGCTGAGAGACCCGGGGGAGACCCATGGCGGCAATCGTAGGTGCCGCGACCCGCGGGGTGATTCCCGCCGCCGCCGACGGCCGTGCCAGGCAGGTCTCAGCGGGTGAGGATCACCGAACTGCCGTGGCCGAACAGGCCCTGGTTGGCGGTGATGCCGACCTTCGGCGGCTCACCGGAGGCGTCGAGCGCCTGACGGCCCTCCGCCTGCCCACGGAGCTGCCAGGAGATCTCGCACACCTGGGCCAGCGCCTGTGCAGGGACGGCCTCGCCGAAGCACGCCAGCCCGCCCGACGGGTTGACGGGTAGCCGCCCCCCGAGGGTGGTGACCTTGTCGCGCAGGAGCTTCTCCGCCTCGCCGGGACCGCAGAAGCCAAGGTCCTCGTACCAGTCCAACTCGAGGGCGGTGGAGAGGTCGTAGACCTCTGCCACACCCACATCCTGCGGACCGAGTCCGGCCTGCTCGTAGGCAGCGTCGCCGATCGACTGTTTGAACGTGCGCTCGGGGGCAGGGATACCAGCCGCTGAATCGGTGGCGAACTCGGGCATCTCGACGATCACGTTGGGGAACGTCGGGGTGACCGTCGAGATGGAAGCGACCCGGACAGCGGGGTCGCCGTCCAGGTGGCGTCGGGCGTAGTCCATGGAGGTGAGCACGACGGCCGCTCCACCGTCGGATGTGGCACAGATGTCGAGGAGGCGCAGCGGTGTGGCCACCAGCGGCGAGGCGGCGACGTCCTCGGCGGTGACCGCCTTGCGGAAGCGTGCATTCGGGTTCTCGAGGCCGTGGTGGGCGTTCTTGATCTTCACGGCCGCGAAGTCGTCCTCGGTGGCGCCGAACAGGTCCATGCGCCGCCGCGCGTACATGGCGAAGTAGGTCGGGTTCGTGGCGCCGAGCACGTGGAACCTCAGCCAGTCGGGGTCGTCCTTGCGTTCTCCGGCGTTGGGCTTCAGGAATCCCTTGGGTGTCGTATCGGCTCCTACGACGAGCGCGACATCGCACATGCCGGACAGGATTCGCTGGCGGGCGGCCTCCAGGGCCATGGCCCCCGACGCGCAAGCGCCGTATGCACTGGTCACCGGGATGCCGGTCCACCCGAGAGCCTGGGCGAACGTGGCTCCCGCCACATAGCCGGGGTAGCCGTTGCGCATGGTGTCAGCGCCGGCCACGAAGCCGACGTCCTTCCAGTCCACACCCGCGTCCTCGAGAGCGGCACGGGCCGCAGCCACGCCGTACTCCACGAAGTTGCGTCCCCACTTGCCCCACGGGTGCATCCCGACCCCGAGCACTGCGACCTGGTCGACCGACATCAGTTGGATCCCTTCGTGATGGTTGGGTCCTCGTTGGCGTTGGCGTTGCCGGCGTCGGCGACCGGGGCCCACTTCCAGACCACCACCTCGACCTCGTCGGCGGTCTCCTCGTCGCGATCCATGTGGAGGGTGTCCAGCACCAGTTCCATCTCCATCCCGACCCGCAGGTCGTCGACGGAGACTCCTGCCACGCACCTGGCCCATGACCACGATCTGTTCCAGCTCCGAGTTCGACAGCTGCGATGCAGAACGGAACGTGGGGATCGGTGACCGGCACATAGGGCGGCGGCGGCTGGTACTGGGCGTCGGTGTAGCTCCACACACGGCCCCGCGTGGACAACTCGACTTCCTCGAGTTCGGCATCCGGCGAATCCGGGTGCCCTGGACATCACCCGTTCGGGGGGAAGAAGTAGGTGCCGCTGCCGCTGCATCGCGTGCCGATGAGGGCGGGTCGGTGCCCAGATCCGGGCTCGGGCATCGTGAACCAGCCCTCGACCGCCGGTCGTCGTGTGGTGGTGGTGGGTTCGGCCACGTTCGCCCCCTGTGCGGTGTACCGGACGGATCCCGACGGACCGGTCCGGGCGGTCAGACATGTATCTGACGACGCGTCAGATTACCGGCGGGTGGGCAGTGCGTCACTTCACAGCGGCGCCGTGGGGTGTGGATGGCCGCCCAGCTAGGGTCGCCGCCTATGCAGAACCCGAACATCGATCTGGGCACATACGGCATCTGGACCGGGGCCCTCGACATGCAGCCGTCGACGCTGGCCCGCGAGTACGCGGCGGAGATCGAGGAGCTCGGATTCGGTGCCGTGTGGATTCCCGAGACCGTGTTCCGCGAGGTCTTTCTGGAGGCGTCGATGCTCCTCGGAGGCGACCGACAACATGAAGGTCGCGACGGGCATCGCCAACCGCTACGCCCGCGACGCCATGACCACGAACGCCGCCATGCAGACGCTGAACGAGGCCTACCCGGGCCGGTTCCTGCTCGGCCTGGGGGTATCGCACGGGCACCTGGTCGCCGGCATCCGCAAGCACGAGTACTCCAAGCCCTACTCGGCAATGGTCGAGTACCTCGATGCCATGGACAAGGCCCTGTTCCTGGCGCCCAAGGGCGAACCGCCGGCGCAGATGGTTCTCGCCGCTCTCGGGCCGAAGATGCTGCGTCTGGCCGCGGATCGCACCGCCGGAGCGCATCCGTACTTCGTTCCGCCCGAGCACACCGTCGTCGCACGAGAGGCGATGGGGGCCGGAGCCTCTCCTGGCGGTGGAGCAGATGGTCGTGCTGGACGACGACCCAGTCACTGCCCGCGCCACCGCCCGGGCGCACATGGCGATCTACCTCGGGCTCCCGAACTACGCCAACAACCTCGTCCGCCTCGGTTTCACCGAGGAGGAGATCACCCAGGACGGGGGATCGGACCGGGTGGTGGACGCCGTGGTCGCCTGGGGTGGGGTCGAACAGGCCGTCGCCCGGGTGCAGGCCCACCTCGATGCCGGGGCCGACCATGTGTGTATCCAGGTCCTCGAGCCCGACATGGCGGCGGTGCCAAGAGCGGGATGGCGGGCCTGGCGGAAGCTCTGCCGCTGGGACGCTGAGTCCGGACCGCCAGCTCTGGCTGCCAGTCGATCGTCGCGTGTCAGGACCAGTTGGTGCGGGGCGACGTCTCGTCGTCGCCGAAGCCCACGGTCGTCGTCATCGTCGGCGTCACCTCCGAAGCGACGTTGCACCATGACCAGCGCCACGAGCGCGAGCACAGCGACGAACACCGCTCCGAGGATCGTGACCCACGGACCGCCGCCGGAGGCCCTCGTCAGGCCGACCTCCAGCCGAACCGGTTCGGCGGCTGCCGTCTCGGTGCTACCGAGTGCCTTCGGTGTGAGTTGATCGGGATCGACCTCCAGGCTCACCTGGACGTCCTCGGCATCAGGATGCCGACGTAGGTCGGCCACGAACCCGTCCAGGGCCGAGCCCGGAAGGGAGAACGCAACTGTCGCCTCATCGTCGGACTCGGTGGACTCAGCCACCCTGGTGGCCTGCCAGGAGCCGGTGGCCTTGGTGATGAGGTTCTGTCGGGCGTCGTCGATGCTGGCGTTGCGGGCCAGCACGATGTCGACGCGCGCGTCCGCACTGTCGTTGAGGGCGCCGCGCGCCACCCAGGAGCGCAACGGCAACCACCAGGGCGGCCACGGCGAGAAAGATCTTGGTTGCGATGCCGCAAGCCTAGGAAACGCCGACGCCCGCTTGGGTGACCCGAGCCGGCAACCGGCCCGGTCGGTGGCGACCCGGTGGGCGATCAGGCTCGGCCGTTGTCTTGCACCGCGTCCAGGAAGGCGGGGCGTTCCCCGCCACCGTGGAGCCATACCGCGGAGCCACTGACGTAGGAGGCGAGGGGGGAACTGATCCAGCGACAGGCCTGTGCCAGGTCTTCCGGCGTGCCCATGCGGCCGGCAGGGACCGTTGCCGCCACCCTGGCGACCGACTCCTCGTCGCCGTAGTGCAGTTCGGCCTGCTCGGTGAGGATGAGCCCAGCTACAACAGCCACCACGCGGACCTTGGGCGCCCACTCGACGGCCAACGATGACGTGAGGCTCAACAGGCCGGCCTTGGCCGCTCCGTAAGCGGCAGTGCCCGGAGATGGCCGGGTCGCGGAGACCGAGGCGATGTTGACGATGACCCCGCCGTCGCCCTGTTGCATGTGGTGATTCGCTCTCTGGGCGACATGCAGCGGTGCCAACAGGTTCAGTCGGACTATCGATTCGCTGAACCGCGGCGAGGCGGTGGCGGCGTCTGCCGCGGGTGCTCCTCCCGCGTTGTTGATCACGACGTCGATGCGTCCGTAGGTGTCGACGGTGGCATCCACCAGCGCGCTCGGCCTGGTCCGGGTCCCGGACGTCGGCCACGGTGAATGCAGCCCGACGGCCGCCGGCGCTGGGCAGGTCGTCGGGTTCCGAGCGGCCACAGGTCATGACCTGGGCGCCCCAGTCCAGATAGCGCTGCACCAGGACTGCGCCGATTCCCTTCGTTCCACCGGTGACCAGGACGACCCGGCCCTCGTGGTCGAGTCCGTTGTCGGTCGGCGCGGGGTTCTCGCTGCTCATGGCGGCGGAGGCTACCGTTCGCGGACGAGCAACGAGGGAGACCATGGGATTCACCGTTTCGACCGAGAACGGCATCGCCGAGATCGTCATGGAGCACCCCCCGGTCAATGCCCTGACCGTGGCCGGTTGGTTCGAGCTGGCAGATCTGCTCACCGAGGCAGGCCGCGACCCGCAGCACGGCGCGGTGGTGCTTCGTGCCGAGGGCAAGGGGTTCAACGCAGGGGTCGACATCAAGGAGATGCAGTCCACCGACGGTTTCGACGCCCTGGTCGGAGCGAACCGGGGTTGCTACGCAGCCTTCAAGGCCGTGTACGAGTGCGAGGTGCCCGTGATCGCAGCCGTCCACGACTTCTGCCTCGGCGGGGGGATCGGGATCGTGGGCAACGCGGACGTGATCGTGGCCGCTGAGGGCACGAAGTTCGGACTACCCGAGGTAAACCAAGGAGCCCTGGGTGCGGCCACCCACCTTGCCCGTCTCGTGCCCCAGCACAAGATGCGCGAAATGGTGTACACGGCCGAGCCGGTGACCGCCGAGGTGATGGCTCAGTGGGGTTCGATCTCCGCGGTTGTCGCGCCCGACGAGCTCCGTGACGCGGCCATGACCATCGCGGCATCGATCTGCACCAAGAGCCGGACGGTCATCCGTGCGGCGAAGGCATGTCTCAACGGAATCGACCCCGTCGACGTGAACCGCAGCTACCGCTTCGAGCAGGGATACACCTTCGAGCTCAACCTGACCGGGGTGTCCGACGAGGCCCGTGACGCGTTCGTGGACAAGCGCGACGCCGATTTCGACAAGTAGTACTGGTTTCAGCGAGTAGCGCTGGGTTGGCTCAACCCGGTGCGTCTGCCTCGGGGACGCAGAGCTCTTCGGTCCTCTGCTGGTATGCCTCGAACGCCGCGACGAACTCCGGCGCCGCCAGTGTCTGGTTGCCCTCCTGGCTCCTGATCCATGCGGGGGAGTAGCCGGCTTCCTCGGCCTCGGCCTGCAACGCCGCCGCGGTGTCGGTGATGATCTGGGCGTTGGCGGCCTCGTCCGGTCCGGCACTGGCGGCGGTGGCATTCAGCAACCCGACGGTGAGCCCGATCGCCAGGCGGACCTGTTCGGGGTTCGACGGGTCGGGCAGTTCACCGAACGCGGTGAACGCACTGATGAGCGGGCACCGCTGGGTGCCGGCCTGATCGACCAGCGTCCCGATCCCGCTGGCGATGCGCTCGTAGTCCTCGTCGGAGATCGTGGTCGGAGGCGCGGTCGGCGGTGTCAGTGTCGTGGCCGTGGTCTGGCCCGCACCACCTCCGAACAGGCTGGCCACGATGCCGATCAGAAGCAGCCCGGCGGCAACAGCGGCCCCGACGCGAACTCGAGTGCTGGCCTGGCGTGTCGCCACCTCAGGACGCGGGAATCGACAGCGACGGGTCCATGCACCCGGTGAGTTCCGCGTTGAGCCACTGATCCATCGCAGCCTCGGTCTCGGCGGCTCCGGGGTAGTCGGGGCCTTCCCCGTTGAGATCCAGCGCCTCGGGGTCGTACGAAACGCTCTCCGCGTACGCCCGGAACTGCGTCGCTCCGGCGTCGAGGGTCTCGGCCACCTGGGGGTCTGAACTCGTCTCGCCCATCTTCGTGAGCAGCAGCACGTAGTAGTCGGTTGCGGCCCGGACGTCGTCGGAGCTCTCGGGGCCGGAGACGTCGGTCACCATGCCCACCGCGTCAAAGACGTCGCAGGCCTCCGTGGCTTCGTTCAGCTGTGCCTTGGCCTGCTCGATCGTGGTGGTGAAGTCCTCACCGGAAGCGTCGGAGTCATCCTTTGGGGAATCGGCATCGTCGGTGGCGGCGGTGTCGCCGGCGTCCTCTGCTTTGTCGGGCTCGGCGTCCTTCTCGGATGATTTCTCGTCGTTCGAACACGCGCCGGCGATCAGGGCGACTGTGGCGAACAGCGCCAGCAGCATGGTGAGGATCCTGGGCCTGGTGGGCCGCTCGGTGGCGTCCGACAGGGGTGAAGTGGTTGGCACAGCTGTCTCCTCGGAGATCCGATCGGGGTGTCCCCGACGATACCCCGACGCGACCTCTGGTCCTGTTCCCGGCCTCTACCCGATCGCGGCGGTTTCACAGGGAAACTTCGACTCACACCTCTCCGGCGACGAGGACCCCTGAGACGCGATTCGGGGTTCGCCGGGCGACCGACCCGCAGCTACCGTGGGAATCTGACGGGTCATCAGATCCTGGTGGGACCAGTTCCGCCGACGACGACGAGAGGGGCTGGTTGTGGCCGGGCCGGACAAGACGATGACAGAGGCCGAGGCAGTCGCCGAGCTCTCCTCCGGCATGACCGTGGGCATCGGGGGGTGGGGCAGCCGGCGCAAGCCGATGTCGGTCGTGCGCGAGATCCTGCGCTCCGACGTGACCGACCTGACGGTGGTGGCATACGGCGGTCCCGACGTGGGGCTCCTGTGTCGTGCGGGCAAGGTTCGCAAAGTGATTTCGGGGTTCGTATCGCTCGATTCGATCCCTCTTGAGCCCAACTACCGCCTCGCTCGCCAGAACGGCACCATCGAAGCGGCGGAGTGGGACGAAGGCATGCTGTTGCTGGGGCTCCAGGCGGCAGCATGGCGGGTTCCGTTCCTGCCCACTCGTGCAGGGCTGGGGTCGGACATCCCCGCGGTGATGCCCGACCTGGCGACGGTGCGCTCCCCGTACCCCGAGCCGTCCAGCGGGGAACACGAGGAACTTCTGGCCGTACCCGCACTTCAGCTCGACGCCGCATTCGTGCACCAGAACCGTGCCGACCGCTCCGGCAACGCCCTGTGGCTCGGCGAGGACCCGTTCATGGACGACCTGTTCGTGCGGGCCGCGGAGAGGGCGTTCGTGAGCTGCGAGCAGATTGTCGCAACCGAGGACCTGGCCGGTCTGGCCGACATCACCCACCTGCGCATCTCCCGCCTCGATGTCACCGGCGTGATCGAGGCTCCCGGCGGTGCCCACTTCACCGAGTGCCCACCCGACTACGGGCGCGACGAGGCGTTCCAGAAACGCTACGCCTCCAGCGCCAAGTCAGAGGAGGACTGGGAGCAGTTCCGCACCGATTTCCTCGACATCGACGAAGCCGGATACCGAGCCAAGGTGGCCGAGCTCGCCGATGCGCATCGATCCGAGGAGGGGAAGTCCAAATGATTACTGCAACCGAACCGAGGCGTTCCGATGTGTGCGCAGTCGCCATAGCCGAGGCCTTCCGCGGCGATGGCGAACGTCTCTGCAACCCGATCGGCAACCTGCCACTCATCGGCGGCCGTCTGGCGGCCTCCACCTTCGAGCCGCACCTGGCGATCACCGACGGATTCTACACGCTCCTCGACAACGTCCCGCCGGTGGGGCTGTCTGAGTCCGAGCGGCTCGAACGGCGCACGGTGGCCCACTGGAATCCGTACCGGGAGATGTTCGGTCTCTTGTGGCAGGGGCGGCGGCACGTGATGATGGGCCCGGTCCAGATCGACCGCTACGGCAATGCCAACATCGCGGCGATCGGTGAGTGGGCCCGACCCAAGTCCCAGATGCTCGGCTTCCGCGGTGCGCCCGGGAACACCATCAACCACACCACCAGCTACTGGGTGCCCAAGCACAACCCCCGCGTGTTCGTGGACTCCGTGGATGTGGTCTGCGGTCTCGGCTACGACCGCGCAGCCGGCCTCGGTGTGGCAGGTTCGAGGTTCCACGAGATCCGGCGAGTCATATCCGACCTGGCGGTGATCGACTTCGAGGCCGCCGACGACGCCGGCGTGAACACGATGCGCCTGCGTTCCGTGCACCCCGGAGTGAGCATCGACGATGTGCTCGAAGCCACTGGATGCGACCTCGTGGTACCCGACGACGTCGTCGAGAGCAGGGCGCCCACCCCCGAGGAGTCCGAGCAGCTCGAGTTCCTCGACCCCCAGGGACTGCGACACCGCGAGGTCCCCGAACCGTGAGTTCCTCTGACCCAGTGCCCTCTGACCCAGTGCCCTCTGACCCAGTGCCCTCTGACCCAGTGCACCCGGCACTGGTGACGCGGGCAACCGAACTATTCGGAGTTCGCTACCCGGTCGTCCAGACGGGAATGGGTTGGGTGTCCGGCGCGCGTCTCACAGCGGCGACTGCCGCTGCGGGGGGCCTCGGCATCCTGGCCTCGGCGACGATGTCGCTCGACGAGCTGGGTGAGGCCATCGACAAGGTGCGTGAGCGCACCGAGAATCCCTTCGGCGTCAACCTTCTGCCCAGCCAGCCCGACGCCGCGGATCGGATCTCACTCATCATCGACCGCGGGGTGACCGTCGCCAGCTTCGCGGCGGCACCGCGATCCGAGCAGGTCCAGCGGCTACGCGACGCCGGCGTGGCCACCGTCGTGACGGTCGGCGCCCCTCGTCATGCCGAGAAGGTGGCTGCAATGGGCGTGAGCGCGGTGATCGCCCAGGGCGGCGAGGGTGGCGGTCATACGGGCACCATCCCCACCGCCCTGCTGATCCCCGGAGTCGTCGCCGCCACCGCGGGCAGCGGCCTGGTTGTCCTGGCGGCCGGCGGCATGCACGACGGTTCGTCGCTGGCCGCAGCCGCAGTCTGGGGGGCGGACGGGATCGCCATGGGAACCCGGTTCCTGCTCACGGCGGAGAGCCAGGTCCCCGATCATGTGAAGGCCGTGTATCTGGAGTCGGGGCTCAACGCCACCGTGGTGACAATGGCAATCGACGGCGCGCCGCAGCGGGTCATCCGAACCGAGGTGATCGACGAGCTGGAGAGCTCCAAGGGGCCACTCCGCTTCGGTCGTGCTGCGGGCAACGCCCTGCGATTCGCTCGACAGTCGGGTACCTCGCCCGTCGACCTGCTGCGCACGGCTCGGTCCATGAAGGCCGACCAGGATCTCACTTGGTCCCAGGTAGCGCTCGCCGCCAACGCGCCCATGATGACCAAGGCATCGGTGGTGGACGGTGATCTCGAGGTCGGGATCCTTCCCACCGGCCAGGTCGTGGGCTCCATCGGCGACCTCCCGACGGTGCAGGAACTGATCACGGGCATCATGACCGATGCATCCGCGGCGTTGATCCGGGTATGCGGGGCCCGTCAGGTCGAGCCCGGCGATACAAGGCCGGGAGTTGTTCCGGAAGGGGAGAACTGATGGATCTGAACTGGAGCGAGTCCGAGCAGGCGTTCCGCCAGGAGTGCCGGGCCTGGCTGGCCGACAACGTGCCGGCCTCCCCCCTGCCCTCGGGTGACACCGCGGCCGGGTTCGCGGCCCATCTCGAGTGGGAGACGACTCTCCACGCCGACCGGTGGGCAGTCGTGTCCTGGCCCGAGGCCTACGGGGGGCGTGACGCCACCCTGTGGGAGTGGCTCATATTCGAGGAGGAGTACTACGCAGCCGCGGCTCCTCAGCGCATCACCCAGAACGGTATCTTCCTTCTCGCTCCGACAATCTTTGAGTTCGGCACCACCGTGCAGCAGGACCACTACCTGCCAAGAATGGCCGCGGCACAGGATCTGTGGTGCCAGGGATGGTCCGAGCCCAACGCGGGATCCGACCTGGCAGGGATCTCGTCGCGGGCTACCCGTGATGACGAAGCCGGCGGCTGGCGTCTGAGCGGTCAAAAGACCTGGACCACCCGCGGAGCCTTCTGCACCCACCTGTTCGGTCTGTTCCGCACCGATCCGAAGGAGGAGCGCCATCGAGGTCTGACCTACTTCCTCGTTCCTCTCGAGGCCGAGGGCGTCACCGTCCGGGGGTTCGGGCGACTGGACGGCGACGAGGGATTCGCCGAGGTCTTCTTCGACAACGTGTTCGTACCCGACGATGATGGCACCGCGGCGACCATGGACCGCGGGGGGATCCTCGGGGACATCGGAAGTGGCTGGGGCGTGGCCATGGCCACGACCAACTCCGAGCGTGGTCTGACTCTGCGGTCACCCGGGCGCTTCCGGGCCGCGGCGGCACGCCTGGTGGAGTTGGCACGTGAGCGGCTCTCCGGTGCATCCGAGGCCGCCCTGGACGCGGTGACCGATGCCTGGATCGATGCCGAGGCATATGCCCTCTACACGCTTGGAGACGTAACCGACCTCGTGGAGGGCAGGCCACCGGGTGCCCGCTCCTCCTACAACAAGGTGTTCTGGTCCGAGATGGATGTCCGCCTGAACCGTGCCGCACTCGACCTGCTCGGCGGAGAGGCCGAGTTGGACGGCCCGTGGATGACGGGGTACCAGTTCGCCCTGTCGGGACCCATCTACGCCGGCACCAACGAGATCCAGCGCAACATCATTGCCGAGCGCGTTCTCGGCCTCCCGAGGAAGTAGAGCCTGCTGTGAGATTCGCTCCGACCGAGGACCAACTCGAGTTTGCAGCAGCCGTGCGTGACCTGCTCGCCGACACCTGCACTCCCGCACTCGTTCGCTCTGCCTGGGGTGGCGCGGTGGGAGCCCACACCGAACTGGGTTCGGGCGATGGTCGGGTCCGGTCCGCATGGGATGCCCTGGCCGAGATGGGCGTGCTGGGTCTCACCGTTCCCGAGGCCAATGGCGGCATGGGAATGTCGGACGACGATCTCATCGGCATCATCATCGAGTGCGGTCGCGTCGGTCTTCCGGATCCTGTGTGCGATTCGGCAGGGGTGGTACCGGCGGTGCTGGCCGACATCGGGGGCGAACTGGCCTCGGCGTGGTTGGAGAGGATCGCTACAGGAGCCACCGTGGTGGTCGGCTTCGGGCCGCGACCCCTCGTGGCCGGTGCGGCTACCGCCGATGCCCTCTTGCTCTTCACCGACGACCCGGCGGATCCGGCCGCCGGCGGGGGCAGCGGTGTGTACCTGATCCCGGCCGCCGATGTGGAGTTGGAAGCACTGGATTCGGTCGACGGTTCCCGAGCGCTTTCACGGGTCTCGTGGTCGCCGTCGGAGTCCTCGGTCGTGGCCGAAGGCGACCGGGCAGCGGCATTGACACGTGTGGCTTTCGACCGTGCCGCGGTCCTCGATGCCGCACTGTTGGTGGGCCTGAGCCAAACAATGCTTGAGATGACCGTCGAGTACGTCGCCGAACGCAAGCAGTTCGGTGTGGCCATCGGGACATTCCAGGCGGTCAAACACCACCTCGCCGATGCGGCACTGGCAGCCGAGTTCGCCGAGCCACTCGTGAGGGATGCGGCGCATCGCCTGGCGCTGGGCGATGACGCCGCTGTTGCGGCCTCCATGGCCAAGGCGCGGGCGTCCGCCGCCGCTCTGGCGATGGCCGAAGCCACGCTGCAGTGCCACGGAGCCATCGGATACACGGTCGAGCACGATCTGCACCTGTACATGAAGCGGGCCTGGGCGTTGGCACGATCTCACGGTGATTCCGACTGGCACCGCTCACGGGTGCGGGCGTCGCTCCTCGGAGTCTGAACGACCCGTCGTGCGGCGGGCCGCCAGCCCGCCGCGAACCAGCCGCCCCGCGGCCGGTAGCGTCGTGGCATGCAGATCAGGGGTTCCAGAGTCCTTCTAACCGGTGCCAGCGGAGGCCTGGGTGCAGCAATTGCCCGCGAACTCTCGCGCCGCGGGGCCCATCTCGTTCTCACGGCCCGTTCCGAATCCGTGCTGGAGGAGCTGGCTGCCGAGACCGGGGGAGAGGTTGTGGTGGCCGACCTGTCGGACCGTGCCGATGTGGAGCGTCTGTGCTCAATGATGGGCGAGATCGACGTACTGGTGGCCAACGCCGGGGTCGGCGGCGACGGGCATCAGATCGAGACACCGATCGAGCGGATCGACTTCGTGCTGGACGTGAACCTCAGGGCGCCGATGGTGTTGGCGAACGAGTTCGCCAAGGCGTGTGACGGTGCCGGACGGCCGGGCCAGATCGTCATGGTCGGCTCGATCGCCGGCCTGGTGGCCACGGCCAATACCAGCCTCTACAACGCCACCAAGTTCGGTCTTCGTGGCTTCACCCTCGCGGTCCGTCAGGACTATGCCGATCTGGGCATCGGCGTGACTCTCGTGGCCCCCGGATTCATCCACACAGCGGGCATGTTCGCAGAGAACGACATGGAGCTTCCGCGGGGGGTGCGCTCCAAGTCGCCCGAGGATGTGGCGGCAGGCGTGGTCAAGGCGATCGAGGCCAATCCGGCCGAAGTGTTCGTCTCGCCGGTCGAACTCAGGGCCCTTGCGTCGATGGGCACCATCGCTCCCGGGTTGTCCGAAACTATCCAGCGCCGGTTGGGTGTTTCCGATATGACACGCGACAAGTGAGCGAGGGTTCGAACGTCGCCCCGGGCAGCGGCTCGGGAGTGGGGTCTTCGGTGGACATCCCGGTGGGCGCGCCGCCGTCCGATCGATCCGACCTGTGGTGGCTGAATTGGACCACGGTCCGCGGCGCGGCTCTGGTGCTGGCCGGCGTGGTGGTCGTCTCCACCCCTGACGAGCGACGCATCCTCGGCGGCGTGGTGGCCTTCGTCCTGGTGGGTTGGGCCATGAGCGAGCTGTGGTTCGCTCTACGCGACGGCCGCGCAGGAACCGGCATGCGCCGCGCTCTGCCGACGTTGGCCAAGGCGCTCCTCGGGTTGGTGCTGGTGACAGCCGCAGTCCTGCTGTTCATCGACCAGCTGTCGCTCACCGTCGTGATCGGGATACTGATACTCCTGCGGAGCATGACGATGTTCTGGCGGGCCGCGATGGCCGGGGCGGGCAATCGTCGTGACCCGCTCGTGTCCGCGGTGAGCCTCGCTGTTGTCGGTGTGGTGGTGATAGCGGTGCCGGACACGGCTGTGTTGGCCCTTCGGGCGGGCCTCGGCGTCGGGGCCATGGCGCTGGGTGGCGTGATGCTCAACCTCGGTCTGCGCCGTGATGGGCGCCCGCAGGAGGAGAAGCCTCGTGTTCCGTTCGACCACTCGACCGCGCCTGCTCTGGTCAACCAGTGGCTGATCCGTCGCCGTCTTCCCCCCGAGAGCCGCCTTCCGCTCGAGGAAACGCTGTACTTCGAGGCGCCCAACAAGGCGGCGAAGCTGGCGTCGTTCTGGGTGATGATGGTTCTGGCCACCGGCATCGCCACCTTTGCGGTGATCCAGGACTCCACCGCTGTAGTGATCGGGGCCATGTTGGTGGCGCCGCTGATGACACCGATCATGGGCGTGGCCGCTGCGGCGGTGAACGGGTGGCCGGCACGTCTCGCTCGATCGGTCTTGCTGGTGTTGGTCGCAGCCGCAGCGGCCGTGTTCGTCGCGTGGCTCATCGCCAGCTGGCTCCCCTCCGTGGGCCAGATCGTCAACAACACACAGATCAGCTCCAGGGTGGAGCCGTCGCTGCTGGACTTCTGCATCGCGGTGTTCGCCGGATCGGCGGGCGCATATGCGAGCATCGACCCTCGCGTGTCCAGCTCCCTGTCTGGTGTAGCGATCGCGGTGGCGCTCGTACCTCCACTTTCGGTGGTGGGAATAACCCTGCAGCAGGGTGACTACGAGATGGCTTTTGGTGCCACCCTGCTGTTCAGCACCAACGTGGTGTCGATCGTGCTGGCCGCTGTCACGGTGTTCGTGCTCACCGGCTTCGCCGAGTTGCCGCCGAGCGAGGACCAACGAGTTCAGCTGCGGCGGGTCATCAGCGTGTTCGGCGCCGGCGCCCTGATCATCCTGGTTCCGCTCAGCGTCACCTCCCAGGAGCTCTGGGCGGAGGCATTCGATGCCGCTGAGGTGGAGGAGGCCGTGGGCGATTGGCTGCCCGATGACGGTTCGGTGGAGCTGGTCGATGTGGAGACGGAGGGCGAGGAAATCGAGATCGTCATCACCGGGCCCGCCATCCCTGAGGACACAGGGAAGCTCTCCCGCGACATCGAGGAGCGGCTGGGGTTCGGGTCCAACCTCCGAATCCGTCTCGTGGCCTCGAGCGTGACGGAGCTCGACTGATGGACGCACCTGAGGCAGTGGTGCTTCTCAGCGGGGGGCTCGACTCGGCGACGGTGCTGGCCGAGGCCGTCTCGCAGGGTTACCGATGTAATGCGCTTAGCTTCAGCTACGGCCAACGTCACGCGGTCGAACTCGCAGCAGCGGCCGCGGTGTCCGAGGCACTCGGTGCGGCGGAGCACCGCACGATCGACATCGCGCTCTCGTCCTTCGGTGGCTCGGCACTCACCGACGACGTCGACATACCCAAGCACGACCACGTTGAGGACCTGGACGTAGGTGTACCCGTCACCTATGTACCCGCGCGCAACACCGTGTTCCTCTCGCTCGGCCTGGCATGGGCGGAGGTGCTCGGAGCGGACGACATCTTCATCGGGGTGAATGCGGTCGACTACTCCGGGTACCCCGACTGTCGCCCCGAGTTCATCGCCGCGTTCGAGACCCTCGCCAACCTGGCGACCGCGGGCTTGCACGGAGGAGGGCCGACGTCTCCGGGTCCACGCTCCCCTGTTGAATCTGACCAAGGGTCGGATCATCCGGCGAGGAGTGGAGCTCGGTGTCGACTACTCGATCACGGTCAGCTGCTACGACCCTGACGAAAGAGGCGCGGCGTGCGGCCGTTGCGACTCATGTCTGCTCCGCCGCCAGGGCTTCGAGCAGGCGGGTCTCCCCGATCCGACCCGGTACGCGGATCCGGAGTCCGAATGAGCTACCGGGTCAAGGAACTGTTCTCCACCCTCCAGGGAGAGGGGATCAACGCCGGTCGGGCGGCTGTGTTCTGTCGCTTCGCGGGCTGCAACTTGTGGACCGGACGCGAGGAGCACCGCTCGATTGCGGTGTGCCGGTTCTGCGACACTGACTTCGTGGGGACCGACGGTCCGGGCGGCGGCACCTTCGAGGACGCAATGGCGCTCGCTGCGGCTGCCCGGCGCGAGTGGTTCGAGTCGACCGGTACGCAACCGGTGGACCGTTCCCCGGGGGTACGCCCGCTGTTGGTCTTCACTGGCGGGGAGCCGCTGCTGCAGCTCGACGAACCCCTCACCTCGGCGATCCACGACGCAGGGTTCGAGGTGGCCGTGGAGACCAACGGAACCATCGAGGTGCCCGCCGGTGTCGAGTGGGTCTGTGTCTCACCCAAGGCGGGTTCGGACGTGGTGGTGCGCAGCGGGGACGAACTCAAGCTGGTATTCCCGCAACCCGGCGCGGAACCCGAGCGCTTCGACACCTCCGAGTGGCACTTCACCCACTTCGTGCTGCAGCCGATGGACGGGCCCGAGCTGGCGGCCAACACGGCTGCGGCGACTGCCTACTGCCGGGCGCATCCGCGCTGGCGCCTCGGGATCCAGACCCACAAGGTGCTCGGCATCCCCTAGGGCCGTAGCCTCTGTCGCCGTGGAGATCTACAAGGAGTTCGGCTTCGAGTCCGCCCACTCGCTTCCCAACGTGCCCGAGGGCCACAAGTGCGCGCGGCTGCACGGTCACTCGTTCCGGGTGTCGGTGCACGTGGAGGGTGAGATCGGTGACCGGAGTGGATGGGTCTGTGACTTCGCCGACATCACCTCGGTGTGTGAACCGGTGCGTGAGGAACTCGACCACCGTTACCTGAACGACATCCAGGGACTCGAGAACCCGACCAGCGAGGTCATCGCCCGTTGGATCTGGGGTCGGACTCATCGCCGAGCTACCGGGACTGTCGATGATCGAGGTCCGCGAGACCTGCACCTCAGGTTGCCGCTACCGGGGCGAGTGACACTGTCCGCCAGAACGCGGCCGAGGCCCGGGCAGGCGGCCCGGGCCTCGGCGGACGTCGTGGTGGGGATCAGTAGTAGGTGACGTTCCAGTTCACGCGGTAGTTGGTGTCGTTGGATCCGATGTCGAAGCCACCGAGACTCTGTTCGGTGTAGGTCACGTTGGTGTTCACCGGAGTGCTGGCGGTGTACATGGCACCGTTGAGCACCGCGGTGCCGCTCAGTCCGGCGAGGTTCACCAGGTCGGCCAGGGTGCCCGTCGCGCCGACCACGAGGACGGGGGCCACCCCTATGAGGTCGTCGGCATTGCCCAGGCCGGACAACAGGCCGAGGATGGTGTTGCCGATGAAGTCGAGCGCCACGTCCCCGATCACGTCCACGATCAGCGCCGCGGCGGCATTCCCGTCGGTGGGCAGGCTACCGACGGCGATCGTGCTGTTCAGCACGTTCTTGAGAGCATTGGCGAAGCTGGCAACGGTATCGGCCACGTTGCCGGAGCCGAAGACCTGGTCCTCCTCGTAGGCGAAGGTGAACGATCCGGCTACCTCTGGCGAGTAGCCGTAGAGGAGATCGGTGACGTCGGTGAGCTTCATGCCCGGGAAGCTGATGCGACCCATGGCCGCGGGCACTGTTGGTGGACCTCACCCGTGTTGCAGGAGTCGATGCCAAAGGGGAGGATACCGGTTCGGCCCACCAGGACAGACCAACTCGTTGGACACGTCGTCGACCACGAAGGTGGAGGCCGAGTTGGGGGTGTTGAACTGCACCCGGAAGGCCAGGTTGACCAGGTAGGGCTCGTCGGCCAGGCAGACGCCGAAGCAGTCGTTGTTGTCGTCGACCACGGTGAGGGTGGTGGCCTCGATCTTCCAGTTCCCGGTGGTCTGGGCCGGCGGCGGCGCCCCCGGTGTCACACAGGCTGCGGCCACGACGGCCAACACGGCCACCATCCCCACCAGTCCGAACGCGCGTGTCTTCCGCTTCGTCGTCATGTCGTTTTCCCTCCGGATTCGCTAGGCCATGGATCAGCCTGAACGCTCTTCATATCTAATCACAACAGGGTGACGCGAGTCACGGGATCCGTGGTGCCAGTCGAAATTCAGTCGCCGGTCGCTGTGGAGGCCGCATCGATGATCGGCTCCGCCAGCTCGTCCAGGCGGTCGGAGGACACGCAGTCGGCGACCACCGTGCCGAGTTCGAGGTCGGACTCGAAGTCGCGTCTGGCGAACAGGGCGACCAACTGGTCGTCCGTCAGGGAGTTGCCCAATTCGGTGCCATAGCACTGCGCCTCCTCGGCGCTGAGGTCTGCAGCCCGGGCCTGGCCGGCGGCGAACGCGGCCAGCGCGCCGCGGGCCGAATCGATGTCCATGTCAGGCGCGGGCTGGTCGGCCTCCGAGCGGGCACGGTCCTCGGGGCCGGAGCATTCCTGGGCTGCCTGAGCTTCGGCCTCGTTCCCTGATTGACCACTGAGGTATGCGGTGATCGGCTGCCCGGTGCCGACACTGCCTACGAGAGCGGCGACGGCACAGTCGCGGGAGCCGGCTGCGAGCCCCCACTTGGCTGCGAACACGGCTTCGAGGTAGGCGGCGGTGTCGGGATCCTCCAGCACGAAGGTTGCGGCGTCGGTCTGTCTGATGGCGGTGGCCACGAGGTCCTGCGACGGTGGGATCTCGTTGGGGGTGTCGTCGGTGGAGGTTCCGTCAGTGGCCTGGTCGCCTGTGGACCCCCCGCCGCAGGCGGCCAGGGTCAGACAGACGAGGGCGACGCCGGCGGCGGTGAAGGTCCCGATCGCGCCGATCCTGGGTTGGGACGGTCCTCGTTCACGCACGGCCAAGAACCGTAGTGGTTCCTCCCGGTCCCGTCGCGGCCGACGGTGACCATCTGGGATGCTGACACGGTGCGGCTCTCGGAATGGCTCGTCGGTGTGGAGGCGGAGACTCTCAGCGAGTGCCGGCTCGGGTGGGAGGGCGCTGGCGGCCGATCCACCTGTTGGGGGTGCATCCGAGGTCATGTCTGCGCGACACCGCCTGGAAGTGAGTTCGAAGGAGTTGCTCCTCGGTATGGCGGGACAGTCCGGGGTCCGGTGGCCGATCTCGGTGGACAACGGCCGTGCACTCGACCTACACCGTTGCGAGGGCCTGGCAGTCGCTCGGGCGGGCGGCACACAGGAGGTAACCAGTTGGAGCGCGCTGGCCGGTTCGGCCCTGGATGCCTACGTGGCCCACGTTCTGCACGAGGGACCCGTGGCCGACCCCGTGGCCGACCTCCGGTCGATGTGGTGCGCCCAGGGCCGCGACATCGACGTGGCGGCGCTCGACGGTTTCCTCGACGACTCCGACCCGGACGCGGTGGCGGAGCGCCTTGCTCGGCTCTCCGATCTCTCGCTTGCTGCCGGCACACTCTCGGTCGATCCCGCGTGGGTGCCGCGGGTCGAGGTTCCCGTCGGTGTCACCGTCGGTGGGGTGCTCGCCCTCAGAGGCCGCATCGATGTGCTGCTCGGAGGTCCGGGGACCGGGAGGCCGACGGTCATCATCGAGGTCAAGTCGGGCAGGGGTCACCCGGACCACCATGCCCAGCTTCGCCACTACGTGCTGCTCTGTGCGCTGCGACACGGCGAGATGCCCCTCGCCGCGGGGATCTGGTACCCGGGGCCCGGGGTGACGGGCGTTCACATCGTCGGCGCCGCCGAGGCCGCGGCCGAGCGTGTGTCGGTCGCCGCAAGCAAGTTGGTCGAGTTGTGGCAGGGCCGGCCGGCGCACCTGCACGCCGGTCCCCATTGCTCATGGTGTCCCGTTGCGGACGGGTGCCCGATGGCCGACCGGACTGTTCCCCAGCCCGAAGACGACACGGAGATCCGTTCCGGGGACCTGGCGTGAACCGAGGTGACACGGTGGCCCGCTGGCGCCGTCGCCTCGATGAGGAGGTAGTCGCCCGCGGTGTTCCCGCCGCGGCAGACCTGCCCTCCGGCCCCGTGAGGGACTGGGTACCCGCCCACGTGGCCGGTGCGCTGTGTCCTGCGCGTGCCCACCTTCCCGATCCGGACTTCGTGGAAACAGCAGGCACGGCCTCCCGTGCCGTGGCCCTGACTGCACTCCGGTCCATCACCTCGGCGTCGTCGGCGCGACCCGCCGAGATGGTGCGGGCGGTCGTGGCGGATCCGTCAGCGCTCCGCCCCGGTCTGGCCGACTTCATCCGCGGCCTCGATCGGGCCGGGCGGGCGGCAGTGGTCGGTGCGTCGACTCGGTGGTTGGTCGACGCGGTGGCACTGGCTCACAGGCGCGGGACACCCAGCTGGCAGGAGCCATTCAACCTGCGTTACTCGCCGGATGGTTGCGGGGTGACGCTGTCAGCCGGGGTCGATGCAATCCGCCGTCGCGGCGCCGAGGTCCATCTGCTCGTGATCCGCCTGCGCCCGTATCCGCCCGATGCTCGTCTGGCCAGACGCACGGCACTGCTGTGGGCGCTGGTGAGGGGTGAGGAACCGGCCTCGGTGGTCCTGGGGCATCGTGAGTCGATGGATCTGGTACGCCATGACATCGACCCCGATGTTCTGGAGTGGGCGGTGTCGGACGCCGCCGACGACATCCGATGGGCGCAGCGGCCGTCAGAGGCACCGCCCGTGCCGGGTGGCGAGTGTCGGTATTGCCCGATGCTCGACGTCTGTCCGGAGGGCGGCGGGCACGTGGATGAGCAACGCTACGCACCCTTCCCGCGACCAACGGGTACAGGTTGAGGGGGTCAGTCCGGATTCGGTACCGACCCGACGATGTAGATGAGCGAGCCGGTGGCCACGACGACCTTGGACGCGGTTCTCACCTCGACGTCGCAGAACGACGATCCGCTTGCCGCGGCGGGTGACCCATCCCTCGGCGACCAGGTCCTCGCTTGCCGTATCGGTCCGAGGTAGCGCACCGACATCTCGATGGTGGAGAACGGCCTGTCGGTGCGGTAGGCAGTGCCGATGGCCGGCACCACGACCGTGTCGATCAGGGTGGCGATCGCTCCGCCGTGCATCAGGCCCTGGGGCTGGTTCAGTTCGGGTCGCCACGGAAGGCGCATGCGTGCGTAGTCGCGTCGTAGCTCCTCCAACTCGATGCCCACCATCTGGGGGAAGTACGGTCTGGTCCTCCCAGCTCAGGAAGCCCGTCCACGCCTCGGCTGACCGAGGCGGGGAGGAGGTCGAACTGCTCGGCCCGGGATGACATGGCAACAGTCTGGCCCAGTCGGTCGGGCGGTGCTGGCGTATGGCGCCGGGTGTGGCCGGGGCCCGAACCCAGCGGTACGGTCGTTGCCACAGGTTCGTTGGAACACGATTTCGTTGCCGGCCCAGCCGGCCGACCCAAGGAGGGTCCATGGCGGAGGCCTACATCATCGACTCGGTTCGCAGTCCTGTGGGCAAGCGCGGCGGTGGGCTGGCCGCAGGTGCATCCGGCAGACCTGGGCGCACACTCGATCACCGCGCTGATGGATCGCACGGGCATCGATCCGGCCGCGGTGGAGGACGTCGTGTTCGGTTGCGTCGACACGATCGGCTCCGCAGGCCGGCGACATCGCCCGAACAGCGTGGTTCGCTGCCGGTATGCCCGAGGAGGTCCCGGGTACCACCATCGACCGACAGTGCGGCTCTTCGCAGCAGGCGGTCCACTTCGCCGCCCAGGCAGTCCTCTCGGGCACCACCGACCTGGTGGTGGCCGGCGGGGTGCAGAACATGTCGGCCATCCCCATTTCTGCGGCGATGATCGCCGGCGAGCAGTTCGGATTCGACGGATCCGTTCTCGGGATCCGAGGGTTGGCAGAAGCGCTATGGCGACCAGGAGGTGAGCCAGTTCCGTGGCGCCGAGATGATCGCGGAGAACTGGGACATTTCGCCGTGAGGACATGGAGGAGTTCGCGGTCACCAGCCATACCCGGGCGATTCGTGCCCGCGAGGAGGGCCGATTCGACGCCGAGATCGCACCATTGGGCGGTCTGTCCCACGATGAAGGGCCGCGCGAGCCGAACCTGGAGAAGATCCGCAGCCTGAAACCGCTCGTGGAGGGCGGTCGCCTCACCGCGGCGCTGGCGTCGCAGATCTCCGACGCATCGGCGGCGATGCTCGTTGCCTCCGAGGACGCCGTGAAGGCCCACGGCCTGACCCCCCGGGCACGGATCCACCACATCTCGGTGCGCGGCGAGGACCCGATCCGGATGTTCTCTGCCCCGATTCCCGCCACGCGGTACGCGCTCGAACGTGCCGGCATGACCATGGACGAGATCGACCTGGTCGAGATCAATGAGGCCTTCGCCTCGGTAGTGGTGGCATGGGAGAAGGAGTTGGGCGTCGACCATGCGAAGGTGAACGTCAACGGCGGTGCCATCGCACTGGGTCATCCCCTCGGAGCGACCGGCGTGCGGCTCATGACCACCCTGCTCCACGAGTTGGAGCGCACCGGGGGTCGCTACGGCCTCCAGACGATGTGCGAGGGAGGCGGCCAGGCGAACGTCACCATCGTCGAACGCCTGTAGGAGATCCCGGCGGGAGCCGATTGCTTCAAATCTGACCCGATGGTGCCGATGGGATCAGGCCGCACGATGTGGCTTGAACCCTCATGGACCAAGACAACAACGCCCTCCCCATCCCCTTCGACCCCCGAACAAGCGGGGTCTCCGCGTCAGCTCGCGGTCGCATATCGACTTCTTTGGGAGTCGTTGTGGCCGGACTCGATCCACGTCGGACCAGTGCCCTGGTGGCCGAGGTCAGCCAGGCTGCGCCATCTGGTGCACGCCTGGAATTCCTGCTCCTCGACGATCACACCGATCCGCTCCGGCGAGAACTCGTGGCCGCGCTCGAGGGAGTCGGTGACGCGATGCGCCTGGTACCCCGACCCTCGGGTGGTAGAGGCCCGGAGCTGGACGCCCTGAGCCTGTCCGCTCGCAGCGAGTTCCTGGTCATCGCTTTCGGGGATCGGCCGCTGGTCGACGTTCTGGAAAAGACTCTGGAACTCATGTGGTCCCAGGGTGCCGATGTCGCTTCGGTGATGGGGCTGGGTGTGGATCCCGGAGAGGGTGACGGGGGCAGTCGGCTGGTCGAGCACCTGGGATTCGGCTCGATGGGACTCCGCGGACTGCCGGGTGACCGCCTGGTCGTGATCCGCAGATGGGTCGCGCGTTGGATGTTCAGCGAGATGGACCGTGCTCTCGACCCTGCCGACGAGATGGCGGACCGGGCTCGGCTGCTCGGTCTGGATCTCCTGGTTCTGAACGAAGCCGGGGTCCAGGTCACCTGAGCCCCGTATCGCTCGGCGATTGGAACGCGTTCCAGTTTTGCGGCCTACGATCGCCGGGTGGACTTCGAGGATTCCCCCGAGCTGGCCGAGTTCCGTACCGAGGTGCGGGCGTTTCTCGAAGAGCATGCCGAACTACGCCGTGGTGACGATCGCGACTGGTCGCGAAACGGCGCGGCCACCGATCCCGATGTGGCGGAGGAGTACCGTCATCGCTGTCACGAGTGGCAGCTGACATTGTTCCGAATGGCTGGGCCGCGCTCACCTGGCCGGAGACGTTCGGAGGACGCGGCCTGACCACAGCGCACCAGATCGTGTTCAACCAGGAGCTCGCGAAGCTACGACGCCAGCTGCCGGCTTCATCGCCGCGTCCCAGGCACTCGTGGGTCCGACGCTGATGAAACACGGCACCCCCGAGCAGCAGCAGCGGTATCTGGGGCCGCTGCTCTCCGGTGAGGAGATCTGGTGCCAGCTCTTCAGCGAGCCCGGCGCCGGGTCGGATCTGGCCTCGCTCGCCACCAGAGCAGTCCGGGACGGCGATGAATGGGTTGTCGACGGTCAGAAGGTCTGGACCTCGAGCGCCCACCATGCCCAGTTCGGGATCCTGATCGCTCGCACCGACCCCGACGCGCCCAAGCACCGGGGTATCACGTATCTTCATCGTGGACATGTCGCACACCCGGGATCGAGATCCGGCCCCTCGTGCAGGCCCAGGGCGTAGCGCACTTCAACGAGGTGTTCCTCTCCGGTGTGCGAATCCCGGCGGAGAACGTCGTCGGCGAGGTCGGAGACGGCTGGCGGGTGACCCGCACGACGATGCGTTCCGAGAGCCAGATGATCTCCGGAGCCAGTCAGTCCACCGGCTTCACGACCGTGATGGGGACGGCACGGCGTACCGGTGCGGTGGATGACCCCCGCATACGTCAGCGCTTGGCCCAGGTGTATTCGAACGAGCACATACTGCGCTGGATGGGTTGGCGGAGCCAGACCGCGGTGATGACCGGCCGACTCGACCTCGCCCTGCACGGATCGCTTCTCAAGAACTTCTTCACCCGGGCGCTCTAGCAGCGCGTCGAGTTGGCGCCTGGAGATGGAAGGTGCCGAGGGAATGCTCTGGGACGAGGCAGAGGGCGAAGGCTTCTGGCAGTTCCACTGCCTGCACCAGTTCGCTTCCCGAATCGGTGGTGGCACCGAGGAGGTGCATCGCAACAACCTGGGCGAGCAGGTACTCGGGCTTCCCCGCGAGCCCGATGCCCGACAAGGACCTCCCGTGGAGCGAAACGAGGCGATCATGACCGTCGAGCGGCGCTCCGGCTATGACCTCCGACACCGATCCGGCCGGTTGGGGTTCCTCGGTCGACCCGGAGTCGGTCACGGGCACGATGCTGGCCGGCAAGGTCGCTCTGGTCACCGGGATCGGTCCGGGTATGGGGCGGGACATCGCCCTGGGACTGGCACGTCAGGGAGCCGACGTGGCTCTCATGGCGCGTTCGGATCAAGACGATGCCCGAGGTGGCGGCGGAGATCGGGGCCCTCGGCCGCATGGCGCTACCGCTCCAGGGGAGCATCACCTCCACCGAGGACTGCGACCGCGTGGCGGCAGAGGTCGGTGAGGCATTCGGGGGCCGGCTGGACGTACTGGTCAACTCGGCGTTCCACGCCGGGGAACACGTGCGTTTCGAGGACGCCGACCTGAGCCGCTGGCGGCGCCCGGTGGACATCAACTACTTCGGGACACTGCAGTTGACCCAGGCGGTGCTTCCGCTGCTGCGGTCGGCTGGGGAGTCCTCCGGTGATGCGCGAATCGTGATGGTCAACACCATGTCGACCCAGATGATCGAGGAGAAGGCAGGCTCCTACGCGGCGTCGAAAGCTGCGCTGGGGGCGGTCACCAAGACCCTCGCCCGTGAGCTTGGCGACTACGGGATCCGGGTCAACGCGGTACATCCCGGCTACATCTGGGGTGACAGCGTCAAGATCTACCTGGAGTGGCAGGCCGACGAACGTGGGCCGGGTGTCAGCTGGAAGGACGTGTATGCCGAGCGGGCGGAAGAGACCTGTCTGGGCTACCTGCCCCACTCCTCGGAGATCGCCGGGGCCGTGGTGTTCTTCGCGTCCCCGCTGGCGAAGTGCGTCACTGGCACAGCGCTGCCTGTGAACGCGGGTCACTGGATGCCGCCGTCGGCCTGAACGGTGTCGTCGAGACCGATCGGGCCGACGATCAGAGTCAGCCCTTTCGGGCCAACTTGGCCTTGGTCCGGCGGGTGCCGATCATCATGCCGATTCCGACCCCGAGCAGGGCGGTCCCGGCGAGGACCAACCACAATGGCAGCGTGGTCTCGAAGAACAAGAATGACACCGGCGTGTCCTCGTTGTTCAGCGCAATGAACACCAGCAGCACGATCGTGGCCACGCCGCCGGTGATCTGACGGCCGCTCGGCCTGAACGGCTCCTTGGCGTCGGCTCCGTCGTAGGACTGACCCTGGTTGAGCATGTGTCCTCCATCCCTCGTCGCTTCTTCGAGGTCGGTCGATCGGCCACCCCCGGGTTGCCGGAGAGCTCAGGCCTCGTTGGAAGGATAGGGGAGAGCGCCGTCGTGATCAGCGGTCCACTCCTTGATGACCCGCATCATCCACGCGGTGTCGAACAGGTCCATCTGGCGCGTGATGAGCCCGTCGGCGCCGAAGCTGATAACCGAGGCGCCGGGTACGTCGTAGTGGGATCCATCGGGTCGGGCGCCCGGCAGCCGGTTGGTCCAATGGTTCAGCACCGTCGAGGTGGAGGGGTCCACAGCGACTGCGTGGATCGGGAATGTCCAGTCGTCGAGGCCACGCATGGAGTCGGCCAGGAAGACTGCGATCGCCTCTCGCCCGTGGGTCCAGCCGTAGACGGAGTCCAGGTAGGACGAGTCCTCTGCGAAGAGTTCCGCCAGTCCCGTCCAGTTCCCGGCCTCGTGGAGCTCCCGGTGACGTGCGTACAGGTTCGCGAGCTCTGTCTCACCCACGATGGGATCCGATCAACTCGGCCTGTTGGTCCAGCACCGCCAGCACGCTGTCCGCGGGTGCCGAAGGGAGCCTGAAGACGCATTCGGTGACGCCGATGCTCTCGAAGTGCTCGAGTTTCTCAGGTGACGGGTGGGAGCCGAAGGGCACGACCCGGGCGGCGGCAGGGTCGCGGCCGGCCTCTTCCAGGGCGTCGCGGTACAAGGGGATGGTTTCTGCCAGCCCGGCGCCGCCGATGGGGATCCATCCGTCTGCGTACTCGACCAGGTGGGCGAACATTTTGGGCCCGGCCCCGCCGCCGATGAGGACCGGTACTGGAGCTTCGGGTTTGGGCCACGACCAGGAACGCTCGATGTGGACGTGCTCTCCGTGGAACTCGGCCTCGTCGTCGGCCCACAGCTCCTGCATGGCCAGCATGTGCTCGCGGGCGACGGCTCGTCGGTGCGGAGTATGCGACGCCGTGGTGTTCCATCTCGTCGACGTTCCAGCCGAATCCGATGCCGAGCTCGAAACGCCCCCCGGAGAGGTTCGCCAGGGTGGCGATGGCCTTGGCGGTGACTATCGGTTCACGTTGGGCCGGCAGCAGGACTCCCGGTGCCGAGGTGGATGGTGGAGGTGACCGCTGCCGCAGCGGCGAGAGCCACCAGCGGATCGACGGAGCGCTTGTACTCCTCGGCCAGGACCGCATCACCGGTGGGTGGCGGTGTCAGGCGGGACAGGGGGATGTGGGTGTGCTCGGGGATCCAGAACGAGTCGAAGCCCGCGCTCCTCGGCGGCTACTGCGAGCTCGGCGACGTCCATCGACGTATCCGTCGCGAACATGGTGACTCCGAAGCGCATCGTGTTCCCCCAATGGTCGGCGGCGCGCCGACCGGATCGTGCCGCGCGTTTGTGCCCAGATCTGACGAGGTGTCAGATTCTCGTGCCATGGGAATCTGTGACGGACGAATCGTGATCGTGACCGGATCCGGCCGGGGCCTGGGCAGGGCGCATGCACTCGAGTTCGCCGCGGCAGGGCGCGCAGTCGTGGTCAACGACCTGGGTGTGGCCCAGGACGGGAGCGGACCCTCGGACACGCCGGCGCAGCAGGTCGTCGACGAGATCACCGGGCCAGGTGGCGGGGCGGCAGTCATCGCCGCACGATGTCGCCGACTGGGATGCGGCCGGCGAGATGGTGCAGCTGGCGATCGACACCTTCGGCGGACTCGACGTCGTGGTCAACAACGCGGGCATCGTGCGCGACCGCATGTTCGTGAACTCCGAGCAGGACGAGTGGGAGGCGGTGCTGAGGGTGCACGTGCTCGGCCACGCCGCCCCGTCACGACATGCGGCTACCTACTGGCGGTCCCGCGTCCAAGGCCGGCGAGGCAGGTCGACGCCCGCATCATCAACACGTCCTCGGGCGCCGGACTGATGGGGTCGATCGCCCAGGCCGCCTACTCGCTCGGCCAAGGGCGCCATCGCCAGCCTGACCCTGGTGCAGGCTGCAGAACTCGGTCGGATCGGGGTCACGGCCAACGCTCTTGCGCCGGCTGCACGTACCCGGATGACCGAAGAGGCGTTCGCCGACATGATGGCCGAGGTCGGCGAGGACGCCTTCGACGCCATGGATCCCGGCGAACGTGTCGCCGTTGGTGGTGTGGTTGGCATCTCCGGAGTCGGCCGACGTGACCGGGCGGGTGTTCGAGGTCGAGGGTGGCATCATCGGAATCGCCGAGGGCTATTCGCCACGGGCCGCGCTTCGACAAGGGAGCACGCTGGGACCCGGCCGAGATCGGGCCGGTCGTGGCCGACCTGTTGGCGCGAGGCGGCAGAGCCCGACACCGGTGTACGGCGCCGGCTGAACGGCCCCCTCGGGTACTGACACGCAAGTGGTCCCGAGTGTCTTCATCTTGGTACCTTGGCACTCGAAGCGTGTACCCGTGTGGACGCGACCCGACAGGGAGATACCGTCATGCGCAGACGCATGTTTCTCGGCAAGATCCATCGTGCCAGGGTGACGCAGGCCGACCTCGACTACGAGGGATCGATCACCATCGACCAGGACCTGCTCGACGCCGCCGGCATCCTCGAGCACGAGGAAGTACAGATCTGGAACGTCACAAACGGCAATCGCCTCGTCCACCTATGCACTCGAGGGCCCACGCGGTTCAGGGGTGTCGTGTATCAACGGTGCTGCGGCTCACCTGGTCAATCCGGGTGATCTCGTGATCCTGGCCACCTTCGGCGAGATGGACGAGGCGGAGGCCGCCGCCCACGTGCCGAAGGTGGTGTTCGTCGACGACCTGAATCGCATCACGGGGATGGGCGCAGAGCGACCCGGCCCCATGCTCCCGCGCCACATGGACGACCCGGCGCTGGCGAACTGAGGCCATCGGTTGGACCGAGCCCCTGAACGGGTCAGCTCAGGCGCTCGACCACCATGGCCATGCCCTGGCCGCCACCGACGCACATGGTCTCGACGCCGAAGGTGGCGTCGGACTCCTGCAGGTTGTGGATCAGGGTGGTCATGATGCGGGCGCCGGTCATGCCGAACGGGTGACCCAGAGCGATCGAGCCGCCGCGGGTGTTCAGCTTCTCCATCGGGATGCCCAGCTCGCGGGCCGACGGCAGCACCTGGGCGGCGAAGGCCTCGTTGATCTCGACCAGGTCGATGTCGTCGATCGACATGCCGGCCCGGCCGAGGGCCTTGCGGACGCCGTCGACCGGGCCCGAGGCCCATGATCTCGGGGTTGAGGCCGGTGGCCGCCGAGGACACGATCCGGGCCAGCGGGGTCAGGCCCGAGCGCCTTGGCCTTGGTGTCGCTCATCACGACGACGGCTGCGGCGCCGTCGTTCAGCGGGCAGGCGTTGCCGGCGGTGACGGTGCCGTCGGGGCGGAAGACCGGGTTCGAGCTGGCTGAGCTTCTCCAGCGTGGTGCCGGGACGGATGCCGTCGTCCTTGGTGACGACGCCGTCGGGCGTCGTGACCGGGGTGATCTCGGCCTCCCAGTAGCCGTTGTTCAGGCTCTCCTCGGCCAGGTTCTGGCTGCGCACCGCGAACTCGTCCTGGTCGGCCCGGCTGACGTTCTCGTACTGGGCGACGTTCTCGGCGGTCTGGCCCATGGCGAGGTACACGTCGGGCAGGCCCGGCCTGGGGCTCCCAGGTCGGCGGCGCCGCCCTCGGCCCGCTTGGCGGTGCGGGCCTCGGCCTCGTCGAAGAGCGGGTTCTTGGGGCCGTCGGCCATGCCGAAGGTGAAGCGGCTGGCGCGTCTCGACGCCGCCGGCCACGAACACGTCGCCGTCGCCGGCCTTGATGGCGTGGGCGGCCATGCGGATGGTCATGAGCGACGAGGAGCAGTAGCGGTTGACGGTCACGCCGGGTACGTCGTCCAGGCCGGCCAGCACGGCGGCGACCCGACCGATGTTGTGGCCGGACTCGACCGCCGGGCTGTCCGCAGCCCCACAGGACGTCCTCGATCTCGGTGCGGTCCAGCGCGGGCACCTTGTCCAGCACGGCTCCGATGATCAGGGCGGACAGGTCGTCGGGACGCATGTCCTTGAGCGAGCCCTTGGCCATGCCGGCCGATGGGCGTGCGGGCGGTTGCGACGATGACTGCTTCGGGCATGTAATTCCCCTTGATGCTCGGGTCCGACCGGGGTGTCGGCCCATTGACGCCCAACGTTACCGGCGGGTAACCAGCGTGGCCACCCGGCGCCGGGTGACGTTCGTCGCCGGAAGGATCAGCTGGGTGCTACATCAATGCGAGGGAGATGTTGGTGCCGGTCAGATTGGCGCCTAGGAGGTTGGCCCCCCGAAGATTCGTGCCGGTGAGGTCGGCCCCGGTGAGGTCGGCCCCGGTGAGGTCGGCCCCGTTCAGGTGGGCTCCGGTGAGGTCTGCACCGGTGAGGTCGGCCCCGACGAGGTGGGCGCGTTCGAGGTGGGCGAAGTCGAGGGACACGAAGGCCAGCATTGCGCCCTCCATCTCGGCCTGTTCCAGCCGGGCAAAACTCAGGTTCGCCCGACAGAGGTTGACGGACCGCAGGTTGGCGTCGGTCAGCGTCTTGCCCTTCAGGTACGCATTGCTGAGATCTGTTCGTCGGAGGTCGATCCCGGTCAGGTCGGTACCCGAGTTCAGTTGGATTAGTGCGTTGCGCCGATCTTCGGCACGTACGCGTTCATCGTTGTTGGACTGATCGATCCAGGTCACGATGAAGCCGAGCACGCCGGCCCCAACCAGGGCGACCCCGACGTTGCAGAGCCAAGCCCACAACTGCGGAATTTCGCCCACCGGCCCATCGGACGGATAGAGCCCATCGGACGGATAGAGCCCATCGGACGGATAGAGAAGGTAGGGGAGTGCGAACAGGAGCCCCAGCCACACGATGGCGAGGCACAGGTTGCTCAGGGGACGGACCCAGGTTCGTCCCGACCTCGTTGAACGTGGGTCGTCGAGCTGGGTGATTCCCCACCACACGATGCCGACCGCGGCCAGCAGCGTGAGCGCTGTCACGGACCACTTCAGGGCCGGCGTGGATGGGTCGGCCCAGACCCACAATCCCTGATCTCCGAACAGCACGATCGTCGGCTCTCCGCCTCGTCGAATGGCGTGCCGATCAACAGCGGCCGCATCGGCGACACCATATTCGCGGTGGGCAACGCCGAGCGCCACGAATGCCCGAAGTGGGCGACGGAGCCACCATTAGGGGAGAAAGCGGCTCACGGTTTCTGCCACGCAGGCCGGCTTGTCGGCCCCCTCCACCTCCACGGTGACCCGCACCACCACCTGGACGCCGCCCTTGATCTCATCTGCTGAGAGGACCTCGCCGCGTCCTCGGATCCGGGCTCCGGAAGCGACGGGACTGGGAAAGCGGACTTTGTCGAGGCCGACGTTGATCCCGGCGGAGAACTTCTCCACGGTCACCAGCTCGGGTAGGAACAGGTTCACCAGCGACAACGTCAGGTAGCCGTGGGCGATCGGTCCTCCGAACGGCGACTCGGCGTTCGCCCGCTCGACGTCGACGTGGATCCACTGGTGGTCACCCGTGGCATCCGCGAAGAGGGCGATCCGGTCCTGGGTGACCTCGACCCAGTCCGTGGGTCCGAGCTCGGAGCCCACGAGTGTTAGTAGTTCGGCGGGGGTGGCGACTGTGGTTGTCATCGTGTTCCTCCCTGTGTTGGAGATGCTGGTCTATCTCACGGGTGTTGGCTGGAGACGGGGACGACCTCGCCAGTCATGTAGGTCGAGAGGTCACTGGCGAGGAACACCATCACGGTGGCTATCTCCCAGGGTGCTGCGGCACGCCCGAACGCCTCTCCTGCTTCGAGTTCGGCGAGCAGACCTGGCGGCGTCACCTTGGCGAGGTTTGCGTGCATGGCGAGGCTCGGCGACACCGCATTGACCCGAACGCCGTGAGCGGCAGCCTCGACCGCGGCCGTGCGGGTGAGCGCCATGACCCCTGCCTTGGCTGCCGCGTAGTGCGCCTGGCGTTCCTGGGCTCGCCACGCGAGCACCGATGCGTTGTTGACCACGCAGCCGGAACCCCGTTCGTACAAATGAGGCAGTGCGGCCCGGAGGCAGCGGAAGGTGCCTGTGAGGGTCACGTCGAGGACCCTGAACCACTCGTCGTCGGTGAGCTCGGTGATCAGGCCATTGCCGCCGAGGCCTGCGTTGTTCATCCATGTGTCGTAGCCGCCCATCGCGTCGATGGCCCCGGACACCAGCCCTCGGACGGAGTCCTCGTCGGTGACGTCGCACACGAAGGTCGCTGGCCGCGTCCCGAACTCCTCAGCGAGGGCATCGGCCGTCTCGCCGAGTCGGCGCTCGTGGGCGTCGGAGATAGTGATGGTTGCGCCTTCCATCATGCAGCGACGCGCCAACGAACCTCCGATTCCCGATCCGGCGGCGGCCGTGATCACCACCTTGCGGTCCACGAGCAGGCCGCGGCCGGGTGGCTCGGGTGGCGGGAGGGGGCTGTCGGGAGTGCCGGTGTCGGTCATCGGGTTCTTCCTGCGTAGGCGGTTTGCGTCTCGGGTACCTGGGTCGCCGGTCCGGGGCGGCGTTTCGTGGGAGGCTGGTTGATCAGCGTGGCTCGCGGGGCAGGCCGAGCGCCCGCTCGCCGATCACGTTGCGTTGGATCTCGTCGCTGCCGCCGTAGATCGTGTCTGATCGACTGAAGAAGAACAGTTTGTGCTCCGGCGACATCTCGAGCTCGCCGGCGTCGCCTTCGTCCGCTCCGGAGTACCTCGTGAGGAGGGCTTCCGCTCCGGCGACGTCCACCGCGGCCTCTCCCATGTCTCGGTGCAGGTCGGCCCAGTAGAGCTTGTTGATCATGGCTTCACGCGGCAGTTGCGCCTCGGCGTCGGTCCGCAGCGCGCGCGAAGCATTCCAGCGCATGATCCGCACACGGATCAGCAGGGCGACGAGCCGATCCCTGACCACGGGATCGCTCCAGGATCCGTTGGCCCGGGAGCTCTCGATGATGTGGTCGAGCTCGCGTTGGAACGCCATCTGCTGGCCCAGCGTGAGCACGCCGCGCTCGAAGGCCAGTGTGCCCATGGCAACCTTCCACCCGTCGCCGGGTTCACCCACCACCAGGTCAGCCGGTGTCCGGGCGCCGTCGAAGAACACCTCGTTGAACTCCGCGGTGCCGGTGATCTGACGGATGGGCCGTACCTCGATGCCGGGCTGGTCCATCGGTACGAGGAGGTATGACAACCCTCGGTGTCGCTCCGATCCTTCCTCGGTCCGCGCGACCACGAAGCACCAGTCGGACCATTGGGCCAAGGAGGTCCAGACCTTCTGGCCCTCGATCACCCACTCGTCGCCCTCCAGGCGAGCCCTGGTCTTGACGTTGGCCAGGTCGGAGCCGGCGTTGGGCTCCGAGTATCCCTGGCACCAGAACTCCTCACCCGCGGCGATGCCGGGCAGGAAGCGTCTCTGGATGTCAGGTGTTGCGAAGTGGATCAGCGTCGGGCCCAGCAGTCCCTCACCGATGAGGCCGGCACGCCCGGGGCCGCCGGCGCGTGCATATTCCTCGTGATACGCGACCTCGAGGTGCAGGGGGAGCCCGCGACCTCCGTGTCCGACCGGCCAGCCGACACAGCTCCATGCTCCTGACGCCAACTCGCGTTCCCATGCCATGCGGTCCGGCACGAACGCATGCTCGTCTCCGGGGCCGCCACGGTGACGCAGGTGGGCGAACTCGCCGGTGAGGTGCTCGGCCATCCAGTCGCGGATCTCGGCCCGGAAGCCAGCTTCATCGACAGTGCCTGTATCGACAGTGCTTCCAACGAGACCGGCTCCATCAGCACTGTCGGGGCTGCCCATCGCTCCGAAGCTACCAGCACCTGACGACCCGTCAGAAACCCGCGTATGTGGCCGGGCCGCGAACGAGGGGACCGGCGAACCGGCCCCCTCGTTCAGTGTTTTCTATCGCGCGGTGTCTTGTGTCGGCTGGTCAGCCGGCGGGTGACAGTGACGCCCCGCCGCTGTTGGTCGCCGTAGCCCCCTCCACTGCAGCATCGGTCGCTGCCGGTGTGGCGGTAGCGCCCTCCACCGCTGCGCTGCTGAGGGTGATCACGCCCTGAGAGCAGAGGTCCTGTGTCTGGGCGGCGACGGGGTCCTCGCCCTGGGTCAGAGTTACGACCTCGGGCGTGGGTTGGAACAACTGATTCAGCAGCGCGGTGGCAGCCCCGATGTCGATCAGGGAACCGATGTTCTCTCCGAGCACCTTGAGCATCAGCTCGGTGGTGGACAGGTAACCGAAGATATCGCCGATCGAGAGCAGCCAGCCCGCCTGGTAGTTCAGGTTGTCGACGTACTGCTTCGCGGTGAGACCTTCAGGAATGGGAGTGGGCTCAGGACCTTCGCCTTCGCCTTCGCCGTCGCCGCCGGCGCCGCTGGCAGCGCCCAAAAGGCCGGCCTTGATCTCCTGGGGGAAGAACGAATACAGCTTGGCCGTGCCGATCTGATCGAGAGCGGAGTTCTTGAGCGTCCCCTGGAACTCGATGACGTATGGGTGGTACCGGAGTCCGGGCTGCACAGGATCGCCGGCGCTCTGGGGAGCGCCCTGGGTCACCTTCACGTTCCCAGCTCCAATTGTGGGAATCGATTCGAGTGCGGCCTTCACCTCGGCTGCGCTCGGGGCCCGGAAGCGCGACTGGAGAAGGGCGAACGTGTTCACGTTCTCCGCCCACCAGGCCGGGTATTCTTCCTCCCGATTCGAGAAGTCGGGGTCCGGCCTCCAAGGCACGTCGGGCAGGAAGCTGATCAGTGGAGTCGCCGACCACAGCACATTGGCTGCCTGCTCACCCGCGAAGTTGAACCGGGCACCGAGCTGGCGTTTGCCGCCGATCTTGTCGAGATCCTCGAAGATCCGTAGCTCCTGGATCTCGCTGGTGCCGGGGTCGGCCTCGGCTACCTGGATCGTTCCCGCACAGACCTCGAACGTCACGTCGGCGTTTGTTCCAGCGGCCGGATAGTTGGCAACGACCTTGCCGTCCACGATCTGGGCGTCGCCCTCGACGATCCTGAGCGTTGCGGGGTCGACCTTCTGCTCCTCGCCGGCCTTGGTCTTGCCATTGGTGACGAACTGGTTGAGCACATCGAGGGTGACCGCCTTGCCGGCCTCGCCCTTGGACTCGATGGGCTGCACGATGTCCGGCGATCCGGCAACCTTGATCGGAATGGTGGCCAGGGTCGAACCGGTGCTGCAGCTGAGGTTGAGGGGAGTTGTCAGCGGGCCCGAGGTCAGGGTTATGGCGAACTTGATCTGCTGGGTCGAGATCTTGATGATCCCGCCGCTGCCGATGTCGTTCAACTCACCGGTGAACGGCGGGAAGGGCGAACTGAAAGGCTGGCCGGCCACCAGGTTGATCGTCTGGTCGGCAGGTCGTCCGGGGATGACGGTCGTCGATGTCGGACCCGACACGATCGAGTCGACCTCGGCATTGGACACTTTGAGGCTGGGGGAAATGGCAACCACGGTGTTGACAGTGGCTGCGTCCAGGCTGAGCGCCCAGGAAACGGTGATGGGTACGCCTGTCTGTCCGGGTTCCACGAACGCGGGTGCCTCGGTCGTGACTGTGACGGGCGTCGCCAACGATCCTCCGAAGGCCGACAACGCGTTGCTGGTCGTGGCATCGGCACCCGAGCAGGTTGCGGTGATCTGCTTCGTGGTGGTCGCCGCGCCCGACTGGGCGGAGCCCACGACGAGCATCGTGGACACCAAGGCGGTCGCCGCGAGGGCACCCCAGAGTTGGCGACCGCGTGAGCGGCCCCTTTGATTACGTGCGCCCGATGGGTGCGTTGCCATAGCCAATCCCCTGTTCGATCTCCGACGGGGCGTGGCCCCGACGTCGTCCTCCCCGCATCGCCTTGGCGAGCGTGCTGCGAAGAATAGCCATGGGGATCGGTGCGTGGCCACTAGGAGACACAACTCGGGAGGAATTGCCCACCGACGGTGACCGTCGGTGGACCTTGTTAGAGTCGTGATCGATGGCCTATGACAGTGTTGCGGGGGTGAAGACAGTCCGGGGGTCGGGCCTGGCTGTCGGCGCCGGCGGACTGGCTCCTTTCCCATCCCCGGACATTGTCTTCCTCCCTGATTCGGACGAGAGGCTTGATCCGGTCGAGCGGCATGATCCGGACGCGCGGGTACTCCGGGACGACAACAGGTTGCACGAGATTCCGTCCGTCGCCCCGGCCATCGCCGTTGCGGAGGGCTCGGTCGCTGGCGCCGATACGAATGTCGGGGCCGAAGGCTCGCACCCGGTCGAGGTGGGCTCCACCGCACCGTCGATCCCAGAGGCGTCCCTACCTACAGATCCCCTTCGATCCGGCGGGTTCTCATTTCGAGGAGTTCGTCAGAGGGTGGCTCTGCCGTTGGCGGCCGCGGTGGGAGCTCCCGCAGTCGGGGCGTTGACCGGAATCGGGATCGCGGTGATCGATACCGACATGGTCGCCGCAGCCGTGGCCGCGACCGTGTTCGGAGTCGGCCTCGGTGTGGCGGGCGGGCTGTCCACCTGGCGGCGTCTCCGCGTGGAAGTGGACGAGCCCGCCAGGGTCTTGCAGGACGCGGCGGCGCGAATAGGTGCCGGAGAACCTTTGATCCGTAGTGGCCGCACACCGCTGGGCGTGCTCGCTCCCGTGGTCGTGGCACTGGACCAGGCCGGTGGTTCGGTCTCGCGTCGAACCGAGCGACTCGTTCGTCAGGCCGAATGGGGCGAGGCCAGTCGCAGGATCTTCGAGGCGATGGAATTCGCCGATGACGAGGCAGAGGCGTACGCCGTCGTGGCCGATGCTCTGGCCCTCACGGATGCCCAGCGCCAGACCGAACTGCTCGTGTCCCAACGCGGCGGTCATCGTCTCAACGTCGTGGCCGAGAACCCTCACGCCGGGTCACCGGGTTGTCCGGTGGAGTCGACCGAGGGTTGCGTGGCCATTCGTCGCGGGCAGGTTCTGGTGACGGACAGCTCCGAGTCGATCAACGCCTGTCCGAAACTCCGCGGGAGAGACGGAGGGGCTTGTTCCGCGGTGTGCGTACCGGTGGGCGTAGCCGGACAGACTGTCGGGGTCATCCACGCCACCGGCCCTGATCGAATCGCACCCGACGTAGAGCTGGTGGACCGGTTGTCGACGCTCGCCCGACAGGTGGGAACCCGGCTGGGCTCGCTGCGTGCACTGGAGCGTTCGCGCGAGGAGGCGGCGACCGACGGACTCACGGGTCTGCCGAACCGTCGTGTTCTGGAGGCTCAACTCGAACAGCTCCTCGAGTCGGGCGTCGAGTTCGTGGCCGTGCTCGGTGACCTGGATCGCTTCAAGGTCCTGAACGACACCTACGGACACGAGGCCGGCGATCGCGCCTTGCAGTTGTTCGCCCGGGTGATGCAGGAGAACGTGCGGGGTCACGATCTCGTCGCCCGCGTGGGTGGCGAGGAGTTCGTGGTCGTGTATCCCGACATGTCGGTACTGCGTTCCATCGAGGCGATCGAACGGCTGCGAACAGCATTGTCGTCAGCGGTGGCGGTCTCGGGGGTGCAGCCGTTCACGTGCTCCTACGGCGTCACGCACTCATCGGTGGGGTCGTCGGTGCTCGAGATCCTCCGCGTCGCCGACGCCGGTCTGTTGCGTGCCAAGGATCTGGGTGGCGATCAGGTGGTGTACGCGGACGCTGCCCTGGCAGCCGAGGTGTTCGGTCACGGCGAGGCACTCCCGACCAACGGCGCCAACTCCCGCCGCTGACCAGTCGGTCGCGTTGTCCGCAACACGGTGTTCAGGCCGGGGGTGGTCGCATCAGCGGCCGTTGGAGGACCAGTGCCACGGCTCAGCGGGCAGGTTGATGAACCCGAACCGTCCTGCGTTTGCTCTCATCCAGGAGAAGCCGGAGCTACCGCGGGTCAGCGTGCTCCCCCCCTGGGTGAAGTCGACGGCGAGACCCTGCTCATGCATCGAACTACCTGGCCGCGCCGTGGGTGGCCGGCAGGAGGATGCGGGCATTTCGTATATGGCGTAGTTGCTGGAGCCGCAGTTGCTGCGCCGAACCGCTATCTGACCCGCCGGATCGCGATACCCGCCGCCGCTGAGAATGATTCCATCCGCCGCGGCGGCGCTCAGCAGGTTCTGCAGATTGGCGGCCATCGACTGATGGATCCGTATGCCGCCGACGCTGACGATGCTGCCCGAGCCGGTGATGTTGGGCGGCGTGTAGCTTCCGCCGCCACCGCCGGATGATCCGGAGTTGGCCGATGAGGTCAGAGCGGACTTCTGGGCTGCCGCTCGTTGTGCAGCGCGTGCAGCCTCGGCCTGACGCTGGGCCTCCAGGGCCCGGGCAATCTCCGCCTGCTTGGAGGTGATCTGCTGGCTGAGGCCTGCATCCAGGCTGGCGAGGGCGTCGGCCTCGGCCAGAGCAGCGTCGAGGCGGGCCTCGACCGCATCGGAGAACTCCTGCTTCTCGGCATAGCTCGCGTCGAGTTCGGCCTTGTGGGCGGTGACCTGCTCACGTTCGGCCTCGGCGCGTGCCTCGGCATCGGCCTTGGCCGCCCGTTGGATTTCGAGGTCTTCCTGCACCGAACGGAATCGTTCGACGAGGTCCTGGCTGCCGGTCGCCCGCGAGTCGAGCAGCATTCGCTTGTTGACAGCATCGTTGATGTTGTCGGTGGCAACGGTGGCTACGGGATCGGTACTGCCGATGTTGACGTAGGCCTCGACGGCGGACTGTTTGATGTCGCTGCTGAGAGCATCCAACTCGGTCTGCGCCGCGGCCTGTGCCTCTTCGGCAGCCTGACGGTCGGCCTCTGCCTGACCGAGTACCCGCTCGGCTTCCTCGACCTTGTCCTTCTGGGCCTCCACCTGGGCACTGAGTGCGTCAAGTGCGGCGGTCACCTCGGCGTCGGTTGCCTCGAGAGCATTGACCTGGCCGGCTTGGCTGGCCTTCTCGGAACGCACCTCGGCGCGCTTGGCCTGTAGCTCCGACAGACTCGAGCCGTCCTGGGAGGGCGCGGCCGATGCCGGGGCGACGGGCATGGACAGCACAGCTGCTGTCAGTACCAACGAAAGGGTGACGGGGCGGCGGATCATGGTTAGGGGTGTGCGCAAGCATGTGGCCGGGTTTGATCCGGCGGCGCTTGTAACGCGTTCGCAATCTAACACCATCCGAGCTTCACAATGCAAGAAGTCATCGCGGACCCGAGTCCATGTGCCAGAGGGTAGGTCGCCTATCAGCCGAAGGCGGGCACGGTGGGCGGATTCCGCCTCAGCTCTGGCACCCGCGGCACCAAGTGGTGCCGCGACCGTCCAGGACCCTACGACTCAGGGTTTTGCCGCATCGAGGACAATCGAGCCCGGACCTTCCGTAACATTTCAGTCGTTCCTGATGACTTCCCTGCCGCGCCGCTAGCGTCGCGGTAGTCGCGGAGCGTAGTTCCACCGTCCTCGAGTCCATCCTGAAGGACCGAGATGATGGCCCGGTGCAGGGCGATCGACCGGTCCGCCCCCAAGCGCCTCGCCGCAGGGCTGATTCCGGCCAACCACAGCGCCTCGTCGGCATAGATGTTGCCGATGCCGGCTACCAGGCGTTGGTCGAGCAGGACGGACTTTAGGGCGCGCCTCCCGCCAAGACCCGAGCGAAGGTGTTCCGGGGTGAAGTCGGACGAGAAGGGCTCGGGCCCCAGGTCGGCAAGGGTGGGTAGACGCCTGTGGTCGCCGCGGGCCACCACGGCGATGCGTCCGAAGCGCCGCTGGTCCCAGAAACCGAGATGCCTGCCGTCGTCCAGCGCCCACCACGCTCGCAGATGGCGAGGCTTCAATTCCGCAGTGTCGTGCTCGGCTGGTGGCCTGACCGTGACCGCCAGCCTGCCGGTCATGCCGAGGTGGACCACCAGCTCTGATTCGGTGGCGCGGAGGTGTGCAAGGTCGACGAGCAGGTACTTGCCGCGACGTCGAACGGCGGCCATTTCGGCCCCACGTGCCAGAGGGGCATCGCTGAACTTGGGTGAGTCGAAGCCCCAACCCGAGACGACCGTGCGGCCGATGAGGTCGGGCTCGAGCTGTCCCCGAATTGTCTCCACCTCTGGAAGCTCCGGCACGTCGAAGAGTGTCGCACTCTCTCCTGAGGGGTTCACGCCGGCTCATGAGGGGTTCACGCCGGACACCACGGTGCGAAGCTGGGTTCGCCCCGGGTCCTATCGTGTCCACGTCGCCGGATCGACCGGCACCGCGACCGCAAGTGGGGAGCCACATGTCTTCATCCGGTGGAACCAGAGCAGTAATAGCGGCGTTCCTGGCGAACCTCGGCATCGCGATCGCAAAGTTCATCGGCTTCGCCATCACCGGTGCATCGTCGATGTTGTCCGAGGCAATCCATTCGGTGGCCGACACCGGCAACCAGGCGTTGTTGCTCCTGGGTGGTCGCCAGGCGAAACGTCACGCGACCGAGGACCACCCTTTCGGCTACGGCCGGGAACGTTTCTTCTGGGCCTTCGTGGTCTCGGTGGTCCTGTTCACCCTGGGGTCGGTCTTCGCCCTCTACGAGGGGGTCCACAAGATCCAGCATCCGGAGCCGATCACGTCGCCCGCGGTGGCGATCACCATCCTCGTCGTCGCCATCTTCCTGGAGGGGTTGTCGTTCAGGACCGCGGTGACGGAGTCCAAACCGCACAAGGGCTCCAGGAGTTGGTTCGTATTCCTGCGGACGGCGAAGGCGCCGGAGTTGCCTGTCGTGCTCCTGGAGGACGCCGGAGCGCTGGTCGGGTTGTTCCTGGCCCTGGGCGCGATCGTCGCGTCGGTCGTCACCGGAAACGGCGTGTGGGACGGCATCGGGTCTGTCGCGATCGGCTTGGTGCTCGGTGTCATCGCAGTGTTCCTGTGCGTGGAGATGAAGAGCCTCCTGATCGGGGAGAGCGCGGGGCCGCAGGTGCGGGAGAGGATCCGGTCGATCATCGAGTCGAGCGACGGGGTGAAGCGGCTCATCCACGAGAAGACCCAGCACATCGGACCCGAGGAGATCCTGCTCGCGGTGAAGGTCGAGTTCCACGAGGGATTGAGCCTGGCCGAACTGGCGGCCTCGGTCGACGGGTTGGAGAACGCGGTTCGTTCGGAAGTCCCCGAGGTCGGGCTCATCTATGTCGAACCCGATCTGTACCGTCCCCACTTCGCGGACGACGCCGAGACTGACGCCGACGTCAGCAACGGATAGGCTTCCTCGGTCCCTCGGTTGGGGGACCGACTCGTCCAACGGGCGAAACCTCCCGGCTGGGGCACCGGGCAGGTGGGGAGCACTCGGGTCGCACGACACCAGATGGAGAGGCGCGTTGATGCCTGGCGACTTCGACCAGACACAAGTCACCCCGGATGTCATCGATCTGACCGATGCTCCAGATGCGCCGGACGAGTCCGAGGAACCTGGGACCAGCACTCGGGAACGGATCATCGACGCCGCGGCCGAGGTCTTCCTCGAGAAGGGCTTCACCGGAACCCGCGTGGTCGACATCGCGCGCAGGGCGGGGTACACATCGGGGGCCCTCTACGGGTACTTCGACAGCCGCGCCGAGTTGTTGGCCGAGGCAGTGGCCCGCAGTTCCAGCGAGATGCTGAGCCACCTCCTGGGCACGAACTCCGATGGCTCGAACCCCGATGTCGCCAACTCTGGCGGCACCGCCTCGGCGGGCGACACCAACGGTGGCGAGGGTCCGGCACCGAAGCGGACCACGGACCCGCTCTCGGTTCTGGCCGTGGCGCTGGACCAGATCGCCGAACCGCTCAATGAGTCGGACCAGATGCTCCTCGACGGTGTTGCGCTCGCACATCGCGAGCCTGTGGCAGGCGACCGGCTCGCTGAGGCCCTCGGTCAGTTCAGGAGCCAACTAACCGGCGTGGACGGCGAGGATCTGGCCCCCGGCGCGGCCGACCTCCTGGTCGTCCTCGTTCTGGGCATCACCTCGGCCCGGGCATTGGGTCTTCACGAGCCGCCACCCGAGGAACTCCGCCTCCACCTGGCGGAGTGCCTGAAGGCTGCCAAGGCCTGAGCGAGGTCGGCCGACCGGCCAACTCTGCCGGGGACCTCTCATCGCCGGGTTGCATGCGGAGCCCCCGGAGGTTCCACGAACTAGCGTCTGACCCATGAGCATCACCGCAGTGGTCAACCAGAAGGGCGGGGTCGGAAAGACCACCGTCGCACTCGGGCTCACAGCAGCGCTTGCAGCAGACGGATGCCGTGTCCTCGTGGTGGACCTCGACCCTCAGGCCAACGCCACGACCGGTCTGGGCGTGTGGGAGGCCGAGCGCACGATCGACCAGGTGCTCGTCGCAGACCGTCCCGGCTCGGCCGGAGAAGCAGTGGTCGACGCGGGGTGGCCTGCCGACACTCTCGCGGTACTTCCGTCGGTGATTCCCAGCTCGCCCGGTCTGGCTCAGGTCGAACATCAGCTGGTCAGCGACGTGATCGGTGCACAGGATCGTCTGGCATCGGCCATCGAGGGTCTGGCCGCCCGCTACGACGAGGTCCTGATCGACTGTCCGCCGTCGTTGGGGCTCCTCACGGTCAATGCCCTTTTCGCTGCCGAACGGGTGATCGTGGTCACCGAGCCGGCAGCGTGGAGCTCTGACGGCGTCGAGCAGATCCTGCGAAACGTCGGTCGCATTGCCCAGCGCCGCGGCGGGTCCCCGGAGTTGGCGGGGATCGTGATCAACCGCTTGGGACGAACTCGGGATGCCTGCTACTGGGCGACCGAGCTCGGCCGCACCCATCCCGGACTCGTGATGGAACCTGCGGTGCGGCTGCGTGCCGCCGTTGCCGAGGCGGCCGCACAGTCCGTGCCCCTCCAGGCGATGACCCGATCGGGAGCTTCGGAGGCCGTCGCCGAGTTCGAGGCTCTCGCGGCGATGATCTACCCGGGCCGGATGCGCGATGCGGCCGCGGTGCCGAGCGATCTCGCCTCGGTCGGCCAGGCAGCGCGGCCAACCGGCACGCAACCAGCTGCCGCTCAGGCGAGCGCGGGTCAGTCGACCGAGTCACCGGACAACGCTCCGTGGGTCGGAACGGGCGGTGCGTACTGATGGCCGACTACGACCCCAAGCGCCCGCGTCGTTCCGCCGGGAGTGACCAGTCCCCGGCGCCCGTCGACGCTCTCATCGACCTGGCGGCGGTGGAACAACCGGTCCACTCGGCCCCGGCGCCCGTTTCGGCGGGCTCTACTCCCTCGGCGGGCTCTACTCCCTCTGTTGGGGGTTCCCCCGGTGCCGACCTCGAGCCGTCGGGTGATGGTGGCGCTACCGGCCGGAAACAGGCACTCGCCGGAGCCCTGGTTCTGGCCGCGTTGGCCGCTCTGGTTGTGGTTCTGGTTCGCCGCCGGCGCCGCTGACCTGCCACTGTCGGATCTACTGCTGTACCCGCCGGGCGACCATCGCCGCGCGTACGGGTGCGTTGGATGTCATTGCGACAGAAGCCATTCGATCGACCGATCGTGGCGGACTGATCACCGAGCGTCGAGATATTGCGAACTTCTTGCATTCCGGGGCCGGCGGGGTTGGTTCTGTGACGATCGCATGACAGACTTGATGGCGAAATGTCACATCGATGTCATTAGACATCGATGGTGGCCGTGCGGTTCAGACCCACGGACCCGAGTGACCGATCACCCCCCATGGCTGTTCTCAACCCCCTCCTCCGATTCACGCACCGGCCCGGTGGCAGTGACCCCACACCCTCCCGACCTCGGCGGATCCTCGTCCCGCTGGGCGGACTCGTTGTCGCGTGTCTCATGGTTCCCGTGTTCGCAGCGGGCGTGGGTGGTGCCTCGGGCACCGACGTCGGAGCGGCAGAGGCGACCCTGGAACTTGCGACCACCGCCAGGGTCGAGGCCGAGGGCAGACTGGCCACCGCAGATGCGGAGAAGGCCTCCCTGCTGGCCGAGATCCAGCGCCTGGATGCCGGTGCCGCTCAGATCACCAAGGACCTGGCAGCCGCCCAACGCGCCGTGCGCGAGTACGCGGTGGCTGCCTACATCGACGGGGGCAACGCGGCGCTGGTCGGCGCATCGCTCGACATGAGCGAGAGTGCTTCGCTCGCATGGCGAGCCCAGGTGGTCGGCAACCAGACCGTGGAAGCCGCCGACGCCGTCGACCGACTGAATGCCCTCAAGGCATCGAATGATCCCGACCGCATGGCAGCAGCCTCGAGACTGGATGAGGTCACGTCATCGGCCGAAGAGGCCCTTAGCGATGCTCTCCAGGCAGCAGCGTACGAGCGCGACGCCGAGGTCGCTCTCGGGCATGCCCGCGATGCTGAGGCCCAGCAGCGAGCGGAAGTCGAATCCCTGGCCAGAAGTGAAGCCAGCGCTTCGCAGTCCCCGCCAAAGGCGTCGGGCAGAGGCGACCCAACACCGAAGCAGGCCAGCAAACAAGCTCAGCCCGCCGCCGCTCAGTCCGCAGCCGCTCCGGCACCTGCCGCGTCGGGTTCGGGCAGCCCCAGTGCGGGGGAGTCTGCAACCCTGGCCAAGATCCGGCGTTGCGAGAGCCGTGGCAACTACGGCATCGTCAGCGCCAGCGGCAAGTATCGTGGCGCCTATCAGTTCGACACCCGAACCTGGGCTTCCATCGGCGGAAGCGGCGACCCGGCGGCGGCTTCGCCTGCCGAGCAGGACTACCGGGCCCTGCTGCTGCTACGCCAGCGGGGAACCCGCCCGTGGCCGAACTGCGGTTGACCGGCTGATCGCTGTCGCAGCCCCGCCGCAACCCTGCAGAGCCCGATTCGGACTACCCGAACTGTCCCCCACCCGGTTTTCCACGGTGTCTCCGGCCACGGCTAGGGTCGCTCCAGTCACACCAACCCGATCTTCGTGCCGTAGCCGCGGCCCCCACAGAGGAACGACGTGATCGCCCGATTTCGACTCCCCGCCCTTCTCACTGCGATCGCCTTGCTGGCGCTCTCCTGCGCGGAGACCGAGCCCGACCCGGTCGCGTTCAGCGGCGACGTCGCTGCCGGGAACCCGGTGGCCGAGCAGGAGGCCGAGGGCGATGCCTCGGCGGACGCACCCGAACCCAAGGAGATGACGGGCGCTCAGTCCGACCAGCTGGACGCCGCTCTGGAGGCGTCTCCGGAGGGTTGCGACATCGTGGACGACTCCAGCTGCATGTTGCCGTTCCCCAGCAACTACATGACTGTCGAGGATCCGCAGTCGCCCACCCTGCGCCGGGTGAACTTCCCCACAGGCCAACTCGAGAACGCCTCCGGCGTGGCGTTCGACCCGGCTGCGTGGAACAAGCTCGACGGATTCTCGCCGTCGACGCCGATCGTGGTCTATGTGCCAGGTCTCGATCCCGAGAAGACCAAACTGCCGTCGATGACCGACATCGGGCTCTCGGTCACCGAGGAGTCCGCCACGGTCGTGATCGACCTCGACACCGGTCAACTAGTCCCCCACTGGGCTGAGCTCGACCAGAGGGCCGAGAATCCGGCCGATCGGTCACTGATCATCCACCCTGCTGCCTCGTTGTTGGAGACGCACCGCTTCGCCGTGGCGCTCCGGGACCTACGGGATTCGAGCGGCACACCGATACCGTCCCCCATCGGCTTCCAGGCGATGCGCGACAACCTGATCACCAACGTGCCGGCTGTCGAGGTTCGGAAGTCCGACTACGACGTTGTGTTCTCGGAGATGGCGTCTGCAGGGGTCGACAGGCGTGACCTCTATCTCGCCTGGTGGTTCACCGTGGCCTCCTCCGAGAGTCTGGCCGGAGATGTTCTGTCTATGCGCGACGACGCCATGGGCAAGCTCAACGGCGGGGCGCCCGTGTTCGCTGTCACCGAGGTCCGTACATCCGAGCTCCAGGACGGCATCGCCAAGATCGTGGAGGGTACCTTCGAGGTTCCTCTCTACCTGAGTGGCGACCAGCCCGGGTCGCTGATGACGTTCGACGACGCCGGCCAGCCGGTGCAATCGGGTGTGTACACCGCGAACTTCGTGTGCACGGTTCCCGAGGAGGCGGTCGCCACCGGGGACGCTCGACCGGTCGTCTACGGCCACGGCCTGCTGGGCACCGCAGATGAAGCTGCCTCCGGGCACGTGCAGGTGACCGCAGCGGAACTCAACGCCGTGTACTGCGGGACCGACGCCATCGGCCTGAGCGAAGCCGACACCGGCTACGCGGGTCAGATCGCCGGGAACGTCAACGCCATGCCGGCCATGGGGGACCGCCTCCAGCAGGCGATCCTCAACTACCTGTATCTCGGCCGGCTCATGTTGAACGTCGAGGGGCTCGCCACCTCCGAGGAATTCACGACCGAGGGCGGGGCAATCATGCTCAACACTCTCGAGGCTTACTGGGACGGCAACAGCCAGGGCGCGATTCTCGGCGGAGCGGTGACCGCCGTCGCCCAGGACTGGACCAAGGCCGTGCTCGGCGTGGGCGGCATGGGGTATTCGACGCTGCTGCAGCGCAGCGTCGACTTCGACCCCTTCGACCAGATCATGTCTGTCAGCTATCCCGACCCCGTCGAGCAACAGATCCTGTTTGGGCTGCTACAGATGATGTGGGACCCGGGCGAGACCGGTGGCTACGTCCAGCACCTGACCGACAAGACCTACAACCTGACACCGCCGCACCAGATCATCATGGACGTGGCGTTCGGTGACCATCAGGTCGCCAACGTTACGGCGGACAACATCGCCCGATCCCTGGGGATCCCGATCTACGAACCGACGCTCCCAGAAGGTGCCGACGACGTCCCGGCCGTCGACCGGTTCTGGGATCTGCAGCCGATCCGAAAGTTTCCGCACAGCGGTTCGGCGCTCTTCTACTGGTACTCCGGCACCCTGCCGCCGCCCAACGGGAACATCACACCTGTGATGGGACCGCTGTACGAGACACAGTGCGCGGGTGCCAAGGCCGAGACCGACGTCGCGTGCATGGATCCTCACGAGGACCCGCGCCGCTCGCCCAAGGTGATCGCCCAGAAGGACGCATTCTTCCGTCCCGACGGCGAGGTCCTGGACATCTGCGATGAGGAACCCTGCATAGCGTTGCCCCGGGGCGACTTCGACTACTGATCCCGCCCCCCAATTCCGGGGTGGCTGATCGAGGGCCGTCAGCCTGCGAGCTTGCGGAGCTGTTCGGTCAGATCGCCGTCGAGGGTTCTACGGGTGCGGGCGAATGCCGCGGGGTTCAGGTATCCGGCCAGCTCGACGGCCCGATCCACCGCATGCTCGACGACCGACTCCGCGGGAACCAGCTCGTCGATGAACCCGGCCTCCAATGCTTCCTCGGGGTCGTAGATCCTCGCCAGGGCAACGGCCTGGTGCAGGTGGCGCGGGCTGAGCCGCGGTCGGAGCAGCTCGATCGCGAACTGCGGCATGGCCAGACCGATCGCCACCTCGTTGAGGCCGTACTTGAAGCCTCCGGCCGCGCCTATGCGAAGATCGGCGCAACCGAGCATCACGGCGCCCATGGCCAGCGCATGGCCGGTCACCGCCAGGACACGAGGCACGTGGAGCTCGTGAAGGCGAAGGGCCAGGGCGGCGCCGCGGTTCATCATGTCCATGGCTGCCTCGGGTCCCTCCTTGACGACCGAAAGATCGAAACCGGCGCAGAACTTGCCGGGTCGACCGGCCAGAACGATGGCGGAAGCGCCATCGACGGCATCCAGGGCCGATTCCAGCTGTTCGATGTTGCCGTAGTTGAGGGCGTTTGCCTTGCCGTCGTCCATGGTGATCACGGCCACATCGCCGCGCATCTCGTGGGTGACGACGGTTGGGGTGTCTTCAGTTGTCACACGCGGGAAACTAGCCTGTCGACGTTTGCGACCCGCACTCCGCACCAATGGTCAGATGCCATTCAACGCAGTGCCGGGCCGGCCGATAGACCAAGTAATGCTGTCGCGCAGTACCCCCCCACGGGCTGAGCGCTCCCCAAGGGAAGCCCCTTTGAGACCAACCCCGGAAGATCAGTCCAGCTTCGTCGACTTCTATGTCGACGGTCGTCCGCGCCTCGGTCACCTGCGCGGACTCGACGGGTTGCGGGGCCTGGCGGTGGCCGGAGTGGTGGCCTTCCATGCTGGGTTCGCCGAAATGGTGGGCGGGTACCTAGGTGTCTCCACCTTTTTCACGCTGTCCGGCTTCTTGATAGCCAGCATGTTGTTCGCCCAGGGTTCGGAAGATGACGGCATAAAGCTGCCGCGGCTTCTGGGGACGTCGGTTCCGCCGGCTGTTCCCCGCCTCGGTGGTCACAATCATCCTGGTCCTCGGGTTGTTCGCACCGTTCGTCGCCACCGCCGACCAGCTGTCGACGTTGCGCGGCGACTCGCTGGCTGCACTTTTCAACGTCGCCAACTGGCGATTCATCATGGAGGGGTCCAGCTACGGGGAGCTGTTCAGCGCCCCGTCACCACTGCTGCACTTCTGGAGCCTGGCCATCGAGGAGCAGTTCTACCTCGTGTTCCCCCTGATGCTGTGGGGCATCATCAAGGCCGTCGGGGGACGGCGCACGATCGTCGCCGGCCTTCTGTGTGTGGCGGTTGGTGGCTCCCTGGCATGGACCCTGTTCGGCGGGCTCAGCGACGACCACATCTACTTCGGCACCCTGACGAGGGCGCCGGAGTTGCTGCTCGGAGCCGTGTTGGCAGTGATCCTCACCAAGCACTCGGTCCGAACCCGCCTAGCGGACCATCGCGGCTGGCGGCTGGCGGCAGTCACGCTGGGAGCTGCGGCGCTCGCCGTACAGCTGTGGTTGTGGTGGGGTCTGGACCAGACGACCCCGTGGCTCTATCAGGGCGGATTCGCCCTCTATGCCGCACTGACCTGCCTGGTGATAGTCGCGGCCGCCGTTCCCCATGGCCCCGTGTTCGTCGCCCTCAGCGTCGCACCGATGAGGTGGCTCGGAGCCCGTTCGTACGCCATCTACCTGATCCACTGGCCGCTCTTCCTCGTAGCACGACAGACCTGGGGTGACGCGAACCGGTGGTTGATCACTGGTGCAGTTGTGGCGACATCGCTGCTGCTGGCGGAACTCTCGTACCGGGTCCTCGAACGTCCGATCCGGCTGGGTGAACGCCTGGTCACCCACCGCCGGGCCCTGGCGGCCATGGGACTGTCCGGTCTGGCGGTCATCGTCCTCGCCTTCACGGTGGTTCCCGACGACCCGCAGGGCACCCGACCTGACTTCGATGAGGACCTGCAGGAATACCAGGAGCTGTTGGCGGCCGGAAGTGCCACCCGAGAACCAGACGCCAACGTGTCGACGACGGCGCCGGAGGACTCCGCTGCCGTCGGCGGCACCCCGGTGACGGTGCCGGCTCCGGTGCCGGTGGTGGGCGTCTACGGCGACTCCACGGCCCTGGCCATGGGTCTGGCGCTGGCGAACTGGGGCGACACGACGGGCCGCTTGGGTTCGATCATCGGCGACCTGGCGTTCGGATGCGGGGTTCCACGCTATGCCCGGTTCCGCGCCGAAAGCACCGTGACCCCGGATGCAAATTGCCTGGCCTGGCCGCAGCGGTGGGCCGAGATCACGGCCGCGACCAACCCCGACATCGTGTTGTTGTCCAGCCCGGCCTGGAGTGTCCCCGACGCCGTGCTTCCGGGCGCGCCCGACTACTCCGCGATCGGTGATCCGGCGGTTGACGATTTCATCCGCAATGAGTTCCTCCTCGCCGTCGACACGCTGTCGGCCAGCGGCGCACAGGTCCTGTTGGTCAATTGGCCCGAGTACGGCTCGTGGTACGACGACGGGAGGGCTGATGCGGTGCGCAGCCAGGCCGATCCCGCTCGTATGGCCCGACTCCACGAGATCCAGCGGGAGGTCGCCGCCCTGCGTCCGGGTCGAGCGGATGTGGTCGAGTTCGCCGGCTGGGTCGGCGGTCGGTCGCAGGACCCGGTTCTCCCGCGGACGGCATGCACTTCACCACCGATGAGTTCCGGGGGGTGACCGAGGAGTGGTTCGGCGCCGAGGTCGAACGCCTATGGAAACTCCGCTGGGAGGACCTCCAGGCGTTGGAGCGGTCGCGGATCGAGGCCTCCGGGTCGTCGGTGGCGGACTCGCCCTCGCAGCGGGGCGAGGAGGCATCCTCGGATGCAGGGGCGGCGCCTTCTGGCAACGTCGGCGGCTAGCGTTCGGCACAGTTGCCGGGACCGGCAGCAAAGAATCTGAACCAGCGAAAGACGATGCCGTGGGATTTCTCGACAAGGCCAAGGCGGCCGCAAATGACCTGGCTGCAAAGGCCGACTCCGCACTGGGATCTGCAGAGAGCAGTCTCGCGGGCGGTGCATCACCCAAGCAGGCCGAGCCCATGATCCGCGATCTGGGTGTCATCGCCTACCTGGAGGCCACGGGTCGCCCTCTTGCCGACGCCGATGAGCAGCGACGGCGTTGTGTCGAGGGCATCCAGACCATCGAATCGCAGACCACTCTCAATCTGCAGATGACCTCCGCGGCCCCGCCGGCTCCGGGCACCACCACCGGCGCGCCCCCCGGCCCCACAGCGGCTCCGCCTCCACCCGCCAGTGCGGCGCCGCCCCCTCCGCCCGGTGCCAACGCCGCTCCGCCCGCTCCGCCTGCGCCCGCGCCCCCTTCTCAGGCCGCGCCGCCTCCACCTCCGGGCCAGGTGGCACCGCCGCCGCCGCCCGCATCCGACGGCTGAGTAGAGGACACACGGGTTGGCCGCGCGGCACGGTGGGAATCACTGGTGATCGTTGTAGACGCCACCGGATTGGCGGCTAGTCGACCCGGTCGAGCTCTTTTCGAGGACCTCGACATCACCATCGCCGCAGGCGACCGCATCGGTGTGGTGGGGATCAACGGGTGCGGCAAGTCGACACTGTTGGCGATGCTGGCGGGTACCTCGGAGCCGGAACGAGGGCAGGTTCGCCACGGCCGGGGGGTCGAGATCGCGGTGCTGGACCAGGCGCCCGTCCTGGAGGGCCACACGCTGCGCCAGGCCCTGCATGCCGGCCATCTCGCCCAGGAGTGGGAGGTGGAGGCGGTGGCCGACCGCCTCGGACTGGGCGGGCATTTCGACAGCCCGGTATCGGAGTTGTCGGGTGGGCAGTCCAAGCGCATCTCGCTGGCCCGGGCCCTGGTGGCAGACGCCCAGCTGCTGATACTGGACGAGCCGACCAACCACCTGGACATCGACGCCATCTCCTGGCTCGAGGATCGGTTGGCCCGATTCTCGGGCGCGCTGGTGTTGGTGACACACGATCGGCACTTCCTCGATCGCGTCACCACCAGGATCCTGGAACTCGATCGCGGTCGCGTGTACGTGCACGACGGTGGCTACGCCAGCTACCTGGAGCACCGGGCCACGCGGTCCGAGCAGGCCGAGACAGCCGAGGCGAAGCGACGCAACCTGGCTCGGGCGGAGCTGGCCTGGCTGCGTCGCGGGGCGCCGGCACGGACCTCGAAACCCAAGGCCAGGATCCGTTCGGCCACCGAGGTAGTCCAGGGTCGCCCGCAGGCCGAGGCACGAGCTGGCGAACTCCCGCTCCACGCCGCTACTCCTCGGCTCGGTGATCGTGTGATCGAACTCCACGGGGTCGGCCATTCCTTCGGCGACCATGTCCTGTTCTCCGGAGTCGAGATGCTGCTGGACAACCGTGAGCGGCTCGGCATCGTGGGGGCCAACGGCTCGGGGAAGTCGACCTTGCTGGACATCATGGCCGGGCGCATCCGTCCCACCTCGGGAGTCGTCGAGCACGGCTCCACCGCCCGGGTGGCCGTCTACGACCAGCAGGGTCGCTCCCTGGATCCGACGATGCGGGTGCGTGACGCGGTCGTCGGCCCCGATCGGGTGCCGGACTGGTCCGACGCGGCCCTGATGGAGGCGTTCTGGTTCGATTCCGACGCCCAGTGGGCGCCGATCGGCACGCTGTCCGGCGGAGAGCGACGCCGACTCCAGTTGCTGCTGACCCTTGCGGAGAAGCCGAACGTTCTACTGATGGACGAGCCGACCAACGATCTGGACACGGAGACTCTCCGTCAGCTCGAGGACTTCCTGGACGAGTGGCCCGGCGCCCTGGTGGTGGTCAGTCACGATCGCGCTTTCCTGGAGCGGGTCGTGGCCGACGTCGTGGTGCTGGGCGACGCTGAGGTCACACGTCGTCCGGGAGGGTACGCGGCCTACGAGGAAGAGCGCCGCGCCGCGCGTACACCGGGACGGGCGGACTCGGTGAGCACCGGGTCGGGTTCTTCCACCTCGCCTCCGCCGACGAAGGCAAGGTTTGCCGGGGAAAGTGACTCCGATGCCGGCGGCGCATCGACCCCGAGCCACCCGAGCCTGAGCCCGTCGACCCTCAGACATCGGCTGCGCACGGCGGAACGGACACTCGAAGGTGCAAGGTTGCGTTGTGAGGAGCTCCGAGTGGCTTTGACCGAGGAGGGGGCGGACCACGATCAGATGGCCCGAATGGGCACCGAGTTGGCCGCGGCCGAGGAAGAACTGGGGCTGGCCGAGGAGTCCTGGCTGGAACTTGCGGCGATGGTGGAGTCCCGTGGGTTGGACATCTGACCCAGATCCGGGTGGTTGGGATGGATCGGAGTCGGTTCCGGCGGAGTGACCCCGGGGATTTCCCCTATTACCATGGTGCAAACCCCGCCGGGCCTGTGTTGCCGGCGGGACCGACGACCCATGGAAGGCTTGATCGATGGCGATCGACACCGATCAGAATGACACCGACCAGAACGAGACCGGCCAGAACGAGACCGGCCAGAACGAGACCGGCGACGAGGGCGGACCAGCGACCGAATCCGGTCCGCTGGCGGTGACAGACGCCGCGATGGAGACCGTGCTCGGCATCCGCGCGGATGAGGACGATGCGGAAACGCTGTCGCTGCGCGTGGAGATCACCGGGTCCAGCGCTAGTGAGTACACCTACGACCTCTCGTTCGCCACCGCGGACGAGGTCGCAGAGGGGCACATGACCTACATGGTGGGTGAGATGCGTCTGGCCATCGCGGAGGACTCCGTGGAGCGCCTCCGCGGCGCCGAGCTGGATCTGCCGCGAGCATCCGGCCAGGGCGGGCTGGTCATCCGCAACCCCAACACGCCCGATCCGTTCGCCGGGATCGACATCGAACTCACCGGCGACCTCGCCGGACAAGGTCGAACCAGCTGCTCGAGCAGTCGGTCAACCCGATGCTGGCCTCCCACGGCGGCTTCGCCCAGTTCGTCGGCGTCGACGACGACAACAACGTGTACGTGACCATGGGCGGCGGTTGCCAGGGGTGTGCGGCGTCCGCGGCGACGCTGCGGGACGGCATCCGCACCGCGATCATGGACGCGATCCCCGAGGTGACCGAGGTCATCGACACCACCGACCACGCCGCGGGCGAGAACCCCTTCTACAGCTGAGCGTCCGCCGCGACCTCGGCGAGGTTCAGCTGGTGCGTCCCGAGGAGGATCCGACCCACGCCAGCGACCTCGTCGGCGACGCCCGTCGGCGTCCAGACCGAGGCGGGGCAGGATCACGTCGGGCTTGCCGTGGGCGAGGTACACCGACGGCACGCCCAGCACCCGGACCTCGGGGCCGTCGACCGGGGCCAGCTTGGACAGGGTGTCGGCGATCGCTGCGCCGATGCCGCCGTCGCGCAGGCCGTCCTCGATGGTGACCACCAGCCGGTGGTCGGCGGCGTCGGCGAGCATCTCGGGGTCGAGCGGCTTGACCACCCGCGGGTCCCACACCGTGACCTCGTGCCCTGCTTCGGCCAGCCGGTCCGCCGCGCCTCGGGCGGCGCCCGAGCATCTTGCCGACGCCGATCAGGCAGATCTCCGAGCCCGATCGGACCTTGCGGGCGGACAGGCCATGGCCGGTCTCGTTGTCGTCGTCGGGCGGCATGGTCTTGGGGAACCGGATCGCCGCCGGTCCCTCGGTGCACAGGTCGAGGGCGTCGGTGAGCATCTGCGGCCGACCTCGGCGTGGTTGGACGGAGCGAACAGGGTCATGTCCGGCACCTTCGACAGCAGCACCATGTCGAGCACGCCGTGGTGCGACGCACCGTCGTCGCCGGTGATCCCCGCCCGGTCGAGCACGAACACCACCGGCTGGTGCGTGCAGGCCGACGTCGAGGTTGACCTGGTCGATCGCCCGGGTGAGGAACGTGGAGTAGACCGCGACCACGGGCCGGAGCCCGCCCATGGCCATGCCGGCGGCGGAGGTGACGGCGTGCTGCTCGGCGATGCCGACGTCGAACAGCGGTCGGGGAACGCCTCGCCGAAGGGCAGCAGGCCGGTCGAGTCGGGCATGGCCGCGGTGATCGCCACCAGCTCCGGTCGGCGGCGCCCTCGTCGAGCGATGGCCTCGGAGAAGGCGTCGGTGTAGGAGCCGTCCTTCAGCTCGGAGGTGTCGTGCATGTTCTTGATGTCGTCGTTCTCGGCCGGGGCGTAGCCGCGGCCCTTCTGGGTGAGGCAGTGCACGACGACCGGGCCGTCGACCTCGGCCGCAGCGGCGAACGCCTCCTCGAGCGTCGCGATGTCGTGGCCGTCGTAGGGGCCGAGGTACTTGACGCCCAGCTGCTCGAAGAACGCCGGCGGCTCGAACATCTCCCGGATGGCGGCCTTGGCGCCGTCGACGCCCCGCTCCAGGTAGTGGCCGCACGAGCGGCACCTCGTTGATGATGCGCTCGATGCGTTCGCGGTTGCGCTGGTAGGCCGAGCGAGGCCCGGAACCGGGACAGGGACTCGCCCAGGCGCGAGGCGGTGGGCGCGTAGGAGCGACCGTTGTCGTTGAGGATGATGATGGCCTTGCGGCCGGAGTGGCCCAGGTTGTTGAGCCCCTCGTAGGCCATGCCGCCGGTCAGCGCGCCGTCGCCGAGCACCGCCGACGACCTGGCGGTCGTCCTCGCCCCGCAGGTGCAGTGGCGGTGGCCAGGCCGTGGGCGTAGGACACGACGGTCGAGGCGTGGCTGTTCTCGACCCAGTCGTGGTCGGACTCGGCGCGTGAGGGGTAGCCCGACAGGCCGCCCTCCTGGCGCAGGCTCGGCGAAGTCGTCGCGGCGACCGGTGAGCAGCTTGTGGACGTACGCCTGGTGGCCGGTGTCCCACAGGATGATGTCGTGGGGCGAATCGAACACCCGGTGCAGGGCGAGGGTGATCTCGACCGCGCCGAGGTTGGAGCCCGAGGTGGCCGCCGTGGGTGTTGACGGTGTCGACGATGAACTCGCGGATCTCGCGACCAGTTGGTCCGAGCTGGCTCTGGTCGAGATCCTTGCAGGTCTGCAGGGCCGTCGATCGTCTCCAGCAGCATGCAGATCCTCGCTAGCGAAGCGGTCCGACCACGCTACCGGACGCCCGTCGGGCGGGATTCAGGCCTGCGCACCGGGAGCCGTCGGGTCCTCGCCAGTCCCTCGCACGCTGGTGCCGGCGAACCCACCGAAGACGAAGCTCGGGGCTCCCGCCAGGCTCGAGAGCGACGAACACCAGGTACACCAGCAGTCCCAGGGCGATCGCCTCGGCATTCGACACGCCGAGGGCACCGAAGAAGTAGCACGAACGCCGCTTCCCGCACGCCGAGCCCGCCGAGCGCCAGCGGGAGGTTCTGCACCACGGCGGTGGGGGGGAAGAACGCGAGCGCCGCGAGCAGCGCCGATCTCGGGGATGTCGAGGGCCTGCGCACAGCCCAGACCGACACGCACTGCAGGAACTGGAATCCGACTCCCGCCAGCCAGGACCTTCGCGCGCCTGCGGCGGGCGGTGGCGGAAGGCGACGATGCCGAGGTGGACCGCTCCCAGGTAGCGCCGCCATCCGCTGCGGTCGACGAGCCGACCGGCGCCACGTTCGTGGCCGGCGGCCCACGAGGATCGACGACCAGGGCCACGACGGTCACGACGTTGATGGCGACGACGACGACGGTGACCGTGCCGAGCGAGCGGAACTCCGGGCTCAGCGCCAGTCCCAGCGAACGACAACAGGGGCAGCACCAGCCAACCCGTCAGACGCTCGAGGCTGGTGGCGGCGAAGGCATCGGCGTAGTCGCCGGCGTCGTGGCCCTGTCGCACGACACGCACGACGTCGCCACCGAAGGAGGTCGGGCAGGGCGTTGGAGACGAACTCGCCGGCCAGCAGGTGCGAGAACAGGCGTCGGAACGGCAGGTGGATGCCGAGGGTGTCGGACACCTCGGCCCACCGCAGGGTCTGCAGCACGTAGGCCAGACGTGGATGACGATGGCCGCGGCGATCCATGCGAAGGTGGAGACGATGGTTCGGGCAGGAGGTCGTCGAGGGTGACGTCGGGCAGCCGCCAGATGAGCAGCGCCAGGAAGCCGAGGCTGAACACGATCCGCACGCACGAGCTTGCGGCCGTCGTTGCGCGGCATCTCGTGCGGCAGGGACTCCTCGTCGATCTCGGCCAGCGCTTCGGCCCGTTCCGGATCGTCGGGTTCGGTGGGTCCCCGGCGTCCATCGCGGCGACCCTACCGGGGTCCGGGCCGGGTCCCAGCCTCAGGAGGGGATCTGGGGTCTGCCCGGACGCGGATCGACCGCCCCGAGGGGCGGTCGATTCGTGGTCGATGCCCGGCAGGTCGGATTCAGTTGCAGACGACGCCGACATTGGCGCCCGGTTCGGCGAGCCAGCAGCTGGCAGCCGTTGCCGAGGTCGACACGGCAGGCGCCGGCCAGCGAGCGGCAGAGCTGCGACCAGGCTCGACGACGACGCAATACGAAGCACGTTTGGACATTGCATTCCCCCTAGCTCTGGGCGTGGGCACATCCGTCCCACGGTTGGCACGCCTTCGGCGCGACCGAATTCCTATCGGACAGCCTGTCGGCTGTCAACGAGCTCCGAATTCAGCGTTCGGAGCCGATGGTCGCTCAGCGCCGGACCGGCGCGCTCAGCGGACCTTGCCCAGGAAGCGCTCCCGGTCGACGACCACCCGGGTCACCTTGCCGGCGGCCACCAGGCCGTGGTCGTCGCGTGGCGCACACGGTGAAGACCAGACGGCGACCCTCGACCTTCTCCAGGCATGCTTCGGCGCGAACGTTGCGGCCGACACCGGTGGGTGAGATGTGCTCCATCTGGACCTGGACCCCGACGGTGGTCTGGTCTTCGCCGAGTTCGCCCGTCGAGGGCCGCGACCGTGGCCTCCTCGACCAGCGCGATGATGCGGGGGGTGGCCAGCACCGGCACGTCGCCGGAGCCGTACGACGATGGCGGTGTCGTCGTCGGCCACCGTGAGATCCACGAGCGAAGCCGACAGTCCGGTGCGTACAGCCATTCTCAGTACGATAAGCACTCCGGACCTGCGGGGAGCACAACCGGAACGGCCGCCATCGGCCACGACAGCGGCCCATGAGCGGAGTCCAGATCTCGCCGGAGGAGCCGAGTTGATCGACCAGATGCCACAGTCGGAAGCGGTCCTGTGCCGCCGGCATGGAGGAGGGAGCTGACTTCGCGGAGATATTCGCGGAGGACCGCCGGTCGACCTCCGCGCTGCTCGACGACGGCCGGGTCGAGGAGCTGACGTCGGGCCGCGACCGTGGTGCCGGGATCCGGGTGGTGGTGGGCGAGACGACGGGCTTCGCCCACACCGCCGACCTGTCCGAGAGCCTCTTTGGTCGCCGCCGCACGAACGGCCGCGGCGGGCGCCCGCAGCGCCGGCGGTGCGACCCGCGTCGTGGACCTGGGTCGGGTCGACGCGGTGAACCCCAGCTCGGTCGAGGTGTACCCCGAGGACGTCGACAAGGCGACCAAGGTCGGTCTGCTGCAGCGCGCCGAGGCCGCCGCACGCGCCGAGGGCTGCCGCGATCACCCAGGTCTCGGCCCGCTACGCGGACTCCCGCCGCCGGATCCTGGTTGCCAACAGCGACGGCACTCTCGCCGACGACGACCAGGTGCGCATCCATGTTCTCGGTGTCGACCGTCGCAACCGGCGACACCGGCATGCAGACCGGCCGGGAGTCGGTCGGCCACACCGTCGGCTTCGAGCTGTTCGACTCCTACGACGTCGCAGGAGCTGGCGCGGCACGGGCTGCGCAGCGGGCCATCACCAAGCTCGCGGCCCGTCCGGCGCCCTCGGGGGAGATGACCGTGGTCATCGGACCCGGCGGCGGAGGCGTCATGTTCCACGAGGCCTGTGGGCACGGACTGGAGGCCGACCTGGTGGCCAAGGGTGCATCGGTGTTCGCCGGCCGGGTCGGTGAGCAGGTGGCGTCGCCGTTGGTGACCCTGGTGGACGACGGCACGATGGCTGGCGAGTGGGGAGCAGCGGGCATCGACGACGAGGGCAGGCCGCGCCGGCGCAACGTGCTGATCCGCGACGGCGTGCTGGTGGACTACATGTGGGACGAACTGCGGGCTCGCAAGGAGGGCCGGCCGTCCTCCGGGCAACGGTCGCCGCCAGAGCTACTGCACACCTCCCGATGGTGCGCATGACCAACACCTACCTGCTCGCGGGTGAGTCGGACCCCGACGGACATCGTGGCCGACACCCCGAGCGGCGTGTACGTCGCCCACCTCGGGGGCGGTCAGGTGAACACCGCCACCGGGTGACTTCGTGTTCGGGATGACCGAGGCCTACCTGATCGAGGGACGGCCGGATCACCGAGCCGATCCGGGAGGGCAACCTGATCGGCAACGGTCCCTCGGTGCTCGCCAACATCGACGCCGTCGGCAACGACTTCGCGATGGGTGCTCCCGGGCACGTGCGGCAAGGACGGACAGGGTGTACCGGTGGGCGACGGCGTACCCACGCTTCGTGCCCACGGCCTGACCATCGGCGGCACGGCCGCCTGATCGACCAAGCCGTCGACCGGGGTCGCCGACGAGGACTGCCGGTGACCCCCGAGGAGGCGCTGGGAGGCGATCGACAGCGGTGATCGAGAGATCGCGCGGCCGGACGAACAGCTCGAAGCCGTGTTCCCTAGGCGGACACCACCGAGGTCCGGGCACATGAGGGAGAGGTGGAGCACTTCGTCTCCGCCGTCGAGCTCGGCCTCGGCGTCCGGGTCATCGACGACGGGCGCACCGGCATGTCCTGGACGGGAGTGCTCGACGACGACTCGATCGATTCGTGCTGTGGCCGAGGCCCGCGACAACGCCACGTTCGCACCGTCCGACCCCCATGCCGGCCTCGCTGAACCCGACGGGGTTGACCGTTCGCCACCTGGCTACGACCGTCCGGCGTGCTCGGTCCCCGCGGACGCCAAGTTGGCCTTCGCTCTCGAGCTCGACGCGCGTCCGCTCCGCGGACGCCCGGATGGTCGGCCACGAGGGTGCCGACTACTCCGATCCCGTGTGGTGCAGCGCGGTCGCTTCCACCACCGGAGTGCGCGCGGTCGAGATCGAGACCATTGCCCAGGCCGGCATCTGGGCGTTGGCATCGGACGGCGAAGGAGGTCACCACCGGCTTCGGGCGTCGATGCGGCGCGTGGATTCGGCGACCTCGATGCGCCGAGGTCGTGTCGGAGGCGGTAGCCCGCGCCACGGCGCTGCTCGGGGCCCGCAAGGCCGACTCGGAACGTCTGACCGTCGTGTTCGACCCGTATGTGACATCGCAGTTCCTCGGCATCGTGGCCGAGATGCTCTCGGGTGAGCGAGGTCGTCCGGGGCCGGTCGCCGTTCGCGGGACCGGTCGGGGAGCGGTCGCCGCGGAGTCGTTCAGCCTGTGGACGATCCGCTGGACCGGCCGGCGCACCACGCCGGCTCGGTGCGACGGCGAGGGCCTCGCCACCCGCCGGGTGCCGCTCCTCGAGACCGGGCGGCTGTCGGGCTTCCTGCACAACGCGTACACCGCTCGCTGCATGGGCGCCGCGTCCACCGCCTCGGCAGCCCGGACCGAGCCACCGCGGTGCTCCCGGAGTGGGGCCACGGGTGCTGACCCCGGCACCGGGAACCATGTCGGCTGCGGAGCTGCATGCCCAGGTGGGTGACGGACTACTGGTGCAGGAGCTGGCCGGGCTGCACTCGGGGGTGAATCCGACCTCCGGCGACCTGTCGGTCGGCGTGGAGGGCCTGCGGCTGCGGGCCGGCGCGCCCGCCGAGCCGGTCCGGGAGGTCACCATCGCCTCCACCATTCAGCGGATGCTGACCGACGTCGTGGCCGTCGGCTCCGACCTTCGTCGGTTCCCGTGGGAGTCGTCCGGTGTGAGCCTGGCGATCGAGGACGTGACGATGTCCGGGAACTGACCAGCGATGTTCACAGCAAACCGATGTCGCCCGGGTGGGTGCGCGAGATGGTTGTCGCCATGACCGATCACGACGAGGTGGATGAGGAACTCCGTCCTCGGCGGGGATCGGGCCCGTGTCGGACCTGTTCGAGATCGCGGATCGACTGGTCGGGACCGCGGTCCCGGACGAGCAGATCGAGGTGATGATCGAGTCGTGGCGCCTCGACGTCGGTGCGGGTCCACGCCGGCGAGGTGGAGTCGCTCACCTCGTCCGGCTCCACCGGCGCCGGCATACGGGTGATCCGCGACGGCAGGGTCGGGTTCGCCCACTGCGGCGAGCGTGGACGACGACGTGTTGGCAGGACACCCTGGCCGAGGCCAGGGACAACTGCCGCTTCGCCGAACCGGATGAGCACAACGGCCTGGCAGCCGACGACGGCGTGGCGGTGACCCCCAGGTTCTGTGGTTCGACGCGGTGATCGCCCTGCCCGTCGAGGACAAGGTCGGAACTGGCGCTGGAGCTGGAGCGCCGGGTGACGGGCACCGACCCCCGGGTGACGACGGCCCGCACCACCGCCTACGGCGACGGCTGGGGCCAGTCGGCCCTGGTCTCGACTGCCGGCATCCGCCGCTGCGAGCGAGGGGACGAGCTGCTCGCTGGGAACCCAACCACTGGCCCGTGCCGGGGAGGAGACCCAGATGGGGTGGGGTTCTGACGCGGCCCGCATCCCGTCGGAGCTCGACCTCGACCGTGTCGGCGCGCGAGGCGGTCGAGCGGGCCACGAAGCTGCTCGGTGCGACCAAGCCGGAGTCGGCGTCGCATGTCGGTGCTCCTCGAGCCGCGGCTGGCCATCACCCTGCTCGGCATCGTCGCCGGGATGCTGTCGGCCGAGGCGGTGCAGAAGGGGCGCTCGCCGTTCGCCGACCGACTCGGCGAGCGTGATCGCCGCCGAGTGTGTCGGCCTGGTGGACGACCCCACGCGCTCGGAGTCGCTCGGTGCCGACGAGTTCGACGGTGAGGGACTGGCCACGCGGCCGCAATCCGCTGATCGTGGCCGGAGTGCGTCGACCGGTTCCTGTACGACTCGACGCACCGCCCGACGGGCGGCACGTGCGTCCACGGCGTCCGCGGTGCGGGGCACCGCGCGGGCTGCCCGCGCCCGGTCCGCAGCTGCTGGTGATGGAACCGGGGGACGACTCCGGCGGCGGAGTTGCTCGCCGGCATCGAGCTCGGCCTGGCCGTCGAGTCGTTCTCGGGTCTGCACTCGGGGGTGAACCCGACCTCCGGTGACTTCTCGGTGGGCGCCAACGGGGTGATGATCCGGAGCGGCGCAGCTGGCCGAACCGGTGCAGGAGCTGACGATCGCGTCCACGCTGCAGCGACTCCTCACCGACGTCGTCGCCGTCGGCGACGATTTCGAGTGGCTGCCGTCGGGTTCGGGTGCCGCGTCGATGCGCATCGACGGGGTCGCTGTGTCCGGCGCCTGAGGCGACCGCACCCTCGGAGGATCGGTCAGCGGAGGAGATGCGCCGGACCACGAGGCCACCGGCCCGTCGAGCAGGGCGGCAGCGGTGGCCGCTATGTCCTGGTCGGCGACCGCCACGGTGAGCGATGTCGCGTCCGGTGCGCCCCCTTCCAGGACCATGGCATCCCCGCCACCACCAGCCGCGGCCGGCTCGACCGGCAGCGGTCTGCGGCCCTCTGTCGGCTCCGCTCCGAACGGAGTCCGGCGAGTTCGTCCGGATCGGGGCGGTGAGGCCATCACGTCGACCCGGTCGCCGGCGTTGACCGCGGGAGCGGTCCGGGGGATTCGATGTCCATCGCGCCGCGACCCGCCGGGCACGACGGCGGTGCCAGTCCATGCGGTCCACCAGGAGCACCTCGCCCTCCATGACCGCAGCAGTGGCGACGGCCGACCGGCTGGGGAGGGACCGGAGCGACCCGGTCGGCACCAGCGCCGCCGGCCACAGCTGGAGTTCCAGGTCGCTCGGCTTCGATCGTCGTTCCGATCGGCAGGTCCCGACGGGCGACCAAGACCTCGACGGTCGCGTCCCATCGGTCGCGAAGCTCTCTGCGCCGGGTAGCGGACATGCCGACCCAGATCGCGAGGAGGGCCACCAGCGCCAACGCCGCGGCGCGGCGCAGGACGGCCCGCTGGAGCGGGGCGGATGCCCGCAGCCGTGCGCTGTGCGGTGATCAGCTTCGACAGGGCGTCTCGGCAGCGTCGTACCGGCTGGAGAGATGGCAAGGGTCCCTGCCCCTGCTCGCCAACTCCATGACGGTGTGGACACTTCGTTGCCCGGCGGAGGAAGGGGGAACGGACGGGGGCGAATCGACTCGGGTCCGGCTAGCTGCCGGGGACGGCTCCCGCAGCGTCGAGCACGGTGGCCTCGGCCGGCCTGCCCGAAGCCGGCACGGTGAGGATCTCGTGGCCCGTCTCGGTGACCAGGACGGTGTGCTCGAACTGCGCGGAGCGCTGCAGGTCACGGGTGACGACGGTCCAGCCGTCGTCCCACATCTCGAGTCGGTGGGAGCCCACGTTGATCATCGGCTCGATGGTGAAGGTCATCCCGGGCAGGAGCACTCGCGTCGTTGCGGGGGTCGTAGTAGTGGGGGATCTGGAGGCTGGTGTGGAACTGGTCGCCGATGCCGTGGCCGATGAACTCGCGCACCACGGAGAAGCCCGCAGGGTGGGCCACCCCCTCGATCGCCCGGCCGATCTCGTAGATCCGTGCGCCTCGGGGCGGACCACGGCGATGCCGGCGTGCATGGCGTCGCGGGTCGCGGCCACGACGCTCGGTCGGAGCGCTGGTCGACCTCGCCGACCAGGAAGGTGGCCGAGGTGTCACCGTGCACGCCACCGATGAAGGCGGTGACGTCGACGTTGACGATGTCGCCCGGCCAGCGAGCGACGGGAGTCGGGGATGCCGTGGCAGATGATCTCGTTGACCGAGGTGCACAGCGACTTCGGGTAGCCCCGGTAGTTGAGCGTGGAGGGGTAGGCACCCGGCACTCGACCATGGCCTCGTGGCCGATGCGGTCGAGCTCGTCGGTGGTGACGCCCGGGCGGACGTGGTCGCCGACCTCGATCAGCGCCTCGGCGGCCACCCGGCCGGCGACGCGCATGGCCTCGATCTCCGTCGCGGTGCGCACGGCCCTGCTGGCTCGCTCGGGTGGCTGGCCGGTCGCCGCGTAGTCGGGCGCTGGCGATGCCGGAGGGCACGGTGCGCATCGGGCTCACCAGCGCCGGGCGCACGGGTGCCGACGGCGGCGTCGGGGAGCTTCTGTCGACGCTTGCGCTTGGCCATGGCTCCGATGATACGCCATGTGGACCCGGTGTCGTGAGCCCCGGGCAGCCGGGTCGTCCGACCCGCTGAGTCCGTCCGGGTCTGCGGCCTCAGCGGACGAACTCGGAGGTCTTGCCCGAGCCGGAGACGAACTCGAGGACGCAGGCCGGCTGCCGCCGTCGGATGATGATGACCCGGACTTACTGGAATCTGAGTTACCGGATCTGACTCCGCCGGAATCCGATTGCCTGAATCCGAGCCGAGTCCGATGTGCCGGAGCGATGACGAACCGCTGCCGGAGTCGCCAGAGGACTTCGATCCGACCCGGAGCCCGAGCGGGCGTCGTTCTTGTAGAAGCCCGATCCCTTGAACGAGATGCCCACCGGTGCGAACACCTTGCGCAGGGAGCCCGGCGCACTCGGGGCACTCGGTGAGGGAGTCGTCGTTGATCGACTGTTGGATCTCGAACTGGTGGCCGCAGGAGCGGCAGCGGTATTCGTAGAGCGGCATCATGGTCTCCGGTCGGGGGTCCGAGGCGTCTGGCACTCGGGCGTCGCGAGTGCCAACGGTACCGGCTGCGCGCCCGTTGCGCCCAGCCGGGCCCGGGTGTTGGTTCGGCGCCGCGTGCCGGTACAGTCGAACCACGTCATCCGGGTCGGGTGAGCACACCTCAGACCCCGCATGGCCTGTCAGCATGAATCACCAGCAAGGGACACGATGACCGACATCCCCAAGAAGGTCACCAAGGCGGTGATCCCGGCCGCCGGCCTTGGCACGAGGTTCCTGCCCGCCACCAAGGCGCAGCCCAAGGAGATGCTCCCGGTCGTGGATCGGCCGGCAATCCAGTACGTGGTCGAGGAGGCGGTCCGAGCCGGTCTCGACGACATCCTCATCATCACCGGACGCTCCAAACGAAGCCTCGAGGACCATTTCGATCGGAACTTCGAGCTCGAGTACCACCTCCGATCCAAGGGCAAGGAGGAGGACCTCGCCGATGTGGTGGGCCTCGCCGACCTTGCGGACTTCCACTACGTGCGCCAGGGGGAGCCCATGGGGCTGGGTCACGCGGTCTCGGTGGCCCGCAAGCACGTCGGGCGACGAGCCATTCGTGGTGATGCTCGGCGACGACATCATGGTGGACGATTCCGAGGTTCTCACGGGCATGATCGATTCCCACGCGGAGACAGGTGCCTCGGTGGTGGCCCTCATGGAGGTTCCGCCGGGAGGACATCGGGTCCTACGGTTGCGCCGCGGTGGACCGCGAGGATGGCGTTCTCCGGCGTATCACGGACATAGTCGAGAAGCCTTCGCCGGACGTGGCGCCCTCGAACCTGGCGGTCATCGGCCGGTACCTGCTCACCCCGACGATCTTCGACAAGATCGAGAAGCTCGAACCGGGGGTGGGCGGTGAGATCCAGTTGACCGACGCAATCGCGGCGCTGATGGCCGAGGAGCCGGTGTACGGATACGTGTTCTCCGAGGGACGCTTCGACATCGGCAAGAAGGTCGACTATCTCCGGGCGACGGTCGAGCTGGCGCTGACCCGCGAAGACCTCCGCGAAGAATTCCTCGAGGTCCTGCGCGACGTCGCTAGGCGAGAAGACCTGAGCTGACCGACGCAGGCGTAGCCTGCGGTCATGGCGCTGATCCCGTACGAGGATGCATTCGATCGGGTTCTGGCTCGTGTACCCCGAACCGAACAGGTGGCGGCACCGATCTCGGAGTCGTTGGGTCTGGTGAGTGCGAGCGATGTGGTCGCGGCCGATCCGATCCCGCCGTTCGACAACTCCGCGGTGGACGGCTTCGCGGTGCGAGCCGCGGATGTCGCAGAGGTTCCCATCGATCTCGAAGTGGTGGCCACGATCGCCGCCGGAGCTGCTCCGGTCATCACCCTCCAGGAGGGAACGTGCGCCCGGATCATGACCGGTGCGGTGATCCCCGACGGCGCCGATGCGGTGGTCATGGTCGAGGACACCGAGGTTCCCGACGGGCCGGTGCCCCCGGGGTCGGGCACCGAGAGGGCGGAGCGGTGCGGGTCCTGGCCGGGGTAGAGGTCGGACGCCACATCAGGCCGGCAGGTGACGACCTGTCGCGGGGGATGTCGCCCTTCCGGCCGGTACGGAGATCACTGCAGGACACGTCGGGCTGCTGGCCACCCTCGGGAACGGACCGTTCGGGTCGGGCGCCGGCCCGCGGGTGGGAGTCATCTCGACGGGCGACGAGCTGGTGGCTGCCGGCGTCGACGCTGCAGCCGGGCCAGATTCGTGACTCCAACCGGGTGATGCTGCTGGCGCTCTGTGCGCAGGCCGGGGTCGACGGCGTCGATCTCGGCCTGGTCCGCGACGACGAGTCCGCTGATCGAAAAGGCGTTGTCCGCGGCGGCAGGAAGCTGCGACGCCATTGTCACCAGTGGAGGCGTTTCCATGGGTGACTACGACTACGTCAAGGCCGTGCTCGGGCGAATCGGCGACATGGAATGGATGCAGGTCGCGATCAAACCCGCCAAGCCCTTCGCCTTCGGCACCATTGCGGGTACACCGGTGTTCGGGCTGCCAGGCAACCCGGTCTCGTCACTGGTGAGCTTCGAGTTGTTCGCGAGGCCGGGCCTGCGGCACATGATGGGCCATGCCAGCCCGCACCGGATGCGACTGGTGGCGGTGGCCGGGGTCGGCCTCGGCCGCCACCGTGACGGAAAGACCCACTTCGTGAGGGTCACGCTGACTCGTCTGGGTGACCAGCTCGTGGCCGACTCGGCGGGACGCCAGGGCTCACATCAGCTCTCCTCCTCCGCCGGAGCCGACGCCCTGGCAGTGCTGCCCGACGGTGACGGCCCCGCCGCAGGTGACCGGGTGGAGGTCATCCCGCTCCGCTGAGGGTGGGCGGTCGAAGAGCCCTACCATGTTCGCGTGGTTGAGTTGATTGACGACTTCGGGCGCGTGCACCGCGACCTGCGCATCTCGGTCACCGACCGATGCAACTTCCGCTGCAGCTACTGCATGCCGGCCGAGGGACTGGAGTGGCTCAGCAGGGCAGATGTGCTCACGTTCGAGGAGATCGAGCGTGTCGCCCGCCTCATGGTGCAGCGATTCGGAATCGACTCCATCCGCCTCACCGGCGGCGAGCCGACGGTGCGGGCCCGGTTGCCGGTGCTGGTCGAGAAGCTCGCCGCCCTGTCCAGCGACGAACACCCGGTGGACCTGGCGATGACCACCAACGGGGCCACCCTGGCCGGTCTGGCTGTGGATCTGCGTAGCGCAGGACTCGATCGGATCAACGTCTCGCTCGATTCGCTGCAACGGGACCGTTTCGAGAAGTTGACCAGACGTGACGAGCTCGACCGGGTTCTAGCCGGAATCGATGCTGCGGTGGCAGCCGGATTCGACCCCGTGAAGCTGAACGTCGTCGCCATGGCCGGAGTCAACGAGGACGAGATCGTCGACTTCGCAGCGTTCGGCCGTGACCGCGGAGTGGTTGTCAGATTCATAGAGTTCATGCCTCTCGACGCCGATGAGTTGTGGTCGGGTGATGCAGTCCTGTCGCAGGCCGAGATCGTCTCCGCCATACGCGAGGTGTATCCGCTGGAAGAAGTGGAGCGGGGTAGCCAACCGGCCGAGCGGTTCCGCTACCTGGATGGTCGTGGAGAGGTGGGTGTCATCCCGAGCGTGACGCGCCCGTTCTGCGAGGCCTGTGACCGGGTCCGTCTGAGTTCCGAGGGCGGGTTGCGCAACTGTCTGTTCGCCACCGGTGAGGTGGATCTACGCGTCATCATGCGCGACGGCGGGACCGACGATGACCTCGTCGCGGCCGTGGCGGGCGAGGTTCGCCGCAAGGCCGCCGGGCATGCGATCGGTCAGGCCACCTTTGTGCGTCCGCGGAAGTCCATGAGTCAGATCGGCGGCTGACCGGGTCAGCGTGCGCGCAGAACCAGGGGCAGTACGGGCCCCGATCCCGCTTCGCGGAGTAGGGCGCCCACGGCCGTCATCGTCCAGCCGGAGTTGAGTTCGTCATCGATCACGAGCACGGGTCCCTGCGCCAACTCGGCGCCTGCACCCGGGCTGACGGTGAAGCGGGTGAGCGCCTCACCCGCCTGCTGGGCGGAGTTGTGCAACGAGGCCATGGGTGGGGCGTCCGGGCGCACGAGATCCAGTGCTTCGACGAGCGCGAGGTGGCCCAGGTCCGCCACACGTTGTGCCAGATCGAGGGCCAGCCGGGGTCGGGCACACGACGGTACCCAGGTGACGGCCACCGGCCGCCTCGTCCATTCCCAGGCCTTGAGCAGCCCCGACACCGCGGCGACGAGGTCATCGGTGGCGTGGTCGGAGTCGAACGCTTCCTCCACGACGGCGGCCCAACCTGGATTGGATCCCGCCTGTAGGGAACGGCCCTGTTCGCACCGGAGTTCCGGCGCGATGTTTCCCGACCGACCCTCCATGGCTCGCGGCCATTGCTTCCGCGGGCGGACGACACCGAGGTGGCGGCGCAGGAACTCGAGTGCGGCGGCCGTCCGTTCGGCACTGGATCCGGTCTCGAGTGTGGTGTGAGTGCAGTTGTCGCAGCGTCCGCAGGCGACAGCGTGGTCGTCGTCCAGCACCGAGCGCAGGAACTCCATCCGGCAGCGGTCCGTCGACAGGTACTCGTCCATCTGCTCCCGGTCCGTGCGGCGGGCTGCCGCCACCCTGTCGTAGCGTGCTGAGTCGTAGGTCCACGGGGAGTCGGTCACGCTCCAGCGGGATCCGTCGCGGGTCACGGCTCCCTCGACGTCGAGGACCTTGAGCAGCGCCTCCAATCTCGAGCGTGACAAGTTGACCCTGGGCTCGAGTTCGGGCACCGATACGGGTCCGTACCCGGCGACGGTGTCGAGCACCTCGCGGGCAACTCGTTCCGACGGCATGGCAGTGGAATCGAACCAGTCCCAGATGGCGCGGTCGGACTCGGTGGCCACGACTATTCCGTGGGCGGTCTCGAGTTGGCGGCCGGCGCGACCCACCTGCTGGTAGTACGCCGTCACCGAGGGTGGCACGCCTACGTTGACCACCCACGCCACGGTCGGGTTGTCATACCCCATGCCCAGAGCGGAGGTCGCGACGACGCAGTCGAGGGAACCATCGTCGAGTCGGGCTTCCACCACGAGGCGTTCCTCGGCCGCCATGGCTCCCGTGTACGCCGCGCAGGCGATCCCCTGGCTGTCGAGCCATCCGGCCATCGTGGTGGCCGCGTCCACGGTGAGCGTGTAGACGATGCCCAACTCGCCGCGGTGCGCGTCGCACCAGTCGGCCAGCCATGACAGGCGCTCGGCGGGCCCATCGGGGTCGGCAACGGCCAGGTGGAGGCTGGGTCTGTCCAGGGTGCCGCGCAACTGCACGGTGTCGGAACCGATCTGGGCGGCCACGTCGGCCTGCGTAGCGCTGTTGGCGGTGGCGGTGGTGGCCAGCACCGGCGTGTCCTCACCCAACGCGGCCAGCACGCTCGAGATCCGTCGGTAGTCGGGTCGGAAGTCGTGACCCCACGAGGAGATGCAGTGTGCTTCGTCGATGACCAACAGGCCGAGAGACGACGACAGAGCGCTGAGGTGAGGGCGGAACGCCGGATGGTTGAGTCGTTCCGGACTGATCAGCAGTACATCCACGTCGTCGGCCTCCAGCCGGCGTTCGATGTCGGCCCAGGCGTCACGGTTGGTCGAGTTGATGGTGACAGCCGCTATCCCCGCGCGCTGGGCCGCGTCGACCTGGTTGCGCATGAGTGCAAGTAGCGGCGAGACGATCAAAGTGGGTCCGAAGCCCTCGCCGCGGCGCCTCATGGCCGCCATCCAGTAGACGGCGCTCTTGCCCCAACCTGTGGCCTGGACGAGCAACACCTTGGCCCGACTGCCGGTGAGGAGGTCGATGGCCTCGACCTGGTCGGGGCGTGGCCGGGCGCCCGGACCCGCCAGTGCCTCGATCAGCTCGATGTCTTCGGCAGTCACCGCCCAAGTGTGGCGGCTGGACACGCCGGAGACCGGGACTCCCTGCCGTGCGCGATGGTGTCGGGATCGGGATGCGGGCCAGACTGTTGGTTCCAACTGCGAGCCCCGAACGGCTCCCGCGGTCCCAGGGGGGAAACGTGACAGACCTCGACACGACCGGACCCGGTCATCCGGTGATCGACGCCGACAACCACTACTACGAGGCGCTGGACGCCTTCACCCGCCACCTCGATCCATCGTGGGCCCAGCGGTGCGTGCAGTGGTGCGATATCGACGGCCGCAAGTACCAGGTGGTCGGCGGTCGGGTCAGTCGCGCCGTCAGCAACGCCACGTTCGATCCGATCGCCCGGCGGGAGCCATGCACGACTTCTTCCGGGGCAACCCCGACGGTCGGGACCCGCTGTCGTTCCTCACCGAGCGCGAGCCGATCCGTCCCGAGTACCGCGACCACGATGCCCGTGTCGCCACGCTCGATGCCCAGGGCCTCGCATCATGCTGGATGTTCCCCACCCTCGGGATGATCTACGAGGAGCTGCTCTCGCCCGACCCGGAGGCGGTGTGCGTGACCTTCCGGGCATTCAACCGCTGGTTGGCCGAGGACTGGGGATTCGCCCACCGCGACCGGATCTTCGCCGCGTCCGTACCTGACGCTGGCCGACGTCGGACTGGGCCGTGGAGGAACTGCGACTGGGCCATCGACGCCGGGGCCCGCCTGGTGGTGATGCGACCCGCCGCGCCGACCACCGCCACCGGACGCCGCTCGCCGTTCGATCCGGTCCAACGACCCGTTCTGGGCCGCGACTCGAGGAATCGGGCCTCACCCTCGTGCTGCACGCCGGCGACGGCGGTGTGTCGTTCAACGGCTACGCGCCCGAGGGATTCGCTGCTTCCTTCTCCGGCGGGTGGAAGCCATCAATCAAGTTCTATGCCATCGAGCAGGCGATCAAGGACTGGCTGCTCTCGATGATGTTCGAGAACCACCTGGTGCGGTTCCCCGGTCTGCGGATCGCCTCGGTGGAGAACGGCGCCGAGTTCCTTCGCCGACCTGTTCAAGAAGCTGACCTCGAACGCGGCGAAGATGCCGGGCTACTTCCCGGAGGACCCGATCGACATCCTGCGGCGAAGCGTGTGGATCAATCCGTTCTGGGAGGACGATGTGAACGTGGTGGTCGAACACATGGGCGCCGACCGCGTGCTGTTCGGAAGCGACTGGCCCCACATCGAAGGCATGCCGCAACCGCTCGACTACCTGCCCGAGCTCAACAAGCTGGGCGCCGAGCAGCGTCGCAGGGTGCTGTACGACAACGCCGCGGAGCTCATCGCCGCGCCGTCTTCCTGAACGAGATGGAGGTCGACACAGCCATCTACTCCCTCGAGGGTGCGGGGGAGCGGGCACTCGAACTAGAGGCGCTCGGCTTCGACGGGGTCTTCACCTTCGAGGGCCCGAACGACGTGTTCGTCCCCCTGGTTCTTGCTGCGGCAGCGACGGACCTTCGGGTGTGGTCGAACGTCGCCATCGCCTTCCCGCGCAATCCCATCCACCTGGCACACACGGCGCGAGACATCCAGGAGCTCTCCGGCGGCCGATTCGCCCTCGGCCTGGGAACACAGATCCGAACGCACGTGGAGCGTCGCTTCGGTGCCGGGTTCGACCGGCCGGTGCGAGCGCATGGCTGACCTGATCGCCGCACTCCGGGCGATCTTCGCCGACATGGGAGACGGGAGAGCGGCTCTCCCACGAGGGTCCCTACTACTCGCACACCCTCATGAGCCCGATGTTCAACCCCGGGCCGAGCGCGTGGGGACCTCCGCCGATCCACGTCGGTGCGCTCGGTCCCCGGTTGACCGAGATGGTCGCGGCCGAGGCGGACGGTCTGTTGGTCATGCCTTTCACCAGCCGCCGGTTCTTCGAGGAACACACGCTCGAGGCTGGTCGCCCGTGGAACCGCGCGTCGACGACCTGGCTCTGGCCCCGCTCGAGCTGGTCCCCGAACTGATCGTCTGCTCCGGACGTGACGACGACGAACAGGCTGAAGCCGATGCCGGGTGCCGGGCGCTGCTCGGCTTCTACGGCTCGACCCCTGCGTATCGCCCCGTGCTGGAGGCGGAGGGGCGCGGCGAGATCCAGCCCGTGCTGCAGAGACCTGTCGCGGGCCGGACGATGGGACGAGATGGCTGCAGTGATCGACGACGAGCTGCTGGCGGCCATTGCCGTACGCGGTACCCCGGCGCGAGGTGGCACGACAGGTGGGGCTTCGCTACGGCGAGCACGCCGAGCGGATCGGCGTGTACCTGCCCTACGGCGCATCGGACGAGCTCTGGGCGAGCTGCTGGACTCACTGCACCGCCTCTGAGTCGGGCTGGTTCTGCGTGCCACGGCGTTGGCGGGTCTACGATTGTCGCGCCATGACCGATCGCGGCCTTACTCATCTCGATCCACTAGGGCGAGCACGGATGGTCGACGTGACGCCCAAGGAGCAGACCCACCGTCGGGCCATCGCCCGGGGACGGGTGGAAATGAGTACCGAGACGACGTCGCTGGTCGCTCGCGGGGCCATCAACAAGGGCGATGTGCTGTCGGTGGCCAGGGTGGCCGGAATCCAGGCCGCGAAGCGGGCGTCGGAGCTCATTCCGCTGTGCCATCCGGTGATGGTGGGCGCGGTGCTGGTCAACTTCCGTATCGAGGACACATTCATCGAGGTCGAGTCGCAGGTGGAGACGGTCGACCGCACCGGTGTGGAGATGGAGGCACTGACCGCAGTGGGTGTCGCATGTCTGACCATCTACGACATGTGCAAGTCGGTCGATCGGGGTATGAAGATCGGTGAGGTGGCCCTTTGGGAGAAGACGGGCGGCCGTTCCGGCGTCTACCGCAGGGACGGCGACGGTTCTCTCGACGAGCGACTGAAGGCCCTCGACAACAACGAAACCGGAGAGATGTGACAATCGACCCCGGTCGTCGGGCACTCGCCCAGATCGGCTCCAGTGAAGGTGTGTGCCAGCTTCTCGGGCCTCGCAGTTAGAATCACAGCGGTGTAATTCCGTCAACTACTTGTAACAGTCGTTTAACAATTGTTAGCTTCGTCAGTACCCGAAAGGGACCGCCCGGAACCCCCCGGGATCGTGTACTTCGCAGTCATCGTCTCGGCTCAGCCGGAGGGCAAGTGATCTCAGCGCTCGTAATAATCGGCCTGATAGTCGTCTGGTCGATCGTTCTCCTGCCCGATCTGCTGTCCCGAATCTCGACGACTCGCAGGGGCGACACCATCAGGTCGTTCAACAGCCAACTGTCGTCTCTTGGTCGGTCTGCACCGGTCGGTCGGGACAGCAACGTGATCGATCTACGCGGACGCATGGCGCACCAAGCCGGCAACGGTAACCGTTCGGCCACCGGACGGAGCCCCTCGGGTCACGACCTCGGCAGTCTCAGCGCAGTCGCTCCGCGGAGCGGCAACGCCCCTACCGGTGCCCGTCCCCGGGCGGTCTCGCCCGCGGTCCGCAAGCGCCGCCAGGATGTGCTGCTCGCCCTCGGTGCTGCCGCGCTCCTCACACTTCTCGCCACCCTGTCCTTTGGTGGTGTGTTCCTATATCTCCACCTGCTGGCCGATCTTCTCCTGGCGGGATACCTGGTATTGCTGCAGCGAGCAGTCGCGTCCCGACCGGCTCCGCAGCGGATGACGGGAGCGACCCGCGTAGGCGCCCTCGCTCCTCTGGGCGGCCCGGCCGCTCGTGTCTCCGCCCTGGAGCCCCGCCGCATCGCCAACTGATACCGGTGGCAGTTAGACTGCCCACTCCGTTGGGGGCGTAGCTCAGCTGGCTAGAGCGCCTCGGTCGCATCGAGGAGGTCGTGGGTTCGACTCCCATCGCCTCCACCAACGAAGAAGGCCCACCCCTGCGGGTGGGCCTTCGTGCATATTGCCTTCCTGAATCAGGGGTCACGCGAGGAGCGTCGCGTGCAGCCACACCGCCAACATGGCTCCGACCGTCAACGCAGGACCGAAGGCGAAGTGGCCGCCCCGTTTGGCCACCATCGAGTACACACCCACCAGCACGCCCACTGCGCTGCCCAGCAGCAGCCCCCAGACCGCGAGCAGGGGATCGATCCATCCCAGGTACAGCCCGATCATGAAGGCCAGGCGTACGTCGCCGAACCCAAGGCGACCGGGCGCCACGAACCAGAGCACGAAGAACAGCCCGAACGCACCCAGCGCACCTATCAGGGAGGTGCCGAGACGGCTTGGCTCATCGATCGCGAGTGAAGCCCCGAGCAGGAGCACCGCACCAACGGCCGAACCGGCCCATGGGATCCACCACGGGATCAACCAGACCCGGGCGTCGATGACGGACACGGCCGCCGAGACCACTGCGAAGAAGATGTAGGGGACGGCGACCCATGCGGACTCGAACGTCAGGGCAGTGACCACAGCTGCGACTGGCAGCCCGATCTGCAGCAAGACCAGGGTGACGGGCATCCGACGGCCGCAGTTCGGGCATCCGCGGATCCACGACAGGGCGGGGGCGACGTCAACAGCGATGTGATCGCGGTGGCAGTCGGGACAGCGGGCATGTCGTCGTACCGCCCGGATCTCGATCCCGGCCTCGTTGCTGACGTCCCTTGGGGTCTTGGGTCGCCACTCCTTGAAGCGGTACACCGGCACGGTCATCGCCCATGCCGCGGCGAGCCCGATCAGCGCCGCCAGGAAGGGATTCATCGCTCCACCCGCTCGGCCAGCAGGGCCCTGTCGATCTTCGCTGCTCCGGTGAGCGGCAGGCTCTCCACCAGGATGATCGCCTCGGGGAGTTTGTGCCGGGCAAGTCGGTCCGAGGCGTGTCGGCGCAGGTCCTCCAGCGTGGGCGGTTCGACAGACGCAGCGGCAACGACCACCGCCACGCCGACCTCGCCCATGACGTCGTCGCGTCGGGGGGCCACGGCTACCGAGGCCACGCCCGGGTGGGTGCAGAGCACAGCCTCGACCTCCTCCGGGTGCACGTTGTAGCCACCTCTGATGAACATGTCGGTCGCCCTACCGGCGAGCACGGTGCGGCCGTCGTCGCGCACCCGGGCGAGATCGCCGGTGCGCAGCCACCCGTCCTCGGTGAACGTATCGGCGGTGATCTCGGGGGCTCCCACGTACCCGGACATCGTCGCCGGGGAGAGTATCTGGAGCTCACCCGCCTCTCCGTCAGGCACCGACGACCCGTCGGGCGCTGCGATCCGACACTCGATCCCGGGCCGCGGTCGTCCGATCGTGCCGGTGGCGTCGGGGTTGTCATCGTCGACCAGGGCAGCGAGTCCAACGCCTCCGGACTCGGTGGAGGACCACCGCACGGAGTAGTCGACGCCGAGGCGCTCGCGTGCTTCCTGGATCAGCGACGGCGGAGAGGGAGCGCCGCCGGCGATGACCAGCTTCAGGGCCGACAGGTCCGCGCCATCCAGACCGGGCGAACGCAGGACAAGGGCGAGCTGAGGTGCGACCACCCCCAGAGTGGGCATCCGATGTAGGGCCAACAGCTCGACTGCGTCGTCGGCCCGCCACCTCGGCATGACGTGCATGGTGCAGCCGAGTTGGGCGTACCACGGGATCTTGAGGACGAACCCCACATGGGCGAACTGGGTCGAGGCGATCATTGGCATCCCACCGCTGATCGACTCCTCGGATGATTCGCCGACGTCGATGCGTCTCACGGCGCGGGCTTGTCGGACCGAGAACTCAGCCCCCTTGGGCCTACCCGTGGTGCCCGATGTGAAACACACGGCGTAGCGTCGGTGATCGGAGCGGTCGTGAGCGGGCACGGGGGGCGCCGAGCCATCGGCCGCGCGGTCACCGTCGATTCCGAGACCATCGGGGGAGAGCAACGCGACCTCTGCACGGAGCGGGAGTCCCTCGAGCATGTCAGCCTCGGCCAGCACGAGCGCGGGGTTGATCGTCTCCACCATCGCTGCACGCTCGGCGGGCGTGGCCACTGGGCTGATGCCGGCGAACGCGGCACCTGCACGGTCGACCGCCGTGGCGGCGACCAGCCACTCCGGGCCGGAGTGCAGGGCCAGAGCCACCACCGCTCCCGGCCCTACGCCGCGGGACGCCAACAATGGGGCGAGCGCTTCGGAGGCAAGGTGTACCTCGTCCCCAGGTGAGTCCCGATCCCTCCACCATGACGGCCGGACGCTCACCGAAGTGGTGTGCCGCACGCGCCACTGCCTCGCTCAGCACGGTCCGGTCCCGCCGGATTGGAGTGCGTCTGTCACGAGGAACATAGAGGTTGATCGTATCGACCGTGCTGCGCCGTTCCTGTGGTCCCGCCCCGCCTCGGGCTCCGGTATGGTCGGGTTACCCGGCGGCATACCGCACGATCTCCGCGGCGATGACATGAATCGCCCGTTCCAGCCGTCGATAGTCGACAGCGCAACATTCGGGCTGGCAGACTGCTGGCCTCGTGACGAGAGCCCACAGAAAGGGACCCTCGGTGAGCGAAGACGTGACCGAACAGCAGGCCGGTGAGGAAGCTGAGCCTCAGAAGGCCTCGAATCCGTACAGCATGCTGCTGGCCATCCTCGGTGGCGGCGTCGCTCTCGCTCTGGTGATCTTCGCCATCGGCCTGGTGGCCGACAACGGCGACGCGGGGCGGTGGCGGCGAGGCCACACCCGGTGATGCAGCGCCAGTGGTGCTCTCGGAGTTCGCAATCGACGGCAACGCTGACCGTTCCGCCCGGGGCTGCGCTGGACGTCGTCAACGAGGGTTCCCAGGTCCACAACCTCTACATCGAGGGCGACGGCAACACCGCGGATCTGGCCAGCGGTGACGAGCGAGGTGCTGAGCCTCGAGCGGTCTCGACACCGGCGACTACGTGGTGTACTGCGCCATCCCCGGTCACCGCGACGCCGGCATGGAAACCGCCATGACGATCGAGGAGGGCGCGGAGATCTCCGCGGAGGACCCCCACGCCGGGGCCAACCCGGACTTCGCCCAGCTCGACACCGACATGCTGGACTCCTTCCAGCCGTTCGTCGACCAGATCACCAGCGGCGAGCCGAACACCGAGGGACAGGGCGGCCGGCCGATCGAGCCGGTCATCGATCCCGACGGCTACAAGCGCTTCGACCTGACCGCCGAGATCGGCGAGTGGGAGACCGAGCCCGGCAAGGTCGTCGAGGCCTGGACCTTCAACGGCACCGTCCCCGGCCCGACGATCAGGGTCAACGTGGGTGACAAGGTCCGCATCCGACTCATCAACAACCTGCCGCTCGGCACCGACATCCACCTCCACGGCATCCGCAAGGACAACGAGTTCGACGGCGTGGCGCCACTCACCCAGGACCTCACGCTGCAGGGCGACACCTTCGACTACGAGTTCACCGCCATCGAGCCCGCGGTGGGCATGTACCACCCCCACGCCCACGGCTACCTGGCCATCCCCAACGGCATGTGGGGCGCGGTTCTGGTGCTCCACCGACGATCTGCTGCCGAGGGGCCAGACCGTCAGCGGCGTGAGATCCCCGCAGGACCTCACACCCGGTGATGGAGGACATCATGGTCCTCAACGACTCCGGGACCATCGGCCTGTCGCTCAACGGCAAGAGCTTCCCCGGCACCGCCGGCTACGAGTTCAACGTCGGCGACTGGGCGGCCTTCCACTACTACAACGAGGGCCTGCAGATCCACCCCATGCACCTGCACCAGTTCCCGCAGCTGGTGTACGCCAAGGACGGTATCCCCCTCGATCAGCCCTACTGGGTGGATACGCTCAACGTCGCTCCCGGTGAGCGCTACTCGGTGCTGTTCCAGGCGGCCCGACCGGGCGTGTGGGTGTGGCACTGCCACATCCTGAACCACGCCGAGCGCGAGCAGGGCATGTTCGGAATGGTGACCGCGCTCGTCGTTTCCTGACCGACACCGCCGGAGCGTTCTGACTCGGCCCTCAAGCTGGACGTCCGATATTCCGATGCCCTCGGCACGAGCTGCTACTTCAGCAGTTCGTGCCGAAAGAGGGATAGATGTCAACGCGCCGCGCGGGAGCAGGTCGTACTCGGGGCATGGTCTTGCTGCTCGCATCCGTTCTCGAGTCGCATCCGCGTGCGTGGCTTCCAGCAGCGGAGGCGTACAGGAATCGCCGCTGGCGGAAGGAAAGGGCGGGCCGGCCAACGCGATGCCGTCGTCCTGGCAGCTCAAGACAGCGCCGCCTTCCCACGCGGGGTGCCAGCTGTTCGACCGGTCGAGTGTCTTCAATTCCACGGTCGAGGGCCTGCCGGTGCACGAGCGGTCACAGGACTATCTGTCGTACCTCGGGACGGAGAGCCTGGTGTCGATCGGCATCTCCGACCATGTATGGCAGGGGAGCAGGCCCGGGTACCCGATCAATACGGTCGATTCGACGGCTACGCCTGGACAGGAATCGCCTACGACTCGAACTACCCGGTCGGCACCTTTCCGAGCCCGATTCCGCTTCCTCCGAACCCCAGGGTGGAGGGCGACCCGGGCTCGGCCTGGGATCGCCATGTCCTCGTCGTGGACAGCAACCGCTGCGAGGCGTACGAGCTGATCTCCTTCAATCCCCTGGCGAAGCTCGTGCTGGGAGTGCCGTGGGCTGCTGCCGGAGCAAAGATCGCTCTCGGGGCCGGAGCCGGACTTGTTCCGGCAAGCAGCACGACCGTCTCCGGCGCGCCGTTGCTGGCGGGTCTCATCCGTCTGGACGAGGTGAGAAACGGGAGCATCGATCACGTGATCGGTGCAGCATCAGGCAAGACATCGAGTCGCAATACCCACGTGTGGCCCGCGATCAACGGCGATGGAACCGACCCCCACCCCGATGCCATACCGGTGGGAACCCGGTTGCGTCTGAAGAACGATGTCCCCGTCTCGCACCTGACTGGTCAGGCTGCGATTGTGGCCAGAGCGCTCAAGGTCCACGGATTGCTGATCACGGACTCCTTGGGTTCGGGAGCCGGTCTGGGATTCTCCGCCGAGAACGTCGAGGATGGATGGGACGAGACCAACCTTGCCACTCTGGCTCCCCTGCTCCGGGTGGGGGCCTTCGAGGTTGTGGACCAAACCCCGATGATGGTCTCACCTGATTCATGGGCGGTGCGCTGACTCTCGCTCGAGATCTGCGGCGCCTCGGGACGGAAGCCAACCTCGCGGACCACTACGGTCCCCGTGGTGATCTCACCCGACGACATCCTCCTCACCGATCGACTGGCACTGGTAACAGGTGGTGCGCGTGGCATCGGCCTCGCCACCGCCGAGGCCCTGGCCGCGCTGGGTGCCAACGTCGCCATCTGTGACCGGCTGGACGATGAGATGGCGCAGGCTGCCAGGTCGGTCGAGGCCATCGGGGCCGAGGTGCTCACGGCGAGCCTCGACGTCCGCGACGAGACAGCTGTGGCTGAGTTCGTGGAGCGAATCGCCGCCAGATGGGGACGGCTCGACATCCTGGTAAACAACGCCGGAGGTGGGTTCTTCGCCCCCGTGCTCGACGTGAGCCCGAAGGGGCGCGCCGCGCTCATCGCCGAGAACTTCACCCAGGTCGCAGATGTGACCTCCAGGTGCGTGCCCCTGTTCACCGGGGGAGGGGCGATCGTGAACGTCACATCCATCGAGGGGCACCGAGCCGGCCCGGGTTTCGGGATCTACTCCGCCATGAAGGCCGGGGTCGAGAACCTGACCAGGACGCTTGCGCTCGAACTGGCGCCGAGAAACATTCGGGTCAACGCTGTCGCGCCGGACATGATCCCGACTCCCGGGGACGCCGACCTGATCGAAGCCGGCGGAGCCCTGGCGGGCACCGGGGAGTGGGCGATGACCCCATGGCCCGAAGAGGGTCGCCCGGACGACGTGGCGGGGGCGATCGCATGGCTGTGCTCGCCGATGAGCCGTTTCGTCACCGGAACCACGGTGCACGTCGACGGCGGGACCTCGGCAGCTTCGGGGTGGAAGCGCCGCCACAGCGACGGCAACTGGGTCCTCTGACGAAGTGGTCACGTCGATCGAAACGCGGCACGGCCGCCGCCCCGCCCTCGTGGCCGCCGGACACCAGGCAACCGTCGACGCGGTGGCTGAGGTCCTCCTGGCCGGCGGGAACGCCTGGGACGCCGCCCTGGCCGGCGGCTTCGCGGCTTCGATCGCGGAGCCTGCACTGAGCTCACTCGGGGGTGGGGGATTCATGACCGAGCGCTCGGCCGCCGGCGCAGAGTCCGTCACCGACTTCTTTGTTGCCGTTCCGGGCCTGGGCGCAACCGTCGCCCACGACCCCGCGGACCTGGTGGCCGTCCCCGTCCGGTTCGCGGGAGCGGTCCAGGACTTCCACGTCGGCTCCGCCTCGGTGGCTGTGCCAGGCAACCTGGCCGGATTCCTACGGGTCCACGAGATCCGCGGCCGCCTCGAGCTGGGTCGAATTGTTGCTCCGGCGGTGCACCTCGCCCGCAACGGCGTCGTGGTCGATCGCTGGCAGGCGCACGTGCTGTCACTGTTGGAGCCGATCCTGGCCCGAACCCCCGAGGGGCGCGAGATCTTTTTTCTCGATGACCGGCTCCGGCGCGCCGGCGAACTACTCACCAATCCGGCTCTTGCGCAGTTTCTCGAGGACATCGGGTCCGGGGCCCGCACCGGCTTCCGGGCGGCCGAACTGGGCGGCCAGGTTACCGCCGCGGATCTCGAGGCCTATCGGGTGATAGATCGAGAACCGCTGAGGGTCGGATTCAAAGGATCTGCGGTAGCTCTCAATCCGGCACCGAGCTTCGGTGGCAGGTTGGTGGCCCACGGCCTCGAACAACTTCGCGACGCTCCGGCACTCGGATCCGAGAGCGACGTCGACGCGGCTCTGGCACTCGGAGATGCGCTGGCCTCGCTCTCGGAGTACCGCCGGCACCTCGGCGATGGAGCGTCGAGGGGAACGACCCACATGGGTGTTGTCGACGACGAGGGGAACATGGTGTCGGTTACCACCTCGAACGGGAGCTGCTCGGGGGAGTTCGCCGGAACCCTAGGTGTCCAGCTCAACAACATGATGGGGGAGTCCGACCTGCATCCTCGCGGCTTCGGGTCGAGCGAGCCCGGTGCGCGAATCGGTTCGATGATGGCTCCGGGCATCCTCGACCTCCCCGGACGAAGCGTCGGTCTGGGTTCCGGCGGATCGGAGCGGATTCGCTCGGTCCTGATCCAGCTGGTGTGTCGACTGGAAGCCGGCCGGAGTCTGCGCGACTCCGTGGATGCCCCGAGGTTGCACTGGGACGGAGCCACCATGCAGGCCGAGCCCGGTTGGTCGCACGCAGTCCTGGAGGCGCTCGGGCGTCGCTGGGATCTCAACCAGTGGGAGGCGCGCGACCTCTATTTCGGTGGTGCCCACCTGGTCTCCGACGACGGGGAGGTGGCCGGCGATCCTCGACGTGGTGGGGTCGGGCGGATCGTGGCCGGTGCTGCGTGACATGATCGGGCCTTTCTCCGGGCTCCTGTCCCGGGTACCGACCGAAGGGGGCCGGCGTGCTGAACGAAGGGGGATCGAGTGCCTGACAGCGATGATGGACCCGGGGTCGCGGAGGTGGGCGATGGGCGGTACGCAGCCGACATAGCAGTAACGGAGCACGGCGTGGTTCACGTCACTGCTGCCGACTGGGGCTCGCTCGGGTTCGGCCAGGGTTGGGGATGTGCGCGCGACAACCTGGCCGTGATCGCCGACCAGATAACCAAGGCCCGGGGGGAGCGCGCCCTCTACTGGGGTCGCGGGACCAACGATCATCATGTTGCCGGCGACCTGGGATACCGGGTGTTGGATCTGCTCGGGCGGGCCGGGCAACTACGTGAAGCACAGCCGGAGTGGATCCGCGAACTAGTGGCTGGATACGCGGCCGGGTTCAACCTGGCGCTCGCCGAGTCAGATCGCGCGTTGTGGCCGTCGTGGGCCATCGGGGCGAAGTGGATCCGCCCGATCGACGAGATCGATATGTGGACCCACCTCGGAGACGTGACCCTGATGGCAAGCGGCCGGAATCTGGTTCAGTTGATGGGTCGGGCCGAGGCGCCGGGCCCCGACGGCCCGGTCCCCCCGTCGCCGTTGGATGCCATGGGACCACCACCGGCGGCCAGCAACGGCTGGGCCGTTGGCGGGGACGCCAGCGCATCGGGAGCGGGCATGGTGCTCGCGAATCCCCACTTCCCGTGGTACGGCGAGGCCCGGTTCTGGGAGTGCCATCTTCGTATCCCGGGTACCTACGACACCTACGGCGTCTCATTGCTCGGCACCCCCGGCGTGCAGTTGGGGTTCAACCAATCGCTGGCCTGGACCCACACCTTCTCCCGCGGCCACCGTTTCACCGTGGCCTCCCTCGAACTCGATGCGGCCGATCCGACCCGGTACCGCCACGGCGACGACGTGCGCCAGATGGAACCTGCGACCCACGAGGTGGAGGTGCTCGACCCTGGCGGCGGTGTCTCGACAGTGCAACGAACGCTGTGGCGCAGTCATCACGGTCCGATGCTCAACCTGCCCCTGGTGGGTTGGGGTAACGAGACCGGGTACACGTTCCGTGACGCCAACGCGGACAACACCGTGGTTTTGGAGCAGTTCCTCCGCATGGGCATGGCGCGCGACATCTCGGAGATGCGGGCCGTCTACCACGAGGTCAAGGGCCTCCCGTGGGTCAACACCCTCGCCGCGGACAGCACGGGTCAGGCCTGGTACACCGACGCGTCGGCGACCCCGAGGCTCAGCCCCGAGGCCCAGTCCCGGTTTCGATCACGTATCAGCGACGACCTGATCGCGGCGCTGCTGTACGAGAACCGCATCGCAGTGCTCGACGGGTCCGACCCCGCTGACGACTGGCTGGACCATCCTGATGCCCGTTCGCCGGGTTTGGAGCCCCCGGATGCGCTACCGGAGCTGCTCTCGCGCGATGTGGTGCTCAATGCCAACGATTCACACTGGCTCAACGCACCGGGTCGGCCCCTGGTCGGCTACTCGGTGATGGGGGGGCTGGAGTCGACGCCGCGGTCCCTGAGGACCCGCCAGAACCTGGCTCTGGCGGCTGCTCTGGTGGAGCGGGGGGAGATCACTGCGGAGGACCTATTGGATGTGGTGCTCGACAACGCCTCGTTGAGTGCGGACCTCCTGGTGGACGCGGTGATCGATAGATGTCGGGCAGCTGTGGCCGCCGGGACCGACCACGTCGAGGTGGAGGGCCATCGCTGTTCCCTGGAATCGGTCGTCGACACACTCGAGGCCTGGGACCGTCACTTCGGCCTCGGTAGTCGTGGAGCTGCCTTGTGGCGGGAGTTCATGTCCGGATTCCCGGACTCCGCCTGGTTGGACAGCGGTCCGCTCTGGGCCGAGGGCTTCGATCCCTCGGACCCGATTCGCACACCCAGGGGACTGGCCGCCCCGCCGGAATCCGGCGACGACCCCGTGCTTCATGCCATTGGCCATGCGGTGCGGGTGCTCGGTGCGGCCGGGGTGGCCATCGATGCCCCGCTGGCCGAGGTGCAGTGGGCCGACCGTGGCGACGATCGGGTCCCCGTGCACGGGGGCGGCGAGGGTGAAGGGATGCTCAATGTGCTGGCCCCCTCGGGTGCGCTCCCGCCGACGTCGCTCGATCCCATGCCCGCCGGGGTCATCCAGATTCCGGGCCGCGAGCGCACCGGTCTGTCAGCAGGGGGCTACTGCGTCACGTACGGCACGAGCTTCCTCATGGCAGTGGAGCTGAACGAGGCCGGCCCATCCGGCGTCGGACTGCTCGCCTACGGTCAGAGCAGCAACCCGAATTCACCACACAGCCGCGACGGTCTCGAGGCATATGCGGCCGGGGCCACCCGGCCGCTGCGGTTCACCGACGAGGCGATAGCGGCCGATCCGCAGCTGGTCCGCCGCAAACTGCACGGATAGGCGGGTCCCGGACAGTCAGGTCCCCGACAGGCGGTCCGGGTCGAGTCCCGTGCCGCCTTGCTCGTTCTCCTCGCCGGATCCGTTCGACCGGGTTTCTCGCTGCTTCTCGTTGCGTTGGGCCTGGACTGCCTCATGGTCCGATGGCGGGAGAAGGCTGATCACAGCATCGCCCGGGCGCAGAGCGATTCGGCGGCCGGCGTCGTGCAGCATCACCACCCCGCGGCGCTGGGCCGCAAGTACCATCGCCGCGGGGTGTTTCGCGAAGTATTCCCTGGCCCGGAACTCGGGGGTGAGCTTGGTGGCCGTCATCTCCCATCCGCCGTCAAGGCGGGACTCGAGCTTGTCGATGGTGGCGGTTCGCGAGAAGAGCGGGCGCCCATACGAACTGGGCAGCACCTCCACACCGCGCCGGGCGTGGCGTCGGCCGGGTACGAGCTGGAAGACATTGCGGCGCCCGATGAACTGCGCGGCGCGGCGGGTGGCCAAGGCATTGATCTCGTCCTGGGAGCTCATGGCCACGAAGACGCCGGCCTGTTCCACCTCCACCGTCTCCCAGGTGTCGTCGTCGATGACCGATCCGTAGTGCGTCGTGAGTCCCTCCATCCGGGCACTCGACAGGTTGCGGCGGTCCATTCCTACGAGCGTCACGGTGTTGCCGAGCTTGGCCAGGGTGTGGGCCAGCTCTCTCGCCATCCGATTGGAGCCGAGGATGACGGTCCGGAACGAGGAGTCGTCGATGAGCCCGAGGCGTCGGGAGAGCGGCCGCGCGAATATGCCGCTGAAGAGCACGGTGCCGGCGATCACGGTGAACGTCGCGGAGACCAGCAGCTGCGCCCCCTCGATGTCCTGCTCGGTCAGGCGCAGGGAGAACACCGATGCGATCGAGGCGGCCACGATTCCGCGTGGAGCGGTCAGCGCGATGAAGGTCCGTTGCTGACGCGACAGCCCTGATCCGACCGTGGAGGCAAAGGCCGCGAGTGGTCTGATTACGACCACCAACACCAGCAGGAACGCCAGGTTCTTCCACCCGAGGCTGCTCAGCGTCTCAGGGGCGATCCGGGCGCCCAGAAGGATGAACAGGCCGGCAATGAAGAGCGTCCGCAGCGTCTCGTTGAACTCCAACATGTGCTCGACGCTGACGCGGTCCCGCGAGGCGATTCCGACTCCCATCAAGGTCACTGCGACGAGGCCGGCTTCGGGCTGGAAGTGGTCCGCCACTGCGAAGACCGTGAGCACGGTGGCCAGGGTCATGACGTTGTGCAGTTCGTCGGGGACCAGGAATCGGCCGAATGCCCACACGATCAGCCAGGCGCCGAGCGCTCCTGCAACTGCGCCGATGACCAGGGTGAGTAACAGCTCCAGCGGCCACGATGCGGTCACTTCCTCCTCGAAGAAGCCCTCGAAGAACAGCACCGCCAGGATCGCGCCCACGGGGTCGATCAGGGTGCCCTCGGCCTCGAGGATGCTGGCCACCCGACCGTGGAGCCCGATCGCGCGCACCAATGGTCCGACAACTGTCGGTCCGGTGACCACCAGCACCGAGGCGAGTAGCCAGGCGATCGGGGGGTCGACCCCGAACACCGCGGTGGCCGTGAACGCGATCCCCACCAGCGTGATGCCGAGACCGATGGTCAGGAGTTTCCAGACCGTGGAACCGGCGTCGCTGATTCCCTTGGAGCCGAGTCCGAGTGCGCCCTCGAACAGGATCACGGCAACTGCCATCGACACCGTGGGGAACAGCAGGTCGCCCAGGATGGCGTCGGGTTCCAGCAGTCCGGTCACAGGGCCGATGAACAGGCCGGCGGCCAGCAGGAAGACGATCGACGGAATCCGCACGCGCCAGCCCAGCCACTGAGCGACGACGCCGAGGGCCATGATGGCGGCGACGGCGAGTACGACCTCCTCGGTCATCCCCACACCTCCTGGTTCATCCCCACAGTGTGGCGGGTGCCGGCGGGATTGGGCGACATGTTCCCCGGTCGCCAAGTGGAAGGGAACATCGACAACCGGCCGAGGCCTTACCTCCTCGGCTCACCGGCGCCTACGCCGCCACTGTGGGGTGGCGCGAGGAGCGACCTCGGCGGCCCCGGCCAGGTCGAAGTGGAACCGCGAACCCTCACGGTGCAGCCGGGCGACGGGCACACCTCCGACGGCGCGGTCGGTGACGACCACGACCCGGTCGCCGTTCGATCGCACCTTGGTGGCGATGGCCCCGACCCACGCATCCACGCCGCCGATCGTGCCCGCCGGGGCACAGACGATGTCGCGGTTGACGATGGAACGCTCGAATGCATCCTGTTGGTCGTCGGGAAGCGCCCACTTGATCGCAGGGTCCGCGACCACGGCGACCTGGACCTCGGGGTGCTCGTGGACCAGATCGGCCTTCGCTTCGTGCAATTGGCCCAACGAGGGGGAACTGCGCCGCCACCCCGCGACGGTGTCGGCGTCCAGAAGTACGACGGTTCTCAAGCCGGTGCCGGCTCTGCGGGTGCCGAGTGGGAGGCCTCTGCGCCGGCAGGTTGCGCGAGCCCCATGCCGTCGCGTCGTTCGTATGCCCAGCCCGGTCCGCGCACCACGAAGCCGATCCGGTCGCTCCAGTTGTCGGCAGCGGCGACGTCGGCGACGATGTCCGCATACTCGTGCGTGGCGACATTCACTGGGTTGAAGGTCTCGATGTTCTTGGTGAGCCCGTAGCGCACCGGCTCGTCCTCGGGCTCGAAGGTGCCGAACAACTTGTCCCACAGGATCAGGATGCTGCCGTGGTTGCGGTCGAGGTACTGGCGGTTGGCGCCGTGGTGCACCCGGTGGTGTGAAGGCGTGTTGAGGATCCGCTCCAGGGGTCCTATGGAGCGTATGACGTCGGTGTGGATCCAGTACTGATAGATCAGGTTCACGCCGCGGGCCTGCTCGATCAGCTCGGGGCGGATGCCCAGCAGTGCCATGAGGCCGTAGGGGACGAACGTGCCGAACGAATCGGCGACCGGCTGACGCAGGGCGGTGGAAAGGTTGTAGTGCTCGCTGGAGTGGTGCACCACGTGGATCGCCCACAGGTAGCGGGACTCGTGCTGGATCCGGTGGTTCCAGTAATAGATGGCGTCCCAGGCGAAGATGGCGGCGATGGCGGCCGCAGGGCCGTTGCCCCAATCGGGCAGGACGCGCCGATTCCACAGACGTTGGGCCATCGTGCGGTTGGCCCACGTTCCTGCCACGACTGCGCCGGTCCCGGCGATCGCAGCGACGGCCGCCGACCCGCCGACCCGCTTGGCGAGGCGCGCCATGCGCGCCCGGCGGGACGCTCTGGAAGATTGCGCCGGAGCGGTGCCTGTACTTGAGGCTGTGGCTTCCTCGGTGTCCCCGGACGGCCTTGCCCCCGCTTCCAGACCCCCGGCCCGGGTCACCGCGTCAGCCAGGACGGTCACTGCGCCGGCCGCGCATGCCAGGCCCAATGCGGCCTTGGTCCAACGGCCGGTGCGGATGTCGAAGTTCCGCATGAGGGGTCGTGTGGCAGCCGGTACCACGAGGCTTCCCACCCCCATGGCCAGGCTGGCGATCGTGTCAGATCGCTCGTAACCGCCCGGTGTGGGCGGTCCGTCGCCCCGGTTGCGTTCCTGCCACCACGCTTCGGCACCCATCGTGGAGAAGTAGAAGGGGATTGCCGCAAGAGTCAGGTCCACCATTGCTCGCACTCCTCGGTAGTCGGCGTCCTGGATGACGAGATGCTGGACACAAGGTTGCCCGTCGCGTCCGGGCTCCGCACGCCCGGCGCCTGGTGATCGTGCCCGCCCTGCATCATCGGCCTCCATCGGACATGTTGCCGATGAGCTGTACGAACATCTCGGTCTCGCGGCCACGAGCGGAGCGCACCGCGTCCAGCCGAGCCTCGTTGAGCAGCCTCTTGGTGGCCATCAGGGGCGCGAGGGGAAGCCCGCCGATGTGGTGGGCCAGGGTCATGGTTTCCGGCATGAGTCGATCGGGGGCAACGGTTCGCAGGGCCAAACCACCGGCCACTGCGGCATCGGCGTCCAGCCATGGTTCGGTGTAGAGGACCTCCGCCGCGCGCTGGCGACCCATGGCGGCCGGCAGCAGCAGGCTGGCGGAGGCCTCGGTGGTCACCCCGAGGCTCACGAAAGGGGCCTTGAGGCGCGCATCGGTCGATATGAGCGCGATGTCGCAGTGCAACAAGATGGTGAGACCAATCCCCACCCCCAGACCGTTCACGGCCACCAGAAGTGGTTTGGGAAAGGTCTCGATCACCGGCATGAGACGTTCGTATCCGGGTTCGGAGTTCTCGAACACGGTCGGGTCGCTCATCTCGCCCAGGTCCTGGCCGGCGCTGAATGCCCGCCCGGTGCCGGTCAGCACCACGCAGCGGATTCGATCGTCGCTTGCTGCAGCCTCCAGGGAATCCGTGAGCGCATACCAGAGTTCCTGGTTGAAGGCATTGAGCGCGTCGGGTCGATTGAGGGTCAGTATCCGCGCTCCGCTCGAGTCCTCGCTCAGCAGGACGTCGCTCATGGGATCTCCTCGTGGGTCGGTTCCTCGGTCGTGTTACGCCGGGACGAATGGCCCCGGCCCACCCCGGGACCGTAGGCGATCGGTTGCCGAGCGGTGTGCGTGCTGCGACGCTGTGAGCCTCATGGAGGCTCGACCGGAGCTCCAGACAGGCCCCGCGCGGGGCAGGAACCGACCGGAGTGACGCTGTGCCTAGCAAAGCCGTGCCCACCAATGCTGCGCCCACCAATGCAGAGGGAACTGCCGCCGATCGTGCCCACGTCTTTCACTCGTGGTCGGCCCAGGATCTCATCGCACCCATGCCGGTGGCCGGGGGCGAGGGTGCGGTGTTCTGGGACAACGAGGACAACCGGTTCATCGACTTCTCATCCCAGTTGGTCAACCTCAACCTCGGACACCAACACCCGCGAATGCTCGAAGCCATCTGCGAGCAGGCGGCGGCGCTGTGCACCATCGCACCCACTTTCGCCAACGATGTCCGCTCGGAGGCAGACGCGGCTCATCACATCCCACGCGCCACAGGGTCTCGACAAGGTGTTCTTCACCAACGGGGGCGCCGAGGCGATCGAGAACGCGATCCGCATGGCCAAGCTGCACACGGGTAGGCCCAAGTTGCTCTCTGCGTACCGGAGCTACCACGGAGCGACCGCGGCGGCGATTGCCGCCACGGGAGAGCCCCGTCGTTGGGCCACCGAGCCCACCGTTGTCGGATCGGTCCACTTCTTCGGCCCCTATCTGTACCGGTCGGCGTTCGGTGCCCGCACCGAGGAGGAGGAAGGGGCCCGGGCGCTGGAGCATCTGGAATCGGTGATCGCCATGGAGGGTCCCTCGACCATCGCGGCGGTGATCCTGGAGACCGTGGTGGGAACCAACGGGGTTCTGGTCCCGCCCGAGGGGTATCTCGCGGGGGTGCGCGAGTTGTGTGACCGTCACGGGATCCTGATGGTCTCCGACGAGGTGATGGTCGGCTTCGGTCGGCTTGGCGAGTGGTTCGGCGTGGACCACTGGGGAGTCCGGCCCGATCTGATCACGTTCGCCAAGGGAGTGAACTCGGGATACGTGCCCCTGGGGGGTGTGTTGATCTCCGACGAGGTGGCCGCCACGTTCGCCCGGCGCCCTTATCCGGGAGGACTGACCTACAGCGGACATCCCCTGGCCTGCGCAACAGCGATCGAGTCGATCCGGATCTTCGAGGACGAGGACATCTGTGGTCGGTCCACCCGGCTGGGTGAAGAGATCATTCGGCCGCGCCTCGAGCAGATGGCCGAGTCCCATCCGAGTGTGGGTGAGATCCGCGGTCTCGGCTGCTTCTTCGCCATAGAGCTCGTGCGCAACCAGGAGACCCGCGAGGCGCTGGTTCCGTTCAATGCCTCGGGCGTCGACGCGGAGCCCATGAACGAGGTGATCGCCTCGTGCAAGCAGGGAGGGGTGTGGCCCTTCGCCCATTTCAACGGCCTCCATGTCGCACCACCGCTGGTGATCGAGGAGGACCAGTTGCATCGAGGGCTCGACGCCATCGATGCGGCTCTCCTGGTCGCCGACGGCCACACCACAACCTGACGACCTGGCTGACCTGCACGACCGGTAGGGTGCGCGTATGGCCGCGAACTACGAACCGAGCCCCTGGGACCCGATCGCCGATCATGTCCGTCGATACCTCGACAGCGACGGAGCGGACGGTGCCGAGTGGGAAGGCGCCCAGGTCATCATCCTTTCGACCACCGGGAGGCTCAGCGGACGTCTGCGTCGAACTCCGTTGATCCGCATCGTCGACGGCGAGAACTACCTGGTGGTGGCGTCCATGGGTGGCGCACCGGAACACCCGAAGTGGTACCTCAACCTGGTCGATCAGCCCGAGGTGACCATCCAGGACCGTGGTGAGGTCCACGAGATGCGTGCCCGCACCGCAACTGCGGAGGAGAAGGCCCGCCTCTGGTCCACAGCCGTCGAGCAGTGGCCCGACTACGACGTCTACCAGGAAGCCACCGAGCGCGATATCCCGCTGGTGGTGTGCGAGCCGCGGTGATCACGGACTCCGGGCCCGTTAACCCCGCGCGGTAGCTTCGCCGGGTGACCCTTCCGCAGTGGTGGTACGACGAACTGCGGAGCCTGGCGGTCAGATCTCGCCAGGTAGTGCTGCTTGCCGCGATCACCGGGGCAGCCACGGGGCTGGCCGTCGCCCTCTACGAGATGGTTGTCGTGGAGGTTCTCATCGACACCGTGCTCGGCGCCCCGGTGTGGGCCCAAGGTCTCATACCGGTCGTCGGACTGGGTTTCACGGCAGTGATCCTCCGGTACGGGGGACCCAACGCCAGTCCCTCGACAGCGGACGAGTACATCAAGACCTTCCACGACCCCGGAACGAAGCTTCCCCTTCGCCAGGCGCTGGCACGCATAGCGGCGTCGATCGCCACGCTCGGTTCGGGGGGAGCGCTGGGGCTCGAGGGCCCCTCGATGTACATGGGTGCGACCATCGGTTCGCGTATCCACCACCGGCTCCCGCCGAAGCTTCGCGGGAACGCCCGTACCCTGTTGGTCGCGGGCGCCGCGGCCGGCGTGGCTGCCATCTTCAAGGCGCCGGCCACCGGCGCGGTCTTCGCCCTCGAGGTTCCCTATCGCGACGACCTGGGTCGCCGTTCGCTGCTCCCCGCTCTGGTGGCCTCGGTCTCCGGATACCTCGTGTTTGTGGCCGTCGAGGGAACGGCACCGCTCCTTCCGATCGAGGGCGTTCAGGGGTTCGAGACCAAGAATCTCGCTGCCGCCGCCGTGGTGGGCGTCCTGGCCGGCTTGGGGGCCCGCGTGTTCTCCTTGGCCGTGCGTTGGGCCAAGAAGTTCGCCGCCGAGACCAACCCTGCAGTGCGTGTGGCATCTGCGGGCGTGGCCATCATCGGAAGCTTCATCGTCGTGCACCAGCTCACCGGCGAGAGCCTCACCCTGGAGAACGGCCTCGGGGTCGTCAACTGGGCCCTCGATCCGAACCTTGCGGTGGGGGTCCTCGTAGCCGTGTTGGCCCTGCGGGTGATAGCCACCACGGCCACGGTTGCCGGCGGCGGTGTCGGCGGCCTGTTCATTCCCCTGGTCGTTGCCGGAGCTCTGCTGGGTCGCGCGGTCGGAGGCCTCGTCAGCTCGCCGGAGGAATCGCTGTACGTGGTGGTGGGCATAGCGGCGTTCCTGTCCGCCGGCTACCGCGTCCCGTTGGCCGCGATCATCTTCGTCGCCGAGACGACCGGGAGGCCCTCGTTCGTGGTGCCGGGAGTGATCGCCGCCGTCGCCGCGGAACTGGTTGCGGGCAAGAGTTCGGTGACGGCCTTCCAACGCGCCCCCGACTACCTCGGTACCGCGGGAAGCTGAACGGCCTCGTCGCCGTCGCCGGGGTGACGGCTTCCTAGACTGCCGCCATGACCGTCTCCGAGTTGTTCGATCCACTGGCATGGCGCGAGGTGGACGGGTTCGAGCTCACCGACATCACCTATCACCGGGCGATCGACACCGGCGTGGTGCGAGTGGCCTTCGACCGCCCCGAGGTACGGAACGCGTTTCGACCCAACACCGTCGACGAGTTGTACCGGGTGTTGGACCATGCCCGCCAGAGCTCCGATGTGGGATGCGTTCTTTTGACTGGCAACGGGCCGTCGCCGCGAGACGGAGGGTGGGCGTTCTGTTCCGGTGGTGACCAACGCATCCACGGACAGCGACGGCTACCGCTACACGGGTACCGACGACTCCGGCAGCCCGGCCGAGACCGCGGAATCGATCGATCCCGGTCGAACCGGTCGCCTGCACATCCTCGAGGTACAGCGACTGATCCGCACCATGCCCAAGGTGGTGATCGCCGTGGTACCCGGCTGGGCGGCAGGTGGTGGTCACAGCCTGCACGTCGTGGCCGACCTCACACTCGCCAGCGAGGAACACGCCCGCTTCAAACAGACCGATGCCGATGTGGCCAGCTTCGACGGAGGGTTCGGGTCTGCGTACCTGGCCCGTCAGGTCGGCCAGAAGTTCGCCCGGGAGATCTTCTTCCTGGGTGAGGAGTACTCGGCATCCGACGCCCACCGGATGGGGATGGTCAACGCCGTCGTCCCCCATGGCGAACTCGAGGCGGTCGCACTCGAATGGGGCCGCAAGATCATGGGCAAGAGCCCGACCGCGCAGAGGATGCTGAAGTTCTCGTTCAACCTCATCGACGACGGGCTCGTGGGTCAGCAGGTGTTCGCGGGGGAGGCCACACGGCTGGCGTACATGACCGACGAGGCCGCGGAGGGTCGGGATTCCTTCCTGGAGAAACGCGATCCCGATTGGTCGGCGTTTCCGTGGCACTTCTGATCCACCCGATACGGGGTGGAGCGCCGCAGGGTCGGATCAGGCGGTAGCCCGGAGCGCACACTTGGCACGGTGTAGCCGCAGCAGGACGGGAAAGCCCCAGAGCCACGCGGCGAGCCCCCAGCGGCCCGGCCGTTGCACGCCCTCCTTGCGGGCGGAGCGGTAGGCGGCGCCCCCTTCGAGGGTGTGGAGGACCGCGGTGCCCACGAGGAGGGCCCGGATCGCATCGCGGCTCATCGTGTGGCCGGTGGCGTCATCGAAGGACTCCCACGCGTCGTCGTCGACGCTGACGACGGTCATCGTTCCCACTCCGGTGAGGACGAAGAGGCGCCAGAGCAGGTTCGGTTTGGGTGAGGTCGCGGCCATGGACCGTGACGGTAGCCCAGCGGTGCGAACCATTCTGACTTGGCAACGACATGATGCGGCGCAAGGCTCGGGGGAGTGGACTACGCATCGGGATCGGGCGGGCATCGGGCGCGGTGGATCGCAGCCGGGTTGCTGGCCGCAGTGGTGGTCGCGGTGGCGGCATGGTTCGCTGTTGCCTGGATGGACCGTGGCGCCGAGGAGGCATCGGTCCAGGACGCCATCGACTCCGCCGGCAACGAGACCACGGAGGAAGCTGCCGCCCTGCAGCCGGCCACCGGCGTGTACACCTACGCGTCTCAGGGTTCCGAGTCGCTGTCCCTGCTGGGCACCGGCCAGGACTGGGGCGCGACGATCCCGGCGACAGTCACCGCCACCGGCGACGGATGTTGGCAGCACCGCATGGACTACTCCACCAACCACTGGGCCGCCCAGGTGTTCTGCCCTGATGGCGACAAGCTCATGGAGCACAGCGGAACGGTCTTCCAGAGATTCGACTTCGTGGCGACGACGGTCGACGAGGAGACGGTGTTCACCTGCGAGCCGCCGACGGCGACCATCGATCTGGACGCCAGGCCGGGTGACAGTTGGCCCTCCGGATGCGACGGGGCCAGCGCGGAACGGGGTACGTCCACTGTCGAGCGCGGGACTCAACGAGTTCATCGGTGAGGAGACGGTGGTCATCGACGGGGAGCGTGTCGCCGCGCTGCACTATCGACACGACCGCGAGATCACGGGTGACCAGCAGGGCACGAACCGGGTGGAGCACTGGTACGAGGCAGCCACCGGTCTGTTGTTGAAGGGCAGCAGGGAGGTGGAGGTGGCCTCCCCGTCTCCCATCGGAGACATCGTGTACTCCGAGTCGGGCACGTTCGAGCTCACATCGCTCTCGCCGCAATCATGATGATTTTTTGAGCCCGGCGGCGCCCGGGACGACGAAACAGTGTCTTTTGGTTGACCCGAACCCATTTCAGACTTAGGTTTCACCTGTCCGTGATCAGGCGATGCGGGCAGGAACGCTTCCTGAGGGGGAAACCATGCGAAACACCCGTGCTCTGCTGCCCGTACTGGGCGCAACTCTGGTCCTTCTGGCGGCAGCCTGTACCACGCCGCCTGCCGGTGGCGGAGGGCCCACGAACACGCCACCCGTGGCGGTGATCTCTGCGGACGTGACCAGCGGCAACATCCCGCTCCTCGTCAACTTCGACGGCACGGGATCTACCGACCCCGACGGGTCCATCGCCAGCTACTCATGGGATTTCGGGAACGCCGCCACCGGCGTCGGGCCGAACCCGTCGTACACGTACACCGCCGGTGGTTCCTTCACGGCGATCCTAACGGTCACCGACAACCTGGGGGCGACGGACACCGACTCCCTGACGATCACACCCACCGGTGACGGTGATGGCGACGGGTACTTCCCACCCTTGGACTGCGACGACAACGACGACCAGATCTATCCCGGCGCGCTCGACGAGATCGATGAGTTCAACGTCGACTCCAACTGCGACGGTGTCGACGGCGTTGCTACTGACATCATCTTCGTGAAGTCCACGGGTGGCGGTGACACCTCCACCTGTGGAGACGTCAACGAGCCCTGTGCTTCGATCACCCAGGGTCAGAACCGGGCTGTTGACGCAGGTCGCTCGACCGTGGCCATCGCCGGTGGCACGTACGCCCGATTCCGGGTGACCGGCGGACTTGACGTTCTCGGCGGGTTCGGCCAGAACTTCAAGCGGGGCCTGCAGGCCACCGGTAGCACCACAGCGACCGTGAACGCCAGCTTCGATGGCGGAATCGGTGCCTCGGCGGCGATCATCGCCGACGGCATCACCACCACGACCAACGTCGCAGACCTGAGCGCGGTCGGCGCCAACGAATCCGGTAACAACCGGGCCAGTTACGGAGTCATCGTGCGCAACTCCACCTCGGCGCTCACCATGGACACCATCACGGTGACCGCGGGTGTCGGCGGTGCCGGATTCAGCGGTGCAGCTGGGACCAGCGCCACCCAGACCCCGGCCGCCGGAGGCGGCGCCGGCGAGAACGCCAGCGATCCGTTGGGTTGCAGCACCTACCGGCCATACGGCGGATCCGGTGCGTCCGGCGCCGGCAACGGCGGCGCAGGCGGATCCCAGGACACGAGCTGCCCATTCAGCCTCAGTGCCACTGGCGGGCTCAACGGCTCCAATGCGAGTGTGACCGGTGCAGGCTGCGGTGGCCTCGGAGGCGGTGGCTCGGCAGGCGATCCCGCGGCCAACGGCGGTAACGGCCAGAACGGGTGTGTGTCACACGGAACCGGCGGTTCCGGTGGTAGCGCCTCCAACGGAGCAGTCAGCGGCGGCCTGTGGGTCCGCTCCAGCGGCAACGGCAGCATCGGAACCCTCGGCGCCAACGGCGGCGGTGGCGGCGGTGGCGGCGGTGGCGGCGCCTCTGATGCTGGTCAGGACGACCGCGGGGCTGGTGGCGGTGGCGGCGGCGCCGGCGGCGCCCGTGCCACGAGCGCCGGGACCGGCGGAGCTGCTGGCTTCGCTTCGATCGCAGTGCTCGTGAGTGGCTCCTCGGCCAACCTCGCCAACTTCAACCTCACCCTCGGAACCGGCGGTGCCGGCGGTGCCGGCGGATCCGGAGCGATCGGTCAGCCCGGTGGTGCCGGTGGTGCCGGTGGCGCCAAGGTCCAGCAGGGCGGTGCCGGCGGAAACGGCGGAACTGGTGGTACCGGTGGTGCTGCGGGTGCCGGCGGCGGCGCATCGGGCGGACCGGCCATCGGTCTGCTCACGCTCACCGGCTCCACCCCGACGGTGACCGGCCTCTCCACCTCCGGCGGTGCCGGTGGCGCGGGCGGTGCCGGCGGCACCACGGGAGTTTCCGGGTCGGCCGGAGCGACCGGAGCGGTGAGCGGCACGCTCACGCTCTGAGCAGAACGGCAGAATGTGCAGTGGGGCCCCTCGGGGCCCCACTGTCGCGTCCGGGACTGTCGCGTGCGGCCCCGGTTGGTCTCAGCGCTCGGAGAGCAGCGCCGTGTCGAGGCGGGCGAGCTCGTCCTCGAGTGTCCGGATGGCGAGCGGTCCAACCGATGCCAGCAACCGACCTCCCAGAATGGCCATGGCGCACTCGAGCTGTAGCTCCACGATGGAACGACAGCCCGTGGGCGTGGGCTCCACCCGGTAGGTTCCCGACACGCTCAGCGGGGCGCCGCTGATCTGAGTGTCGATGGCCGCAGAAACGGAGCCGTTCTCGCTTTCGGACCAGACGGTGTGCTGGTGTACATGCACGACCCGTGCCATCAACGGGTCTGCCGCGTCTCCGTGCAGGTCGATGGAGCGATCGCTCTCGAGCGTGGCGGTCTCGTTCCCGTTGGTGAGGAAGTCGATCACATCCCCCACCTTGACCTCATGGTCCTGTGTGGCACTGATCTCCATGGTGACCCCGATTCTCGGGTCCAGGTTACTGCGGACGCAACAGAATGGGTAGCAGTTCTTCGGGCGATCCTGGGCGCGCGAGCTGACCGTCAGCTGTCCAGGAGGCGTTGCTGCTCGCGGTGAAGGTGATGGAGTGCCGGTTCGTTGCGTCCGAAGGTCAGGTGGTCGTTGGCGCCAGAGGCCAGGCCCCGTTGGATGGATTCGGCAACCGGGAAGTCCTCGTCACGCACCACGCCGTGGAACATGTCGAACTGGGCCTCGGCCATGAGCTGTTCCTCGGTGGACCCGATCGGCGAGCGGGCGTAATAGCTCTGATAGGTGACCTGGGTGTCAACGGTGTCACCCGGAAGTATCCGGAACAGTTCCACGTGGTCACCGGTGACCAACAGCGAGCAGTTGGGGAACAGCAGGTAGACGAACTGCAGGTGCATCTCCGGGTTCCACGACTCCCGTTCCTGTTCGGCCAACTCCGGGAGCGTGCAGGCCGCGAAGGTCAGCCGCTGGGAGGTCCCGAAGGTGTCGACGACGTTGAGGTTCGACATCGTGAACGGCCCGATGCTGTCGCGGTGAAGGAATGCGAAGTGGTAGCTCTCGGTGTTCGTGTCCATGGTCAGGTGCCAGTTGGCCCTGGCCGGCAGCGTCCTGGTCTCCACGTGGTGGAGCTGATCGAGCCGGAGTTCGGACAACTCGGCGTCGAGCGGGCCGAGCCACGCATCGAGGTCGAGTTCGCCCTCGGGATCCGCCAGCAGCCAGATGACCCCGTATCGCTCCGCACACGGCAGTTCGACCAGGCCGTGGGTGCCACGATCGACGCCGGAGAAGCCCTCGTCCCCGGGAACCCCCACGAGTTTCCCCGCCGTGTCATACGTCCATGCGTGGTAGGGACAGCTCAGACGACGCGAGCATCCGCGGCCCGAGGCCACCTCGGCGCCGCGGTGGCGACAGACGTTCAACAGGGCGTGAATCTCGCCGTTCTCGCCGCGGGCCACCACCACGGGAGTACCTGCCAGGTCGAACGCGCTGAAGGCGCCGGATTCAGCCAGTTCGCAGGAGAGCCCCGCCACCATCGGACTGCAGCGGAACAGCACCTCGCGTTCCTGATCGAAGCGCTCGGGATCGGTGAAGGTCGAGATTGGTGCCCGGTACTCCGACTCCGCCATATCGGTGGTGCCCGCCAGGTGATGCTGGAGCATGCGCTCGGCCTGGGTGAGCAGGACCTCTCGCGAGTGCATCCTTGCCGGTTCGGTCTCCGCGTTCGTCATGGCTGCCCGTCGATCCTGCCGGCGGAACCCATCCGGCGGCTGTGAACGGTGTAAATGTAGGGCCTCATGGCCAAGCGTGTGTTGGTGACCGGAGCCGGCTCCGGAATAGGTGCGGGAATCGTGGCGGTGCTCGCGGAGCGGGGCTGGACGGTCGCCGTCAACGACATCGACGCCGGGAGCGTGGAGCAGGTCGCTGCTTCGGTCGGCGGTGTGGCCGTGCCCGGTGATGTCGCCGATGACGTCGCCGCCGTGGTGGACCGCTCGGCCCGGGAGCTCGGGGGACTGGATGCACTTGTGTCCAACGCGGGCATCCACCGCCGCGCACCCCTGGACGTGGTTCGGGCGGATCAGCTCGACGACGTATACGCGGTGAACCTCAGGGCGGTCGTTCTTGGGGCCGCGGCCGCGGTCGCCCACATGCAACCCGGGGCGGCGATCGTCAACGTCTCCTCCATCGCCGCGGTCACACCGCAGATGGGCGTCGGGCTCTACACGGCGACCAAGGCCGGCGTGAGCGCCTATACCGCGGAGGCGGCCGTGGAGTTCGGTCCTCGTGGAATCCGGGTGAATGCGGTGGCGCCGGGCATGGTGCGAACTGCCATGGCGGAGGCCGTCTACTCGGATCCGGTGCTCCACGAGAAGCGACGGGCGATGGTACCGGCGGGCCGCATCGGCACGCCGGAGGACATCGGTGCGGTCGTTGCGTTCCTTCTGTCCGATGACGCGTCCTACGTCAACGGGCAGACGATCGTGGTCGACGGCGGCTTCACCGGTGTCCTCATCGACCAGCTCCCGCATCCGCAATCCTGATCACACGGGTTACTACCAGGGGCTGACGAGTCTCCACTGCAGCAGCATCGTGACGGCCATCGTGAGACCGGCCCATCCGGCTGCGGATCGGCGACCCCTGATCGAGGCGGTGGCGATCACCACCCACGGCACCGCCGGGAGCCAGATCCTTTCCACTTCTCCCTTGGACATTCCCGACAGGTCGGCCACGGCGACCCCGGCCAGCGCTCCGCCGACCAGCCACCAAAGTCGACGGTCCCGCAAGGTCGCCACTCCCGCTACGGCGGCAGGGCCGACCGCGACCGCGAACGCCGCGGCGTTGGAGAAGAGGAAGAAGAACCACGGACGGGTGCTGCCGACCCCGGCGACGTACTGCTCACGCACTGCACCCAAGCCCTCGATCCAGTCGAATCCGGCCAGCAGAAACGCGGCGGGTACGACCAGCGCTCCCAGCGCGATCGCGCCCAGGGTTGCGAAGCGGCGTTGCAGAGCCATGGCCAGGCCCAGTGCGATGAGCGGCCCCAACAGGGCGACCGCTCCGTACGAGAGGCTCACCGCCAGCCCGGCTACGAGCCCCGCCCCGGCACCGTAGGCCCACGATGCGCGGCCTCGGGCGGCGAACCCGAGAGCACCGAGCGCGATGGCCCAGGCGACCACGGCCACGAAGAGTGCATCGGCCGAGGTCGCCAACCAGATCGCGGCGGGAGCGAGTCCGACGAAGGGAGCTGCGCGTCGGGCGGAGTCCTCGTCGGCAACGGCGCGGACCGCCAGCAGAGCCGCGGGAACCGATGTCGCGGCGATGGCCAACAGGGCAAGCGTGATCCCCCTGTCGGTGGGAAACAGTCCGTCGAGCCCCCAGAAGGCCAACACTGCTCCCGGCGGGTGGCCCCGCACGTGGGTCGGCATCGAGGACAGGTTCTGCACGAATCCCGACACGAATTCTCCGGGCGAGGTGAGCTCGCGTGCCCCACGGTAGGTACTCGTAGCGGCTGTCGAGCAAGGGGTCGGCCAGTCGCTCCGGACCGTTCGTCGCTGCCACGGTCACCGACCAGAGCAAGGCCCAGGCCCAACCACCGACGACCACCCCGACCCACCGGATCCGTCGAGCGGCGCCGACCCACACCGCCGGAACCAGCACGGCCATGGCGAAGGCGCCCAGAAGGGCCGGCCACCAGAGGTCGGGCCATGCGCCTCCGAAGCTGTTGCGCCACGACCCGTAGAACGGCGGCGCGCCCAGATGGATCGGCTCGCCGCGCGAGAGCATCGACTCCCCCACCAGGCGAGGGCAGCCACGTACACGGTGACCGCCACAACAGCCAGGACTCGGCGGCGGTCGCCGGAGTCCAGCGAGGGGTCGGGTCGAGACACGACGGCCATGGGGTCAGCCCCGGTCTGTCGGGGGCTTGCGCAGCGGGTCGGTGGCGAAACCCGCCAGGCCGGTTTCGGGCAGGATCTCGGCACGGAATCCGATCTCACTTCCCGCTCGCCGCGGATCGGCCACGACATGTCGGACGTCCCCGAGCCGGTACTCACCCGTCACGTTGGGCAGGGTCCCCCGGCCATCCGCATCACACAGCATCGTCGCGGCCTCGAGAAGGGTGCACGGGTGTCCGGAGGCAATGTTCAGCGGACCGTCGTAGGCGATCGGGGCTGTCGAGCGCGGCGAGGTTGGCCGCGGCAACGTCGCTGACGTGCACGAAGTCGCGCGCTGGCCGCCGTCCTCGAACACCGCGGGTGACCGGCCGGCCCGCAAGCGAGCTGGCGAAGATCGACATGACGCCGGCGTAGGGGTGTCACGGGGCATCCGAGGGCCGTAGACGTTGTGGTAGCGCAGCGATGTGACCGACGCCGTCGTGCTCGCGCGACCAGGCAGCGCCCAGGTGCTCCTGGTGGAGCTTGGTGGCCGCGTAGACGTTGCGCGGGTCGACCGGGGCGTCCTCGGGCACGAGCTCGGCACGTCAGCGGCGTCACCACAGAGCGGACACGGCGGTTCGAAGCGCGCCGCCGTCCAGGTCCTCGGTGCGGCGCGGACCCGGGCCGACCACGCCCGTGGTCGCGAGCAGCGGTAGCGGCCCTCGCCGTAGACGACCATGCGACGATGCCAGCACCAGCCGACCGGTCGAATCCGGCATCGTGCATGGCGCGAGAGCATCACCGTGGTGCCGACGTCGTTGTTGGACACGTAGTCACCGGCGTCGCCGAAGTCGACACCGAGACCGACCTTGGCCGCCTGGTGGGAGACGGCGTCGGCGCCGCTCGAGGATCCGCGGCCACAGGTCGGGGTCGCGCACGTCGCGGCCAGTGCCAGTCGGCGCTCCGGATCCAACCAGTCGGGTCGGCCCGCCGTGCGCCGAGGGATCGAGGTTGTCGATGACCACCACCTCGTGGCCACGGCCGAGCAGGGATCGACGATGTGCGACCCGATGAATCCGGCGCCACCGGTCACGATCACCGCATGCAGCCGTCCGATCCCGGCTGCCAGGTCACGTGCGTCGGAGTCCGGCAGCGTGTCGCGGTCACACATGGCGCTCGTGATCGACGTGATCCTTCCCGCCCTCGACGAGGAGGAGGCCCTGCCGTGGGTGCTGGAGGGCATGCCCGACGGGTACCGGGCCGATGGTCGTCGACAACGGCTCGACCGACGACGACCGCCGCAGGTCGCCCGCGAGCTCGGCGCCACCGTGGTCATCGAGCCGCGAGCGGGGCTTCGGTTCGGCGTGCTGGGCCGGGCTCACGCGGCCAGACGCCGAGGTCGTCGTGTTCATGGACGCGGATGCGAGCTTCGACGCCACACAGCTCCCACGGTGGCCGATCCCGTGCTCGAGGGCACGCGCCGACCTGGTGCTGGGCGCCCGGCACGGCGACGCGGCGGTGCGTGGCCTTGGCACGCCCGACTGGCCAACCGGGTGCTCGCAGCCGAGATGCGTCGCCGCACCGGTAGTCCCGTTGAGCGACCTCGGCCCGATGCGGGCCGCCCGCCGGACCGGACTGCTGGATCTCGGCCTCCGGCCGACCGACGTTCCGGCTGGCCGCTCGAGATGGTGCTCGCCGGCGTCGGCTGGCCGGATGGAGGATCGAGGAGGTGCGAGGTCGACTACCACCCGACGTGTCGGCCGTTCGAAGGTGACCGGCACCGTGCGCGGCACCGTCCGGGCGATCAAGGACATGGTGCGTCTGCTGGCGTCGCAGCGCTGAGTCCTCCGCACCGGCGGCAGCTGTCGTCACCGGGAGCTCTCCTCGTGCATCGCGTCAGCGAGCGGGAAGCCGACGGTGAAGCAGCAGCCGCTCGGCGTGGTTGGTCACCGCGATCGAGCCGTGCTGCGCCTCGACCAGTCCCTTGGCGATCGCGAGGCCCAAGCCCGCCACCGGCGTCGTCGCGCCGGCGGCGCGGCATCACCACGGAACGCGACGTCGAAGCACACGGTCCAGGTCGTCGGTGGGGATGCCGCCGCACTCGTCCGAATCGACCGACACGACGGGCCACGGCGTGTCCCTCGTCGCCGCGGCGCCATCGACCGTCGACCGATGCCACCGGCCGGGGTGTGGCGGATCGCGTTGTCGAAGCAGGTTGCACAACACCCTCACCGCGTCGGCCTCGGAAGCCGCACCACGGGCAGAGCGTCCGGCGGTCCTGGCGATCGGCAGCCGCAACTCGACCTCCGCGGCCTCGGCCAGGGGGTCGGTGCCCCTTGCGCCCGGCCCTCGACGAGCTCCGCGACAGCGACTCGGTCGGGCATCGATGCCGACGATGCCGGAGGTGACCCGGCTCAGCTCGAACAGGTCGTCGACGAGCCGTGCCAGGCGGTCGGTCTCCTCCCCGATCGAGCGCAGGTATCGCTTCGTCGTCGGTCGGATCGTCGACGACGCCGTCCTCGAGCGCCTCGGCCATCGCCCGGATGCCCGCGAGCGGGCTGCGCAGGTCGTGGGAGACCCAGGCCACGAGCTCGCGCCGCGACCGTTCCAGGGCCAGCTCGCGGTCGTGGGCCTCCTGGAGCTGGTCGGCCATGGCCACGAGGTCGTGGCCGAGGCGGTCGAGTTCCGCGACCTCGGATCCTTTCGCCACCGGGTGCTCGCCGCGCGCGAGTTGCTCGCTCAGCCGGGTGAGCGCGGTGACGTCGCGGTCGATGCGGCTTCCCAGTCGCCAGGCCACGGCAAGGCCCGGCGCCGGTGGCGGTGGCCACGATGACCCCCAGGGCGGTCAGGTCGTGGGCGGAGATGAACATGGCCCGGGCGCCGACCACGACGCCGACGGTCGTGGCGGACACAGAGACCAGGGCGACCGCCGCGGCATGGGTGCCGATCCCGCTGGTCGAGCGGGTCCTGGTGACGGCGATCACCGCCAGGATCGCCGCGGCCGCTCCGCCGAGGGCAAGGGCGACCAGACGTGAGGGTGTCCCGGGCCGACGCACCGCCGAGAACGGCCACGGCTGCAGCCACGGCCACGCCTGCGGCGAGGATGGCATTGGCGCCAAGGAGCTCCGGACGCGGCTCATGGCTCGAACCGGTAGCCGCCGGCGACGGTCACCAGGTGTCAGGGGTGCTCGGATCGCTCTCGACCTTGGTCCGCAGCCGGCGGACGTGAACCGTCACCGTCGCCGTGTCGCCGTAGGTCCAGCCCCACACCGCCCGCATCAGCTCCTCACGGGAGAAGGCGACGCGGGGTTGCGCATCAGGTGGACCAGCAGGTCGAACTCCTTGACGGTCAGGTGAACGACCTGATCACCGCGCCGGTGACGTCACGCGACATGGGGTCGAGCGCGATGCGATCCGGCGCTCAGCAGCGGGCAGGTCGGTCACCTCGGTGGCGTGCGGCAGCGGTGGCCCGCCGCAGCACGGCGCCGATGCGGGCGGTCAGCTCCCGCGGCGAGAACGGCTTGGTGACGTAGTCGTCGGCTCCCAGCTCGAGGCCCAGCACCCGGTCGTCCTCGGTCGCACGCGCGGTGAGCATCACCACCGGGATGGGGGCGCTGCGCCGCAGCCGCTGGCACACCTCGAGGCCGTCGATCCCCGGCAGCATGATGTCGAGCACCACCAGGTCGGGTTGCCACTCGAGCGCCCGCGACAGGCCGGCCTCGCCGGTCGGCCTCGACCGCGACCTCGTAGCCCTCGCGGGTCAGGTACCGCTCGACCACCTCGGACAGGGTCGGGTCGTCCTCCACCACGAGGATCCGCTGCGGCAGCGGACGGTCGTTGTCATGTCCAGATGGTACGGCGGCGGGGACCGGGAGCGGATACGCGTGGGTCGTTGTTCAGCGATCCGTAACCGCCAGGAGCCATCCGGCGCGGGAGGGCTGGTCGTTACCCTTCGGACGATGTCCGATGCTCCAGAGCCGGTGTCGCGAGCCTCTCACGGCCGACCAGCTGGAGCAACGACGGGTCGCCGCCGCAGCACGCGAGGTCCACGGGGAGCGCACTGGCCGCACAGCTCGGGCCGCTGCTCGGCGTCGCGTTCGGACTGTGCCTGCTGACCGGAGTGATCTCCCACCTGCACCAGCACCCGGTCGACTGGCTGTCGCTGCCGGCGGTCCCGGTCGGCCTCTACCGGGTCACCCAGGGCCTGCACGTCGCCACCGGGCTGGCCACGATCCCGCTGCTGCTGGCGAAAGCTGTACGTGGTGAGTCCGAGCCTGCCGCGCTGGCCGCCGGTCGACGACGGTGTCGATCTCATGGCCCGACTGGCGCTGCTGCCGCTCGTGGGCGGCTCGATCTTCCTGCTGGTGAGCGGCACGGCCAACATCGCCGGGTGGTACCCGTGGGAGTTCTTCTTCCCGACCGGGCACTGGTGGGCGGCATGGCTGGTGCTCGGCGCGACCATGGTCCACGTCGCTCTCCAGGCACCGGTGCTGCGTCGACTCTGGTGGCCCGACCAGCAGCCCGACGAGGAACGGGTTCGGTGGGCCGAT
>CAVQRK010000017.1:0-135905 GCA_963715225.1 uncultured Actinomycetota bacterium
TCCATGGGCTACGGCCCACCTGGGGCAGCATCGACATGACCGGCTGTCTCCGGCTGGCCCCGTCGATGGACACGGTCGGACTCCTGGGGCCAACCCCTCGGTGCTGAGAAGGCGCTCACCGTTCTCCGCGCCGCCACCGGCGGGATTCCGCGGAAACACCGATACGGCCCCTGCGCCGTGTTCTCGTCGACACCGGCCTGGCTCCAGCAGATCCCACGGCGCTGCTCGAAGCCGCAGGGTCTGTCGCCCGGACCCTCGGGTGCGAGGTCGAGACGGTGAAGATTTCGTCCCTCTTCAGCGAGGATGTCGCCGACCTCTTCTCCCGGATCCAGGGCCGCGAGGTCTGGGACACGCTGGGGCCGTGGGTCGAGGAGAATCACGACGCCCTGGACCGCGACGTGGCGTGGCGGTTGGCGATGTGTCACCGGTATTCACTCGAGAACCCGGCGACTGTGGCCGTGGACACCGAGGATCGACGGCTCCTGTCCGAGATCCTGAGCCGGATCGTCCAACCCGGATGTGTGTTGGTGACACCCGTGCTCGGGGCACCGGGCCCACGGGTCGACGACGCACCGGAGGATCTCGCCCGCTTCCGACGACGTTCTCTGGCGCTGGCGGCTCCTGCCGGCCTCGCGGGATGGCCCCAGCTGACCTGGTCGCGGCTCGGAGATGCTCCAGTGCACCACGCAGCGGTGGGTCTACTGGCACGTCCGGACAGCGATGAAGAGCTGGTTGAGCTGCTGCAGGCGCTCTGGCTCGACGAGTGCAGCGGTGAGGTGCCACCGGCGGCTGCAAGCACATGAGATCTTGATTCCCCTACGTGGGCGATCTCGCTCCCTAGTGTGGAGTCATGACCAACGTCCCGCCATCGGACCCCACCCAGCCGATCCCCCAGACGCCTGCACAGCCACAGCAGCCCGGATACCCACCACCGCAGCCCGGTCAGCCACAGCAACCCGGCTACCCGCCCCAACAACCCGGCTACCCGCCCCAGGGTCAGCCACCCGGCGGTGGCTATCCCCCGCCCGACCAGACAGGAGGCAGCGGTGGCGGAAAGTCACCGGTGCCCTGGGTCCTGGGCACCCTACTGATCGTTGCCGCGATCGTGATCGTGTTCATGCTCGTCAACAACGCGAGCGACTCCGATGACACCACGACGACGAGTAGTGAGGCACCTACAACAGCGGTGGTGATCGTCCCCACCTCGGGCCGGACACCGACCACGGCTCGACCCACCACGGCTCGACCCACCACGTCGCCACCGACGACCTCGCCCACAACTGCACCCACCACGTCACCACCGACAACCGACGCCACCACGACCTCGGGCCCCTAGGACGGGGAGTGGGCGACCCCGGGTCGCCGGGTCGTCGTACTAGACGACGCCGCGCTCCTGCTCCTCGGTGAGCCGGAACCCGGTCGACACCCCACGAGCAGGATCCAGGTCGGTTGGTGAGCCTGCGTCAGCGCCCACGAGAAGGGCCAGAGCCTGGCGCAACATGGCAGCCGTAGCGCCCCAGACGGTGTCGCCGTGCAGCTCGAAGAAGTAGACGGGTCGATGCAGGTCGTCGCTACCCCAGCGCTCCTCGCGGAAGACCTCGGGCGACATGAGCTCGGAGACCGGCACCAGCAAAACCTCGTCCACCTCCGCCGGGTTCGCGGTGAGTTCCGGCCGACCGGCCAGGACACCGACCACGGGCACGATGTAGGCCCGCCTCGTCACGGTGGTGAGGTGGTCCAGCTCGCCGAGTACCTCCACGGTGTCGGGGTCGAGCGAGGTCTCCTCCCAGGCCTCACGAACCGCGGCCTGCGCCGCGGTCTCGCCGAGGTCACACCGACCCCCGGGGAAACTCACCTCGCCGCGATGGGTGCGCAGGCCCCATGCCCGCCGGGTCAACAGCACGTGGAGCTCCCCACCCCGCCCTCCGACGTCGTCCTCGAAGAACGCGATGAGTACTGCCGAGGGAGCGGCTCCACTGGTCTCGACCGGCGAGGGCGTGCCCGTGCGCGTCGGGGGGAAGGTGTCCCGAACGTGACTCGATCCCAGTGCCGATGGCGCGACGAGCGCCTCATCGGCCCGGGTCGGGTCGTCACGTCTCAGCCAGGGGGCCGGTCTACCCTCGCGCCACTGTTCGGGGCGAGGGATGAACTGGGGGCCGCCCCGTTCGGTCACGTTCCGGTTCCACCGCGGGCGCTGCCCAGGCTCTCCAGAAGGTCGCGGAGACCGTGGGTCTTGAGGTTGCTCATGACCCGTCCGGGCGTCGTGTCGCCACGTTCCCACTCCATCCAGGCCGAGAGGAGCCTGTAAGCATCGGGCGCACGCTGCCTTCCATCCCCGCAGACTACCGGCGTATCGCACAGCCCAGCTTCGAGGCCGGGACGCGAACGAGGGGCCGGTGGAACCGGCCCCTCGTCTGCGTTCCGTGCGGTCGGTCGACCGACATGGTCCCCGAAGGGATCACATCATGCCGCCCATGCCTCCCATGTCGGGCATGCCGCCGCCGGCGCCACCCTCTTCGGGCGCATCGGCGACGAGACACTCGGTGGTGAGCAACAGTGCAGCGATCGACGCTGCGTTCTGCAGCGCTGCACGGGTGACCTTCGCCGGGTCGATGACGCCGGCGGCCAACAGGTCGGTGAACTCGCCGGTCGCTGCATTGAAGCCGGTGTTGCCGGTCTCCTGCTCGAGCCGCTGGACCACGACGGCACCTTCGACGCCGGCATTGTCGGCGATCAAACGGGCCGGAGCGTCCAGGGCGTGCAGCACGATGCGGGCACCGGTCTGCTCATCGCCCTCGAGCTTGTCCACGACGGCGGACACCGCAGGCTTGACACGGATCAGTGCGGTACCGCCACCGACGACGACGCCCTCTTCGATGGCGGCACGGGTGGCCGACAGCGCATCCTCGATGCGGTGCTTCTTCTCCTTGAGCTCCACCTCGGTGGCTGCGCCGACCTTGACGACGGCGACGCCACCACTGAGCTTGGCGAGACGCTCCTGGAGCTTCTCGCTGTCCCAGTCGGAGTCGGTGTTCTCGATCTCGGCCTTGATCTGGGCGATCCGACCGTTCACGTCCTCGTGGGTGCCAGCACCCTCGATGATCGTGGTGTTGTCCTTGTCGATGACGACCTTGCGGGCGTGACCGAGCAGATCGAGGGTGGTGTTGTCCAGCTTGAGGCCGACCTCTTCGGAGATGACCTGGCCACCGGTGAGCACCGCCATGTCCTGGAGCATCGACTTGCGACGCTCACCGAATCCGGGAGCCTTGACGGCCACGGCGTTGAGCGAACCACGGATCTTGTTGACGACGAGTCCGGCGAGGGCCTCACCCTCGACGTCCTCAGCGATCAGAACCAGCGGCTTGCCGGCCTGCATGACCTTCTCGAGCACCGGGATGAGCTCCTGGAGCATCGAGACCTTGCCGTTCACGAACAGCAGGTACGGGTCCTCGAGCACAGCTTCCTGGCGCTCGGCGTCGGTCACGAAGTACGGAGAGAGGTAGCCCTTGTCGAACTGCATGCCCTCGGTGAACTCGAGGTCCATGCCGAAGGTGTTGGACTCCTCGACCGTGACAACGCCGTCCTTGCCGACCTTGTCGATGGCGTCAGCGATGACTTCACCGATCTGGGGGTCAGCAGCGGAGATGGCGGCCACCTGGGCGATCTCGGACTTCTCGTCGATCTCCTTGGCCTCCGCGGCGATGGCGTCGACCGCCGCTGTAACCGAAGCTTCGATGCCACGCTTGACGCCCATGGGGTTGGCGCCTGCGGCCACGTTGCGAAGGCCCTCGCGCACCAGCGCCTGGGCCAGAACGGTGGCAGTAGTGGTGCCGTCACCCGCGATGTCGTTGGTCTTGGTGGCGACCTCCTTCACGAGCTGTGCGCCCATGTTCTCGAAGGGGTCTTCCAACTCGATCTCACGGGCGATGGACACGCCGTCGTTGGTAATGGTGGGTGCGCCGAACTTCTTGTCGAGGACCACATTGCGGCCCTTGGGACCGATGGTGACCTTGACCGCGTCAGCGAGTGCATTGACTCCGGCTTCGAGTGAGCGCCGGGCTTCGTCGTCGAACTTCAGGATCTTTGACATTTGTTCTCCGTGGTCGTTCAGTTGGTCACTTGGCGATGGCGAGTACGTCGCGGGCCTGCAGGATCAAGAGATCCTCGCCCTCGACGGTGATCTCGGTGCCGCCGTACTTGGAGTAGACGACTTTGTCGCCGACGCTCACGTCGACGGGGATTACGTCACCGGTGTCGGAACGACGACCGGGGCCGACAGCGAGGACTTCGCCCTGCTGCGGCTTCTCCTTCGCTGTATCGGGGATGATCAGACCGCTTGCGGTCTTTTCCTCGGCCTCGGCCGGGCGGACGACGAGACGGTCTTCGAGCGGCTGCAGGTTCATGCAATTCTCCGGGTGGTCTGTGCTCGCGAGATCACTGGGATCCCGCGATTACTTGGGTACTGGCCCGGGTAGTTGGCACTCCCCGTGGGCGAGTGCCAAACGTAGCACTCTCATCGCCAGAGTGCTAACAGCCCCCGCAATCCCTTACCGGATCCGAAGGACCTCCTCAGGAACCGAGGCTCAGGATCGGCGAAACAGCCGGTCCCGCGGATCCACACCGGCGTCGAGCGGCGTGGGGCCCAGGCGCCGCAACCGGTACCAGCCCGCGGATGCGATCATGGCCGCGTTGTCGGTGCACATCGAACGGCTGGGCAGGAACCCCTGGATGCCGTCATCGGCACACGCACCCAGGAACTGCTCACGCAGCAGGGAGTTGGCTCCAACACCGCCGCCCAGTGCAAGGGCCGAGGCTCCCACCTCCCGAGCGGCTCGGCGGGACTTCTCCACCAACACCTCCACCACGGCCGCCTGGAAGCTCGCGGCCACGTCCTCGGTGGCGACGTCGGGGTTCTGGCGAACGTGGTTGACCACCGCGGTCTTGAGCCCACTGAAGGAGAAGTCGAGGCCCTCCGCCATCATGGCGCGGTGGAACTCGATGGCCTCGGGATCGCCGAGCAACGCCGCGGCGTCGATCGCCGGTCCTCCGGGGTAGCCGAGACCGAGGAACCGGGCGACCTTGTCGAACGCCTCACCGGCGGCGTCGTCAAGCGTCTCTCCCAGCAGGCGATACTCGCCATGGTCGGACATCTCCACCAGCATCGTGTGACCACCGGAGACCAGGAGCACGACCATCGGGAACTCGATGTCGGGCTCCTCGAGGAGCGCCGCATACAGATGCGCCTCGAGGTGGTTTACCGAGACGAAGGGCACTCCCCAGGTCAGTGCCAGAGCCTTGGCCGCCGAAACACCGACCAGGAGCGCTCCGACGAGCCCCGGGCCGGTGGTTGCCGCCACGGCCGATACGTCGCGGCCGGTCACACCGGCCTCGACCATGGCCTGTGCGGTCACCGGGATCAGCAACTCGCTGTGGGCCCTGCTCGCGATCTCCGGCACCACCCCGCCGTAGCGGGCATGCAGGTCCACCTGCGACGAGACCACCGAAGACAACACCTCGGCGCCGCCGCGCACCAGAGCCGCCGCGGTTTCGTCGCAACTGGTCTCGATTCCCAGCACCAGGGTGTCGGCATCGGGCTCGGTCATCTCGTCTGTCATCTCTGCTCCACCCGCAAGGGCACCGGCAACGCCGACTCGATCTCGGCCCGACGTTCCCTCTCCCGCTCACCATCGATGTCGTGGGCCCACATCACCAGGGCGTCCTCGCCGTTGTCGTTGTAGTAGCCGCGCCGCACTCCGCCCGGGGCGAAGCCGAACCGTCGGTACATCGCCTGGGCGGCCGTGTTGGAAGCCCGCACCTCCAGCGTCAGGTCCGTCACGCCGCGTCTCACCGCATCGCCACAGCTCGCAAGGAGCATCCGGGCCCCGATGTGGCGACGGCGATGGTCCTCGTGCACCGCGAAGTTCGTGATGTGCCCCTCGTCCAGGGTCACCATCAAGCCGGAGTACCCGAGTACGTGACGACCCTCCCTGGCAACGACCCAGAAGCGGCTGGTCGGCATCGTGAGCTCGCCGGCGAACAGCGAGTGCGACCACGGGTGCGGATTCGCCGTCCGCTCGATGGCGACGACCGCCCGCAGGTGGCGCCGCAGCATGGGAGAGATCACCACACCGTCGTCCAGCACCGAGCCCGCCGGCCCTGCATTGGCCGGCCCCTCTCTGGTGGGCTCCACCATGGCGCCGCCCATCAGCCATTCCTCGTCGACCAGTTGATCTCCGCGTCTGGACGGCGGAGATACAAGGGCTCGATCGACTCGGGCTGCTCGAACTCCTCGCGGAGCGCGCGAGGGTGGGCGAGCTGCACCAGCGACGCTGCCGAGGGAAAGGCGTTCCCGATCTCGGCGTGTTCGACCCGGGCCATGCCCTCGAACACCTCGCGGTAGCGGCGGATGCCGTCACCCACTAGCAGAACCTCGGAGTTCGTCGCGAGCAGTTCCGATGCCAGGTCTTCGGGGCTACCGACCTGCTGGTCGGAGATCCGCTGCACGCCTCCGGGGACCTGACGGTAGAAGCCGTAGTAGAGCTCTCCGCGCCGAGCATCGACCGCCGCCACGATGAGTCGGGAACTGAACCGAACCGGGAACGCGAGCAGATCGAGGCTGGACACCCCGATCATGGGTACCCGCAGGGCGAAGGCAACGGCCTTGGCGGCCGCCACCCCGACCCGGAGTCCGGTGAAGAGTCCGGGGCCCACGTCCACCGCAACCAGACCGATGTCGGACAGCTCGATCTGTGCCTGGTTGCAGATGAACTCGATGGCCGGGGTGAGGTTCTCGGCGTGGCGGCGGCCCTTTGCACAGTGAGCACTGGCGAGTGCACCCTCGTGGCCTCCGATCGCACAGCCGACCTGTTCGGTAGCGGTCTCGATCCCCAGTATCAGCATCAGTCGTCTCCTGGCGCGCCGAAGTTGGCGAGAACCTTGGACACGGCCCGCATTCGGGCCGACCATCGTCCGCCCACCGGCGACAACGTGATCACCCGGCTATCCGGACCGGGGCCGTACTCCATTCGGACCTCCAGGTAGTCCTGGGGCAGGACCGGGGCAATGGTGTCTCCCCACTCGATCACGACCACGGCATCGTCGTCGATCAGCTCGGCCAGGCCCAGGTCGAGCGCCTCGTTGACCGCTTCGAGGCGGTACACGTCCAGGTGATGGAGATCGAGACGTCCCGAGTAGCTCTGCACCAGGGCGAAGGTGGGGCTGGTGATGTTCTCCATCACTCCGAGCCCACGGCCCAGGCCCTGGGCGAACGCCGTCTTTCCCGAACCGAGGTCGCCTACCAGTATCAACACGTCGCCGGCGCGAACCAGCTCCCCGAGCAAGGCCGCCAGGGTCCGGGTACCTTCGGCACCTTCGGTCACCGCTGAAGCGTCGGGGCTCACCGAGCCACCACCGAGGGGTCTGTGAGGTCTATCACTGCACCGGAGAGCACCGTCTTGGCCCGCACCAGGTCGGCGCGCACATTCGACATCGCCTCGCCGCCACCGCGTAGGACGGCCGCCGGATGCAGCGTGGGAACCAGAACCCGGCCACCCCACGAGTAGGCGCTCCCGCGGAGCTTGGTGATTCCGACAGTGGTGTCGAGCAACAGCTTGGCCGCGAAGTTGCCGAGAGTGACGATCACCGTCGGGTCGATGAGCTCGATCTGGCGCTCCAGGAACGGACGACACGTGGCGATCTCGTCCGGCTTCGGATCACGGTTCTCGGGCGGACGGCACTTGACCACATTGGCGATGTAGGCGGTGTCACGGCTCCGACCCATCTCCTCGGCCATCAACCGGTCCAGGAGTTTCCCCGACCGTCCCACGAACGGCAGGCCCTGGAGATCCTCCTGTGCCCCTGGGCCCTCGCCCACGAACAAGAGGTCGGCCTGCGGGTCACCCATCCCGAAGACGACCTGGGTGCGACCCTCGGACAGCCGACAGGCGGTGCACGCCAAGGCTTCCACGCGAAGATTGTCGAAGGCCCCGGTGGGCCCGGCTTCGGCAGGCATCTCGTGAGTCTAGCGACGCGGCTGTCCGACCCCATTCGGCGCCGCCGAGCGGATGGCGTCCTCGACCACCTTCACAGCCATCCACCGCACACGGTCCTGCGGTGCCTCGACCACGCCCGTGGAAATGGCAACGAATGCATCACCGTCAACCGACGCGTGGGGCGGCGAGATCGCCCGTGCCAGGCCGTCGTGGGCGCCTCGGGCCACGTGGGAACACCCGAGCTTGTCGATGGCCGCGTTGGTGGCCACCACACCGATCGTGGTGTTGCCCATCGCCACACCCGGACCGGGAATGGGCGGTTCGGGCCCCTCCGATGCCGGGGACCCCACGATGTCGCCGTAGGCGTTCACGGCTACCAGGCACGCCACCACCAGGTCACCGTCACGAGCGACGGCACCGACCAGCCCCGCGTCGACCGGGGGGTCGTCGGTCCTCCACTTGGAGACCGTGGCCCCGGTGCCCGCCCCCACCATGCCCAACTCGATGTCGCTCGAGGCTGCAGCGGCTGCAGCGCGGCCGTTGTCTGCGGTGGGCCTGACTCCCGCATCGCCGACCGGTAGATCGAACAGCGACATTCCCACGACGATCGGGACCCGCCCCCAGGCGGTCGGGAATCCCCGGCCCTGTTCGTCGAGCCACGTCATCACGCCGTCGCCGGCAGCGAGCCCGAAAGCACTGCCGCCGGACAGCACGACGGCGTCGATGCTCGTCACCGTGGCCATCGGATCGAGCAGCGCGAACTCGCGGGTCGCAGGCGCGCTCCCCCTCACCTCTCCGGAGGCTGTGAACGGAGCGCCTCCGAGCACCACCGTGCACCCGGTCCGTGCCCGCGAATCCGTGTGGTGACCTACGCGCACGCCAGGTACCTCTGTGATCATCAGCTCTCCAGTCCGCGGTGTTCGTCCACCAGTTCGACAAGGGCGTCGTCATCGACGGGTGCGACGTTCGACCAGTCGAACCGTGCCAGGGAACTCCGCACAGACGCGGCCCGTTCCCTCCATCCGGGTAGATCGTCGAGGACCTCGCGAAGCCGGGACGTGAGCCGGCCCGGCGGGTATCTCAGAGCGACGTCGTCGATGGACTCGGGATAGGCAAGGGCGTCGGGCACGACCGGAACGCATCCTGCCGCGACGGCCTCCACCACCGCTATGCCGAAGTTCTCCTGTCTGGCCGATGCCAGCACCACATCCGCTCTGCACAGCAGGGTGTGGTAGTCGTCCTCGGGCAACCAACCCCGGTGCACGATCCGCTCCGCCAGGGGCGCCAGCAGCCGGTCGCCGCGGCCGGGATCGTGGTGGTCGTCGGTTCCCACGACCGCGAGTTCGAAACTGACGCCCTCGGTGGCCAGGCTACGCATCGATGCCACCGCCACGTCCAAGCCCTTGTCGTGGGCCCACCGGTGGTTCCACACCACCAGTGGTACCTCGTTGGCCGTGGTGCTGCGGTCGGCAGCCAACAACGGCGCCAGTTCACATCCCACAGGTCGGACCCGGAAGCCATGCCGAGCCTGCTCCAGCAGAGGCGTCTGGTCATCACCGGCGGGACCTCCTTCGAGGAGCTCCGCCAGAGCGTCATCCATGGAATCGCGCTGCCACCGGGAGTTGAACCACACCTCGTCCGCGGCCAGCAGGCTGCGCCAGTTCGTCCACGCCAGGTGTCGGTCGCGCAGCCCACCGACCCCGTTGGGGCTCACGGGCTGGGTGAGCTGGTTCTCGTGGAAATACACCACCGAGGGCACCCCACCCAGTTCACGGCGACACATGCCGAGGTAGCCGGCCAGGTCGACCATGTCGCTGGCTACGACCACATCGGGACGGCCGTGATCGGCGACGTGGACGCGGGTGGCCTCGGACAGGGGAACCGAGGCCGCCATCATCCTGTGCCTCCAGTGCGTGCCCGGCTGGGTCAACAGGTGGATCCGATGGCGGCTGTGTCGTTGCCAGCCCTCGGCCCACACCCGGTGCGACCCGATGAAGAACGGCTCCAGGACCACCACGTGCAGAAGCTCACCGGCTTTCGCCGGCCGGGGTTGTGCCGTCACCGGTGGATCCTCGGGATCCTGGGTCCGAATCCACAGACGATCTCATAGGGGATGGTGCCGAGGAGGTCGGCCCAGTCCTGGGCCGTGATCCGCCCGGTGCCACCCGGACCCGCCTGTTCGCCGAGCAGGACCACCTCGTCGCCCCGCTGGACCGGCACCACGCCTGGAGCCTCGACGGCTCCAACCTCCACCACGATCTGGTCCATCGTGACGGTCCCACGAATTGGTCGGCGCACCCCGCCGATCAGAACCGAGGCGCCAGCAGGTCCGAGGTTGCGGCGAACCCCGTCGGCATAGCCCAACGGCACCACGGCCACCCGGGTGTCCACATCGAAGATGTGCCGCAGGCCATAGCTCACGCCATCTCCCGCCGGGACGACGGCCACGTGGCTGACCTCGGAGCGGACCGACATGGAAGGTCTGAGGTCGACCATTGCTGCCAGTGCCGGCGCCGGAGCGATCCCGTATGCGGCGATCCCCACCCGAGCCATGTCGAGCCGGGCCCGCGGATGGGCGATCAGCCCCGCCGAGTTGGCAGCATGCGTGATGCCGGGGTCGAGTCCCGCGTCACGCAGTTCGGCGACCACCGCTGCGAAACGGTCCAACTGCTCGTCGGTCTCGGGTCGTTCTGGCTCGTCGGCCACAGCCAGGTGGGTGAAGACCCCCTCGATCAGCAGCCCATCGCACGAGAGCACCGCCGCAGCCACCGCCAACGCGTCGGCGGGCAGGGCTCCAACCCTGTGCATGCCGGTGTCGACCTTGATCTCCACACCCCACCGGCCCGAGCGTCCGGCAACTTCACCCGCTCGAACAACCGCATCGAGGTGGTAGAGGGTTGGTGTGAGTGAGTACTCCCATGCATCGGCGAGGGAATCGGTGGGCGGTTCGGAGAGAAGCAGGACGGGAGCATCGATTCCCGCGTCCCGCAGGGCCACGCCCTCCTCGACCAGGGCCACTGCCAGGCGCGATGCGCCGGACTCCAGAGCGGTGGATGCCACCTCTGTCGTGCCGTGTCCATACCCGTCGGCCTTCACCACCACGCACAGTTCGCCCGGCGCCGCGAGCTCCGCGAGCGTGGAGACGTTGTGTGCCACAGCCTGCAGGTCGATGCGTACCTCGGCGTGCCGCGGCACCGTCACCCGCCCCGGCCGGCCGGACGCGTCGGCGTGTTCACGACCCGTATCCGCCGATCTCTGCGCGCGCCTCGCCGATTGCTTCTGCGACGTCGCCGGCCACCACGCCCTCGGATCCAGCGAGCCTTCCGGCCAAGCCGTGGAGCTGAGCGGCCGCGGCGGCCGCTCTGTCGGGCCGGGCCCCGGCGGCGAGGTGCGCCCCGATGATTCCGCTGAGCACATCACCGGTTCCCGCGGTGGCAAGGCGGGTGTCGCCCGACCGCACGACCAGCGCCGTGCCGTCGGGATCGGCGACCACGGTGGTCGGGCCCTTCAGCAACACGATGGACCCGTGGTGAGCAGCTGCCGAACGGGCAGCCTCCAGTCGATCGGACCCGGGCCGCTCTCCCATGAGCGCCTCGTACTCGCCATCGTGGGGGGTGAGCACGACCGTTCCGACCGGTCGCAGCGGGTCGGTACCGATCGCTCGGAGTGCGTCCGCGTCCAGCACCGTGGGTACGCCGCTTCGGACCAGGGCCTCGAGTTCCGGTCTTACTTCCGGTCCCACTCCGATTCCGGGACCGGCGACGACCGCACCGAATCGAGCCGCGCCGGAGGCCACCTCTGCACCCCATCCGCTGGACGGAAGTGACACCCCCACCGCCTCACGGGGGCTCTGCGGTTGCTGAACCCCGGGACTGGATGTCCGTACATAGCCCGACCCGGCTCTCATGGCCGAGCGAGCGCAGAGCCAACCGGCGCCCTCCATCCCCGGGGAACCGGCCACCACCCACACCGCATGGCGCCACTTGTGGTCGTTCTCCACCCGTGGCGGGACCCAGTCGGGTACGTCGGAGTCCTCCACGAGGTGAGCTCGCGCACCGGTGACGTCCAGCCCGATATCCGCAAGCACGACCTCTCCCACATGGTCGGGTCCATCGCCCTGGAGCAGTCCGGGCTTGAGAGCGCCAAAGGTCACGGTGCGAACTGCACGCCACGGAGCACCGCAGGCGGCACCGGATCCACCGGCGATTCCGGACGGGATGTCGACGGCCAGAACCGGCAGCAGTCCCTGTCCCGGCGGATACCAGGTACCGCGGAAGCCGGTGCCGAAAGCGGCGTCGACCAGAAGGTCACAAGGTGGCAGGGGGTCGGCCAGCTCGGCTGCATCGACGATGGTCATCCTCACGCCGGCGCGGGACAGGAGCTCGGCCGCCACCCGACCATCGTTGCCGTTGTTGCCCTTGCCGGCCACGACCACCACCCGACGACCGTATGAACCTCCGAGGAGGGCCAACACCTCTGCCGCCACCGCTCCTGCCGCCCGCTGGATCAGCACCTCCACCGACTCGGCGGCGGACGCATCGATGGCGGCCATCTCCTCGGGCGTCACGATGGGGATCACCCCGACATTGTGCCCGTCATGGGGACCCCACGGGCGGCAACGCCGACTCCGCCACCACCTCTGCCACCGACATCGGACCCGTCGGACCTGCGATCACCTGGGTGTCCACGGTCCATCGGAGGATCCCCAGTTCGTAGGCGCGGGTCGTGGCGCGGCCGGACAACTCCACGGTGACACTGCTCTCGTCGCCCGCGGCAAGTTCGACGCAGATGTCGGTGAATGCCACGGAGTCGACCCCGCGGCCGAGCGACTTCATCACGGCTTCCTTGACCGAGAACAACCGGGCGGCGCTGTCACCACTGTCGTCGAGCATCGCCTGTTCGGCGACAGTGAACAGGCGATCGGCCAGACCGGGCGTGCGTTCGAGGGCTCTGTCCAGGCGTGACACGTCGGCCAGGTCCACTCCGACCGCCCGAACGGCCATGGGCACCGATTCGTGCGCTGTCACTGCCTCCAGCGATCCGCCAGGTCCAGAATCGGGACGGTGAGAAGGTCCAGGACCGGCTGTGCAGCAAGAACCGTCTCATCCAGTTCGTCCTCGGTCTCGGTGACGGCGTCTCGCAATGCCTGATAGCGACGGCGATAGCTCTGGAGCACGGACCGTGCCGTCGCCGCCGGAAGACGATCCACGAACCGGACATGCAGCAACAGCAACCCGACCGCCACACCCTGGCGGATCTCGGGAACGATGATCACCGTCCGGCCGTCGCTGCGACCGCTGGCAACCATCAACTCCCGCTCGCGGGCCACCAGGGCCTTGGTGCCTCGCAGCCGGGAATCATCCTCGGTCCGGGATCGAAGCTCGGTCCCGACCCCACCACGGTCCAGCACCGTCAGGGCGGCCGTCGTCAGGTTCTCGCCACCCGAGAGCGCGTAGCGGGTCCAGCCCGTCACCTCGGCCACCGCCGGATCGAGTCCGGCAAGGGTTCTCATCGCCGAGTACGGCAGGGATTCCCTGCCTGCTCCCGTGCCCAGAGCCGCGTCCACCAACGGCACGCTCAGAAGCGATTCGTCGCTGCGGCTGATCCCGACCGTCACCGTCTTCGCCTGGTGCTTGATGGCATCCACCGGTCGGGTCAGCTCGTCTATTGCCGCGCTCAGCGCGGAGGTCAGGTCGTCGATGACGACGCCGGGAGTACCTGCCTTGGCGAACTCCAGCTCGTAGCCGTCGAGCGGGGCGATACCGGTGGCGTAGCGGAACAGCGCCGACAACCGCACGGCCGTCGTGGCCTCCAACTGACCGTTGTAGGCCCCTGCGGCCATGCGCTGGGCCCAGTCGGCCGAGTGTCCCCGCATCAGTGGACGTAGTTGGGCGAGCAGGCCGGCTCCGTCGACGGGTTCACCGTCGGAGGCGAGATCCAATTGGCCGACAACCTCGTCGATGGCAGCCCGCGCCTCACGAAGCGGTCGGGCGTGGGCATCGATCGCCAGAGCGGCCTCGTAGCCGAACAGGTGCCCGACCATGGTCGACAATACGAAAGCCAGGCGCGGGTGGGTCTCCGGAACCTCGAGCACGGCCAACGCGGCGTCGAATCCACGTGCTCCCTCGCTCGCCACGACGATCGGGGCTGCCTTGTGGGCGGCGAAAATCGCCACTTCCTTGGCGACGTCGTCGGCGGTGGAGCCAACGAGACCGGCCGCACACACAAGGATCATCGGCTCGGCGGAGAGGTCTATGTGCTTCTTGTCCTCGGTGGCGTCGCAGGCGATCGATTTGTAGCAGAGCTCCGACAGCTTGATCCGAAGCTCGCGGGCCGCGATCTGGTTGAGGCCGTTTCCGACGATCGCCCAGTAGCGCCGCGACGGTGCGTGCATCGCCGCGGCGTCGGCGATCGACGGGCGCGTGGCCAGCGTGGTCTCCATGCTCCCGGGCAGATCGCGCATGGAACGCAGCACGACCTGCTCATCTGGGTCCTCGGCCGTCCGGGCACCCGGAACAGCGGCCGAGATCCCGTAGGACAGCAGCATTCCGGCTGCCACCTGGGAGTAGAAGGCTTTCGTGGACACGACGCTCATCTCCACATCTCGACCGTCGGACGTGTAGAGCACCCCGTCGGCCTTGTCGGTCAGGTCACTGCCCCGGCGGTTGACGATGGCGATCACCCTCGCCCCCCGCGAGCGGACCAGATCCACCGTCCGATTGGTGTCGGTAGTGGTTCCCGACTGACTGATGGCGATCACCAGCGAGTCGGACATGTCGGCGCGCATCCGGAACCCCGACAACTCGGTTGCCGGGAGTGCCTCGACCCTGACGTCGGTCTCGGCAAGCAGCTCCGAGAGGAACTGGGCCAGGCTCTGTCCGGCGACCGCCGCGGTCCCCTGCCCGATCACCATCACCTTGGCGATGTTTCCCTTCGTCAGATCGTCCAGCACGGCCTCGGGCAACGACGCCGAGCCGATGACCACCCGCATCTCGTTGTCGTGCTCCACCAAGCGGCCGCGCAGCGTGGTCCGGAATGAGTGAGGCGCGTCGGTCACCTCCTTCAGGAGGAAGTGGGGGAAGTCACCGCGGTCGATGTCGCGGGTGGTGATCTCCGCGTGGCTCAGATCCTCCTCGGTCACGGGGAGTTCCGTACCGTCGTAGGACATCAGGCGGATGCCGTCCACGGTGCCGGCCGCCTCGGAGCGGACCGCCACCACCTGACCTCGGCTACCGGTCGGGTTGTCCGGATCAGAGGGCGTCTCGCCATCCATTCGGAGGTAGCGCGACGTCTCCTCCACGACCCCGTAGGGCTCACTGGCGACAATGAAGGTGTCATCGGCGACGCCGACGTAGATCGCCTGACCCGAACCCCGCAAGGCCAGGAGGATCTCACCCGGCACTGCCGTGGACGTCGCCGCTATCGCAACCGAGCCCTCCATCGTGGCGACGGTCTCCCGGAACGCCTCCAGGCCCTTGGCCGAACCCGTGACCAGCGCCCGGCGCAGCAGCGTCGGGATCACCTTGGCGTCGGTGGTCACCTCGGGCGGCAACGCCAGGGAATCTGCTTCTGCGAGCTCCGAGTAGTTGTCGACATCGCCGTTCAGCACCACGGTCGTGAACGGCCCGTCCGCACTACCAACCTCATCGGAACCCTGCGGATGGGCATTGGGTTCGGACACGATGCCTATCGAGGCCCAGCGCGTGTGGCCGAGGACCACTGCCTCGACAGACTCCGAAGCCAGAGCCCGGTGCAGAAGGGAGTCGGCCACGATCGATGCCCTCAACGAAGCCGTGTTGTCGCCGAGTTCGCCGATCTCCGCCGCGGTCTTGAACACCAACACCAGGACGCCGTCCACGAAACGAGCGGCACCGCTGGTGAAGATACCGTCCGCCCGGCGTGACAGCTCCGATGCAATGTCGGGATCCGTTGCGTCCAGACCATGGCCCGTGAGCTGAACTTCCATGCCGGCGCTGTCGCGGCCGCGCACCTCGAGACGATCGAGGGCCGAGAGTGCCTGATGAAGGCTGAGCAGAACCGCTGTGCCGGACCGGCCGGGCAACTCCGGCGTCAGGGCGGCCACTCCGGTGGCGGCCCGCAGCCGATCGCGAGTGATGGCCCACAGTGCGTCCTTGCACCGCAGCAAGGCGGCGTTGGTCGACTCGACACGATCCGCAGGTACGTCGTGCGACGGATCGTCCAGGTAGTCCTCCGCGGCAGTCACCAGGTCGGACAACTGGCCGCAGCGGCCCTCCAGAAGGCCACAAGCTCCAGGATCGGACAGCAGGCCCAGCACGCCCGGCTCGCCGCGCAGCGACCGGTCGACCGACTCCAGTACCCCTGCCGCCTCCTCCAGAGAGCCCGGCCAGGAATCGGTCGGCGCACCCAACACCTGCTCTAGTTCGACAAGGCGATCGGCCTGCGCCGCGGCATCCACCGCGGCGCTCGTGTTGCGTTGTCGAACGATCGCGATGATGCCGCACATCGGGTGATCACCTCTGGTGGGGGCGCTTGGCGAATCCGACCGCGCTGGGCCGCATCCGTGGAGTCGGTCTGACAACTGTACCGGCGGGCCGTTGACCGGGCCCCCTCGGAATTCAGGCCCCGCCCACCTCTGCCACCTTGGCGGCGAGCAGATCTGCGGTGGCCTGAGCAGCCTCGTGGGTCTCGGCCTCGGCCATCACCCGAACCACGGGTTCTGTCCCCGAAGGGCGCAGCAGTACCCGACCGGTGTCGCCCAGGTCTGCCTCGACCGCCGCTATCTCGGAAGCCAGACGGGCTGCGACGTCTGGCATCGGTTCAGCTATGGGCACGTTGACCAGCACCTGCGGCAACCGCTGCATCGCATCGTCGGCGAGCTCCGCGAGGGTTCGGCCGCTGCGAACGACGAGGTCGATCACGTTGACCGCGCTGAGCAGGCCGTCCCCGGTGGTGCTCTGGTCCCTGAACACAAGATGGCCCGACTGCTCGCCACCGAGGCTGTACGACCCGGCGTCCAGCGCCTCCAGCACATAGCGATCGCCCACGGCAGTATCCACGACCTCGATTCCCGCCGCGGTCATCGCCCGCCGGAACCCCAGGTTGGACATCACGGTGACCACCACGGTGTCGTCGGTGAGGCGTCCCCGTGCCGACAGATCGGTGGCGCACATGGCAACCAGCTGATCGCCATCCACGACCCGGCCCAGATGATCCACGGCAACTACTCGGTCGGCGTCACCGTCGAATGCGATACCCAGATCGGCACCCCGGCCGGTCACTGCGGCCACCAGACCCTCGGGATGGTTCGATCCACATCCGTCATTGATGTTGACCCCGTCGGGGTTGGCCCCGATCACCTCCACCGACGCCCCCAGGGCACGCAGCACCTCGGGACCCAGCTCCCAGTTGGAGCCGTTGGCGCAGTCCAACACCAACCTCGTGCCCTGTAGATCTCGACCCTCCAACACTGCCTTCACCGATTCCGAGTAGGCACCTACGGCATCGGGGTCAACGATGGGCATACCGATGGAACGGCCGGTGGGACCCGGCTGCGGAGTTCCATCGAGAAGGGTCTCGAGCGCAGCCTCGACCTCGTGCTGCTGGGTATCGGAGAGCTTGTGGCCACCCGGGGCGAAGATCTTGAGTCCGTTGTCCGCGTAGGGATTGTGGGATGCGGAGATCATGACCCCGGCGGTGACGGGGCCGTCATCGGTTCGACGACATCCATGGGCGACCACGGGGGTGGGGACCACGCCGATGACGTGGGCACGCGCCCCTTCGGCGCACACCCCGGCCACCACTGCCGACTCGAGCGCAGGACCGGAACGCCTTGTGTCGCGACCGATCACGACCACTTCGGCGCCGAAGACACGCACCGCGGCTCGGCCCAGGGCCAATCCGAGTTCGACTGTCACCGCTTGGTTGGCGACGCCGCGGACCCCGTCGGTACCGAAGCTGACGTGCACCGCTGGATCAGCGCTTGGAGTACTGCGGAGCCTTGCGAGCCTTCTTGAGGCCGTACTTCTTGGACTCCTTCTTCCGCGAGTCGCGGGTGAGGAATCCGGCCTGCTTCAGGATCGCGCGCCGGTCGGGATCGAGTTCCACAAGGGAACGGGCAATCCCCATGCGCACAGCCCCGGCCTGACCGCTGGTTCCACCACCGTGGAGGGTCACGTCGACGTCGTAGATCTCCGCAGTCTCGGTGACCCGCAGTGGCTCGGTGAGGATCATGCGATGGGTAGCGTTCGGGAAGAACGTCTCCACGTCGCGGCCGTTGATGGTGATCTTGCCCTCGCCGTCGCGCAGACGAACACGGGCGACTGCCCGCTTGCGGCGGCCGGTGGACTGGGTGAGGGGCATGGTCATTGCTGTGATCTCCGTTGCGAGGTCGTTCTCAGGACCGGGCTCGGGCGCCAGGGATCTCGAGGACCTGGGGCTTCTGCGCGGTGTGGGGATGGTCTGGGCCGGCGTAGACCTTCAGCTTCTTGAGCATCTGGCGACCGAGTCTGTTCTTTGGAATCATGCCCCGCACGCTGCGACGAACGGCCTCTGCGGGGGCGCGATCCAACATGTTGGCGTAGGTCTCGGACTTGATGCCGCCGGGGTAGCCGGAGTGGCGGTAGACGTGCTTGTCCTCCGCCTTGTTGGCCGTCAGGACCACCTTGTCGGCGTTGATGATGACGACATGGTCGCCGGTGTCCATGTGCTGGGCGAACGTGGGCTTGTGCTTGCCCCGGAGCACTCGGGCAACCTCGGTGGCCATGCGACCGAGGACCAGGTCCTCGGCGTCGACGACATACCAGCTGCGCTCGATCTCGGAGACCTTCGGGGTGTAGGTGCGCACCGCGCTCACTTCCTTGGAGAACCGGAACCCCGGAACGGGTGCGTCCCGGGAGAAGACTCGACGATCCCCGGCCACATGACCGCGGACACCGACGCCCGTATGGGCAAGAGCCGACAGGTCAGACTACCGGGCACCTCGTTTCGGCGGCAAGCCCGCAGTTCGGCCCGGTACCCGCATGCGCCCGATCCGAGCTTCAGTAGCCGACTTCCCACAGCATCAGGCCCTCCGGCGGGGCGAGCTGGCCCGCCAATGCCCGGTCGGCTCCCGCCAGTGCGGCCGTGACCACTTCGACGCTGCTCCGCCCACGTCCTATGTCTACGAGAGTACCCACGATGCTTCGCACCATCTGGTGACAAAACGCCGTTGCGGTGATCTCGAAGGTGAGAACTCGGCCGTCGTCACTCGGCTCCTGGCTCCATCGGGTATCGGTGACTCGCCGACGCATCGATGCGTCCGGACGATCCTTCGGACGTCGGCAGAACGACGTGAAGTCGAAATCCCCCACCAGCTCGTGGGCTGCATCGGACATGCGGTGACGATCCAACGGGGCAGGGACCCACCAGGTGGTGGCGGCCAGGAACGGGTCGGGGACCTCGGTGGCCAACAGGCGGTAGCGGTAACGTCGCCACTGGGCGGAGAACCTGGCGTGGAAGTCATCGGGCGCCCATGCCACCTCACGAACGACCACATGAGGTGCTACCAGGGAGTTCAGGGAGCGACGCAGCGCATGTGGATCGACGGAACCCACGGGGGCGTCGAAGGACACCACCTGGGCGCGGGCGTGCACGCCGGCATCAGTGCGTCCGGCCACGGCGAGGGTGATCTCGCGGCGAAGGACCCGCTCGAGCGCTTGTCGCAGATCGCCACCGACGGTTCGCACACCATCGTTCTCGGCGAAGCCCCGAAATGCGCTGCCGTCGTAGGCGAGCGTCATCCGTATGCGTTCGAGACCCGGCGCGGGGGGCGCAACCGGGACGACTTCGGGCACAGGTGACCCGGCGGCTGCCGCCAGGGACGGCGCTGACCGGGAGGGGCCGTCGGTCAGACGAGCTCCAACTTGGCCATTGGGGCCTTGTCGCCGGAACGCGGTCCGAGCTTCAAGATGCGCGTGTAGCCGCCTGGACGATCAGCGAACCGAGGCCCGACCTCATCCATGAGGATGGCTGCGACTTCCTGATCACCTACGTAGGCGAGGATCTGTCGGTGGTTGTGCAGACCGCCCTTGCGCGCCTTGGTGATCAGCTTCTCAGCGATGGGGCGGACCGCCTTGGCCTTGGCCTCGGTGGTCACGATGCCCGTCGGTGACACGACGAGCGAGCTGACCAGATTCGCCATCATCAGGCGCTGGTGCTTGGGGCTACCGCCGAAACGGCGGCCCTTCTTAGGAGTTGCGGGCATGATTCGGTCCTGGTTCTCGTCTTGGGGTTACTCGCTACCGCGCAGCGAAAGGCCGCGGGAGTCGAGCTTCTCGATGACTTCATCGAGGGACTTCTGTCCGAAGTTGGTGATGGCGAGCAGGTCGTCCTCGGACTTGATGAGCAGTTCACCCACGGTGTTGACCTGCGCACGCTTGAGACAATTGCGCGGACGCTCCGAGAGGTCGAGGTCCTCGATGGCCAGCTCGAGGTCGGGCGAGGTCGCAACGGTGGTCACTGCCTCCGACAGAGTCAGGCCCTCGGGCTCCTCGCTCATGTTCTCCACGAGCTCCACGAGCGAACGCAGCGTCGCCCCTGCTGATGCCATTGCATCGCGAGCGGTGATGGAGCCGTCGGTCTCCACCTCGATGACGAGGCGGTCGTACTCAGTGGACTGTTCCACGCGGGTGGGCTCGACGGTGAAGGACACGCGTCGCACCGGAGCAAAGATGGCGTCGACAGGGATAACGCCGATGGTGGCCGTGGTCCGACCGGAGGACGAGAGGTAACCCTTGCCCCGGTCGATGGTCAGGTCGACCGCTACACGGCCCTTGGCGTTGACCGTCGCTATGTGCTGTTCGGGGTTGAGAACCTCGATGCTGTCGACAACCTGGATGTCGGCTGCCGTGACCTCTTTGGCCCCGGACGCCTCGAGGCGAACCGTCACCGGCTCCGCCAGGTCGGACGCCATAACGACGTCCTTCAGGTTCAAGATGATGTCGGTGACGTCCTCGACGACACCGGCGATGGTGTCGAACTCGTGGAGGGCGTCGTCGAAACGCACTTCGGTGACTGCCGTGCCCGGGATGGACGACAGCAGTGTGCGGCGCAGGGAGTTGCCGATCGTGTGACCGAAGCCTGGCTCGAGCGGGGAGATCGCGAACCGCTGGCGGTTGTCGATCTCCTCATCGATGGCTTCGACGGTCGGGCGTTGGATGACGAGCATTGTGCGGGTACCTCGGGTGGCGGTGAGGGCTTGGACGTTTGGTCTGTGTGGCTACTTGGAGTACAGCTCAACGATGAGGGATTCCTTCACGGGCACATCGATGTGCTCGCGCAGTGGCAGTTCCCTGACCGTTACTTCCTGGCCGCCGTCAGCGGTCTCGAGCCACGGCGGAGGTGTGCGGCCGTAGTGCTCCTGGTTCCACTGGACGGTTGCCATGTTTCGCGACTTGTCGCGCAGGCGGATGATCTCACCCTTGCGAACCCGGTAGCTCGCGATGTTGACGCGCTTGCCGTTGACCTCGACATGTCCGTGGCTAACGAACTGGCGTGCCTGGGGCCGGGTTGCGGCCCAACCGGCGCGGTACACGACATTGTCCAGGCGGAGTTCGCAGAACTGGAGCAGGGTCTCGCCCGTGACGCCCTGACGGCGGTTCGCCTCCTTGTAGAGGTTGCGGAACTGCTTCTCGAGGATGCCGTAGGTGTAGCGGGCCTTCTGCTTCTCCTGGAGCTGGAGCAGGTATTCGCTGACGTTGCCACGACGGCGGGTGCGGCCGTGATCGCCGGGCGGGTACGGGCGCTTCTCCATGGCGATGTTCTCGCCGTTGGTGCCCCAGATGTTGGTGCCGAGGCGGCGCGACACGCGCGCCTTGGGTCCGGTATAGCGAGCCATGACCTACATCCTCCGCCGCTTGGGGGGGCGACAACCGTTGTGCGGGACCGGCGTGACGTCCTTGATGCCGGTCACCTCGATGCCTGCGTTCTGGATCGAACGGATGGCGGTCTCACGGCCAGAGCCCGGACCCTTCACCACCACGTCCACCTTCTTGACTCCATGCTCCATCGCCTTGCGAGCCGCCTGCTCGGCTGCCAGCTGGGCAGCGAACGGGGTGGACTTGCGGGAGCCCTTGAAACCGGCGTTGCCGGCCGAGGCCCACGCCAGGACATTTCCCTCGAGATCAGTGATCGAGACGATGGTGTTGTTGAAGGAGCTCTTGATGTGCACGACGCCATGGGTGACGTTCTTGCGCTCCTTGCGGCGGGGACGACGGCCCCCTGCTGCGGGCTTTGCCATTACTTCTGCACCTTCTCGCCTTCGGACTTACGAACTGAATTCACTTACGGACCTTCTTCTTGCCGGCAACGGTCTTCTTGGGACCCTTGCGGGTACGGGCGTTGGTGTGGGTCCGCTGACCACGCACCGGCAGGCCGCGACGATGGCGCAGTCCCTGGTAGCACCCGATCTCCATCTTGCGCTTGATGTTCTGGCTCACCTCACGACGGAGGTCGCCCTCGATCTTGAAGTTGCCCTCTATGTAGGTTCGGAGTTCGGCCACCTCGGCGTCGGTCAGATCCTTGACGCGTGTGGAGGGGTCGATGCTCGTGGCCTCACAGATCCGGACTGCGGTGGTGTCCCCTACACCGAAGATGTAGGTAAGTGAGATCACCAACCGCTTCTCTCGGGGGATGTCGATGCCTGCAATGCGTGCCATCTGTCGTGTCTTCCTGTTCCTCAGCCCTGACGCTGTTTATGGCGCGGGTTGTCGCAGATCACCATCACCCGTCGGTTGCGACGGATGACTCTGCAGTTGTCACACATCTTCTTGACGCTGGGTCGGACCTTCATCTGATGTCGCTCTGTTCACTCGATCGGGGTTCGCTCGAACCGTTGTTCACTTGTACCGGTATGTAATTCGGCCTCGTGAGAGGTCGTACGGGGTAAGTTCCACCTGCACCTTGTCCCCGGGCAGGATCCGGATGTAGTGCATCCGCATCTTTCCGGAGATGTGAGCCAGGACCTCGTGGCCGTTCTCGAGTTCTACGCGGAACATGGCGTTCGGCAAGGACTCGTTCACGACCCCTTCGAGGACGATGGCGTCTTCCTTGGGCTTGGGCAGAACTCTTCCTCCTGTGAGGCCCCGGACGGGGCACCGGATGGCGCAGCGCGCAGCCTTGGGGGCACCTGCGAGCCGACGGACAACTGTAGATGTTCGCCGACGTAAGGGCAAAGGCGGGTCAGCCCAGACGGGCATCCACGGCACGGGCGACCGCCACCGCTATGTCATCGGGTTCGCCGACTCCGTCGATCGTAGCCAGGAGACCCTGATCCTCGAACCAGACCAGCAACGGCGCAGTCTGCTCGTGGTAGGTGGCCAGACGCTTGCGAACCGATTCCTCGGTGTCGTCGTCACGCTGGACCACCGCACCACCGCACTTGGCACAGACTCCGCTGGACCCCGAGTCATCGGAGACGGAGTAGATGGTGCCGCAATCCGTGCACACCCGGCGGGACGAGATTCGATCCACCACAACGTCCTCCGGCACCTCGAGGTTCACCGCCAGGGTGATGCCTCCGTCAGGCACGAGGGCCTGGAGGTCCTGTGCCTGCCCCGCCGTACGTGGGAATCCGTCGAGCAACCAGCCACGCGAGGCATCCGGCTCCTCCAACCGTTCGGACACCAGGCCGAGTACGACGTCGTCCGGCAGCAACTGCCCCGCGTCCATGTACTCCTTGGCGCGCAGGCCGAATGCGGTGCCTTCCTTGACCGCGGCTCGGAGCATGTCGCCCGTGGAGATGTGAGGGATGTCGTAGCGCGTGGCCAGGCGAGTGGCCTGGGTTCCCTTGCCGGCACCCTGGCGTCCAAAGACGATCAGACGAACCGGTTGCGTCTCGTCAGCAGTCACTCGCCTCTCCTCCGTCAGTCACCTCGGCCTCGCCGTGGTGACAGCCTCGGCTCCGCCGTGGTTTCAGTCCCAGCCGATAGGCCGTCAGACCCTAGTGGCACCGCTGTTCACTTCGACGATAGGAAACCCTCGTAGTTGCGCATCATCAGCTGGCTGTCGATCTGCTTCATCGTCTCCAGGGCCACTCCCACCGCGATCAGCAGTGACGTTCCTCCGAAGGCGAACGCAGCGTTGCTGTTCCCACCACCGATAAGGATCGACACGAGGATCGTCGGCAGGATTGCCAGGACGGCTATGAACAGGGCACCGGGCAGAGTCACACGGTTGAGGACCTTGGTTAGATAGCTCTCGGTCTGGGGGCCCGGACGGATACCGGGTATGAAGCCGCCCTGTTTGCGGAGATTGTCCGCCTGCTGCACGGGGTCGAACGAGATCGCCGTGTAGAAGTAGGCGAAGCCGACGATGAGCAGACCCAGGAAGGTCAGGTACAGCGGGTTCACGGTGTTGACCAGGTTGTCGTTGATCCAGGACGAAACCGACGCACCCCAGCCGCCGGAAGGCAGTATCTGGGCCAGCAGCACCGGAAGGTTCAGGACTGCGCTGGCAAAGATGATGGGGATGACGCCCGCCTGGTTGACCTTGAGCGGGATGTAGGTGGACTGGCCGGCGTACTGCTTGCGACCTACCACTCGTTTGGCGAACTGCACCGGTATTCGTCGCTGCCCCTGTTCGACGAACACGATGAACACCAACATGACGACGAAGAAGGCAAGGAAGATACCCATCTTCACCGTGCCGTTCTCCGCGCCGTAGACGGCGGAGAACGCTGCCGGCATTCCGGAGACCACCGAGGCGAAGATGATGAGCGACATGCCGTTGCCGATGCCGCGGTTGGTGATCAGCTCACCCATCCACATCAACAGGGCCGTGCCGGCGGTGAGAGTGGTGACGATCAGCATCACCCGCAGAGGGCTCCAGACCGAAACCAGGTTGATGCTGTTGTTGCCGGTCAGACCGCCGCCACCATTGGCGAACAGGAATGTGAAACCTGTGGCCTGCAGAACTGCGATACCGATGGTGAGGTAGCGGGTCCACTGGGTGATCTTGCGCTGGCCGACCGCTCCCTGCTCCTGCCACTCCTGGAGCTTGGGGATCACCACCGTGAGGATCTGCATGATGATCGACGAGGTGATGTACGGCATGATGCCCAGTGCGAACAGGCTGAACTGTGTCAACGCACGGCCGGAGAACAACTGCAGGTAGGCGAGCACGCCGCCCTCGCGAGCCTGGTCCTCGATGGCACGCACCGCGTTCTGATCGACACCGGGAACCGGCACGAACGACCCGAACCGGTAGAGCACGATCATCGCCAAGGTGAACGCCACCTTGTTGCGAAGGTCCGGCACTTTCATGATGTTGCCGATTCGGGACACTGGCGCTCCTGGACGCTGGTGTGGCGGAACTGCTGTCAGGGCCGGAGCCCGCAATCAGATGACGGTACCCGACGCCGATCCCGACCGCAGAACGCGGGCCGGGCCCGACCCACCCGGACCGGGCGGCGTCGGTGTGCTCAGCGGTTGGTGTGGGCGCTACCCGAGAAGGCTGGACGGACGTCGAACGGCAACGCCAGAGCCTCGAAGGTGCCGCCATTGGCCGTGATTGCAGCCTCAGCGGACTTGGAACAGGCGTGCACCCGAACCGTCACCTTTCGGTTCAGCTCACCACGACCGAGCACCTTGACAAGCGAGCCCTTGGACACCAGTCCGTTGGCCAGCAGTGTCTCGGGTGTGATCTCGTCGAGGCCGCAAGCATCGATGGTGTCGAGATTGACGGCCTGGTACTCGACGCGGAACGGGTTGTTGAACCCGCGCAGCTTCGGGATCCGCATGAACAGCGGAAGCTGGCCACCCTCGAAGCCGACCGGAACGGTCCCGCGGGCGCGCTGGCCCTTGGTTCCGCGCCCTGCGGTCTTGCCGCCCTTGCCTCCGATACCCCGGCCGACACGCTTGGCGCGCTTGCGGGAACCCTCGGCGGGCTTCAGGTCATGAATCTTCATCAATCGACCTCTTCAACAGAGATGAGGTGGGGGACCTTCGCGATCTGGCCCCGCACGTCGGGAGTGTCGGGCAACAGGTGCGACTTGCCGATCCTGCCGAGCCCCAGAGCTCGCAGGGTGCCGCGCTGCGGAGGCTTGGTGCTGATGGCGGAGCGCACCTGGGTGACCTTGAGCTGTGCCATCACTGGTCCTCGGCGGTCGCGCCGCGCTGTGTCTCCTGGTATGCACGCAGGAGCCCGGCTGGGATGATCTCGTCCATGGGGAGTCCGCGGAGTGCAGCGATCTCCTCGGGGCGACGCAGCTCCTGGAGACCATTGACGGTCGCCTTCGCCACGTTGATGTAGTTGGCCGATCCCATGGACTTGCACAGGATGTCGCTGATGCCGGCCTCCTCGAGAATGGCCCGAGCAGCACCGCCTGCAATCACGCCCGTACCCGGCGAAGCGGGCTTGAGCATGACCTTGCCGGCACCACAGACACCCACGATCGGGTGAACGATGGTTCCACCGGCCAGGGCGACGGAGAACATGTTGCGCTTGGCCTCCTCGGTCCCCTTCTGGATCGCCAGTGGGACCTCCTTGGCCTTGCCGTAGCCGAGACCGACGCGGCCTGCGCCGTCGCCGATCACCACCAGAGCGGTGAAGGAGAAGCGACGGCCACCCTTGACCACCTTGGCCACGCGGTTGATGTTGATGACCCGCGACTCGCGCAGCTGCAGATCATCGTTGCGATTGTTTGCCATCAGAACTCCAGTCCTGCCTCGCGGGCAGCATCTGCCAGCGCGGCGACGCGGCCGTGATATCGGTTGCCACCGCGGTCGAACACGACCGTGGTGACTCCGGCAGAACGCGCACGCTCGGCCAGGAGGGTGCCCACCTTGGTCGCGGCATCGCGACCAGAGCCGGCACTGCGCAGATCGGCCTCCAGCGAACTGGCGGCTGCCACCGTGCTTCCGGAGCCGTCATCGATCACCTGAGCCACGATGTGGCGATTGGAACGGAATACCGCCAGACGCGGACGCGACTGGGTACCGACGACGCTGCGTCGTACCCGGTTGTGGCGGCGCTTGCGGAGATCCCGCTTCTGCTTCGACTTGTCACTCATCGTTGCGTCTCCTACTTGCCGGCCTTGCCAGCCTTGCGGCGGACATGCTCTCCCTCGTAGCGAACTCCCTTGCCCTTGTAGGGCTCGGGCTTGCGCCAGCGGCGGATATTGGCGGCTACCTGGCCCACGAGCTGCTTGTCGATGCCGTGGACCTCGATCTGGGTGGGCACGGGAACCTTGAAGGTGATCCCGTCGGGTGCCTCGATGTTCACCGGGTGCGAGAAGCCGAGAGCCAACTCCAGGGACTTGTCGCCCTTGGGGGTGGCTCGATAGCCGACTCCGACCACCTCGAGGTTCTTGACGAAACCCTCGGTTACACCGGTGACCATGTTGGCGACCAATGACCGCACGAGACCGTGCAGGGCGCGGCTCTCATGTTCGTCATTGGCCCGTTCGACCATCAGCTCGTCGCCCTCCTGGCGGACGGCAACGAGCTCCGGAAGTTTCTGGGTCAGTTCGCCCTTGGGACCCTTGACCGTCACCACCCCGCCGGCGATGGACACGTCCACCCCGCTGGGTACGGCAACCGGGGCCTTTCCGATTCTGGACATCAGGGCCTCCTCACCAGACGTGGCAAAGGACTTCACCACCGACACGCTGGCGACGAGCCTCGCGGTCGGTCATGAGCCCCTTGGAGGTGGACAGGACTGCGACGCCGAGGCCTCCGAGGACGCGTTCGACCTCGTTGTGCTTGCGGTAGACCCGCAGACCCGGCTTGGACACCCGACGAATACCGGAGATGACCCGGCGGCGTTCGGGGGAGTACTTCATATCGATGCTGAGCAGCCTGCCCGGGCTCTTGGGATTCTCGGCGACGCTGAAGTCGACGATGTATCCCTCGGACTTGAGCACGCTGGCCAGGGCTTCCTTCTGCTTGGAGGAGGGCATGAGCACCTCATCGTGCATCGCGGTGTTCGCGTTGCGGATGCGGGTGAGCATGTCGGCGATCGGATCGGTCATTCCCATATCAGTTCACCCTCCTCACCAGCTGGCCTTGGTCACACCGGGAATTTCGCCGGCATGGGCGAGATCCCTCAGGCATATCCGGCACAAGCCGAACTTGCGGTACACCGAACGCGGTCGACCGCAGCGGCGGCAACGGGTGTAACCCCGGACCTTGAACTTGGGCGTGCGCTGCTGTTTGTTCTTCAGGCCTTGTTTCGCCATGTCAGAGCCCCTCACGTCGGAAAGGGAAGCCGAAGGCATCGAGCAGTGCCTTGCCAGCGGCATCGGTTCGGGCAGTGGTCACGATCGTGATGTCCATCCCGCGGGTGGCATCGATCTTGTCGTAGTCGATCTCGGGGAAGATCAGTTGTTCGGTAACACCGAAGGTGTAGTTGCCCCGACCGTCGAACGACCTGGGGTTTAGGCCCCGGAAGTCGCGGACCCGGGGAATGGCCAGGGTCACGAGGCGATCGAAGAACTCCCACATCTGATCGGAGCGAAGCGTTACCTTCACGCCGATGGGGTTGCCCTCGCGGAGCTTGAACCCGGCGATGGACTTCTTGGCCTTGGTGACAACCGGCTTCTGGCCACAGATCGCGGTCAGGTCGGTCACGATCTTTTCGATCAAGCCCTTGTTGTCCACGGCCTTGCCCGCTCCGACGTTGACCACGATCTTCTCGAGACGGGGCACTTCCATCGGATTGCAGTCGAGCTGTTCCCTCAGTGCCTGGCGAATCTCGTCGTTGTACTGGACCTTCAGGCGAGGGGTGACGGTCGTACTCACAGCTCACCTCCGGTGCGCTTGGACACTCGGGTCTTGGTGCCATCTGCATTGATGCGGATGCCGATCCTGGTAGGACGGCCGTCCTCCAGGAGTGCCACGTTCGAGGCATCGATGGGCATGGGCTTGTCGATGATCCCGCCCTGTTGCACGGACCGGGTCGGCTTCTGATGACGCCTGGCGACGTTGACGCCCTCGACGATCACCTTGCCGACCTTGGGGAACGCGGTGATCACCTCGCCCTCCTTGCCGCGGTCCTTGCCCGTGAGCACCCGGACCTTGTCTCCCTTGTGGATCTTCATGTCAGATCACCTCCGGGGCGAGCGAAACGATGCGCATGAACTTGCGGTCTCGCAGCTCGCGGCCGACCGGGCCGAAGATTCGGGTTCCCCGGGGCTGGAGCTGTTCGTTGATCAGCACCGCCGCGTTCTCGTCGAATCGGATGTAGCTGCCATCGGGACGGCGCTTCTCCTTCTTCGTGCGAACGACGACGCAGCGCACGACCTCGCCCTTCTTGACCGCAGCTCCGGGGAGCGCGTCCTTCACCGTCGCCACGATGACGTCGCCGATCGAAGCGTACCGACGGCGCGAGCCGCCGAGCACCTTGATCACGAGTATCTCTCGGGCACCCGAGTTGTCGGCCACCCGCAGGCGGCTCTCCTGCTGGATCATCGGGCACGCTCCAGAACCTCGACAACACGCCAACGCTTGGTCTTGGACAATGGTCGGGTCTCCATGATCCGAACACGGTCACCTGTGTGGAGGTCGTTGTCCGCGTCATGGACGTACATCTTGCGGTCCTGGCGCAGCGTCTTGTTGTAGCGGGGATGGCGAACACGCTCGGTCACAGTGACCACCGCGGTGCGGTCCATCTTGTCCGACGTCACGATTCCCTCGCGGACCTTGCGAGCGTTGCGCTCGGGCGTCTCGGAATCGCCGGTCGGCTTCGCCTCGGTATCCTCAGTCATGAGGCACCTCCCGCCGCCGCCTCGGCGGCAGCGATCTCTCGGGCCCGCAACTCGGTATGGAGGCGGGCGATGTCCTTCTTGGTCTGCTTGATCCGCGCAGAGTTCTCCAGTTGGCCGGTAGCCAGCTGGAAGCGGAGCTTGAACAGACGCTCCTTCTCGTCGGAGAGTCGGTTCACGAGTTCGTCTTCACCAACTTCGGTGAGAGTGTCCTTCGCCATCAGAATCCCTCCTCACGGTCTACGATCTTTGCCTTGATGGCCAGTTTCTGGATCGCCCGGTTGAGGGCTTCCTTGGCGACGTGTTCCTCGGGGTAGGAGAGCTCGAAAAGAATGCGGCCGGGCTTGACCACGGCAACCCATCGCTCGGGGTTGCCCTTGCCCGAACCCATGCGGGTCTCGGCCGGCTTCATCGTGACCGGCTTGTCCGGGAACACGTTGATCCAGACCTTGCCACCACGCTTGATGTGTCGGGTCATGGCGATACGGGCGGCCTCGATCTGACGGGCAGTCACCCACCCGGGCTCGAGCGCCATGATCCCGTACTGGCCCTGGGTGACGGTGGTGCCACCCGAGGCGTTGCCCTTCAGGCGCCCGCGATGCTGTTTGCGGTGCTTGACCTTCTTTGGCATCAACATCAGTCAGCGTCTCCCGGTCGGAAGTGCGGTGTCTCGCTGTGCTCCTTGGTGGAGGCCTCGATGGCCTCTTCCTCTGCCAGGAGTCGCTCGAACTCGGGATCCGCCTCGCCGACGAGTGGCTTCAGCGGTTCTTCGGGCTCGGCGGCAGCGTCTTCGGACTCAGCGGGAGCCTCGGTGGCCGCAGCGGCACCCTCGGATGCCGGCGTCGGGGCCTTGCGGGTGGAGACGACCTTCGGACGCTCCCCGCCTGCCGACTCGCCTACCGCCATCGCGGCTTCCTTAGCGATCTTGTCATCGGTCGACGCCTTGTAGGGCAGGATGTCGCCCTTGTAGATCCAGACCTTGACGCCGATACGGCCGGCGGTGGTACGTGCCTCGCGGAATCCGTAGTCGATATCGGCACGGAGGGTGTGCAGCGGCACGCGACCCTCGCGGTACCACTCGGTACGACTCATCTCGGCACCGCCGAGACGACCGGAGCACTGGACCCGGATGCCGAGGGCACCGAACTTCTGGGCGTTCTGCACTGCGCGCTTCATGGCCCGACGGAAGGCAATTCGGTTGGCCAACTGATCGGCGACGCCCTGGGCGATCAAGAGCCGCGTCGAGTTCCGGCTGCTTGATCTCCTGGATGTTGAGCTGGACCTTGGGGTTGCCCGTCATCTTGGTCAGGTCTGTGCGCAGTTCGTCGGCCTGTGCCCCACGTCGACCGATGACGATCCCGGGGCGAGCGGTGTGGACATCGATGCGCAGGCGATCGCGGGTGCGCTCGACCTCGATGCGACTGATGGCCGCGTTCGGGAGCTTGTTCATCAGGTAGTCGCGGATCTTCCAGTCCTCGAGGAGGTAGTCGACGTACTCCTCGCGATCGGCGAACCACCGGGACTTCCAGTCGGTGGTGACACCGAGACGGAACCCGTAGGGGTTGACCTTCTGGCCCATCAGTTCTTCTCCTCGGTCTCGGCATCAGCTTCGGGCGCTGCTGCCTCGTCGGCGGCAGCCTCGTCGGCCACAGCCTCTGCCGCGGCTTCCTCCACCACGTCATCATCGGTTCCGTCCTCGGCAGTGGCCTCGGCGATCTCCTCGATCTCGGCCTCGTCACCATCGGATTCAGTGTCGGCAGCGGAGTCTGTGTCGGAGGCAGTGCCGACATCGGTCTCGGTACCGGTGTCCGTGGCGGTTGCCCCGAGGTCTGCGTCCTGCGACTCGACGGTCTCGTCAGAGGCTTCCTCGGTCCCGGTGTCCGCGTCGTCCTGTTCGGCCGCACGGCTGCGGCTCACGCGACGGGCCCGCTCTGCGCGGGCATCGCCGGTGACCCGTCCACGCAGCTCGTCGCGTGCACGTCGCTGCTCCATCTCGTCGCCGGAGAAACGGCTCACGATGATGGTGATGTGGCAGGTGCGCTTGTTGATGCGCGTGGCACGCCCACGGGCACGTGGGCGCCAGCGCTTGAGCGTCGCTCCCTCATCCGCGTAGCAAGCCCCTACGTAGAGCTCCTCCGGCGGGATGTCGTTGTTGTTGGCCGCATTGGCCACCGCGGAGTCGAGCAGCTTGGCGATCGGCTCGGCTGCACCACGGTCACACAGATCGAGAATGTTGCGGGCATCGCCCACCGGCTCGCCCCGGACTAGGTCAAGGACCTCACGGGCCTTGTACGCGGAGAACCGGGCGTCGCTGAGCTTGGCGCGCACGCCGGGGCGCTCGTTGGTGCGAGTGCTCATCGCCGCGCTCCCCGCTCCTGGCCCACGTGGAACTTGAAGGTCCGCGATGGCGCGAACTCGCCGAGCTTGTGCCCGACCATCGACTCGGTCACATAGACCGGCACGTGCTTGCGGCCGTCGTGTACCGCGATCGTGTGCCCGACCATGTCGGGGATGATCGTGGAACGACGCGACCAGGTCTTGATCACGTTCTTCTGTCCGGATTCGTTGAGCGAATCCACCTTCTTGAGAAGGTGCTCGTCTACGAAAGGACCTTTCTTCAGGCTGCGGGGCATCCGGTCACACCTCTTCTAGCGACGCGAACCGCGGGTGCGGCGACGTCGGACGATCAGTTTCTGGGACGACTTGTTCTTGTCTCGGGTACGGCCTTCGGGCTTACCCCAGGGAGATACGGGGTGGCGACCACCCGACGTCTTGCCCTCGCCGCCACCATGGGGGTGGTCGACAGGGTTCATGGCGACACCGCGGGTCTGCGGACGCTTGCCCTTCCAACGGTTACGACCGGCCTTGCCGATCTTCACCAGGTCGTGTTCGGAGTTCCCGACCTCACCCACGGTTCGCGGCAGTCGATCGGGATGCGGCGCATCTCGGTGGAGGGCAGACGCAGGGTTGCGAAATCACCCTCCTTGGCGACCAGCTGCACGCTGGTCCCCGCCGACCGTGCCATCTTCCCGCCGGCTCCGGGCTTGACCTCGACGTTGTGCACCGTGGTTCCCACCGGGATGAAGCGCAACGGCAGGGCGTTGCCGACCTTGACCTCGGAGCCTTGGCCCGACTGGACGCTGTCGCCCACGGTCAGTCCACGGGGAGCGAGGATGTAGCGCTTCTCGCCATCCACGTAGTGCAGCAGCGCGATGCGACAGGTGCGGTTGGGGTCGTACTCGATGGAGGCGACCTTGGCGGGTACGCCGTCCTTGCGCCGCTTGAAGTCGATGACCCGGTACTGCTTCTTGTGGCCGCCACCGCGGTGACGGGAGGTCTTGCGGCCGTAGTTGTTGCGGCCACCCGTGCGGTTCTTGGTGGCGAGCAGCGACTTCTCGGGAGTCGCCGTCGTCAGTTCGGAGAAGTCCGAGACCGTCTGGAACCGACGGCCGGGGCTTGTGGGCTTGCGCTTGCGAACTGGCATGTCAGTTCCCCTCGAACAGGTCGATGGATCCGTCGGCCAGCGTGACGATGGCCCGTTTCTGATCCGAACGATGGCCGTAGGTGAAGGACCGCCGGTTGCGGATCTTCTTGCCCTTGCGGTTGAGCGTGTTGACCTTCAGCACCTTGACACCGGGCCAGATTGCCTGGACCGCATCGCGGATCTCCGGCTTGGACGCGTCCGGGGCCACCACGAAGGTGTAGACGTTCGAGTCGAGCAGCCCGTAGGACTTCTCGCTGACAACCGGTCGGATGATGACGTCGCGTGGGTCCTTCATCTCAGGCCTCGCTCGCTGTGTCTGGGGTCGTTGCCGGGGCCGCCTTCAACGAAGGCACCGTATCGGCGTGGAACACGACGAAGTCGCTGATGAGCACGTCGTAGGTGTTGAGCTCACCGGGTGTGATCACGTGAACCTGTGGCAGGTTGCGGAAGCACTTCCACGCGGTCTCGTCGCCGACAGGGACGACCACGAGGATCTTGCCCTCGACACCGAGTCCGGCCAGGAGTTTGTTGGCGGCCTTGGTGCTGGGTGCGTCGAAACCGAAGTCGTCGACCACGAGGACCTTGTCGTCGGCGGCACGGTCCGAGAGAGCCGAGCGCAACGCCAGGGCCTTCATCTTCTTGGGGGTGCGCTGGGCGTACGAGCGTGGCTTGGGGCCGAGAGCAACTCCACCACCGCGGTAGTGCGGGGCGGAAATGGAACCCTGGCGAGCGTTGCCGGTGCCCTTCTGGCGGTATGGTTTGGCGCCACCGCCCGCGACCTCGCGGCGCGTCTTGGTCGACTGCGTTCCCGAGCGTCGAGCTGCGAGCTGAGCGGTGACGACCTGGTGCATTACCGGCACGTTCGGCTCGATACCGAAGATCTCATCGGCGAGGTCGACAGAGCCGGCGTCTGCACCGGAACTGGACTTCACGGTCACGGTTGGCATCAGGAAGCACCTCCCTGGCTTGCGTTGCCCTTGATGGCATCACGCACGAGCACTACTCCACCCTTGGGTCCGGGAACGGAGCCCTTGACCAGCACGACCTGCTGGTCGGGATCGCTGCGAACGACGACGAGGTTCAGGGTGGTCACCTTGGTGCCACCCATCCGGCCTGCCATCTTGACGCCCTTGAACACACGGGAAGGCGTGGCGCACTGGCCGATGGCGCCGGGCTTGCGGTGGACACGGTGGGCGCCGTGCGAGGCGGGTTGGCCTGCGAATCCGTGACGCTTCATCACGCCGGCGAAACCCTTGCCCTTGCTCACGGCAGTGACGTCGATCGACTCACCCGGCTCGAACGTGTCTGCACCGATCTCCTGGCCCACCTCGAAATCGCTGGTGTCCGATATGCGCAGCTCCACCAGTCGGGAACCGGGCTCGACGCCGGCGGACTCGAAGTGGCCGGCTTCCGGCTTGGTCAGCTTGCGAGGATCCTTGTGGCCGTAGGTGACCTGCAGTGCGCTGTAGCCGTCGCGCTCGGGCGTCCTGACCTGGACTATCCGAGCGGGCGCGACACGCAGCACCGTCACGGGAACGACCTTGTTGTCATCGTCCCAGATCTGGGTCATGCCCAGTTTCTCTCCAACGATTGCTTTGTTCGCCATCGCTTGTCCTTTGCGACAATTCCTGCGCGCTCGGCAGCTTCGCCATTGGACCGGGGCCCACAGTGCGTCACTGCTTCACGCGAACGCTCCGCACGGGATTGGCCCGGCGGAGCGACGATTCGGTTGTGCCGGCTGGTTCCCGCTTGCGCAGGCCTGGACGGACGTCGGTTGCACTGTGGTCCTCCACCGCGACTGAAGGCCTCGGAGGTGGAGCTTCGAACTTTCCCGGGGGCGGGTGCCCTCGGAACGACTGGTTGACTGTATCAGCGGGGTCGCCCCCGACAAAATGCGCCCGCGGCGCCGATTCAGGCGTCCTGGATCTTGATCTCGATATCGACGCCGGCGGGGAGATCGAGACGCTGCAGTGAGTCCACCGTCTTGGGGCTGGGCTCGACGATGTCGATCAGACGCTTGTGGATACGCATCTCGAAGTGCTCACGGGAATCCTTGTCCTTGAACGGACCGCGGATGACGGTGAAACGATGCTTCTCGGTCGGCAGGGGCACCGGCCCTCGAACGACCGCCTGGGTTCGCGTGACCGTTTCGACGATCTTCTTGGTCGACTGGTCGATGACCTCATGGTCGTACGCCTTGAGGCGGATTCGGATCTTCTGGGCAGAGGCCATGGGGGTATTCCTCGGGAAATGCGTGCAGGCCCGTGGGCCACACTCGGTGGTCATCGACTGTCAAGCAGCTGCGCTCCGGAACGAACCGGTCATCCGCGAAGAGCAACTGTACCCACACCACCACCCCACCCGCCAGACGTGACGGCCCAACGCGCCCGGACACGACTCCCCCCAACAATGCGCCGCCGGCCCCAACTGGGGGCTTACGCGCTCCCGGGCAGCGTCATTCCCCCCAGGTCGCCCCGTTCGAGCTCTCTGCACCGCGAACTGTGAATCGCGAGCAGGTCGTCGATCACCAGTTCCGGGGTGTCACGCACCTCCTCATCAAGCACCCTGACGGTCATCCCGCCCATTCGTCCAGCCGCACGAACTCGGGCGCGGTCGGTCGCCATCGAACGCTCTCGGGCCTCGGTCGTCGAACACAAGTCCGAGACTGGCGATGTTCCGCCGACCTCGGCGATTGACCTGCCGATACGCCCGGGAGATCGCCCCCACAGTGGTCCGGCGCTCGGTGATGGCCAATCGGCCGACCAGATCCGCCATCCGAGACGGGCCGAGAACCGACGTGACGTCGACGACAGCCCGCTCACACCACGGGTCGGAACGGGACGTGACCGACGCCGTGAAGGGAGAGCGCTGCCTCGTGGCCGACAACCCCGGCGGGCCCCACTTGGAGCGCCGCTGCCCAGGTGCGCGTCATGTCGTCAACAACACCAACGCAGCCGGACTGCGAGGCGGCCAGTCCAGCCAGAGTTGCGATGTCATCCGTCCCATCGTTTCACCAGATCATCTCCCTGTGACAGCACCGACTGCGCGATCGATCGTGCCACCCACCAACTGAGGGCGCACACGCCAACCACCAACACCAGGTCCCCCAGAACGGGCGAGGTGCGACGGGTGCTGGCGCTGATGCGGCGGGCGATGACGCTGGTGCGGCCGGCGCGGGGGACGGACTAACGGCCGCGGAGGCGGTCGAGCCGTCTGCGATCGCGCTTGGTGGGTCGGCCCGCTCCCGGATCACGCCTGAAGGGCTCGGGCGGAGTGGACTCCCGGGGCGGCAGCGGTGGCGTGTGGTCGACGTAGCACTCGACCGCGACGGCGGCACCCACCCGCTTGTCGATAACCCGGACCACCTCGAGATCCAGCTCCCGAGCTCCGTTGAGTGTGACCCGGTCCCCCACCCGGACCGGCGTCGAAGGCCGGGCCCGGGAATCGTTCACCCGAACATGGCCGGCCTTGGCGGCCTCGGTGGCTGCGGTCCTGGTCCTGCAGCCGCGCACGGCATAGAGCCAACGGTCCACTCGGGTGGTCTCCACGACCCAATCGTGTCACGGCGACCAGGACCCGGACAGCGCAGGAGGGGCGCCCGCCGGGGCGCCCCTCCTGTCAGAACCTTGTGGACCGGGGGTTACTCGATGATCTTGGTGACACGTCCGGCGCCCACCGTGCGACCACCCTCACGAATCGCGAACCGCAGTCCGTCATCCATCGCGATCGGAGCAATCAACTCCACAGTCATCTCAGTGTTGTCACCAGGCATACACATCTCAGTACCAGCCGGCAACTCAACAGTCCCAGTCACATCCGTAGTACGGAAATAGAACTGCGGACGATAATTGGCGAAGAACGGCTTATGACGGCCACCCTCCTCTTTCGTAAGAACGTACACATTCGCCTCGAACTTCGTGTGCGGCGTAATCGACCCAGGCTTCGCCAACACCTGACCCCGCTGCACATCTTCTTTGTCGATACCCCTCAACAAAGCACCGATGTTGTCGCCAGCCTGGCCCTCATCCAACAACTTCCGGAACATCTCAACACCGGTACAAGTCGTCTTTTGCGTGTCACGCAACCCGATGATCTCAATGTCATCACCAGTGTGAACAACACCCTGCTCGATCTTGCCAGTCACAACCGTGCCCCGACCCGTGATCGAAAACACATCCTCGATCGGCATCAAGAACGGCTTGTCCAACTCACGCACCGGCTCCGGCACATAAGAATCAACCTGAGCCATCAGCTCCATCACAGCATCCTGAGCCCCAGAGTCACCCTCCAAAGCCTTCAACGCCGACACATGCACCACCGGCGCATCATCACCATCGAACTCGTACTCAGACAGAAGCTCACGCACCTCCATCTCGACAAGCTCGAGAAGTTCCTCATCATCGACCATGTCGACCTTGTTCAAAGCCACCACAATCGCCGGCACACCCACCTGCCGAGCCAAAACCACATGCTCACGAGTCTGAGGCATCGGACCATCAGTCGCAGCCACCACCAAAATCGCACCATCAACCTGAGCAGCACCAGTAATCATGTTCTTGATGTAATCCGCGTGCCCCGGCATATCCACATGCGCATAATGCCGATTGTCAGTCTCATACTCCACATGAGACACATTGATAGTAATCCCACGCTCCCTCTCCTCAGGAGCCTTGTCAATATCAGCAAAATCAGTGAACGTGTTCCCCTCAACACGATCCGCCAACGTCTTGGAAATCGCCGCCGTCAACGTCGTCTTCCCATGGTCAATATGACCCATCGTCCCCACATTCACATGCGGCTTCGTACGCTCGAACTTCTCCTTGGACATTGGAAGACTGCCTTTCTGGTGCGATCAGTTGGTTGTTGGGTTGTGTTTACTTCCCGGTGACCCGGGCAACGATCTCTTCCTGCACCGACTTGGGGGTCGGCTGGTAGCTGTGGAACTGCATGGTGTACGTGGCGCGTCCCTGCGTCTTGGATCGTAGATCGGTTGAGTACCCGAACATCTCCGAAAGTGGGACTTCCGCGCTCACGACCTGGTTGTTGCCCCGCTGCTCCATCTGGCCGACACGGCCTCGGCGGGAGTTGAGGTCGCCGATCACGTCGCCCATGTAGTCCTCGGGGGTGACGACCTCCACGGCCATGATCGGCTCCAACAGGATGGGACCGGCCTTGCGGGCGGCCTCCTTGAATCCCATGGTGCCGGCGATCTTGAAAGCCATCTCGGAGGAGTCGACGTCGTGGTAGTCGCCGTCGTCGAGCGTTACATGCACGTCGACCATCGGGAACCCGGCCAGGATGCCGGTCGTCATGGCGTCCTTGATCCCTGCATCCACCGAGGGGATGTACTCCTTCGGGATTCGGCCACCACTGATGTTGTCGCTGAACTCGTATCCGCCACCGGGACCCGAAGGTTCGACATTGAGCACGATCTTGGCGTACTGCCCGGTACCGCCCGTCTGCTTCTTGTGCAGGTAGGTGTGCTTGATGATGTCCTGGGTGATGGTCTCGCGGTATGCCACTTGGGGCTTACCGACGTTGGCCTCCACCTTGAACTCGCGCATCATGCGATCGACGAGCACCTCGAGGTGCAGTTCGCCCATGCCCGAGATGATCGTCTGGGCTGTCTCCTCGTCGGTGCGAACCCGGAAGGTCGGGTCCTCCTCGGAGAGCGCAAAGAGGGCCTTGCCCATCTTGTCCTGATCGACCTTGGTCTTGGGCTCGACCGCCACGTGAATCACCGGCTCGGGGAACTCGACGTTCTCCAACACGATGATGTGGTCTGGATCGCAGAGCGAATCACCGGTGCGGGTGCTCTTGAACCCGATGCCCGCAACGATGTCGCCGGCGTAGACCGCGTCCTTCTCGATCTGGTCATTGGCGTGCATCTCGAGCAGGCGACCGATGCGCTCCTTGGAGGTCGAGCGGGTGTTGTAGACCTGCCCGCCCTTCTCGAGAGTCCCGGAGTACACCCTGAAGTACGTGAGCTTGCCCACGTGGGGCGCAGTCATGATCTTGAACGCCAAGGCCGAGAAGGGCTCCTTGGAGTCCGGGCGACGCTCGACCGGCTCGTCCTTGCGATCGAGGCCCTCCACCGGAGGAAGATCCATTGGCGAGGGCATGTAGAAACACACCGCGTCCAACAGCGGCTGAACGCCCTTGTTCTTGAACGCCGTGCCGTTGAGCACGGGCACGATGCCATGGTGCAGCGTCGCTTCGCGGATTCCGCGGCGCAGATCCTCGACGGAGAGGTCCTCGGTCTCGAGGTAGGTCTCCATCAGTTCCTCATCGACGGAGGCAACTGTCTCCAGCAACTCGAGTCGGTACTCGGCAGCCTTCTCGGCCAACTCGTCGGGGATGTCGACGATCTCCCAGCTGGATCCGAGGTCTTCGGAGTTCCAGATCCAAGCCTTCATGGTGACCAGATCCACGACGCCGGCGTAGTCGGCCTCGTACCCGATCGGCAGCTGCAGCACGGCGACGTTGGCGCCGAGGCGCTCCTTGATCGACGCCAGGGCAGCGTAGAAGTCGGCCCCCATGCGGTCCATCTTGTTGATGAAGCACATACGCGGGACGCCGTACTTGTCGGCCTGACGCCACACCGTCTCGGTCTGCGGCTCGACGCCGGCGACGCCGTCGAACACGGCTACCGCGCCATCGAGCACGCGCAGGGAACGCTCCACCTCGACGGTGAAGTCGACGTGCCCAGGGGTGTCGATGATCTGGATGCGGTGCTCGACGTCGTGGACGGTGTCGGTCCAGTGACAGGTGGTGGCAGCCGAGGTGATCGTTATGCCGCGCTCCTGCTCCTGCTCCATCCAGTCCATCGTGGCGGCACCCTCGTGAACCTCACCGATCTTGTAGGACTTACCGGTGTAGTAGAGGATGCGCTCGGTCGTGGTGGTCTTGCCGGCATCGATGTGAGCCATGATGCCGATGTTGCGTGTGCGGTCCAGCGGGTACTGCGCCATTGCTCGTCTCGTCCGTGGGGGTGTCGGGGTTGTGGTCCAGCCGGGTCACCGATCGGTGACCCGTTCGATCTACCAGCGGTAGTGGGCGAAGGCCTTGTTGGACTCGGCCATCTTGTGGAGATCTTCCTTGCGCTTCATCGAAGCGCCGATTCCGTTGGAGGCGTCGAGCACCTCGTTCGCGAGACGCTCTGACATCGAGCGCTCGCGACGGTCGCGGGAGAATCCGACCAGCCAACGCACGGCCAGGGTGTTGGCCCGCCGGGGGCGAACCTCGACCGGAACCTGGTACGTGGCACCACCGACACGGCGGCTGCGAACCTCGAGCTGGGGCTTCACGTTGTCCACCGCTCGTTTGAGGGTGGTGATCGGCTCGCCGCCGGTCTTGGTCTCGATCGTGGTGAGTGCGTCGTAGACGATCTTCTCGGCCGTGGAGCGCTTGCCGCGTTGCAGGACCTTGTTGACCAGCTGCGTGACGAGCACCGACTGATAGATCGGGTCGGGCTGGAGCTCGCGACGGGGTGCGGGGCCCTTACGGGACATCAGGACTCCTTTTTGGCGCCGTAGTGGGAACGGGCCTGCTTGCGGTCGCGGACACCGGAGGTGTCGAGTGTTCCGCGCACGATCTTGTAGCGGACGCCGGGTAGGTCCTTCACACGGCCACCACGCACGAGCACCATCGAGTGCTCCTGCAGGTTGTGTCCTTCGCCGGGGATATAGGCCGAGACCTCGATACCGCTCGTCAGGCGCACACGCGCCACCTTGCGCAGGGCCGAGTTCGGCTTCTTGGGAGAACTGGTGAAGACGCGGGTGCACACACCACGGCGCTGCGGCGCGCCCTTGAGCGCGGGAGTGGCCTCCTTGCGGCGCTTGCTCTTACGGCCCTTGCGGACCAACTGCTCGATTGTGGGCACTGTTCAACCTCTGATGATCTGATCTCGATGTGGGGACGGCCTACCCCGTGGGGTGACCGGTTGGCCGCGACACGACGCCGCCGGACGGCGAAGGGCAATCGTAGGGTCCCGGCGCCCGGTGTGGCAAAAGGTCATCAGGCGACACGCCACGAGCTTGCCGACATAGGACCCGGGCCATACCCTGAACGGCCATGGCAGGCGAAGCGAAGGGTACCTTTGATTCGCGGGCGGACAGCAACGCTGGCTTCCTTGCCAAACGGGAATCCACCGTGGCGTGGTTGTTGGGGGCCTTGGGTGCCCTGCTGATGCTGCTGGTCACCCGCGGACGAATGGCAACGTCGCCCGATGCTGTGTCGTACATCAGCTCCGCGGAGTCGCTCGCCGCCGGTAGCGGACTCGGCAACTGGCTGGAGAATCCGCTCACCACGTTCCCTCCGGTCTGGCCCGCCGCCATCGCTGCCCTGGATTTCATCGGCCTGGGGGTGGAGACAGCAGCCACCATCTGGATGGCTGTGGCAGTGCTCGTCATCCCACCCCTCAGTCTGTCCATTCTCCGCCGCCTGACCTCCGTGGATGAAGCCCGGCTGTTGGGGCTGGTCGCAGCAAGCCTGAGCCCCGTTCTGCTTCCATTCAGCTTCCAGGGATTGAGCGAGATCCCTTTCGTCGCTGTCCTCCTTGCCGCCATCGCCCTAGCTGTGTCGTCGGGGGACGCCCTGTCCGAGGAGGACCCCGGTGGTTTGGATGCTCGACTTGCCGGAGCAATAGCTCTCGGCGCCCTTACTCCGCTGATCCGGTATGCGGGTCTTGCGGTACCGGTCGCGTTGGCGGTGTGGGTCGCACTCGACAAGCGGCGCCGGAACCGGTTGGCACTCGCCGCGTTCGCCCTCCTTGTCGGCTGCGCACCTCTCGTTCTCGATCTCGCGTGGAACAGCAGCCAAGGCTCCGCATTCGGCAATCGCCTGCCCTCGTCCCTCGGGCCACTTCAGGTCGTCCAGCAGGGCATCGGCGCGGTGGGCCGCACCGCCGTGTGGACCCTCGACAGCACACCCCAGGCAATCGCCCTTGCCCTGGGCCTGCTAATCGGCGCGATGGTCCTCTGGGGCTCGCTTCGCAAGGGTGCGTCGGAGCCCACAGGGGGCCGAGCGGCCCGTTTGCTTCTCGGGCTGATGGCGAGCTTCCAGCTAGCCACCACGATCGCGGCCCGTTCAAGAGCAGAGATCAACGACCTCGACGGACGCCTGGTCGCCGCGACTGCGGTCCTGGTCGTCCTGCTGGCCTTCGCCATACTGGGCGATCTCACGATCGACAGCACAGTCACGATGCGCCGCGCTCTGCTGGGCGTCGGCGCCATGTGGTGCATCGTCGCAGTACTTGCCAGCGCGCGGAGCGCCATTATCGCGGCGGAGGGCGTCGGGTACGCCAATGACGAATGGGCGCTGACATCATCTGCGGAGCTCCTAGACCAGATCCCGGACGACTGTCGACGGGTCACCGTGGACGAGGTAACCAACGGCGACTTCCCCTCGTGCGGAATCCTTAGCAACGAACCCTGGGCCTGGTACCGCGACGGCGTCCTGCCTCTGATCACACCGCGGAGGGGCACCGACGGTGAGGACATCGAGCGCCTGGCCGAGGCCGTAAATGGCGGATCCGACATCTACGTAGCGTGGACAACGGTGAACGAACCCTATGGGTACTTGGTGCCGGTAGACGAGCTGCAGAACGAGTTCGACATGGTTGCGGTCGGCCAGGAAGAGGGCATCACGCTTTACCGGATCACGGGTACTCCCTGATCCGGCGACTCGGCGCCACGAGTCGGATTGACCCGTCCACATGGCTGTGGTGCCAGTGGCCGTCTGGCTACTGGGTGACTGTCACTCCGTAGCTCCGCCGGGGAACTCGATTACCTCTGCGACTCCACCTTCGGCGGCGTTCTCGGCAGGAGCGGTGAGCACACCGATACCGCCACCGGCGGCCTCGGTCGCACCTGTTGCCTCGGGTACCACGTAGTCACCGGCCGGGAGGCTGGCGAGGTAATCGGCACCGTCGGCAGGAGCGCCCTCGGCCGGGACCTCATAGCCGGGGGCCCACGCCTGGATGTCCTTGTATCGCTGCATACCCGTTCCGGCGGGAATGAGCTTGCCGATGATGATGTTCTCCTTGAGGCCCATGAGCCCGTCCGACTTGCCTTCGATGGCAGCTTCGGTGAGCACACGTGTCGTCTCCTGGAAGGAGGCGGCGGACAGCCAGGAGTCAGTGGCCAGCGAGGCCTTGGTGATGCCCATGAGCTCGGGCCGACCATCGGCTGGCACCTTGCCCTCCTGTACCAACATCCGGTTGGTCTCGGCGAACACCCGCTGATCCACTCGCTCACCCGGCAGGAAGTCGGACTCGCCGGCTTCCTGGACCGCAATGCGTCGGGTCATCTGGCGGACGATCAACTCGATGTGCTTGTCGTGGATGGACACGCCCTGATCGCGGTACACGCGCTGGACCTCGGTCACCAGGTACTGCTGCACGGCCCTGACGCCCTTGATCTCGAGGAGCTCCTTGGGGTCACGGGGGCCTTCGACCAGCGGATCGCCGGCGATGACCTCGTCACCGTCTGCAACCTCGAGGCGGCGCTCCCGTTCGATCGAGTAGGCATCTTCCTCGCCGTCGTCGCCGACCACGGTGATGTCCCAGACCTTGGAGTCCTCGTCGTCGATGCGCACGACGCCGGAGGTGCGTGCAAGCACCGCCTTGTTCTTCGGGCTGCGTGCCTCGAACAGTTCCACTACGCGCGGAAGGCCGCCGGTGATGTCGCCAGAGGCAGCAGCGATACCGCCGGTGTGGAACGTACGCATGGTGAGCTGGGTACCCGGCTCACCGATCGACTGGGCAGCGATGACGCCAACGGCCTCTCCGGGCTCGATGGTCTTTCCGGTGGCCAACGAAGTGCCGTAGGCGGCTCTGCTGATGCCGAACTCGGAATCGTCGGTGAGGGGCGAGAGCACCCGCACCTCGGTGATCTCGGGATCGTCGCGGAGTGCGTCCATCTCGGGAATGCCGATCTCGGTGCCCTTTGCCAGCTTGGTGCCGTCGGCCAGCTTCAGGTCCTCGGCCAATGTGCGGCTGAACAGGCGGGTCTCGAGGTTGTACCTCTTGCCCGGTACGTCGGGCAGCACGTTCTCGATCAGAAGGCTGCGGATGGGCCCTCCCTCGGCAAAGGGATCACGCTCGTTGATGATGAGTTCCTGGGACACATCGACGAGGCGACGGGTCAGGTAACCAGAGTCAGCGGTACGCAGAGCGGTGTCGACCAGGCCCTTTCGTGCGCCAGGAGTGGAGATGAAGTACTCCAGCACCGACAGGCCCTCACGGAAGTTCGACTTGATCGGTCGGGGAATCATGTCGCCGCGAGGGTTGGCCACCAGGCCACGCATCGCGGAGATCTGACGGACCTGGGCCATCGAGCCACGAGCGCCGGAACCGACCATCATGTCGATGGGGTTGAACTGCTTGGACGTCATGGCGTCCTGCATGGCCTTGGTGACCTCGTTGGTCGCCGTGGTCCAGATCTCGATTTCCTTCTGCTTGCGTTCGCCGTCGGTGATGATGCCCCGGCGGAACTGCTTCTCCACCTTGTCGGCATCGACCTCGTGACGGTCGAGGATGTCGTACTTGTTGGACGGAGTCCGAACGTCGTCGATGGAGATCGTGAGTCCGGAGCGCATCGCCCAGTTGAAGCACAGGGCCTTCAGCGCGTCGAGAGCGCGGGCGGCGTCGGCCTTCTTGAACTCAACCGCCAGCAGGTCGACCAGTTCGGTCATCTCGCGCTTGCGGATCGGGTGGTTCACATACGGGTACCCGTCGGGCAGGCACTCGTTGAGCAGGACGCGACCGGGCGTGGTGGTGAAGAACTCAGCGGCTGAACCGTTGGCCGGGGTCTTCACGAGGTCGGGGTACTCGGTCCCGCGGTAGATGATCTTGGCGTGGATGTCGACCTCGCCGGACTCGACGGCCCGCTCGACCTGGTCGATGCGCCTGAACGTCATGCCCTCGCCCTTGCCTCCCTCGACCTCGGAGCTGAGGTAGAAGGCACCGATGATCATGTCCTGCGTGGGCGTGACCAGCGGCTTGCCGTTCGAGGGGCTCAACATGTTGTTGCTCGAGAGCATGAGCACGCGGGCCTCGGCCTGGGCCTCCGAGGACAGCGGCAGGTGCACCGCCATCTGGTCACCGTCGAAGTCAGCGTTGAACGCGGTGCACACCAGCGGGTGGATCTGAATGGCCTTGCCCTCGACCAGCACGGGCTCGAAGGCCTGGATGCCGAGACGGTGGAGCGTGGGCGCACGGTTGAGGAGCACCGGATGTTCCTTGATGACGTCCTCGAGGACGTCCCACACCTGGGGACGGCGACGCTCGACCATCCGCTTGGCGGACTTGATGTTCTGGGCGAGGGTGCGATCGACGAGCGCCTTCATCACGAAGGGCTTGAACAGCTCCAGAGCCATGAGCTTCGGCAGACCGCACTGGTGCAGCTGCAGGGTGGGGCCGACCACGATGACCGAACGGCCCGAGTAGTCGACGCGCTTGCCGAGCAAGTTCTGACGGAACCGACCCTGCTTGCCCTTGAGCATGTCCGAGAGCGACTTGAGGGGGCGGTTACCGGGCCCGGTCACCGGACGTCCGCGGCGACCGTTGTCGAACAGGGCGTCGACGGCCTCCTGGAGCATCCGCTTCTCGTTGTTGACGATGATCTCGGGAGCACCAAGATCGAGCAGGCGCTTGAGCCGGTTGTTGCGGTTGATGACGCGGCGGTAGAGGTCGTTGAGATCCGAGGTGGCGAAACGGCCACCGTCGAGCTGCACCATCGGGCGCAGGTCGGGCGGGATCACGGGCACGACGTCGAGGATCATGGCCCGGGGTTGGTTCACCCGGTGACCTGCATCGTTGCGCCGGTTGAAGGCGGCGACGATCTTGAGCCGCTTGATCGCCTTCTGCTTGCGCTGGGCCGAGAGCGGCTTGCGGCCCTCTTCGGGGTCGATCGCCTCGCGGAGCTTGATCTCCTCCTCGTCGAGGTCGATGCGGTCGATCAGGAACTTGATGGCATCGGCACCCATGCCGCCCTCGAAGTACTCCTCGTAGCGGTCGCGCAGTTCGCGCCACAGCATCTCGTCCTCGAGGATCTGACGGGGATACATGGTGCGGAACTCGTCCCAGGTGCGCTGGAGAAGATCGAGTTCGGCCTCGTAGGTCTCCCGGATCAGCTCCAGGTCCTTGTCCGAAGCCTTGCGAAGGCTCTTGAGCTCGGACTCCTTGGCGCCGGCTTTCTCGAGAGCCTCGATCTCGCCCTCGAGCTCTTCCATGCGTCGCGCCAACTCCAGCTCGCGCTCCTTTTCGATGGCGTCACGCTCACCGAGCATGTCGGCCTCGAGGCTGGGAAGGTCTTCCTGGCGGCGGTCCGCGTCGACCCAGGTGACCAGGTTGGCCGCGAAGTAGATGACCTTCTCCAGCTGCTTTGCCTTGAGCTCTTCCTTGGGCTCGATGCCCGAGAGAAGGTAGGCGAGCCAGGAACGAGTTCCGCGCAGATACCAGATGTGGACGGCGGGTGCGGCCAGCTCGATGTGTCCCATGCGGTCGCGACGCACCTTGGATCGGGTTACCTCGACCCCGCAGCGCTCACAGATGATGCCCTTGAAGCGCACCCTCTTGTACTTGCCGCAGTAGCACTCCCAGTCCTTGGTGGGACCGAAGATCTTCTCGCAGAACAAGCCGTCCTTCTCGGGCTTGAGCGTGCGGTAGTTGATGGTCTCCGGCTTCTTGACCTCACCGTTGGACCACGTGCGGATCGCGTCCGCGGTAGCCAGCCCGATACGAAGCTGATCGAAGATGTTGACGTCGCGCGATGTTTCTGCCATGTCGTTGCCGTTCCTCAGCGACGCTCCGCCTGGCGGCGGGCATCTTCCTCGTCGGTTCCACGCTCGGGGCGGGACAGGTCGATGCCCAGCTCCTCGGAGGCACGGAAATAGTCCTCGTCCAGTTCACGCAGGCGGATCTGTTCACCGGTGCGGGAGATGACCTCCACGTTGAGACACAGGGCCTGCATCTCCTTGATGAGCACCTTGAAACTCTCGGGGATACCGGGCTCCGGGATGTTCTCGCCCTTGACGATCGCCTCGTAGACCTTGACCCGGCCGAGGGTGTCGTCGGACTTGATGGTGAGAAGTTCCTGGAGGCAGTAGGCAGCGCCGTACGCCTCGAGGGCCCACACCTCCATCTCGCCGAATCGCTGTCCACCGAACTGCGCCTTACCACCGAGCGGCTGCTGGGTGATCATGGAGTATGGCCCGGTGGAACGGGCGTGGATCTTGTCGTCCACCAGGTGCGAGAGCTTGAGTATGTAGGCATAGCCCGCAGTGACGGGACTGTCGTACTTCTCGCCGGTGCGGCCGTTGTAGAGCGTGACCTTGCCGTCGTTCCCGATGAGCCGGGTTCCGTCGGCCGCCTCGGGGCGGAGGTTCTCGAAGATCGACTGGATGGTCGGGTGCTTGCCGGCCATCTCGACCTCGTCCCACTTGGCACCGTCGAACACCGGGGTGGCGACGAGTGTGGAAGGGCGGGTGACCGGACGGGTCTTGGACTCGGTGCCACGCAGCGGCTCTTCGCCGATCATCACTCCGTCGTCGGACCAGCCCCACCGCGCGGCCCACCCGAGGTGCGCCTCGAGTACCTGGCCCACGTTCATACGGGACGGCACACCGAGAGGATTGAGGATGATGTCGACGGGGCTGCCGTCCTCCATGAACGGCATGTCCTCGACAGCCAAGATCCGCGAGATGACGCCCTTGTTGCCGTGGCGTCCGGCGAGCTTGTCGCCGACCGAGATCTTGCGCTTCTGGGCCACATACACCCGAACAAGCTGGTTCACTCCCGGCGGCAGCTCATGTTCGTCGGAGCGGCTGAAGACCTTGACGTCGATGACCTTGCCGGACTCACCATGGGGGACCTTGAGCGAGGTGTCGCGCACCTCTCGGGCCTTCTCGCCGAAGATGGCTCGGAGGAGCCGTTCCTCGGGGGTGAGCTCGGTCTCTCCCTTGGGGGTGACCTTGCCGACGAGCACGTCACTCGGGCCGACCTCGGCCCCCACACGGATGATCCCGCGCTCATCCAGATCGGCGAGGATCTCCTCGGAGAGGTTCGGGATGTCCCGGGTGATCTCCTCGGGACCGAGCTTGGTGTCACGGGCATCGATCTCGTGCTCGTGGATGTGCACGGAGGTGAGCACGTCGTCGCGCACCAGGCGCTCCGAGAGGATGATGGCGTCCTCGAAGTTGTAGCCCTCCCACGGCATGAAGGCCACGAGCAGGTTCTTGCCGAGTGCCAACTCACCGTTGTCGGTGGAGGGGCCCTCGGCGATCACGTCGCCCTTGTGCAGCTTCTGGCCCTCGAACACCTGCGGTTTCTGATTGATGCAGGTGTTCTGGTTGGAGCGCTCGAACTTGTGGAGCCGGTATGTGGTCTTTCCGGCCTTCTTGTAGTCCACCACGATGGCGTTGCCGTCGACGGAGACAACGGTGCCGTCCTCGTCGGCCAGGATCATGTCTGCCGCGTCACGAGCGGCGCGGGACTCGATCCCGGTTCCGATGTAGGGAGCCTCGGCCCTCAGAAGCGGAACAGCCTGGCGCTGCATGTTGGCGCCCATCAGGGCACGGTTGGCGTCGTCGTGTTCGAGGAAGGGGATCAGCGCGGTCGCGACCGACACGATCTGCTTCGGCGAGACGTCCATGAGCTGGACCTCTGCCGGTGCCACGGCGGAGATCTCGGTGGTTGCACCCAGAAACTCATCGCGCTCGAGCTGGAGGCGGAGATCCGACAGCGAGGCGGCCTGCGGTGAACGCCGCACCAGCACGCGCTCGGCGGAGAAAGAACCGTCGGGGTTCAAAGGAGTGTTCGCCTGGGCGACGATGTACTCCTCTTCCTCATCGGCGGGCAGGTAGACGATGTCGTCGGTGACCTTGCCGTCGACGACCTTGCGGTAGGGGGTCTCGATGAAACCGAACTGGTTGACCCGACCGAAGGTGGCCAGGGCACCGATGAGACCGATGTTCGGTCCCTCGGGAGTCTCGATCGGACACATACGCCCGTAGTGCGAGAAGTGGACGTCACGCACTTCGAAGCCCGCACGCTCACGGCTCAGGCCACCGGGGCCGAGCGCCGAAAGACGACGGCGGTGGGTCAGCCCCGAGAGCGGGTTCACCTGATCCATGAACTGCGAGAGCTGGGAGGTTCCGAAGAACTCCTTGATTGCAGCCACCACGGGCCTGATGTTGATCAGGGTTGTGGGGGTGATCGCCTCGACGTCCTGGGTGGTCATGCGCTCGCGCACGACCCGCTCCATGCGGGACAGGCCTATACGAACCTGGTTCTGGATGAGCTCCCCGACCGAGCGGATGCGGCGGTTGGCGAAGTGGTCCTGGTCATCCAGGCGGTATCCGTGGGTGCCGGCAGCAAGGTTGAGCAGGTAGGTCGTGGAAGCGAGGACCTCGCAACGGCTGAGCACCGGCTGGTCGGGCTCAGGGCGATCGAGGCGGCCCTTGAGCTGAGGAAAGTTCTCCTCGAGCCGGTCCAGTTCGGGACCGAGCTTGCGATCGAGCTTGTAGCGGCCGACCCGGGACAGGTCGTAGCGGCGGGGCTCGAAGAAAGCATTGGCGAAGTAGGCGCGGGCGGACTCGGGTGTCGCCGGCTCTCCTGGACGGGCCCGCTTGTAGATCTCGATGAGGGCTTCGGTCTGGGTGGGGACCTCGTCCTCGTCGAGCTTGGCGACCTCTTTGTCCCACTGGTCACGCAGGAAGTCGAACCGGTCCACGAATGCCTCGAGGAAGCCGGGGAAGTTCTCCTCGTCGTAACCGAGTGCACGCAGGAGCACGAACAGCGACAGGCGACGCTTGCGGGCTACGCGAGTGCCGGCCGTCGGCTCCTTACCGGGCTTCTGTTCGACATCGAACTCGATCCATTCACCTCGGTAGGGGTGGATGGTGCCGGTGACCAGCTGATGCTTCGAGAGGTTACGCAGACGGAAGCGTTCACCCGGCTGGAAGATCACTCCGGGCGAGCGGACGAGCTGGGAGACGACGACCCGCTCCGTGCCGTTCACGATGAACGTCCCCTTGTCGGTCATCATCGGGAAGTCCCCCATGAAGACCGTCTGTTCCTTGATCTCGCCGGTGTTGGCGTTCATGAAACGGGCACGGGCGAAGATCGGGGCGGAGAAGGTCATGTCCTTCTCCTTGCACTCCTCGACAGTGAACTTCGGCGGCGGACGGAGGTCCTCGTCGAAGGGGTCGAATTCGAGCTCCAGGCTCAGCGTCTCAGTGAAGTCCTTGATCGGAGAGATGTCGCGGAATGCGTCCGCGAGACCGTTCTCCACGAACCACTGGAACGACTTGCGCTGGATTGCGATGAGATCGGGGAGTTCGAGAACCTCGTCGAGGTTCGCGAACGAGTAACGGTCCCGAAGGTTGGAACGAGAGGACAACTGCTACTCCTGAGCGTGAGGACGAGGGTGCAGCCGTGCTCGGGCGCGGAACGCCTCCCGACCGGAATGGGGGAAGAGCGAGGGGCAACTGGGCACGGCAACCGATCATGGTACGCGCAGCGCAGATGCGGGTCAATAGCGGGGACGCGCGGCCCCCTGCCCTGCAGATACGGTGCGCAACCGCTCGCAGAGTGCGAATGACGACCACCGGCAGGTACTGCCCATCGACGTTTGTCCTATCGACTTCCGGCGAGCGTAAAGAACGGCCGCGGGAGGGTCAAGGGTTTCCGGCCGGAACGCGCAACAGGGGACGGCCGAGGCCGCCCCCTGTTGTCAGATACTGCTACTCGGGCAAGCCCGGGCAGTGGGTCACTTGACCTCTACCGAGGCCCCTGCGCCTTCGAGGGCCTCCTTGGCCTTGGCGGCCTCGTCCTTGGAGACACCCTCGAGCACGGCCTTGGGAGCGGACTCGACCAACTCCTTGGCCTCCTTGAGCCCGAGGCTGGTGAGACCACGCACCTCCTTGATGACCCCGATCTTCTTCTCTCCGGCTTCGGTGAGGACCACGTCGAACGAGGTCTTCTCCTCGTCGTCGCCGCCACCATCGCCACCGGCTGCGGGAGCAGCGGCAACCGCTGCGGCCGGAGCTGCTGCGGTCACGCCGAAGCGCTCCTCGAAATCGGTGAGCAACTCCGAGAGCTCGAGCACGGACATGCTCGAGATTGCGTCAAGAATTTCTTCCTTGGTCATGTTCACTCCTCTTCCTGTGCCGCGTCGGCGCCCTCGGCGCTCTCGTCGGCACTGGCCGCCGCGTCCGCGGGGGCATCGTCGTCATTGGTTTGTGGGTCGTCATCAGTTGTCTGGTCCACGCTCGCCTCGGCTTCGGCGGGCGCACCTGATGCGCCACCGGCCTCGATGAGTGCGGACAAGCCGTAGGCCATCTTCTGAGGCAGCGCCTGCAGGAGACGGGCCATGTTGGTCATCGGGGCGGCAATACCACCGGCGAGACGTGCCAGCAGCTCCTCGCGGGGAGCCACGTCGGCCAACGCCATGATGGCGTCGTTGTCGAGCATCTGCTCGCCGAGTCGACCGCCCTTGACCACCAGATTGGGGTTGCCCTTGGCGAAGGCCTTGATCGCCTTGGCCACGAGCACTGCGTCACCAGGTGTTCCATCGGGGCGTTCAGCCACCAATGCCAGTGCCGTAGGACCCGTGAGGATGTCCCCAAGATCGAGGTCCATGTCGGCAATGGCCAGGCGCACCAAGGTGTTCTTGTACACCTTGTACTCGCCCCCTGCCGATCGCAGCGCAGAGCGCAGCTCCTGCAGATCACCGACGGTCAGACCCCGGTACTCGGTGAACACCACGGCCTCGGTGGAGGACAGCTTCTCGCGGACCTCCTCGACCACGGCGACCTTGTCGGGTCTCGGGTTCTCCATTGACACCTCCCTTGATTTGTTCGGGAGAAACGGACGCCCACATACGTGGACGTCCTTCCTCAACCGAATGGTTGGGGGTGACGGAGTCCACCTACCCAGGCAGGCGGCTGGCCCTACGGCCAGCTTCGGCTGGCCTTACGGCCAACTGTGCCATTTCGGGCCACCGACCCGTCAGGACCGGCGGCACACCATGGGGTCTTCGGCGAGCGAAGTTCCTCGGTTGTGTTGTATTTCGTGGTGCCGGAGCACCGCGACATGTTCCGTTCGGAAACGGAATGCAAGCATAGGTCGCCGACTCAGTCGGCGTCGATACGGCCCGGGTCCACGCGAACGCCGGGACCCATGGTCGAGCTGAGGGTGACCTTGCGGACGTAGGAGCCCTTGGCCCCGGAAGGCTTGGCCTTGATCAGCTCGTTCATCACCGCGTTGTAGTTGGCCTCAATGGCCTCGGCGTCGAAGCTGACCTTGCCAATGGGCACGTGCACGCTGGCGTGACGGTCGGTGCGGTACTCGACCTTTCCGCTCTTGAACTCACCCACGGCCTTGGCCGGGTCTGGCGTGACAGTGCCCGTCTTGGGATTGGGCATAAGGCCGCGCGGACCCAGCACACGCCCGAGCTTGCCGACCAGGGGCATCAGATCGGGAGTGGCGATGGCCAGGTCGAAGTCGAGCATTCCACCCTGGACCTGCTCGGCCAACTCGTCGGCCCCCACCAGGTCGGCGCCTGCCTCGGTGGCGGCGGTCGCGGCCTCGCCCTGGGCGAACACCGCGATGCGGATGTCCTTGCCCGATCCGCTCGGAAGTGCGACGGTCCCGCGCACCATCTGGTCGGCCTTGCGTGGGTCCACGCCTAGTCGAACGACCAACTCGACGGTCTCGTCGAACTTGGCTGTTGCGAGGTTCTTCACCAGTGCGACGGCCTCCCCCGGTGGGTGATCGCGGTCTCGGTCGAAGCGCTGGCTCGCGTCGCGGTACTTCTTGCCATGGGGCATGTCTCGAATCCCTTTCGTGGGTGTTCTCCCTCGGATGTCGCGCGTGCCGGGCGAGGTCATCCCGGGTTGCGTGGCGCGGATGCGCCCTGACAGAGCTGTATCAGTCGACGACCCGGATACCCATCGAGCGGGCCGTACCAGCGATCTGGAGCTTCGCAGCCTCGAGGTCGTCAGTATTGAGATCGGGCATCTTCACCTTGGCGATCTCGGCGAGCTGGGACTGTTTGATGGTGCCGGCCTCCTCGCGCCCTGGGTTCTGGGAGGCCTTGGTGATCTTGAGTGCTTCGCGGATCATCACGGGCGCCGGGGGCGTCTTGGTGATGAAACTGAACGTGCGGTCCTCGTAGATCGAGATCTCCACCGGCACCACGGTGCCTCGCTGGGACTCGGTCTGGGCGTTGTAGGCCTTGCAGAAATCCATGATCGCGATTCCGTGGGGACCGAGTGCCGTGCCCACGGGCGGAGCCGGCGAAGCCTGGCCCGCCGGGATCTGGATCTTCACGAGTGCCTTGACTTTTTTCTTTGCCATTTTGATTTCCTGAATCTGTGGGGGCGCCGGGGACGTCGGTCCGCTGCGGGCGCGAGCGACAATTGTGGAGCCTGGGCGATGCGGAGGCAACCCGAGCGTTGCCCTGGAGTCCGTCCGACCGACCTCGCACCGCGGAGCGGGACCGGTGAAGACGGCGGATCAGAGCTTGGCGACCTGGGCGAACTCCAGCTCCACCGGGGTCTCACGGCCGAAGATGTTGACGAGGACCTTGACCTTGAGCTGGTCCTCGTTGATCTCGACGACCTCACCGGAGAAGTCCGCGAACGGTCCCTCTTTGACACGGACCGTCTCGTTGAGTTCGTACTGCAGTCGCGGCTTCTGACGCTTGGGAGCCTCGGCGTCATCCGCCTTGACCGAGAGGAAGGTCTCCACGTCGCGCCTCGGCAGCGGCGACGGCTTGTTGCCGGCGCCCACGAACCCGGTCACTCCCGGTGTGTTGCGAATCACGTACCAGCTGTCGTCATCCAGACGACAGCGCACGAGCAGGTAGCCCGGGAACATCTTCTTCTGCACGACGACCTTCTTGCCGCCCTTGAACTCGACGACGTCCTCCATCGGAATGACGACCTCGTGGATCTTGCTCTCCATGTTCATGGAGTTGGTGCGGGCCTCCAGGTTCTGGCGGACCTTGTTCTCGTAGCCGGACTGGGTATGGAGCACGAACCACTTGCCCGGGCGCGTCCAGGGCGAATCAACAACCGGTTCGTCGTCATCGTCGTTGTCGCCGTCATCCGCCTCGGACCCGGCGGGTTCCGGTTCGGAGGGCTGGGCTTCAGGTCCGCTATCGATATTCGCGTCCTCGACCAGGACCTTGGCGCTGGACGGGTCGCCGGCCGGCTCGGAGGTCGTGTCGGGTGCCTCGGGAGCGGCCTCCGGGGATTCCGGAACGGATGCAACCGCATCATCGCTACTGGTGGGGGTCTCTTCGTCAGTCATCTTGAGTCCAAACAGGGTGAGATCGGGGTGGAACCACGGTTCGCTTCGGAAGCGTGACCGCAGGGTGTGCTTTATCTAGCGGCCGTTGTCCAAAAGCCAACGGAAGAACTCGGCGAACAGGGTGTCGAGGCTGAAGATCAACGCGGCCATGACCAGAAGGGCCACGAGCACGATGATCGACAGTCTGATCGTCTCCTCGCGGGTCGGCCAGGTGACCTTGCGGAGCTCGGCGCGGACCTCTCGGACGAACTCCACCGGCTTGGTGCGTTCGGCCTTGACGGTCTTGGCGGGTGCACTCTTGCGCTCCCGACTGGGCGCGGCCTGCGAGCCGTCGGCGTTCAGCTGCCCGGCTTTCTGCATCGCCCGCTTCTGTTCTCGGTTCATTGCCACGATGGATGACCTCTGTCTCGGCTCGGTTCAGTCGACCGGGTGGACCGCCCACAGGGTGGGCGCAACCACTTGAACGACACCCCCCTGCCAACCGGTCGGACCGGAACCAGGGGACTGCAGGGCAGGAGGGACTCGAACCCACAACCGCCGGTTTTGGAGACCGGTGCTCTACCAATTGAGCCACTGCCCTGTGACCTCGCAATGGCTCGCCGACAGACCCGAGGGCCCGAACGTGAACACGGCGGGGCAGGGCGCAGCAGCGCCCGTCCGCCAAGAATAGACGCCACTTCGCCCGCGGGGCTATCCGACATCGGGGGCACTCAGGATCCGAGTACCTGGGGCGTCCGCGAACGGTGGCTCCGAAGAGCCACCACAGTGCCTGTCGCCCCAGCCACGACGAGTCCCACGATGGCGAGCGAGTAGGCCGCCCGGCGACGATGGAGCAGGGAGCGGACCGCGTGACGTTCGCCGGCGCCGTGCAACTCCGCGAACAGGTCCGGCAGCATCCCTGGAGCCGGCTCCAGCAGGTCGTCGCGCATTGCTCTCATGGAACGCAGAATCCGGCGGTGCTGGACGACCTCCGCCTGGCACCTGAGGCAGTGCTCCACATGGTCCCGCTGGGCCAGCGGCAACACGACCTCGCCGGCCGCCACCCCGGCCAGATGACCGGAGACGTCGTTGCACGTCGTGACGGCGGACATCCGCTCAAACGGCACGGGAACCGACCTCGTCCAGTGCCGGGAACACCAGGGATCGGATCTGCTGTCTGGCCCGGTGCAGGCGGACCTTCGCCGCCGTGTTCGTGATGCCCAGCTCGGTCGGCGATCGTCGTCGTGGGACAGCTCGTAGACATCACGCAGGACGACGACCGCCCGCAGTTTCGGCGGCAGTTCGTCCAGCGCCGCGACCAGCCGGTCGCGCATGTCCCTGGCGTCGGCTCGGAGCTGGGGATCGTGGTCGCCGCGTTCAGTCCACAACAGGATCGTCCGCATCCAGGCGCGCCGTGCCGATGGCGCTTGCGGCGACCCAGGTGCGTGGAGGCGCAGTTGGCAGTGATCCGGTACATCCAGGTGGAGAACCTGGCTTCGGAGCGGAACGACCCGATCGAACGGTACGCACGGAGGTAGGCCTCCTGGGTGACGTCCGCGGCGTCGTGGGGATCCCCGTGAGCCGAAGGGCCATCGTGAACGTGTCTCGGTGGGTCGCCTCGACCAGCCGCTCGAAGGCACCGTGTCGCCTGCCCGAGCCGCGTCCAACAGGGCCTGTACCTCGTGGTGCTCCGCGGGCCACGGGGAACGACCCGGGTGCTCAGCGGTGAGGGGGCACGCCGGTGCTGTCTTGTGGCATCACCGAACACAGTACTCAGCCACACACGACCCTCAGCGGGTCACGGCCACACACGACCGCTCAGCGGGTCACGGCCGACACGACGACCCTCAGCGGGTCTCCTTGTGCAGGGTGTGCTTGCGGTCCCACTTGCAGTACTTGTTCATCTCGATGCGCTCGCGGTCGTTCACCTTGGACTTCTTGGTGATGTAGTTGCGCCGCTTGCACTCGGTGCACTCGAGGGTCACGTGGACCCGCTTGTCGGAAGCCATACCGGCCTTCTCCTCGTTCTCGGCCCCGATGGGGACCTCTCATTGTGTGGGCACCGAGCGGCCCGGACACAAGCCGGCGCCGCCCATCCGGCGGTTACTCGAGGATCTTGGTGACGCGGCCGGCGCCCACCGTACGACCACCCTCACGAATCGCGAACCGCAAACCGTCATCCATCGCGATCGGAGCAATCAACTCCACAGTCATCTCAGTGTTGTCACCAGGCATGCACATCTCAGTACCCGACGGCAACTCAACAGTCCCAGTCACATCCGTCGTACGGAAATAGAACTGCGGCCGATAATTCGCGAAGAACGGCTTATGACGACCACCCTCCTCCTTGGTAAGAACATACACATTCGCCTCGAACTTCGTGTGCGGCGTAATCGACCCAGGCTTCGCCAACACCTGACCCCGCTGCACATCCTCCTTGTCGATACCCCGCAACAAAGCACCGATGTTGTCGCCAGCCTGACCCTCATCCAACAACTTCCGGAACATCTCCACACCAGTACACGTCGTCTTTTGCGTGTCCCGCAAACCGACGATCTCAATGTCATCACCAGTATGAACAACACCCTGCTCGACCTTGCCAGTCACAACCGTGCCCCGACCCGTGATCGAGAACACATCCTCGATCGGCATCAAGAACGGCTTGTCCAAATCACGCTCCGGCTCCGGCACATACGAATCAACCGCAGCCATCAACTCCATCACCTCATCCTGAGCCCCGGAGTCACCCTCCAAAGCCTTCAACGCAGACACCTGCACCACCGGAGCATCATCACCATCGAACTCGTACTCAGACAGAAGCTCACGCACCTCCATCTCCACCAGCTCCAACAAGCTCCTCATCATCGACCATGTCGACCTTGTTCAACGCCACCACAATCGCCGGCACACCCACCTGCCGAGCCAACACCACATGCTCACGAGTCTGAGGCATCGGACCATCAGTCGCAGCCACCACCAAAATCGCACCATCAACCTGAGCAGCACCAGTAATCATGTTCTTGATGTAATCCGCGTGCCCCGGCATATCCACATGCGCATAATGCCGATTGTCAGTCTCATACTCCACATGAGACACATTGATCGTAATCCCACGCTCCCGCTCCTCAGGAGCCTTATCAATATTCGCGAACTCAGTGAACGTGTTCCCCTCAACACGATCCGCCAACGTCTTCGAAATCGCCGCCGTCAACGTCGTCTTCCCATGGTCAATATGACCCATCGTCCCCACATTCACATGAGGCTTCGTACGCTCGAACTTCTCCTTGGACATGGGTGGATCTCCTCTTGAGGCTGTTGGGTGATGGGTGGTTGATCTGCCGGTTGCCCGGTGTGGTAGCGGCGGTCGGACTCGAACCGACGACCTCTCGATTATGAGCCGAGCGCTCTCACCAACTGAGCTACGCCGCCGCAGACCGGTCCGGAACAGGATCGGCCGACACAGCACGCTGTGCCTTGGAGCCCCCTGTCAGAATCGAACTGACGACCTTTTCCTTACCATGGAAACGCTCTGCCGACTGAGCTAAGGGGGCCCGCCCGACCGAGGTCGGACAGGACGAGGAGACTAGCGAGGATCCCGAGGTACCGACAACACCGAAGCAGCCTGCAGGCTGTCTCTCCCGACTACCGACCGGTGGCTCTCCCGACTACCGACCGATCGCCCTCAAGTCCGAGCCCGCCGCGCGCCGATGCGACGGGGTGCGCTTCGAACGACTGGTCATAGACTCCGGCGACCACACGATGGCCGTCGACCTCCATCCACGACTCACCGTCCTCACGGGACTCGGTGACTTCGAGCGGTCGGCGCTCGCCACCGAGATAATCGGCGCCCTGTCGACGTCCCGACCGGGGGTCCACCTCGAACTCCAGTCCGACGGGGGCACCCGTTTCGCCGTGTTCCGCCCCGAGGGTGCGCCTGCCGCGGGTGATCGACATAGACAACAGGCTGGATGTGACGGATCAGTTCGTCACTGCCGACGGCCGACTCGATCTGCTTGCCCGCGCCGATCTCGACCCGCACTCGGCCCGACACCTCATGTGTGTCGGGGCCCAACGCCTCAATGAGTCCGTCGAGGGCGACGAACTGGTGCTCCAACTGGCAGCCGTGGACCAGCCAGAGCTCTGGTCCACGGCTGAACGCCTGGGAGCCGCCGACCGCGAACTCGAACGCGAGGCCGAAGAGGTGGGCTCAACGGCCGCTGACGCCGAGGCGGTGGGGCGGATCGAGGAGAGTCACCTCCGCTTTCGAGGAGGCCGAGGCGCAGGCGGAGAGCGTACGCAAGATCAACTTCCTGGTGGCAGGCATCGCTGCTCTGTTCGCCATCCCCGCCTCACGGGCAATCGGAGCGCCGGGAATCGCCGCCCTGGCGATCATCGCAGGCCTCGCGGTCATCGTGTCCATGGTGTACTGGCGGCGTGCCCAGGCCGCCGGCCGCGCCGAGGCCGAGGCGTTGGAGGCAGCAGGTGCCAACTCGTATCTGGGATTCCACCTCCAACGGGTCAACGGCCTCGTCGGGTCGGACGAGCACCGGCGGCGGCTGCTCGAAGCCGCCGGCCGCCAGCCGCGACGCACAGTCACGTTGGGCCGTTCTGGCAGGGGGCGTGAGCGTCGAGTGGGCGGTCGCCCACCGCGCCCAGATCGTTGCCGCCTCCGCCACCGGAAAAGATCTGTCTCCGCATGACACCGAGGCGGTCGGCGAACAGCTGGGTGCAGCCACCCACGCCATCCAGCAGTGTTTCGCAGCCGTGCGGTCGGTCGGCTCCGGGATGGAGACATTCCCCCTGCTTCTGGACGAGCCGTTCACCGACTTGGACCCCGGGGCGGTCGCACCCCTGCTGGAGACGATCCTGCAGCAATCGGCCCATCAGCAGGTCCTCCTGTTCACCCAGTCGGACGCGATCGCATCGTGGGCTCGCCTCGAGGCCATGACCGGGGCCCTCGAGGTAGTGGAACCCGCACCGGCCACCCTCTAACCAGGTGGGCAACCGATGGCCCAACCCGATGGCCCAACCCGATGGGCCAACCCGATGGGCCGAGAGGATGCGCTCCGGTAGCGTGACGCGGTGCACGTACGTCCCGCCACGGTCGATGACGCCGCGGCCATCCTCGAGATCTACAACCACCAGGTCCTGACCTCGACCGCCACATTCGATCTCGTACCCCGCACGATCGATGAGCAGATGGCATGGCTGACCGAACGCTCGGGGGCCCACGTGGTCATTGTCGCGGAGACCGACGACGGTCATGTGCGTGGTTTCGGAGCGCTATCGCCGTACCGGGAGCGGGCCGGGTACGCCACGACGGTCGAGGACAGCGTGTACGTGGCCGAGGCCCATCACGGTGAGGGAATCGGCCGTCTTCTCCTGGAGGCTCTCGTGGACTTCGCCCGGTCGCACGGCTTCCACGCGCTCATGGCGAAGATCGTCGGCGGCCACGAGGCATCGATCGGACTCCACGAGCTATGTGGATTCGACACCGTCGGACACGAACTGCAGGTCGGCCGCAAGTTCGGCCGCTGGCTCGACGTCGTCCTCATGGAACGACTGCTCTAGTTTTCCGTGGGCCGAGGAGGATTCGAACCTCCGAAGGCATACGCCGGCAGATTTACAGTCTGCTCCCATTGGCCGCTCGGGCACCGACCCGGAAGCGGTTCACGATAGCGTTCCGGACGAGCTGGCAGGCAATCGTCCTCCGCCGGCATCGGGAGGAGACCGAAATGGCGAGCTTTGACATCACATCCGAGGTCGACGAGCAGGAGGTCCGCAACGCCGTCGACCAGGCGAACCGAGAGGTCGCCAACCGCTTCGATTTCAAACACACCGACTCCTCGGTGGAGCTGGGAGAAACCACGATCACCCTCCGGTCCTCGACGGAGGATCGGCTTCAAGCCCTTCGTCAGGTCGTCGAGGAGAAGCTCGTCAAACGCGGAGTGTCCATGAAGGCCCTCGACTGGGGGAACATCGAGGAGGCATCGGGCGCCACGGCCCGACAGGTGGCGACCATGGTTGCCGGGATCGGCTCGGAGAAGTCCAAGGAGATCAACAAGTTCGTCAAGCAGCTCGGCCTCAAGGGCACCCAGACACAGACCCAGGGCGAACAGATCCGGGTGACCGCCAAGAAGCGAGACGCCCTTCAGGACGTCATCACAGCCTGCAAGGAACACGACTTCGGGATCCCGCTGCAGTTCGGGAACTTCAGAGACTGACGCTCACGACCACGCGTTCGTGCGCAGCCGCACGATCCGCTCCTGCACGGGTGGATGGGTGGAGAACAGCTTGGCCACCTGGCGACCGCGCAGGGGGTTCACGATGTAGTTGGAAGCCTCCGCAGGGTTCACCTGCGAGGGGATCCGCTCCGCTGCGTAATCGAGTCGCTCCAGTGCGCGTGCCAGCGGTTCACCGGTACCCAGGAGCCGAGCGGCGGAAGCGTCGGCCTCGAACTCACGACCTCGGCTGATGGCCATCTGGATCATCGACGCCGCGATCGGAGCCAGGATCACCATCAGCAGTCCGCCGAACGGATTGCTGCGATTGTTACCGCTCTGGCCGCCTCCGAAAATCATTCCCCAGCGTGCGATCGAAGCTACAAACGTGATCCCCATCGCCACTGAGGCAGCCACCGAGCCAATCAGCATGTCGCGGTTGCGCACATGACACAGCTCGTGTGCCAGTACTCCCTGGATCTCCTCCCAGGAGAGAGTGTGAAGAAGCCCCTCGGTGACGCACACGGCGGCGTTGGCAGGGTTACGGCCCGTGGCGAAGGCGTTGGGTTGGGGCTGGGGCGAGACATAGAGGCGCGGCTTGGGCACACCCGCCCGGTGAGCCAGATCCGCCACGACGGCGTGGTACTGCGGCATCTGGGCGGTTGTCACCTCCACAGCCTGGGCCGAACGAATGGCCAGACGGTCACTGAACCAGTAGGAGCTCATCGCCATCGCCAGGCCGATCAGCAGCCCCACGAACATCCCCGTGCCGCCCCAGAAGGAGCCGATGAAGATGCACAACGCGCCGAGACCGGCGAGCAGCGCTGCAGTTTTCACGTTGTTGAGCATCGCTGGTCTCCGGGCCTGGACGAACGACACGATGGTACGGGGCTGTGCGCCCGCCACGTTCCCGTAGCGCCCGGCCGCTGTGGTCGGGCTCAGACCACGACGCGCACCAGGTCGAATCCCCCTGAAACCGGGCTGTGTGTGGCGCAGCTGCTACTCGTAGTAGCCGGAATGGATGTACACGCAGGGCACACCTTCCGCATGGAACATGGCGACGTTACGCGGATCGTCCTCGAAGGCCAGTCGCAGTTCGAAAGACCGGGAGCGGAGCTCGTGGACCGTGCGCTGCTTGAACGTGCGGGCCGCGGCGTAGTCCCCGAAGTCCCTCATGATGAGCAGGTCCCAGCGGAGGCCGTAGCGCTGGAGCCAGGCCAGAGTCTGCGGCTGGACCCGGATCGGTCGCGCAGTCAGCAGCACGACCCGGTGGGTGGGGTCGAGCACCTCGAGAAGGCGTCCCACCTCGGCGATGAGATCGTCGTCGCCACAGGCATGGAAGAACGCCTCCCAGTCACGCCTCGGATACTCGATGAAGTGCTGACGGGTGCTCGCATCGGACAGCACGCCATCCAGGTCGAACACAACCGTCGTCTGCGATTCCTCGTCAACCGGCTCCAAGGCACCATCGCGCCAGAGCCAGTTCTCGAACGTGTGGTCCCAACTAGGCACTCCTGCAGGCTATCCAGCCTCCGCCGCCGGGGCGGAACGATCATCGCCCCGGTCGGGTGCATACCCGGCCATGGGGAGCCAGGATTCGGCCAGGTGCATGCGCTTCTCGTGGGACGGTTTTCCCCACGACGAGTCCCGGTAGCCTGCGATCTCACCCAGGGAGACCGAGGACCGTGGATCTTCGAGAACCTCGACCTGGTCCGAACCGACCCATCCCGGGTGTGGCTCGCCGCAGGCCCTGGCCAACCGCAGCAGTTCCTGGCGGAGGGTAGCTATGTAGTTCGCCGCACGCGGCGCCTTGTCCGACACGACCAGCCCGCGCTCGAGCCTCGGCCGCTGCGTGGCCACGCCGGTGGGGCAATTGCCCGTGTGACATCGCTGGGCCTGGATGCACCCGACGGCCAGCATCGACTCCCGGGCCACGGCGATCGCGTCGCAACCGAGCGCCATCGCCGCCAGCGCCCGATGGGGAATCCCCAACCGGCCGGCTCCGACGAACACGATGTCATCGGCGATGCCCTCCGCCGCGAATCGTCCGAACACCTCGGGGAATCCGCGCAGGAACGGCATGGACACGTGATCGGCGAACACGAGGGGGGCCGCTCCCGTGCCTCCCTCGCCACCGTCGACGGCGATGAAGTCCGGCCCACCGCCGGTGAGCTTCATCCGCACGGCCAGGTCTGACCAGAACCCCAGCTCACCCACGGCCGACTTGATACCCACCGGGAGACCGGTGGCCTCCGCCACCATCTCGATGAACTCGATCATCGAATCGACATCACCGAACGCGGTGTGGCCACCCGGAGACTTGCAGGTCACCCCGACAGGGATACCCCGGATGGCAGCTATCTCCGGTGTGACCTTGGCCGCTGGCAGCATTCCCCCCAGGCCGGGTTTGGCGCCCTGTGACAACTTGATCTCCACCGCCCGAACCGGCGCGGAGCCCACCGAGTCCACCAACCGCTCCAGGGAGAACTTCCCGTTGGCATCTCGGCAGCCGAAGTAGCCGGTGCCGACCTGCGTGATCAGGTCCGCACCGCGGAGATGATGGGGCGAGACCCCGCCCTCCCCGGTGTTGTGCATGCAGTGCGCAGTGGCTGCTCCCTCGTTGAGGGCCTCCAGCGCCCGCCCGGACAGCGCGCCGAAGCTCATACCGGACACGTAGACGAGGGAGTCGGGCCGGAACGCACCGACCCGACCGTGCGAGGCGCCCCAGACCTTGGCGCAGGGCAACAGGAAGTCGGGATCCGCTCGTACGGGCTCTCCCGGAAGTGGCTCGACGGGAAAGGTTCGCTGACGAACAATCAGGTAGCCCGGGGTGCGCTCCATCTGGGAGTCGGAGCCGAACCCGAAGGTGTTGTCCTGTTCCTTTGCCGAGGAGTAGACCCATCGGCGCTCGTCCCGATTGAAGGGCCGCTCCTCGTCGTTGGACGTCACGATGTACTGGCGCAGCTCGGGTCCGACGGCTTCGAGCCAGTAGCGAAAGTGCCCGAGCACCGGGAAGTTGCGAAGGATCGCCCGGCTGGGTTGTAGGCGGTCGTGCACCACCGTGGCCACCGTGATCACGACGATCGCCAGCACCACCCACCAGAAGATGCTCATTCGTCCTCTGCAGCTCCTGCGGCGCGCTCACGGATAGCTTCGACCACGGTGGAGTCGGCGAGGGTCGTCGTATCTCCGAGCTCCCGGCCCTCCACGACGTCGCGCAGCAAGCGACGCATGATCTTGCCCGAACGCGTCTTGGGAAGGTCCGGCACGATGATGAGGGCCCGAGGCCGGGCAATCGCTCCCAGCTTGGTACCGACGTGTTGGCGGATCTCCTCGCGCACCTCGTCGGAACCGACGAACCCACCCCGCAGGATCACGTATCCAACGGCAGCCTGCCCTGTCGTCTCGTCGCTGGCACCGACGACGGCGGCCTCGGCCACCGCGGGATGGTCGACGAGCGCCGATTCGATCTCTGCGGTCGAGATGCGGTGACCCGAGATGTTCATGACGTCATCCACCCGCCCGAGCACCCAGATGTAGCCGTCCTCATCGATCTTGGCTCCATCGCCGGCGAAGTAGCGCCCGGGGAAACGCGACCAGTAGGTCTCCGCGTAACGCTCGGGATCGCCCCAGATACCTCGCAGCATGCCGGGCCACGGCTTGGTCAGGGTCAGGTAGCCGCCGCCGCGTGCGACCAGCTCGCCCGAGTCGTCCACCAGCTCTGCGGTGATACCCGGCAACGCTCTGCAGGCCGACCCCGGCTTGGTCGTGGTGATTCCAGGCAGTGGCGTCAGCATGTGGCCGCCGGTCTCGGTCTGCCACCAGGTGTCCACGATGGGACACCGTCCGCCTCCGATGTTCTCGTGGTACCACATCCAGGCCTCGGGGTTGATCGGCTCTCCCACCGATCCCAGCACCCGCAATGACGAGAGGTCGTGCCGCCCCGGCTCCTGGGCCCCCCATTTCATGAAGGTCCGGATCGCTGTGGGAGCCGTGTAGAGCTGGGTGACTCCGTAGCGTTCGATGATGTCCCACAGCCGATCCTTCGGCCACGTGGCTGGATCGGCCCCCCGGTCGGCCTCGGTCGGCGTGTCTGGCGTGCCCTCGTACATGACAGAGGTGGCTCCGTTGCACAAAGGTCCGTAGACGATGTAGCTGTGCCCCGTCACCCAGCCCACATCGGCGGCGCACCAGTAGACGTCCTCGTCGGGGCGTAGATCGAAGACCGCCCTGTGTGTCCAGGCCGCCTGGACCAGATACCCGGCACTGGTGTGCATGATGCCCTTGGGTTTGGCGGTCGTGCCCGAGGTGTAGAGCAGGTACAGCAACTGTTCGGAGTCGAAGGGCTCGGCGGGACAGTCGGTTCCCAGCTCGGAGCGGGCATCCTCGACCGCGTCGTCCCACCAGTGGTCGCGTCCGCTGACCATGTCGATACCCTCGCCACCGCAGCGATCGGCAACGACCACCGACCGAACCGTCGGGCACTTCGGCAACGCGGCGTCCAGGTTCGGCTTCAGCAGACTGGGCACCCCACGCCGGTACCCGCCGTCAGCGGTGACCACGACGGTTGCCTCGGCGTCGTTGATCCTGTCGATGAGGGAGTCCGGGCTGAAGCCCCCGAACACCACGCTGTGGGCCGCGCCGAGACGTGCACAGGCGAGCATGGCCACGACCGTCTCGGGGATCATGGGCATGTAGATGCACACGCGGTCCCCCGCCTCGATGCCCAGCCAACGCAGCGTGACTGCGAAGGCCTTCACCTCCTTCAGAAGCTGTGCATAGGTGATGGTCCGGGTGTCGCCGGGTTCGCCCTCGAAGTGGAACGCCACCTTGTCGCCGCGGCCTGCGTCCACGTGACGGTCGAGACAGTTGTAAGTGACGTTCATCTTGCCGCCGACGAACCACTTGGCGAACGGCAGCTCCCACTCGAGCGTGGTGTGGAACGGTTCGGCCCAGTCCAGAACATCGTTGGCCTGTTCAGCCCAGAAGGCCTCGAAGTCAGCCTCGGCCCGTTCATAGATCGACGGGTCGTTGACGACGGCCGCCGCCGCGAACTCCGGGGGCGGCGGGAACGTGCGGTCCTCGTGGTAGTAGTCCTCGATGGTCGGCGATGCGTCTTCTGCCATGTCGTTTCCCCCTTCGGGCTCCGTTGCGCCCGCAGACTACTCGCCGTAACGACCCGTTCTCCCGCTGCAGGGCTACGGGGCGCAGCTCACGAATTAACGCAGCTCACGTAGTTACTCCGCGTGCCACTCCATGGCGGTGAACCCGCCCAGCCCCGAGGGATCACAGAGTGCCTCGGCCTCAAGGACCGCACTGCGGGCCCGCACCGCGGCCAGATTGCCCACCCCGGCGTGCTCGACCCAGTGTGCGCGGGCCTCGGACACGAGGTCGTCCAGGCCGTTGACGCGTAGCCAGTCGGCCTGCGTGGCCACGACTGTGGGCGCCGGAAGCTGGTCGATCGCCACATCCACGGTGATGTCCTGGCTCCCCGGCAACTCCAGCACGGGTCCGCCGCGCTCATGGGAGCGGTATGTGCGCAACCACTCGCTCTGCGCCCGTAGCGCAAGCGACGGAGTGTGCTCGCAGTAGTCGAAAGCCAGGACCATGCCCCCACCCACTCGGTCGAGCGCGGACGTCACCCAGGTGTGGGCCTCTTCCTGCAGCGGCACCCGGGCACCCAGGGGGGCCTCCGGCACGAGGTCGTCCAGTCGGGCGCCCACATCGTCGGGTGTCTCGACCAGGGTCTCGATCAAAGCGGGCCCGCCAGGGTGATCCGGTGATTCCATGCCCGGGGACACGAACACCTCGCTCCACGAACCGTCGACACGTTCCATGAGCCGGAACGGCAGGTTGTCCAGGAGTTCGTTGGCGATCACGGCATGCCGCACCGCAGCATCCCCGGCATCGCCGCCCATGACGGGGGCCGAGGTGACCCAGGGTCCCTCGGTTCGGGCATCTGGGACATCGACAATGTCCAGGTGCTCCGACGCCGCTGCGCGGAGCGAGGCGCTTCGTTCAACCATCACCCAGTGCAGCGACCCACGGCACCTCGGGCCGGCGGCCAGGACCGCTATGGCCAGGGCGCCACGCCCGGCGCCCACCTCGATCACCGTGAAGCGCTCCGGTTGTCCGGCGGACTCCCACAGAGCGTCGAGGCGACGCGCGATGACGGCACCGAACAGAGGTCCTACCTCCGGGCTGGTGATGAAGTCCCCTCCGCGGCGCCCGGCGCCTCCATGGGTGGCGAAGAACCCCGATGCCGGTGCGTAGAGGGCCAGCTCCATGAACTCGTCGAAACGCAGTGATCCAGGTGCTCGAACGCCTCGGCCGAGCCCGGAGGGAAGTCCGGTCACGGGCGGTTCTCGCTCACCCGCCGAGGGCGACGGGACCGAAATCGGTGAGGTTGTTGAGCACCTGTGGAAGCACGCCGAACATCACGGTGGCGACGAGGGTGACGCCGACGGCCACCGAAAGGCTGCTCGGCGTACGCACCGGGCTCGTGTCGACACCCTCGGGCACGTCGTCGAACCACATCGTCTTGGCGACCTTCAGGTAGTAGTAGGCGGCGATGGCGGTGTTGACCGCCATGATGATCGCCAGGGTCCAGCCGATACCGGTCTCGGCATCGACCAGCACCGCGAACACACCGAACTTCGCGTACCAACCGCCGAGCGGCGGGATGCCGATCAGCGAGGCCAGGAACATGGTGATGGCCACGGTCAGCCCGGGCATGTAGTTGAACAGACCGCCGAAGTCGTCGATCTCCGCCGAGCGGGTCTTGCGGGCGATGGCGATGATCACCGCGAAGGCACCGAGGTTCATGGCCGCGTAGATCACCAGGTAGTTGACGACGGCCTGGAGCGACTGCTGGGGATCGACCCGGCCACCACGAACGGGGCCAGCATGAAGCCGGCCTGGGCGATGCCCGAGTAGGCGAGCATGCGGACGACGTTGGTCTGGCGCAGGGCGATGAGGTTGCCGACGGTCATCGACGCGACGGCCAGCACGAAGAACACCGGCTCGATGACGTCCGGACGCACGATGAAGCAGAAGTAGATGATCTGGATGAGCGCCACGAAGCCGGCGGCCTTCGAGGCGACCGCCAGGAAGGCGGTGACCGGCGTCGGCGCACCCTCGTAGGTGTCGGGCGCCCACACGTGGAACGGCACCGCGGACACCTTGAAGGCGAAGCCGATGATCACGAACAGGAGTGCGAGGGTCACCAGCGGGACGCCCTCTGTGCCCAGCGGGCGAGCTGGAGGCCGATCTCGGTGAGCTGGGTGCTACCACCCACGCCGTAGACCAGCGACATGCCGTAGAGCAGCACCGCCGAGGCGAACACGCCCATCAGGTAGTACTTCAGGCCCGCCTCGTTGGAGCGTTCGTCGCCCTTTCGCCAGGCGGCCAGCATGTAGGCGGGGATCGACAGCAGCTCGAGCGCCACGAAGATGCCGATGAGGTCGCGGCTCGAGGCCATGACCGACATGCCGAGCACCGAGCACACCATCAGGAGGTAGTACTCGCTCTCCCAGTAGTCACCCTCGGCCATGTAGTTGGTCGAGAGCAGCACGACCACGTAGCCGAGACGATGAACATCGCCTTGAGCACCAGCGCCATGGAGTCGACCACGTAGGCGCCACCGAACAGAACCCGGGTGGTTCCGTCGACCGCCAGGGTGACCAGCGGGGATCAGTGCAGCAAGGAATCCCAGCCCGGCGATGGCCGGCATGAACGCCTTGGCGCGGTCCAGCTTCCAGGAGTCGAGCAGCGCCAGCACCACGATGGTCCCGACGAGGACGATCTCGGGCGCGAGCGCGTGCTAGTCGATGTTCGGCTTCACGAACACGAGCTCGGAGCTCACTGTCGGCAAGGACTGAAGCAGGGTTGCCAGCACGCGGGATCAGCCTCCCGGGCCGGCGACCGCGATCACGGTGACGGCCGGGTTGGTGACGTCGAAGATCAGGCCCGGCAGGAAGCCGAGCACGACGATGAGGACCAGCAGGGGCGCCCAGGCGATCCACTCGGTGGTCTTCACGTCGGTGATCTCCGGGTCGTCGGCGAACTCCTCGGTCGGCGTGCCGAACGCGGTGCGCTGGAGCAGCCACAGCAGGTAGCCGGCGGCGAGCACGGTGCCGAGGGCGGCGATGACCATGAGGGTGCGGAACAGGGTCTCGTTCAGCATCGGCGGCGGGCTCGTAGGCCGACAGGATGGCGGGGAACTCACCCCAGAACCCGGCCAGGCCGGGCAGGCCGAGCGATGCCATGGCGCAGAAGCCCATGATCCAGCCCATGCTGGGGAGCCTGGACCAGCAGGCCGCCGAGTCGCTTGATCTCGAGGGTGTGGTAGCGCTCCTTCACCGAGCCGGCGAGGAAGAACAACATGCCGGTGATGAGGCCGTGGGCGACCATGCCGAACACGGCGGCGTTGATGCCGAAGTCGGTGAGGGTGGCGATGCCCAGCATGACGAAGCCCATGTGGGCCACCGAGGAGAAGGCGATCAGCCGCTTCATGTCGGTCTGGGCCAGGCAGCCGAGCGCGCCGTAGATGATGCCGATGACCGCCAGCACGCCGATGATCGGCGCCCACCAGCGGGCGCCCTCGGGCAGGATCGGGATGGCGATGCGGACGAAGCCGTAGGTGCCGAGCTTCAGCAGCACCGCGGCCAGGATGACCGAGCCCTGCGTCGGCGCCTGGGTGTGGGCGTCGGGCAGCCAGGTGTGGAACGGGAACATCGGCACCTTGATGCCGAAGCCCATGAACATGCCGCCGAAGATCAGGATCTGCGTGGTCCGGGCGATGTCGAGGCCGCCCGAGCTCGGTGAGGATCCGCATGTCGAAGGTCTGCTCGGCCGGACAGGAAGTACAGCGCCAGGAAGCAGACGATCATCAGCGCCGAGCCGAACAGCGTGTAGAGGAAGAACTTGATCGAGGCGTACTTGCGCTCCGGGCCGCCCCAGACGCCGATCATGAAGTACATCGGCAGCAGGACGACCTCGAAGAAGACGAAGAACAGGATCAGGTCCTGGGCCACGAACGAGCCGACCATGCCGGTCTCGAGCATCAGGATCAGGGCCAGGAACGCCTTGGGGTTGCCCGGCTCGGGAATGTGGTCCCAGCTGTAGATGATCACCAGCGGCACGATGAGGACGGTCAGGGCCAGCAGCGGCAGCGAGATGCCGTCGAGGCCCAGGATGAAACCGCTGTTGATCAGCGCGATCCACTCCTTGTCGACGACGAACTGCAGCGTGCCGGCGGCGTCGTAGTCGAAGTCGACCAGGAGGAGGATGCCGAGCACCAGCGACGGCGCCCGAGGCGAGCAGCGCGACCCGTCTTGTGGGTGTCCTCCGACTCCTTCGGGATCGACCATCATCACCAGCGCGCCGACCAGCGGCAGGAAGGTGATGAGGATCAGTCCCCAGTCGGTCAGGAAGTCAGTCATGTCGATGGTCTCCCGAGTCTCAGCCGATCACCACGACGAACACGCCGGCCAGGACGGCGGCCGCAGCGAAGAACAGGGCTGCGTACTGCTGGATCCGGCCCGACTGCAGCAGGCGCAGCACTCCACCGGATTCGGATGCCGTCGCACCGGCGCCGTTCACGGCACCGTCGACGACCTTCTGGTCGATGTTGTCGTAGACCCAGTCGCCGGCGCCGACCGCGCCCTTGCCGACGCCGTTGACGATCGCCGTCGAGGACCTTGGCGTTGAACCAGTTGGCGGCGCGTGCGCGCCGGGCCCTTGACGAAGCCGACGATCACGTCGGTGTAGAGCCAGTCGAAGTAGTACTTGTTGACCAGCACGTTCTTGCCCCAGCCCGGCCAGGCTGTTGCGCTCCGGCCAGGCCCGTGGAGGACCGAGAGGCCGTCCTTCCAGTAGTAGAGGTAGGTCAGGCCGATGCCCAGCACCGGCGACGACCAGCGAGAACAGCGCCAGCGGGATGTTGAACTCGGCGTGGCTGATGCTCGGGGAAGTACAGCGCCGACGGGCTCGACGAAGTGCTCGAACTGGGTGTGCAGCGACTCGGGGAACTCGATCGGCCCGATCTCCTTGGGCAGGTTGAGCACGCCGACCACCGCACCGAGGGTGGCGAGGATGATCAGCGGCACGGTGATCCGCGGGCCCGACTCGTGCGGGGTGCCGTGGCCGCGGTACTCGCCGTAGAACGCGTACCAGATGGTCCGGGTCATGTAGGCCGCGGTGCAGAACGCACCGATGAGCAGCATGACCAGCATGAGGTGGTAGGTGCCGTTGGCGCCCTCGCCGAGGAAGCGACCCGTTGCCGGCGAGGATCTCGTCCTTCGACCAGAACCCCGACAGCGGGAAGATGCCCGCCAGCGCACCGGTGGCGATCAGGTAGGTCCAGAAGGTCCGGGGCATGATCTTCCGCAGACCCGCCCTTGTCGTCGACCATGTTGAAGCTGTGGTGGCAGGCATGGCTGAGCGAGCCGGCGCCGAGGAACAGGCAGGCCTTGAAGAAGGCGTGGGTGAACAGGTGGAACATCGCCGCGGTCCAGGCGCCGACGCCGAGGGCGGTGACCATGAAGCCCGAGCTGGGAGACCGTCGAGTAGGCGAGGACCTTCTTGATGTCCTTCTGCACGAAGGCCAGCAGCGCTCCGAACAGGGCGGTGACCGCACCGACCACGGCCAGCAGGTTGACCGACGAGCCGGCGATCGACAGCCCCTCGAAGAACACCGGGTACAGGCGGGCGACCATGTAGATGCCGGCCACGACCATGGTCGCGGCGTGGATCAGCGCCGAGACCGGCGTCGGGCCGGCCATGGCGTCGGGCAGCCAGGTGTGCAGGATGAACTGGCCCGACTTCGACATGACCGCGGCGATCAGGCAGCACGAGGCGAGCAGCAGGACGCCGTGGGAGATCTCGCCCTCGTTGGCCAGGATGTTGATGTCGAGGATCGAGAACGACCGGTCGGCGGCGAAGTACAGGATGATCATGCCGACCAGCAGGCCGATGTCGCCCACGCGGTTGGTGAGGAACGCCTTGAGCGCGGCGTTGGAGTTGGGTTTCTCCTCCCACCAGTGGCCGATCAGCGCGAAGGAGCAGACGCCCACCAGCTCCCAGCCCACGATCATCTGGATGCGTGTTCTCGGAGAGGACGAAGAACAGCATCGAGGCGGTGAACAGCGAGAGGAAGGCGAAGTAGTGGGTGTAGCGCCGATCGCCGTCCACGTAGTCGGTGGAGTAGATGTGCACCAGCAGCGAGATGAGGGTGACGACCACGAACAGCATGAACACCGACTGGCCGTCGACCAGCGTGCCGATGGTGATCAGCGAACTGCCGTCGCCCCGATCGGAACCAGTCTGCGCAGCGGACGACCGGCTTGGTCGGCCTCGTGGCCCTCGCCCTCAGCCTCTTCGGCAGGCGGCCGTTGCCGATCCGGCCGCGGCCGACTCGCCGCTCGGCGCGGCCGAGCGCCGAGTGCGGTGTCGCCGTCCTCGCCGGTGACACCCAGGCCGTCGGCGACCCTGGAGCAGCCCTCCTCGACGTCGGACAGCGCTTCGGCCTCCGCTTCGGGATCTCGCACCTTCGGCCGTCGCTGAAGGAGCCGAAGCCGGGAGCGGCAGCCTCGCCGCATGCTCCTCGCCGGATGATCGTTGGTGTGGTTCCACCAGCTGCCGGCGGTGACGAGCGCCAGCACGAAACAGATGCCGACAGCGGCGATGCCGATCTCGGAGCCCTTCCGGGGCAGCTTCTTGCCGAAGAACAGGATCAGCAGGAACGACAGCGCCATGAGCGCCGGGATGATCCAGACGTGGGTCAGGAACCACATGGAGGTCGATCAGCCCTTCAGCTCGTCGAGCTCGTCGATGTCGATGGAGCGACTGTTGCGGTAGATGAGCAGCACGATGGCCAGACCGACGCCGACCTCGGCGGCGGCGACGGCGATGACGAAGAGGGCGAACACCTGGCCGTCGAGGCCGCGGTAGGTGCTGAACGCGACCAGGTTGATGTTCACCGCGTTGAGGATCAGCTCGATCGACATGAGCACGAGCACGCCGTTGCTTGCGCACGATCACGCCGTAGACGCCGATCAGAACAGGATCGCGGCGAGCAGGAGGAACTGGTTCAGCAGCATGTCAGTCCCTCCTCGCCAGGACGATGGCGCCGATGAGGGCAGCGAGCAGCAGGACCGAGATCATCTCGAAGGGATGATCAGGTACGGACCGAAGACTCGTTCGGCCAGGGCCTGGGTGCGGTTGTTGCCGGCCTCGGCCAGGCGCCGTCGTAGGCCTCGAAGGTCAGCTTGTCGTCCTCGAACGTGCTGATGAGGGCGAAGGAGATGACCGCGACCAGCAGCACACCGACGGCGATGCCGATGGGCGCTGGTTGTTGTTCAGGTCGTCGGACCGTCCCGAGCGGCGCCCGGGTCAGCATGATGCCGAACAGGAACAGCACGATGATCGCGCCGAGGTACACGAGGAACTGGGTGATGGCGACGAACTCGGCCTGCAGCAGCAGGTAGTTGATGCCCACGCCGCCGAGCACGACGACCAGCCACAGCGCGGCGTGCACGACGTTCTTGGTGGTGACCACCCGGATGGCGGCGACGATCATGAACACGGCCATGACGGCGAACACGACGTTGGCCGGCGTGTCGAAGGTCTGCTCGCCGGCACCTGGGCCAACATGCCGGTGGAGGCGAGCAGAGCGCTCATCGGGGCACCTTCTTGACCTTGACCTCGGAGCCCGGCCTCGTAGGGCTCGAAGTCCGGCACGGTCTCCATCCACTGGTCCAGCCGGGACTTGTCGTGGAGCAGGTCCGCGATGTTGACCTCGGAGTACTCGTACTCCGGGCTCCAGAACAGCGCCTCGAACGGGCACACCTCGACGCAGATGCCGCAGTACATGCAGAGCGAGTAGTCGATGTCGAAGCGGTCGAGCTTGTTGACCGAGCGGGGCTTGCCGCCCTCACGGCGGGGCGGGGCCAGCGTCTTGTGGGCCTCGATGTAGATGCACCAGTCCGGGCACTCGCGGGCACACAGCATGCACGAGGTGCAGTTCTCCTCCTTGAGGGCGATGACGCCACGGGCCCGCGGTGCGGGCTCGTCCTTCTCGTGGGGGTACTGCACCGTGGCAGCACCCTTCGAGGGGGCCGGGATCAGCGGTCTGATCGCCCCGTCGGGGAACATCGTGTCGATCGCGGTCTGCATGGTGACGCCGCAGACCCTTGAACGACGCCGGGCATCTTGGGCTTTGGGGCATCAGAACACCACCTTCAGCACGCCGGTGAGGACGATGTTGACGAGCGCGAGCGGGATCAGGAACTTCCAGGCCAGCTTCTGGAGCTGATCCTCACGGAAGCGGGGGAAGCTGAAGCGCACCCAGAACACGACGCCGACCAGCAGGATCGCCTTGATCGAGATGACCAGCGGGCCGATCACGTGCATGGCGTCCGCGCGAGATGCCCCAGCTGGCCGGAAGGGCCCAGCCACCGAGGAACAGCGTCGAGGCCACTGCGGCGAAGGCCACCGCGGTCGCGAACTCGGAGATGAAGTAGACGAGGAAGCGGATGCCCGGTGTACTCGACGTGGTAGCCGGCGACGAGCTCGGACTCGGCGATCGGCATGTCGAAGGGCGTCTGGGTGAGCTCGGCCTGCACCGCGATCAGGAAGATCACGAACCCGACGATCTGGGTGAGGATGAACGGGTTGCCGATCCCGGTCCCAGCCGAAGATCGACGCCGTGTGGACTGGGCGGCGACGATGTCCTGCAGGTTGAGGCTGCCGACCGAGATGACGACGCCGACGACGGCCAGCACCAGCGGCAGCTCGTAGGCGATCAGCTGCCCCGCGGCGCGCAGTGCGCCGAGCAGGGCGTACTTGTTGGCCGACGCCCAGCCGGCCATGAGGATGCCGATGACCGACAGCGACGACATGGCCAGCACGAAGTAGATGCCGGTGCCCAGGTCGGCGACCACGGCGTTGGGGCCGGCGGGGATGACCACGAACATCAGGAACGTCGACGCGAGCACCACGATCGGGGCGATGCCGAAGATGAACTTGTCGGACGTTCTCGGTGAAGATGTCTTCCTTCTGCAGCCACTTGCCGACCTCGGCGAGCAGCTGCATCGAGCCGTACGGGCCGGCCTCCATGGGACCGAGGCGGCTCTGCATGAAGGAGACGAACTTGAACAGGTACAGGTAGACGACGCCGCCGGTCAGCAGCAGCACGACGACGAGGCCCAGCAGGACCCGGATGATGGTCTCCTGCCAGTAGGCGAGCTCGAGGCCCAGCATGAGCGACTGGGTCATCGGTCGATGTCCCCCAGGATGAAGTAGAGCGAGCGCCAGGATCGTGATGATGTCGGGCACGTACACGCCGCGCAGGATCCACGGCGTGATCGACACGTTGTTGAAGCTGGCCGAGCGGATCTTGACCCGGAACGGGGTGAGGTCACCCTTGGACACGACGTAGTAGCCCATCTCGCCGAGCGGGTTCTCGGTGGCGACGTACGCCTCGCCGGCGGGCACCTTGATGATGCGGGGCACCTTGGCCATGATCGGCCCGGACGGCAGGCCGTCGCAGAGCTGGTCGATCATCTTGGCGGCCTCGCGGACCTCCTGGAGGCGCACCCAGAACCGGGCGAACGAGTCGCCGTCGGGGTGGGTCCAGACCTTCCAGTCCAGCTCCGGGTACACGAGCCCGATGCAGTTGTCGCGGCGCAGGTCCCAGTCGATGCCCGATGCCCGGGCGTTGGCACCCGACAGGCCGTACTGCTGGGCGACGTCGGCGGGGATGACGCCGATGCCGCGGGTGCGGGCGCTCGAAGATCTCGGCGCCCATGAGCAGGTCCTCGATCTCGTCGCAGAAGGTGCGGACCTTGTCCATGACGGACTTGGTGTCGGCGATCCAGCCCTTGGGCAGGTCGTCCTTGAGGCCGCCGATGCGGTCGAAGTTCGGGTGGAAGCGACCACCGGTGACCGTCTCGATCTGGTCGAGCACGAACTCCCGGTCGCGGAAGGCGAAGAACGCCGGGGTCACCGCGCCGAGCTGCACCCCCATGTCGCCGAGGAACAGGATCAGGTTGGCGACCCGGGACATCTCGAACAGCAGCGTGCGGATCCACTGGCGCCCGGGGCGGCGCCTCGACCTCCATGAGCTGCTCGGCGGCGAGGATGAACGGCACCTCGTTGGCGAAGCTGCCCAGCCAGTCGATGCGGTTCACCAGCGTGGTGATCTGCGGGTAGGTGCGGACCTCGGCGAGCTTCTCGTAGCCGCGGTGCATGTAGCCGGCGATCGGCTCGGCCGCGAATCACCTGCTCGCCGTCGAGACGGGCGACGATGCGCAGCGTGCCGTGGGTGGCCGGGTGCTGCGGGCCGATGTTGAGGGTCATGCCCTCGGTCTCGAGCTCGACGTTGACCCGGGCGTCGGCGGCCTGCGAAGCGATGTACTGCAGCTTCTGGCGATCGGTCACGGCGGTCACGAGTCGCCGTCCGCGGCTGCGTTCAGCCCGGCTGGGCTGTCGCTGCCGGCTTCGCCGGAAGGTCTCATCACTGGGCATCGGCTCGACGTCGACGATGCCCGGCCACGGCTTCACCTGGCGGGCGACGAGCGGGAAGTCCTTGCGCAACGGGTGCCCCTCGAAGCCCGTCGGCAGGTACATGTGGCGCAGGCCGGGGTGCCCGACGAAGTCGACGCCGTACATCTCCCACGCCTCACGCTCGTGCCAGTCGGCGCCCGGCGTAGATCGCGGTCCACGTCTCCATCGAAGGGTCGTCGTCGGCCAGATCGGCCTTGAGCGTCACGCCCCAGTGTCGCCGGGTCTACCGATGTTGGCGACGCGGGCGAAGACCTGGAACCGGGTCTCGCCACCGGCGCACCCCGTGCTGGATCTCCCGTCGGCAGTCGCCCCGTCGGCAGCCAGTCGTCAGCCGCATCAGTCGGCGTCGAGCACGTTGTCGACCTCGGAGTCCATCGAACGGCCGTACGGCGACGGCATCCAGTCGATGACCGACAGGAAGCCGAAGTACCGGGCGCCGAGACGGTGGCGAACGACCTCGGCAGCCTCACGCCACGCGCCGGTTGATACCCGGACCCAGAGGTCCGCCCCGGACGATGTGGCTACCGACCACGGCATCGCCGAGGGCGTCGGTGAACCGTCCCAGCAGCTCCTCACGGAGCTCGTCGCGGGGACCTCCTCGGGCTCCTCCTCCGGTGCGCTCGCCGGTGGTGGTCGGTGTCGTCAGCCATCACTCGCACCACGATCGGTTCGCCGACCCAACGCTCTGCGATGTCCTCGTTCTGGATGCGCTCCTGGAGCAGCACCACGCCCTCGAGCAGCGCCTCGGGGCGGGGCGGACAACCGGGTACGTAGACGTCGACGGGGATGATCTGGTCGACACCCTTGGTCACCGAGTAGCTGTCCCAGTACGGGCCACCGCAGTTGGCACAGGATCCCATGGAGATGACGTACTTGGGGTCGGGCATCTGCTCGTACAGGCGCCGGATACGGGTGCCATCTTGTCGGTCACCGTGCCCGAGATGACCACCAGGTCGGTCTGGCGGGGGCTGGCCGGAAGCGGAATGACCCCGAGACGCATGACGTCGTAGCGGGGCGAGCCCATGGCGGATCCCATCTCGATCGCGCAGCACGCCAGGCCCCACTGGTACATCCAGATCGAGTAGCTGCGGGCAGGTTGAGCAGCTTGGTGAGCGGCTTGGGCATCTTGCCGCTCTCGACGAGACCTAGGCCCATTTGAGGACCCCCTTGCGCCAGGCGTAGATGAGCCCCAGCAGCAGCATGAAGATGAAGAAGACCATCTCGATCAGGCCGAAGACGCCGTAGGCCTCGAGCTGGGTGGCCCAGGGGAAGAGGAACACGACCTCCACGTCGAAGATGACGAACAGGAGGGCGAAGATGTAGTAGCGGATCTGGCTCTGGGACCACATGTCCCCCACCGGATCCACCCCGGATTCATAGGAGATGTACTTCTGGGGCTGATGCCGGTCGGGGCGGATCAGCCACGAGATCGCGAGCAGCAGCCCCACGAGGATGAACCCGAGGGACACGAAGATGCCAACCGTCAGGTAGGAGCGGAGGAAGTCGCTCAGGGGAGAGTTCGACATCGGCTGGGAGACTACTCAGGGCCTGAACGACGTTCCAAAGTGTCAGTCGGTGAATTGAGATCCGCGCCCACACAGCACCCGCACGATGCCGCGATCAGCTCGCCGTGACCGTGACCGTGTGCCATCCGGTGGCAGCGTTCGGGCCCGGCAGCGCCTTGTCTCCCGACTGGGTGAATCCGTCGGTGTCGGTGGCCCGAACAGCGATCAGATGCTCACCGGGCGTGGGGACGAACTCATGGCGCCACTGCCTCCAGGTCGATCCCTCGTACTCCTCGCCGAGCGTGGCCTGCTCCCACGTACCGTCGTCGATACTGACCTCGACGGTCTCGATCCCGCGGACCGGCGCCCATGCCACGCCTCCAACCCCCAGCGGCACGCCTGCCGCCACCGTCGAGCCCTTCTTCGGCGTATCAACCCTCGACTGCGTGGTCACCGGCGCCTCGCGGTCCCATCCACGCGGTATCCAGTAGCCGTCGAAACGATCGAACCGGGTCAGCTCGATCTCCGCCAACCACTTCGTCGCCGATACGTAACCGAACAGACCGGGCACGATGAGACGGGCCGGGTATCCGTGCTTCGTGGGCAGAGGCTCTCCGTTCATGCCGACCGCGACGATGGCATCCCGGCCGTCCAGGATCCCGGTGGGGAATCCGGCCGTGAATCCATCGACCGACCGGCCGACGACCTGGTCCGCCTTTGGGTCGATCCCTGCCTCTGCCAACAGGTCGTCCAGCCGGCAACCGAGCCAGCGTGCCGTGCCGATGAGGTCGCCACCGACGAGGTTGGACACACAGGCGATGGTGGCATCGACCTCAATGAGAGGGCGCTCCAGCAGCTCGGAGTAGTCGAGAGTCAGCTCCCGGTCCACCATGCCGGTCACGCCGAGGGTCCAGTCCTCGATACTGACCTTGGGGACCACCAGGGCAGTGTCGATGCGGTAGAAGTCCTCGATGGGAGTGATGAAGGGCGATACTCCCTCCAGCCCGACCGAGACCCCTCGTGGAATCTCCGGTAGCGGAGTCTTGGCGTGGGGCAACGTGATCCCCAGACGCTCCGCGGCGACGGCGGCGTTGGAACGCAACCACACCGACAAAGCACCTACTGCCGCTGTGGCGGCGCCGACTCCGGCGGTGGCGACGAAGAAACGCCGCCGCGACAACGCCGAGGTGGGCTCCATCTCTCCGGACTCCTCGGCGGCCACGTCGGGATATGCGACGCGGGCCAGATCGCCGAGCCACAACAGCACGGCCACCGAGATGGCACCGCCGACGATCGTTGCCGCGACGGAGCCCCAGCCGGCCCCTCCCCGTCCGAGTGGAGCCAGGGCCCCGACGGCGACCACGGCCACCACGAGGCCCACCGCGGCGCCCCTGCGTCCCCGGAGCAACAGCCGTCCTGCCACCGACGCCACCAGTACGAGTGCGAGGAACACACCCGCGAGCAGAACGGCCTTGTCGGAAGTGCCAAAGGTAGAGATCGCCCATGTGCGCAATCCCTTGGGCACCAGATCCACGACCCGGTTGCCGACCTCCACCACTGGTGACGTGGAACCGACGCGCAGCGCGGCAATCAGCTCTGCCGCGACGAGACCCGCGCCGAGCGCCAGCACACCCACCACTGGCCCCACCCACCCGGGCGCGTCCGAACGGGTCGCCGACGGATCGTCGGGACCGTGCTCGGTTGGGGAGGGGTCGGTCACCTGCACCTCCCCATTGTCGCCCGAGTTCGGTCAGGACCGTGTGTCGCGGGCCCTTACGATCTGCAGAACTCAGTCGCCGACGACGAGCTCCGCAGTAGCGTCCTGGGCCACGCGGGTTGCCGGACCGGGGACTATCCCCAGACCAAGGGTTCCGACCAGAGCAAGGGTGAGTGCGAGCCCTGCGGCGACAGGAATGCGTACGGCGGGCCCAGCCATGGTTGCCGGCTCCCCGGAGTCCTCCGCCGCACCCTCTGGACCGGCGAAGTACATGGCGACGATTATCCGCAGGTACAGGAACGCACCGATGACCGCTGACAGCATGGCGATCACAGCGAGGGGGTAGAACCCCGCTTCCACCACGGCACCGATCACATAGAACTTGGCGAGGAATCCGCCCGTGAGGGGGATCCCCGTCTGGGCGAGCAGGAAGACGGTGAACACGAGCGCCAGTCCCGGACGTGCCCTCGAGAGCCCTCGGTAGTCGTCCAGGGTGTGGCGACCGTCCCCCGTGCGCCCGATGAGGGTCACCACCGCGAAACTGCCGCCAACCATGAAGGCGTACGCCAGCAGGTAGAACAGCGCCGCCGAGGTCCCGGCGTCGGAGGCAGCGGTCACTCCCAGCAGGATGAACCCCGCGTGGCTGATCGAGGAGTAGGCCAGCATGCGTTTGACGTTGGTCTGCACAATGGCCATCACCGCTCCCAGCAGCAGGGTGAGAACCGCAAGTGCGTAGACCATGGGGATCCACTCGTCGCGATAGGTGGGCCCGAACGTGGTCACGAACACCCGCAGGAGCGCGGCGAACCCTGCTGCCTTGACCCCCGCGGCCATGAAGGCGGCGACCGGTGTCGGCGAGCCCTGGTAGACGTCGGGTGTCCACATGTGGAACGGCACTGCGGCCACCTTGAAGCCGAAGCCGACAAGCATGAAGGCCAACCCGGCCAGGAGCAGCCCGTTCTGGGTCACCACATTGTCGGCCAGGAAGACCTGGATGTCGACGAGGTTGGTGGACCCGGTGGCGCCGTAGGTCAGGGCGATGCCGTAGAGCAGGAACGCCGAGGAGAACGCTCCGAGCACGAAGTACTTGAGGCCGGCTTCCTGGGAGGAGACCCGCTTGCTGTGCATGGCGGCCAGCACGTAGACGGCCACCGAGAGGATCTCGAGACCGACGAACAGCACCATCAGATCATTCGCCGATGCCATCACCACGCCGCCCGACGCGGAGAGCAGTAGGAGCACGTACCACTCCGGACCCTCGAGGTCCTCGCGTCGCAGATACCCCTTCAACAGGAGCGTGGCGAAGATGACCGACAGACAGATCACCCCGGTGACGAACAGGGAGAAGCCGTCGAGACCCACCGCCCCCGCCATGGCGCTGGAGGCTCCCTCGTCCTGAACCCTCTGCCAGAGAGGGACGATCGCCACCATGGCTGCTACCGCCACCACCAGGGTCCACGTGGCGTGGAACCAGCCCGGGAGACGGCCACGCACCAGCGACACGATGGTGAGCAGGAGTATCCCGCCCAGCATCAGGATCAGGGCCGGCGCGATCGAGGACCAGACGATCTCGGGCGTGGTGGGCTCCGCAGAGATGAGTTCGGGCACCTGTGCAAGCATCAGTGGCCTCCCTCGCCGCCGTCTTCAACGGGCCCACCGGTGGCCCCGGAGTTGAGTCCTACCTCGGGTGACTCGAAAGCCGGGACCGACTCCTCGACATGCGCCACGACCGCAGCCACCGACGGCTCCATGCGCTCGAGCATCGGCGTGGGGTACACACCGAGGAACACGATCAGCGCCAGGAGAGGGAGCATCAACGCGAACTCTCGGGCCGACATGTCCTTCATCGACGCATTTGCCGGTGTGAGAGGCCCGTGGAATGTGCGCTGGTACGCCCACAGCAGGTAGAGGGCCGCCAGGATGACACCGCTCACTGCCACCACTCCCCACCACCGGGCGCCGGAGAACGCGCCCACGAGGGCCAGCAGCTCGCCGGGGAAGCCGTTCAGACCGGGAAGACCGACCGAGGCCAGCATCACGGTGGTGAACACCGCGGCCATGACCGGCGCTACCTTCTGGAGCCCCGAGAGCTCCGAGATCAGACGGGTGTGCCGCCGCTCGTAGATCATCCCCACCAGGAGGAACAGCGCACCCGTGGTGATGCCATGGTTGACCATGATCAGGATTCCGCCCTCGATGCCCTGCAGGGTGAGCGAGAACAGACCCAGGATGATGAACCCGAGGTGGGCCACCGACGAGTAGGCCACGAGCCGCTTCAGATCCTTCTGCATGGTGGCCGCAATGGCCCCGTAGACGATGCCGATCACGCCGAGCGTCATCAGGACCGGTGCGGCCCACACCGACGGTTCGGGGAACAGGTCGATGCCCAGACGGAGGAACCCGTAGGTGCCGAGCTTGAGCATGACCGCGGCCAGGATCACCGAGCCCGCCGTGGGCGCCTCGGTGTGGGCGTCCGGCAGCCAGGTGTGTAGCGGGAACAGCGGCACCTTCACCGCGAACGCCACCGCGAAGGACACGAATATCCACCTCGCCGCCCCTTCGGAGATGGCCAGGTTGTCCGTGAGTTCCACGATGTCGAATGACAGCGGGTTGCCGGTGGCCTTCTGTTGGAGCATGGCCAGCGAGAAGATTCCCACGAGCATCAGGGCCGAACCGAACATGGTGTACAGGAAGAACTTGGTGGCCGCGTAGATACGACGACCGTGGCCCCACATCCCGATGAGGAAGTACATCGGCACCAGGACGATCTCGAAGAACACGAAGAACATGACCAGATCGAGGGCGGTGAACACACCGATGGCCCCGGCCTGCAGCACCAACAACCAGGCGTAGTAGGGCTTGGGGTCATGGGCTGGTTCGGAGCCCAGGATGGCCAGCGGGAAGATGCATGCGGCCAGCACGACGAGGAACAACGAGATCCCGTCGATGCCGAAGTGCCAGGAGATGCCGAGGTCGGAGATCCAGTCCCGGTCCACGACGAACTGATAGCCGGCCTCACCGGAGCGGAACTGGGTGAGCATGTACACCGAGACCGCTGCGGTGGCCACCGAGGCGAACAGCGCGATCGGACGGAACACCTCGGCGCGGCCGCGTGGAGTGACGCCGATGAGCGCGGCGCCCAACAGGGGTAGGAGGATCATGACGGGGATCACGGCGGACATCAGCTGCTCATCCTCATCACCACGAACACGAGCAGCACGATGGCGCCGCCGGCAACCGCCAGTGCGTATGCACGCACCAGCCCGCTCTGCAACGGACGCAGAGCACGCCCGGCCATCAGGGGTAGTCGCCCGATACCGTTCACGGCGCCGTCGACCACCTCGGAGTCGAAGTCGGCGACACCCTGGAAGACGGCCTCGCCCGGCCCGCCGACGACCTCGGCGTATGTGTCGTCTATGTAGAGCGCATGGGCGAATGCCGGCTTCTCGAGCCGGGCGGGCTCCACCTTGTGCTGTTGGTAGACCCGGAAGGCGAAGTAGATCCCCCCGAAGGCGAAAAGCACGGCTGCCAGCGCCAGGGCTGCGAGCTCCGCAGCGGGTGGCGCCTCGTGGCCGTGGACGAGCACCGGTTCCAGCCAGCTCTCCAGGCGCTTGACGTCGGCAGAGAACGGAAGCTGTATCACTCCGACGGCGAGTGCTCCCACCGCCAGCACGATGAGCGGAACGGTCATCGTCCACGGCGACTCGTGCGGCGTGTGGTCCACGTCCAGGTGGTGGTGCTCCACCGCGTCCTCGAACTCCTCGTCCCCGGCGGCCACAGCCGCTTCCGGTTCCGACTGACGCCACTTCTCGGCGCCCCCGTAGAACGTCATGATGACCAGACGCGTCATGTAGAAGGCGGTCAGGACCGCAATGACCACACCGATGCCCCATTCGATGGGGCCGAAGCGGGGGTCACCCCAGAGCGATGCCAGGACCTCGTCCTTGGACCAGAATCCCGAGAACGGCGGGACTCCGGCTATGGCCAACCAACCGATGATCATGGTGAACGACGTGATCGGCAGGTAGCGGCGCAGCTGTCCGTAGCGACGCATGTCCTGTTCGTGGGACATGGCGTGGATCACGGAGCCGGCCCCCAGGAACAGAAGAGCCTTGAAGAACGCGTGGGTGACCATGTGGAACATCCCGGCCGCGAACGCGCCGGTGGCGACCGCGGTGAACATGTAGCCGAGTTGGGAGATCGTGGAGTACGCCAACACCTTCTTGATGTCGTTCTGGGCCAATGCCGCCAGCGCGGCCACCAGCGCCGTGAGCAGGCCCACCCACAGGATCACGTCATTGGCCCACCCGGCCTCCGCCAGCAACGGATTGAGCCTGGTCAGGAGGAACACGCCGGCGGTGACCATGGTGGCGGCGTGGATGAGCGCAGAGACGGGGGTCGGGCCGGCCATGGCGTCCGGCAACCATACGAACAGCGGGAGCTGCGCCGACTTGCCGGTGGCGGCCAGGAAGAACAGCAGGACGATGGCCGTCGCCGTCACCGCGGCGATGCCCTCGATCTCCAGACGTTCGAACATGTCGGTGTAGGAGACCGTGCCCAGGGTCACCCACACCAGGAACGTACCCAGCATGAACCCGAAGTCGCCGATGCGATTGGTCACGAACGCCTTCTTGCCGGCGGACGCATTGGCCGAGTCGGTGAACCAGAAGCTGATGAGGAGGTAGGAACACGCACCCACGCCCTCCCAGCCGAGGAAGGTCATGATCAGGTTGTCGCCCAACACCAGGAACAACATCGAGGCGACGAACAGGTTCAGGTAGACGAAGAACTTGGCGTAGTTGGCGTCGCCCTTCATGTAGCCGATCGAGTACAGGTGGATCATCGCCGCGATGAAGGTGATGAACAGGCACATCAGGATGCTGAGAGGGTCCGCGAGGAAGCCGAAGTCGACCCTGAACCCGCCGGCGGGAATCCATGTGAACAGTGTCTGGTGCAGGACCCGGCCCTCTCCGGGGCGGCCGGTCTGCTCCGAGTAGACGGCTACCGACACCGCGAAGGTGGCACCGACCACCGCGGTGGCGAACCAGCCCGCCAGCGGATCGCCGAGCCGTCGACCCAGTAGAACCAGAACGGCGAAGCCCGCCAGGGGCAGGGCGGGGATGAGCCAGAGCAGGTTCTCCACGTCAGCCCCGCATCAGGGAGAGGTCATCAGCGGTGGCGCCCTGACGCCGTCGCATTATCGCCACGACCAGCGCGAGACCGACGACGACCTCTGCGGCAGCGACCACGAGGACGAAGAACACGAACGCCTGGCCACCGATGTCGTCGAGGGCCCGGGAGAACGAGACGAAGGTCAGGTTAACGGCGTTGAGCATCAGCTCCACGCACATGAACATCACCAGCGGGTTGCGGCGGATGAGCAGCCCGGTGGCACCGATGGCAAAGATCAGCGCGGCCAGCACCAAGTACCACGTCTCGGTGAGCACCAATTCGACCTGGGCGAGCATCATCCCGGGACCTCCTCGTTCGCCTGTCCCGGGTCCCCATCCGTACCAAGGTCGTCGGAATCCCCTGCCTCGGCGTCTCGTGCGGAATCGATCTCGTCGATGGCCGAGCCGTCAGGGAACTCGTCGAGATCGATCGGTGCACCGACCGTTCGCCTCGAGAGCACCACGGCCCCTACGACCGCGATCGGTGAGAAGCACCGCAGTGATCTGGAATGCGAACACGTAGTTGGTGAACAGGACCTCACCCAGACGGTTCACATCAGCCGTTCCCTCGTCCAGTGGGGCGGTGGTGCTGGGTGTCCCCGTGAGCGCTCCCGGCCCGGCCAACAAGGCGGTGAGTGAAAGCCCCGCGATGGCGAGCCCGGTAACGACTGCGGCCCCTCGCTGGCCGACTATGGGTTCGATACCCATCTGCTGGGCACGATCGACACCCAACAACATGATCACGAACAGGAACAGCACCACGATGGCGCCCGCGTAGACGATCACCTGGATGGCGGCCAGGAAGTAGGCCTCCTGGGCGATGAAGAGGACGGCGACCCCGAACAGGGTGGCGACCAGGCTCAGCGCGTTGTGGACGGGGTTCCGGAACAACACCACGCCGAATGCACCGGCCAGGCAGACGGCTCCGGACAGCAGGAAGGTGAGCATCTCGACCCTCATGCGTGGCCACCTCCATACTGACCGTCAGTCTCATCGGGCTCATCGAGGCCATCAGGGGCGGTCGGTCGCTGTCCGGCCTCCGCCGGACGCACGCCGTAGCCGAGCTCTCCGGCCCAGGCAACAATTCCCTCGAACCCGGCGTCGCCACCCGGCGAGGTGGCCCTCATCCAGCCAGAGGTGTCCTGCGCGGCGTCGAAACCACCGTTCCAGTTCTCCCATGGAAGCTGCTGGGGCCGCCCGTCCTCTCCCACCACCAACTCGTCCTTGGTGTAGATGGCATCGGAGCGGTTGGTGAAGGCGAACTCGAACAGCTTCGTCTCCGTTATCGCCTGCGTGGGGCACGCCTCGACGCAGAGATCGCAGTGGATGCAGCGCAGGTAGTTGATCTCGTACACGAAGCCGAAGCGCTCGCCCGGCGACGTCGGGTCATCGGGATCGTTGTCGGCGCCACGCACGTAGATGCAACGTGCGGGACACACACCGGCGCAAAGCTCACAGCCGATGCACTTCTCCATCCCGTCCTCGTAGCGATTGAGGACGTGGCGACCATGGAAGCGTTCGGGCTTCGGTCGGACCTCGGCGGGGTACTCGAGCGTGACACGTCTACCGGTATCGGTCTTGAGACCCGCCCACTTGCGCAGCGTCACCTTGAATCCGTCGAGGTAACCCATCAGAGGCCTCCCCGATCGCTGAGTGCGTCATCGCGGTTGGAATCGCCGGCGCGGATGGCCATTCGTAGCAGCGTGGCGCCCAGAACCAGCCCAGCTGCTCCGATCACGAGCACCAGGGCAATGCTCCAGTCGTGATCGACAGCCACCTTCACCGTGGCCACGATGAGGAACCAGCCGAGGGCGAGGGGAATCAGGACCTTCCAGCCCAAGTCCATGAGCTGGTCGTATCGGACCCGGGGCAGCGTGGCACGGAACCACACGAACATGAACAGGAACAGGAACAGCTTGGCGAAGAAGTATCCGAACGGCAGCAGGTAGTCGGACAGCCAACCGGTGATGCCGAAGGTGGGCCCGGAGGGACCACCGAGGAAAAGGGTCACGATGATCGCCGACATGGTCACGGTGTTCATGAACTCCGCCAGGAAGAACATGGCGAACCGCATGGCGGTGTACTCCGTGTGGAAACCTCCGACGAGTTCCTGTTCTGCCTCGACGAGGTCGAACGGCGGCCGGTTCAGCTCCGCCGTGCTGGCGACCACGAACACCACGAAGGGCACGAAACCCGTCATCCAGATGTTCCACTGGAATCCCGCCTGCCCGTCGACGATGAGGTTGGTGGACAGCGAACCCGCGACCAACAGGACAGTTGCCACGGCCAGGCCCAGAGCGGCCTCGTAGGACACCATCTGCGCCGACGCCCTGACAGAGCCCAGGAGCGGGTACTTGGACCCGGAGGACCAACCCGCCAGCATCACGCCGTAGACGGCGATCGAGGACATGGCCAGAACCAGGAGGATGCCGATCTGGGGGTCGGCCACCTGCATGAGCGTCTCGTGCCCGAACAGGGTCACGACACCGTCGCGCTCACCGGAGAAGTTTCCGGCGATCGGCACCACTGCGAACACCAGGAACGCCGGCACCAGGGACAGGTACGGCGCCAGTCGGTAGACGAACGGATCGGACTTGATGGGCGACAGATCCTCCTTGAAGAAGAGCTTGATCCCATCGGCCAGCGTCTGCAGGAGTCCGAACGGACCGGCGCGATTGGGGCCGATGCGGTTCTGCATGTCGGCCACGAGCTTGCGCTCGAACCACACCATCAACAGGACGCCGATCATCAACGCCGCGAACGCGATCACGACCTTGAGCAGCACGATCAATATTGCGGACAGACCCACGTCGGCGGAGAGGAGCGGGTCCATCAGGCCACCTCCACCCTGACGTCGCACACCGGCTCGTCGATACGGATGAGCGCACCCGGATCGCCACCGTCACGGTTGTGGCGGATCACGGCCACTCCCTTCGGCACCGACGGGTCGGGGCGGGCGGCGAGTGTCAGGGTGCCGCGCTGAGAGGTCACGCGGACCCGCGTGCCTTCGACGACACCCAGAGGCGCGGCCTCGCTCGGACAGAGCAGGACGACGGCGTCGCCGGCGAGACCACGCGAGGAAGGCGACTCGGACAGGAGCACCCCGTTGTCGTAGAGCGCCCGATTGACCACCAGGCGCTGGGAGTAGGCGTTCGCCGGCGGTATCTCCACGACTTCGACCTCGACTCCGGACGGGGCGATGCGGGGCTCCAGGTCGAGGAGCAACCCGTCGGCTGCCTCGCCGGCCTCCAGGTCGAGCCCCGACAGCGGAGCGTGCGAAGGACAGACCGAGACCATCTCGGCGAGCAGGTCCATTGCGGATCCGGGCACACCGAGATCGGACCCCAGACGGGAGGCCAACTCCACCGCTACGAGCCAGTCGGCCCAGCGCGGTTCCCGGCGGCGTCACCTTCTGGCGGACGGCGCTCACCCGACCCTCGAAGTTGGTCGTGGTACCGGACACCTCGCCGAACGCAGCCACCGGAAGCACAACACCGGCGCCGGCAGCACTGTCGTTGAGCAACGGGTCCACCGAGATCACGGTGCGGACTCCGGCGATCGCCCTGGCGGCAAGCGAACGGTCGGGGAAGTCCACGAGTGGGTCCGCCCCGAGCAGGATCAGCACCTCCATACGTCCCAGCGCCGCGGCCTCGAGGATGCCCTTCGCGTCCAGACCCCTCTCGGTCGGGACTTCGCCCCACACCTCGCGGATCCCTGGCGTATCCAGAGGCTGGCCGCCCGGAAGCAGCCCAGGGGCGAGACCGGCCTCGATGGCGCCGCGGACATTCCCACGGGGCAGCACGGTCAGGAAGCGGGCATCGGGAACAGCCGAGCGGACGACTTCGGTCGCTGCCACCACGCACTCCGCCGACTCAGCCAGGTTCGGCCGACCCACCACGACCCGCAGCTCGGGTCCGGCGGCACGGAGTAGCGCCGCCGCGTCGGCGAGTTCGGCCGGCGGTGTGCCACCGAACAAGGCCGTCAGGGTGCCGGCGGACTCGCCGGGACGAACCGGAACCCTGTGGGCAACCAAGGACCCGAGACCACTGGCCTGGGAGGAGAGCTCCACGATCTTCACGCCGTCGCGCTCAGCCGCGTGGCGGAGCCGCAGATACATGACCGGCAGCTCCTCCTTGGGATCCGGACCCAGCCACAACACCGTGCCTCCGGGGGCACAGACGTCGTCGATGGTCGAACCGGGCAGACCGAGCACCATCTCGGCGGGAAGGCCGTCGCCCATCTGGGCATCGACGTTGTCGGTACCGATGACGGACTTCGCGAGCCTCGCCCACGCGTACTGCGCCTCGTTGGTCAGACGTGAACCACCGAGCACTGCGATCGAGGTCGGACCCACGGAGTCGATAGCTCGTCGGATCTCTGTGGCCGTGGCTGCCAGGGCGTCGTTCCAGCGGGCGGGTGAGAGCTCGCCGTCCTCACCGCGCAGCAACGGTGTTGCCAGCCGTTCCCCGCTGTTCAGGGCCTCGAATCCGAACCGACCCTTGTCGCACAGCCAGGACCAGTTGACCGGATCGGAATCGACCCCCTGGTAGCGGAGCACGCGGTTGCGGGAGGACTCGATCGTGATCCGACAGCCCACCGAGCAACGGGTGCAGGTCGACTCGACCTCCTCAAGGTCCCAGGGGCGGGCCTTGAAGCGGTAGGGCTTCGCGGTGAGCGCTCCCACCGGGCAGATCTGCACGGTGTTGCCCGAGAAGTATGAGGTGAAGGGCTCGCCGGGGAAGGTGTTGACCTCGGTGGCGGAACCGCGGTTGATGAAGTGGATCAGGGGATCGCCGGCCACCTCGTCGGCGAAGCGGGTACAGCGGTCACACAGGATGCAACGTTCGCGGTCGAGCAGAACGGTCTCGGAGATCTCGATCGGCTTTGCGTGGTGGCGCTTCTCCTCCACGAAGCGCGACTCGCCGGGACCGAACGCGTACGCCTGGTCCTGCAGTGGGCACTCCCCTCCCTTGTCGCACACCGGACAGTCGAGGGGGTGATTGGCCAGCAGGAACTCGAGGATCCCGTCCTGGGCTTTGGCGACGGCCTCGTTCTGGGTGTCGACCGTCATCCCGTCGGTCACCGGGATCATGCAACTGGGCTGCAGGGCCGGGCCGCGACCGGAGTCGACCTCCACGAGGCACATCCGGCACATCCCCACCGAGGTCATGCGCGGGTGGTAGCAGAAGCGAGGGATCCAGGCGCCGTTGCGCTCACAGGCCTCGATGAGCAGCTCACCGTCCTGGGCGACGACGGACTCACCGTTGACGACGAGCGCCACCGGTTCGGTGATCTCGATGGGGCGGGGCTGCTCAGCCATGAGACCCCCCAGCTGTCGCTGGTTCAGGCGTGTTTGGTTCCGCTGCCACCGCAATGGGATCGCGGCGCGTGATCCTGGCCTCGAACTCACCTCGGAACCGCCGCAGGGCGGAAGTGATCGGCGCCACCGACGACGGGCCCAGAGGACAGATCGTGGTCTGTCGGGGCGGGAACGGCACCGCCTCGAGGCCGACGGACGGGTCGGCAGCGACGGGATACGGCCCGGGCGAGATGTTGTCGGCCACGTCGAGGAGCAGCTCGATGTCGCTGGGGCGGCCCTGACCGTCCAGGATCCGCTGCAGGATCTTCTCCTCCCACGACGTCCCCTCGCGACACGGCGAGCACTTGCCGCAGGACTCACGGGCGAAGAAGCGGACCAACCTGAGGCACGCCCGGACGGCGTCCGTGGAGTCGTCCATGACCACCACGGCGCCTGAGCCGAGCATGGATCCGGCTGCTCCGACGGTGCGGCCCTCGAGAGGCAGATCGACCTGTTCGGGGAAGAACCACGGGGCCGACGCTCCACCAGGGATGAACATCTTCAGCTCGTGACCGGCCCGGATGCCCCCGCCGTACTCGGGCGACTCGAAAAGCTCGGCAAAGGTTGTGCTGCCCTGGGGCACCTCGTACACGCCCGGATTCTGCACGTGTCCCGACAGCGCGATCAGTCTGGTGCCGGGAGACGCCTCGGTGCCCACCGCCCTGTAAGCGGCGACGCCGTGGCTCAACAGCCACGGCAGGTTGGAGAGCGTCTCCACGTTGTTGACGATCGTGGGCTGCATGTACAGCCCCTTGGCCGCCGGGAAGTACGGCGGCTTGAGTCGCGGCATCCCCCGATTGCCCTCGAGGGACTCGATGAGCGCCGTTTCCTCGCCGACGATGTACGCACCGGCACCCCAGTGCAGCACGATGTCGACGCTGAAATCGGTGCCGAGAATGTTGCGTCCGACGAGGTTCGCGGCGTACGCCTCGTTGAGCGCGGCCGCGATCCGTTCCTGGGCGTGGGGCATCTCACCGCGTACGTACAGGAAGATCTGGGCAGCGCCAGATGCATAGGCCGCTATCAGCGAGCCCTCGATCAACTGGTGCGGGTCGCGCTCCATGAGCACGCGGTCCTTGTAGGTGCCGGGCTCGGACTCGTCGCCGTTGACGACGATGTAGCGAGGCCACACGCCTTGGGGGCAGAACCCCCACTTGACCCCGGCGGGGAAGCCGGCGCCACCGCGACCCAGCAGGGTCGCATCCTTGACCAGCTCGCCCACCTCGGCGGGCGCCATGTCCAACGCCGAGCGAAGCGCCCCGTATCCGCGTACGAACCGCTGGAGCGATATCCCTCCAGGGTGTGACCGTCGGGCTCATCGAAGCGCGACGAGACGATAAGGGGGACCTTCACGGGATCCGCAGTTCCGGCGCTCATGCGCTCGCGCCCCCGCTCGCCGCCGAGTCGGCCTCGGCACGCGCGATCCAGACCGGCATGCCCTGGTCCTCGGGCGCGGTGATGTTGGCGATCCGGTCGCCCTCGAGGTCCTGGCGAACCTTGCCGAGTGTCCCGTGGGCGGGAACCGTCGACTTCAGGGCACCTGATCGGAGGTCCGCAATCAGTTGGTCGAACGCCTCGGCATCGATGCGGTGGAAGTACCGGTAGTTGACCTGAACTGCGGGTGCCTCGGTGCACGCGGCCACGCACTCCACGTCCTCGAGGGTGAACATGCCGTCCTCGGTGGTACCGCCGGAGCGGACCCCCAGGGTCTCCTCGGCGTGCTCGAGGAGTTCCTCGCCCCCGAGGAGCTGACAGGAGATGTTCGTGCACACGTTCACGCAGTAGCGACCGACCGGGTGGAGCTTGAACATCTCGTAGAAGCTCGCCGTTCCCAGTACTTCCGCCGGCGAGCAACCCACGAGATCCGCGATGTGGGCCATCGCTTCCTCGCTGAGCCAGCCGTCCTGCTCCTGGGCCAGGTGGCACAGCGGGATCGTCGCCGACTTGGGGCGCGGGTAGCGGGCGATGATCCGCTGGGCGAGAAGCTCGTTGTCGGGGGTCAGGCGCGGCACTACCGGTCCACCTCCCCCATGATCGGGTCGACCGAGGAGATGATGGCGACCGTGTCTGCGATCAACGAGTCCTTCATGAGGTGGGGAAGGCTCTGGAGGTTGACGAACGAGGGCGCCCGGACATGCATCCTGTGTGGCTTCGAGCTGCCGTCGGACACGATGTAGACGCCGAGCTCCCCACGGGGACTCTCGACCGCGGCGTAGGTCTCACCCTCGGGCACCTTGAACCCCTCGGTGAAGATCTTGAAATGGTGGATCAGCGCTTCCATCGACTCGTCGATTCGTGCCCGCGGCGGCGGCGTCACTTTCTTGTCCTGGATCCGGTAGTCACCAGAAGGCATCTTGTCGAGCACCTGATGGATGATGCGAATCGACTCGCGCATCTCGCTGAGCCGAATGGCGTAGCGGTCGAAGCAGTCGCCATAACTGCCCACGAGGACATCGAACTCGACATCGTCGTAGCGCAGGTAGGGCATGTCACGTCGGAGGTCCCAGGCGTGCCCCGTCGAGCGCAGGATCGGGCCCGTGACCGCGAGCGACAGGCACTCCTCGGCCGTGATCACGCCCACCCCTTGAAGCCGTTCGCGCCAGATGGGCTGACCGGTCATGAGGGTGTCGAACTCCTCGAGTCGGGCAGGCAGCGGGTCGAGGGTGGCCAGCATGTCGTCACGCCATCCGTCGGGAAGGTCGGCCGCTACACCGCCGGGGCGGATGTAGTTGTGGTTCATGCGCAGGCCGGTGACCTTCTCCAGGAACCGGAGCAACTCCTCGCGCTCGCGCCAGCCGTAGAGCATCATTCCGACCGCACCGAGGTCCATGCCGTTGGTGGCCATGAACAGCATGTGCGAGGTCAGGCGGTTGACCTCGCACATCAGCATCCTGATCCACTGCGCCCGCTCGGGAACCTCGATGCCCAGCAGCTGTTCGGTCGCCAACGAGAAGGCCAGCTCCGTGAACAGCGGACTGGCGTAGTCCATCCTCGTCACGTTGGTCGGACCCTGGAGGTAGGAGAGCTCCTCGCCGGTCTTCTCCATACCGGTGTGCAGGTAACCGATGACCGGCTTGGAGCGCGTGATCAACTCGCCGTCGAGTTCGAGCACGATGCGGAGCACACCGTGCGTCGAGGGGTGCTGGGGCCCCATGTTCATGATCATCCGCTCGCCCATGCCCTCGTCGGTGGGGGCCTGGTAGCCGGATTGTTCCTCGGCCTCGGTCTCACTGAGCCGCAGAACGGCGCCATCGCCACCGAGGTGCCGCAGGGCTGAATCCAATGCCTCGATCTCTGTCGCGCTCATCTTGGGGGTCTCGTCGTCATGGGCCGGCTATCGAGCCGCACCGGTGGCCTTGAACTGAACGGGGATCCTGCCCACCGCATAGTCCTTGCGCAGCGGGTGGCCCTCCCAGTCATCGGGCATGAGGATCCGGGTCAGATGGGGATGTCCCTCGAACCGGATACCGAACAGATCGAATGTCTCGCGTTCATGGAAGTCGACGCCGGGGTGCAGCGAGGTCAGTGAGGCGACGGTGGGATCGGACTCCGGGACCTGGATCCGGATCCGGACCCGTGAGCGCTCCGTCGGGTCGAGCAGGTTGGCAACCACCTCGAACCGCTCCGGCTCCACCCCCACGGGCAACCCGACGATCCGCGGCGTAGCCCAGGTAGTCGACACCCAGGAGGTCGGTGCACACCCAGTAGCCATCACTGCGGAGGGCAGCTACCAGATCCAGGTAGGCGTCGCGTCCGGGGTGCAGCGTGCGTTGGGCTCCGGACCCAACCACCGGGGCGCCGTGCAGAACTTCGGGTGCGAGCACCTCGTCGTCGGCAGGGGCCTCCATCAGCTGGAACCGATGGTGAAGTGGCCGGGAGCATCGACCGCTACGGGAGACGAACCGACAGCTGTCTCCAGTTGCACGCCGGCCCCACCACCGTTGTCCTCACGACGGCGGAGGATCTCGCCGGATTCGATGAGACCGTGCAGGGTGACAATGGCCTGCATCAGGGTCTCGGGTCCGGGTGGGCACCCCGGGGCATAGACATCGACCGGAACAACGGTGTCCACGCCCTGCACGAGGGCGTAGTTGTTGAACATCCCGCCCGAGGACGCACACACGCCCATGGAGATGACCCACTTGGGCTCGACCATCTGGTCGTAGATGGTGCGGAGCACGGGAGCCATCTTCTGGGACACCCGCCCCGCGACGATCATCAGATCGGCCTGGCGTGGCGATGCGCGGAACACCTCCATGCCGTAACGGGCCAGGTCGTAGTGGGCGCCGCCCGCGGCCATCATCTCCAGCGCGCAGCAGGCGAGGCCGAAAGTGGCCGGCCAGCACGACCGCATGCGGGACCAGCGAACCAGATCCTCGATCTTGCCCGTGAGGAAGTTGTGTTCGAGCCCGGCGAAGCCATCCTGTTGAACATCGGCTACGAGACCCATCAGGCAGCTTCCCCTTCGGTTGCTTCCCCGCCGGTACCGGCAACCGCCGCGGCAGAGATCGGTTGGCGACCCTCGAGGCCCACCCGGCGCACCGTGGTGAGCGAGGTTCTCGAAGCGTCGGTCATCACTCGGGAGCGACGCATCTGCTTGGCAGGACCCCAGTCGAGCGCGCCCTTGGAGATCAGGTAGAGGAACGACTCGAACACCGCTGCGGAAAAGATCAGGATGGCGACGATCCCGTAGCCACCCAGCGTGTCGACCACCATGGTGAAGGGGTAGAAGAAGATGATCTCGATGTCGAAGACGATGAAGATCATGGCGATCAGGAAGAACCGGACCGGGAACCGTTCGGGAGGATCGGCCTGATCCACGATCCCGCACTCATACGGTGCCACCTTCGCCTCGGTGGGACGCGGCGGATTCAGCATCCTCGATGCTGCGAAGCTGATGCCGGCGAAGATCACCGCCAGTGCCATCAGGGCCAGGATCGGCAGGTACTGGCCCATGCTCAGGCTGCCTGCGTCGGATCCCAGTCCGCCCGGGCCTGCATGGCAGCCTTGTCGCGGCTGTGCAGCATCCAGGCGAACACCGCGAACAGGGTGCCCACCAATCCGGTGAACAGGGCCGGGATGAGTCGCCTGGTCCCCAGGTTGCGCTGCAGGACCACGGTGACGATCTCGGCATCCTCGTCGATCGACGCCGGTGGGGGCGCCTCGCCCGGAGCCACCACGACGGGCTCGTTCTTCTGCACTGTCACGGCCGCGTACAACGGCGGGTTCTTGACCTGGAAGGTGGTCACGATGCGGTTCCAGGCCTTCTCGAACAGGTTGTCCTCGCCGGGGACCGTCTCGGGCTCCGCTCCGGGCTTTCCGCCGAAGAAATACACATCCAGCACCGTGTAGCTACCGGCCGTCTGGTCACCGAAGGCCTCGGTGGCCACGAGAGTGGTATCGGCGGCAGCCACCGCGTCGCCGCGACGGGCATCGGACTCCGGCAAGATGCGCCAACCGTTGAGCAACTCGTCGAGGCGCTCCTTCTCCTCGGGCACGAGGGTCACCAGCTTGGTGAGGCTCTCGGGCACGTAGCCCTCGCCCTCGGAAGCCTCCACCTTGTCCTGGATCTCGGGATCTCCGGTGATCAGGTCCTGGTAGGACACCGCGGCGTCCGGTAGCTCCTCGGTGCGGGGCAGGTCGCCCACCACCTCGGTGACCACCGCGTTGTCGCGGGTGAAGTTTACCTCCTCCTCGATCCAGGTCGGATCCTCTCCACGGAGGCCGATGCCGTACATCGTCCACACGATCCCCATGGTGAGGCACCAGCCGGTCAGTGCCGCCATGGCGATCAGGAATCCCTGGCGGACACCGGTGTTGGTGGCGAGGATCAGGTAGATGGACCCCGGAAGGACAATTACCGCGGTGGCAACGACGAGAACTCCGCGGATGGCGGGATCGAAGGCGATGGCTGCGAGGACTGACATCTGTGCGTGTGCTCCTGCGCTCACTCGTTGTCGCCAGCGGCGGACTCGGACGCGTCACCGAGTGCTGCCACACCGGCGAAGGTGGGGGATTCCGATGTTCCGGCCACGGGGCTCTTCACCGTGGTGTCGTTGGAGAGGTTGCGCTCGTAGGTCACGACCGCCCACACCTCGGCGGGCGTGAGCATGCCTTCGGGGCCCAGGTCGGGTACGCCCTGGTCGGCCTGGCCGGCGTTCGGGTTGGCGCCGAACCCGGGCATCTGTGGGTTGCCCTGGCGGCGGGAGAAGTACTGCCTGCCCTCCTCCATGCCCTCCCAGATGAGGCTGAAGTGCTGCTGTTCGGTGGCCTGGTTCTCGACCCCGGTCAGATCGGGCCCGAACGCGCCGTACTCGAGACGGGCGAACGGCTGCCAGGCCTGCCCGTACGCAGCACCGGCCACGTGGCAACGTGCACAGGAGTACGCGCCGGCGGCGAGCTCCTGGTTGTTGAACAGGATCTCGCCCACCTTGATCTCGTCCTCGCGGGACATCCGGTTGGCCGTGAGCGGATCCTCGATGCCCTCATTGGACGCGTTGACCCTCGCCAGGCGCTCGTAGAGCTCCGGGTCGATGCCCTCGATCAGCCCGTTGACCTCTTCGCGCATCTCGTCCTGGCTGAGTTGCACCGACCACAGGTAGGCGATCAGTTCATCGATCTGCTGGGTGGTGAGCGGTCCACCACCGGGCCCTCCCCAGGCCGCCATCGGAGTCCCCGGCCGGCCATAGTTGAGGACGTAGGCCACCTCCTCCTCGGAGTACCGGTACAGCACGTTGTTCAACGCCGGAGCATTCCAGTTCACCTGGGACACGAACTGGCCGTTCTGGTCGCTGATGATGAAGCTGGCGACGCCACCGACCGCACCACCGGCATGGCAGTTGACACACTGGGCGCCGTTCTCGTACAGCTCCAGGCCCCGCTCGACGGCGATCTCGTCGAACATCTCGACAGCGCCATCCTGACGACCCGGTTCGGCCAACCAATAGACGGGGAGCGCCACGGCGATGACGGCCAAGAGCCCAGCGGCGGAGAACAGGGCCATGTTCAGCTTGTGGCCCTCCAGCTCCTCGTCCTCCAGGTAGGGCTTGCGGTTTGCCGCCAGCTCGATCTCGGAGCCGACCTCCTTGCGTCCGGCACGGAGCGCAGAGAATCCCCAGATGGCACCGCCGATGAGCACGACCGCGAGAAGCACGAGGCCGAAGGCTTGTTGTGTGGTTGCGAGCGTCATCTGGTTCTCGTGTGTCTCCCTGGTGCGGTCACCGACCGCACCCGTCTCTGTTGGTCAACCGCTGTGTTCGCCGGTCGCGGCGCCGATGCAGTTGGGGCCTTCTGCTTCCTGGCCGGTGGTGTTGGTCCCGATGGGCGGTCCGCCGATCACCTGGCCCGTGTTGACGATGAACGTGTCGCCGGAGATCTCCATGGCGAAGCGATCCATGCCGCGCGGTGCGGGCCCACCCTTCTTCTCACCCACCTGGTTGTACTGCGAGCCGTGGCACGGGCACTCGAACCACTGCGAGCTGTCGCACTCGGGAACACGGCAACCCAGGTGCGGGCACTTCTGGTAGAGGGCTACCAGGCCCACCTTCATGCCCGTCAGCTCGGCCGGCGAGTAGACCTGCTCGGCCTTGGGTAGCGCCGAGGGCGGGTACTCGGTGATCCACATCCGACCCTCGGGCTGGTAGAGGAAGCCGTTGTTGTTCTGGATCTCGGAGATCACGTCGCTGATCTTGCCGACGCGGATCTTGGATCCGAAGCCGCTGGAGCCGGTGGGCCAGAGGAAGGCGGTGAACGCCCCTGCTGCGAAACCGGCTATTCCCAGACCCATGAGGGCGATCACGGAGCGATTGAGGAACGCTCGGCGGGACTGGTCGAAGGCCTCGGGGTCAGGGGCAACCCACGGTTCCGGAACTTTCGCCTCGCCGACCGGCTCCAGCTCCTTGGATCGCTCGGCGACAGCCACCGCTTCGACCTCACGGCCCGTGGGGGGACCCGACACCTGGGCGGCGCGCTCCTTGCCGCGCGGCCTTGTCGCGCCTGGCGGCCTCGCGGCCCAACCCGGCGGATCCGGTCGCGTCGGAGGCCTCGCGTCGATTCGCCGCGCCCAGCAACGCGAACGCGGCGCCGAACAGCACGGCGAATATGAGTACTGCTATCCAGAATCCGTTCATGTCAGATCACTCACAGCTCGAAGAAGAGTCCGTCCACCCAGGGGAGGGTGAAGTTGAATCCGGGGCCCCTGAAGAAGGAGCCGATGATGACCAGCACGGCCCAGAACATGAGGTGCACGGTCATCAGTGAGATCGCGAACTTGCGATCCTCAGGCTTGTTGGAGGGGTTCTTGTCGATGTAGGGCGCCAGGATGAGGATGAAGATCCCCATCCCGGGAATGGTCACGCCCGCGACCATCGGGTGGAACATGGTCAGGAGCTCCTGGAGACCCAGGAAGTACCACGGCGCCTTGGACGGGTTGGGCGTCTCGTTGAAGTTGGCCAACTCCAGCAGCGGCGCGTTGACCAACCAGGAGAAGATGAAGACGAACGCCGTGCAGGCCAGGGCAGCCACGAACTCCACCACCAGCAGGTGGGGCCAGACGTGCACCTTGTCCTGTGGCTTGGCCTTGACGTCCTGGATCGAGCCCGACTTCACCACGGTGAGCAGGCGCTGGGTGTGACCACCCGGACCGGCACCCGTGGGCAGGCCGGCCGAGGCCGCCACCGCCGCGGGCTCCTTGGTGGCCACGGCGGTACCACCGCCGGTTGCCGGCGCCTCGGCATCAGCGCTGCCACCGGCCTTCTTGGCCTTGGCCGCCTTCGAACGCTCCAGCAGATGTGCGGGGATCCGGGAGTCGGCAGGGGCGGCATCCTCTGATGCCGGTGCATCCGCTGACGCCTCTGCCGGCGCGGCCTTCTTGGACGCGGCCTTGTCCTTGGCTTCCTGTGCCCGCTTCAGCAGGTGTTCTGGAACCTCGGTCATGCTCTCTCGCTCATTGTGTCGTGACAGCTTTCGGAACTGATGCTCGCTACAAACCCTCTAGAGGGGGCCTGAGATGCCGCCGTCCTTACGAACCCTCCAGAAGTGGATGGCCATGAAGATGACGGTGATGAATGGGAAGAACAACACATGCAATACGTACCAGCGCAACAGGGTGTCGGTGCCGATCTCCGCACCACCGAGCAGCACGAATCTGACCTGGTTACCCAATACCGGCGTGTAACCCATCATGTTCGTACCCACCGTCACCGCCCAAAGGGCCAGCTGGTCCCAGGGCAGGAGGTAGCCGGTGAACGACAAGAGCAGGGTCATCGTCAGGAGGATGACGCCGATCACCCAGTTGAACTCACGCGGCGCCTTGTAGGCGCCGTGGTAGAAGACCCGTGCCATGTGCAGGAACACGGACAGAACCATTAGGTGCGCCGCCCATCTGTGCATGTTGCGCACCAGCAACCCGAAGGTGACCGAGGTCTGCAGGGCATAGATGTCGTCCCATGCCTGCGCCGCAGTGGGGCGATAGAAGAACATCAGGAAGATGCCCGTCACCGTCAACAGGATGAACAGGAAGAAGCTCAGGCCACCCAGGCACAGCGTGTAGCTGACCTTCACCGCGTGACGCTTCACCTTCACCGGGTGGAGGTGGTAGAGCACGCTGTTCATCACCACGTAGGAGCGGTTGCGAGGGCTGTCGGTGTAGCCCTTCCGGAAGATGGATCCGGGGCGGAAGATGGAACTCCAAGCCTGGGACCCCTGTACGGAGCCCTTAAGGTCTTCCCATTTCTCCGAGATGCCACCGGAGCCCTGCATCGTCTTTGCCACGGGCTACTACCTACTCTCGTCTCGCGTGCTGCGTCGAATCCTCACGGCGCCGCTCACCCCAGCCTCATCCCGTAGCCGTAGCCATGGGTGTTCATGCGCTGGTGGCGATCGCCGTCCGGATCCGGCTCGGTCATCTTGCCCAGGATGATTACGCCCGTGGGGCACCGGTCGACACACAGGGCACAACGGGTGCACACGTCGTCGTCGATCAGGAACACCACGTTGTCGCTGGGGTCGAGACCGGGCCGCTCCATGTCGACGGCCTCCTCGATCGCCGTGGGCGAAACCATGTGGATGCACTTCCACGGGCAGATGTCGACACAGCCCTCGCACTGGATGCACTCGGACTGATCGATGTGGATGAACTGCTTGGGCTTCACCGCCCGACTCAGGTAGTCGGCATCGACCTCCTGCAGCACGTAGTCGGTGCTGAACTCAGGAAGTGGTGGGTTGGCGTCGGTGACTGCCATATCGGTCCTCAGGCCCGCTTGATCAACGGACGGCCGTAGGGAGTGGTGGGCTCCACCGCGGCGGAGGCCTCTGCCCGCCTGTCACGGTTCTGCCACCAGCCCCAGAACCAGATCTGGATGCCCAGCAGCACCACGTAGATGAGGGTGGCGATGATGTCGCGGAATGCCTGAGCCGAGAGCGTCATCGGGAACCAGGGAGTCTCGAGGGACCAACCCAGCAGCGGAACGGTGATGGAGCTGCCAGGACCGAACCACACCACATCGGGGCGCCAGTTGAGTTCGGCGTCGGCCCAGGTCAACCACTGGTGGGGCATCACGCCGTAGGCCCAGAAAAGCACTGCGAACACGTAGGTACCTGCGACGGACGCCTCGCCCCACGTGAAGGGGTCGCCAACGTGGCGGCGCTTGGCGTACCAGAAAACCGGCAGTAACAGCACTGCCAGCACCAGCAGCGACGTGATGAATGCGACCACGTTTACCTCCTGTCAGATCCGCCACCTGAGCGAACCCGCCGCCTCGAAGGGCCGAGGCGTGTGCGATATCAGCGATTGTATGTCGCAGCGGCCACCTACTGGGAACGCTGCGCGGACGGCCTGTGGTTTACCACGACGGGCTGCATCAGGGCACATCCGATGCGTGGTCGTCGAGGGTGTGTGATCGAGTCCCGACACAGAGCTTGGTGGGTGTGCTGTGAACTTGCCTAGAGTGGGCGCGTCGTCCCTTGAACGGCGCCAGTCCCATGGACGCGCGGAGGCAGCGTTGACCGAGATTCCCGAACATCTCCTGAGCCGCAGCAAGCAGCGTCGTGCCGCGCTCACAGGCGATGGAGACGCAGGCGAAGCCGCCGCACCGGCGACCACTGATTCAGCTGCGCCTGTGGTTCAGACCACAGAGACCGCACCGGCTGCAGCGGTTCCGGCGGCCGCGGAGCCGGAACCGGAACCCACGCCCCCCTGGGTGGAAGCAGCCGAGAGACGCAAGAAGGTCCCGTGGTGGGCCGCAGCCGCGTTGGTCGCGGTCCCTGTGTTCTTCATCGTCTACGCCTTCACGCTCGACGAACCCACGGCGGACGAGGGTCCACTCGCTCTCGGAGCCGAGGGATACGGCGTCAGTTGCGCCGGTTGCCACGGTGGCGGCGGTGGCGGCGGTGCCGGGCCTGCCCTGGCCGGCGGTGCCGTGGTGGAGACCTTCCCGCTCCCGGCCGAGCAGGTCACCTGGGTTGCACTGGGGTCGGCCGGTTACAAGGACGCCGGGCTCTCCAGCTACGGCGCCCAGGACAAGCCGATCGCCGGTGGCATGCCCGGACAGCTCGGCACCATGGAGGCCACCGAGATCATGGACATCATCCTCCACGAGCGGACCGAGTACGGCGGCGAGGACTTCGACATAGCTGTCTGGGAGGACGGCTTCGAGGAGCAGCTCAATACGCTCGTCCCCGATCAGGCCGAGGAGTTCATGGCCGTGCTCGAGGAGTGGAAGACGACGCCCCCCACCGGCTGACCCTGGTCACCCGCGCGCTCTGCGCTCCCGTCCTCCAGGCTCCATACTCCCTCTATGTCCACCGTCCACGCTTCCTCTGGCGACGCTTTCCCCAGCGATGGCCCCACGGCCGACACTGAGCGCCACGACCTGTTGGTGATAGGCGGTGGACCCGCCGGCAGCGCCACCGCCTACTGGGCGGCCAGAGCAGGGCTCGACGTGGTGATGGTGGAGAAGAAGGACTTCCCCCGCGACAAGACCTGTGGCGACGGCCTGACCCCTCGGGCGGTCCACCAACTCGAGGAAATGGGCCTGGCCGACCGCCTGGCCGAGTATCACCGCTACGACGGCCTCCGTGCGGTGGCCCACGGTCGGAGCCTGGAGCTGCAGTGGCCGGAGCATCCCGTGTACCCGAGCCACGGCTATGTGGTGCGCCGCAGAGAGCTCGACACCTTTGTCGCCGAGAACGCCGTGGCCGCGGGAGCGGATCTCCGTAGCGGCACCGAGGCAACGGCACCGCTGCACGAGGGCGGCCGACTGGTGGGTGCCGAGGTGAAACACAAGGCCGACGGCACGACTTATGAACTCCGGGCCGACTACGTAGTGGTCGCCGACGGTTCGCTCTCGCGCTTCGGGCGTGCTCTGGGTGCCAGCCGCGACCGGTCGATGCCCCAGGGCATGGCGATACGCACGTACTTCGAAAGCCCGCTGCACGCCGAGCCGTGGATCGAGTCGGCCCTCGACGTGAGGGACCGCCGCGGCAACTCCCTCCCCGGATACGGATGGATCTTCCCTGTGGGTGACGGGACGATCAACGTGGGGGTAGGACTGCTGTCCACCTTCCGGGACTTCAAGACCGTCAACACCAGCCACCTCATGACTGAGTTCGCCGCCACTCTGCCCGGCTACTGGGAGATCGACCCCGAGAACCCCACCCAGGCTCCCACGGGTGGACGACTCCCCATGGGTGGCTCGGTCGGGCCCAACACCGGCCCAAACTGGGTGATCGTCGGCGACGCGGCCGGGAGCATCAACCCGTTCAACGGTGAGGGAATCGACTACGCATACGAGACAGGGCGCCTCGCCGCATCGTTGGTCGCGGAGTGCGTGGCCACCTCCAGCGCCTACCCACTGCAGCGGTACCAGTCGATCCTCGAGGCCGAGTACGGCCTCTACTTCAAGGTGGCCCGCCTCTTCGCCCAGGTGATCGGGCGCCCGGCACTCATGCGCGAACTCACCCGGGTGGGCATGCGCTCGCGGACACTCATGGACTGGGTGCTGCGGATCATGGCCAACCTGTTGCGCGAGGACGAGATGGGAGCGGCAGAGGCCGTCTACCGCACCGCGGCGACGATGGCCCGGGTCGTCCCCGAGCCCCGCGCGGCCTGAGCAGCCGGTCCGACGGTGACGACGTGGCGGGTGCCGAGGTGGGTGATCCCATTGCTCCTGGTCGTGATCGCGGCGCTCGGTATATGGCTCGTCGTCACCGGCGGACAGGACGCTGCCGACCCGCCCGGCACCCAGCCGCGATCGGAGGCGACGTTGCCGGCCACGGACACCGACAGCGACACTGTGGCTGCTCTCGCCGGTCTGGCGCTCCCCGCCTCCACCGGTGACTTCCTCACGGCTCGGCTGGACGACGGGTCGCAGCTCGACATCACCCTGACCATCGATCCCGGCGACGAGCAGGACTTCGTCTCCGGATCCGGGCTTCCCACGCCGAAGCCCTCGGAACGCTTCATAACCCACTCCTCACCGCTGTGGGTACTCAATCCCGAGGCCCCCATCCGGGGAACGCAGGACACCTACGAGGGACTTACCCGTCAGGCCGAGTTCCACGACGAGGACGGCCGGGTGCGCGCGAGGATCGTGATCCGGCCGTCATCCTGAACCCGGACCCCTGCCCGGCTCCACGGGACCGGACCCTCCGCGGCATCAAACGATCGGTGAGACCACCGATAACTGTCGGCGGCCGTTCCATGTCCGCCACCCGGTCGAGCAGGCCTTCCAGCTCCACGTCGATGCCGTGGGTCCACGCCCGGCGGGTGGCGAGCACCCCGGCCCCCGCCGCCGCGGAAGCCGGAATCCCCAGCCATGCCCACGGCGCCCACGCCAGTGCGGAGACCGTCGACATCAACGTTCCCGCACCGGCCACGAAGGACCCGCCCACCTCGGCGAAGGTCCGCGACGCCTGGAGGTCGACGACCACGGCCACGATGGTCTCCTGCGGTGCCAGCTCGCGGGTGACCACCCGGAGGCTCTTCACCTTGTCGGCGTTCTCCTTCCCGGTGAGCGACCGGGCAGAACGCTGCATGGCTGCCACAACGTCCTTACGGCGGCGATACTCGGCCACTGCGGCGGTGGCCCGAACCCGTTTGAACGCCCACGGCCGGCGGAGCCATTCATCGGTGAGTGCCATGGCCTCACCCGCTGGCAGCGGGACCACCCGGGCGGCCGAGATCGCTGCGGGTCCGACCAGTCGATCGACGCCACCGGCCTCGGCGCCCAGAAGACCGGCCTGTTCTTCGGCCATGGCCCGATGGACGGCGGTACTGGACACACCCAGGTCATTGGCTGCGGAGACCAGGACCTCCAAGTCGAAGTCGTCGTCGGTACCGGGCTGATCGCCGAGTTCGACCGCGCGGCGCAGCACCCTCTCGGCGGCCTGGCGGTCGAGTCGCCTGTCACCCACGACGGACCTAGCCCATCTGTCCGGCCACTCGGCGAGCAGCCTCGATCGTGGCGTCGATGTCCGACTCGCCGTGTGCGAGAGAGGGGAACATCACCTCATAGGGTCCTGGGGCCATGGCAATGCCCTCGGCGAGCATTGCGTGGAAGAACTCCGGGTAGCGGCCCGAGCGGACCGACGCCACCGCGGAGTCGAAGTCGACCGGAGCGGGCCCGTCGCCGAAGAAGAGCCCGACCAGCGGACCCACCCGGGGCACGACCGCGGCAACGCCGGCATCGGCGAAGGCCGCGGTGAGACCCTCGGCCAGAGCGATGGCGGTGTGATCGAGTCGCTCGTAGGCGGCGGCGTCGAGCAGCGACAGGACAGCGCTCCCGGCTGCAGTAGCCAGAGGATTCCCGGACAGGGTTCCCGCCTGGTAGACGTCGCCCAGAGGTGCGAGGTGAGCCATGGTCTCCGCCCTGGCTCCGAACGCCCCCACCGGAAGCCCGCCGCCGATCACCTTCCCGAAGCAGTACAGATCAGGCTCGACGCCGAAGTAGGCGCCCGCGCCCCCCGGGCCCAGCCGGAACCCGGTGATCACCTCGTCGAAGAGCAACAGGGCGCCAACGCGATCGCACTCGGCCCGTAGACCGGCGAGGAAGCCATCGGCGGCGGGGACCAGACCCATGTTGGCCGAAACCGGCTCGACGCAGACCACCGCCACCGACTCGTCGAGGACGGGAACCACGTTGTAGGTCAGCACCGTGGTGTCGGCGACTGCTGCGGCGGTCACTCCCGCCGAGTCGGGTGTTGCACCACCCATGAGGGCCCCCTCGGCAACTCCACTGCCCGCGCCGGCCAGCAGCGCATCGCTGTGACCGTGGTAGTTGCCTGCGAACTTCACGATCCCGTCCCTACCCGTAACTCCCCGGGCCAGGCGGATCGCGGACATCGCCGCCTCGGTGCCCGATGACACCAGGCGGACCTGTTCCATGCCCGGCACCCGGGCGCACAGCATCTCGGCCAGGGTCACCTCACCCTCGGTGGGAGCACCGAACGTCGTGCCTTTCGTCGCAGCGTCGGAGATGGTGGCCACGACCGCCGGATGGGCATGCCCCAGGATCGAGGCCCCGTAGGACTGGACATAGTCGATGTACTCGTTGCCCTCGACGTCCCAGACCCTGGCCCCGAGCCCCCGCTCGACGAAGTACGGCGTGCCACCCACCGAGCGGAATGCCCGCACCGGAGAGTTGACCCCTCCTGGGATGACCTGCGACCCACGGCGGAACAGCTCGACGTTGGTGGGATCGGCGCCCTTCACGCCGGGTCTCGCAACGGGCCGACGTCCCACAGGTGATGCACCGGATCATGGATGAAATAGCGGGCGAACGTGGTCACGGTGAACTCCGCGCCGTCAGAGCGGTACCCCGTGCGGTCCCACTGATCGCCCTCAACCATGTCGAACCGCATCGACAGCACCTGCGCAACCGCATTGATCTGAGCGGCGACCATATCGGGGTCCTGGGCTGCGTAGTCCTGCGACCGGGCTGTGGCGTCCTGGTCCCAGTTCTCGTAGTGGGGACCATCCTCGTTCAACATCTGTTCCAGACGCCTGTCGAAGATCGCGAACACATCGCGCACGTGGCACGCGTACTCCAGGGGCGACCACTTGTCGGGGCGAGGTCGTTGCCGCACGAAGTCGGGGGCGCTGCCGAGTACGGTGTTCCAGTCCCCCGCATTCTCGCGGACCAGCTCGGCAACGGAGGTGGGGTCGAGGTTCGATACGTCGAAGCCACACTCCGGACATGGGCGCTCCAGCACCCAGGTCCAGTCGGCAGTGTCGCCTGCGATCGGGTCGTCTGTGATCGGGTCGCCCGGGCTCATCTCAGGCACCTCCGAGAAGTTGCGCCACTCGTCGGGCGAAGTAGGTGATGGCGAAGTCTGCGCCGGCGCGGCGGATGGCCCCCAGATGCTCGACAGCTACGGCGTCGGCGTCCAGCCAGCCGTTGGCGGCCGCAGCCTGGACCATCGCGTACTCGCCGGAGACGTGATACGCGGCGACCGGCACATCGACCTCGGCAGCGGTGGCGGCGATCACATCCAGATAGGCCATGGCGGGCTTGACCATGACCATGTCCGCTCCCTCGGCTACATCCGCACGCACCTCCCGCATCGCCTCGGATGCGTTGTGCCAGTCCATCTGGTAGCCGCGGCGGTCTCCGCCGTCGGCGATCTCGACATCCACGGCGTCGCGGAAGGGCCCGTAGAGGGCCGAGGCGTACTTGGCGGAGTAGGCCAGAACGGCGACGTCGGTTGCACCGGCACCGTCCAACGAGGAGCGGATGGCAGCCACCTGGCCGTCCATCATTCCCGACGGCGCACACACGTCGGCCCCGGCCTCGGCCTGGGCCACCGCCACCCGTGCGTACAACTCGAGGGTGGCGTCGTTGTCGACCTCGCCGTCATCGGTCAACACCCCGCAGTGACCGTGGCTGGTGTACTCGTCCAGGCAGAGATCAGCCATGACCACCATCTCGTCACCGACCTCGGTGCGGGTGTCGCCCAGCGCCAGCTGAACGATTCCCCGGGGATCCCAGGCACCGGACCCGCTCGGGTCCTTGTCGGCGGGGACGCCGAAGAGGATCACGGCCGGGACACCGAGCGACGCCAGCTCACCGACCTCCCGTCGCAGGGAGTCCCGGGAGTGTTGCACCACTCCGGGCAAAGATGCGATCGGCTGGGGTTCCGCAATGTCCTCACGTACGAACAGCGGCGCGACCAGATCGTCGACCGAGAGCCGAGTCTCCGCGACGAGGCGACGCATGGCCGGGGTCCGACGAAGGCGTCGCGGTCGGTTCTCGGGGAAGCTCACCTTCAGATGTTACGGGCGGCGACCCTGCTCAGTCGCACCGGATCCAGCTCGGCGCAACTGCCCACGACCAGGTCGGCCGCGGAGTAGTCCATGTGTGCGGTCATGTGACCGGGGACGCCGACCGCGGCCATACCCGGCGGCTTTGGCCGCTGTCACGCCCGGCACCGAATCCTCAATTGCCACCGCTGCGCCCGGATCGACTCCCAGTCGATCGCACGCGAGCAGGTAGACAGCGGGATCCGGTTTGGTGCGCGGTACCTCGTCGCCGGTGCAGACCGCTCGGAAGACGCCATCGAGGCCGCGCTCGGTGATCTGGGTCCTCACCCAGTCCGCTGGTGAACTCGAGGCGACGGCCAGTGCGACATCGGCATCGGCGAGGGCCGCGATCAGTTCGCCCACCCCGTCGAGGAGCTCCAGAGCCCGTGCCCGCTCCAGACCGTCGGCTGCTCTCCACGGGATCCACCGACGCGCGGTCCAGCGGGCCGTCCAGCTGTTCCTCGAGGATGTCGCTCCAGTGGGGATGCTCCGTGGAACCGACGAACGACCGCCAGACCTCCAGCGGGAACACCCGACCGTGGGCCTCGAACACCGCCGCTGTGCTCAGGTACCCGGTCATCTCCGTATCGAGCATCAGGCCGTCGAAGTCGAAGACAACGGCCTCGGGCAGCGTCACCCGCTCCCCTCGGCGAAGTGTGAGGCAAGGGCCGCCACCAGCGCGTCGAGCGTGTGTTCCTCCGGAACCACGGCAACCTCCAGACCACGCGATACAGCCGTGGCCGCGGTGATGGGTCCGATGGCGGCCACCGCGGCAGGGATGGACGGACCCATCGCATCCACGAAATTGGTGACGCTCGAGGACGACGTGAACACGATCGCGTCCGCCTCGGCGATCCGGGCCCGCTCGGCCTCGCCCGGATGCACCGGTACCGTCCGATGGGTCGGCACCACGTCAACGGTCCACCCTCGCTCACGGAGGCCATCGGGCAGTACGTCACGCGCCACCTCTGCCCGGGGGAGCACGACCCTGCCTCCCTCCGGGGGCGGGTCCGGGAACACCTCGAGGAGTGATTCCGCTACATACCTCGGAGGCATGAGGTCGACCACCAGGTGATGGCGGGCAAGCGTGCCGGCGGTACCCGGACCGATGGCGGCCAGTCTCACCCCGGCCAGATCCCGGCCGTCGCGCAGCTGCGCGCAGAAGCGCTCTGCCCCGTTGGGTGACGAGAGAACGACCCAGTCCCCCGACGCGAGGGATCCCACCGCGCCGCGGAGAGCGGCACCGCCGTCGATCGGATCGACCACTTCGATCGTCGGCGCCAGCACCACCTCTGCGCCGGCCGCGGTGAGGCGCTCGGCCAGACCCGGGGACTGGGCGCGGGTGCGGGTCACCACCACCGATCGTCCGAACAGAGGTCGGCTCTCGAACCAGTCCAGCTGCTGTGCGGCCACCTGTCCCACGACAATGGTCGATGGCGACGCAAGCGGGTGATCCCCCAACGTCGACAGGGTGGCACGAACCGTCGACTGTCGCCCGGTGGTACCCCATCGCACCGAGGCCGCGGGGGTTGCAGGGTCGAGACCTCCGGCGAGGAGGCGCTCACAGATCGCCGGCCACCGTCCGACTCCCATGAGGATGACGATGGTCCCGCCTGCAGCGGCGATGGCTTCCCAGTTGACCTCCGTGCGGCCTTTGGCAGGGTCCTCGTGACCGGTGACTACGGTGACGTGGGTGGAGGAGTACCGCATGGTGACGGGAATCCCGGCGGCCGCGGGCGCCGCGAACGCGGAGGTGATCCCGGGCACGACCGTGTAGTCGACACCGGCGGCGGCGAGCGCTGCCGCCTCCTCGGCGCCTCTGGCGAACACAAAGGGATCGCCACCCTTGAGTCGCACGACCGTGCGACCTGCACGGCCGTGCTCCACCAGCAGGGCGTTGATCGCTGCCTGGGACACCGACGCGCCGGAGGGGTCCTTGCCGACGTTCACCAACTCCGCGGAGCCCGGAGCCAGCTCCAGCAACGACGATGCAGTGAGCCGGTCGTACACCACGACGTCGGCCGCTCCGAGCAGTTCGGCGGCACGCACGGTCACGAGCCCCGGGTCGCCCGGGCCTGCGCCGACTAGATGGACGGTCACAGGTGCAGCCTAGGTGCGACGCTAGGGGGGTCAGGCCCCCGGGGCCTCGACCCGCGTTCGTAGGTCACGGGCCAGAGAACGCCCCATCGCCTCGCCGTCGTGTCCAACCACCGCGTCCCGTTCGATGACACCAAACTGCCCGCTTGGAACCGAATTCGCGCCGAGCACGCCGGTGATCTCCAGGGTCCCGTCCTCGAGGATCCGGGCGTGGGCCCCGGCAGGAAGTGAGCAATCCCCACCGAGCTCCACGAGGAACGACCGTTCGCAGTCGAGCACCCGTCGGCTGGGTGCGTGCTGGAGCGGACCCAGGAGCGCCACGGCGAGGTCGTCGTCGTCCCGGCACTCGACGGCCAGGGTGCCCTGGCCGACCTGGGGCACGAACAGCGAGGGCTCGAGGATGTCGGTGATCGAGTCCGACAGACCCAACCGTTGCAGCGCGGCCGCGGCCACCACTATGGCCGCGAAGCCATCCGCCTTGGCCAGCCGGGTCGCCATGTTGCCGCGAAGCTCCGCGAACGCGACACCGGGCCGGATCGCTGCCAACTGGAGACGACGACGGGCAGAACCGGTCGCCACGATGTCTCCCGGGAGCAGTTGATCGATGCGCCGGCCCACGAGTGCGTCGCGTGGGTCGCCCCGTTCGGGCACGGCGGCGATCACCAGGCCTTCGGGCGTCAGTGCCGGTAGATCCTTGGCAGAATGCACCGCTATGTCCGCGCGGCCGTCGAGCACGGCGGACTGGACCTCCTTGGCGAATACCCCCTTGCCGCCGATCACCGACAGGGGCACGTCGGTCCGCCTGTCGCCCTCGGTGCTCAATGGGACGATCTCCACCACCAGCCCGGGGTGGGCGTCACGCAGCAACTCGGCCACGTGATCGGCCTGCCAGCGAGCGAGCTCCGAAGCCCTGGTTGCGATGCGCAGTGGTCGGTCCGCAGCTGCGCCGGTGGCCACCGTGGATCAGATGTCGAACAGCTCGGCGAGCGATACCGCCAGGCGGTCGCCGCGAGAGGAGCCTGCGGCATCCTTGAGCCGGACCGTGGGCTCGTGGAGCATTTTGGCGACTATTCCCCTGGTGAGTCCCTCCACGGCTTCGCGCTGCGCCGGGTCCAGCTCGGCGAGACGAGCGGTGAACCGTTCGAGCTCGGTGGTTCGGATCTCCTCGCTGCGCTGGTGGAGCCCTGCGATCAGCGGTGCAACCTCGCGTGCCGACGACACCGAGATGAATCGGATCACCTCGTCATCGACGATCCTTCGCACTGCCGATGCCTCACGGCGCCGCTCGGCCATTGCGCCCTCGGTGATCCGCGCCACTGCCGCCATGTCGAGGAGCTCCACCCCGTCAAGGTCTGCCACCGCAGGATCCACGTCTCGGGGAACGGCAACATCGACGACCAAAAGCGGCGTGTCGCGCCCCTTGACCGCCTCGGCCACGGTGCCGGCATCCAGGAGTACCTCCGGGGCACCGGTGGCGGCGAGCACCACATCGGCGGTCCGCAGATAGGACCCAACCTCCGAGATCCCCACCACGGCGGCGTCCGTATCCAGCTTCGCCGCGAGCTCCGCGGCCCGGTCGGTGCTGCGGTTCGCCAGAATCAGTTCCCCGACACTCTCGGCGACAAGGAAGTCGGCCATGCCCCTGCCCATCGCCCCCGCACCGAGGACGACGGCCCGGCGGCCCTCGAGAGATCCCAGCCGCTCCACCGCGATCTGCACCGCGGCCTGGGAGACAGAGGTGGTGTGGGTCCCGATCGCGGTCTCGGTCCGGGCACGCTTGCCCACCTCGAGAGCGTGACGGAACAACAGGTTGAGGCCGCGGCGCGACGTTCCCTCGGCGCGAGCCACATCCCATGCGGAACGTACCTGTCCGAGGATCTCGTGCTCACCGGGGACCGCGGAATCGAGCCCGGCCGCCACCTCGAACAAGTGGGAGACCGCCTGGTCGTCGTAGTGGACGTACAGACTGTCGGCGAAGCGGTCGGGCGGCAGGTATGTGAGGTCCGAGAAGAAGTCCCGAACCTCGCCGAACGCACCGTGGAAGCGCTCGGCCACCAGGTAGACCTCGGTGCGGTTACAGGTGGCCAGCACCACCGCCTCGGAAGTGTGCTCGCCCTGTTCAAGGTGGTGCAGCAGCTTCGGGAGTGCGTCGCCGCGCACCGACATCCGCTCGAGCAACTCGAGTGGTGCGGTCCGGTGATTCGCTCCTACGACAACGATCGACACGCCTACTGGCGCTCCTTCGCTTCGGGCAGTCGGGCACTGCTGACCTGCTCCAGCATGCAGCGGCCGGTCTCCGGCCGCCAGTCAGCCTCGGCAGAGGCTCTATCTGGCTCAACTCGAGAGTCAGTCTGGCACGTCGGCAAGCCGCTCACGAGCCTGTGGTGGGCACAGCCGGGCTGCGACGACCCTCGTGGAAGGCGAGGATCTCGAGTTCCGAGGCGACGTCCACGTGTCGAACCAGCACTCCCTCGGGTACCTCCACGACGGTGGGAGCGAAGCTCAGTATCGAGTGGACCCCGGCCTCCACAAGGCTGTCGGCCACCTGCTGGGCCGCCTCCGGGGGGGTGGTGAGGATCCCGATGGCCACATCTGCTGACCGGACCACTTCGCAGATCTGGTCCTGATGGTGAACGGTCACACCTGCGATCTCCGTTCCGACCCTGGCGGGGTCGACATCGACTGCAGCGACCACGTTGAAGCCACGGTCGCGGAACCCGGCGAAGGAGATCAGGGCCGAGCCGAGGTTGCCGACGCCGACCACGACACACTTCCACTCGTTCTGCAGTCCGAGGTCGTTGCGGATCTCGTTGAGCAGCTGTTCCACCTCGTAGCCGACCCCCCGGGTGCCGTAGCTGCCGAAGTACGAGAGGTCCTTTCGGACCTTGGCCGCGTTGACACCGGCCATGTCCGCGATCTGCTCGGAGGACACCTTGGTCACACCCGTGCGGTGCAGACGGATCAGGGCACGGTGGTAGAGCGGAAGTCGCGCCACCGTGGCGTCGGGAATGTCGCGCTCCGCCCGCGTCCGACGATGTGCCGCTTGCCATGTGACTGACGGTACCGCCCTCGTGCATTTCTTCACAAAGTGAGCGGAACGGGGCGAATCAGTCGCTCTCTGCCTCACGGAGGATGCGACGGATCACCTTGCCGCCGAGTCCCACAGGGATCTCGTCCACGAAGGTGACCTTGTTGGGGCACTTGTAGCGGGCGAGCCGATCGGCGACGAAGTCGATGACGTCGTCCTCCTCGATCGACATGCCGTCGCGGGCGACCACGAATGCCCGCACCGCCTCACCCGTGTGCGGATGGGGTACCCCCAGCACGGCCGCCCCTGCGATGGCCGGATGCTCCAGCAGTACTTCCTCCACCTCGGCCGGAAATACGTTGAACCCCGACACGATGATGAGGTCCTTGATGCGGTCTACCAGGAAGATGAAACCGTCGTCATCCACCACCGCCAGGTCACCGGTGTGCAGCCACCCGTCGGAGTCGAGGACGCGGTCCGTCGCTTCGGGGTCCTCCCAGTATCCGGAGAACACGTTCGGGCCCCGGACCCACAACTCCCCGGCATCGCCCACGAGAACATCTGCACCTTCGAGATCCACCAGTCGCACCTCGATGCCGGGAACCGGCACCCCGACCGATCCGGGTGGCGTGGGGAGTCCGAGGCCCGAGGTGACCACAGGTGAAGCCTCGGTGAGTCCATAGCCCTCGACCAGGTCGACCCCGTACTTCTCGCTCACAGCGGCGGCGACCTCGGGAGCCAGCTTGGCCGCACCCGAGGAGGCCAGTCTGACCGTGGACATCGCATCGGCGTCCACTCCGGTCATACCCGCGAAAGCGGCCCACATGTTGGGGGGTCCGGACATGGTCGTGATGCTGTGCTTTGCAATCGCCTCCAGGGCCGAGACGGGGTCGAACCGCTCCACCAGAACCACGCTGGCGCCCGTGGCGATGGTGGTACCCAGGACCACGTTCAGCCCGAAGATGTGAAACATGGGAAGGAGGCCGAACGCCACGTCATCGGCGCGCGGGCCGTCGTCCGAGGAAGCCATCACCTGGCGCAGGTTGATCGACAGGTTGCCGTGGGTCAGACGAGCGGCCCGGGGGGAGCCTGCTGTCCCGGAGGTGAAGCACAGCACTGCGAGATCGTCGTCTTCGCGATCCACCAGCGGCGCCGGCTCGGATTCCAGCAGGTCGTCCAGCGATACACCGCCGTCGGGTTCGAACCCGGCGCCGATGCGGTGGCGGAGATCGGGCAGATCAGCGCCCGTGACTCCGGCGAGACAGGAGCGCGCTGCCGGCCCGATGATCATCGCCCCGGCGCCCACGGTGCGCAGCTCGCGGGTCAGCTCGGCCGCGGGCGCCTGCGGGTTGAGGGGTACGGCGACCCCTCCGGCCCCGAGCACAGCCAGGTAGCTGACGACGAAGTACCAGTTGTTGTTGGCAATGATCGCCACCCGGTCGCCCGGCTCCAGGCCGAGACCGACGAGACCACCCCGGAGGTGGGCCACCTGATCGCGGAGTGTCCCGTAGCTCGTGGTGCGCCCACGACTGATGAGCGCAACTGACTGCGACGGGTGCGGCTCTATCAGCGATGCAAGGTTCACGACGGGTCGAATCTACCGGGCCAGCACGACCAGCTGGAGGAAAGATGCGCCCACCAGGGCCAGCAACAGGATCACTATGACGATTGTCGTATTACGTCTCACAGCTGGTTCCTCTCCGCCCGGGGGCGTCCCAGTTCGATAGCTACCTCGACCGGTTGTGCCTCGACCGGTTGCGGGGCGGTCGCACTACTCGGGCGCAACAGCACCTCGTCGCCGGCAGCGATGGCGCACGCCTCTGCCGCGGATGCCCGTGCGGCGACCGCAGCCACCAGTCCGTAGCTGTCGACCACGAGCCCCACTCCGCCCACCGGAACATCTGCGAAGGTGGAAACCAGTGTCGCCGGGTTGGGCCTGCCGTGGGCGACCAGTTCCAGGTGCGTCCCCAGGTCCTCGACATCCTCGGGATCCACATTCAGCTGGGCGTTTCCGTAGTGGTCCACCCACAGGACCTCTGCGTGCACACCGTCGGCCTCCTTGCGCGACAAAGGCATCGTGCCCGGCAGAAGTGACGCCGGATCCACCTCCGAGCCGAGTTCGCCCAGGTCCGTGCCCCGACACAGCAGGGCGGCCGCAGGAGCGAACACGTCGCGGCCGTCGAACGTGGACCCACCGGGGACCAGGTGGTGTTCGGTGTTGTCGAGTTGCACCGCGCGGGTAGCACCACCGACCAGGGCCACCGCAGGAGCCAGGAGCCCGTTGTCGGGTCCCAGAAGAACCGAAGCACCGTCGCCGACCTCCACTGCTACCGCCCGTCGTTGCGTACCGACACCGGGATCCACCACTGCAAGCACGACCCCCGCGCACAGGTACTGGGCGCTTCGGGCCAGTGCCAACCCGCCCGCCCGCACGTCGTAGGGCTCGATGTCGTGGGTGATGTCGATGATGCCGACCCCGGGGGCGAGCGCGCGGATCACGGAGTGCACCACACCCACGAACTCGTCGGTGCGCCCGTAGTCGGACAAAAAGGACACCGTGTCGAAGCGCAGGTCGTTCCCCATGTCAGCCCAGCTCCGCCGAACGGGCCGCGGCAGCGGCCACGGCATCGACGAACGCCGACCTCACTGCGCGGTCCTCGAGCGCACGGAGTCCGTCGGCGGTCGTGCCTCCCGGCGATGTGACCGCCTCTCTCAGTTCTTCGGGAGACACATCAGGATTCTCCAGGAGGCGACCCGCTCCCAGAATCGTCTGCCGCGTCAGTCGGTCGGCGACATCACGGGGCAGACCCGCCGACACGCCGGCCTCGATGAGGGCCTCGGCAACAAGGAACAGGTACGCGGGACCCGATCCGGACAATCCGGTGACGGCGTCCATGAGTGACTCCGGCACCAGCTCGACGATCCCCACCGCGCCGAGGGTCTGCATCGCCCAACCGACATCGGCCTCTACCGCGTTGCGCCCGGCGCAGATAGCTGCCGCTCCGGCACCCACCAGGGCAGCGGTGTTCGGCATGGCCCGGACGACCGCCACCCCGTCGCCGGCCGCAACCTCCAGCGTCTCGAGAGTCACCCCGGCGGCGATAGACAGGACGCGGCTCACACCCGCGGCCGCGGCTGCCTCCAGAGCCCCCACGACGTCACCGGGCTTGGTGGCCAGCACCAGGCCATCGCATGGCACTGGCTGCGAACCGACGTCCATGCCCGGGAATCGTTGCTCCAGTTCGCGGCGGCGCTCAGCCGAGACCTCGACCACCCGCACCTCGGAGGGTTCGTGGACGCCCCGGGCAAGCAGTCCGGTCAGCAGGGCCTCGGCCATGCGACCGCCGCCGATGAACTGAAGGGGGATCACCGCCAGGAGGCTATCCGGGGGCTGGACCCGGCCGCTTCCCCGTCGGCCGGGCCCGATCCCCTGTCGGTCAACCTATTGACGTTCTGCGGCACTGTCACCGGGTCGCCCAGCCCCCCAAGAGTGGTCAGCGCGTGAACCTGTCGCCGAACGCCAGGCGCATCGATGCCACGAAGAGCCTCTCGGTGGCCTCGACCAGTGTGCCCAGGACCCGGTCGAGCTGATCGTCGTCCAACCAGTCCAGTGGAAGCTCCCCGCGCAGGTAGACGGCATCCTCAGCGCCTATGGACACCCACACACCGCGCAGTCGTTCGTTGGCCCGCAGGAGGTATTCGTACAGCGGCGCCGGTGGCTCCATCGGGGCCGGAAGCAGGTGGGTCTCGGCGTGCAGTGACCGCTGGCGCAGATCGAACCAGACAGTGAACACGGGCTTGTCGTCGCCCTCGATCCTGACCATCCACCGGCGAACGTCAGGATCCGGGTCGGCCTGCACCGCCACCACCGACTCGTTCTCCTCGAGCTGACCTGCAAGCCACGCCTCCACGACCGCTGCGCAGCGATCGAGGTCCTCGGGTGATGGCGGGTTCAGGTGCACTGCACGAGAGCGGTCGTGGAGAGGTCCCCGTACAGGCGGCGCAGCCGCCCGGCGGTCCCGGCCCACGAGTACTTCGACGCCTCGGCCGAAGCCCGCTTGCCCATGAGCGCCGCCATCTCCTGGTCGGCGAACAACTCGTCCACCCGCGCTGCCATGATTGCGGGGTCGCGGCCATCGACCAGGAATCCGGTGTGGCCGTCGTCGACGAGCGTCCGTAGCCCGCCGACCGCCGCAGCGACCACGGGGATTCCGCACACGGCGGCCTCGAGCGCAACCAGGCCGAAGGACTCGGAGCGACTGGGGACCACCACCACATCCGCACTTCGGTAGTACGACGACAGCGCATGGTGCGGTTGGGGCTCGATGAACGTGACCCGGTCATGCAGACCCAGCTCAGTCACGAGCTCTGCGACCAGCTGGGATTCGGCGTTGCCCTGCTCCCCCGACGGCCCACCGACTACCACCAACCGGGCGTCGGACCGCTCCAGCAGCGAGAGGGCCTCGACAGCGACCGACAGACCCTTGAGCGGCTGGATCCGACCCACGAACAACAGGGTGGGACGATCGTTAAGACCCAACGCCCTGCGGGCGCCGCGACGGTCCCCCGGAGAGAAGAAGGCGTGGTCCACCCCGGGCGGTACGAGCTCGATTCGGTCCGGATCGGCGTCGTAGAACTCCAGCAGCTGTTCGGCCTCCACCGGGTTCGAGGCGCAGATGGCGTCACAGCACCCGATGATCTCGGCCTCGGCACGGGCCCTGGCGGCCGGCTCCAGGTCGCCTGCCTCTGCCTTCACCCTCGCCAGCGTGTGGAAAGTTGCCACCAGAGGTAGCGAGAGTCGGTGCTTCAGTCGGTGCCCCGCCACGGCGGAGAGCCAGTAGTTGGCGTGCAGGACATCCACGTCGGAGCCCAGGAGATCGGCCTCGACCCCATCGGTGAACTCGTCGATATGGTCCGCCAAGCCTTCCTTGGCGGCCTCGGGTGGGCCGGCGTCGACATAGACGATCTCCAGGCCGGGCTCCACGGAGACGCGCTCGGGCAGGTCGGCCGCCCACCGACGCACATACACCCGGACCGGCACCCCGGCGCGGGCGAGTGATCCGCCCAACTCGCGCACGTACACGTTCATCCCACCGGAGTCGCCCATGCCCGGCTGGGCGAGCGGCGACGTGTGCATTGACAGAATGGCGACGGAACCCACGGACCCTCTAACCCCTCAGAAGCTGGAAGATTCCCGATCGATCAAGTCGGGATTGGGGTCACAGAGTAGGCCAAGGTGATCGGGACCGGTCAACGCTCGTGATCGTCACCTGGATCGGGGTCGGGCTCGTCATCATCAATCACCGGGGAATCATCGACGATGTCCTCCACGGCCAGATGGTTGGCCACTTCCAGGTCGTTCTCGTGGAGGAACGACTCATAGATGTGGATCAGGGTCTTCTTCTGGTCCTCGGTGATGCGTTTGTCCCGGCGGATCTCGCCCACCGGATCGACGGTCTCGGAAGGCTCGTCCAGGATTCCGGCACGCACATAGAGGGTCTCGGCGGAGATCTCGAGTGCCCGGGCGATCTGCTGGAGGATCTCGGCGGACGGCCGCCTGAGGCCGCGCTCGATCTGCGAGAGGTAGGGGTTGGACACGCCGGCGCGTTCGGACAGCTTCCGCAACGACAGCTCACCAATGGCGCGCTGCTCGCGTATGAAGTCGCCGAGGTCGTTCCAGCGACCGTCCCTGTCATCCTTCACGTCGGTCATCGGGATCGATCGTACTGCCCGGCGGTGAAATCACCTCCCCCACGGCATGCGGCGAAGGATTCCCTCGGTTCGCGAGGATGAGGATCACCGACTCGCTAGCCTTCGTTTGTCGCGGCGACGGTGCCGCGTGCCCCAGTCGCCTTGGAATGAGACCGCTCGTGCCCAACCCCCACCTCGCCCTCGTCGCAGAACCCGAGCCGGAAGACCTCGGTCAGCTGTCGATGCCAGACCTCCGGACCCGACGAGTCGCCCTCCAGGAGGTCGAGTACGGGTACTCCTATGCCCGCCGGGTCGTGCAGGGACGGCTCGACATCCTGCTCGGAGAGTTGGAGCGTCGTGGCAGCGGTGTTCCCGAAGCCGACCTCATGGATGTCATGCCGGAAACCCTGGGCCAGAAGATCCGGGGACCGGGGCTTCCTCGTCCCACCGGCGACCTGGAGCCGCCCGCATGGGCCGACGAGCTTCTCACCGAGCTGGACGGCGTCGTGCACCCGGGCGAGCTGACCAACGTCCACGAGGTCGACCTGGATGAACTTGCCGACGTAGCCCAGCGGGTATCGGCCATAGAACACGATCTCTCGGTCCAGCGCCACGAGCTGCACCAGCGAATCGACCGGGTACAGGCCGAACTCATCTCGCGATATCGTGAGGGAGCCAGCATCGACGATCTGCTCACCTGAGCAGACGATCTGCTCACCTGAACGAGCAGGCCGCTCAGCCGAGTGCCCACACGGCGGCCAGCATGAGTGGTCCCGACACCAGATAGGCGTCGAGTCGCCGCATGGCCGACACCGAAACCCGCGGCTGCGGTAGCTCCGCCGACACCAGCATCTGTCCCAGCGGGCACGCGAGCATCATGACGACTCCCGCCATCCACGCACTGGTGCGGTCGAATGGAGCAGCCTCGAACGCCGACGCGGCGAAAGTCACTGCGAGGAGACCGATCGCTCCGGTGACGGGCCCCTCCAAGCGACTGGACGAGTCCGCGGCCCCGATGAAGTAGCCGGCGTCGTAGAAGGATACGGCCACCACCAGGAACAGAGCCGCCCACTGCTCGTGGCGCGCGACCAGCACCACCGACATCGTCGGCACCGCGGCCAGAACCGCCCCGATCACAGCCGACCCGGCTACTGCAGGTTTCTGTCCGGTCACCGAGACCACCGCGATCAGCGCGATCGGAGCGACGATCAGGGCCACCCCACCCAGCCCGGTGCCCACTCCTGACGCAGCGGTGCACAGGACCGCGGTGGCCGCTGAAGCCGCCGGTGCCCACGACGGCAGGCCGGCCGCCCGGGGTGTCTCGGCCCAGGCAGAGGTGACCTGCCAGGCAGCCAGACCCGAGAGCCCACCCCACACCACCAGAACACCCCAACGGCCCACCACCAGCGATCCGACGGCAACCAGGAACCAGAGCACGCCGAGGCGGACCTTGGGCCCGGTGGTGTCGGGACGAGCGAGCAAAGCGGTGACCGGTTGATCCGCAACCTCGCCGCTTGATTTGGCTGGCTTGGCTGGCTTCCCGGACGATGCGGGCTTGGCGGGCTGCTTGAGCTTCTTCGGCTTCCTAGGCCTGGAGGAACTGCCGCCATCGTCGCCCCGAGCGGTGGCCACGGGTCTGCGCCGCGCCGCGGTCGGTTCATCGGTTCCGGGCACGCTCAACCCCCGGACACAGGTGGGAGGACTGCGAACTCGTCGTCGACGCCCACGCTGTCGGCCATCTCGACCGGGTCCCCGTTGCACCAGAACCTGCTCACGGCCACGATCTCGGCCATCGAGGGACCGAACCGCGACGACAACTCCTGGACGACCTCTGCCACCGAGGACCCGTCGACCACTACCGAGGATGTGCCTGCGGCCTCACGGGCCTGGGCGAACAACAGCACGACGGGCACGTCGGGAGGTTAGAGGATGAGTTCCCGGGCTCTCCCATATCTCGTGCACGGTGACTACCGGTAGCCTCCGCCGGATGACAAGCGTGCTACTCGTCCGACACGGTCAATCCGAGTGGAACGCCGCCGGTAGATGGCAGGGCCAGGAAGACCCCGAGCTCACCGATCTGGGACGCACCCAGGCAAGACTCGCGTCCGCCGCGGTCGGTGCCGTGGACGGGATCTTCGCATCACCGCTTCGCCGGGCGGCAGAGACAGCTGCAATTGTCGCCGAGCAGATCGGGGTCGGTCCGGTCATCGTCACCGAGGGCCTGATGGAGCGCAACGCCGGCGAGTGGCAGGGACTGACCCGCACCGAGATCGGACGCGACTACCCCGGGTACCTGGAAGAGGGCCGCCGACCCCCGGGCTGGGAGGACGACGGCGAGGTAGAACTCCGCGTCATGGCCGCCCTGGACGCCATCGCCGACATGTCAGGGGACGGGCACGTCCTGGCCGTGGCCCATGCCGGCGTGGTGTTCGCAATCGAACGGCTCCTTGGCGCCGAGTGGGAACGGCTGGCCAACCTCGGGGGCAGGTGGATGCGCAGACACGAGGGCACCTGGCAACTGGGTGAACGGGTGCACCTGCTCATCGACGAGACGATCCCCGACCAGCTCTGATCCAGAACACGGGCCAACTCAGACACAGGGCTGTCGGGTCAGACAGCCTCGGGGGCAGCGGTTCCGGGATCGCTCACCAGCGGGAACCGTGCGGCCGAGACCACTGCGGCGATCTCCGCAGCGGCGGATTCACCTCCAGTGGATTCGGCGACGATCCGATCGACGCTCTCCATGGCCGACGCCACCGCGGCGATGTCGGACTCGAGGTCGTCCAAGCGGGAGGCGTCGTTGCTGTCCATCGGGGTCACGTTAGTGCCGGTGCCGGCCCTAGCGTGGCCCCGTGGCTCCGCCAACCACCCTCGCTCTGGAGGGCCCGATCGCTGTCTTCGCCCAGGACAACTCAGGTGTCCTGCCGCGCTCGTTCCTACTTGCCGTGGTGCTCGTGGCTCCGCTCGCGCTGTGGCAGTGGTGGCGGATCCGCCAACGCCGCCAGAAGTCGCAGACAACCGGGGAACCACAGGCGAGCGATCAGCCCGAGCTGAGCTCGCAACCGGACACGGACCAGCCGGCGGCCGCACTCGAGGCGCTGGTATCGGACATCGGCCGACTCGGACGGGACCTCGGAAGCGAACAGACAGAAACGTTGCGGATCGCACAGGGCATCACGGTGGCCGGCCGGGTCACGCAACGATCGTTGGTGGACAGACTGGTCGCCGACGCTCTCGCCCGCAGCGGGCTGGAAGCCACCGAGTCGACCGATGTGAACGGTGACCGCCTACTCGAGTGCCGCCGGCAGTGACCGGGGTGCGAAACTCGGGGCCATGAATACCGAGGCAGAACCGATGGTCACAGGACCGGCGACCACCACGATCACCGAAGAGCGCACGGAGACCGAGGACGGGCCGGTTGCCCACATCGTCAAGACGAAGCCGGGCGAGGACGCTGCCGCCAAGGTGCTGGGCGCACGTGTCGAGGGGACCCCCCTCGAAGCGCTCTGTGGTCATGTATGGGTTCCGAGCAGGGATCCGAAGCGGCTACCCATGTGTCAGAAGTGCAAGGACATCTACGAGATGTACCGCGGGTTCAACGACGAGCTGGGCGAGACGCCTCGCACCTGATCCGAGGCCCTTCGCGTGTGAGCGGGACCCGCCGGCTTCCGGCGACATGCCGATCGTGTGCATCCGAGGTGGCGATTGTGGTCGAAGAAGACAACGTGAACCGACGTCTTGCATCTCTACCCATCGCCATTCCCGCTGCACTGCTGGCCTCGCTGGCTCTCGCCGCATGTACAGCGATGGGCCCGGTGAGGACCACCACAGTCGACGAGGTCGACGCCGAGAGGTACCTGGGAACCTGGTACGAGGTCGGCAGCGTCAAACAGTTCTTCTCCGTTGGACTGGTCAACGTGACGGCCAACTACCAACTCAACCCCGACGGTTCGGTGCGGGTGGAGAACCGCGGGGAGTACTTCGTGAACGGGGGGCCGGAGAGCCGGATCGTCGGCAACGCAGCCGCCGTGGATGACACGTTCACGAAGCTGAACGTCAGCTTCACCGGCCCGGCTTCCACCAGCGGCCTCGGCAACTACTGGATCGTCGACATCGACCCCGACTACCAGTGGGCGATCGTGTCGGACCCGACCGGAGCGACTGCCTTCTTCCTCAGCCGCCAGAAGGACGTAAGCGAGGAGCTGTACCAGGAATTCATCCAGCGTGCCGCTGATGCGGGAGTGCTAACCGCCGGGATCACTCGTACCGAGCAGTTCTGAGACCGGGAGCGTTCAGAACTCCTCGAACAGCCGACCCATACCGTCGAACTGATCGTCCACGCCGCAGGCGCGTAGAGCATGCCAGGAGGTGGCGAGGTTGATCGGCAGCACGGGCTTGCCGAGCATCTTCTCGATGGTGGGAAACACGTCGGAGGTGGAAAGGTTCGTCCCCACCTGCACGATGGCATCCACGTCGTTGCCGTCGATTTTCTGAACCGCCTCGAACACGTCCGAGAACGGCGTGCACGCAATGGCGTCGGTGGTGTTCTCGCAGCGGAGACCGTGGACCTGCGCGATGTCGTAGCCCGACTCGCCGAAGAACTTGACCACGTTCTCGTCGCCGATGGGCTGGTAGGGCGTCAACACGCTGATGCGCTTGACGTCGCCGAGCTTGTCGAGGGCCTCGATCACGGCGTTGGCCCCTGTGGTGAGTCCGAGGTCGCCGATCTGTTCCTGGATCCGGGCGATGAAGGCTTCGTTGCCCTCGATGCCGCCCCAGAACGTCTCCGCCGACATGCCCATCATGATGTGGGTCGGATTGCAGGTGAGGACGTCGCGCACCGAGAACGGAATGGTCTCCCGGATCAGCTCGAGGAAATGGATGAAGTTGTCGTCGTCGGACAGATCGGTGTGTTCGACGAAGAACCGGGCCGGGTGCCAGGTCACACCCCGAAGACCTGCCGCGATCAGCCGCTGGAGGTCGTACTCCACCGCTGTGTTGGTCGAGGGGATGATCACCCCGATCTTGGCGCGGTGGCCTATGTAGTTCTGCATATCAACGTTGCTGTTCGAGCCCGACATGTTGAACCCCCGGAGAATGGTCGCATGGGTCAGCGGAACGGCGTTCCGCTGACACGCTAGACCGCTGCGGAGCCGGCTGTCCGATCGACAACCTCGACTCAGCGACCGTCCGGAGGTGACCGGTCGCCCTGTCGTTGGCTGACCAGAGTGTGGCCGCTCGGCGTACTCCACAGCCAACGTTGTGGCCGCTCGGGATCCGCACGCATAGCCCAACCCGTGCGGTGGGTAATGCCGTGGTGCCGCCGGCACAGCAGTGCCATCCGGTTGATGTCGGTGCTGCCTCCGGCGCTGTAGGGAGGCTGATGATGGCTGTCGCACCAACCCGGCGGACGATCGCAACCAGGGAATATGCACCCGCCGTCTCGGACCGCGAGAGCTGCCTTCTGCTCAGGGGTGGCGAATCTGCGGGATCGCCCCAGCACCAGCGGATTGTCGTCGCCGTCGAGCAGCAGCCCACGGAATGTGGCATCACCGAGCAGCGCCTCCAGCGATCCGACTGCGAGCGCTTCCCCGGCGTGATCCGTCGCGTCGAGCTGCCCGGTGGCTGCATCCTGGGTGATGACCACCGTCGCCTCGACCTTCGGCTGCTTTGTGCCGTGCAGATCCGTCGCCCCCGCACGTCGACAGGCCTCGACCAACGCCAGCGCCATCAGGGTGCGCCGCGAGGGCATCTCGAGCGACGGATCGAGCTCCGCGTCGCGGCTGAAGGCCAGGAACAGCTCGTCCGCGATGGACTCCAACGTGGCGCTCACCGTCACTCCGGACTCACCGACGAGCCGCCCGGCCAACTCCTTGGTCCTGTCGGGAAGCGTCCCGATACGGAGCCGGTTGGCGTGCAGATCCTCGTTGGGGTCGTAGCCACCGTCCTGGTCCAGAAGGTTGGCGATGTCGCGCACTCGGCTGGCCCAATTATCGAATCGGGACCGGTCGTCCCCGCTGGCCGCCGCCACGAAACCACCGCACTCGGCGGCGAGGTCGGAGCGGTTGCGCAGATTCGACGCGCCCACGATCACCTCCACATGCGCCCAGCCCACGCGACCTTCCTCCAGCGCGGCTGCGAGGTCCGGGAAGTGTCGATGCAGAGTTACCGCCGTGCGCACCCGAACCCGACAGGCACGCGAAGGCTGGTGAAGCACATGTGCCAGCCATGCTCCCGTTCCGAGTCCGGCATGGGTGATCGTGGATCCGTCCTCCTCCAACCGCGAAGCGAGCTTGGCCGCAGCGGCCCGGAGTGAGTCGATGGACCGCTCCACGCCCAGGAGCGCCTTCATGGCATCGGCGCCGTCCACATGAGCGACATCGACACCCGCAGCCCTACCGGCCAACTCCTCCAGGTGGCGGAACCCCGCGAACACACCTGCATCCCCGGTGTCCCCGGTGTCCCCGGTGTCCCCGGCGTCCCCGGTGTCCCCGAACTCTCCTCTATCGAACATATGTTCGATACTACGAAGGGGGTGGGACACGAGTCGGGCAAGGCGGGGAGAGGAGGCACCCCAGCCAGATGATCCACCAACGACGACCGTTCAGCGGGCAGCGTGGAGTGTCCCCAAAGACGAGGTACATCCAATGGCCGAGGATCACCCTCCCGAAGAACCCGAAGCCGCCGAAGCCCGACGAGTCCGACGCGCCCCGAGGAACGGCGACCAACGAAAAGGGCCCGGCGGTGGTGGCCATGGACAGCGACGCCGACCTACCGCCGTCGCCCAACTGGAGCCCACAGACCAAGAACATCCTGGCGATCGCCCTGACCGCCGCTGCGCTCCTGGTGCTCTACATCAGTCGCAATGTGATTGCGCTCGCCGCCCTTGCCGGGCTGATCGCCTTCCTGGTGGCGCCGGCGATCAGGTTCATGCATGTGCGCCTGAGGCTCCCTCGGATCCTGGCGTTGCTGATCAGCTACCTGGCGGTCTTCGTGGGTCTGGTCGTGATGAGCTTCTTCATGGTCGACGGTGTCATCGGTGCGGTGTCGGACATAGATCTCACCGAGGCGGAGACGTCGGCACGAACTACCGCCACGAACTTCTTGAACGACGTCCGCGAGATCAGGATCGCCGGATACACGATCGACCTGTCGGAGACTGTCGATCCGCTCCTGGAGGACCTGAAGGACCAAGGTTCCGACTCCAAGGACTCCGCCGACACCGGCTCTTCCAAGAGCGACTCGAAATCCGAGGAGAAACGATTCTCACTGGACTCCGATCAACTCCAGAGGCTGTTCGGAGGCCTGACCTCCTCCGTGAGCACCGTTGGCTCCTCGCTTCTGGCCGCGCTCATGTCCGGAATCATCACGGTGCTCGTCGCCATCTACCTCAACGCCGACAGCACCAAGTTCCGTGAAGGTGTACAACGAACCGTTCCCGACGGGTACGAGGGCGACGCCGCCCGGCTGGGCGCCAAGACGATGAAGATCTGGAGGGGCTACCTCTACGGCCAGCTCCTCAACAGCCTCATAGTCGGACTGTTGATGTGGGCCGTACTGTGGTTCGTCGGGCTACCGGGGGCCTTCGTGTTCGCGCTGATCCTAGGGGTCCTGAACATGATCCCGACGTTCGGACCGATCCTGGCCGCCATTCCCGCTGTGCTGGCCGCGCTGACGCTCGGCTCGTCCAAGCTCGACTGGGGCAACCTCACGTTCGCGCTCCTGATCGGGATCCTCTATCTGATCGTGGTGCAGCTCCAGGCCAACCTGATCGCCCCCCTGATCACGAGCCGGGCCGTGAAGCTGTCGCCGGCGACCGTCATCATTGGCCTGTTGGTCGGGGTGCATGTGGGAGGCCTCATCGGCGCGGTGCTCGTGGTTCCCGTGATCGCGACGGGCAAGGAGTACGGCCGATACGTCATCGCCAAGTTGACCGATCGGGATCCGTTCCCGCCGGACTTCGACGGTACCGACATGGAGCCCCTGGCCGACCCCGTAGACGCAGCCTGACAGGTTGCGTGACAGGGGCCGTCGCTACGACTGGCCCTTGTCGGAGCGGTAGTCGCCGAACTTGGTGTCCCGATCGTCGAGGGCGGCGGTCAACCCGCCTCCCCCACGGGCACGGGCCATGAACTCGGCCATGCTGTCGGTGTGCATGCCGAGTGCACACAGCTCGGTTCCGGCGCGGATGGCAGTACGGACGCCCATGACATCCATGGCGCGGTGCACGGTGCGCTTGTTCAACTGGGCCAGGTCGGAGGGCACCATCGCCACCCTCTGCGCTGTTGCCAGCACCTCGTCCTCGAGTCGTTCAGCGGGATGGGACCGGTTCGCCCACCCCAGCCGGGCAGCTTCCTCCCCGGAGACCCAATCGCCGGTGAGCATCATCTCCATTGCGGCGCGCATACCCATGAACCAGGCGTGGAACTGCATGTCGGGGACCCCGAAACGCACCGCGGGATAACCGATTCGAGCGTCGTCGGCCACATAGACCAGGTCGCAGCCAGTGGCGAGTTCGCTGCCACCCGCCAGGCACCAGCCGTGTACCTGTGCGATGACCGGCTTGGCCAGATCCCAGATTCCCATCCACGCATCGGTGACGTGTCGCGGCCACTGACCCTCACCGCCGGCGGTGAAGTTCGGCATCTCCAGGCCCTCGTTCCCGTCACCGAGTTCGTAGCCGGCCGAGAAGCATTCGCCGGCACCACGGATGATCGTGACCCGGACCTCGGGGTCGCCGTCCGCGGTCCGAAGCTCGTCGATCACGGCTCCACGAACTGCGTGGTTGAGGGCGTTGCGCTTCTCCGGTCGGTTCAGAGTGATCCGGCGCACCCCCTCTGCGGGGTCGTCTACAAGAACGGGTTCGGCCATGGTTTCTCCCTGGGGTCGCACAACAGCGAACTTGTTCAGCGTTTCGGCACGACGGAGCCGCCGCCGGTGGTCAGAGCGAGCTTGATAGCCGCGTCGGCCAACTTCGTCGGCAACCATTCGAGCACTACGCGGCTGGGCGCGGGGCGAACCGAGTAGGCAGTTCGCGGGTCGCGGTGCGCTGAGCGCCCGGAACACGACCTCGGCCAGCTCGACGGGAGGGTGGGCACGGTCTTGTTCACCGACTGCCAACTCGCCCGTGCGGCGCAGCGGACCGGCGAACCAACGTGAATTCGCGGCGGCATCCTCGAACCGCCGACCGATGGAATCGACCATGCCCGTGCGGAACGGACCTGGCTGGACCTTGATGACCTTGACCCCGAGCATCGCAGCCTCGCGGCGCAGCGAATCGCTGTAGGCCTCTATGGCGTGCTTGCTCATCGCATAGGCGCCGTTGAACGGCCCACCGCTCTGCCAGCCCGTCTCCGAGGAGATGTTCACGATCCGGCCCTTGGCGGACACGATCTGTTCGAACAACACCTGGTTCACGGCGAAGGTGCCCATCACGTTCACGTCGAGGAGTTGGCGCAGCGTCTTCTCCGGCATCTCGGCCATTGGGCCGATCTCCAGGATCCCGGCGAAGTTGACCACGCCGTCGAGGCCGCCGGACGTTGCAGACCGCACTGTCTCGGCCAGCGCGGAGAGCGATGCAGGATCGGTGACGTCGAGGGGCACGGCCGTGATGCCTTCACGTGAACCGACACGGTCCAGTTGCTCCGACGGCAGGTCGGCGCCCAGCACCGACCATCCCCGGGCCGCGAGCAGCCGCGAGGTGGCCTCACCCAACCCTCCGGCAGCCCCCGTCACCACCACATGCGTCATGGGCCGGGATTCTGGCAGGCCTCTCGCCCCTGCGCACTCTCACAAGCATGCATAGGATCGGACGACCAACAGCGGAGGCAGAACATGGGCCAGCCCACCATCACAGACGGCCGAGTTCCCGGAGCGGACGAGCAGGCGGACCGATTGGCGATCGGCGACCTGGCGATCGCCTACGCACATTCGGTGGACGACCGCGACTGGGCCCGCTGGGAGGCACTGTTCGTACCAGGTGCGCACGTCGACTACATCTCGGCCGGCGGGATCGCCGGAACCGCGGCGGAGGTGGCGGCCTGGATGCCCGATGCGATGGCCGCGTTCCGATGGTGCCTGCACTCCATGTCGACCCACGAGATCCGTTTCACCGATGAGGACCACGCCACGGGTCGGGTCCATGTGTTCAACCGCAACGGGGTCGAGTGGGAGGGTGAGGCGGAGATCGTCGACGTCGGCGCGGTGTACGAGGACTCCTATGTCCGCGTCGGCGACGCGTGGAAGTTCGCCTCTCGCACCGAGCACACCAAGTACATCACCGGGGGCCGCTTCGCCGACATGATCCGCGACGCTGCTCCCCCGCTGCCGTGACGCACGATTCGCTCCGGTACTGACGGACCGCCCTCCCGCAGGCCCTGCGGCTCAGGTGGGAGCGAAGGTGTCGCGCCCGGCCTGGGTGCGCACGTCACGGATCCTGGCATCGAGATCCGGGTCGCCGGGCAGCTTCAGTGAGCTGTAGGTGACCCGCCTCTCTGCCTGCTTCGGAGCCGTCGCACAGTGCAACAAGCACGACAGGTGGACGGTCACGTCGCCAGGCTCGGTCGTCAACCACATGACGGGAAGATCCAGGTCGTCGTCGAGGTCGAAATAGGGGAGGTTGACCCGGTGCGAGCCGGCGACCACACCCAGTTGCCCGTTGTCCGGGCCGGAACCAGTGACTGAGACACCGCACGTCATGCTCGGGCAGTTGTAGCTGTGCATGCCCAGGGCACAGTCCTTGTGCCAGGGCAGATCCGAGATCCCCTCGGTCACCCCGACCGGCTTCACCAACAGATCCGTGCCCGCGTAGCGATGACCCGCACCGACCAACTCCGCTATCGGAGCGAGACGTGATTCGTGGGGGAAGTCGACGTCGATACGCGAAAGGTTGGTGACGCGGACGCATACGTCCTCGTCGCCGGCACGGGCATACCAGGCGCGGTCGTCGCCGCGAGTCATCTGGCTCCGCCAGCGATCGATCTCCGCGCGAGAGTCTCCATCTCAGCGGTGCTGAACACCCCGCGGATATGAAGGAACCCTGCTTCGCCCAGGAAGTGGACGATCTCCGCCGGGTCGTCATCGAGAGCGAAGCTGCGCGACAGGTCCAGAGGGGCGCCCGTGAGATCCTTGAAGTCGACCAGGCCCGGTTCGTGGGCGGGGCGGCCGTCCAGAAGTGCACGCAGGACCGGCTCCCACGCCACGAGGTGGGTGATGTTGCCACGCACCATCTCCGCGGATCCGGCGATCATGGCGGCAACGGTGCTGCGCAGGTCGTTGACGATGTCGGAGAACCACTCGGCTGTCAGGTCGGCTCGGGCACCGGAGCCGGGATCGCCGTTGGTCACCTGGATCGTTCCCCCGGCACCGAGCGACCAGGTCCAGGCATCGCCCTCGACGCCGATGGTGATGGAGGTCAGTCCTGATGACCTGAAAGCCCGTGCCGCGAGTTCGCCGCGCTGCTCCAGCATCTCGGGGACCACGTGCGTGTGGAACTCACACGTACCCACCACTTGGATGTCGTCCGCAGTCCGCACCCGGAGGTCGAAATCCATTCCGAGAGTGTCGCATGTCGGTCACACGGCATGCCCCGAGCGCGAGTCCCGCTGCGGATCCAGGAGTAGGTTCAGGCGACGGCAGCCTCGATCGCCGCGACCACCTCTGGGGCATCCGGCGTCGTGGTGGGATCGAAGCGAGCTATCACTGCACCGTCGGACCCGACCAGGAACTTCTCGAAGTTCCAGCGGATGTCGCCGGTGTGACCACCCGCGTCGGCGGTGTCGACGAGGTGGCCGTAGAGGTCATGGCGCCCGTCGCCATTCACCTCGACCTTCTCGCTGAGCGGGAACGACACTCCGTAGGTCGTGGAGCAGAACGTGGCGATCTCCTCCGCCGGAGCCGGGCTCCTGTTCGAGGAACTGATTGCAGGGGACACCGAGAACGGTGAACCCATCGCCGCCGTAGTCCCGCTGGAGCTGTTCGAGTTGCTCGTACTGCGGCGTGAGGCCGCACTTCGAGGCGACATTCACCACCAGGGCAACCTTGCCCCTCGCGTTGGCCAACACGTCCGGCGTGCCGTCGAGTGCGTTCAGTTCCACGTCGTAGACCGTCATGGCACCGAAATGTAGCTGCCCTCGACCCTCGGACGAGGTCGGGGCACCTGAGTCATCAGCCGAGCTGGCCGATGACCTCCTCACCGAACTCCTCCAGGGTCTCTCGGGTCGCGAAATCTGTGAACCACGCGTAGACACGTTCGACACCACCCTCGGCAAGCATGCCGAAATGCTCGACCAGCTCGCCACCCGATCCGACCAGCGGATCGGAGCCGCCGAAGCGTCGCCGTGCGAGCCCCGCGACCTCATCGCGGTCCTGGTCTGCAGCGACGAAGGCAACCATGCGCTGGACCGACACACGCGCAGAGCCGATGTGCGGACGCAGCTCTTCGACGCGGTGGGTGCTTCGCACGTCGACGTTCCACCAGTCGGCGAAGTCGCGGACCAGCGCGAGTGTCTTCGGCCCGACGCCTCCGATCACGATCGGAATGTGTGCCAGCGGGCGCGGGAGCTGTTGCACCCCGTCAAGGCGGTGGAAGCGACCCTGGTAGTCGACCACCTCGCCGCTCCAGAGTGCCTGAAGAACCTCCAGGGTCTCACGGAGCCGGGCGACCCGATCGGCGGGTTCCGCGGATCCCACACCGAAGCCCGTGAGCTCCGATGCCACCGACCCCCAGCCAATGCCGAGTTCGAAGCGACCGCCCGACGCGTGGTCGATGGAGACGGCCTCCCGGGCCAGCACGGCGGGATGGCGGAACGAGTCACACAGCACGAGCGAACCGACCCCGATCCGTTCGGTGTGCGCCGCCAGCCACATGTTGCTCGCCATCGCCTCGTACATCGGCTGATCCTCTGCCATGGGTGGCGCGAGGTGGTCCATCCCGACGATGCCGGCGAACCCAGCCGTCTCGGCGGCTCTGGCCCTGTCGACCAATGCATCGAACGGAAGCCGCATCTGGGGCAAGAACAACACGAACTCCATGAGGACCTCCGTCCCGGGGCTTACGCTGCGGCCGATCCGATCGCTCGGTCACCATTGCAGCCGACCGAGCCATGATGGAACAGCCCCGGTGACCGCATGGTGATGTCGAACTATCTCTTGACCCACCACCTGAGGTTCGCTCGGCCCTACCCCCGGCGATCGAGCCGCACGTGCACGCCTACTTGACGAGTGGATCCCGGGGCAGGCCCAGGATGCGCTCGCCGATCTGGTTGCGCTTGATCTCCGAGGTGCCACCGGCGATGGACATGCCCCGGTGCATCAGCACGAAGACGCTGGTCATGAAGTTCTCCCCGTCGGTGTAGAGCGACTCGGCGACCGTCGAGCGCGGTCAGGATCGCCGTCGCCTCGTGACCGAGTTCCGACAGCACCAGCTTCGTGACTGCTCCCTCGGGTCCCGGTCCGGCACCGGCGACCGCCCGGTGTGCGACCCGCAGGTTGAGCAGCCCCATCGCCTGGTACTCCGCCAGGTAGCGGCCGACCCGCGCCGCTCCGCCATAGAGCCGCTCGGGGTGGGCGTCGAAGGGTGCGATGAACGCGGTGCCCGGCGACTGGAGTGCGGTCTCGCCACCGCCGATGCTGACGCTCTCGTTGCCCAGCGTCGCCCTGGCCACTGTCCAGCCGCCGTCGACCGGTCCGACCACGTCGTCGTCGGGCACGAACACGTCGGTGAAGAACACCTCGTTGAACATCGAGGTGCCCATGGTCATCTTCAGCGGTCGCACCTCGACGCCGTCGGCGTGCATGTCGATCACCATCGTGGTGATGCCCTCGTGCTTGGGCACGTCGGGGTTGGTGCGAACGGTGGCGAAGCCCATCGCGGCTTCGTGTGCGTCGGAGGTCCACACCTTCTGGCCGTTCACGAGCCATCCACCGTCCACACGGGTCGCCTTGGTCTTGACCGCTGCGGCGTCAGAACCGGCGTCGGGTTCGCTGAACAGCTGGCACCAGATGACCTCGCCGCGCAAGCGCCGGCACCACCCAGCGTTCGAGCTGATCCTCGTTCGCGTACTGGATCAGCGTGAGGATGTTCCATGCGGTGATGCCCGAGCTTGGGGCGTTCGACCCCGCCCTTGGCGAACTCCTCCTCGATCACCAGCTGCTCGATGGCACCCGCGTCGCGTCCGAACGGCTTCGGCCAGTGCGGCATCGACGTAGCCGGTGTCGAGGAGCGCATCGAGCTTGCGTCTGCGGGGAGATCCTTGACGCGCTCCACGAACGCCCGCACCTCGGCCCGGATCTCCTCGGCCTCCGGTGGCAGGTCGACGGCCTTGGGCCGCGCCACGCCCTTGCGGGCCAGGTCGGTCAGCTGTTCGGCAGCCGAATCGGCCTGGAGGTACGGGAGCAGCGCGACTGCCCGACGGATGTAGAGGTGGGCGTCGGACTCCCAGGTGATGGCGATTCCGCCGTGGACCTGGGTGTTCAGGTTGGCGCACAGGTCGGCCGCCGGGGCCGACAGCACCGCGGCGACAGCTGCCGGCGTAGCTGAGCTGGTCTCCCCCACCGGCTGCCGCACGCGCTGCATCCCACACCGCGCCGGTGGCCAGCTCGGTCGCCACGGCCATGTTGGCGCAGTGGTGCTTCACCGCCTGGAACATGGCGATCGGCCGGCCGAACTGCTGGCGTTCCTTGGCGTACTCGGCGGCAAGCTCGGTGCACTCGCGCGCCATGCCCACGGCCTCGGCCGACAGCACGGTGCGGGCCAGGTCGACCAGCATCTGTCGGGCGCCGGCGATGCACGGTTGCGGGCGCGTTGTCGAACGTCGACCCGAGCGGAACGGCGGGTCGGATCCAGGTTCTGGGGAACGGTCACCGACACGCCGTCGCCCGACCTCGACGATGGCGACGTCATCTCCCACGGGCACGACGATGAGTCTGGCCATTCCACCGCCGAGAACAGCGTCGGCGCTGCCCGGTCACGGTCCCACCGTCGACGGTCACGGATGCCTCGAGCGCACATGCCGGCGCAGACCGACCCGTCGACCAGTCCGGGCAGGAGCTTCTGCTTCGTCTGCTCGTCACCGACGGCGTGCGACCAACGCACTGGCGATGACCGTCGGCACGAACGGGCCCGGGGCGACGGCCCGGCCCATCTCCTCGGTGACCACCACGAGCTCCTCGAGCCCGAAGCCCGAGCCACCGAACTCCTCGGGCACGTGCAGGCCGAGCCATCCGAGCTCGACGATGTCGCCCCACAGCTCGGGCAGCGTCTCCTCGGGAGCCTCGAGAAGGTCGCGTGCCGCTCCACGCGCGTCACGGGCACGCAGCAGGTCCGACGCTGATTCGGCCAGCAGACGGTGTTCGTCGGTGATTGCGATGGACATCGAGGGACTCCTCCTGTCTCGGATTCCTGGCGCTGAGCGCATGTCGTCGGCACGCGACAGGCAAGCTCGGTCAGGCTAGGACAGCGGATCAGTCCACCGTTGCGGTGACCGCCTTGAGGTAGGCGCCTTCGGGGAACCCCACGGGGTGGTCCAGAGGTGCGCCCGTGTGCACCACGTCCCGGAGTCGTGAGCCGTGGAGGCGGGCACGTTCCTCAACCAGGTCGAAAAAGTCCGCCTGCGGCACGCGGGCCGAGCACGAGCACTGCACCAGGGTTCCGGCCGGCCGAACCAGAGCCAGCGCCAGGTCGGTGAGACGACCGTAGGCGGCAAGCGCCGCTTGTACGTCGGACGCACGTGCTGCGAACGACGGCGGGTCCACCACCACCAGGTCGTAGCTCTCACCGGCGGCCGCCAGCTCGGCCATCACGTCGAATGCGTCGCCCACAGAGGCGCGGTGTCTGCACGAGCCAACTGCGGCGATGTCGCGGTTGAGGGCAAGGTGTTGCTTCGTGGCCTCCACGGCGTGTCGACTGCGGTCCACGCTGTGCACCGACGCCGCGCCGCCGGCAGCGGCGTGCACGGTGAACCCGCCGGTGCAACAAAAGACGTCGAGGACCTTCGCGCCCGCCGACAACTCCCGCACCCGCGCCCGGTTGTCCCGCTGGTCCAGGAAGTGCCCGGTCTTCTGGCCGCGCACCACGTCCGCGGTGAAGGCCAGTCCGTTCTCCCTGAACACGATGGGGCCCGTCGGGTCCTCCCCCAGGACCGTCATCCCATCGATTAGACCGTGGGTGTCGCCCGACTGGACGCCCCTGCTGAGGCGCAGGACCGCCGTGCGGACACCGAAGTCCTCGGACAGAACCTCGAGCACGTCAGCCAGGTGCGGGATCCACGCGGCGGAGTAGAGCTTCATCACGAGCGTGGCGTCATAGCGGTCGATCACCAGTCCCGGCATGCCGTCGTTCTCGCCGTGAACCCAACGCCATGCGTGTGGTGTCCTCCGATTGGACCAGGTCCTCACGGCGGTCCAACGCATCTCTGAGACACCGGCGCCAGAAGTCGCTGTCGATCAACACGGGCCGGCCTCGGTGCAGGACGCGGATCCGCAATGGGGAGGTCGGGTCGTACAGGCCGATGGCCATGAATCGGCGGTCTTCGTCGAAGATGACCGCGAGGTCGCCTGCCACGCCCTCACCCTTGACCGACTTGATGGACCCGTCGAACACCCAAGGGTGACCGCCGCGAATCTGGCGGGCGGCATCCTTGGTCACCCGCACAGCCAGATTGCGCGCCGCCCTGGCACTGGTAGCCCAGACGGCAGACGGGTGGTGCTCATGATCCCCACAATCCCATCGTCACGCGCGGCCGTCGGACCCAGGAGAGCAAGCAGACCGCGCCGGCCGGAGCTGGACATGCACGCCTGCTCGTAGACCAGTCGCGATCAGCTCCGACAAGTGCCGTCCTCGGCCACCAGGGTTCCGCTGAACACAACTCGGACATCCCGGGCCTATCAGACCTTCACGAGCCTCCCGTGACCGGAAACAGCGCGCCGGTGAGAACGGATTTCGCCGACTCGGGATCGGATTCAGATCCGCCGTGTGGCGATGTCGCCGACGACTATCGGGCCTCTCATCCAGTAATGGTGAGGGGGCGCCTGCGCCAGCTCGCGAGGTTCCGGCTATTCCTCCCCACCAGATGACGGCGCGACCGTGGTGGTGGTCACCGGAGATCGTCGTGGTCGTTGTCGTCGTCGTGGTGGTTGCGGCCGGGCCGACCTCGAGCGGGCCGACAATTGCCCGGACCAGTGACAGGGAGGCGTCGCAGCGGAAATTCACGGAATACGAACCCGGACTCGTCGGTGCCGTCATCGTTCCTGTCAGGTTCTGGCGCAGCACGGACCCTGGCAGAGGCACGGGCGGACCGACCGGCGTCAGCGAGACCGCGCTCGGTGACGTGAGGCTCGCGGACACGAACGCCGCCGCCCATGCTGTGAGGATTTGAGTCGTAGTTCCTTTGCGCACGTCAGCGGCGCTAGCGCGAGGCCTCATCGCCGCATGCGCCTGCCGGAGCACCGAAACCAGCCTTCTTCACTCGAATGCTCATGAGGAAACCGGGCTGGGCCGAAGCCTGCTCAGGTCGTCCCAGAGAACTCCGGTTCAGCCTGCCGGGTTCCGGCGTTTGTCGAATCGCGCGCCATGCGAGAAGCAACAACACCGCACCGATGATCGAGAACACCACACCCCCGGGCTGAAGAGCTCCTTCGTCGCTGTCCCAGCCGAACAGTGCCCATGCGAGGAACCCGCCGGCGAACGAACCGGCGATACCCAACGCAACGGTCCACAGGAATCCCAATGGGTCACGACCAGGCACAAGCAGACGTGCCAGGAA
>CAVQRK010000018.1:0-20536 GCA_963715225.1 uncultured Actinomycetota bacterium
ATGTCCACCTCGCCGGTGATCGAGTACAGCCGGGTGACGTTGTAGCGAGGGTTGTGCGGTTGGGACCGGTACTCGAACAGCATCGCCTCCTCACCGGCTGAGAGCGGGGCGGGCGCCGCCGGGTCGAGGCCGGGGATCGAAACGTGCCGATCGGCTCCGGCACCCCCCGACACGGCCTGGTCGACGACCTTGGCCAGCTCCCTGACGGTTCGGGAACGGAAGACGGCGGCATCGTGCAGGTCGGTTCCGAACGCTGCGTCGATGGTGGCCACCGTCGTGAGTGCATCCAGCGAGTCGCCGCCCAGCTCGAAGAAGTCGTCGGTGACACCCACCGCTTCAAGTCCGAGCAGTTCGGCCCAGATCTCGGTGATGCGGGTTTCGATCGGGGTCGAGGGTTCGACCCGTTCGGCCCCGTGACGGTGGAACCGTCGCGGAGCGGGAAGCTTCGACACGTCGGCCTTGGCGCTGGCGGCCAGTGGCACCTCGTCGATCCGGACAAAGGCGGCGGGCACTGCGTGCTCGGGGAGCAGGGCGCGAAGATGCGCCCGGAGCTCCTCCGCCGGGACGTCGGTACCGTCGAGGGATTGGTACCAGGCTGTGAGCACGCCGTTGGTCTTCGGCTCGTAGCCGACCTCCGCCAGCAGGCCGGTGACCTCACGCTCGTCGATCTCGTCGTCGAGCTCCTCGAGTGCCTCGTCTCGGGTCTTGTGTCCCAGCCGAACGTCCCAGCTGTAGGGCTCGGCGTAGTTGTGGTAACCCCGCTCCTGGCGATGCACCTGGATGCCTGCCACGTTGATCAGGCAGTTCGTCGACCTGCCGGTGTCGGCCGGACGCACCCAAGGGGCCCGCGCCTCGAGGAACTCGTACAGCTCGGCGAGGTCGACGTCGACGTAGCGGTAGAAGTCGAGGAACTCGATCTCATCGAAGATGCCGTCGTCATCGAACACGCGCTGCTCGGGGAGCAGCTCGGTCACGGCGTCGGGCGTGTGGTGATAGATGCGACGGGCCTCGAGCACGGTCCGGTCGATCTCGTCGGGATCGAAGCGGCCCTGCTCGAACTGGTGGGGCACCAGGCGGGTCTCGAAGAACTGGCCGCGGGACAAACCGGTCACGATGACGGGAATGCCCATGGCCTGCGCTCGGGCGACCGCGATGGTGTAGATGGTCTTGTAGCAGCCCTGGCAGACGTTGGAGTAGCGATCGAGGCTGTCACGGAAGATCTCGTTCATGACGTCGGTGGTGGCGAACTCGTGGCTGATGCCGAGGTCGGCCACGCTGCGGCGGACGTTCTCCTTGGCCCCCTCGGAGAGGAATCCCGTGTCGAGCGTGAGCGTGTGCACCTTCCAGCCTCGTTCGACCAGCTGGTAGAGCGCGTAGGTTGAATCCTTCCCGCCCGAGAGCAGGTGCAGGCAGTCGATATCTCCCTGTCGACGCATCAGCGCGTCGGCGGCGCTCCTCGAGGTCGGCCTCGGTCCGGAACCACCGCTCGGTCTGCGATGCGACCAGGTCGAAGGAATGGCACACGTTGCAGATGCCCTGACCGTCCAGCTCGGTGCCGGGGACGTCGACGCCCAGGCCGCACCGTCGGCACCGGGCAACCTCGGCGGCGCCGGCCGAGCCATCGGCGGGGTGCCAGACCCGTACGAGCGCGGAGTCGATCGCCGGATGGGCGACCAGCGCCGCCTCCACCTCCGCCGGTTCGAGGCGAATGCCGTTGACCTTCAGCTGGTCGTCCATCCGGCCGCCGTAGGTGGCCACCCCGGGTCGGACGACCCGGACTCGGTCGCCGGTGCGATACCAGGTGCCGGTCGAGTCGCTTCCCACGTGCTCGTCCGGCGACGTTCGCCCGTCCAGAATGCGGTCGTCGAGCTCGACGAATCGCTCGGCCGACTCGTCCGCACGATGCAGGTAGGCCTCGGCCATGCCGGGGCGCCGGACGTAGAGCTCACCCCAGGCGCCGGTGGGCGTCAGCTGGCGGAACCGGTCGAGGATGGCGACGCTGCTGCCGGGAGCAGCGTGCCCGATCGGGACGTCGGCTGCGAGATCGACCTCGCGATCCCACTCGTGGATCATGCATCCAACGACCGCCTCGGTGGGGCCGTATTCGTTGAAGACCCGAACGCCGGGTCGACACGTGTCCGCCAGGCGCTCGGCGAGCGGGCGCCGAAAGGCCTCCCCTCCAACCACCACGGTCCGCAGCGGCCGCACCGATCGAGTGAGGCGCGTGAGCAGCTCGAGCTGCGACGGGGTCGCCTTGAGGAAGGTGATCCGATCGTCAAGCGCAATCCGCCCGAGGGCGCCGATGGGCTCCTCATCGAAGACGACGACGCGTCCACCGCTGAGGAACGACAGGAAGAGGCTGGTGATGGTCAGGTCGAACACCAGCGCCGAGTGGAGGGCCACGACGGGCGGATCCTCACCGGGCTCGGTGTAGGTCGTGACCGCAAAGTGAAGGTAGTCGGCCAAACCTCGATGAGATATCGGTACCCCCTTGGGCGCCCCGGTCGAGCCGGAGGTGAAGAGGAGGTACGCAGGGTCGCCGAGCTCGACCTGCGGCAGGGTCTCGGGACGGGCACGCGCCGGTGGCGACCCGTGGTCGCCGGTGGCTCCGACCTCCTCGGGCAGCCCGTCGAGGATGAGCAGCAGGTCGGCGTCGGCGGCGATCCCCTCGTGGCGGGCCGGTGGGTCGTCGGGGGCCAGCAGGACGAATGCGCCACCGGCCCGGAGCACCCCGTGGATGGCGATCAGCACGTCCAAGCCGCGTGGCATTCTGAGGCCGACGGCCCCACCCGGTTCCAGCCCCGCAGCGAGGAGCCAACGGGCGAGTTGGTCGGCCCGATCATCGAGCGCAGCGGCGCTGAGGGTCACGCCCCGATGCTCGGCGACGACCCATGCTGGATCGGCGCGGAGGCGCCGCCGGATCTGTTCGTGCACCGTCAGGTCGAGTTGGCGCGGCGTGGGATCGGGGTTGAGCAGCGCCAACTCGGTGCGCTCGGCCTCCCCCACGATCGGTTGGCGGCCCACCCTGTCGTTCGGCCGGTCGAGCACCGCAGCGACGACCGCAGCAAAATGCGTGGGGAAGCGATCCGCCGCCTCGTCGGCGGCGATCGACGCGTTGAGGTCAAGCTCCCAGGTCAGGTCCGCCACCCCCTGGGCGGCGGACGCCGAGTAGTCGAACACCTGGGAACGCAGGATGTGGTTGGGCTCGACGTGGTTCGGGCGCACCCACTCGGTTTCGGTTGCCATCCCGGCGAACTCCCCGACACGGGCGGTGAGCACGTTGAGCACGACTTCGAACGGGGTGTCGGGGCTCTCCCCCGGCTTGGCCCGCCCAAGCAACGTCATGATCGAGCGGAGCACCCTGGTGAACAGCGTGCGATGGGTGTCGTCGTCGTCGATCGAGACGGTGAGCGGGTAGAGCTCCATCAGCGGTCCGACGACCTTGGCGGCGTCGCGAGACGAACGGTGGTGGATGGGAACACCAAAGATGACGCAGTTGCGCCCGTCGAGCCGGTGGATCGCGATCGCGGCTGCGGTTGCGGTGATCGTCAGCAGTCCGAGCTCTCGGCTGAGCGTGCGATATTCCGCTCCGAGTGCTGCGTCGAGGCGGTCCAGCTGTTCGGAATCCAGGGGCACCGGTACCTGTTGGACCGCCGTGGTGCGCGGCCCTCGATCGCCGTACAGCGCCAGCGGTGGCTGCGGGCCGGCGAGATCGGCGTCCGCCTTCCAGGCGGCAGCCCGATCGGCGGCGCTCTCACGGGAGGGGGTCTTCGTCGGTCGAGCGGCATGCTCGAAGAACCCGCCGTCGATCACCGAGCTCAGCTCCATGCTGGTTCCGGTGGTCGGATCGGCCTGTTGGTAGGCGGTGGCGGTCGCTTCGAAGATGAGGGCCGAGCCCCAGGCATCCGTCGCCACGTGGTGGACGTCGAGCCACCAGGTCCAGTCATCGTCCGCATGGCGCAGCAGGACGGAGTCATACACGCAGGAGGTTGCGTCGATCGGCACCGAGATGCGTTGCGCACACCACTCGTCGAGTTCGGCGGGTGGCAGGTCGATGACCTCGGTGGTCGCCGGCGGGGCGTCGAGAATGCGAGCTGCCGCTGGGGCCGAGCCAACGGGTTCCCCCGGATTCGCCCGGCCCTCGACGATGACCGCGCGCAGGACGTCACAGGCGAGCACCACGCGGTCGAACGCCGCCACGAAGCGGCCGACGTCGAGCGCCCCCGAGATCCCGAAGCGCTGCCCCATGTTGGCCAGCGGCACGTCCGGGTGCAGGCGTTGACTCGTCCAGATCAGGGACTGCGTGCGGGTGAGCGCCCTGGTGGTGCCCGCCTTGGGTCGGATCACAACCGGCTGGGCGGCGTCGGCGCTCATGTCGTTCGCAGGTAGCTCAGCATCTGGTCGATCGTCTGGAAGTTGTCGAGCACGACATCGGCGGGATCGATCATCGTTCCGAGGGTCGACTCGATCCAGTTGACGATCATCACCACGCCCAGGGAGTCGACGAGGCCGGTGAGGAGCAGGTCGGTGTCGCCCTCGATCGGTTGGTCGTCGAGCGCCACCTCCTCGGCGATGAACGCGGTCAACGCATCGGCGAAGCCTGCGTCGGCCGAGACTTCGGTTGTGGCATCCGGGTGGTTCATGGCTGAGTCGACCTCGAGGTGGTGGGACCGGTAGGAGTTTCGCAGAGATTCTGGCTCGGGCTACACATCGAGCAGCGCTTCCGAGGCCGATCGGTCGACCTTGCCCGTCGAGGTCCTGGGCAGCGCACTCACGGCCACCACATCGGAAGGCACTGCGTATCGGGGAAGGTGGGTCTTGAGCGCTGTCTCGACGGCCGCGAGCGATGTTGATTCGGACTCGGTCGCAGCAGCGTCGAGCACGACCATCCCGACCAGGCGGTCGTCCCCCTGCTCCGGTCGTTGCACGACCACCGTCGCCTCCCGCACGTTGGGGGCGTCTCGGAGCACGGTGTCGATCGCCTCCAGCTCGATGCGGTGACCCCGCAGCTTGATCTGGTGGTCGGCGCGCCCCAGAAAGACCAGTTCGCCGTCGGTGCGCTCGGCGACCAGATCGCCGGTGAGGTACCAACGCTCGGTGGCGCCGTGCTCGTTGGAGGTCTCGATCACCGACGAGGCGGTCAGATCCGGGCGCCGCCAGTAGCCCCACATCATCGTGGCGCTGGCCACCAGGAGCACACCCGGTTCGCCCGGGGCGACGTCGCGAAGCGAGCGCTGTGGGTCGTGACCCACAGCGGTCCTCGACGCCATCGGGGCGGACAATGCGGAGTCGTGCCCCGGCAACGGCTCGGCCGATCGGCACCGGATCGTCGCCGTCGGGTGGTTCGGTGAGGTTGAACATCGTGCACTGGTTGACCTCAGCGGGGCCATACACATTGGAGAACCGCGCAGCAGGAAGCTGCGCCATGAGGCGGGCGAGCGCACCGGGCGGGTACGCCTCGCCGCCAAAGAGCACCCATCGAAGCGTCGACAGGTCGCGTTGGTCGAGCACCCCACGGGTCGACAACTGATCCAACAGGTACGGGACCGAGTACCACACCGTGACACGTTGCTGCTCGATCAGTTCGCTGAGGCTGGCGGGAAAGCGCAGCAGCGGTTCGCTGACAACGATGACTGCGGCTCCCGCCAGGGGGGCGGCATACAGTTCGAAGGTCGACTGATCGAAGTGCAACGGAGCGATGTTGGCGAGGCGATCTGCGCTGGTGAGCTCGTACGCGTCGGCGGCGAGCGTGGCATAGGCGAGCGCACTGCGGTGACTGTGGACGATGCCTTTCGGCCGGCCCGTCGATCCGGAGGTGTAGATGATGTACGCAGGATCGTTCGGGTCGACCGAGGCAAGCGGTGCGCCCGGCGTGGCGTCGATGACGGCCCGACCCACGACGTCGACGTCACCCGCAGGTTGTGGCGCCGGCGAGCGGGACGCCTTCGGGAGCACCAGGCAACGGAGTGCTGCGGCTGCGGCGATCTCCTCCAGCGCACCGGCCCGCCCATCAGCGATCAGAACCTCGACGCCGGCGTCGGTCAGCACCGCCGATGCGTGGCCGGTGGGAGCGAGCGGATCGAGCGGCACCATGACGGCCCCCGCCCGCAGAACGGCGTGCACGGCCACGAACGACTCGACCGACTTCGACAGTCGAACGCCGACGCGATCGCCGGCCTCGACTCCTGCGCCGATCAACGCCCCGGCCAACCGGGCCACTCGGTCGACGTACTCGGACCACGTGAGCGAGGTCGTGCCGTCGTTCAGCGCCTCGGCGGACCCCTCAAACCGTCCCGATTCGACGCGGGATGCGTCGAGCAGTCCGCCGAGAACCTGCGGTTGGGATTGGGGGATCGCTGACACCACGCCACATACCTACCGCGACCCGCCCCCTCTCGGTATTCGGCGCACGCCGGAGGTAGGTTGCCTCCCGATGCTCACCGTCAACGGTCACCCCCTCGATACCAGCCCCGACCGGCTCGGGGATCTCGAGCCCGCCAACGCGTTGCTCGGCGACGACGTTGCGCTCCGCGAGATGATGGCCGAGCGGGGGCATCTTTTCTTTCGCCGGCTGCTCGACCCGGACACCGTGCTCGCCGCCCGCCGCGAGGTGCTCTTGAAGTACGCCATCCTCGGGGAGATCGACGACCGTCATCCGATCGACGACGCGATCGCCGGCGATGGCCGGGCGGTGCCCTTCGCCAACCTGCGAGCGTTCTCCGAGAGCGTCAGGTCGGGCCCGGCCTATCTCGGCGTGACCGACGCTCCGGAGGTGCTCTCGGTCCACCAGTCGCTCTTGGAGGGTCCGATCCGCAGCTTCGACATGCGCTGGCCCCGGTTTGTGCGGCCCGGCGAGGGGTGCGGATTCCACTGCGACGGCCCCTACATGAACCGTGGTACGGACAGGATCTTCTCCAGTTGGATCCCGCTGGGGAGGGTCCATCGGCACGAAGGCGCGCTCCTCCTGCTCGAGAACAGCCATCGATCGGAGCGCCTGCACGCCGGATACCTCAAGGCCGACGCCGACCGGGATGGTCTCACCTGGCTCGACGACGACCCCAAGGTCGTCCAGCACGAGCACGGATTGCGATGGCTGACCACCGATTTCGAGCCCGGCGACGTGCTGTGCTTCCGAATGGACACGCTGCACGGGGCACTCGACAACCGTTCGGAGAGCGGACGGTGCCGCTTGTCGTCGGACAGCCGCTACCAACGAATCGACGAGCCCATCGATCCCCGCTGGAACGGCGTTGACTTCGAGGGGCACGGCGGTCGGCGGGTGTTCTACCCGGGTCTGGGCCGCTGGAACAACGACGATTTCCAGGACGAATGGAAGGACGTGGACGACATGGGACGACTGATTCTGCGAGAGGACAATCGGACATGACATCGCCCGAGCTCGATGCCGAGTTGTTGGCCATCGCCAAGGCCATCGCCGACCCCGATCATCCCGTCAAGCGCGACGTGGCCGAGTGGGCGGCCACCCATCTCGCCCAGCGGGACCGGGTTGAGGGCGACCGGGAACTGCACTTCGCAGCCGACGACTGGAAGCGCTGCGCCGATCGGGGCATCCTCGGTGTCCGGGTCCCCGAGGCGCTGGGTGGCGGCGGCGCCGACCTGGCAACGACGCTGCTGACCCTTGAAGGGCTTGGCCATGGCTGCCGGGACAACGGGCTGGCGTACGCCATCGGGAGTCAGATCCTCAGCACACAGGAGACCATCGTCCGCTTCGGAACCCCCGAGCAGCAGGAACGGTGGGTCCCGCCGCTGATCCGGGGGGAGGCCTACGGGGCCTTCGCCATGTCCGAACCTGACTCCGGGTCGGACGCCTACCGGGTGTCGACACGGGCGGAACGACAGGCCGGCGGCGCCTACCTCCTCAACGGACACAAGGCCTATGTCACCATCGGACCGCACTCTGACATGGTGATCGTCTTTGCTTCCACCGACCCCGACGCCGGCCGCTGGGGCCTGTCGGCCTTCCTGGTGCCCACCGACCTCGACGGGGTCGAACGGCTGCCCAACCGGGCCAAGATGGGCATGCGCACCACCCCCTTCTGCGACATCTCGCTGACCGACGTCGTCGTTGACCAGTCTGCGCTCATCGGGCGGGAGGGCTCCGGCGCCAGCATCTTCAACTCGGTGATCGAGGTCGAGCGCAGCTTTGTCTTCGCCACCCAGATTGGGGCGATCGAGCGGCAACTGGGCGACGCCGTCAGGTACGCCGGCGAGCGAGAGCAGGGAGGCCGGCCGATCGGCAACTACCAGGCGGTCGCCCACCGCCTGGCCGACATGAAGCAGCACCATGAGACCGGCAGGCTGCACCTGTACCGAGCGGCAATCGCAGCCGCGACCGGAACCGAGGTGACGATGTCGGCGGCGCTGTCGAAGCTCGTCGGCGGCGAGACCGGCCTTGCGGCGGCGCTCGCCGCTGCGTCGGTGTACGGGGCGAAGGGCTACCTGTCGGAGTTCGAGGTCGAGCGCGAGGTGCGAGACGCCATCGGTGGTCTCCTATACTCCGGCACGTCGGACATCCAGCGGAACATCGTCGCTCGCCTGTTGGGCGTCGGATGATCCGGGCACCCCGCCACCGGATGAACGGCCGACCCGGAGGACCAACCCCCATGAGAGCACGTGTCCGCCTCCTCGCCTTCGGAGCGGTCCTGGCGCTGGTGGTGCCGTTCCTGTGGAGCTCCACCGCCCAGGCCCACACCGGCAACCAGAGCTACGTCTACCTGGAGATCTTCGACACGGCGATCGCTGGGCGCGTCGAGTATCCGATCCGTGACCTGAACCGGATTCTCGACCTGGACATACCGATCGACCAACCGACGACGCAGCAGTCGCTGGAGGCGAATGCCGACGTCATCCAGGCGTACACGACAGAGCACCTCGCCATCGGGCCCGAGGACGGCTCGACGACGTGGCCCTACGAGTTCGGGGACATCGAACTCCTCGACCTCGGGGCCGGATCGTACGTTGCGTTCAACTTCGAGATCGAGGAGCGCTTCGATCCCCCGCCGCGGACCTTCCAGGTGTCCTACGACGCCATCATCGAGGCCGACAGCGACCGTGACGGATTCCTGCTGATCGCCACCGACTGGGGATCCGGGACGTTCAACAACGAGGCGGACGAGTTCCTCCGGTTCAGCCAGGGCGACTCCACGCAACTCGTGGAACTCGACAACCCGAGCTGGTGGAAGGGCATGACCGGCGTGGTCGAGTTGGGCGCCGAACACATCAGGATCGGCACCGACCACATTCTGTTCGTCCTTGCGCTCGTGCTCCCATCGGTGCTCGTCTTCGCCAAGTGGCGCGACGACCCCGAGCGGCGGTGGCATCCGTCGGCCGGCTTCGGGTCGTCGCTGTGGCGGGTGCTGAAGATCGTGACGATGTTCACCGTCGCCCACTCGATCACCCTGGCCCTCGGTGGCCTGGGCATCGTCGAGCTGTCCCCGCGCCTGGTCGAGACGATCATCGCGCTCTCGATCGCGGCGGCCGCGCTCCACAACCTGCACCCGATCTTCGTCAACAAGGAGTGGGTGTTGGCGTTCGGTTTCGGCCTCTTCCACGGCTTCGGGTTCGCCGGGCTGCTCTCGGAGTTGGGGCTCGACCGCAGCAACCGCTTCCCCTCGCTCCTTGGCTTCAACATCGGGGTCGAGCTGGGCCAAGCGGCCATCATCCTGATGGTCTTCCCCATGCTCTTCATCCTGCGCAGGACGCGCTACTACCTGCCGTTGATGTACGCGGGATCGGTCGGGCTGGCGCTGGTTGCGCTGGCGTGGGCCACCGAACGGATCTTCGACTACGACACCAAGGTGAACGAGTTGGTGGATCCCGTCCTCCAGTGGCCACGCTCGGCGATTCTGGTGGCCGCCGGGTACGCGATCGTCACGGCGCTGTGGTGGTTCGAGCGTTCCCGCGACAAGCTCGTCGCCGTCGAGGACCCGGCCGACGCCGACGCCGTTGTCGACCTGGACGACTCACCCGGGGCATCGCCCGAACGCGAGCCGGTCGAGGTCTGACCAGCGTTTCGCTCACGTCTCCAGCGTGCCGGCAGTCCACCGATGGGCGACCGTCACGGCGTCGGAGCCAAGCACCACCCGAGACTCGGCCGGGGCCGGACGGACCGACTCCGGCAACCGGCTCTGCTCGTGGACGACCAGGCGCGCCCGTCGCCGGCAGGCGTCGGAGGAGATCGGGGAGCAGGAATTCGACCACGTCGATCGGGAGAAACACGAACAGCACCGTGACCTGGCTGAGGTCGGCTGCGCGGGCATCGGCGTGGTCGATGCGGACCAGATCCGCGAGCTGCCCGGAACCAACGCGTTGGCGGGCCCGGTCGACGAGCGATGCCGACTGCTCGATGCCGATCGCCCGGCACGAGAAACGTTGCGCTGCGCCGACGACCAACCGACCGTCTCCGCAGCCGATGTCCATGACGACGTCCTCGGGGCCCACGCCCGCGAACTCGAGGAGCGGGTCGATCAGCCCGTCGGGGGTGGCGAGATGCGGCCCGAGGCTCGCCCGGTGGCGCGGCCGAAGACCGGCTCGCTCGGCCATCAGGCGCACGGGACGGACCAGCGAGTAGGCCCACCATGCCCAGCGGGGCAGGTCGATCATGGCCCAGTCGCCGGCCGTCGGCCGGACCACACGATCGAATCGGTTCCGCCCCGAGGTTTCGGCCCACCGGATCCGGACCACGGTGGTGACGTCGCCGGTGCGGCCGACGGTCATCTCGGCCGCCGTTCGACCGAACGAGACCCACGCGCCGCCCGACCAGCGTTCCCACCGCTCGAACCCCTCCCCCTCCAGGAGCGTCGCCGCCCGCTCGGCCGTCGGGAAGTCGTCGACGGTCAGCCGAATGGTGTGATCCTGCCGGGGTCCGCCCCGACCGGTAGCGTCAACCCGGTGGCCGTCGGCCCGCAGCAGGCCAAGGATCCGATTCCGTTCCCGGTCGACAGCGTCACCGATACGTTCACATGCTGCGAGGGCCTGCACTGCTCGGTCACGGTCGGCCTCAGGGGCGTCGCCGTCGTCGACGATGGCCTTCGCCACCGCCGGCAGCCGGTTCCGGTAGACAGCGTCGATGAGCGGGTCGGCACTCACGGGCGGTTGCCCGACCTCATCGGGAACGATCTGCAAGGAACCGCTGGTGGAACACCTCGTACGCGGGCCGCAGGAACCCTGGGTTCAGATGGTCGATCGGTCGGGTCGCGAACCGGAAGGGGATGCTGATGTTGGGCTCCAACGCCTCGATCTCGTGAGGCCAGAACGGCGGGATGAAGAGCACCTCGCCCTCCTCCAGGGTGGCAACGTGGGGAGTCGCCTTGACGAGCCGTGGATGCCGGGCCGGATCGGCCTCGCCGGAGCGACCGGGGAGCGTGCTCCAGCGGTCACCGACCGCAAAAGGTGAGGTGAAGGAGAGGTTCGGTCGGTCGTCGGGCGAGTACATCAGGATCCGCTTCGACCCGGACATCTGGAAGAGGAGTCCGGTCCACGCGTCGTGATGCAGCGGGGTCACCACCCCCGTGGATCCAACCCAAATGCCACATGCCTGCCGGTCGGGCTTCCGGTCGGTCAGCGCGGCAAGACCGTCGGACAGGTCGTCGATGATCGCTTTCATCAGCCCGTCGAGGTCCCCCAGGTTGAACAGGCGGTAGGTACACGTATCCGGCTGGACACCGCCGTCGAACATGTAGTCCAGGAACTCGGCCAACGTCATCTGCTCAACGTGGTCCAGTTCTGCGCCGTAGTCACCGGTGTACAGAAAGTAGGGCGAGTGGCTCTTGTGGACCTTGACCTTGATCCGGTCGCTCGTCGTTGCGGCGAGTCGGCGGAGCCCGTCTCGATCGGGCGTCACCTTCAGCTCCAGCTGATCGACCAGCCCCCGGATGATCGTCGGCTCACCACGTTGCATCACCTGGTCCAGGTCGACCTCGCCGATCGACACCCGTGGGATGGGTCGACTGGGCCCGGCCCTGCGCCGCGAGCGGACGGTGGACAGGGCGGTGTGCACCGCCCAGATCGGGGTGAGGACCACCACCAGCAACCCGAGGGCCGCCGAGATGACCAGTCGGGTGAGGCGTTCCCGCAGCGTGTGCATGTCGCCGCTCAACCGTCCGAGCCGATCGACAGGATCTTCACAGCCACCTCGTACATACCCCAACACAGGTACTCGTAGTCGACCTCGTGCTCCTCGCAGAACTCCTGGAACGCCTTGTACTCGTGCTGCTTCCAGTTCGGGTAGTTGAAATACTCGTTGAAGACGATGATCGAGCCGGGTGTGATGCGGGGAGCGAGGTTGGCCAGGACCGTGCGGGCCGACGAGTAGATGTCGGAGTCGATGTGAACCAGGGCCACGTCGTCCGGGTGGGTCTCCAGAAACGGGGGCAGGCTCTCATCGAACCAGCCGACGACGAGCTCGACGTTGGCGGCAACCTCGGGGATTCCCTCGCCTCGGAATGCCCCTTTGTCGAGCGACCATCCCGCCCACCGCTCAGGGAGGCCCTCGAAGGAGTCGAAGCCGTGGATGGTCTGCTTCGGGTTGAGCTTGGCGATGTGGTTGATCGTGCCGCCCGAGCGCACGCCGAACTCCAGGAACAGCCCGTGGCGCGGAGCCTGCCGGGAGGCGAACGTGAGCACGTCGAACGCGTCGCCGCGAATGGTGGCGGAGCTCATGTGCTCCTTGATGTAGGCCACGGTCTCGGCGAGCGCGTCGTCGAGGAGAGCGGCATGCGGGTGAAACCGTGGCGAGTAATAGAACTGCCCGTAATACGCCCGCACCCCCGAGCGAACGACGGCGCCGACCGCCTTGTCCACCAGTCGCCTCAACGAATCCATGACATCCCATCGCTCTCGGTCGGCCCAGGCGGCAGCCTACTGTCGGCCGGGGTTCCAGACGGGGGTCGCCCCACTACAGAATGGGTGGACGGCCGCAGCGAGTCAGCCGCCACGCAACGCGCCAACGCGCTGCGTGCCCCGGGTCGTGCGGGGGCCGGGGCCACTCGGCGGCGCCCGCCCGCAGGCCACGCCACGTCGAGCTCAGCGCCGCCGCCGATCGGGACCGTGCGACGCCGATGACGGTCCACAGCATGAGGTGGAGCAGCGCCAGCGACGCCGGGAGATTGCGGCGGACCAGCCAGACGCGGTTGCGCATCGAACGCTCGATGGCCCCGGGATGCCGTGTGGTGGGGAGTATCGGATGCTCCACGATGAGGGACGGTGCGTACACGAACCGCCAGCCGCCAGCGATCGCTCGCCACGCCAGGTCGCTCTCCTCGTGTGCATAGAAGAACGCGGCCTCGTAGCCGCCGACGTCGCGGAACATCGAGCCGGAGAGCGCACAGGCGCCGCCCAGAAACGAGGTGACGCGGCCCTCACGCTCCACCCCTGCGCCCCCGACACGCGGCACGTGTCGTTGCGCCGTCTCCCCGGACACCGGATCGACGATACGAAACGACACCCCACCCAGCCGCCGATCGGCGGAGAAACGGGCTCGAAGGTCGCTGCCGAGCGCCGTCGAGGTGATCACCGCGTCGTCGTCCAGGAACGCGATCACGTCGGCATCGCTCCCAGCGGCGCCCAGGTTGCGACCGCCGGGAATGCCCAGGTTCTCCCCGGCGTAGATGGTGTGCAGGGCGGTGCCGACCGGCGGCTCCAGCACGCTGCGGTCGGGTGGCGCCAGATCGGGACCGTTCAACACCAGATGGATGCGCTCTCCGGCGGCCAGGTGCGGCCCGATGGAGTTGAGCGCGGTGGCCAGCTCGTGCGGTCGAGTGCCGGTGGTCAGCACCACCCAATCGATCGTCGGCGCGCTCACGGCGCCGCCCCCGCCGCCGCTGCGGGTTCGCCCGCGGCGCCGCCCTCTGCCAGGTGGCGACCGGCCGCCGCAGCGAGCCCCACCAGCAGCGCCCACGGCACCAGGTTGGCGCCCACGTAGGTCTCCAGCTGGTTGACGGCCACGACGTAGCCCAGCAGCCCCAGTGCAACAACGCCGGCGTAGCGGCCGGGTGCCTCCTCCATGGCCAGGCGGATCGGGGGCCACACCAGCACCGCCGCAGTAGCCGCCAGCAGCACGGCGCCCACCACGCCGGTGGCCAGCAACATCTCGATCATCGAGTTGTGGGCCGTCGAGAAGTCCACGTCGAAGCGCCCCACCACCTCGGCCTCCAGGGCCCGGTCCTCCCACACTCCCAGCCACCCCCAGCCCACCAACGGGCGGCGGCTGGCCGCATCGATCAGCCACCCCCACAACTCGGTGCGGCCCGACAGCGTGGCGCTGCGCTCGAGCGACGTGCTCACCTCCGATCGGGTCACCAAGGCCAATCCCGCCAGGCCCACCCACGTGGTGGCCACCCCTGCCGCCAGCATGCCGGGTGTGGGCTGCTCCAGCCCTCCGGTGCGCCGCAGCATCGGCGGCAGGCCCAGGGCCACCGCCACCGTTGCCAGGGCAACCCCCGCGCCCACCATGGGGGTCAGCGATGCCGAGCGCACCAACGTGTGCGCGTCCACCACGAGCGCTGCGGCCAACCCAACGGCCGCCAGGCCGTGCGCAGGGTTGGTGAACACCGACCGAACGGAGCGACTCTGGTCTGGGCCGGCCTGGTCTGGGCTGGTCTGGTCTGGGCTGGTCTGGTCTGGGCTGGTGTGGTCGGCCCACCACAGCCACACGGCGGCCGCGGTGGCCAGGAGGGCAAGCACCGCCACGGGACCCAAGGAGTTTCGGTTCAGATAGATGCCGGCCCAGTCGCCGTTGCGGTCGAAGGTGTTGGGCCAACCCCGGCGCACCGCCAGCTGGCTGGCCAGCACGCCCGGCCTGGGACGACACCGCCAGCGCCGTCACCAGGCCCCGAACGCCGAGGCGGTCGCCCACCACCAGGGCTGCGGCGGTCGTCAGCGCGAACAGCACACCCTGGGTCAGGGAACGGGCGGGGGCCAGCGACCACAGCGCCGAGGCCACCACCAGCACGTGCAACCCCGCCAGCAGCGCAATCGCACGCGTCGACAGGGCCGGCAGGCGTCGGGCGAGCAGGGCGATGACCGCCAGGTGGACGATGACGAAGGCCACGTTCACCCTGGCGTCGTCGATGTACTGGCCAACCGGAAGGGGCTCGATGCGGTTGCGCAGCGTGTAGACCGGCCCGAGCCCGAGCAGGAACATCCACCCGGAGGCCACCGCCAGCCCAAGCGGATCGCGCCACTCAAATCGGCCCGCCGACGGTTGAGTCACCGGTTCTTCACCCGCTCCAGCAGGGGTTCCCACCACTCGGGACGGTCGACGTAGAACTGAACGGTCTCGGCCAGCGTGTCCTCGAACGCCCTGGTGGGCCCGGCCCAACCCAGCTCCCGCACCTTGGCGCAGTTCACGGAGTAGCGGCGGTCGTGACCCAGCCGATCCTCGACGTAGTCCACCGAGGCTTCGTCCTTGCCGAGAAGCGCCAGCACTCGGTCGGTGATCTCGCGGTTGGTTCGCTCGTTGTCGGCTCCGACGTTGTAGATCTCCCCGGCGGTTCCGCGGCGCAGCACCAGGTCGACCGCCACGCAGTTGTCGGCCACATAGAGCCAGTCGCGCACGTTCAGCCCGTCGCCGTACAGCGGCACCTTGCCGCCCCTCAGCAGCGTCGTGGCAAAGAACGGGATGAGCTTCTCGGGGAACTGAAACGGGCCGAACTGGTTGGAACTGCGGGTGACCCGAACCGGCAGGCCGAAGGTGGAGTGGTAGCTGAGCGCGATGAGGTCGCTGCCCGCCTTGGCCGCCGAGTACGGCGACCGGGGGCCCAGCGGGTCGGTCTCGGTGAAGCTGCCCTGCTCGATCGAGCCGTACACCTCGTCGGTGGAGATGTGCACCATGGCATCCACCTCCACCTGCCGGGCGACGTCGCAGATCACGTTGGTGCCGGTGCAGTTGGTCCGCACAAACACGTCGGGCCCGAGGATGGAGCGGTCCACGTGGCTTTCGGCGGCGAAGTGCACCACGGCGTCGTGGCCCGCCATGGCGGCCTCCACGGCCTCTCGGTCGCAGATGTCCCCCCGCACGAAGGCGAACCGAGGGTCGTCCTGCAGATCGGCAAGGTTCTCCCGGTTTCCGGCGTAGGTCAACGCATCGAACACCGTGACCGAGTCGTCGGTGGCGCCCAACACGTGTCGCACATAGTTGGAGCCGATGAACCCGGCCCCGCCGGTGACGAACAGCTTCATGTCAACGCGCTCCTTCCCTCGTGGTGGCGCCGCTCAGGTGCGCAGCGCTGCGTGGGGACGCCACTGCGGGGCGATCTCGGCTCGTGTTGGGTTGGCCGCGTCACGGTCCGACAACAGCGGTTCGTCCAGACCCCAATCCGCCGCAATCTCCGGGTCGTCCCAGGCGACGCCCAGCTCATCGGCCGGGTTGTAGTAGCCGTCCACGAGGTAGGTGATGGTCATGTCCGACAACGCGGCGAAGCCGTGGGCGACACCGGGCGGGATGTACACGCCCAGGTGGTTGTTGTCGCCGCCGCGCACCTCGCCGAGGTCCAGCATCTGGGTGGCACCGTCGGTGGGGCCGCCCTCCCGCAGGTCGTGGAGCACCACTCGCGCCCAGCCGATCGGCACGTACCAGTAGTCGGATTGGTGCAGGTGGTAGTGCAGGCCCACCACCGAGCCCCGCTGGCGGTCGCCCCGGTTGCCCTGGATCATCTCGCGTTGCCCGGGAAACCAGCTGCGGCGATAGGTCTCGATGAACAGGCCGCGCGGGTCGCGATGGATCTCGGGCGTCACCACGACCACGCCGTCGATCAGCTCGGAGGGGGTCAGTTGGGCCATGGGGGTTGCACGCTCCGGTTGGTTCGGGGGCTCAGGCTAGAGGGGCTCGGCGCCCGGGGCGCTACGCCAGCTCCACCGTGGAGTGATCGCCCAGCATCACCCGGGTGGCGCGTGGCCGGCGAGGCACCCGCGTGACCTCGCTGTCGCGGCCCATCAGCGAGTCGGTGAGGCGCGGCACGGACCGCACCCTGGTGCCCTCCATGATCACGGACTGGTCGATCTCGCTGTCGGTCACCTCGCAGTTTGGCGCGATGGCCGTGAACGGGCCGACGTAGCTGGACGTCACCACCGTGCCCGCGCCGATGATGGCCGGCCCTCGCACCTCCGAGGCCACCAACTTGGCGCCGGCCTCAATCACGACCCTGCCGTCCACCGTCGAGTCGGCGTCCACGTCGCCGTCGATACGGGTCTCCAGGCCCTCCAGCACCCGCCGGTTGGACTCCAGCAGCGGGTCCTTCTTGCCGGTGTCCAGCCACCAGCCCTCCAGCAGGTCGTGCCGCACCGACGCGCCCTGGTCGATCAACCACTGGATGGCGTCGGTGATCTCCAGCTCGCCCCGATCGGAGGGCTCGATGGCCGCCACGGCATCGTGGATCACCGGCGAGAACAGGTAGACGCCGACCAACGCCAGGTCCGACGGTGGGCGTTCGGGCTTCTCCACCAGCGCCACGACGTTGCCGTCGCCGTCCAACTCGGCCACCCCGAAGCGCTGCGGATCGGGCACCGGGGTCAACAGGATCTGGGCCACCGGCGGGCCGGGCTGCTGCTCGCCTTGGGCGCCCAACTGCGGCTGGCGGGCCTCGTCGTGCAGCGTTTCCCACCGGGCGATGAACCCATCCAGGCCCTGCTGCAACATGTTGTCGCCCAGGTACATGACGAAGTCGTCGTCGCCGAGGAACTCCCGGGCGATCAGCACACAATGTGCCAGGCCCAGTGGCTCGTCCTGGAGCGAGGTAGGTCACCTTCACGCCGAACTGCGACCCGTCGCCGACCGCCGCCTCGATCTCGGCGGCAGTGCCTCCCACGATGATGCCCACCTCGGTGATGCCGGCCGCGGCCATGTCCTCGATGCCGTAGAACAGGATGGGCTTGTTGGCCACCGGCACCAGCTGCTTGGCGCTCGTGTGGGTGATGGGACGGAGACGGGTGCCCGCACCACCCGAGAGGATCAGGCCCTTCTCCACGCAAAAAAGGCCGCACATCGACGACACGCATCAAATCGCCATGCCGGCTGGGCTTCGAGGAGACTCTGCCTTCGAAATCGGAACGCAGCACGCGGACCATCTTCGTTCCCTGCGCCGGGCTTCACTCCCTCATATCCTCCACGATCTCCGAGTCATCCCCGGTCCACTGGTTCAGCTCCTGCGGAATGCCCGTTACTAGCGGCGCAGCTCCGCTCTCAAATCCTTCCTGCAAAAGCGACACCACCTTTTCCAATGATCGCACGCTAAAGCCAAACACCACCGAAGTGCAAAACATGCCGAACACAATACCCGCCGCAGCCGACGCGGTGAGCGGACGCCATGCAGACCAACGCATGTCTCGCGCGCAGAGGTGTCATAGTCGGAGGTGTCACAGTCGCCCGGACTAGGCTCCAGCAGCGCCATGATGCTGTCATCTCGCAGTCGGCTGATCAGCGCCTGCTCATCCACCATGAGCCGCGCCATGAGCGAACGCGCTTCGGCATTGTCGCGTAGCAGCGTATTCAATTCGGCTCGCGCAGATGCATCATGCTTTTCACGCACGGTTTGAAGCAGTTGCAATAAACGTTGCTCTAGCGAGCCACCGAATGAAGGTTCTTCGTGTTTCATGATGATAGATTGAGTTGACGTTGAATGCATTGACTGAGCTGTTCGCGAGACGTAGCAGGATCATCTTCACCTCGCTCTCACTGCGTTTGTGTTGCGCCGGCATCTTGCGCACTGTATGGCCGACAAAGTAGTGCTTGTGCAGAATACTGTGCTGCTCCGGCTTGAGCTTTTGCATACATTGCGCCAAAGCTTCACGGCGTTCGTCGAACTCGGTCGCCGCTTTCTCCGTCTCCTGCGCCATCGCCAGCACCACATCTTCGTCAAAGACCAACCGGTCCCGCATTCGGTCGCGGATGTGGGAAAGCACCGTGAATTGCGCTACTGCAAAGGCCCACGGCAAAAATTCCGTATCCGGGTCCCAATCCACCCCCTTTTCCCACAACTTCACGCAGGTGGCCTGCAAAACCTCCTGCGCATCTTGCCGGTTAGCCAACTGCGCATGGCAAAACGCCTCCAACGCCGGTTGGTGTCGCGTCAATGCTGTGATAAATCGCGTTTGGTCAAAGTCAGTTCGTGCCATGTCGAAATAGTAATTCCGCGAGCAGTCAGGCCGGTCACATTTTTTTTCAAGGCAGTCGGTGGGGCACGAGCAGCAGGGCTCGGGAAACGAATTCAGTCTTTCAGCGGATGCCGCGCAGGATGAGTGGATCGAAACGATAGGGTGTCTTCGCCGGCAGTCCAGGCGATGCCGCGAAGCATGATGGTGCGGAAGAATGGGTCGTCGAAGGTCCAATCGAAGTGGCCTAGGGTGGAGGCCACGACGCGGCCTTTCCCTTGCTCGTGGGCCCAGATGATCGGCTCGCGCTGACCTTGTCGCCCACGACTTCATCGGAGGTGGCGAACCGCGGTCACCTTGCTTCGGTCGCCTTGCAGATTCCAGAAGCATTCGTCGGCGAGAGTGAAGGTGTCCGGCAGGCCATGCATGATCGGATGACGCGACTCCGGCAACTTCAGCGTGATGACCTTGTGCTTGTATTGACTGCCCGTTCCTTTCGCGAGACCCAGCAGGTCCGCTAGCGCCGGCGAAGCATTCCAGAGCACATAATGCGACAGCACGAGGCCGCCGCCACGATTCAGGTATGCCTCGATCTGTTGCTGATGCTTCGCGTCAGACATACACTTCGGGTGTTGATAAAGCATAATGACATCCGCCGTGTCGAACTGCTCTTCCGTAGGCCACTCTAAGGTGCTCAGCGCCTTCATGCGCGGTGCGCCTGCGGCGATCAAAGCTGCGGTCCGCTTCCACCTGCGGACGATACATGTTCGTCACCGCCTCATCACCTGGACCTACACCGCCAAGAAGCACTTGCCAGCGCTTCGGCAGCACATCGTGAGAATGGGACTTGGGCGGGTGATCCTTTGCTCCCCCAGCGAAGAGAATAGTGAGCGGTCGCAGGCTCGCGTCCGCTGCAGGCTTCGGTGCCTTGCCGAGAACGGCCTTAACCTCAGCGCGGCTGCGTAGCTCCGGTGCCTCGACACCATACGTGTTCTCTGCCTCTGCCTGAGCTTATTCCAACAAGCTGTGCAGGCAGCGACCGTTCCCGCCGAACGTTGAAGAAAGGTGCGGCGGCTGATATCGATGAGGTGGGAGAAGGCGTGTTTCATAGTTCGGATTGAAGTCAATTGCAGGGGTGTTGGATCATTACTTCTCAAGCGGTTTGAGGTAGATATTGCGGAACTGGATCGGGCTGCCCTCGCTCTGCAGGCAGATCGCGCCGCTGGACGGTTTGGCGCCGGTGCCCTTGTTCTGTAGCAGGCCGTTGATGGTCAGTTGGATCGAGTCGCCATCGCAGACGATATCGTAGCTGTTCCACTCGCCCGGAGGGTTCTCGTTCGACAGTTCCTGTTTCTCGGCTCTTAGGTATGGTTTTTCAACCGGGCCGAGCTGCTTGCCATTGATGGTCATCGAGGAGAGGTTGATCAGA
>CAVQRK010000019.1:0-30708 GCA_963715225.1 uncultured Actinomycetota bacterium
CAAGTAGACCAGCGTCCAGTGCTTGTTAGACAGGCGTTCCGCCTGGCGCGCACTGCCGGTCATCGCTTCAACCGCGCCGACCCGGGCCAGAATAGCCTGGTCATCTAACAGCGGTTCGCCATACAGATGGGCCCGCAACTGCTGGTGCATGACCAAATCCAGGTAGCGTCGCAGCGGGCTGGTCAGCTGGGCATAAATGTCCAGTCCCAATCCGGCATGGGCCCGGGCACCGTAGTTAGTTGGCTGCGGGTCATGGTACGGCGACGGGCGTACATCCCGGCCAGCCCCGCCTCCGGCAGTTCGACCGCATCCGGCGCTGCCTGCGAGGCAAAGGGCAGCGGAATATTTTCCCGGAGGGCAAAACGGGCGACCGCTTCCCCGGCCATCAACATCGCTTCCCGGACCAGGGTCCGGCTGCGCAAGCGGCGCAGCGGCTGTATCACTACCTCGCTATTCACTACACGAATTTTAACTTCGGGCAAGTCTGTCGCTCGCAGTCGACGCCGTGGACGAGCGCTCCGACGTTCTCGTTCAGCTTCTCGGCAGTGATGGCAGGCATCGGCCCTCCTCGTGGTGCGTGTGTGCGGATCGCCGGGCGCAGGATGGTGCTGAGGTGCGACCCCGCACGGTGCAGATCGAGACTCTAGTTACCAGAGAACACCGTTTCCACCAGTTCGCCAAACGCGGGCGCTACCACCGACGATGGCGCGCTTCCCTGGGCTCAGCAACCACGTTGCCTGTTCAGGAGAACGGCATTACCTTCGTCAGCCATGGTGCAGCAGGCCGGCGGGAACGTGGCGGCATCGATGCCGGTGGATCGGGGATTCCACCCGCTTCGCGTCTCCAGCGTCGTGCCCGAGACCTCGGACACGGTCTCGCTGGTGTTCGAGATCCCAGGACCGCTCCGGGACACGTTCGACTACGAGGCGGGACAGTTCTGCACGTTCAGGATTCCCGTCGGTGGCACCGATCTGCTGAGGTGCTACTCCATGTCCTCCGCTCCGGAGGTCGACCCGGAACTCACGGTGACCGTCAAGCGAGTACCGGGCGGCGCGGTGTCCAACTGGATCAACGACAACGTTGCCGCGGGGGACGAGATCGAGGCCACCCGCCCGGCGGGCGTCTTCCGCCTTGTCGATGCCACCGAGGACCTGGTGGCGTTCGCTGCCGGGAGTGGCATCACGCCGGTGCTGTCGTTGGTGAAGTCCGCCCTGGCCTCGACGGGGTCTCGGATCCGCATGCTGTACGCCAACCGCGACCGCGAGTCGATCATCTTCCGCGAGGTCCTGGGGTCGCTGGTGGCCGAGTATCCCGAACGCCTCGAAGTGGTTCACCACCTCGACATCGAACAGGGCTTCCCCGATGACGCGTCGGTTCGCGAGTTCGTCGGGGCCGGGATACCCGTCGGCGCCCAGGTCTTCATCTGCGGACCCACGCCGTTCATGGACGTCACCGAGGGCGCAATGCTCGACCTGGGAGTGGACAGCAGCCGGATCCACGTGGAGCGCTTCACCCCCGCCGCCGAACCCGACCCACCCGCGATCGACTCGGCCGGTACAACCGATGGCGCCGCGTCAGCAGAGTCAGCGGTGGTCACCGTTGAGCTGGATGGCCGTATCGAGAGCGTGGAGCACCGTCCGGGCACGACAGTGCTGCAGGTCGCTCGCCAGGTCGGCCTCTCCCCTCCCTATTCGTGCGAATCGGGCAGCTGTGCCACCTGCATGGCCAGGCTCGTCGATGGCACCGTCGAGATGCACGTCAACGACGTTCTCACCGTGGACGAGGTCGACGAGGGTTGGGTCCTGACGTGCCAGTCGGTACCCACCTCACCGACGGTCCACGTCGTATACGGATTCGACTGATGGAGCTCGAACAATTCCGCCGGGAGCTGGACGAATGGCTGGACGAGCACCATGGCGAACTCGCGCCGGGTACCGACCACGACGGCACCCTCGACGCGGAAGTGACCCAGGTCTCCAGGATCAAGCGCCTCACCTTCGACGCCGGGTGGATGAGGTGGGGCTGGCCCGGACGCGTGGGTGGCCTCGGCGGCTCCACCCTGTTGCGGGGCTATCTCGGAGAAGCCCTCACCATCCGGGACCTCGTGGACGCGGGCACCTACTCGCTGACCGAGGTGCTGGCCCCGACCATGATCGACTACGCCCGCCCCGAACTGGCGGCCGAGATGGTGCCCCGGCTGCTCCGCGGCGAGGAGACGTGGTGTCAGGGGTTCTCGGAGCCGGGCACGGGTTCCAACCTCGCCGCCCTGTCCTGTCGGGCCGAGAAGGCCGATGGCGGCTGGCAGGTGAACGGTCAGAAGGTGTGGACCAGCCTCGCCCAATATGCGCAGCGGTGCGTTCTGCTGGTGCGCACAGGCACGGCGGAGGAGGCACATCGGGGAATCACCGCCATGTTCCTCGACATGGACAGTCCGGGCATCACGGTCCGCCCGATCGAGAGCATCCACGGACGGCCCGAGTTCTGCGAGGTGTTCTTCGACGACGTGCGCGTACCGCACGAGCGACTGCTCGGCGAGCCCGGACAGGGCTGGGCCGTCGCCATGGACCTGCTGCCCTACGAGCGCAGCACCGCCCTGTGGCACCGCGGAGCGTTCCTGGCGCGACGACTCGACGAACTGCTCCGTGCCGCGCCGGACGGCTCGCTCTCGGCGACCGAGCTCGGCGCCACCTACTGCAACCTGTTCGCACTCCGGGCACGCTCGCGTGGCACTCAGTACCGCCTCGACGCCGGCGAGCACCTGGGACCCGAGACCTCGATAGACAAGATCCTCCTTGCCACGAACGAACAGGCCCTCTTCGACATGGCCGCCGACGCCCTCGCCGACGGTGTACTGCTCGGCGACGACGCCGATTCGGTCAGGTGGCGGTCTGACTTTCTCTACTCTCGAGCGGCAACCATCTACGGCGGCAGCTCGGAGATCCAGCGCAACATCGTGGCCCGGCGACTGCTCGATCTGGGACCAGACCGATGATGGACCGGACCGAGCCATGATGGACCAGACGGAGAGGGCCATCTTCGCCGCGGGGGTGCAGCGCGCGGTGTCCGAGTCGAGTGGAGGCGCGCTCGACACGGCACTCGAGGCCATGGGGTTCTCCGACGCCCTCGAAGTGGACGAACGCACTGCGGTGGCAACCGTGTTCGAGGCCCAGGGCTCGTTCGGCGCTACGTCCTCGGCGCTGGGAGGAGTCCTTCTCTCGCGTCTGGGGCTCGGCCGCGCCGATGGCGCTGCACTCGTGCTCCCGCAGGCCGGCTCGGCAGAGCTTCCCGCCCGGGTGGTGGCCGCCGATGATCAGAGCGCGTTCACCGAACTCAAGGGACTCGGGCTGTGCGACCTCCGTGATACCCCCAGAGCAGTCGTTCTCTGTGAACGCTCCGACACCTTGTGGAGCACTGTTGTCGACATGGATTCCATAGGGACCCGGGCCATCGACGGGCTCGACCCGGCGATGGAACTGAGCGAGGTGGCCACACCCTGCCTCCCATCCGATGCAGCTTGGGAAGCTGTGCCGGGGTCATGGAAGCAAGCCGTCGCATCGGGCCGGTTGGCCATAGCCCACGAGCTGGTGGGCGCCATGCGCACCATGCTGGCCCTCGCCCGGGACCACGCGGTCGACCGCATCCAGTTCGGGCGGCCCATCTCGGGGTTCCAGGCCGTGCGTCACCGCCTCGCCGAAAGCCTCGTGGCCATCGAGGCCGCCGAGGCCGCACTCGAAGGGGCATGGAGCGACGTCACCCCGTTCTCTGCTCAGGTCGCCAAGGCCGTGGCCGGCGACAGCGCCCGCACGGTACGGCGCCACTGCCAGCAGGTACTCGCGGGGATCGGCTTCACGACCGAGCACGACCTGCACCTGTACGTCAGACGGACCATGGTGCTCGACGCCCTTCTGGGTGACGCCCGCTCACTCACCGAGGAAGTCGGACGCCAGCTCCTGGAAGACGGCCACCTTCCCGACGTGCTGCCGCTGTAGATCCAGGTCCCCGACCGCCGGTCAGGTCGTGGTTCTCAGAGCACGGCAGAGCACCGCGGCCCGGTGGCAGTTCAGCTCACCGGGTCGCTGGCCGCCTGCATCAGGCGGCGGATCTCCGCGATGGCACCGCGAACCTCGTCGGTCTGAGCACCGACATCGTCAGCGAGGCCCGCCGGCGCGCTGTGACGGAGCATCTCGGGTAGGTGGTGCTCGACGCAGCCGAGCGAGAACTCGATGGGATCGCCCACGGCCAGCTCGTCGATGCGCACGACGGTGTTCGCTCCCCCGGCATTGTCGATGTAGTGGTAGTGCGGCTCGTTCTCGAAGCAGTCGAAGCGCAGGTGCTCGAGACCGTCGCTGGTACCGCAGACATGCAAGGAGGCCCCGTGGTCATCGAACGCAATGCCGGTGTCTGCATCGCCGCCGAACTCCTCGGCGATGATCGCGTTGGTGAGCCGGCGGGACTCGACCACCAGCTGTACCGCACCGGCCTCGACGGTGATGCAGTGCTCCTTCACCATCGCGATCGGCAGCTGCTCGAATCGGATGCCGCGCCTGTAGGGCGAGTTCTGACGGTCGATGGCCATCGGTGTGACTCCTCTGTCCGGCGTGACCGCGCCGGACAGCACCAGCCCCGGGCATGCGGTTGTACCGCTCGGTACAATAGCATCCGGCCCGTGGACTTCTCACTCACCGAAGCCGAGTCCGACCTCGTTGCGCTCTGCCGGGAGTTTGCCCGCAGAGAGATCGCGGTACGCGCACCGCTGGCCTGGGAGGAAGAGCGCTGTCCCACCGATCTGTTGGCCGAGATGGGAGCGCTCGGGCTCCTCGGCATGCTCGTGCCGGAACAGTGGGGCGGAATCGGCATGTCCACGGTCGGCTTCGTGGCCGCCATGGAACAGATCGGCGTAGCTGACCAATCCGTTGCGGCCGCATGGCAGGCGCACATCACCATCGGCTCGCTGCCCCTGCTGTTGTTCGGCAACGACACCCAGCGCGAACGGTGGCTGCGGCCACTGGCGGAGGGACGGGTGCTGGGAGCATTCGGTCTCACCGAGCCCGACGCCGGATCCGACGCCCGGGGAATCCGCACCCGGGCCGTGCGCGCCGACGGCGGATGGGTGATCAATGGACAGAAGACCTTCATATCGAATGCAGGCACGGACATGTCGTTCGGAGTCACGCTGCTCGCCCGCACCGAGACCGACGACGGGGGCCCGACCTACGCGACCTTCGTGGTCGAGAAGGACACCCCGGGATTCACCATGGGCCCGAAGATGAGGGGAATCGGGTGGAAGGGACTCGACACTCGCGAGTTGTTCCTCGATGACGTACACGTGACCGAGGAACACCTGGTGGGTGACCCCGGGATGGGTCTCGGCCAGTTCCTGCGCACGCTCGAGGTCGGCCGCATCTCGATCGCCGCGCTATCACTGAGCCTCACCCAGGCGGTACTCGACCTGGCCCTCGAACATGCACGGAACAGAACCCAGTTCGGCCAACCGATCTCGAAGTTCCAGGCGATCCAGTTCAAGCTGGCCGACATCGCCACCGAACTCGAGGCCGCCCGCTGGCTCACCTACCGGGCCGCGGCCCTGCGCGACGCGGGCCAGCCGTTTCTCAAGGAAGCCTCCATGGCGAAGCTGAAGGCCAGCCGTCTGGCGGCATCGGCAGCCTCGGAGGCGGTGCAGATCCACGGCGGAATCGGGTACATGCTCGACTCCGACGTGGCCCGCTTCTACTGCGATTCCAAGGTGCTGGAGATCGGTGAGGGCACCAACGAGATCCAACACGTGGTGATCGCCCGGGAACTCGGCTGCTGAGATGGACGAACAGATCGAGATTCCCACCTCGTTCCCGCAAGGGGCAGATGTCGCCACCAAGCGCGTGGTGATCACCGGCGCCAGTCGGGGCCTCGGCCGTCTGCTCGCACACGCATTCTCCGCCGGTGGAGCACGCGTCACGCTCGTCGCCAGAACCGTCGACGACCTCCAGGCCGTGGCCGAGGAACTGCCGGGACCTTCCATAGTCATGGCAGGAGAAGTTACGGACGAGGAGTTCAACGACCGCGTGGCCGACGCCACCGTGGCCGAGTGGGGCGCCGTGGACGTGTGGATCTGCAATGCGGGGATCTCGCCCATGGTCGGGGGTCCTCTCGAGACCGGCGCCGAGACGTGGCGCCGCGTCCTGGAGGTCAACCTGACCGGCGCCTTCCTCGGGGCCAGAGCTGCAACGCGGGTGATGGGCGAAGGAGGACGGCTCATCTTCACGGGGTCGGTGCTGGGCGAACGCCCGCGTCGCGGCCTCGCCGCGTACAGTGCGTCCAAAGCAGGCCTGGTGGGGATGGCCAAGGCGCTGGCACTCGACCTCGCCCCACAAGGAATCACGGTCAACGTCGTGGCGCCGGGATGGTTCGACTCCCCGCTGGCCATCTCCTTCAAGCGCCATCCGGAGCGAGAACGGGAGATCCTCGACCACACGGCCCTCGGACGATGGGGCGCACCCGCAGACCTGGCCGGCGCCTACCAGTTCCTGGCGTCCGACAGCTCTGCCTTCGTCACCGGAATCGTGCTGGACGTAGACGGAGGATACCTACTCACATGACCACGAAATCCGAGACAGACCGATGCGTCGTCGCCATCACCGGAGCCGGCGGCACCCTGGGTGCCGCGCTGGCAAGGCGATTCGCGACGCAGGACGACACCGACCTGGTCCTGAGCGATGTCAGCCGCGATTCACTCGACGCCACCGTGGATGGGATCCCCTCGCCCCATGGTCCGGTCGAGTCGATCCTCGCGGATGTGTCCGAGCCCGGTGACGTCGATGCAGTCGTCGCTCTGGCCGTTGAACGATTCGGGCACCTGGACGTGCTGATCAACAACGCCGGCGTCCTCTCCCCCAACGGCCGTATCCACAACCTGACGACCGAGGACTGGGAGCGCCCGCTGCGCGTCAACGTGCTGGGTTCCGCCAACGCGATCCGGGCCGCCGTCGGAGCCATGAGACCCCGGGGATCCGGGTCAATCATCCTCACCGCGAGTGTGGCCGGGCTGACCGCCTGGTCGCACGCCGCGCCGTACTGCGCGACGAAGGCGGCGGTGATCCAGCTCGCGAAGGTGGCCGCCGTCGAATACGCACGGGACGGCATCCGGGTGAACTGCGTGTGCCCGGGGACCTTCCTGTCCGGCATCCATGCCGACCTACCGCAGGAAGCCATCGACGCCATTGCGGCCAAGCACCCGCTGGGGCTCGGCGAGGCGGATGATCTGGTGGGTGCCTACTCCTACCTGGCCAGCGACGCCGCCAGGTGGACCACCGGATCAGCGATCGTGATCGACGGCGGCTACGCCGCTCCGTGAGCAGGGGGTCAGAAGTGAGTGACAGGCCACGCCCGAGCGCGATGGAGCCGGACATGAGCTGGTCCGCAGTGCTGCAGCACCACGCGATCCGTACTCCCGACAAGCCGATCGCGGTGTTCGAGGGCGCCGCGATGTCCTACCGGGAGATGGCCGAACGAGCCGCTGCGCTGGCCGGCGGGTTCGCCAAACGCGGCGTCGGTCGTGGTGACGTGATCGCGCTGCTCGCCCACAACTGCACCGAATTCCTGGAGACGATCTTCGCTGCCAACCACCTCGGGGCGATCGCCATGCCGATCAACTGGCGCCTGGCCCCCGCCGAGGTCGGGTTCATCCTCGAGCACTCACGCGCGGCGGTGATAGTCGCCGACGCCGAGATGGTCCCGGTCGCCCAGGAGGCCACCGACGGGCTGGGGTCGGATCTCCCGAAGGTATCGATCGCTTCGAAGGCTCCAAACTGCTGGGAGCGGTTCGAGGACCTCGCATCGGTGACCCACCCTCGACGGGCAGCGGTAGCCGGGGACGATACCCACCGGCTCATGTACACCTCGGGAACCACGGGACGTCCGAAGGGAGTGATGATCTCCCATTCCAATCTCGCCTGGAAGAACTTCGCCCACATCACCGAGTTCGGCTTCACCTCGGCGGACGTGGGTCTGGCATGCGGACCCCTGTACCACGTGGGCGCGCTCGATCTCGTCACCACATCGATGATCGCGGTGGGGGCCACGACCGTCATCCACCGCGTCTTCGACGCCGCGGCGGTGGTGGATGAGATCGAGCGTTCCCGGGTCACGCTGTTGTGGGCGGCCCCGGCCATGGTCCGCTCCGTCCTCGACGTACCCGGCATCGGCGATCGTGACCTGTCTTCTCTGCGGGTGATCATCGCCGGTGGAGAGAAGATGCCCATTCCCTACATCGAACGGATTCGCAACGTCTTCCCCTCGGCTTGGTTCGCCGACGCTTACGGCCTGACCGAGACGGTCTCGGGTGACACCTTCCTGGACCGCGACAGCACGATCACCAAGCTCGGCAGCGTCGGGCGGCCGTGTCAGTACCTCGAACTCGACGTCTGGGACGACCACGGCAACTCTGTGGCACCGGGTGAGAAGGGAGAGGTCGTACTCCGCGGACCAAAGGTCTTCACCGGCTACTGGCGCGACCCGGAGGCCACCGCCAAGGCGTTCGCCGGTGGCTGGTTCCACACCGGCGATGTCGGGGTCCTGGACGATGACGGCTACCTGTCGATCGTCGACCGCCTCAAGGACATGATCGTGTCCGGAGGCGAGAACATCGCCACCTCCGAGGTCGAACGCGTCCTGTACGAACACGATGCGGTCATAGAGGCGGCGGTCGTGGGTCGTCCCGATCAGCAATGGGGTGAGGTCCCCGTCGCGTGGGTCGTCCTGCGACCGGGAACCACCGAGGAAGAGCTCATCGAGCACTGCCGCGCGCAGCTCGCCCGGTACAAGGTTCCCCGGGCGGTGACGGTGATCGACGAACTTCCGCGCAACCCGTCCGGCAAGGTGCTCAAACGGGAGCTGCGAGCACGACCGGGCTGAGCCCTCCCGGACGCCTCAACCGTCGGGAGCCCTCAGGTGTTGAGTGAACGATCCGGACCACTGCATCAGGTCCACGGGCACCGAATATCCCGCCTCGTCGTTGATCTCGTCCCAGTGCTCCGCCACGTCCTCGACGGTCGGCTGGCCCTCAGGGTCGACCCACCCCGGGGTCGCGCCGATGAAGATCCTGGCGAACCGGGCTGCGCCGGCCGCGTATATCTCCCCGGTGGCCACGCATCGCTCGTGTGCCAGGTAGGCCACCATCGGAGCCACCAGGTCGGGCGACAGACTCTCGTCGCCGGCGCCACCCATCCGGGTACCGGCGGCAGGGGCGATCAGGTTCACAGTGATTCCATGGTCCGCGCCGGCGAGCGAAAGGCTGCGGGTCATCCCGATCACCCCACCTTTGGCCGTGGCGTACGAGAGGTTCGTCGGCAGGCCGAACAGCCCGGCCGACGTGGTCATCACTATGCGCCCGTAGCCCTGCTCCGTCATCACCGGCCAGGCGGCGCGGGTGGTGTGGAAGGACCCTCCGACATGGACATCGAGGTGGGCGGCCAGATTTTGCTCGTCCACCTCGGGCATTCCCGCCCACCGAATGATGCCGGCGTTGTTCACCAGCACGTCGAGTCGGCCGAACCGATCGACCGCTGCTCCCACCAGGGCAGCTGCACCCGCGGGGTCTGCCACGTCATGATGATCTGCCACTGCGGTACCGCCGGTGGCGACTATTCCGTCGGCGACGGTCGTGGCCGGCGTGGTGTCTCTGCCCTCGCCTCCGGTGGAGCCACCGAGGTCGTTCACCACCACACGCGCACCTCGCTCGGCGAGCAGCCGGGCGTTCGCGGCGCCGATCCCGCGGCCGGCGCCGGTCACGATCGCCACGCGGCCGTCGAAGTCGAAGGTGTCCACCGCTGCTCCTCCGCCCGCCGCTGTGCGGGTCAAGCCGTTGTACCGACCAGTCAGTCTAGGTTGGCGCGCCCGCACTACCGTCGAGGTCCATGACGAGCGAGTCCTCAGAGACGAGGCCGGAGCGCGGCGCCAAATGGACGGCGCGACGCAGGCAGATAGTCGACACCTCGGCGCGGGTTTTCGCCGAGCAGGGCTACCACGCCACAGGCATGGCACAACTCTGCGAAGCCAACGGGCTGGGCAAGGGTGCGCTCTACCACTACATCAACTCCAAGGAGGAGCTGCTCGCGGCGATCCACGACCGGGTGATGGACGAGGTAATACTCGGGGCAGACCGCGTCGCCGCAGAGGGTGGATCTCACTCCGAGCAGCTGGCCATGCTCGGTGACGAACTGGTGGAGGTGATCCGCCGGTATCCCGATCACGTCTGGGTGTTCCTGCACGACTTCCCGGCCCTTACCGACGAGCGGGCCGAGCAGTTCCGCGCCCGGCGCCGGGACTACGAGCAACGGGTGGAAGGGATCATCCGAGCAGGCATCGACGCCGGCGAGTTCCGCGAGGTCGACTCCCGGCTGGCGACGCTCGCCTGGTTGGGCATGCACAACTACACATATCTCCTACTCCGGTCGGGCAGGAGGAACCCGGGCCGCGACGTGGCGGGCCCATTCGCCGACATCTTCCTCCGGGGGATCGCCGAGTGAGGTCGGCACCGGCCTGAACAGGCCCGCTGTTCCAGGCCCACTCCATCAGACGCGGCGCGTCAGGCGCCGGCGGCGGCCCGGTCGAAGCCCAGCAGGTCTCCGAGTGTGCCACCGATGAGAGCCGCCTGCTCGGCGTCCGGCAGGTCGCCGAGCTGTCGGGTCAGGAGCTCGCGACTGCCGCGGAACGTGCCCTCTGCGTGGGGATAGTCGTTACCCCACACGATCGTGGACAGCCCGGTGATGTGGCGGCAGGCGACAGCCACGGGGTCGTCCTGGAATGACACGTGGAACTGGCGCTTCACGTACTCGCTCGGCATCAGGGGATACGGCCACTTCTCGTTGAGTTGGAACAGCTGCGCCATTCCCGGTTGGTCGTCGTCCGGGCGGTTGTCGTCCCACACACCGATCCACCAGTCCGGGTCCTGGCCGATGCCGGTGACCCAGCACTTGTCCATCGAGCCGACCAGCGACGCCAGCCAGTAGGCGTTGAACTCGATGAGCGAGAAGTGCAGGGCGGGGAACCGCTCGGGTACCCCGCCACCGATGAGCTGGCAGATGAGCGTCTGGGGAACCACCGGCTGCATGACCGCCTGGGTGACCATCCTCTTCGCCGCGGCCTTCTCGGTCATCGGTTCGTTCACCTGTCTGGCGTTCTCCATCATGATCTTCAGGGTGAGCGCCTCGGGGTCCTCGACCTTGATGCCCCCGGTCTGGGTGTGGATGAAGACGCTCATCCCACTGGCCTGGACGGCGGCCCACACCGGGTCGTACTCACGCCGGTAGTAGGGCATCGGCGCGGTGGCGGGGAGCAGAACCCCGCGGAACCCGCCGGCCGCGACGCGCTCGATCTCGGCGACGGCGTCGCCGATGTCGGTGAGGGGGATCGGAGCAGTCGGCGCCAGCCGTGCGAAGTAGGGCGTGAAGCGCTCCATCACGTAGTCGTTGTAGACGCGGGCGTGGGCGATCGACATCTCGTGGTGGTCGGTGAAGAGACCGAACTGCGAGAGGTTGGGGTGCAGCACCTGGGCGTCGACTCCGTCGGCATCCATGTCCTCGAGGATGATGTCGGGATCGCCCTCCGGTGTCCGCCCGTGGGTCTGGCGGTACCGCGACACCGTCCATCCCTCGAACCCAGGAGTGTGGAGCTTGCGGAACACGCTCGCTCCGCCTTCGACGAGGGGTTCGATCTCGAACTCCTCCTCCCACACGGCCATGTGGCGCAGGTTCTCGGGCAGACGCGTCCTGAACAGGTCGGTGGGCTCCAAGAGGTGTCCGTCGGCAGACACCACGAAGTGTTTGTCGGATGGCGTCGCGGTCATGGTGGCAGACCTCCCGGAAACGCAGTTCTCAGGCCACGCGAACTACTGTTCCCACAGTAGACGAACGGCTCTACAGCATCAACGACGAGACTCGCGGTACAAGTCGATCAGGAGAGGACCACCCATGGCCAAGCGATGGACCCGACGCCCGGACGGATCCACCTGGGGCGACTGGGGTGACGACGACGAGCTCGGCAGGATCAACCTGATCACCCCCGAGAAGGTTCTCCAGGGTGTGCGCGAGGTCGAGGCCGGAATCAGCTTCTGCCTCAGCCTGCCGCTGGACTACCCGGGTGGCACGGCGCTGAACCAGCGACGACACCCTCCCGTGCTCAGCCCGACCGAGGACATGGAGGGTAGGCCCGCCACCTTCTACAACGTCCACATGAGCGAGATGGCCGATTTCGGCGACGCCAAGTACGTGGATGTGTGGGCCGACGACGTGGTCACCCTCTCCTTGCAGTACTCGACCCAGTGGGACTCACTGGCGCATGTCGGGGCCGAGTTCGATGCCGACGGCGACGGCGCGGAGGAGGCCGTCTACTACAACGGGTTCCGGGCGGGCACGGATCTGGTGGGGCCGAGCGACGATGCTGCCGGCGACGGCAGCAACCATCGCTCGTTCGCCAGGCACCTCGGTCTGGAGCACATGGCGTTCCACGGCGTCCAGGGTCGGGGCGTCCTGGTCGACCTCGCCAACCATCTGGGCCACGACTGGCGGGGAGTGGACCGGGCGACGCTCGAGGACATCCTCGTCGCCGACGAAGTCGTCATCGAACCGGGCGACATGCTCCTGTTGCACACCGGCTTCGCCACCAAGGTCCTCGAATGGGAGCGGAACCCCGATCCCGTGAAGATCCACACCATGTGCACCTATCTGGATGCCAGGGACGACTCTCTGCTGGACTGGATCGCGGAGTCCCGGATATCGGCACTGGTCGCCGACAACTACGCGGTCGAAGGCCTGTTGGGCAAGGACCGCGACCCCAGCCGGCACTCCTTCCTGCCGATCCACCACCTGTGCCTGTTCAAGCTGGGCGTGCCGCTGGGAGAGATGTGGTATCTCCACGAGCTCGCGACCTGGCTCCGCGAGCACGGCCGCAGCCGGTTCCTGCTCACCGCTCCCCCGCTGCGACTGCCCGGGATCGTCGGCTCACCCCTGACGCCCGTCGCCACTGTCTGACCCGGTAGCCATCAGTTCACCCGGGGTCACCTGATCGCGTGAGGCTGAAGGCCACGTAGTCGGTGTCGCGCACCCGTGCGATCTCCTTGTGCAGCTTCGGGCGGCCACCTGCGTTGAGGAGGTATCGCTTCGGCTTGCCGGGGATGTTGCCGCCCACGTACTGCCCGATGGTACCGAAGGGTGTCAACGCCGCCGCCCGGTCGACCATTTCGGTCCACCGCTCCTCGGCATCCGCAGTGACCTCGATGGTGTCGCAGTCATGGTCCCGTGTGTGCACGAGTGCCTCGGTGACGAAGTCGACCTGGTCGCCGTTGTATCGGGGATTGTTGCCTGCGGCCGCGTGCGGGCCCCCGGGGAAGAAGAGGTTCGGGAACCCGTGGGTCTGCACACCGAGGAAGGTGCTCGGACCCTCGGCCCAGTGCTCGTTGAGCGACAGGCCGTCGCGGCCACGGATTCCCATGCGTTCCATGGCACCGGTACCGAAGTCGAACCCGGTGGCCCAGACGATCACGTCGAAGCTGCGCTCTCCGTCGGTCGTCTCGATTCCGGTCGCGGTGAGTCGCTTGATCGGGGTCGCCCTCAGATCCACCAACGAGACGTGCGGACGGTTGAAGGCCTCGAAGTAGCCGGCGACGTAGGGCGGTCGTTTCTCCCCGTATCGGTGGTCGGTGGGGATCAGTGCCTCGGCCGTGGTCGGGTCCTCGACGATGCCGCGGATCTTCTCCGCGATGAAGTCGCACCACTCCTGGTTGGCGACCTCGTTGTCCAACAGGTCGACGTAGTTGCTGGTGAACTTCATGAACCCCGGGCTCTGCCACATCTGCTCGAAGAATGCCCGGCGCTGCTCGGGCGAGTCGTCCGAGGCCTGCCGCGGGTTGAGAGGGTGAAGGAACCCGTGGACCGACGTGTTGAGCACTTCGCGGAGTTGGTCGAAGTCGGCCCGGAGCTGCTCCTGTTCCTCGTTGGTGATCGGGCGGTTGTTGAGCGGCGTGCACCAGTTGGCCGTGCGTTGGTAGACGGTCAGCGATGCAACCTCGTCGACGACGGCAGATACCACCTGGACGCCGCTCGAGGACGTACCGATGACGGCTACCCGCTTGTCAGTGAAATCGACTGGCTCGGCGGGCCAACGTCCGGTGTGGTGCTGCTCGCCCCGGAAGTCGTCGGTCCCGGTGACGTCGGGCTGGTAGGGCACGGAGAGCACGCCGGTGGCCGCGACCACGTAGCGCGAACGGATCGAGGAACCGTCGCCGAGGGCGACCGTCCACGTTCCGGATGCATCGTCGAACACCGCTGACGTCACCGGCGTGTCGAATCGCATGTGGCGCCGGAGGTCGAACCGGTCGACCACGTGGTTGAGGTAGCGCTCGGTCTCGGGCTGCGCGGCGAAGTGCTCCTGCCACTCCCACTCCTCGAAGAGCTCCCGGGAGAACAGGTAGCCGTAGGAGTAGCTCTCGGAGTCGAAACGTGACCCTGGGTAGCGGTTCCAGTACCAGGTCCCGCCGACTCCCCCACCGGCTTCGACGAGCAGGGCCGAGAAGCCCTCCTCCAGAACACGGTGGAGCTGGTAGATGCCAGTGACGCCGGCACCCACCACCAGTACCTCGACCTCCGGCACCACCGCCCCGTCGACATCGCGATCGGCCCGGCTCGATCCTGGCATCTCGCGGGGGTCGGGGGATGTGTTCACTGAGGGGCCGCCGAGTTGTCGGGCCGGTGGCGGCGCGATCGTGCTGTCTGGGGATTGTCGTTCCCCCGGGCCCACCGGACGTTTTTGTACCGACCGGTTAGTATAAGTTCTCGTTCTGCCCGACGCAGGCCGGTGAACTGCCCCGCCAGTGGGCGATCCCACCAGCCGGTGGGGGAGCACTGACGGACACGGAGGCGGAGAGGTGACGACGTGGTGATCGCGAGCGAAGATCGGGCGGCACTCGGGGTGCCGCATGCGCTGGATGTGGCTGACCGGGCACCCAAGCAGCGCTACTACGACGAGGACTTCTTCCGACTCGAGGGCGAGCACCTCTGGTCCCGGGTGTGGCAGATGGCGTGCCGGCTCGAGGAGATCCCCGAACAGTTCGACTTCACCACCTACGAGATCCTCGGTCAGTCGGTGATCCTGGTCCGCGCCGAGGACGGCAGCGTGAACGCCTTCCAGAACGCCTGCCGGCACCGTGGGGTGACAGTGGCCTCCGGCCGGGGATCGTGTGAGCCCGGTTTCACCTGCCCCTACCACGGCTGGTGCTACGGGCCCGACGGCGCCAACACCTTCATCTCCAGGGCCAAGTCGTTCGCCGAGCACAACCTCGCCCCCGGCGATACCGACCTCACAGCGGTCCGATGCGAGACCTGGGGTGGCTGCGCCTGGATCAACCTGTCGGACGAGGCACCCCCACTGCGGGAATGCATAGAGCCGTTTGCGACCACCCTGGAGGCATGGAAGCTGGAGTCGATGCGGGCGGAGTGGTGGTGCTCCTTCCGTCTCCCGGTCAACTGGAAGCTCGCCGAGTCCGCGTTTCTCGAGCAGTACCACGTGATCGAGGCGCATCCTCAGCTCGTCGACGCCGACCGCTTCGTCCCGCGGGACCCGTCGATGTTCGGCCCTGACAAGTGGCTGGCAGCCGAGCTTCGCTACCTGCGGACGATGAGCGAAGGCATGGCCGGAATGGTTCACGGCGACGACGTGGCGATCGCCGAGTCGCTCGCCGAATCAATCGGGGACGACGGTCTTCCCGCTGATCCCGCCGAAGCGATGTCGCAGTGGCAGCGCACCCTCAACGACGCCGTGGTCGAGTGGCACCGTGAGCGCGGCCACGACGTGCCCGACCTCAACCAGCTGGAGGACGACGGCCTCAACGAGCCGATGGGCTACTGCTTCCCCCACTTCTTCGTACTTCCGATGTACAGCAGCGCGTCGTCGTACCGGTTCCGTCCGCTGGGCCCGGAGGAGACACTCATGGAGATCTGGTCACTGACCCGCTACCCATCGGGGGAGACCGGGCCGCGGCCATCTCCGCCCGACCCCATGGAGTTCGACGATCCAGGCGTTCCACCCATCCCCTCCCAGGACTTCGGGAACCTCCCCCGCCAGCAACAGGGGCTGCACAACCCCGGGTTCGAGTACATGCGGTTCTCCGAAGGGATCGAGGGCGGTCCTGCCAACTTCGAACGGACGGTGGACGGATTCGTCGCCGGCCTCCCATATGAACGGCTGCTACCCGCCTTGCGGGCCATCAATGTGAATCCCCTGGAGACGCCCATCCGGGACCTGGGTTTCTGATGACGTCCGACTCGTTGCGTGCCGAGGTGGCAGAGGGGGTTCGGGCCACGATCGCCGCGCTACACGCACGCCCTCGACGACGGGCGCACAGGCGACGTGGTCGACACCTTCGATTCCGACGGCTCGGTCCAGATACCGGGCATGGGCACCCACGAGGGACACGACGCGCTGCGAGCCGCTTACGCGGGCTGGGTCCCCAGGCGCCCACAGCGCCACCTGGTGCTGAACACCCTCGTGGAGACATCCGGCGACACCAGGGCCACGGCGGTGAGCGACGTGGTGTTCCTGCTGATGGGCAGGAACGGATGGGCCGTTCAGTTGGTGGGGCGCTACCACGACACGCTCCGACGGGGCGAGGACGGCATATGGCGGTTCGAACTCCGCCGGGCGGTGTTCGAGGAGACACCGGATCCGAGCTGAGCCGGATCAACAGTCTCGTCGAATCGGGCCGAAGATCACTCAACCGACGACGCCGGCCTCGAGATCCTCGAGGAAACCCGCCACGAACGCTGAGGCCTCGCTGTGGCCCGCCGTCAGACCGAGCGCCTCCTCGATCGACATGATCTGGGCCAGGCCGGTCATGGCCAGGAGGGCAACGGTCGGGGGGCAGATCTCGGGTGCCACGCCCAGGGCCTCGAGCCGTGCCGCGACGGCTTCGTGCTGCATCTGGTGGAACCGCTCACCGTAGGTGGCGATCTCGACCCTGATGTCCTTGCGATGGTTGGCCAGCGCGGCGAACTCGATGTTGAAGGCGGCACCGAGGGGGTTCGAGGTGAGCCGCCAGATCGACGGAAGTGATCCGTCGATCTCCATGGCGGCCGCGATGCGCGTGAGGTTCTCCTCCGCCCGCCGACGGAACACCTCGACGAACAGCTCGTCCATGGTGCGGAAGTAGTAGTGCACCAGCTGTGGGCTGACACCGGCCCTGCTACCGAGCCGACGCGAGGTCACCGCGGCGTAGCCCTCCTCCAACATCATCGCCTCGGCGACGTCGAGGAGATGAGCCCTGGTAGTGGAATCGGACGCACCGACCCTGCGTTCAGCAGCCATCCGACCACCTTGCCACGATCACCGACGGGCTGCTAGGCAAGTGCCCAGCACTGCGCTGGGCGACTGCCCAGCGAATGACTTGGGCCGACCGGGGGACCTGACGTGACCGACTACGAAGAGGTCGACTTCTTCACCGACACTTCTCTGCTCGAAGACCCGTACGCCTACTACGAGTACCTGCGGTCCCAGTGCCCCGTGACCGCAACGCCGCACCACGGTGTCGTGGCCGTCACCGGTTGGGACGAGGCAAGTGAGATCTACCGCGATGTCGACACGTTCTCATCGTGCAACTCGGTGGTAGGACCGTTCGCCGAGTTCCCCGTGCCGCTCGAGGGTGACGACATCAGCGCCGTCATCGACGAGTACCGCGACCAGCTGCCCATGAACGAACACATGGTCACCATGGACCCGCCGATGCACACTCGTGAGCGCGGTCTCCTGATGCGACTCCTCACGCCGCGTCGACTGAGGGAGAACGAGGAGTTCATGTGGACCGCCGCCGACGGCCTGCTCGACGAGTTCCTCTCCGACGGCCATTGCGAGTTCATCAGCATCTACTCCCAGCCCTTTGCCATGTTGGCCGTGGCCGACGTACTCGGAGTTCCCGAGCAGGATCACGGGGAATTCCGCAAGTTCTTCGGTCTCAGCCTGCCTCCGGGCATGGTCTCCCACCGCGAGGGTGCCAAGACAGACCGGCCGCTCAACGTGCTCGACTCACTCGACGACTGGTTCGCCGAGTACATCGAGGACCGGAGACGGTCACCGCGCAAGGACGTGCTCACCGACCTCGCGTTGGCCACCTACGACGACGGCTCTGTCCCCGAGGTCACATCGGTCGTGCGAAGCGCGACGTTCCTCTTCGCAGCCGGACAGGAGACGACCGCCAAGCTCCTCGCAACCTGCATGAAGGTCCTGTGTGAGAATCCGGAACTCCAGGACCGACTCCGTGAGAACCGGGACCTCATCCCCGAGTTCATCGAGGAGGCCCTGCGGATGGAGAGTCCCGTGAAGGCCGACTTCCGCCTGGCGCGCAGGACGACCACCGTCGGCGGCGTGGACGTAGCCGCAGGTACCCCGGTGATGCTCCTCAACGGAGCCGCCAATCGCGATCCTCGCCGGTTCGAGTGCCCGAGCGAGTTCCGGGTCGACCGGCCCAACGCCCGGGAGCACATTGCCTTCGGTCGGGGCCACCACTCCTGCCCCGGCGGCCCGCTGGCACGTTCGGAGGGCCGGATCAGCATCGAACGGATCCTGGACCGCACCCGCGACCTCCGCTTGTCCGAGGAGCACCATGGCCCTCCCGGGGACCGGGCTTTCAGCTACGAGCCGACCTGGATCCTTCGCGGACTGACCAAGCTCCACATCGAGTTCACCCCGGTGGAGAATCCGCCACCACCCCGACGCGTGCAGCCGTGACCGGTCGCCTCGCCGACCGGCACCAGGTCGAGCAGGCCTATGAAGCCGTCCGCAGCGAACTGGGCCCGATCACCATCGTCGTCACCAGTGCCGGGATCGAGGCCATCTCCTCCTCGAGCGCCCAGTCAGGCGCACCCCGGATGGCCCACTACGCAGCGTCCAAGGGCGGCGTCATAGGCCTCACCAAGGCGCTCGCCAGGGAACTCGCAAGGAACGGAATCACGGCCAACACGATCCCCCCGACGATCGTCGACACGCCCATGGCTCGCCAGGGCGCCGACGAGGGCAACGTGCCCCCGGTCGAGAAGATCGCCAAGCGCCGTACCGCTCGGCCGGGCCGGCACCCCCGAGGACATCGCCGGGATGTCCGCGTACCTGTGCTCCGAGGACGGCAGCTACGTCACCGGTCAGGTGCTCGGCGTCAACGGCGGCATGTACATGTAGTGCCGCACCGCGTGGGGAATTCAGATGTCCGGGAGCTCCGACGGATAGGTGACGTCGATCTCTGCGATCGCCTTCGCGAAGTCCGATGTGTTGTTCGTGATGAATCGGTCGGCACCGGCTGAAACCGCCGTCGCGAGATGTACCGCGTCCGCGGCACGCAGACCGTAGGAGGCCCCCAGTACGGCCGCGAGTTCCGCGGTGGCTTCATCCGCCGGTCGAAGCTCGAGTCGCGAGAGCAGTGCAGCGAGAGCCTCCATCTCCACCTGGGCGCCCTCACGCATCGGTTTGGTCAGCAACTCCGGGATCAACAGCACCGAACCGGTCCCTGCCACCGAGTCGTCGGTCGCCACCGACTCGGGCGGGAACAGCACCCGAACTCGCCGACCCAGCGGATGGCCGGAAACGGCCGCGTAGATCAGAGCGTCGGCATCGAAGGCGTCCATCGGGTGGGCCTCAGCGCCGGGCCCGCGTCGCGTGCACGTCCCGGACGAGTTGTGCAGCGCCCTCAGCCGTCATCGTGGGGGCTTCGTCCAGCCGGCCGGCACGACCGCGCCGGAGAAGATCGCGGATTCGTTCCGCCTCGTCGAGCGCTCTGCCCGCACGCCTGACGCGAACCGCATCTGGCCTCATCACGACTGCAACCGCCTCACCGTGGCGCGTGATCGTCACTTCCTCGCCCGCGAGAACGCGATCGAGGATCTGGGGCAGTGCGGCTCTCGCCTGGCTTGCGGACATAGTGGCCATGCATGAATCGTACAATTCTGTACAGCTCAGTACAATATGATTCACCCGACGGGGCCGCCGCCCGAAGCACAGAAGAGACAGTGACTACAGACTCGTCACCCGGGCCGGAAGTGACTCCCAGCCCCGCACAGTGGATGTCGAGGCCAACACCGCCGCGTCGTGATCGATCTCCCACTCGGGGAACCGCTTCAGCACTTCCTCGAGTGCCACCCGGGCCTCCACCCGGGCAAGCGCCGCGCCGAGGCAGAAGTGGGGACCGAAGCCGAACGTGAGGTGAGCGCCCTCGTTACGGTGGATGTCGAAACGATCGGGGTCGCTCCACCGCCGCTCGTCACGGTTGGCCGAGCCCACCAGGAGCAACATGGCGCTGCCTTCGGGAACCGTCTGGCCGTGGTATTCCACATCGGCCGCGACGTAACGGGCCAGGTGGGGGCCGGTCGGCTCGTAGCGCAGGGTCTCCTCCACCGCCCCGGGGATCAAGGAGGGATCCTCCGCCAGCTCGCGGCGTTGGTCCGGATGGTCGTCGAGCAACTTGGCGACCCACCCGATGAGGCGGCCGGTGGTCTCGTTGCCGGCGCCGGCCAGGACCTGGGTGTAGGTGAGCACCTCATGACGCTCGAGGCGACGCGTGGTCCCCGTCTCGTCCTCGAACTCGGCGGTCAGCAGCGCCGTCATGAGGTCGTCGGAGGGATGCTCCGCCCGCCAGTCGATGTACTCCCCGAACATCTCGCCGTTGGCGATTGCGTCCTGGCGCAGTTGCATCGGTTCACCGGATCGGGTCCGCAGGTACCCATCGGTGCGCTCGCGCACCTCGGCGTTCGCGGACTCCGGGATGCCGAGGAGCATCCCGATCACCCTCATCGGCATCTCCGAGCCCAGGTCACTCACGAAATCGAGCCTCCCCGAGCCCACCAGCGGGTCGAGGCACTGCCGCGCAGTACGCCCTGATCCGGTCCTCGAGCTCCTCCATCCGACGCGGCGTGAACACCCGCGACATCAGGCCCCGGTGGATCGTGTGCCTCGGCGGGTCCTCGAACATCACCACACCCGGCGGCAGTTCCATGCCGGACTGGATGATCTCGAGGATGTCACTGCGAGCGCTGGAGAGCTGCTGCCAGTCCTTGAGGCCCTCCTCCACGTCGGCGTGACGGGACAGCGCCCAGACGTCATAGCGCTCGCTGTAATAGAGCGGTGATTCCTCGCGCAGCCGTTTGAAGGTCGGGTGCGGATCAGCGCTGATCGCGGCGTCGTAGGGGTCGTAGTGGAGATTCATCGGCGTTCTCGATTGTAGGGAAGCGGCTACGATCGTGCTGGGCAACTGCACAGCACAGCGCGCAGGGCCCTGCTGGGTTGCCGACAGGGGGAACGGGATGATCAGGGTCGTGCAGTGGACCACGGGCAACGTGGGCAAGGAATCGGTCAAGGCGATCGTGGGCAATCCCGGCCTGGATCTGGTCGGCTGCTTCGCGTGGTCCGCGGACAAGGTCGGCACCGACGTCGGCGAGCTGGTCGGAATCGATCCTGTCGGCGTCGCGGCGACGGACGACGTCGAGCAACTCCTGGCCACGAAGCCCGACTGCGTCGCCTACAACCCGATGTGGCCCTCGGTCGACGAGCTCGTCCGGATCCTCGAGTCGGGTGCCAATGTCGTCACCACTGCGGCGTTCATCAACGGACGGCGCCTCGGTGACGATCGCCAGAAGATCCTCGACGCCTGCGAACGCGGTGCCTCGACGATCATGGGAACCGGCATCAGCCCGGGGTTCGTAGAGCTGGTGGCCATAACCGTCGCCGGAGTGTGCAGCCGGATCGACAAGGTCACCGTGAACGAACAGGCCGACACAACCCTCTACGACTCGCCGGAGACCGAGAAGCCAGCCGGGTTCGGCCTACCGATCGACCATCCCGAGCTCCCCGACATGGCGCGAAACGGCACGGCGGTATTCGGTGAGGCGGTCGCCATGGTGGCCGACGCCCTCGGCATCGAACTCGACGAGATCGTGTGCGAGGCGGAGTTCGCGGAGACGACCGAGGACGTGGTGATGGCCTCGTGGACGATCGCCGCGGGCTGCGTCGCCGGCATGTTCATCAGCTGGCAGGGTCGGGTTGGGGATCGAACCCTTGTGGAGATGACGGTGCGCTGGAAGAAGGGGGACACGTTGGAACCCGACTGGAAGATCGACGCCGACGGTCACTCCATCCAGATCGACGGACTGCCAATGGTCACCACGACGCTGGGATACCTGCCTCCACCCGACTTCGAGGGTGAGACCATCGAGGACTTCATGACCATCGGGCACATCATCACCGCGGTTCCCGCGGTCAATGCGATTCCGGCCGCCGTCGCCGCCAGGCCCGGGATCGTCACCTACGCGGACCTCGACTTCCCCATGCCCCGGGGCTGGGTACCCGCCACCTGACCGGCGCTCAGCGCGGCAGGCCGAGCACCCGTTCGGCCACGATGTTGCGCTGGATCTGCGAGGTACCCCCGGCGATCGTGCCCGCGAAGCTGCGCAGGTACATGTCGATCCACGACGCGTCGTCGTGGGCGCTGAGGTGATGGTGAGGACCGCTCGGAACAGTCGGATCCAGACCGTCGAGGCCAAGGGCCTCCAACATGTCCAGATCCTGTCGCTGCGTGGCCTCGGATCCGAACAGTTTGAGGATCGACTGCTCCGTTGCCTCGACTCCCTTGCGGGCCTTGGACAGGGTCCGGTACCCGAGCAGCCGCAGCGCGTGGGCGTCGACCACGCTGTTGGCGAACCGGTCGCGGACGATCGGGTCGTCGAACAACCCGCGTTCGCCCATGATCCGATGGGTGTTCTCCAGGTGTTGGTCGAGTCGTTCCGCGTAGCCCAGCCAGAGCATCGCGCGCTCGTGACCGAGTGAGCCGGTGGCCACCCGCCAACCGTGGTGCAACTCCCCCACCAGGTTCTCCACGGGCACCTCGACGTCGTCGAAGAACACCTCGTTGAAGTCGAGCTCATCGGGAGACACCAGCGAACCGAACGGCCGACGGGTCAGCCCGGGAGAGTCGGTGGGCACCAGTAGCACGCTGATCCCCCGGTGCTTGGCGGCGTCCGGGTCGGTCCGCACGAAAGTGAGGATGACGTCCGCGTCGTGGGCACCGGAGGTCCAGACCTTCTGGCCGTTGACGATGAAGCGTTCACCGTCGAGCACCGCTCTCGTGCGCAGGGCAGCGAGATCCGAGCCGGCATCCGGCTCGGACATGCCCAACGCCGCGGTGATCTCGGCCCGGAGGATGGGCACCGCCCAGCGCCGCTTCTGCTCCTCGGTTCCGAATGTCAGGATCGAGGGCACGATGATCCCGAAGCCCTGGGGATTGTGACTGATGTAGATGTGGCGCCGGCCGAGCTCCTCGAGGTGGACGAACTGCTCGACCAAAGATGCGTTGCGGCCGCCGAACTCCGGTGGGTTGCCGGGGACCAGCCAGCCGGCGTCGAACATCTTGCGCTGCCAATCCCGCGCCCACGCGGGAACATCCGCGCTGGATTGCGAGCGCTCTGAGGTCTCGGACGGATCGGGAGTATTCGAGTCGAGCCACTCGGCGAACTCGTGGCGGAAGGCCTCGGTCTGCTCGTCGAACCGAAGCTTCATCGCCGTTCCTCCTCGATGGCGCTCGGTCGGTACAGACCGGCGACGGCCGAGCGATGCTCGGTGCTGGAGCCCAGGAGCGGCTCGCCGCTCTTGGCCCGCCTGACGAACAGCTGCAGGTCGTTCTCCCAGGTGTAGCCCAGGCCGCCGAACAGCTGGATGCCGGTGCCGGCGGCCAGGCGCTGGCAGTCCCCCGCCGCCGCCTTGGCCATGGCGGCAGCAAGGGTGCGACGCTCGTCATGCTCCGCCAGCGTGAGTGCGGCGAAGTGGCACAGCGCCCGCGCCCGCTCGATGGCCACGTAGACATCGACCGCCAGGTGCTTGACCGCCTGGAACGACCCGATTGGCCGACCGAACTGGTGGCGCTCGCGCACGTGGTCCAGCGCGAGCTCCAAGATGCGTTGGGACGCCCCGACCATCGAGGCCGAGATGCAGGTGACGGCTTCCAGCCGAGCCGCCTCGATGCCTTCAACGACGCCCGCTCCGTGAGCGACGCGGTCGGGACCGACCTCTACCCCCTCCAGAGTGATCGCCGCGAGGTGCAGGGTCGCATCGAACGTCGGCGATCGCGCGATGGTCGCCGACGACGCCGGCACCACGAACACGCCGGGTCCTGCGTCGGTCCGGGCGACCAGGGCGAGCTGGTCGGCCCGGTCACCATCGACCACGTGCTCAACGGTTCCCGAGAGGCGCCACGACTCGCCCTCGCGAACAGCTGTGAGCCCGGCGGGTTCGAACGAAGCGGCGCCGGTGGACCCACCGCAGACCGCACCGAGCAGCTCCGCCCGGGAGGGCTGCGCGAAGCACTCCCGGACCATTGCCGTGTACTGGCTGGCGGTTCCCAGGAGTGGAGTGGGATCGGCCACCCGGCCGAGTTCCTCGACAAGTATCACCAGCTCGACGGCGGTCACCCCCATGCCGCCGTCCTCCTCTGCGATCGTGAGCGCCGCCCAGTCCAACCCGACGAAGGTGCTCCACAGCGCATCGACCTCCGCGGCCCCGCTACCTTCCGCAACCGCTCGGACCAACGAGCTCGGACACTCCTTGTCCGCGACCTCGCGCACGACCTCCTGCAGATGGTGCTGGTCGGCAGTCAGTTCGAAGTCCACGATCCCTCCCGCCCGATCACTGCGACCCCAGCATGCGATCGAGGTTCTCCCGCAGCTCCGGCGACTTGAACGACCGGTCCTCGGCCGTGAGCGCGAAGTCGATGGTCGCCAGCACAGCTCGCTCCAGGTGCATGTTGAGAATCCGCTTCGTGTCCTCGGTGGCCTGCTTCGGAAGCTTCGCTATGCGGTTGGCGCAGGCCATCGCGGCGTCGAACACCTCGCCGTCGGGACAAACATGGTTGGCCAGTCCGATCTGCGCGGCCCGGGCCGCGGAGATGCGGTCCCCGGTGAGTGCGTACTCCTTCGCCAGCTGCAGGCTGGTCAGCAGGGGCCAGGTGACGGGTCCGCCATCGGCCGCCACCAGCCCGACCATCACATGGGGATCTGCGAGGTGCGCACTCTCGGCCATGTAGACGATGTCCGAGAGCGCGACGATGCTGCACCCGAGCCCTACCGCCGGGCCGTTCACCGCCGCGATCACGGGAACACGACAGGCAGCCATGCCGGACACGATTCGGCGCCCGTCCACCAGGGTCTGGCGCCGAAGGTCGTCATCGCGGGTGAGCTCGTCGAGGTAGTGGAAGTCACCACCGGCGGAGAATGCCCGGCCCTGACCCGTGATGACTGCGACACGGGCGTCGTCATCTGCGTCGAGCTGCCCGAAGAGATCGGCCAGACCACGGTGCAGGGCGTGATTGGTGGCGTTCAACTCATCCGGTCGATTGAGGCGCACGATCCTGATCGGACCGTCCTCCTCCAACTGCAGTTCATCAGGTAGGTCATAGGTCATGGGGTTGGGGCTCCAGTGTCTCGGTCCGAGGTTGTCGCGGTGTGGGCGCTGGGCGCGGGACCTTCGGCCAGGCGCGGCTCCCACTCGTCACGCAGCATTCGGCGGAGAACCTTGCCCGATGGGAGGCGGGGGATCTCCTCGACGAACACGACGTGGCCAACCTGCTTGTAGGTGGCGAGGGAATCGGCCACGACGCCCCTGAGATCGTCGGCCGAGGTAGTGGAGCCCGGCTCCAGGTGCACCGCCGCCACCGTCGCCTCACCGGTGCGCTCGTCGGGGATGCCGAACACAGCGCAGTCCCGTACCGAGGGTTGGCCGTGGAGTACGCCCTCGACCTCGGCGGGGGCGACCTGGAATCCGTTGACCTTGATCATCTCCTTGCACCGGTCTGTGAGGTGGACCCAACCGTCCGCCTCGAGCCAGCCGACGTCACCGGTTCGGTACCAACCGTCGACGAACGCCGAGGCCGTCTCGGACTCGGGCAGGTAGCCCGCCATCACCGACGGACTACGGGCCTGCACCTCACCCGTCTCGCCCGGGGCCAGCACCTCGCCCGAGTCGAGGTCGACGATACGCAACTCGACGCCGGCGGGCGCCAGGCCGGCGGAGTCCAACCGCCACCGTTCCGGTTCGTGGACCGGGTTGGCGGCAATCACGGGAAGCTCGCTCGCACCGTAGGCGGGGAGCCAACGCACGCCGGTGCGGACCGTTACCGCCTCGGCCACGCTCGGCGTCACCGGGGTGGCACCCCACATGATGTAGCGCAGGGAGGACAGGTCGTACCGCTCGAGCTCGGGATGGGCCGCCATCGCCAGGGCGATGGGCGCCACCGCCATCTCCAGGGTGACCTTGTCGGATTCGATGCTCGCGAGCACGGTGTCGAGATCGAACCTCTCGTGCATTCTCACGGTCGCACCGGCGTGCACCACCGCTAGCAGGTTGAGCAGTCCGAGGATGTGCGAGGGAGGTGTGGCCACCTGCATGCGGTCGTCGGGTCCGAGGCCGAGGGCGGCCACCCAGTGCTCGGTCGCCGCGGCGATCGAGGAATTGGTGTGTCGAACTGCCTTCGGCAGCCCTGTGGTGCCGGAGCTGAAGACGAGTACAGCCTCGTCGCCGGCGGATGCCGGTCGGTCATCGCCCAGTGCGCCCCCGTGCGAACCCGGGGAGGCGTCCGCAACGTCGCGATCGTCCAGGTCAACCACCCGATCCGATCCGAGGAGATGGTGCCAGATGGCGGTGGCCGGGCCGTCGGTGATGGCCAGGGCCGGATCGGTGAGCCCCGCCGCGGCTTCTACCTCGGCCGCCTTCCACGCCGGGCTCACCAGCACCGAGGCAGCGCCGAGTCGGCTCACGGCCTCGACCGACACCAGGAACTCAGGCCGGTTGGATGTCATCACCGCAACACGGTCGCCGCTACGCACGCCGTGTTCGAAGAGCAGACCGGCGAAACCGGTCGTCATTCGATCGAGATCTCCCCAGGTCCAACTGCTCGCACCGGCGCGCACACCGATGTGGTCGCTGCGGCGGCCAGCGACATCGACCAGTGCATCGTGCATCCACCCCCCGGGCATGGAAACAGTGTTCTCCAATTCCGAGATCGTCGTCAACACGGCCTCGCTGTAGGGTTCCCGGCATGGGACCAACCGACTCGGCCATGGGAGCGACCACCGATCCCGAGGTACGCGAACAGATCATCGACACGGTGCGTCGCTTCGTCGCCAGGGAGGTCATCCCGGTCGCATCGGAGCTGGAACGCGACGACCGATTCCCCGCCGAGATCGTCGAAGCCATGCGCGACCTGGGCCTGTTCGGGATCACCATTCCCGAGCGCTACGGCGGCCTGGGCCTCGACCTCCTGACCTACGTGGCGGTCATCGAGGAACTGGCCTACGGCTGGATGAGTCTCACCGGCATACTCAACACCCACACCATGGCTGCGACCCTGCTCATGCGTCATGGCAGCGATGAGCAGCAGGCCCGGATCCTTCCCACCATGGCAACCGGGGAACGACGCGGCGCACTGTCGCTGTCGGAGCCGGATGCCGGCAGCGACACGCGCAACGTCTCGTGCAAGGCCGTACGCGACGGAAAATTGGAAGAAAATGAGCAAGTACCAGTTGTACTTCAACGCTTTCACTGCTGTCGCGGACGAGGCGCGTCTCCGGGGACGTTGGCTGTCTGACACAACCTGGTTCAACGAGATTAAGGCGGCTGTTCCATCTCTTGCTGATTTAGGATTTGACAGGAATCACATGAACAGTGCTCTTGGTAGAAAGGACATTGGACTTGATGATTTTGACACAAACACCTCCGGGCGTTACCGTCGCACTGTCAAGATGGACGACCCTCATGGCGAGATCAACGCCAAAACTGGTAAAGTGAATCGACTGTAATGTTACTATGTACTTTGTTGACTGATCCAGGAAAGCCAGTGCAGCGGCCACCCGAAGGAGACACGTCGTTTGCAGCGATGGCGGCAGACTTCGAGATTCATGCGAGAAGGCGTCGAGCAGCCTGTCGTCCTGAGACGCTTGCCGAGCTGGACCGTGATATTGAGCGTAAATTCCCAAAAGCTCGACCTCAATCTGATTCTGAACCAAGGGCACCTGTACCAGTGCATTTACAGTCTTTCTTTGACAGTCCAGAAGCCAAAAAGTTGTTCATTGGAGACTCGAAGAGCAGCAAGGATGTCGAGACCGTTCTCCAAGACCGCAAGGAAATGCTATCGAGGGTGAATGAATATCCTTCAGGATGGAGAGATGCAGTCGACCGCCATGATAAGGACAATCTTTGCTCTGCATACGATATCTTTATACTTAGGCAAAAAAGTCAAATTCTCTGTTTGTCCTACACTTATGCTTTAGAGAACATGAATGATTGGACTTGGAAGCAATGTTGCACTCAAGCTCTAACTGATCTCAATAAGATTGGAATTAAATGTTGTGAGAATCATGAAACTGTAGGGAGGTGGAACCAAATTCTACGTACGAACGACAAGGGAAGATTCCCACTTCCAGCTTCGAAGAAACGCGAGAGTACACTTCCAGACCTCTTTGAGTACTTTCCAACAGCCAAAGATGAATGGATATCCTACTGTATTTCTAATCTTGCGAATCTATCGATCGAATTGGCTCGTATTCACCTGAACGATGTCATCATTCCGGATCTCATTGCCAAGAGTCCAAATGGAAACAATTCACAAAAGATTATCCTTGATCGATACAATCATCAAAATGATGGACCGGGGAAAAAGGTGCCGGAGTCGACAGCTTGGCGTTGGTTGCGACGACTTGGGTTTCGATATGATACTCGAAAGAAGTCTTTCTACGTTGATGGTCATGAACGATTGGATGTAGTGTTGCATCGTAAATGGTTTACGGAAGAGTACCTTACTGAGCTCGAGCCGCGATGCTATCGATGGATTCAAGTAGAAAAGACTCTTGTCAATCAGTGGAAACTAGAGAAGAAGATTGAAGCAAGTGACAATCGAGGATACCACTATGTCAGTGGTGATGACGAAATGATTGAGTTTCATGTTGATGACTATGATTTCCTTCACGACCTTGCAGCTGAAAGGAGATTCAAGTATGGTGGCAATCTTAGTGTTCAAATGCCAGCAGGAGTACGTCCTCTGATTATTCTTGGTGACGACGAGTGTGATTTTGCTCAGTACTTATTGGGAAGTAAGCAGTGGGTGGGTCCGAAGGGTGAACGGGCATTGCTTCCAAAGACGGACGGATTGTCTCTCATGCTATCAGCATTTCAGTGTCGCGAATTCGGGTTTGGTCTAGACATTTCACAAGCCAAACTAGATGAGATCAATTTCATGAGGTTGAACAAAAAGTATGTGGATGAGGAGGCTGGAATTGCTGTCCATGGTACAGCTGTGAAGAAGCCACTCGAGAAATCACCATTTGTTATATTCTTTGAACTAGGAATTAACAATGATGGCTACTGGACCTACAATCATATGGCTTGTCAGTTCGAAGATTGCATTGATTGTCTCGAGACTCTCTATCCACAGTTCGATTTCTGCTTCACGTTCGACCACAGTCAAGGGCATGCAAAGAAAAGAGCTTCGGGACTTGATGCAAGTGCAATGAATTCTGGATACGGCGGTGTCCAACCAGCAATGGATCCATCCGTTATCAAAGAGGACGAGGGATATCTTGGTGTATTTGATCATCCTGCAAAGCTCAAGAAAGGCGATGTTCAACATTTTATCTTCCGCCCTCCGAATCCAGGCGAAAATTTTCCAGGTGACGTCGGTCCATGGTGGATGGACGATAATGAAAGGGAATAAGCAACTCGTCATGATCGTACTGTCGACAGCAGGCCAAGAGACAAGACAATCAAAATGTTGAAAGAGCAGCTTGCACCATTGGTCGAACTTGATAACCGAAGGAACTATCGTCTCAAAGAGCTACAAGCACTTGCAAGCGAAAACAACATTGACAAACGTTGGAATGCACCAGTCATTGAAAAGGGATGGGAAGGAAAGCCCAAGGGACTCAAGCAGGTACTATGGGAGAGAGGATTTATTGATGAGTCCATTCCTCTGGATGAGTACACGATCATGCCATCGACGAACGATGATGACGATGAGAATGCCGAAGACTACAGCCTCCTTTGCATGATGTCGTCATGTCTTGATTTTGCCAAAGAGGAAACAGCTTTACAATATATTGGAAGAAGGCGTAACGTTCTTGTGTATATCACTCCAAAGTTTCACGCTGAGATCGCCGGCGAAGGCATCGAGTACAGTTGGGGAATCGCAAAGGGAAAGTACCGCCGAGAGCCGCTGGAGTCAAAGAAGCAAGGAAAGGCAAAGTTTCATGAGTTGGTGAAGAAATGTGTTTGCAACAAGAATGTATTGACGGTTGCATTGGTTAGGAAGCTATCAAGAAGGGCAAGGGCTTACATTTGTGCGTATTATTACGTTGAAAACGAAACGAGCGGTCAAGTCGACGCCGAAAACAGCGTGTTGTCCTTGCCTCGCATTGAGGCCCTCATGAAAGAATTCAAGACTCACCGTTCTGCCATTGACTTTGACAGTATTTTTATCAAAGTCCACTTGCGCCATATTGTGGAATAAAGCGGGATATAGTGCCGCTATTGGCCATCATCGTCGCAGCTTTTTGGATGAAGTTGGTGGCAGATTTCTGTGGTTTTAGTCCCGAGTGCGTAGAATTTGTATGGAGCACGTCGTAGAAAAGTTCAATCGTAAAATGACTGTGATAA
>CAVQRK010000020.1:0-201990 GCA_963715225.1 uncultured Actinomycetota bacterium
CTCCGGTCCCCTCTGGAGTGATTACCGGCCCCGGCTCACCGGCCGGGGTCGGTCTGGCGTAGCGCTACTCATCTCGGGCACCGCCTGCGCCGGAGCCGGCCTTGTTGGCGCGACGGGTCTTAGCGGACAGGAACGCTAGGCGGGCGAAGTGCGCCTTACGGGCGGACTCGACGCGGCGGGCCAGCTCGTCGGGTGACAGCAGGCCGTCGGGATCGACCTGGGCCTCGAACTTGGCGGTGAGGCCGTCACGGCCCGGCTGTGTCCGGGCGGTTCTGTCAGCGGTGTTCGCCCACGACTCGTGGGACGCAATCTGTTGCTCGAAGGCGACGTTCAGACGCACTCAGCATGAAACCCTCCAGGGGCTACATGCGGGTGCCGTCACCTTCCGCGGGTGCCATCTCAGCTGCGGCTGTCAGTTAGACCGTCATACTAACTGCGCCGTCCTACCGCGTCACGCACCTTTCTACGGGTGATCCGGTACCGATCCAATGCCACAGTGACCCGTTCGGCGTCCACGTCCAGGGCGTGACCGCATCGAACACACCGCACGTCAGGAAACCGATCGGAGCCGACCAGCCACGGCCAGGTCACCGGATCATTTCGCTCGAGGTCCACGGTCGTATTGGCGAACGATGTCACCGTGCCATCGGCCTGGGCCACCACGGGCGTCGGCATCGTTGCAGGCGTCATCACAGCGCCCACCCCCGGAACATCCACCACGTTCGCCACCGGCTTGAAGGCCGGCTTGGCGCAACAGGTGGTCACGAGCTCCACGATCCGGTGCTGGCGGCTCGTGGCCAGCCAGACCGCTGCGTATAGCTGGCGGTCAGCACCAGCGGGACAGGTGCGCGCTTTGCGGTACAGGTCAACTTCGTCAGGGTCGGCCAGTCCGTCGTAGCCGTTGACTAGTTCACGACCGCCGTACTTCGACCGGTCGTAGCGCTTCTCCAGGTTCGTGCGACTCCCGTCGGCCTTCACAGGTCGTCACCGGGTGCGAGGCGGCGGTGTGCGTCGATCGCGCGCTCAGCGGCCACGGAGGCGCCGTAGCGGTTGAGCATGTCGCGCTTGCGCCACCCGGCGATACGCATCAGGTCGCCCTCGGTGCCGCCCTTGGCCAGCCACCGGTGCGCCGCCGTGTGGCGGAACCGGTGGGCGTGGATGTGGTCACGCCGACCTCGGTGGCTCGGCGTTCGAGACATCTGCTTGACTCCCTCGCGCCGAACGGGCCGAGCTTGCCCATCCAGTAGGCCGTCCCCGCCGACTTCGGTGCTGGGACCGTTCACGCTGGTAACGACGCAACGCCACCGCGGTCTTCTTGCCGAACGGCACGGTGCGTCCACGACGGCCCTTGCCCATGACCTTGACCACCCCGGCGGTGGCGTCGATGTCGGCAGTCGTAGCCCGCCAGCTCCGCGGCACGCATCCCGGTGTCGACGAACAGGCGGATGATGGCGGTATCCCGCCGACCGTAGAACGACTTGTCTGCCTCGACGGTGTGCCATCAGCTCGGAGGTCGGATTCGTCGATGACCTCGACCGGCTGCTCGGGCACCATCGGCGGCTTCATGCGTTCCATCGGTGAGCGGTCGATCTCGCCCTCCTCGGTCGCACCACTTCCAGAACACGTCGAGGCCGCCGAGTTCGGGTCTTGACGGTGGATGCCGATCGACCACGCTCGAGCAGGTCTGCCAGGTACGCCTCGATGTGCTCGCGGGTGACGCGCCGCAACGGTCGGCATTCCGGTGTGGCGAGGAACTCCGCGAGCTGGCGGACGGCGGTGGTGTAGATGTGGATCGTCTGGGTGACTTGTTCGCCGCCGCCAGCGACAGCGCGAAGTCCTCGTTCAGTTCCGCCACGGTGGGGCCGGTGTGTTGCTTGGGTAGCTTGGACCATGGTGCGAACGCTCCTATCGGTGCGCACTCGCCTCGGGTCGGTAGCCAGCCGGCCCGGGACGCTTTCCTAGGTCGCACTATATCGGGTCAAAGAGCGTCGTGCAATGACCCCGAAGTGGCCACACCCTTGATATCGACGCAAGGGTCTACTCGCGGACTGCGAGGTGGCCACCCGGCAGCACCCGATATGCGTCATACACGGAGTCGATCGTCCGAAGCTGGTTGAGCAGGCTCTCCAGGTGTGAGGCCTCCCCCAGTTCGAACTCGAAGCGCATGGTGGCCACCCGGTCCCTCCCGCGTGGCTCGTGCTGGTCAGGATGTTCACCCGGTGCTCCGAGAGCACCGCGATGGCCTCCTGCAACAGCCGGGGTCGATCGAGGGCCCGCACCTCCACCAGGGCGACGAAGTCACCGGTGCGGTCGTAGTCCCAGTCGACGTTCAGGATCCGCTCGCCCTGTCCTTCCTGCAGCGACACTGCATTGGCACAGTCGGCGCGGTGCACCGACACCCCGCGACCGCGGGTGATGAAACCGACGATCTCGTCGCCCGGAACCGGCGCACAACACCGGGCCATGCGAACGAGCATGTCGTCGAACCCCTCGACATGGACACCGACCGATCGCCCACGACGGCGCCCCGTGGACATGATGGAACTGGCCACCACGTCCTCCCTGTCACCCTCGGCTGTGCGAACCAGGTTCGCCATTCGTTGGGCGACCGAAGTAGCTGATACGTGCCCCTCGCCGATCGCAGTCAACATCGACTCGGGGTCGGAGTACTTGAGTTGGGCACTCACCTCGGCCAGGGTGTCGCCCTTCATGAGCTGCTGGCTCGGAAGGCCGGCCTTGCGCAATTCCTTGACAAGGTCCTCGCGGCCTGTCTCGAGCGCATCCTCTCGCCTTTCACGCGAGAACCACTGACGGATCTTGGATGCCGCCGACCGGCTGGCGACGAAGTCGAGCCAGTCCCGGCTGGGCCCAGCTCCGGCCACCTTGGACGTGAAGATCTCCACGGTGTCGCCGACCGAGAGCTTGTCATCCAGTGGAACGAGGCGGCCTCCGACGCGGGCCCCGATACAGCGGTGGCCGACCTCGGTGTGGATCGCGTACGCGAAATCGACGGGTGTGGCGTCCGCCGGCAGCGAGACCACGTCGCCCGTAGGCGTGAAGACGAAGACCTCGTCCTGTTCGAGGTCGATCTTCAGGTTGGCCATGAACTCGCCGGGGTCGGTCATCTCCTGTTGCCAGTCGACGATCCGGCTCAACCAGGCGACATCGTCCGACGGCCCGTCCTTGTATGCGAAGTGGGCCGCCACTCCCCACTCGGCACGGTTGTGCATCTCGCGGGTGCGGATCTGGACCTCGAGGACACGACCCTCGCCCGCCACCACCGTCGTGTGCAGCGACTGGTAGAGGTTGAACTTGGGCATGGCGATGTAGTCCTTGAATCGACCTCCCACCGGAGCCCACAGGGAGTGGATGGTGCCCAGTGCCGCGTAGCAGTCCTTGCTGGACTCCACCACGACCCGGATCCCCACCAGATCGAAGATCTCGTCGAACTCGCGGCCCTTGAGCACCATCTTCTCGTATATCGACCACAGGTGCTTCGGGCGTCCGGTCACCTCGGCCTTGATGCCCATCTGCTTGAGACGCTGGGTCACCTCGTCGAGTACGTCGCCGATGAAGCCCTCGCGTTCTGGGGTCGCTCCGCCACCATCTGATCGATCTCGGCGAACATCGCGGGATTGAGTGCCGCGAAGCACAGGTCCTCGAGCTGCTGCTTCATCTCCTGCATCCCCAGGCGATGAGCGAGCGGGGCGTAGATGTCGAGGGTCTCGCGTGCGGTGCGGGTCTGCTTGGCGGTCGGCAATGCGGCGATCGTGCGCATGTTGTGCAGTCGGTCTGCCAGCTTTATGACCAGGACCCGAATGTCCTTGGCCATGGCCACCAACATCTTGCGCATGGTGGCGGCCTGTTGGGCCTCCTTGGTATCGAACTCGAAGCGCTCGAGCTTGGTGACCCCGTCGACGATCTCGGCCACTTCGGTGCCGAATTGACCCTCGACCTCGGCCAGGGTCAGGCCCGTGTCCTCGACCGCGTCGTGCAGCAACGCCGCGGCGATGGTGGTGTCGTCCATGCCGTAGCGGGCGACGATGGCAGCGACCGCCAGCGGGTGGCTGATGTAGGGCTCACCGGAACGGCGGAGCTGCCCCTGATGGCAGCGTGCGGCGACCTCGTAGGCCGCGGTGAGCGACTCCGTGGGGAGCTTCGGGTGTCGGCGTCGATACTCCTCGACGATGCCCTCGACCTCGATCACCTGGGGCAGGGTGTGGCGCCGCCAGGGCAGCACTCTGGTCATCGTGGGCATCGGATACCCCCTGACCGCTGTGTGTCGTACAAGTTCGCCACGGCTCCAAGGTACCGCCGGGCGGTCGCCCTACGAGTCAGTCAGCGACGCTTCTTCTTACGTGGACGCGGCGGGTGCCCACTATGGGTCAGCGTCGGCGATGTCGCTACGGTCGCGGCTGCCGGTGCGGCGGAGTCGCCCGCCCCGGCATCAACCGTGGCGGCCACGGGCGCCTTGGCGCCTACCCCGACGCCGTACCAGGCGGTGTCCTGCACATCCACGCCGCGATTCACCAGCCTGGTGCGGATCTCGCGCCACCGGGGCTCGCGTTCCTTCAGCGCCACCGTCAGCGGCGCAGCCACGAAGAGCGAGGAGTAGGTACCCGAGATGAGGCCGATCAGGAGTGCCAGAGAGAAGTCGGCAAGCGTCTGCTGGCCGAATATGTATTTGCCGACCACCAGCATGGCGATGATGGGCAGGACGGTCGTGATCGTGGTGTTGATCGAACGCATCAGGACCTGGTTGAGCGAGCGACGCATGATCGCGGTGTAGGTGTAGCGCCCGGTACGCCCGAGGCGCTCACCGTTCTCCTGGACGCGGTCGTACACCACGATGGTGTCGTACAACGAGAAGCCCAGAATGGTCAGGAACGAGATCACCGTTGCAGGGGTGATGGTGATCTGGAACAGCGAGTACACCCCGATGGTGATCAAGATGTCGTGCAGGACAGCCACCATCGCGGCAACGGCCATGCGGGCCTCGAGACTCCAGGTGATGTAGAGCGCCACCAGCACCATGAACACGATCAGCGAGGTGCGGGCCTGGCGGGTGATGTCGTCACCCCACGACGGCCCGACCGTGTTGACCGTGACCTCGCCCGGCTCGACGCCGGCAGCATCCGCCAACGCAGCGGCCAACTCGGTGCCTTCCTGGACACTGTCGACCTGACCGGAGATCCTCAGAATTCGATTGCCGTCGACAGTCTCGGCGGCCTGGTACTTCTCGCCACCGCCGGTGTCGGCCGCGGTGAAGACCGCTTCTGCCTGCTCCTGGGTGAAGTTGTCGGCAGGGACCTCCCACACCGATCCGCCCTCGAAGTCGATGGAGAGCTCGACGCCCTGCAAGACGATGGTCAGGATCGAGCCGGCAACGAGGATTATGGACAACACCCCGGCGCGTCGGAACGCTTTGGGGAAATTGAAATCGTTGGTTCCACGGTAGAGGCTCTTGAAGGCACCCATGTCAGACCTCCGCCCCTTCGGTTGCGGCCACTGCAACTGGCGCAGCGGCCATGGCCACCTTCGCCTGTGTGGCTTCGGGAAGATCATCGATGGGTATGCCGAGTCGCTGTGGGGCTGACCCCGCTCCCGATCGGGACAGGGCCATCACACCGGGACGCAACACGAAGAACGCGGAGAAGAGGTCCAGCAGCGTGGCGGCACCGAGGTAGAAGGCGAAGCCGCGCACGGGGCCCACCGACAGCCAGTAGAGCACCGCTGCACCGATCAGCGATGAGGTGTCGGCCTTCACGATGGTGGAGTACGAACGGGTCATCGAACGCTCGGTCACGGATCTCACCGTGGCACCGGCGCGGACGTCCTCCTTGATCCCCTCGAAACTGACCACGCTGGAGTCGATGGCGATACCGATCGAGACCACCAGACCAACGACGCCGGCCAGGGTTACCGTGGCTCCCAACCACGACATCGCCACCCACAGCAGGGCGGCGGAGGTCGAAAGACTGGCAAGGGTCACCGACGCCAGCAGTCGGTAGTAGAGGAACAGGTAGGCGAACACCACCACGAGCCCGATCAGACCGGCGATGATCCCGGCCTCGAGAGCTCCCTCGCCGAGCGTGGCGGACACTGTCTCTGCCTGCTGGGGCTTGAGAGTCAATGGAAGCGAGCCGTAGCGAAGGTTGACCGCGACGTTCTGGGCGCTCTCCTGGGTGAATGCACCGGAGATCTCGATCGAATCCCGCGCGAACGTTGCATTGTTGATACTGGGCGCGGTGAGGATCTCGCCGTCGAGCACGATGGCCAACTGGCCCTGGCCGCCCTGCTGAGCGGGGCATGTCGGCTCGCCGCTGAAGCAGGCAGCGGCCGCTGCGTTGAACAGGTCGATGCCATCCTCGCCGGCCTTGAACGTGGGGTTCACCACCCATTCGCCCGACTGGTTGAGGCCGGCCACGGCATCCTCGACCGCCTCGCCCTCGAGGTACTTGTCGCCGGATGTGAAGGTGGGACCGAGCCGGTACAGGTTGCCCTCGCTGTCAGCCAGCACTGCCTCGGCGTCGCGGCCTTCGTCGGTCTCCAGCTCCTCCAGTGGAGTCGTCTGGGTCTGCAGCAGCGTCTCGGCCTGCAGCAGCTCCTGGAATGCCGGCGATTGAACGTCGATCCCGTATGAGTTCTGAGGGACCTCGGGAGGAGGTGCTGCCGGGTCTGCTGCCGACAGCGCCTGCAGGGCGGCGATCTCCTCCTGTGCCACGGCCGTGGCGGTGACGCCCTCGGGCAGGCCGAGTTCGGCAGTAAGCCGATCGACGTCGGACTGGTATTGCTCGCGCTCTTCCTTGGTCGGCTCCGGGCCGAGCTGCTGCAGAACAGGCCGGAAGCGGAGCTTGGCCGTGCTCTTGACCAGGTCGATCACGTCCTGCTGGTTGGTGGCACCCGGCAGCTGGACGGTGATCGTGTTGCCCTGCCTCGACACCTCGGGTTCAGTGACCCCGACCGCGTCGACGCGTTTGCGGATGATCGCGATCACCTGGTCGAGGTCCTCCGCGCTCACGTCGTCCTTGACCTCACCGTTCTCGACGGGTTGGAGGTTCACCGAGACTCCGCCCTGCAGGTCGAGACCCAGGGTCGGGGACTTGCCCATGAGCACGGTTAGCAGCAACAGCCCGAACGCCAGACCCATGGCGATCAACATGTTGCGCAGTGGATGGGTGCGCATCTGCCTCAGGAGTCCTTGTCGCCAGTTGGGTCGCCAGTTGGGTCGCCGGCGGAATCATCCGATGATTCGCCCTCGTCGGAGCGGGAACGCTGTGCTGTCGCGCCACCGCCCATGAGAGCCGACATGAACCCACCACCGGAGCGGGAACCCCCTTCGGGCTCATCGGCCTTGCGGCTGACGGCCCCCAGGCCGAGCTTGATCACTACGTCGTCGTCGACCTCCAGGTGCACCACGTCGTCCTCGATGTGGTTGACCACGCCGTGGATGCCCCCGATGCTGACCACTTCGTCGCCCACGGCGAGGGAGCTCATCAGCTGCGCCTGCTTCTGTTTCTGACGCCGCTGGGGTACGACCGTCAGGAAGATGATGGCGGCGATCGGCAGCAGCAGGATGATCAGGCCGAGTGGGTTACCAGAGGATTCCTGGGCGAGGAGAGAGAGCGTGTTCACAGTTCGAGAATGCTACGACCCCCGGAGCACCAGCGGGGAATCCTCGGCCACCGGCGACAGCCCGACGGGTCCCCGAGTCAATTGCTCTCTCAGTTACGGGACCCGGGAGCCATGTCCCGGTGCCTCGTCGCCAGGTCCCGACGCAGAGCTTCCAGTGTGCCTTCCCGGATGGCACGGCGTATGGACGCCACGAGGTCGAGCATCCAGGTCAGGTTGTGCACCGTGCACAACGTGGGCCCGGCCGGCTCGTTCACCGACATCAGGTGGCGGAGGTATCCACGGGTGTAGTTGGCACAAGTGGCGCAACCGCAGTCGCTGCTCACGGGCTCGTCGCTGCGCGAGAACTCCGCCCTCTTGATGTTGAGCCTGCCGCTGCTTGTCAACAGCGTGCCGTGGCGGGCCAGACGAGTGGGCAACACGCAGTCGAACATGTCGATGCCTCTGGCCACGGCCTCGACGATGGACACGGGGTCGCCGACGCCCATCAGGTAGCGGGGTTGGTTCTCGGGGAGCTCGGCCACCGCCGCCTCCAGGGCCTTGAGCATCTCGGGCCGGGATTCCCCCACGGATAGTCCCCCGACCGCATAACCGTCGAAATCCAACGCCACGGTGCGGCGCGCCGACTCACCGCGCAGGTCGCGGTCAGCTCCGCCCTGCACGATGCCGAACAACGCCTGGTCACCGGTACGACGGTGCGCCGCTCGGGCCCGCTGTGCCCACAGCAGCGTTCGATCCACTGCCGCCCGCAGCTGTTCGGGGCTCGAAGGCAGTGCCGGACAGACGTCGAGAACCATCTGGATGTCGGCGCCCAACAACTCCTGGGTCTCCACGGCGCCCTCGGGAGTGAGCATGTGGGCAGAGCCGTCATAGGTCGAGCGGAATTCCGCACCCTCGTCGGTGAGCTTCGGTTCCAGGGAGAACACCTGATAGCCGCCGGAGTCGGTGAGCATGTGCCGATCCCAACCCGCGAATCGGTGGAGCCCGCCGAGTTCGGCCACGGCGTCGGCGCCCGGCCGCAGCATCAGGTGGTACGTGTTCGCCAGCATCACCTCGGCCCCTGAGCCGTCCGATGCCGTCAGACCTCGCACCTCGTGGGTACTCAGTGCCCGAACCGTCGCCCGGGTACCAACTGGCATGAAGGTCGGCACCTCGAAGGTCCCGCGTGCTGTGGTTACGGTACCCAGCCTTGCCGCGCCGTCGCGATGGCGGACATCGACCTCGAGTCTCACTGAAGGTCCCGTGGCGTCGACCCCCGGGTCAACAACATGGCATCACCGAAACTCAGGAAGCGGTACTCCTGCTCGATGGCCCGGGAGTAGAGGTCTCGCCATCGAGATCCGATGAATGCCTGCACCATGGCCAGCAGCGACGATCTCGGTAGGTGGAAGTTCGTCATCAGTCGGTCCACCACCCGGAAGTCGAAACCCGGGGTGATGAACAGGTCGCTCCGACCAACGAGGTTTCCGGTGTGTGCCACCGACTCGAGTGCCCTCACCGTCGTGGTTCCCACCGCCACCACGGCACCGCCCGCCAGTCGGGTGGTCGTGATCTCGTGCCATGACTGCGCGGGCACCGCATAGTGCTCGGTATGGATCGGGTGGTCCTCCACGTGTTCGACGTTGACCGGGCGGAAGGTGTCGAGGCCCACCACCAACTCAACGGTGGTCACCCCTACTCCCTTGCTGCGCAGCCGCGTCAGGAGGTCTGCGGTGATGTGAAGCCCGGCTGTGGGAGCCGCCGCGGACGCCGGACGCCGGGAATACGTCGTCTGGTACCGCTCGGGATCCCCCAGCTCCGCGGTTATGTACGGCGGCAGCGGCATCTCGCCATCGGCCTCCAAAGCCCGCAACAGGCCGCTCTCGTCCGTTCCGAACCCGGAGTTTCCGATGACCTCGGGTCGCACCAGGCGACGTCCACCCCCGAGATCCTCACCCATCTCGAAGGTGAGCCTTCCGCCGACGGATTCCACATTCGATCCGATCGCCAACTTCCGAGAGGGACGACAGAGCGCATCCCACCAACCATCTCCGCGGTCCTCCACCAACAGCACCTCGCCGCTACCGCCGCTTCCGCGGCGAACGGGAACCCGCGCAGGAAGTACCCGGGTGTTGTTGAGCACCACCAGGTCGCCTTCGGTCAACTGTTCGGGGAGTTCGGCCACCGTGGCGTCGGTGTGCCCTTGCTGCACCAGATCGACGAGCATCCGAGCGGCGTCCCGCGGCTCGACGGGATGTTGCGCTATGCGCTCCGGAGGGAGCTGGTAGTCGAGGTCATCGGTGCGCAAACGCTGACCTAGAAGCCCATGGAACGACCGATGATCTCCTTCATGATCTCGGTCGTCCCGCCGTAGATCGTGGGGACCCTGGAGTCGGTGTACGCGCGGGCGATCGGATACTCGGTCATGTATCCGTATCCGCCGTGCAGTTGCACACAGGTGTCCGCTGTCCGCTTCTGCAGCTCGGTACACCACCACTTCGCCATCGACGCCTCCTCGGCTGTGAGGTCGCCGGCATTGAGCGCTGTGAGACACCGGTCCAGGAAGACCTCGGCGATGGTGATCTCGGTCTCCATCTCGGCCAGCTTGAAACGGCTGTTCTGGAAAGAACCGATCGGCTGGCCGAAGGCCTCGCGGCCCTTCGCGTACTCGATGGTCCACGTCAGCATCGCCCGCGAATAGGCCACCGATGCCATGGAGATCGACAGCCGCTCCTGGGGCAGGTTCTTCACCAACAACATGAAGCCTTCGCCCTCCGAGCCGAGGAGGTTGTCGACCGGAACACGCGCATCGTTGAAGAAGAGCTCGGCGGTGTCCTGTGCGTGCATGCCGATCTTGTCCAGGTTCCTGCCCCGCTCGAAACCTTCGGTGCCCGCCTCCAGGATGAGCAGAGACATGCCCTTGTGTCGCTGACTCGGGTCGGTCTTGGCCGCCACGATGATCAGGTCGGCGTTGATGCCGTTGGTGATGAACGTCTTGGATCCGTTCAGCACGTACTCGTCGCCGTCGCGGATTGCGCTGGTGGTCATCGAGGCCAGATCCGAGCCGATGCCGGGCTCGGTCATTGCCACCGCGGTAACGAGCTCACCCGAGGCGATTCCCGGCAACCAGCGCTGCTTCTGCTCGGGCGTGGTGTAGTCGGTGAAGTACGGGAGGCACACGTCGGAGTGCAGGGTCAGACCCATGCCATGGGGAAATGCATCGGCCAGGCACAGCTCCTGCACCACGACGTTGTTGTAGCGGAGGTCCTTGATCCCCGCGCCACCGAACTCCTCGGGGACGTCCATGGCCAGGAAGCCACTGGCCCCGGCGGTGACGAATAGCTCCTTGTCAACGATCCCGGCTGCATCCCACTTCTCGCGGTGGGGCAGGATCTCGCGTTCGATGAAGGTGCGGTAGGCCTCTCGGAACAGCTCGTGTTCCTCGGTGTAGATCTCACGCTGCATGGACAGATGTTACCGAGCGGTACCGACTGGCCCCGAACCGGCTGACTCAGGAGTCGAACATGGAAGGATCTCCGGCCGGGAAGGCCGAAGCCGGAGGAACCAGCCCGAGGTGGCGCCACGCTGCGGGGGTGGCGACGCGACCCCTCGGTGTCCGCAGCAGGAGACCCTGCTGAATCAGATATGGCTCGTAGACGTCCTCGACCGTCTCGGTGGGCTCCGACACCGCTATGGCCAATGTCGACAGCCCCGCCGGTCCGCCGCCGAAGTGACCGCACAAGCTGGAGAGGATCGACCGATCGACCTTGTCGAGACCCATCTCGTCGATGCCGAACAGCTCCAGACCCGCACGGGCGACGTCGCCGTCGATCGAACCGTTGCCATCGACCTCGGCCACATCTCGGACACGCCGCAGGAGTCGGTTGGCGATCCGCGGCGTTCCACGGCTGCGCCCCGCGATCTCCTGTGCACCATCGGTGTCGATCTCCGCACCCAGGATCGACGCGGCACGTAGAACGATCTGCTCGAGATCCTCGGGGTCGTAGTAGTCGAGTCGTGCGACCAATCCGAACCGGTCCCGCAGAGGACCCGTCACCAGACCCGTGCGGGTGGTGGCACCCACGAGGCAGAAACGCGGAAGCTCGAGGCGGATCGAACGAGCCGCAGGCCCCTTGCCGAGCACGATGTCGAGCTTGAAATCCTCCATGGCCGGATAGAGGACCTCCTCCACCGACCGCGACAGACGATGGATCTCGTCGATGAAGAGCACATCGCCCTCAGAGAGCTTCGTCAGTATCGCCGCCAGGTCGCCCGGGCGCTCCAGCGCCGGCCCTGAGGTGACCTGCACCTCGACGCCCATCTCGACGGCAACTATCCCGGCCAGCGACGTCTTGCCCAAACCGGGCGGGCCTGCGAACAGGAAATGGTCCGCGGCCTGTTGACGCAGCCGTGCAGCTTCCAGGATCACCCGGAGGCGCGCCTTCAGTTCCGACTGGCCCACGAACTCCGCGAGGTTCTGGGGACGCAACGAATACGCTGCCGGGCCGTCCTCGGAGATGGGATCGGTGCTGGCCGCCTCGAAACCGGCGCCATCGACACCGTGCTCGAGGGACGTCATGGACGGATCCAGGAGCTCGTCACGTGCCATCAGGTGACCGCCAGCCGACGAAGGGCCTCGCGCAGCAGATCACCGGTGTCGTCGCCCTCGGGCAGGTCCGACAGGACCCTGGCGATCTCATCGCCGGCGTATCCGAGACCCACCAGCGCTTCGCGCACGTCTCCGCGAACGGACATCTCGCCCCCGAGAGGGGAACCTCCACCACCGGACGTCACGTCGATGGTTGCAACGGTCAGACGTGACTTGAGTTCCACCAGCAACCGGGCCGCTGTCTTGCGGCCGACCCCCGGCACCAGGCACAGGGCCGCAACATCGTCGGTCGCCACGGCCTCGCCCAGGGCCGCGGGGTCGTGCACCGACAGGATCGCCATCCCCAGAGCGGGGCCCACCCCGTGCGTGCCTATGAGCGTCTCGAAGACCCTGCGGTCATCGGCGTTCACGAACCCGAAGAGCACCTCGGCGTCCTCGCGCCGGTGATGGTGCACGTACAGAAAGACTTCCTCGCCAACCGTCGACTCCGCGGCCGTCGCGGGAGTCACCTGGACCCGATATCCGAGGTCTCGGACCTCGACCAAAAGCTCGGCACCGTGCCGATCGAGGACGGCTCCCCGCACGGACCCGATCATCGACCGACCACAGATCCTGCCCAACCGCTGGCAACCGCTACATGTGCCAGCGCGACCGCAGCAGCGTCGGCCGCATCGGGGGGCTCCGGAGGGCTCGGCAGCTCCAGCAGGATCTGGACCATCTTCTGGACCTGTGCCTTGTCGGCTCCCCCGAACCCGGCCACAGCACCCTTCACCTCGTTGGGCGAATACTCCGCCACTGTCATGCCCCGGCCCGCGGCCTCGGCCATGACCACCCCGGCTGCCTGTCCCACTCCCATGGCCGTGCTGACGTTGACCTGGAACAGGACCCGTTCGATGGCCAGGGCATCGGGTCGGAACTCCGACATCAACGCTCGGATGTCATCAGCCAACTCCGCCAGCCGCTGCGGCGTTTCCTGGCCGGGGTCCGTTCGCAGAACACCCAGAGCCAGGGGCTTGCTCCTGCGCGCAGTGGCGTCCAGGACGCAGTAGCCACACCGCGACAAGCCCGGATCAACTCCCAACACGAACACAGGTTCGATCGTATCGACGTGGGCAGCCCGCGCTGGTGGATCGTCACCGCAGGCACCCGAGCCCCCTGATGAGGGCTGGATCACGTAGGACACGAATGCTTGAGAAGTCGACACGATCGGCCGATGGGCACTTGCGATGTCGTTCCGAAATCACAAACCCAGGCCCCATCCAGAATCTGCCCCTGACGGGAGCACGACCGGCATTGCTCCGCCCGTCGTCCAGCTCGCGGGAGTCGGTCATCGATTCGGCGACAACGAGGCTCTCCGGAACCTCGACATCGCCGTGCCCGAGGGCCGGATCACGGTGGTGCTCGGCCCGAACGGTGCCGGCAAGACCACCGCCATCCGTGCCATCACGGGGGCGCTGAGCGCCAATAGTGGCCTGGTACGCACGTTCGGCCTTGACCCCGACCTCACAGGGATACCTGGTCCGCCCGCGTTGCGGCGTGGTCTCTGCCAAGCCCGCTCTCTACGACCGCCTATCGGGTCGCGACAACCTCGACTACGCAGCAGAACTCTACGGAGTGCGCTCCGACAAGGAGCGGCGGATCGACGATGCCTCGGAGCGCTTCGGCATCGGAACCGCTCTCGACTCCCTGGTCGGCGGGTACTCCACGGGCATGAAGACCGCGCCTGGCGCTGGCCCGCTCGGTCCTGCACGATCCGGAGCTGCTGCTGTTCGACGAGCCGACCTCCGGCCTGGACCCCGAATCGTCGGCCGCGGTACTGGAACTGATCCGCGAAATGACAACCGGGGGACGCACGGTCGTCATGTGCACCCACCTCCTCACCGAGGCCGAGGGACTGGCCGACCACATCGTGATCATGGAGGGTGGAACCGATCTGATCGCAGGGTTCCCCGGGCGAACTGACCCGCAGGTTCTGGCCGCATCCGGTGGTAGCTCTGGACGCCGAGGACAACCGGCAACTCGAGCGGATCCGCCACTGGCCGGGTGTCGTCGGACTCCGGCTCGATCCGTCGGGCGCGCGCGTGGAGATCGACGACCTCGACCGGGTGCCCGAACTGGTGTCCTCACTCGTCGCGGAAGGCATCCGACTCACCAAGGTGCAACCGCATCGCCCCACTCTCGAGGATCTCTACTTCCTGATCCGCCGACAGCTGAGCCAGGGAGCACGCTCGCAGGGACGGGAGGTCGACTCCGTCCTCGACCCCGTCAGTACCGGTCGACTCGCTCCCAGCGCCGGGATGGGACCGGGATCATCCACGGCCGACCTCATGCCCACCATGGTCGTACCCGACTCGCTGGACGCCGAGAGCCTCGACGCGTTCGGACCACGACAGCAGACTCCCGAACCCGAGGGACCGAATCGATGACCACCACCACACCAGCCAGAGTGACCGCGGAACCATTCGTATGGCATCGGATGTGGGTCGTGGCCCGCACCGACCTGCAGCAGCTACTGCGTTCGAAGGACTACCTGCTGCCGATGATGGCACTTGGTTTCCTGTTCTTCGTCGCCGTACCGCTGGTATTGCTCCTCACCTTGACCAACGTGGACAACGCCAACGTGGCCGTTCGCATCAGTGAGTCGCTGTCGATCCTTCCCGAGGCGGCACAGACCCAGATACAGGGCAGCAGTCCCGGCGGCCGAACCGCTTACGCGCTGGCGGTCTACCTCTTCGCCCCCGTTGCGGTGGTGGTTCCCCTCACCATCTCGACCGCCGTGGGTGCGGCCACGATCGTCGGCGAGCGGGAACGCGGTACGGGCGAGTTCCTTGCCCACTCCCCCGCCTCGACCCGTGAGATCTACATGGGGAAGCTGATCGCCAGTCTCGTACCGGGCTACGTCACCACAATCGTCGGATTCGGCACCTACGCGCTGATCGTCAACCTGGTCGTGGGCCCCGAGGTCGGTGGATGGTTCTTCCCCACCCACGAGTGGTGGGTGATGATGCTCTGGATCATCCCCCCGTTCCTTCTGCTCACCCTGTCATTGGTATTGAGGTTGTCGGCCAGGGTGAAGTCGACCGCCGCTGCGCAACAGGCATCCGGGCTGATCACCCTCCCGCTCATCGGGATCGCCTACAGCCAGGCAACCGGCTCGTTGCTGGGCGCAGGCGGCTCGGCCGGGATCATGTTGGGCGGAGTCGCCTGGATCGTGGCCATCATCAGCCTTTTACCGGGGCGTGCGGTCGGTGACACGCAACCGCCTCCTGGGCGTCGCCCAGTAGCCGGAGCATCCGGGAAGCCGTTCGGTCCCACCAGCCCGCTGGCTCAGGTGGCGGCCTCGACCGCGGCGACCAGGTCGTCCACCGGCCGGTAGCGCAGGCCCGGTCCCACGGACCGATGGATCCAACGGACAGCGCCCTCGGCATCCACAACGAAGGTGCAACGTCGGTACAGGTCGAGCAGACCAAGGTTGCCGTATGCCTCCGCCACTGCCTTGTCCTCGTCGCTCAACAGCGGGAACCCGAGCCCACCACTGGCCTCGGCGAACCCACGGTGCGATTCAGGAGACTGGGGGCTGATCGCCAGGATCGCGGCCTGCACCTGTTCGAATGTCCCGACTTCACGTGTGTAGTCCTCCAACTGGGCGGTGCAAACCGGTGAGTTGTCTGCCGGGTAGAACACCAGGACCACCGGCCGGCCACGGAGCTGCGACAACCGCCAGGAACCCTCCTCGCCAGTACGTCCATCCACGCCTGAAAGCTCGAAGTCCGGAGCGAGGTCGCCCACCGCCAGCTTCACAGTCCGGTCCCCCAACGCATGAGTCAGTCCGCCAGTTCAGCCAGCACGTCATCGGTGATGTCGGCGTTGGTGTGGACATTCTGCACATCGTCGAGGTCATCCAGGGCCTCGAGCATCCGCAGAACTGGCCGGGCGTTCTCCGCCGACCCCACGTCGATCGTCGATGTGGGCACCATGGACAGGTCCGAGGATTCCACGGCGATTCCGGCGTCCTCGAGGGCGGAGCGCACAGCGTCGGTGTCGGTGGCCTCGCAGGTCACGGTCCAGAAGTCGCCGCCGCCGGCCACATCCTCGGCCCCGGCTTCCAGTGCGGCCATCATGACCTCGTCCTCGTCAGCCGATGCCGCGACCATCACGATGCCCTTTCGTTCGAACTGCCACGCCACGGCGCCGGGCTCCCCCATGGAACCGCCCAGTTTGGTGAAGGTCGACCGCACATCCGAACCCGTGCGGTTCCGGTTGTCGGTGAGTGCCTCCACGAGTACAGCCACTCCACCTGGCGCGTAGCCCTCGTAGGTGATCTCTTCGTAGTTGACGCCCTCGAGTTCGCCGGTGCCGCGCTTCACGGCCCGGTCGATGGTGTCGATCGGCACCGAGGCGTCGCGGGCCTTCTGATACATGGTTCGCAGCGTGGGGTTCATGTCCGGGTCGCCGCCGCCGTTTCGCGCAGCGACCTCGACCTGTCGGATCAGCTTGGCGAAAAGCTTTCCGCGCTTGGCGTCGGCAGCGCCCTTCTTGTGCTTGATCGTTGCCCACTTGGAATGTCCGGACATCGTGTACCCCTGGGGTCGGCGTCAGTTGCCAGAGACCGGCAACTGACAGAACATTTCGTGTAGTCGGGGGTCGTCGGAGAGCTCCGGATGGAACGTGGCAACCATGACCCCTCCGGACCGTACCAGTGCTGGCGACCCGTCGATCTCGGCCAGCACCTCCACGCCGGCGCCGATCGACTCGATCTTCGGCGCCCGGATCTGGATGGCGTGGAACGGCACGCCATCCAGGCCGACGACATCCAGGTCGCTCTCGAAGGAGTCCACCTGCCGCCCGAAAGCGTTTCGCCTCACCTCGATGTCGATCGCACCCAGACACACCTGGTCTGCCCGACCATCCAGAACTGCAGTCGCCAGCAGAATCGCTCCGGCGCAGGTACCGAAGGTGGGCCGTCCCGACCGGGTCCATTCGGCCAGCGGCTCGAGCATGCCGGAACGCTCGATCATCATCGACATGGTCGTCGACTCCCCGCCCGGGATCACCAGCCGGTCCGCCTCCGCGAGTTGCGCCGGCGTCCTCACCTCGAAGCCTGTCGCCCCGGCGCGACCGAGGGCGGCGATGTGCGCGGCGAAGGCTCCCTGCAGCGCGAGTACGCCGACCTTCACGACAGCCGCAGTCGTGCTGCCTCGGTGCGGTTCCGGGCTCTCACCACCCGCGATCAGCGAAGGTGACGTCCAGGTCATCCATGCCGATTCCCGTCATGGGAGCGCCCAACCCGCGGCTCACCTTGGCCAGGATCTGTGGGTCCTCGAAGTGCGTGGTGGCTTCGACGATGGCCTTAGCCCTGGGCGCAGGGTCGTCGGACTTGAAGATGCCCGAGCCGACGAACACCGCCTGGGCCCCCAGCTGCATGGCCAGCGCGGCGTCGGCCGGGGTGGCCAGGCCACCGGCGCAGAAGAGCGGCACCGGCAACGTTCCGGTCTCTGCGATTTCCTGTACCAGCGGCAGCGGGGCCTGCAGCTCCTTGGCCCAGCCGAACAACTCGGCCGAATCGGCCTGCCCGATTCGACGGATGTCTCCCAGGATCGAACGAAGATGACGAACGGCCTCGATGACGTTGCCGGTGCCGGCTTCGCCCTTGGACCGGATCATGCATGCGCCCTCGGAGATGCGCCGCAGAGCCTCGCCCAGGTTGGTGGCGCCGCACACGAAGGGAACCGTGAACGCCCACTTGTCGATGTGGTACGCCTCATCAGCGGGGCTGAGGACCTCGGACTCGTCGACGTAGTCCACTCCGAGCGCCTGCAGGATCTGCGCTTCCACGAAGTGCCCGATGCGGGCCTTCGCCATCACCGGGATGGTTACCGCTGCCTGGATGCCCTCGATCATGAGTGGGTCACTCATGCGTGCGATGCCACCATCCACGCGGATGTCGGCCGGGACTCTCTCGAGTGCCATCACCGCCACGGCTCCGGCATCCTCTGCCACCTTGGCCTGTTCGGCGTTGACGACATCCATGATGACGCCGCCGGAGAGCATTTCGGCGAGGCCGCGCTTGACGAGTTGTGTGCCGGTCTCGCGGCCACTCACCTCTGAGGCGGGTCGGGGGGAACTGTCGGACATCCCAGGAAGTGTACCGGGCGCCCCACGGCGCCTCGAAGCGAGATGGCCCGCGGGCATGGATTCCGCGGGAGCCAGGCCCCTAGCCGGGCGCAGGCGGCGGTGTCCCGGCCTGCTCCGGAGTCTCGGCCAGCAGGGCCTCCGCCTCGGCGGCCGACTGGACCTCGGGAGCCGAATCGGCCAGCACGATCCACGTCGAGCCCGGCTCCAGGGTCATGGGGTCACCGACCATGTCCCGCAGGTCCCATGTCGACCCGAGGTCGGGTCGACTCCAGATCCCCTTCTGCATCGTGCCTCCGGAAAACACCCAGGCTGCTCCATCCCCGACGCTGACGGCCTCCGGGGAACGGTTGTCCGCTGCGGAGCGCACGTAGTCGACATCGAGAACCACGACGTTGGCCGGGTGGATCTGACCACCGCCGACCGAATCGTGGGCGATGCCGTGTGCCCAACGACGCCAACCGTCCACGTCGCCGTCCCAGATGAATCGCGCAGCGGATCCGACGGACACTTCCAGTCCCGGAACCGGTTCGCCCGGTGGGGGCTCGTCGGCGTCGCGATAGACGAACAATGGAGCAGGGAACACCAGCGGCTCGTCCGAGCGGTCCCACAGCTGCAGGGGATCCGCCACCAGGTTGTGCGGCGCCGGTCGCTCCGGCTGACGCCGGTAGGCCCGCGGCACCGCATCGTGGGATACATCCTGGAACCATTCCGAGCGCGCCAGTTTCGACAGCACGCCGGCGTTCCCCCCTGAGTAGGAGAACAAGGGGCGCCCGAAGAGGGCCAGCAGGTCGGGGTCGCTTGTCCGCGCCGAGCGCACCGGACCCACCTCTGTGACCGGATTGCTGTGCCACACCGCCAGGTACCGACTGATTCCCTCCACACGGAGCTCGATGACCATGTCTGCGTTGTCCAGACCCCACTGCGGCATCGCTTCGCGGGCCCCATCGATCTTGGCGATCAGTGCCGGGCGCAGCAGACCCACGGCCTCCTGCTCGGGCACCGCGATTCCGGTCAGCGGAGCAACCGGGGACCCGGGTGGCAGTGCGGTGCTCGAAGTGGTTGTGCTCGAGGTCGCGGTGATCGGCTCCGGTACCGCCGGATCCGATCGCCATGGCTGCCACCAGCCCAGGAGTCCGACTGCGACGGCTACCGCCAGACCCAGGAGTCCCAAAGTCTTGGGAGACAATCCGGTGTCCTTGCGAGGGCCCCTCACGACATTGGAGACAGCCTCGTCGCCACCGGCGAGCGGAGCGTCGTCTGCTCCCCCGTCCCGACCGGCCACCTCAGAGCTCCCGTAGAACCGAGATCCGGTACTCGAGAGGCTGGTTGGCAGTCCGTTCGACTTCCGGGTGCACTCCGGCATCGAGTCCAACCGCCGGCGCGATCCAGAGCGGAGCCGTCTCGGGGTCGGCGCCCGGCACCGCTGTCCCTCGTTCGGCCATGGACTCGAACGCCTCGATGAGCCCGGGTGGATAGCGGGTCACTGCCACAGCATCGAAATCTGTCCGCGTAGCGCGCTGATCGCCGAGTGTCGATGCCAACGACGCCGGACCCAATCCTGCCGCCCGGCGAACCAGCGGCGGCAGGCCGGCGGCGAGGGTGCCCAGGCGCGCCGAACCGTCGCGCAAGCGGCACAACAGCTCCGCAGCCAATACCTCTTTCTGCACCGTTCCTTGTCCCTCGAGGAGTCCGGCGGTGATCACTACGGTCGAGGTGTCACCGTCCGCGGCGATCATGGCATTCGCGGCTGGTGAATCGATGAGTCTCAGATCGGGCTCGGACACCCCGGTCAGGATCGCCACGCCGTTGAGCGCATTTCTGAAGGCCACCATGGAGTCGGGATCGACGGGCGACCCGAGGGATCCGACCACGGCGTCCTTGGCCGCGTTCACCGAGGACTGGATCCACAGCATCCACGCGGCACCAGCCACCACCAACAGGGCAATGCCCAGGATCGGCGTAACGAGTAGCGCCACCAGAACCCCGACCACGATTGCGGCCAGCACTCCCACGACCATGGCACGGCGGACCGCAGCGAGGCTGGCCTGATCGAATCTTGAGGGCGCCTGCATCGGGGCCACGGTACCCGAGAGCGGACATCCGCCCGAATCAATCGAGACACTCCCCCGCTTCAGCGGGCTCCGAGAAATCAGCGGGAATTCACGACATCCGCGTATACGTCCTCGTAGCGGTCACACAAACGTTCCATGTCGAACGCCTCGGCTCGCTGCAGTCCGGCTCGACGAAGCGCCTCACGGGCTCCGGAGTCCTCGAGCAGATCGCTGATCGCCGCCGCCAGCGCAACTGGATCACCGGGGGGCACCAACAAGGCCGCCGGCTCATCGGGCACCGATCCGTCAGGCGCTGCCGAAGTGGCCACCTTGGAGTAGCCGGGAATCGCGCTGGCCAACACCGGGGTCCCCGCCCCCATGGCCTCCAGCAGGATGATGCCGAACGACTCCCCGCCCAGCGATGGGGCGCAGAACAGGTCGGCGCCGACCATGCGCCGATCTCGCTCGGCGTCCCCGATCCTTCCCAGCCATTCGATGCGCCGGTCGGGGTGTCGACGCTTCAGGTCCTCGGTCTCATCGCCCTCACCGGCAACCCAGAGCGTCACGTCACGAGGCATGTGCTCGAGGGCCTCCAGGAGCACCGGCAGACCCTTGCGGGGTTCGTGCCGACCCAGGAAGAAAACGGTGGGACCCTCGGTGGGCCAGGGCTCCGCGGCGCGCAACGGCGCCAGTTCGATGCCGTTGAACAACTCGATCCATCTGCCGCCGATGGACGGTTCGGCCAACTCACGCGCGTCGGCGGAGACCGCCACCCTGGCGTCGAGGCGGGCACCGCCCCACCGGGCGAGTGGCTTCAGGACCCCGTACGCGGGTTGTGATCCGGCGGCGTGGAAGGTGCCCACCATCGGTGCCGGCTTGAGGAAGAGTGTGGTGAGCGTTGGCCCTGGCACCCCCGGCTCGTGCAGGTGCACGAGGTCGTACTCCTCGGCCCAGAGCGCCTGGATCGTGCGGAACTGGGCTGACGGATCGGGCGCGATTGGGGCAACCGACCCATTGGTCGGCTGACGGACACTCGACCCCAGGGGGGTGACGAACGATGCCGGAGGTGGTCCGTCACATGGGGCCAGGACCCGGGCTTCGTGGCCACGCGCCCGCAGGGACCTGGCGAGGGCCATGACCTGGTTCTGCACACCACCGGGAATGGTGAGGCTGTAGGGGCTGACCAGACCGACGCGCACCGTGGGAGACTACCGGTCGGACCCACCGGGATCCGCGGCGGAACCGGGAACCGCTCGGCCCAGAGCCTCGAAGTCACTCGGCCAGTTCGGCTGCAGCAGGTGCCACTGTTCCGGCGCCCGGCGGATCTGGCGCTCCAACACATGTGCCAGATCCTGGGTGACCCGGGTGACATCAGCACGCAGACGTCCTCGGCGCTCAGTATCCAGCGGCGGTTCGACCACCGCGTGGCACCCGGAGTCCTCGAAGTACACCGCTGCAGGCAGAAGCGGCGCTCCGGCGCGGAGGGCCATCAGGGCCGGCCCGCCGGGCAGCGTGGTGCGTTCACCGAAGAACTCCACCTCGATCCCGTCACCGGAGAGGTCACGGTCGCACAACAGGCACATGACCTCGCCGGCGGCCAGCGCTGCCGCGACCGCTGATGCGCCGTCCGACAGCGGTATTACGTGCAGACCCATCTGTCGGCGTACCTCGACGAACCACTCGTACAGCTCCGGAGGCTCCAGTTCCTCGACCACGGCGGCCACCGCGAACCCCTTGACGTCGGCAACCCAACGAGCAGCCCATTCCCATCCACCGAGATGGGGAAGGGCGATGATCGGGGCCTGGCCAGCGGCGAGCGACTCCTCGACCTGTTCGAAGCCATCGATCCGGAACCCGGCGGCGACCTCCTCGGTGGACAGGTGAGCCAGGCGCAGGGTGTCGACCCAGTACCGCCCGTAGGACCGGAACACCGACTGGACAGCGCGTGCCTCACCGAATGGTCCACCGAGATCGGCACCTGATCGTCGGAGGTTGCGAGCGACGATCGTTCGCTCATCGGCCGACAAACCCGAGATGGCCGCGGCGACCCCACGGGCCGCCAGGTTGGCGAGAGGAGCGGGGGCGACGGCCACAGCCGATGAAGCAGCGCGGATGGCGCTCAGGGGCACATGCATCGTGTTCGGCGGCGGTACGTGCGGCCGGTCAGCCCTTGCGACGTGTCTCGGACTGGCTGTTGCGACGCTCGGCGCGTGTGGTTCGGCGTTCGGCTGCCGAACGCGTCGCCCGCGGCACCCGACGGGGTCGACGCTCCGGGAGAGTGGGGGTCGCAGCCGTGGCCTGCCCCCACACCTTGACGAAGCGCTGCCCGAAGGTGATCAGGTTGAGAACCACGATCGCTATCAGAATGCCCACCAGTACGGGCCCACCGAAGAGCAGGCCCACGCCCAACAAGATGATGCGCTCTGCACGCTCGACGAGTCCGACGTGGGCATCGAATCCCAATGCGTCGGCCTTGGCGCGCACGTAGGAGACCCATGCCGCGGTTGCGTAGCCGAGGACCGGCAGCACGACGAGCCAGGGGCTGCTGCCCTCTGCGGCGAAGTAGAACGTCAGGCCGGCGAACAACATGGCGTCGGTGATGCGGTCGGCGACCGAGTCGAAGAATGCGCCTCTCACGCTGGCGCGGCCCGACGCCTTGGCGACCGCTCCGTCGAGCAGGTCGGGAATCGCCGTGAGGACCAGGAGGAGCAGGCCCAGGTTCAGCGCTCCCGAACCTATTGCCACTGCCGTGGCCAATGACATGACCAAGCCGGCCGCGGTGATCACGTCGGCCGTGATCCCGGCCCGGGCGAGTCCACGCCCCAAAGGCTTCATGGCGGCATCGACCTGGGTACGGAACTGACCGTCGAACATGTTGTGAGGCCTCCTGGCCACGGCCGCACCCACGGGAGGACGGTCCCTGGTGCTTGCTGCAGTTAGCACCTTACGTGGACAGGGTGGAAAAGTGAAGCACCCGGGACGAACGACCCAGGGTCCGCTGTCCGCCGTGTGGAATAGCCTCAGTCTCCCGAGAGCGCCGTGCGTGTCGGGTCCAGGGAGTCCCAGTCCTCCGGATTCTCCTCACTGAACCACTCCAGCACGTCCCCGCTCACCGCGTCGATGAGGACGATCCCCCGGCGACGAGGCGGATTTTCCGCCGAGTAGGCCAGGATCCTCCAGGTCGGCTTGGACAGCCAGCCGTGCCACACCTGCTGGGCCGAGGCGTGTCCCACTGCGAACCCGACCTGGGTGGATGCAGTCACCAGGGCGTCGGATTCGTCCACACGAAGAGTCCAGCCGGCGATCATCCCGTAGATCCCGAACAACAGGAGACCTGTCCCGGCAACCAGGATCCCTGCGTTCACCAGTGCCGATTGCCCGTCGCGTGCCACGAAGATGGCGATGCACCCAATCCCGATGACCATGTACATGGCCGCCGGAATCCGACGCCGGTTGTTGTTCGGAAACGTGTGCGGCCCCGCGAACTCCGAGAGGTCGAGGTCCTCAGGGAGCTCGTCGACGATGTCGTCGTCACGGTCCCGCTCGGAATCGCCCGGATCGCCAGCCGGATCAGGATCTTCGATCACGGTTGGACGCTACCGCCTGCCCCCGATGTCGCTCACATCGCTGCCTGCGCCGCGAGGCGCAGCGGTCACTGCTGCGGCCACGCCTCGCGCAGCATGGCCCACGTGTCCTGCAGTCCGACCGACAGCACCCGGGTGTCGGCCACGGCCGACATGAAGTTGGTGTCACCGTTCCACCGTGGAACTGCGTGCACATGCAGATGATCGGACTGTGATCCGCCCGCCACCTCCCCCAGGTTGACCCCGACATTCACACCCTGGCAGCGCAGCGTGGACTTGAGGGCGACCACTCCCTCACGCACGAGCGTCCACAACTCGGACTGCTCCTCGCCCGTCAGATCCTCGAGGTGTTGCACCGCCCGGTTCGGCAGCACCATGAGATGTCCCGAGGTGTACGGGAACCGGTTGAGCATCACGAAGCAGCGCGAACCGCGGTGCAGGATGAGTGCCTCTTCGTCGCTGGCCCCGCTCTGCAGGATTCGCTCGAACAGCGATCGACCGTCCGGAGCCTCACCCTCGGGCGCGGTGGTGCGGCTGTCGCTGACCCCGCGCACGTAGTTGGACCGCCACGTTGCCCACAGCTGCTCCAGGGCCACGGTCAGTTCCTACCGGCCACGTCGGCTGTCAGCCGCTCCGCGAATCCACCCAGGGGAACGTTGCGCTCCACATCGCCGCCGCGGGGATTCACGCCCACCGTTCGATGGGCGACGTCCTCGTCGCCAACCACCAGGACGTACGGGAGCTTCTCCCCCTTGGCCCGCCGGATCCGTTTCCCGAGGGTGTCGTCAGCCGCCGTCACATCGACACGGAAACCACGACCGCGCAGCTCGGCGGCCACCTCGTGCGCGTAGTCCGAATGGGCCTCCGCAACCGGGAGAATGTCCACCTGGACCGGGGCCAGCCAGGCGGGGAACGCCCCCGCGTAGTGCTCCACGAGCACACCGAAGAAGCGTTCCACCGACCCGAACAGGGCCCGGTGGATCATGATCGGTCGGTGACGTCCGCCGTCGCTACCGACGTACTCGAGGTCGAAGCGTTGCGGCAGCTGGAAGTCCACCTGGATGGTCGACATCTGCCAGGTACGCCCGATGGCATCGCGGGTCTGCACGGAGATCTTGGGGCCGTAGAACGCACCACCCCCCTCGTCCATGACCAGCTCCAGATCCATGGCCTCGGCCGCGGTACGCAGGGCATCGGTCGCCTCGTCCCATTCGGCATCAGTACCCACGGCCTTGGCCTCGGGCTTCGTGGATAGCTCCAGGTAGAAATCGTCGAGGCCATAGTCCCGCAGCAGGTCCAGCACGAAGGTGAGCAGCGAGGCCAGTTCGTCGCCCATGTCCTCCTTCGTGGTGAAGATGTGGGCATCGTCCTGGGTCATGCCACGAACCCGCGTGAGCCCGTGGACCACACCGGACTTCTCGTAGCGGTATACGGATCCGAACTCGAACATCCGCAGGGGAAGCTCCCTATAGGAGCGCTGTCTGCTGCGGAAGATCAAGATGTGGAACGGGCAGTTCATCGGCTTCAGGTAGTACTTGGTGCCCTCGCCGGTCACCTCGAGCACCCCGTCGTCCCCGCCTTGTTCGCCGCCGTGATCGTGGTCGTGCAACTCCATGGGAGGGAACATTCCGTCCGCGAACCATTCCAGGTGCCCGGAGGTCTCGAACAGGTTCGACTTGGAGATGTGCGGCGAATACACGAACTCGTAGCCGGCCTCCTCGTGACGACGACGCGAGTAGTCCTCCATCAGGCGCCGGATGGTCCCGCCCTTGGGATGAAACAGCGCCAGACCGGAGCCGACCTCGGTGGGAAAGCTGAATAGGTCGAGCTCCACCCCGAGCTTGCGGTGATCGCGTTTGGCCGCCTCCTCGAGCCGATGGAGGTGCTCGGCGAGTGCGTCCTTGGTGAGCCACGCGGTGCCGTAGATGCGCTGGAGCATCTCGTTGTCCTCGCTACCGCGGAAGTACGCGCCGGCCACACGCATGAGAGCGAAGTGACCAAGGCGGCCGGTGCTCGGTACGTGAGGCCCCCGGCACATGTCCACGAACTCGGGCGTGTTGCGATAGAAGCTGATCGTGCCGTCGTCGGCCGCGGCCTCCGCAGCTGCCTCGGCGTCCGCTCCATCGCCGGCGAGGTCCATGAACGCCTGCTTGTAGGGATGGTCGGCCATCAGCTCGCGTGCCTCGGCAACCGGGAGTTCGAAACGTTCGAATGGTTGATTGGCCTTGATGATCTGACGCATCTTGTCGCTGATGCGAACCAGATCCGTGTCGGAGAACGTGGCGCCGTCGGGTAGTTCGAAGTCGTAGTAGAAGCCGTCCTCGATGGCAGGGCCGCCGGCGAAGGTGGCTCCGGGCCACAACTCCAGAACCGCCTGGGCCAGAACGTGGGCGGTGGAGTGCCTGACGTGCTCCAACGCGGCATCGTCCTTGCGGGTGACGATGCTGACGGTGGTCCCGTCGGTCAGGGCAGATGCCAGGTCCGTGGGCTCTCCGTCCACCACCACCACGAGCGCGTCCTTGGCCAACCGGGACCCGATGGAGGCGGCGAGGTCGGCGCCCGTCGAACCTTCTGGCAGGTCGCGTCGGGAACCGTCGGGCAACGTGATTTCGATCTCGGACATTGCGGGCAGGCTATCGGCCGAGTCCCGGATGCCGGAACCCTGTTCGGTCCGCACGCAGCAGCGGTGCGGTTGTCCTCGGAGCTCAGACGCCGACGAGCGGGCGCGGCCGAAGCACCGACGCCGACGAGCGACGCTCCACGCCATCGGCTTCCTCGCGTCCGTCGGCTCCCGAGAGCGCATACGAATACTCCCGGGTCGGAGCGGCCGCGGACGGCGCCAGGCTGGCAGCGGCAGCAGCGGCGGGACTGATTGGTTCGCCGGTCGGGTCGGCAACCGCCTTGCGCTCGCGATGGTCGGCCAGGCGCACCACCTCGGGCAGGGGAACGGTCTCGGGCTGCTCGGGGCGAGCGGGAGTGTCGGCGGGGGGAACGCCGGGAACTGGGACGCTCCCGGTCGCAGCCGGCGATGGCTTGGTGGCGTAGGTGTCCACGTACTCCTGGCCCGACAGGTTCCGGATCTCGAACATGACTTCGTCGGTGATCTGACGCAAGACCAGGCGATCGTCGCTGAGCTCGGTGTACCGCTTGACGTCGATGGGTCGCCCGAAGCGGATGTGTACACGCCGGAACGGCCTCGGAAAGCGGGCATCCGGTGGCTGGATGTCTCGTGTTCCGATGATCCCGACCGGGACGATGGGCGAGCCGGTGCGCAGGGCGAGTCGGGCGATGCCGGTGTGCCCCTTGTGCAGCAACCCGTCGCGCGCACGGGTGCCCTCGGGATAGATGCCGAACAACTCCCCGGCATCCAGGATCCCGGCGGCTGCGTCCAGGGCACCCTGGGCGGCATTGCCACCTGAACGATCGATGGGGATCATCCCCATGGCCGGGAAGAGGAACTTCGTCTTCCAGTCGTCCATGTACTCGGCCTTGCCCACATAGGTGATACGCCGGGGCAGCACCAGGGGAACGAAGAAGGAGTCGAGTACCGAGATGTGGTTGGGTGCAACTATGGCGCCGCCGGCGGTGGGCAGGTGTTGCTCCCCCTCGGTACTGATACGCCAGAGGTACTTGAACGGCGGCGTCAGGACGGCACGAAAGACTCCCTGTGCCCTTCCGGCGTTTCGCTGCACCGCGGCCTCCTGTGTCGAACCGATGCCGTGACTACCGACCGGATCGTATCCGCCGCGACCGGCGGAGTTGTCTGATCCAGTGATGATGCTCTCAGCGACCTGTGACATCGGATCGTCGCCTTCCCGGGATCGCGAAGGGATCCGGGGGTGCGACCGGTGCGATCGTCCAGTCCGGTCGGGTCGGGAACCCCGGGGACCCCGCGTGCGTCCCGAGCACCTGCGCAATCCCCAGCCGGGCGTCCTCGAACCCCAGCGCGGAACCAGCCATGTACAGCCTCCAGATCCGGGCACGGGGCAGGCCGGCATCCTTGACACAGGGTTCCCAGTTGTGCTCCAGGTTCGCCACCCACGAGCGCAGGGTTCTCACATAATGTTCACGGAGGCTCTCCATGTGTCGGGCCTCCAGACCGGCGGACTGCATCGCGGTTATGACCTCCCCGACCTCGACGAGCGCGGCGTCGGGGAATACGTAGCGACTCATGAAGGTGCCTCGTGCGATGGCCGACCGCTCGCCGGGCGGTCTGCTGATGGCGTGGTTGAGCAGCCGCCCTCCGGGCGCCAGAAGGTGCGCCAGACACCTGAAGTACGCGTTCAGCTCGCTGCCACCCACGTGCTCCGACATGCCGATCGAGCTGATGGCGTCGAAAGGACCGTCGGCGACCTCGCGGTAGTCCTGGACCCGGATCTCCACGGCCTCGGACAGGCCTTCGCGGGCGATACGCTCGCGCGCCCATTCCGCCTGCTCCACAGACAGCGTCACCCCCAGGACCCGAACCCCGTGCATGCGTGCCGCGTGGCGGGCCAGTGAACCCCAGCCACATCCCACATCGAGCATCCGCATCCCCGGCGACAGCGCCAACTTGGAGCAGACGAGTTCGAGCTTGGACCACTGGGCTGCCTCCAGTGAGATGTCGCTGTCACCGAACACCGCGCAGGAGTAGGTCATCGAGGGTCCGAGGACCCTCTGGTAGAAGTCGTTCGAGACGTCATAGTGATGCGAGATGCTCACCGCGTCGCGGCGCAGGGAGTGCAGGCGCCCGTGTCCACGGAACTCCTCTGGTGGCGGGGGCAGGGGTCGCAGCGCACTGCTTCCCAGCGTGCGCACGGCCGCGGCCCACACAGACGGGGACAGTCGGGGCCGCGGCATCCGATGTCTCAACTCCAGAACGTCGTAGATGTCACCGTCGAGCTCGATGTCGCCCGCCACATAGGCGCGGGCGAAGCCGAGCTCACCCGGAGCGGTGACCAGCCGGCGCAGCGCGTCGGTGGAGCGAACATGAACGGTTGCGGACGCATCGGCAGGGCCGAGCCGACCGCCGTCATGGAACGTGAATGCCACCGGCAGCCCGTCGCCGAGCAGGGTGTGCACCACATCGGCCGTGGGCGAGCGGCGACGCACGTCTGTACCACCTGTGGCGGGCAGCGCACGGGCCGGGCCAACCGGTCCGGGCATCACGGGCCCCGACCCATATTGCCCTGCCGACTCCGATTCGATCCGTCCGGTTCGGTGCTGCATCACCGCACCCCCTCGAACCCTCACAACGCATCGCCGCCCCGATCGTCGCGCTTCCGCGGTCCGATGTCAGCTGTTGATCGAAGTCGGCAGTGTCGAGCTGCGCAGCGGGAGGGAGATCAGATCAGGTGATCGGGCACGGGCGACATCTCCCGATCGGTCCTGACCCCGAGCAGCAGCGCTGCTTCGGACACCCCCAGGCCGGCACTCGCCGCGGCGTCGATCGCTGCCATCGCTGCGGGCGTGTCCAGATCGTCGTCGAGGTGACTCCGCACCTCGTCCAGGGCGCCTTCGCCATCGCCGGCAGCGATCCAGCGCTCGAGGCGGCCCAAGGCGACCGGCATCAAGTCTCCGTGCCATTCCCAGGAACGCCGGTAGTGGTGCGAAAGGCATGCGAGGCGTATCGCCCTCGGATCCCACAGCATCGCGAGTTCCGACACGAACACCAGATTGCCGAGCGACTTCGACATCTTCTCGCCGTCCATGCGCACCATTGCCTGGTGCATCCAGTGGCGGACGAAGGGCTCCCCCGTCGCTGCCTCCGACTGGGCGGCCTCGCACTCGTGATGGGGGAAGATCAGGTCAGTTCCACCCCCGTGCAGATCTATCGTGGTGCCCAACTCGCGCAATGCCAGCGCGGAACACTCGATGTGCCACCCCGGTCGACCCGGGCCCCACAGTGACTCCCATGCAGGCTCATCAGGTAGCGACGGCTGCCAGAGAACGAAGTCGAGCGGGTTGCGCTTGTGAGGATCCTCGACGTTCCCACCTCGCTCGGCGGCGTACTCCAGCATCTGTTCGTGGCTGTAGCCGCTCAGTTCCCCGAAGCGAGGGAACTTCGACACCTCGAAGTACACGGCGCCGCCGGCCTCGTAAGCGAAGCCGCGGTCGAGCACCATGCCGATGAAGCCCCGGATGTCGGCGATGGCGGACGTCGCCCTCGGCTCCGACCAGGCCGGCAGCATCTCCAGACGCTCCATGTCAGCATCGAAGCGGACCAGCTCGGCCGCGGCCAGATCGAGGTAGTGAACACCCAACTCCCGGGCCTTGGGGAGGATCGAGTCATCGACATCGGTCACATTACGCACGCACCGCGTCTCGTGGCCCAGGTCCCGAAGGCGACGCTGGAGGATGTCGTAGGTCAGATAAGTCGCAGCGTGGCCCAGGTGGGTGGAGTCGTACGGCGTGATCCCGCACGTATACATGGTCACCACGCGGTCGGCGGGCTCGAAGGGCACCACCTCGGCCCGACGCGTGTCATACAGGCGCATCACGGGCCGCAGGATAGCTGTGCATCGCCATCGGGCCGGACCGGCTCCGTCATGCAGGCTGGTCGGGCTCTACTGGGGCAGGCCTGTGAATCGAATCGCCACGCCGGGTCTTGTACTTCACGTTCACCTGGAGAAGGACTGCAGCGAAAGCCTCGATCGGAGCGGCGTTGGACAGTTCCCCGGCGTCGACTCCGCGCAGGTCCGGGATCTTGGAGACGATCTCGAGCGTCTTGGCTGTTGCCTCCGGGTGATCCGAGCACACCAGCACGTCGGACTCCACCGGTTCGGAGAGGTCGCCCAACTCCTTGGCCGGAACGTGGTGGAAGGTGGCAGAGACCAACGAGCGGGGAATGGCGGCCTGTACCGAGGCCGCAACCGATCCACGCGGGGGGACCAGCGGCTGGAACTCGTGTCCGACCTTCGCCAGGGCGTTCGCCATGGATATTACGACCTTGCCCGCCAGCTCATCGTCGCACTCGGCAGCGGTGGAAGCAGCCGCGTCCCACGGAGTGGCTATCACCACGACCTCGGACTCGCCCGCGGCCTCGTGGTTGTTGCCCGCCTGGATCAACAGTTCCTTCTCCGGCCACTTCTCGGCGATCCGGTCCCTGACCTCCATGGCCCGGTACTTCGAGCGAGAACCCAGCACGATCTCGAATCCGACTGAGGCGAGCCGCGCGGCCAAGCCGCTTCCCGCGGGACCCGTTGCTCCCAAAACACCGATCTTCATGTACCCACTCTGCTACCCGTCGGTAACTTTCTGCAACCTGCCCGTGGGCACCCACACCGCCTCGACGCCGCCGGCCTCGCGGTCCCGGGTCTGTGCTTCCACGAAGAACTCCGACATCTGGCTGCGGTAGATCCGTCGGACGGATCGCTGCGTCGAGTCTGTGATCAGGCCGGACACGACGTGACGCTCGACGCCGATCCCCAGCTCGTCGAGCTGCCCGGCGACCTCCCGGTCGTCCAGGTATGCGATGTACGGGCGGTCCTCGTAGAAGGCAATTCCGGTGTCGCCACCACGCACCAGAACCACCGCGGCGTGGGCGACTATCCGGTGGTCGACATGGCGACCGAATCCTGCCGGAACCCACATGACTTCGACGCCGCGCCGCCACTCCTGCAACAGGTCCACCACCTGCCCCACCAACGGATCGAGGGCGGAACCGGGGCCACCTTGATCCTCGGCGCTACCGAACAGGTCCGGGACCATCGATCCGTTTCGCAGGACTACCTCCTCCAGCGATGCGGAGCGAACGCGATAGCCGAACCGCAGAGCAGCGGCGATCTCCTCGGCCCGCCTCCAGGCCGTCACCACCGGGGCACGCCTTCGTGTCGGATGTGCGTGGACGGTCCAGTTGGTCCGCCCGAACACGACGCGCACGTCGACACGGGCGGCACCATGGAGGGCGCCGTCGCGGAGGCTCTGACCCAACGCAAGCGGCACGTCGTCGTAGTGGGGGGACACCACCAGCACGTTCCGACCGCTCACGTCGGCCGGCGTTCTGCCGACGGCATTGGTCGCACTCAACGCTGTGTGGGCCCGTTCGCAGGGACGCCGGTCGCTTCGTTCACCGCACGGATGGTACCGACCGGGAGCCGGCGGTACGACGGATCAGCCGTCGCCGAGCCAGTAGCCGGGGTTGGATACAGCCAGCTTGTCGCGGACGAGAGAGCGGACGGCTTCGAGGGTCGTAGCCTCGAATGGCACCCCGACTCTCCGAATCTTCGCCGCGAGCGCGGCCTCGTCGGTCACCCCGGCGCGTTTCATGTGCATAGCCCTCCGGTCCTCCAACTCGGAGGCCAGGGCGACCTCCCGCGCGACCATCGCCACGACGTTGGTGGCGACCCGCAGGTGAAAGGCGTTGGCACCGCCGGATTTCTCCCGGTTCTCCTCGAGATGCTCTCTGACCGCGTCCAGCAACTCCACCGCGCTCGGCCGGTCGTGGGGCCCGGTCAAGCCCACCCCGTCCGCGGCCGAGGGCGGCTCATAGTCGCTGGGGCCCACAACCAATTCCAACAGATCCTCCTCGCACTCCGCTGCTCGCCTGCCGATGGCTGCCAGTTCGACCGAGCGATGATGCCCCTCGAGGTGCACCGAGGCCTGCAGCACACAGATGAGACCCCAACGCAACGTTCCGTAGGCCTCCCACCAGGTCAGCTCGGAATCGTCGGGCCTTGCTCCACCGCCCGCCACGTATCCATCTAGGAGTTCTTCGATGGCCCCTACACCTCCGGCACGAAGCGGAGATCCGAATCGCCACGCCCGACCACAGAACCAGCCGAGATCCTCCAGGGGAGATCCGAGATGTGCCAGTTCCCAGTCGAGGACCGCCGTGACCCCTGTATCGGCCACGAGCAGGTTGCCGAGGCGGAAGTCCCCGTGAACCACAACCGGGTCTCGGTCAGGCGGCTCGTGTTCCGCCAACCACTCCAGTCCCAACTCGAAGGCGGGGTGCGGTTCCCCGAGCATGTCCAGCAGCGCCCTCATCTGACGAAGTGGATCGACCTCCGCCAGTGCCGGATGGTTCTCCGGTTCTATGCGGTGAACGGCGGCCAGTATCTCGCCTGCCCGATAGCCGAGGCTCCCGCGGATCTTCGCCAGTGCCGGCTCGCGGAGGATCCGGCGGGGAACCGACTCGCCCTCGAGGAACTCGAGCACCACGAAGCCCGAATCTCCGTCCGTGCCCGCTCCCTGCACGCGCGGGACGGGTACTCCGAGCTCGAGCGCCGAGCGCAGCAGGTCCGCCTGGGCATGCATGGGCAGGTTGGCGCCGACCGAACCGGATCGCTCCCGCTGGACGATCATGCAGCCACCCGGCCGGGCATCGACCAGCCAGGTATGCCGCGATGCCCCACCCGAAAGCCGGCGCACCTCGCTCAGGTCCACATCCTCCGGTGCGCAGCCCGCGGTCGCGGAAGCCGCGTGCCGCACCGCGGACGTCACCACTTCGCCGAACTCCCGCAAGGCATCCGAGTCGGTCGCCGTCACCGCTCAGCGCCTCCGGTACCCGGCTGTTCGTCACCGGATCCAGGGCGATCAGACTCGTCGCGGATGTCACCGACAATGGCCTCCAACAGGTCCTCCATGGTCACCAACCCGAGGGGTGGGCCGTTCTCCCCGTTCTCGGAAACCACTGCCACATGACGGCGATACCCACGCATGCGCAACAGGACCTCCGACGAGGTCTCCGATGGCGCCACCCACAACCCGTCTCGGACCAGGTTGTCGGGCAGCCGGTCCGTCGGCAGCCGATCGGATACCTCCAGGAGGTCTTTCGCATGGAGAAAGCCGGCTACCCGCTCGCCGTCGGTTACCAACACCCGCGAGTGGCCCGACTCGTGCACCAGCCGTTCGGCCTCCGCGAGCGTGGCCGTGATCGGCACCGTGACCAGCTCTCCCCTGGGCGACATGACCTCGCTCACGTGCACGCGCAGAAAGCCGAGCGCGCCCGAGAGCAGCCCGTAATCCCCCGCATCCAACTCCCCACCCGCGGCCGAGGCTCGGAGCATGGCACCGAGCTCCTCGGGAGTATGGGCCTGGCCGAGTTCATCGGCGGGCTCGACGCGCAGCAGGCGTGTGCCCCAGATGCCCAGCGCATTGAGACCCGTTATCAGGGGTCGGACAACAGCCGTCAGGGCACCATGCAGAGGTGCCAGCATGGCCAGGGTTCGTTCGGGCGCGGCGAGGGCGATGGACTTGGGCACCATCTCGCCGGCGACCATGTGGACGAACGACACCAACGTCAGAGCCACCGCCACGCCGATGAACGTGGACAACCCGTGTGGGAGGGCCGTCTTCCCCAACAGGTTCTCGAGCGCTCCGCCCACCACGGGTTCGATCAACCAGCCCAACATCAGGGACATGACCGTTATCCCCAGCTGACACGCCGCCAACTGGACGTTCAGCGATCTCATGCCGGCGAGCGCCGACGAAGCGCCCGAGCGACCCTCCTCCACCCACTCCTCGATCCGACCGCGACGCGCGGCCAGCAGCGAGAACTCCACTGCCACGAAGAACCCATTGGCTGCCACGAGAAGCACCGCTACGAACAAGGAGGTCCAGGTATTCACTGCGGCTCCGCCTCGTCGGGCAGCGGTCTTGGCGGAGGCGGCACGATGCGGAGGGTGGCCACCCGGTGACCGTCCATCTCGGCCACGTTGATCTGCCACCCCTCGTACTCGAATCCGTCTCCGAGATCGGGGATTCGCCCGAGTTGGTCGAGCACGAATCCGGCAAGCGTCTCGTAGTCCCCGGGCGGCAACTCGAAGTCGCAGGCGTCGAAGACCTCGTCGAGATGCATTCGACCAGAGAGCAGGTGGGCGCCGCGCCTCGCCTGGGCCGGGGGAATGGAATCGCCCGGGTCGTGTTCGTCGTCGATGTCTCCGACAATCTCCTCGACCAGATCCTCGACGGTGATGATGCCTGCTGTGCCGCCGTACTCGTCGAGCACCACCGCCAGATGGGCTGCTGCGTCCTGGAGCTCCTCCAGGAGCTCGTCCAGGGGCTTGGTCTCCGGGACCATGGCAACCGGATGGACGAGAACCTCCAGCGGCGCCGTGCGACGTTGCTCGCGAGGGAGCCCGAGTACGTCCTTCACATGGACGACACCCAGCAGGTCGTCGAGGTCCCCGCCGTGCACCGGGAAGCGCGACAGTCCAGTGCTCGCCGACAGGTCCAGCAGATCACCAACGTCGGAGTCGAGGGGCAGCGCCTGCACCTCGACACGCGGCGTGAGCGCGTCGGCAGCGGTCTTGTTCCCGAACCGGAAGGACCGATCGAGAAGCTCCGCGGTCTGCGAGACGATGGTGCCACCCTCGCGACTCGTGCGGACCAGCCGGCGCAGCTCCTCACGACTCTGCACGTGTGAGAGCTCCTCGGTGGGTTCCACACCAACTAGGCGAAGGAGTCCGTTTGCAGATGTGTTACAGACCGCGATCACCGGCCTGAACACCGCCACGTAGCCCCTGAACGCTCCCGCCAGCTGGAGGGTCGTGGTCAGCGGCCGAGAGACCGCAACCGACTTCGGGACCAATTCGCCCACGACCATCTGCACGACCGTTGTAAGCGCGAGCGCGAGCACCACCGACACCGCCAGCGCGCTGGCCTCCCCCACCACTCCGGCCACCAGCGGCTCGAGCAGCTGGCCCACAACCGGTTCGGCGAGCAGACCGAGGGCCAGACTGGTGATGGTGATTCCCAACTGGGCCCCCGAGAGATTGAACGAGAGCCGGCTCAGGAGACCCAGGGCAGTGCGGGCGGCACGCGAACCCTCGTCAGCCTTCAGCTGGAGCCGGGTTCGGTCCACGGCGACCAGCGCGAACTCGGCCGCGACGAAGAAGGCGTTGGCCAGTACCAACAGGAGTGCGGCGAGAAGCCCGGCGGCGGTGCTCACGCAGGCTTCATGTGATGGGCGCCCCTGCGGCCGGGCCCCGGTCGGGACGCAACCGCAACGATGACAATCGAATTACGGACACTTCCCAACAGTACTGACTACACCGATGATGGTCGGACGTCGGGCGGCGATATCGGAACGAACGGGGACCCACCAGCAGATGCTTCGATAGTCGAAACATCCGGTACGCTGCGCGTCATGAAGGAGAAGGCATCACCGAGAGGGAGACGCGCAGATGCCGTTCGTGCCGCTGCTCGACTGGCGCGCGTCAGCGGCGCGGCCCTGGCCGAGGCCAACCTCACCCTCGCCCAGTACCGCGTGCTGGTGTTCCTCGACGCAGGGGAACGCCCCGCCTCCCATGTCGCCACGTTGTTGGACGTGGTTCCTTCGACGGTCACGTCGGTGGTCGACGGATTGTGCAGCCGGGGACTCGTGGCCCGGGGCGAGGACCCCTGCGACCGTCGTCGAGTGGTGTTGTCCCTCACCGACGCAGGTCGCGAGCAGGTCATCGAGGGCGACCGCGTGGTGGCCGAACGTCTCGGTCGGCTACTCGACCGGCTACCCGAGGACGAGGCCGAAGGAGCGCTGCGGGGCCTGGAGAGCCTCAACGCCGCCATGGAGTCCTACCTCACGGAGAAGTTCGGGCGCCCGGGCGGCCCTACGACGTGAATCCCTCGGCGTGACGCGCAGCACATGAGCGGTCTTGCCGGTGGCTCCACCGGACCCTCGCCGGACCCGGCACCTGGCGGATCGCACGCGACTCCAGCTCGGCTGGATACGCCGCATGTGGCCCGTTCTACGGCCTCATCGGCCATTGGTGGCGGGGTCCTTCCTGATCGCCGTCCTGGCCCTCGGGCTCCAGGTGGCGGTACCCGCCATCGTGGGGCGCACCATCGACGATGCCATCGCCACCGATGATTCTCCGCTGGAACCGTTCCTGGTCGCACTGGTGGTTGTCGCGTTCGTGCGTGGCGCTCTGATGGCCGTGTACCGGTATGGGCTCTATCGGATGGCGTACAGCATCGAGGCCGACCTGCGCATCACGATGTACCGCCACTACACCCGCCTGAGTCACGCATTCTTCGACCGGATGCAGACTGGACAACTCATCAGCCGGGCGCAGTCAGATGTGCGGGCGGTCCAGTTGTTCTTCGCCGTGGCGCCGCTGATCGCCACCGCCATTCTCAGCTTCGCCGTGGCTCTGGTGGTCATGTTGCGCATCAACGTGGCACTCACCCTGCTGGCGGTGCTGCCACTGCCGTTCGTCTACTTCGTCGGTCTACTGATGCGGAACAAGCTGTTCCCCCTCAGCTGGATCATCCAGGGTCGCCAGGCCGAGGTGGCCACGGTGACAGAGGAGTCGACCGCCGGCGTACGTGTGGTCCAGTCCTTCGCCGCCGAGCAAGCTCGTGTCGACGAGATGGCCGAGGCCGCCCGTCGCCTTCGGTGGGCGAACGTCCAGCAGGGACTCGTGCGGGCGCGGCTCTCGCCCCTGTTGGAGAACCTGCCCCGCTTCGGAGCACTGGCCGTACTCGTGTACGGCGGGTGGTTGGTGATCGAGGGTCGCCTTGAGATCGGCGCCATCATCCAGTTCAACGCCTACATAGTCATGCTGCAGGTTCCGTTTCGTTTCCTCGGGTTCTTCCTGATCCTGGGCCAGCGAGCGCGGGCTTCGGCCGAGCGGATCTACGAGGTACTCGACGAAACGCCCGAGATCACCGATCCCGACGACCCACTGGACCTCCCGGACCCGCTGGGCGGCGTCGAGTTGCGCGACGTCTGGTTCGGCTACGGAAGCGGACCCGACGTGCTCAAGGGGATCGACCTCCGCATAGAGGCCGGCGAATCCGTGGCCCTCGTCGGTGGGACCGGCAGCGGGAAGTCCACCATCGCCCGATTGCTGGCACGCTTCTACGACCCCCGGCGGGGCTCGGTACTCCTCGACGGGATGGACGAGAGGCACCTCCGCCTGGCTCAGCTCCGACGTGCGGTCGTGGTGGCACCGGATGAACCGTTCCTGTTCTCCGTGCCTGTCAGCAAGAACCTCTCGTTCGGCAATCCGGATGTCGAGCGCTCCGAGATCCGCACTGCGGCCGAAACTGTCGATGCCCACGGATTCATAGAGGCACTCGACGACGGCTACGAAGCAGTGGTCGGCGAACGCGGCTACACGCTCTCCGGCGGCCAGCGTCAGCGGATCGCCCTGGGCCGCGCCCTTCTGGTCGACCCTGCGGTTCTGGTGCTGGACGACGCGACCAGCGCCATCGACGTGGAGGTGGAGGCACGGATCCACACCGCGTTGTCGGAGCGTCGCTCAGGGCGGACGACGATCATGATCGCCCACCGTCTGTCCACGATCACGTTGGCCGACCGTGTGGTGTTCCTGGATCAGGGAAGGGTGGCTGCCCAGGGGACCCACGCGGAGCTGCTGGCAACTGTTCCCGCCTATGCCGCGCTCCTCGCACAGGCCGAGGACGGGGCGAAAGAGGCGGACGCGCCATGAGTATGGGTCCCCCACCGGGTTCTCCTCTGGGCGGCCCCACCGCCACGACGCCGTTCGCCGGGATCCCGCCCGAGCTGGCGGAGAGGGCCGAACGCATCCTGTCGCGCGAGCCCGACCACGAGGTCGACCCACCCGCGTTCGAGCACACCGAGGTCGAACAACCGCGCCTGACCCTGCGCAACTTCCTCCTGCCCAGCCGTGGCCCTCTGTTGGTGGCCCTGGCTCTCGTGGCCGTCGAGACCGTCACCCTGCTCGCCGGGCCGATGCTGGTGAAGGTCGGAGTCGACCGGGGTATCACTCCGGGCAACTTCGAGGTGCTGGCCTGGGTGGGAGTCGTCTATGGCTGCATCATCGTGGCCAACGCACTGCTGGGCTGGGCCCGGGGATCGTGGACCGCCAAGCTTGGCGAGACCCTCATGGAGCGCCTCCGGCTCCGCGTGTTCACGCACCTGCAGCGCCTGTCGCTCAGCTACTACGAGCGCGGAAAAGGCAGGGGTGATCCTGACCCGCATGACGTCCGATGTCGAGAACCTCACCGCCTTGTTCCAGGAGGGTCTGGTGCAGATGGCGGTGCAGGGACTGACGGTGGTGGCCATCGCCATCATCATGGCTGTCACCGACATCCGCCTGGCCGCGATCATCTTCGGCGTCCTCGTACCGGTCCTGGTGGTGGCGACGATCCGCTACCGGAAGGTGTCCACGAGGGCCTACGACGACGTGCGCGATCGGATCTCCGAGGTTCTCGGAGACCTCACCGAGACGCTCTCGGGGATACGCACAGTCACTGCTCACGACCGGGCGGAGCACAACATCGCCACCCACAAGGGTCTCGTCGACGACTACCGGCGAGCCAATCTGGTGACCGCCCGCCTCGGCTCGATGTTCGGCTCGGTCGCCGACAGCCTGGGGGTACTGGGCCAGGTCGTGGTGCTGGGGGTCGGCGGGATGCTCGTGCGGGACGGCCAGATGACCCTCGGCGTGCTCTTCGCCTTCCTGTTGTACCTGAACCTGCTCTTCGCTCCCGTCCAACAGCTGGTGCAGCTGTACACGACCTACCAGCAGGGACAGTCCTCGGTGACGAAGCTCGCCGATCTACTGGCCACGCAGCCGACCGTCATCGAGGCACCCGACGCGGTCGCGCTCCCCCCGATCGAAGGTCGGATCGAGCTGAGGGACGTGGACTTCGACTACGGGGTCGGCGACGAAGCTCCTGCCGTACTCGCCGGCCTGGATCTCACAGTCTCGGCGGGTGAGACCCTCGTCGTGGTGGGCCCCACGGGAGCGGGGAAGTCCACGGTGGCCAAGCTCGTGGCCCGGTTCTACGACCCCGTGGGCGGCAGCGTGTGCATCGATGGCACCGACCTTCGTACCGTCACGCTCGAATCGCTGCGGCGCCAGCTCGGCGTGGTTCCCCAGGAGCCTTTCCTCTTCCACGGCACGGTTCGAGACAACCTGGTGTTCGCCCGCCCCGACGCCACCGACACGGAGCTCACCGAGGCGTGCGACGCCGTCGGGATCGGGGATCTGATCAGTCGCATGTCCGAGTGGCCTCGACACACCGGTACACGAACGAGGAGTGTCGCTCTCCGCCGGTGAACGCCAGCTGTTGAGCCTGACCCGCGCGTTCCTGGCCCGACCGAGGGTCCTCATTCTCGACGAGGCGACATCCAACATCGACCCCGCAGCCGAGGCGAAGGTCGAGGCGGCTCTCGACCTGTTGCTCGAGGGTCGAACAGCCGTCGTGATCGCCCACCGCCTGGCCACTGCTCGCCGCGCCGACCGCATCGCCGTTGTCGACCGACCGCGGGGACCGTCGGCCGCGGCTGCTGCCGGTGACGAGCCGGACATGGACGCAGAGCCGGTGGGTGCAACGGTGGTGGAGCTCGGCACCCACGACGAGCTGATCGCTCTCGGAGGGCGCTATGCCGAGATGTTCGCAACCTGGGAGCAACACCTCGGGCAGGATGACCCGGGGCCAGCCAACCATCCGACCCCCGGGAGCTGAGGTGCCTTCGCTCGAGCTACGGGATGTCGGCTACCGACGAGAAGGACGGGCGATCCTCAGTGACATCGACTGGACGGTCGAAGCGGGTGAGTCCTGGATCGTGCTCGGCCGAAACGGCTGCGGAAAGACGACCCTCGCCCGGATCGCCACGCTGTGGGAGCACCCCTCCTCGGGCACGGTCAGCGTTCTGGGGGAGCAGCTGGGGCACACCGACGTACGGGCTCTTCGGGAGCGGGTCGCGCTGGTCAGTGCGGCCATGACCGACATGGTCCGCGCCCGACTCACAGCAGCCGAGGTCGTGGTGTGCGCCCTCCACGGTGCACTGGAGCCGTGGTGGCACACCTACACGGCAACCGACCACGAGAGGGCACGACACCTGTTGGCCGAACAGGGCGTCGGGGATTTGTCGGATCGGGAGTTCGGCCGCCTGTCCTCCGGCGAGCGCCAGCGAGTACTGCTGGCCCGCGCACTCATGGCCCATCCCGGGTTGGTGGTACTCGATGAACCCAATGCGGGGCTCGACCTGGGCGGGCGCGAAGAACTAGTCGACCGACTCGATGTCCTCGCGGCCGACGACTCCTCGGCGCCCATGGTCCTCGTCACCCACCACGTCGAGGAGATCCCACCCGCTTTCACCCACCTCCTGGCCCTGCGCAGCGGTGAGGTGATGACAAGTGGCCCGATAGAGGACGTACTGACGGCCGAGATGCTCTCGGAGTGTTTCGGCGTATCGGTGGTGTTGCGTCGGCATCAGACCGACCGCGGCACCCGCTGGAACGCGCACCGCAGCTGAGACGATCCGCTGTCAGCCGCCCGAACCGAGCCGATTCGCCAACCGGGGCTTGGATCGCTCGATCTCGTCGCGCAGGATCCGATCCAGAAGTGGGACCCACAGCCCACCTCCGTAGTGCAACGACATGTCGAGCCGGCTCCCCGCCGATTCGGGCACCACCTCGGCGGTCAGCGTCCACGGGCTGTGGGCACGACCGTCGACCTCCGCGCGGCTGAACTCCACCCGTCGGTGCGGCGTGTGCACCGAACGAACCATTCGAAGTCGTTTCGAGCGCCTCAGCGGACCCAACTGACCTCTCAGGTCCACGAGCCAGGCCGGTCCGGGATCGCCCGCAACAGCATCAGCCCTTTCGACCCTGCTCACGATCTCCAGCCAGTCGGCGTAGTTGAGAAGCGATTCGACCTCTCTGAAGAGAGCCTCGGGTTCCGCTGCGGTGCTCAACGATGCGGTGGTATCCACAGAGCCATTCTCGTCCGTGGGCGAGGACCTGGTTGCCGACACGTCAGCGGACCATGGCCCGGGGGCGTTCCTAGCCCCCCGACCCCGCGGCGGGGACAACCGCGGGAAGGCCCGTGGTTGGATCGATCGGAGCAGGAACAGCTGGCGGCGCCTGCACGATCTGCACCATCGGCCGGGTGCCGTAGGTGGCCTTCAACAGTGGATAGGGGTTGACGGGATCGTTGTCCTCACCGTTGGGGTGCACCTGGAAATGGAGGTGGGGAGGCGTGCCCTTGGCGTTGCCGGTGTCGCCCACATATCCGACGACGTCACCTGCGTTGACCCGAACTCCCTCGGCCATGCCGTCCGCGAAGCCGATGAGGTGGGCGTAGTAGTAGTCGGTGCCGGAGTCACCCCGCAGCCAGAGTCGTTGTCCACCGAGACCCGCCGCTGCCGACCTTGGAGATGGTGCCGCTCTCCGTGGCCACCAGCGGGGTGCCCATGGGGGCGAATATGTCGGTGCCCTGGTGCCAGTGCGCCGACGATGTGCCGGTCATACGGGGATAGCCCCAGGAGTCGATGAACTCGACCTCGCCCTGCACGGGAAACACAAAGCCCTTGATGTAGATCTGTGCGCCCTGTTCGTACGCCCTGAGAGCGAGACCCTGGGACAGCGTGTCCTGCAATGTGGAGGCAAACAAAGCGTTTAGGTCAGCGTAGGAGGTCTGGGCCTCCGTCAGGTCGAACAGGAGCTTCTGCTGGCGACGGTCCAGCCGGGCCTGGGCCTTCTCGTGCTCGGCCACGAGGTCCTCGTCTGAGTCGACCACGCTTCCCAGAAGCTGGCGTGCCACGCCGAGCTGCACTGGATCGCCTGCGTGTGCCATGGCGAGTCGGTCGTCGGAGGAACCGTTCATGAACGCGTTCACGGTGTGGTCCCTGAGCGCTCGCTCCGCAGCGGCCGCGGCGACGATGTTGGCCTGGGACTCCGATTCCAGGGTTCCCAACGCGTCGGTCAGCAACTCCACCCGAACCTGCAGTTCCAGGAGTTGCACCTGCATCTCGCCCAGGAGACGTTGCTTGGAGAGGAGCTCGCCCTGGAGCTCGCGCACCTTGCCCTCGAGAACCTGGTTGCTACCCGGGTCGAACACGCGCTGGAGAACGGGGAGCGTCACCGCCGTCGCCCGGCGACGGGTCGAACAGGATCGGAGCTCGGGGGTCGCCGGCCAACTCGGGCGGGATCGTCACCGGCGAGATCGGAGCCTGCGGGATCGTCGTCGGCGCTCCGGGGATCGTGGTCGTGGGCGCGGTGCTGGGTGGTGCGCTGGTCGGTGTGGTTGTCGGAACCGAGGTTCCGCCGCCGGGCTGAGTGGTCGAAGTGGTCGAGCCGTCGGGCGCGACGACGCCGTCCTGCGCCCCGATCGGGGGCGCAACGGCCACTGTGCACACCAGAGAAACGGCCAATACCGTTGCCCAGACTCGAATCCTCAAACCCGCTTCCCCTTGCACAGAGCGGCCGACGTCGTCGCTCGAGAATCCCACCCGGGGTCCCGATCCCGCAGTGGGCCATGGTATCGAGAGAATCCCAGAAACCACCCATCACAGCGGCAACGGGACCCTGAGAACACTCTTCGCATTCCCCGGGCGTGTTCCCTGGCGGTCTACAGAGCAGCACCCTCGCCGCCGGCCCGCCGGTCGACCAACCACAACAGAACCGCACACACGGTGGCCAGTAGACAGGCGAGGGCCATGGCCTGCCCCACACCCGCCTGACCCGGGCGGGACAAGAGGCGTTCGATGGCCACGGGAAGGGTGGGGGCGGATCTACGAGCCACGAAGACAGTGGCCCCGAACTCCCCCAGCGCGGCGATGAGAGCAAGACCGCCGGCCGCGGCAATGGCCGGGCGCACCATGGGCAGCTCTATGCGCCACCACATCCTCCGCGGCCCTGCCCCTGCCAGCCGCGCCGATTCCAGCACCGAGGTGGGAAGCCGCCCGAATGCAGGGGCAACACCGCGGACCACCAATGGAAGCGCCACCAGAGTCTGGGCGAACACGACCAGCCACGGGGAGGAACGAAGATCCAGCGGTGGACGGCCGGCGACCAGCAACAGTCCCAGACCAACCGTCGTCGCCGAGATCGCCAGCGGTAACAGCAGGACACGGGCGGCCGCTCCCCTGGGACGGCGGGCCACGGCTGCCGCTGCCGGAACACCCAGCAGGATCGCGATCAGTGCCGCCGGCACCGCGGCTCGAAGCGACGCCACCACCGAATCCAGGGGGTCGACCGCCAGCCCCGTGCCCGCCGTCGCCGAGCCGAGCGATCGCCAGTGAGCCAGGCCGTAGCCGTCGCCGACCCGCAACGACTCCACCACCAGCGCCGCAAGGGGCGCCAGGGAGAACAGCGCTACCGCGGCGACCGCGGCAACCACAACTGCCCTCTCAGATGCGCGGCTACAGCGGCGGCGCCGTGCGCTCCCACCCGAGCGGCCCCTGTATCGGCTGGATGCCGGACCTGCAACGAGCAGCACCATCACAACGGTCAGCGCCTGCAGCCCGGCCAGCACCGCTGCTCCCGGGAGGTCGAACTGCCTCGTTGCCCGTATCCACAGCTCCACCTCGATTGTGGTGACGGCGCCACCGCCGAGCACCACGATCACCCCGAAACTCGTGAGACAGAACAGGAACACGATCACCCCTGCGGACCACACGGCCGGCGCCACCGATGGCAGCGTCACGCGCCGGAACGTGGCGACCGCCGACGCCCCTGCCAGCCGGGCAGCCGATTCGAGGTGGGGATCCATCGAGCCGACTGCCGCACCAACCACCCGCACCACGACCGCCAGGTTGAAACACACGTGGGCGGCGAAGACGGCCCACCACGTGCCACGTAGATCCACCACGCCCCTCGGGCCCAACAGGGACGCGAATGCCGCACCGATCACCACCGAGGGGAGCACGAACGGGACCATGGCCAACGAGCGGACCAGCTCCCCGTCCGACGAACCGGCGTCGGGCCAGCACCCACGCCACCGGCACACCGACCACAACGGCCAGCGCTGCACTGACCATCGCCTGGCCGACGGTGAGCGCCAGAACCCTCCAGGTTCGCGACGAGCCGAGAATTCGAGCCAGGGCCTCGGCACTCAGTTGGTCGTCGATCCACACCGAGCGCCACAGCACTGCGGCCAGAGGCAGGACCACCGCTGCCAGGACCACGGCCACCGCGACCGCACCCCATCGACGGCCTCCGACAGCGGGGCTCACTCCATCACGCTGCGCCACTGCTCGATCCACTCGTCGCGAGACTCTCCGACCATCTCGGCATCCACCTTGATCGCGTTCTCCGGGCGCGGCGCCCACTGCTGGAACTCCGGAGGTAGTTCCACATCGGTCACCGGGTACACGAAGTTCGACAGCGCCAGCTCCGACTGCCAGTCGTCGGTCAGCATGAAGGCCACCAACTGCTCGGCCAGTTCCGGGTGCTCGGCGCCCTCCAGGACGCCGGCGTACTCCACCTGGGTCACGCACGTGGCTTCGAGGACCGACGACACAGGCTCGTTGCGGGCACCCTCGGAGAACACGACCTCGGCGGGCGGACTGCTGGCATAGGACACCACCAGGGGCCGGTCCCCACCGCTGACGGTGTAGTCGTTGTAGTAGGCGTCGTCCCAGCTCGGCGCCACCCGCACGTCGTTGTCTGCGAGGGCTCCCCAGTACGTCTCGAATCCGTCATCTCCGTATGTGTCGATCGTTCCCATCAAGAATGCCAGCCCGGGGGTCGAGTTCACCGGGCTCTGCACCGAGAGAAGACCGCGGTAGGCCGGATCGGTCAGATCGTCGAATCCTGACGGGGGAACAAGTCCCTTGTCGGCGAACCACGACTCGTCGACGTTGATGCACACCTCGGACGTATCGATCGGGGTCAGCTGACCTGCGACCTCAGAGGGTGCGGCCAGTTCCGCCGGTAGATCCGAGGCAGCAGCCGGCGTGTAGTCGACCAACAGTGGCGCAGACGCCACCTCGGCGGCTGTCGTGTTGTCGATTCCGAAGATGACATCGGCCTCCGGCGACCCTGCGGTGAGCAGCGCTCCGGCCAACATCGCCGCACCGTCGCCGGCAGCGATGATCTCGATGGTGGCTCCGGTGGCCTCCTCGAATGCCGCCGCTGCATCCTCGGAGAGTGCGAAGGCGTCATAGGTGAGCACCCGGACCGTGGGTGGGTCTGCATCGCGATCATCTGCGTCCGTCGCCGCTCCGTCATCGCCACACGCGCCGAGGAGCGCACACGCCAACAACGTCGAGGCGATGCCGGTGCGTCGCGGGCACGAATTCGACTTCATTTCTGCTCCTTGGTTGTCGTCGGTCCCGGATCGGGGATGACGACGGTCACCGGGTTCGGGCCGTCGACGTCGACGTCGATCTCGCCGAGCAGGAAGCGATTCGAGACACCCAGGGACGTCCCGGCAGCCAGCTCGCCACGTTCCAGCGGCCACCGCAGCCCGTTGGTCGTGACGCCGGTCGCAGCGTCCGTGCAGCGCCAGCAGACTCACCGTGGAGCCGACCTCAGCGCTGATTCGCCTCCGACCGCGCACGGGGATCACCCGTGTGAAACCCAGCCAGCCCTCAATCTCCATGGCCGCGTACCGAGCGGACCCGAGCAGCGCCATCCCGGCCACGAGGTGGTCGAGACGACCACCGTCGCTTCCGATGGCCAGGAGGCGTTCGGAGCCGGCGGGTTCCGACGTCCGCCCGGAGCGCGCCTTGCTCAGCTCCAGTGCGAGATCGAGAGCCAACTCGAGATCGGTGGCATCCTTGTCCGCTGGACGGATCTCGACCCGTGCCCCACGTGATGCTGCCTGCTCCAACAGCTCCGGTGGCACCGAGTCCATGTCGCCGATGACGACATCCGCGTCAAGCCCTGCCGCGGTGCACGCGACCAACCCCGAGTCGGCGGCGATGACCACGTCGATGCCTGTCCCCTCCAGGGCGCGATCGACCGCAACTGTCGAGGTGGGCCCTCCGCCGAACACCACCGTCGTGGCCATAACGCGCTCCCTCCGCTGGCATTACCCAGATCAGGTCTGCGGGTCGGCGGCGCGAGCCGCCCTCTCAGCCCGGTGCTCCGAGCTCCCCGTGGTCGTGCCGAACCCTACCAGCTGCTCGATCGGCGACCTTCGGTCAGATCTCCACCTGTGAACCCACCTCGACCACCTGCGAGGACGGCAACTCGAAGAACCGTGAGGCGGAGGCTGCCGAACGGAGCTCCAAGGCGAACAACCGCTCGCGCCACGGCGCCATGGTCTTGCTCGGAGTCGGGATGACCGTCTCGCGTCCCAGGAAGAACGTCACTTCCGATGAGTCGAGGCGGCGCGTCCCTATGTCGAGGCCATCCAGTTCGGCGGGAACGGTGGCCTTCTCCATGTAACCGTGGCGCAGGATCACCTGGAAGAAGCCGTCGCCAAGCGACTCCACGGTGCGGTGGGGGCCGGTGACATATGCATCGGCATCGACCTGGACCGACACCAGGAGCACCGTCTTGTGTACGGCGTGGTTGTGTTTGGTATTGGTCCGCAGCGCCGGGGGCGCCAGGCCCGGTCGGCCATAGAGGAACACGGCCACCCCGGGGACCCGCACCACGTCGTCGGGCAGGTCGGCCAGGAATTCGTCGATTGGTCGCAGCTCGGAATCCAGGAGCTCCGACACTGCGCCGCGACCCGTGCGCCAGGTGGTCATCATGATCATGATCACCCCCGCGACAGCGAGCGGGAACCAGCCGCCCGCAGGGATCTTGAAGACGTTGGCTCCGAAGAACGCCAGGTCGAGCACCGCGAAGGGGATGCACAGGGCCAGCGAGCGCGGCAAGGCTCCAACCCCACCGGGTCCTCAGGAGTCTGAAGAACAGGAGCGTCGTGACGCCCATCGTCGCGGTGACCGCAATTCCGTAGGCCGCCGCCAAGGCCGTGGAGCTACCGAAGGCCACCACGAGCGATATGCATCCTGCGGCGAGCAGCCAGTTCACCGTCGGCAGGTACACCTGACCCGACTGCGATTCCGAGGTGTGCCTGACCGTGAGTCGGGGCAGGTAATCGAGGTGCATGGCCTGCACGGTCAACGAGAACGCACCGGAGATCAACGCCTGCGAGGCAATGACGGTTGCGAGGGTCGCAAGTATGACCAGCGGCCAGCGAATCCACTCCGGCCCCATGTTGAACAGAGGGTTCTCGATGGCCTCGGGCTCCTGCATCAACAGGGCGCCCTGGCCGAAGTAGTTGAGGACGAGCCCGGGGAACGCCACGAGGAACCACCCACGTCGGATCGGCATGCGGCCGAAGTGACCGAGATCCGCGTAGAGAGCCTCGCCCCCCGTGACGACCAGGAATACGGAGCCCAGTGAGAGGAACCCGGCGAATCCGTTGTCCAAGAGGTACTGCAAGGCATGCACGGGATTGAGAGCGGCGAGCACCCCGAGCTCACCCGAGATCCGCATCACCCCCAGGATCGCGAGGGTCGAGAACCACACCAACATGACGGGACCGAACATGGCCCCGACCACCCCGGTACCCCGGCGTTGGACGGCGAACAGGCCGATCAGGATCCCGATGGCCAGGGGGACCACCCAGTCGCTGAGAGCCGGTGCGGTCACCTTCAGTCCCTCCACCGCGGACAACACCGAGATGGCGGGGGTAATGACACCGTCGCCGTAGAGCAACGCCATTCCGAAGAGCCCGAACATCAACAGTGCCCAGCGACGTCCCGTTGCCTTCCCCGTACCAACCACGAGTTCGGTCAGAGCCAGGATCCCGCCCTCGCCCCTGTTGTCCGCCCGCAGGATGAAGATCACGTACTTGATGGACACCACGAGGATCAGGGACCACAGGATCAACGAACACGCGCCGATGACGTTGGCGTCGGTCACCGCGATGTCATGACCCTCGAACGTCTCGCGGAACGCGTACAGCGGGCTGGTGCCGATGTCGCCGAACACGATGCCCAGCGCACCGACGGTGACCATCGTCGCTCCGGCAGTCGCGCGGCCATGGGAAGGCTGCCCTGTGGCGTCGTCGGGCCCGGAGGTGTCGGTGGCGGCCGGGCTGTCACCGGACGGACTGTCGCCAGACGGTGTGTCGGAGTCCTCAGTCACCGACGATGCCGTTCATGCGGGCGAGCGTTCGCAGCATCACCTCGTCCGCTCCTCCACCAATGGACCAGAGCCTGGCGTCCCGGAAGAAGCGGGCCGGCCACAGCTCCTCAACGTATCCCATCCCGCCGTGGTACTGAACGGCGAGGTCGGCCATCTTGCGTCCGAGGCGAGCAGCACACAGCTTGGCGACCGTGGCCTCACGGGTGAAGTCCTCACCGCGGTTGGCCTTGGCCACCGTCACCCAGTTGTGGTGGCGGTTGAGGTCCAGCTCCGCGGCCACTTCGGCCAGCTCATACTGCAGGTACTGGTTGGCCAACAGCGGAGCGCCGAAAGCCTCGCGCTGCTTCAGGTAGGTGACCGTACGCTCGAGCGCGAGCTCCGTGGCACCCACCATCTGGTAGGCGGCGATCATGCGCTCGTCCTGGAACTGGTTCATCTGTTGCTGGAATCCCCTGCCGACCTCCCCGATGGTGTTCGACACCGGCACTCGGCAGTCGTCGAAGGACAACTCGGCCGTGTCCGATCCGCGCATCCCCAGCTTGTCGAGGCGTCGACTGACCGAGAACCCGGGGGCAGTGGTGGGAACGATGATCTGGGACATCCCCTGGTAACCGCCCTCATCCGAGGTACGTGCCAGCAGGCAGAGCCAATCGGCCTGAGTCCCGTTTGTGATCCACATCTTGGTGCCGTTGATCACCCACTCGTCGCCGTCACGCACCGCCCGGGTTCGCACGCCGGCGACATCGGAGCCGGCGTCGGGCTCCGACACGGCGATCGAAGCCACCATGTCCCCCGCCAGAGCAGGACGCAGGTACTGCTCGCGGAGCTCGTCGGTGCCGAACCGGTGTAGGGCCGGCGTGGCCATGTCGGTCTGAACCGAAATGGCCATCGCCACCCCGAGCGAGCCGCAGCGGCCCAGTTCCTCGCCCATGATCATCGTGTAGGTGGTGTCGGCTCCCCCACCGCCCCACTCGGTGTCATACGTCAGCCCGAGCAGTCCCAGCTTGCCCATCTTGGAGAACAGCTCGTGGCCGGGGAAGACCCCGTCTGCCTCCCATGCATCGGCATGTGGATCGATCTCGTTCAAGACGAAGTCCCGCACAGTTTCGCGGAACAGCTCGTGATCTGCGGTGAACTCCAGCATCTGCGCCCCTCTTTCGGCTGGAGCAAAGCTACTGCCGGGTGAGCCCCGTCAGACAACCGTGCGGTAGGTGTTCGGCATCGACGGCTGGCGGGCGGCGGATTGCCGCGACCTCAGGTCGATCTTGCCATCTATGACGAGCGCCTCCGCCAGATCGAGCGCCGCCTTCTCGTCGTCGACGCGGCCCGGCCGGTCGATGACCACCTGCTGGCCGAGAACAGCCGCCACACCCGCAATCCCCGCCATCTTTGCCCGGCGCACGTTGTCCGAGGAGATGCCATCGACGATCTGACGGTCGATCCACACCGCCTCGAAGTTGTGTGTCTCCAGTAGTGAGAGTGAGCCGGTGCGGGCCCCGAACCCACCAACCGCCACTCTGGCTCCCACTCGGGCGATGTCCAGGAGGGCGTTCCTCACCGCGACACCATCGACGAGATCGTTCTCGTCGACCACGACGACCAGGTTGGCGATATCGGCACCCCGCCGGGCCGCCCCGTCGAGTAGACGGCAGGGGTCGCTCAGGAGTACCGCCGCCGGCATCTCGATCCAGTGCCGCCCGGTGGCACCTGGCAGGCTCGGAGCGGCGTTGTCCTCGGCCACATGGCCCAGTAGCCATCGAAACAACGTCGGCGACACGGATCCCTCGGCCGCGATCGTCGCAGGACGGCGGGCGGGTACATCGATGCCGAGAGTCGATCCGGTGCGGCCCCAACTCGCCCGGTACAGGTGTGCTGCCATCCGCCCACCCACAGGGTCGACCAACGGTGAGACCTCGGCATCGAGAAGGTCGCGCCGAACCCCCTCCGCCAGCACCTCGACCGATGTCCGGCGCGACGCCGCGGCCTTGTCCAGGCTCTCGTCGTAGCGGGCCACCCGCGACTTGCCACGCCGCTTGGCCACGTACAACGCGGAGTCGGCGCGTTTCACCAGGTCGGACGCCGATTCGCCGGGACGGTGGACGGCCAGTCCCACACTCATGGTCACGTGCAGATTGGCGTCGCTGGCGCGGAAGGGCTGGGAGAACGACTGGACGATCCGTGCCGCCACGTGCTCCGACAGATCAGCGATGCGTTCAGGTCGGGATCGCAGAACGACCACGAACTCATCCCCGCCCAGGCGGACGAGCAAGTCGGTGGCCCGAACCGCGCTGCGGAGCCGGGAGGCGACACCGCGCAGAACCTCGTCACCGACATCGTGACCAAGTTCGTCGTTGATCGCCTTGAAGCAGTCGAGGTCGCAGTACAGCACCGCCACGCCCGAGGGACCGGACACATCGAGGCGCGTGGGGAGGTCGGTCTCCAGGCTCGACCGGGTTGCCAGCCCGGTGAGGGGGTCCGCTGCACTCCGGGACGCCGGTTCCGCGCCACGGCGATACACCGAGGAGACCACCGCATGCTGCAGCGCCTCTATCGAGGCGTTCTTGTGACGGATCACCTCTTCGGCACCTGCCTCCAGCGCACGACGGGTGGACGAATCCCGTCCGGAGTCGATGACGATCACGGGTACCTCGCCGACCACGGCAACTGTCTCGAGGAGATCGGCCAGACCCAGGTTGCCGTCGCCGATCAACGCCACGACAGCGGCAACCTTGCGGTCCCCTGCGCCGGGCCAGGGCATGGACGGCGTCAGGCTTCTGCGGTCCATGACCTCGACATCGAGTTGGCTGCGGCGCAGTCGTCGCCTGACAGCGCTCCATTCCTCACCGGCACCCTTTACGAGTACGACCGGCAACCGGGAATCACGGGGAAACAGCCTCAGCTGCTGCATCAGTCCCCATCGGCACGGCCCATCGCCATTTGAGCACTAGAGCCGCGAAGGTCTTCCGTTAGAGTCACTTGCATGCGCCCCCCCGCTGATGCATCCGATCCGGCCCACGGCGCCGAACAACAACCCGGATGCCGCGATTGATCGGGGAAACATGCTCGACCTGCTTCTGGTAGTGATCGGATGGGGCCTGGGTTGGGCTCTGTTCGGGCACCCGAGAATCCTGACCGGAAAGTCGCCCAGAACTCCGGAGCCCGTCTCCGACATCGCAGGCACCTCCGTGTCGATAGTGATACCCGCACGAAACGAGTCGCGTTCCCTCCCCCTGCTGCTGGACGACCTGGCCAGAGCCCGACCCGCCGGGTCCGAGGTGATCGTCGTCGACGACGAGTCCACCGACGACACCGTCTCCATTGCAGGCCGGTACGACTTCGTCACCGTTCTGGACGCATCGGATCGACCCGATGGCTGGGTCGGAAAGACCTGGGCCTGCCACGTCGGAGCACGAGCAGCAGCGTCGGACACCCTGTGCTTCATCGACGCCGACGTCCGTGTGGAACCCGGGGGTCTCGAAGCACTCGCTGATGAACTGGGGACTCGGGGCGGTCTTGTGTCCGTGCACCCTTGGCACGACGTGGAGCACCCGTACGAGCACGCTTCGGCACTATTCGGGGTTGTCTCGCTCATGGGCATCGGCGCCGGACGGAGCGGTGACGCACACGGGGCCTTCGGACCGGTGCTCATGACCGACCGTGCCGACTACGACCTGACAGGGGGTCACCTGGCTGTGCGCAGCGAGGTGGTGGAGGATATGGCCCTGGCGCGTCGCTACCAGAGGGCCGACCGCTCGGTCTCGGTGTTCACCGGGGGTCGGGCCATCCGCTACCGGATGTACCCCGACGGCCCGGCTTCCCTGGTGCAGGGCTGGACCAAGAACTTCGCCAGCGGAGCTTCGGCGACAGGGTTCGTACGTCTACTGGCGGCTGCCGCCTGGTTGGCGGCGATGGGCACCACGATCCTCATGGCCGCTGACGTCCTTGCCGGCACCCGGTCCGGCTTGCTGGTAGCTGCGCTCTACGTCGCCTTCGTGGTGCAGATGCGCTCCATGTTCCGAGCAACGGGGCGATTCTCGACCGGCACCGCCCTGCTGTACCCGCTTTGGTTGGTCGTGTTCCTGGCCGTCTTCTTCAGATCGATGTGGTTCACCGTCGTGCGCCGCGAGGTCCAATGGCGTGGCCGGGTGGTACCGATCAGATCAGCGAGCGCGCTGTGACGGCGTCTACGTCGGCCGGAGTCTGGATCCTCGGCCTGTCCACGGCCTGGGTGGTGATCGGCGTGGCGAGTGGCTTCCTCGTGCACCGGTTGAGCATCGCCTCGTTGAACCACGACACCTGGATGACACGGCTGCGGGCCTTCGAATGTGACGGACGGTTCTACGAGCGTCACCTGGACATACGGCGCTGGAAGGACCGACTACCCGAAGCCGGCGCCACCTTCCGGGGCGGCTTCTCCAAGCGTGCTGTGACGGGCCGATCGTCACACCATCTGGTCCGCTTCGCGGCCGAGACCCGCCGCGCCGAGTACGTCCACTGGATGAACGCCGCCGCCGGACCGGCCTTCCTGTTGTTCCTGCCACTTTGGGGCGGGGTCCTCATGACTGCGTTCAGCTTGGCCGTCCACATGCCGTTCGTCGTGATACAGCGCTACAACCGGGCCAGGTTGTTGCGCACCCTCGCCCGCCGTGCGGCCCGCGTCGAGCCGACCATAGACCTGACGGAGCCAGCAACCACCCCAGTCTGATCGGAACAGCGCCAATGATCGAAAGGTCGAGCAGCAGCCAGGCGGGCAGGCGACGGTCGTGGTGGGGTTGGGGATGGGCCGACGAGGCCGTGCCCGCTGCCGACATCGATGCGCTCGCTCCCCTGATCGCCCAGCGACTCGGCCACGACGTGCAACGTCGCGCTCCCGCGCCCCTGGGGTCGCTGGCCCTCAGGTCCCCCCGGGTGACCCCACCGGCGAGCATCGCAGCCATTTGTTCGTCCGACACCGGGGATCGTGCGGGACACGCCTACGGCAAGTCATTCCGCGACGTCGTGCGGGCCTTTCACGGCGACGTTCCCGAACCGCCCGATGTGGTGGCCCGACCGGGCGACGAGTCCGAGCTGACTGACCTACTGGACTGGTGCAGCGGGGCCAACGTGGCGGCGATCCCCTACGGGGCGGGATCATCGGTGGTGGGAGGTGTGGAAACCGGCGGTGAGTGGGCCCTGGACTACCGCGGAGTGGCATCCATCGACATGTCGCGAATGAACACCGTGTTGGAGGTGGACCGCATTTCCAGGGCCGCGAGAATCGCCGCGGGAGCCACGGGTCCCGAACTAGAGGAACAGCTCCGGCCGCTGGGCCTCACGCTGCGCCACTACCCGCAGTCCTTCGAGTTCTCCACTCTCGGAGGATGGATTGTGACGCGCTCCGGTGGCCACTACGCCACCGGCCGGACCCACATCGACGACTTCGTCGAGTCGATCCGTACGATCACCCCCCGGGGAGCGATGGAATCGCGCCGCCTCCCCGGCTCGGGGGCGGGACCCTCACCCGATCGAATGGTGATCGGTTCCGAGGGGATCCTGGGAGTGGTGACCGAAGCCTGGTTACGTTTGCAGGACCGGCCGATCCACAAGGCAACTGCCTCCGTGCCGTTCACCGTCTTCTCCGATGGGGTGGAGGCGTGCCGACAGATCGCACAGACCTCGCTGTGGCCCACCAACTGCCGCCTGCTCGACCCTGGTGAGGCGGCCGCCAATGCCGGAGGGCGGGGCGAGGCCGTCCTGGTCCTCGGCTTCGAATCGGCGCACGAGCCGGTCGGCGCCGACATGGCGGTCGCACTGGAGATCTGCGCCGACAACGGCGGGGACGTCTCCGCTGGCGCGCAGATCACCGGTCCCGTCGAGTCGGGCACTCCGCGGACCGATGGAGCCGCTGATACATGGCGTTCGTCATTCCTGCGGGCGCCGTACCTGCGCGACGCCATGGTGTCTCTCGGTTGCATAGCGGAGACATTCGAGACCGCGGTCACCTGGGACCGCTTCGATGACCTGCACCGCGATGTGATCGCCACTGCCGAGGACTCACTACGACGAGTGTGTGGTGGTGGCACCGTCACATGCCGCTTCACCCATGTGTATCCCGACGGTGCCGCTCCGTACTTCACGGTCCTCGCCCCATCTCGACACGGCCAGCAACTGGCCATGTGGGACGAGGTCAAGGCCGCGGTGAGCGACGCCATCATCAGCTCCGGCGGTTCCATCACCCACCACCACGCCGTGGGAAGAGACCACCGGGCGTCCTACGACCGGCAGCGGCCCGATCTCTTCGCCGAGGCGCTGGCGGCAGCCAAGTCGACCCTCGACCCGGCCGGCGTGCTCAACCCCGGCGTGCTTGTGGACACCGCCTGATCCCAGCGCTCGCGAGCCGGCTGGAACCAGATCGGGACGTTCGTCGTCTGATTGATCGAGGTGGTCGACGTCGACCACCGACGACGGAGGCCGACCATGATTCCCACAGCCGTGATCGATACACGAGATGGTGACGATCCCGAACGACCAGCGCCCGGCCGGCGAACGGCACGACTCTCGCTGGCCGCCCTGGCTGTGGGATCGATACTGATGATGTCGTGCAGCGGACCGGACAGCGCGAGCACCGGAGTTGCACGCGATGCCACCGGTGAGGCCCCTGCTTCGGATGAGGCAACTCTGTCCGATGGAGAACCGGCGTCCGGGAACGAGAGCGCCGCCGACGCATCGGCAACACCCGTGGCTGTTCCCCCGCTCGAGGTCGCCGAAGCATTGGCCGCGGAGCGCAAGCAGACGTTCACCGCCTCCCTGGATCTCCGCGTGGAAGGGCTCGATGACGCCCTACGGAGCGCCGGATCGGCGATTGAGGCCCTGGGAGGCTTTGCGTCAGGCGAAGATGTAGACCTCGGTGGGGCCAGGCGGGCGCTGATCACCTACCGGGTTCCGGCGACTCAGTTCCGTTCCGCGCTCGATGCCCTGTCAGGGGTGGGCGACCTCCAGAGTCAAGAGGTTCGCGGCACCGACGTGACGGCCACCTATGCGGACCTGGAGGGACGGGTCATGACGCTTCGGACGAGCATCTCGAGGCTCCAGGGCTTCCTGGCCGAGGCCACCGACGCCAACCAGGTGGCGTTGCTCGAGGGCGAACTCACCAGACGCGAGAGCGAACTGGAGTCGGTGGAGTCCCAGCGCCGAGTCCTCGCCGATCAGGTCGAGCTGTCCACCATCACCGTCTCTCTCGACGCAGCCACCACCGATGCCCCGGTCAGCGACGACCGCACCCTACCGTCGTTCCTCGGAGGGCTCGAGTCGGGATGGGATGCACTCCTAGCCGGCGGCGCCGTGATCCTGGCCGCTGCCGGGTTCCTACTGCCCTTCGTTCCCGTATCGCTCCTCCTGTTCGTCGGATTCCGGTGGCTGGCGCGCCGCCGCCGGCAACCGGAAATGGCATGAGTACCCACGCTGCGGGTCCGAGTCCCACCACGGACACACGCCTGAGATTGAGCTACTCAGCGAGGAACGGGCCACCGGCATCTGGGCCATGGAGGACATCGTGGACCGGGCGCCTGCGGGCGCAGCGCCTTCTGGTATCCACGGACGGGGCTGGTACCACTAGGACTACCGGTGCGAAGACGGCACGTGGCGTATCTCGTCGATGCGACTCGAGCGTCTCCGCGTCGACGCGTTTTGATCTTTCCCGCCTGGCCGAGATCGACGCGGACTATGGTTCGCGCCACAACCAACGAGCCCTCGGAGGCACCATGTCGATCAGCCGGATCATGAGAACCCGCGCGGTAACCGGTGCGGTCGCCGTCTCACTGCTGGGTATCGGACTCGCCGGCTGCAGCAGCGACGAGTCCGCGATCGAGGTGGTCCTCTCGGAGTGGATAGTCGAGCCCGACCCGACCTCCGCCGATGCCGGCGACGTTACGTTCGACGCCGACAACCAGGGCGGCGAGGTTCACGAACTCGTAGTGGTCCGCGCCGACAGTGCCGCTGACCTGCCCACGGACGACGCTGGGGCAGTCGTCGAGGACGAGCTTCCCGAAGATGCCATCGCAGGCGAGATCGAGGACATTGAAGCGGGATCGACCAAGTCCGTCACTCTGGAACTCGGGGCAGGCAACTTCGTACTGTTCTGCAACATCACCGAAGTACTGCCCTCAGGCGAGGTCGAGAGCCATTTCGCCGAAGGCATGCACGCCACGTTCACGGTTAACTGACCCGACCGGCCGCCGAGGCCGGGACGCCCGACCGGCGGGCCAAGGACCAGCCGGAACGCCGCTCAGACCGGGTCGTATGTGTCGGCCAGGTCCCGCAGGTCCTTCTTGGCGATCTTGCCGAGCTCGGCGGTCGGGAACTCGTCCAGGAAGTAGACCGCCCGCGGCACCTTGAAGTCCGCCAGCTGCTCCTTGCAGGCCTCGATGATCGCAGGGCCCATCTGGTCCTCGGGCTCCGCCATTGCGTTGCGGATCACGAAGGCGACGGGAACCATGTCGAGCATCTCGTGGGACTTCGCCACCACCGCGATGTCGTCGATGCCGGGAACGGTTCGACAGACGTCCTCGACCTCGCGAGCGGAGACGTTCTCACCACCGACCTTCAATGCGTCCTTGTCGCGGTCGCAGTAGAAGATGTTGCCGTTGGCCTCGAGTCGCACGACGTCGCCGGTACGGCACCAGCCGTCGTCGGTGAACATCTTGGCGTTGGCCTCGGGATTGCCCAGGTACTCCAGGAACACCGAGATCCCGCGTATGCCACGGATCCACAGTTCACCCATCTCCCCCACTTCCGCCGGCCGGCCCGTCTCGTGGTTGATCACGATCCACTCGTAGCCGGGGGCGAACTTGCCCATGGCCATGTCCGGGTACTTCTCGAAGGGGCTCGAGCGGATGCAGTGCCCGACGAGTTCCGTCATCCCGTAGGACGCGATGACCCTCATCCCCAACCACTCGTCCAGCATGGGCATGATCAGACCGAACACGCCGACACGCACGGTGTGCTCGGGGATGGGCTCCGCTCCGATGGCCTTGAACACGAAGGGGATGAGCGAGATGTGGGTGACGCTGTGGGCGGCGATCACATCCCAGAAACGACTGGCGGAGAACTTCGGCTGGAGCACCACGGTTCCCCCCGCACCCAGCACGGTCCAGATGGCCCAACCCTGGGTGTTGACGTGGAAGAACGGCAGGTACGACAGGTAGACGTCGTCGGGGTTGAAGTCGATGTTCGACGGGTTGACCTTGGCCGCCCACAGCACGTTTCCGTGCGTGTGCACCACCGCCTTGGGCTTTGAGGTCGTTCCCGAGGTGAACAGAATGCCTACGGGGCGCAGCGGATCGGGCTCCAGTTCGGGCACCGTCGCCGGATCGCCCTTGAGTGAGTCGAAACTCTCGAGGCCCGCGGCGAGTTCCTCGTCGGTCGCCGGCTCACCCGAGTTGTCGTCGGTCACGACTACCCAGGCGAGATCGGGCCCGGCCTCTGCCACCACCGACGCCAGGCGTGGCTGCGTGATGGCGCCGACTGCACCGGAGTGCTCGATGAAGTACTCGAGCTCGGCTGCGACACTGCGTGTGTTGGTGGTGACCGTGATCCCTCCGAGCCGGGCGACGGCGTACCAGGCGATGACGGCCTCGGGGCAGTTGTCTGCGTGCACCAGGACGGTGTCGCCCACACCGACCCCGCGGGCCGAGAGTCCCGCAGCAACCTCTCGGGTGGCCTGCGCGAACTCCGAGTAGGTCCACGAGCGGGTGGCTCCGTCCTTGGGCTCCCAGATCAGGAACGGGTGGTCTCCACGGTTGGTGGCCCAGTGTTCAAGCAGCCAGGCAACGTCCTGGCCGTTGAACTGATAGCGAGCCACTGTCTGTGGGTCCAGGCTCAGCTCGGGTGCTGATCCGGATTCGTTGCTGGTCGACGTGGTCACATGACCCCCCGGTGTTGGTTGACCCGACGAAGATACCGAGGAACTGACGATCCGTCAGGTTCACACGGGGACCGCGCCGAAGCGACGCCGGATCGACGTCGTCGTGAACACCTCGGCCCGCATGTCCGACGGCCAATGCCGCGCCGACAGCCCGGCCTTGCGCATCAGCCGGACCAGGAACACCGATGCCTCGGGCAGTTGGCGCCACACCGATGGCAGGAAGACTGCCGTGTTCCTCCCGGCGGAGATGCGCAGACCGTCGGTTCCGGGCCGGATCTGCTCCGACAACTCGGCTTGTGACCCGGCGGGCACCTCGCTCAGCTCCGAGAGCACCGACACCTCGATGTCGAGTTCGTCCAGGTCCTGGAGGCCCAGGGGTGGCAGTCGGGGGTCCGCGAACGCAGCCTGCCACGCACATCGCGGTGTCTCACGTCCCAGCGGTTCCTGCGGTTCGACGGTGCCGATGCAGCCGTTGAGTTGGCCGGCCACGGTGAGGGTGACGAACACGCCTGTGGGGCGGCGGAGGGCGGGAGGAAGGCTGGACGGCGCGGGCAACCGGAGCGATCGGCCCAGTAGACCGTCGCGCACCGCGCTCTCGGCCAGGGAGAGCAACAGCTCTTCATCCGACCGCGCCAATCCAGTCTGGTTCTCGGCGGGGAACCGCTCAGGAGAGGGCGAAGGCGCCATAGCCCACCACCCGGTCGTGGTCGCCCGCCGTATCGCCGGAGTTCCGGAGGTCCAACAACTCGGTTGACAGACCCAGCCGATCGGCCGCTGCCAGCAGGCCCCGCAGACCCGTGGCTCCACACGCGTCGCGGTCGCCCACGTCGCCGTGGCGACCGGAGACCACCGCCGCGGCTGTCTCGCGATCGAGGGTCACCGCCTCGGGGTAGGGGTGGTAGTGGGAGAGATCGGTGCTGACCACAACCAGTGTCTCCGGCCCACCCCACACCGCTTCCAGCACCGCCGCCACGTCCTCGGGGGCACAGGATCCGGCGACGAGCGGGAGCAGGGTGAAACCCTCGCCGAGTACGACCTGGAGGAACGGGAGTTGGACCTCCAGGCTGTGCTCGAGGGCGTGCGCCCGATCGTTCAGCACCACCACCGGTTCGCGGAGGGCGACCGACCGGAGCTCAGCGTCCAGGGAGATCTCCCCCAGCGGCGTGGCGAAGGCATCGGCGCTGCTGACGGCCAGACCCTGTAGCGGTACCCGGTGGCTGGGGCCCACGAGGACCACCCGTCGGATCTGATCCTGCGCACCGGCCAACCGGGCGTATGCCGTGGCGGCGACGGGACCCGAGAACAGATAGCCGGCGTGGGGCACGACGATGGCCTTGGGTGCTGCCTCGGGCTCTCCAGGGAGGACCGCGTCTGCGAACGCGTCCTCGATCGACGCGCTCAGGGCCCCCGCTCCGGCCGGGTAGAACGTTCCGGCAACGGCCGGGGGGCGCACGCGGCGGTGCCTGTTCGGACTCACCGCTGCCCTCCGGTGCGCACACGGTCGATGACCACTCGCTGGCGAACGGGACCCCAGGAACCGGGAGGCCCCTCGAACACCCCCGCAAGCCTGGTGCCGCACGACGGGCAGCAGGAGTGCTCGTCGAGTCGGTAGTCCCCGATCACGTAGCCGTCGCGACCGATGAGGCGATCCCCGCAGGAGTGGCAGTACGTGCTGGCCCCCTCGGGATCGTGCACGTTGCCCGTGTAGGCGTGCCTGACTCCGTTCTCGATGGCGATGCCCCTGGCGTGCCGCAGGGTGGCCGGCGGTGTCGCCGGGATGTCCTTCATCCGATAGTCGGGGTGAAACGCGGTGAAGTGCATCGGCACGTCCGGCCCGAGGTGATCGACCACCCACCGGGTCATGGCATCCAGCTCGCTGCTGCTGTCGTTGAGCCCGGGAATCAGCAGCGTGGTCAGTTCGAACCACACATCGGTGCCTGCCAGGAACTCCAGGGAGTCGAGGACGGCCCCGAGCTCGGCACCGCAGGTGTGACGGTAGAAGTCCTCGGTGAAACCTTTCAGGTCCACGTTGGCCGCGTCGAGGTGGGCGTAGAAGTCCGCTCGGGGCTCGGGATTGATGTAGCCCGCAGTGACCGCGACCGTACGGATACCCAGGGCGTGGCAGGCCTCGGCCACGTCCACTGCGTACTCCAGGAAGATGGTCGGATCGTTGTAGGTGAACGCCACGCTGGCACACCCCAGATCCTCGGCAGCCGCGGCGATGGCCGCGGGTGACGCGGCGTCGGCGAGGGTGTCGATCTCCTTGGACTTCGAGATGTCCCAGTTCTGACAGAAGCGGCAGGCCAGGTTGCACCCAGCTGTGCCGAAGGAGAACACGGAGCTGCCGGGAAGGAACTGATTGAGCGGCTTCTTCTCGATCGGGTCTACACAGAACCCACTGGATCTGCCGTAGCTGGTCAGCACGATCTCGTCGCCCTCCCGACCGCGGACGAAGCACACGCCATGTTGCCCCTCCCGTAGTTTGCAGGCCCGCGGACAGACATCGCACTGCACCCTGCCGTCGTCGAGCCGGTGCCAGTACTTCGTCGGAACCGTGAACTCTGATCCTCCGGTCATGCCAACTAGTTTACCGCGAACTGATTCGCTCGGGGGGCGACCTGTCACAGGAACCTGGTGTCAGATCTCCGGAGTCGCGTTGGCGAATGCATCGACGCGATCCCTGTCCGCCTGCTCGGCATCGATTCGCCGGCTGCCCTTGGTGATGTAGTCGGCGACGTATTCGTCGCGTACCGCTCCCGTCTCGTCGACCAGCCAGTCGGGCGCCATTCGCAGTGGAACCGTCACCACGCCCGGCTCGTCATAGGTGCCCAGCAGGACATCCCATATCGGAGTGGTGACACCGAAGTTGCGCATTGGTGCGCCGAAATGGTGGTGCATGTGGCTGCGACGGGCCCACCGCCCGTAGGGGTTGGTGGGTGGATGGGTGTGGGTGCGCCGGTGGGCGACCTCGTATGCGTAGTACGTGGCCATCATCCCGGCGGTGTACGCGATCGCCCGGCGGCGCCCGACGCTGACCCACGCGAGGGGGAACACCACCGCAGAGGTGCCGGCTGCGGAGGCGAGCTTCTTGGATGCAGGGGCGAAGTAAGTGACGTCTGCGTGGTGCTTGAGATGCTCGATCGACGCCAGCCCCCGGCCGCGCATCTCGTGCATGGCGAACCGGTGAAGCCCGTACTCCACGGCCGTCCAGGAGGCTGCTCCTGCGAGAGCCGTCGCGATGGTTGATCGAATTCCGGCCATCTCCGAATCCTCGCGCAGACGCCGCCGGCGTGCCCGACGATCTGGGACCTGTCGGCTATCGGTACTTGCCGACCTCCAGCCTTGCGACCATCGCCCGGTGCACCTCGTCGGGACCGTCGGCCAACCGCAGCGCCCGTGCCATACCCATCAGATAGCTGAGCTCCTCGTCGGCCACGCCTTCTCCCCCGTGTATCTGGATCGCGGCATCCACGACCTTCTGCAGCACGTTGGGCGCCACCACCTTGATGGCCGAGATGTCCACCAGGGCGCCGAGGGTTCCCGAGGTGTCCAGCTCCCAGGCCGCCTTCAACGTCAGGAGCCGGGCCTGGTCGATCGCCATTCGGCTGTCGGCGATGATGTCCCGATTGGCGCCGAGGTTGACCAGCGGCTTTCCGAACGCCACCCGGTCCACCGCTCGCTCGCACAGCCGCTGCAGAGCCCGTTCGGCGGCGCCGATGATTCGCATGCAGTGGTGGATCCGACCCGGACCCAGGCGACCCTGGGCGATCTCGAACCCTCGACCGGGACCGGCGATGATGCTGTCCGCCGGCAGGCGAACGTTCTCGAAGAGGATCTCGGCATGGCCGTGCGGCTCACCGAGGTGGCCGAACACCGGAAGCATCCGCAGGATCTTCACTCCCGGCGCGTCCATGGGGACCAGCGACCATCGAGTGGCGCCGGTGGCGGTCGGCCTCGGGGTCGGTGACACCCATGAAGATCAGGAACCGACAACGTGGATCACCCGCGCCGCTGGTCCACCACTTCTGACCGTTGAGGACGACCTCGTCGCCGTCCAGCTCGGCCGTCGCCTTCATGTTGGTGGCATCGCTGGATGCAACGGCAGGCTCGGTCATCGAGAACCCGGAACGGATCTCGCCGGCCAGCAGGGGGACCAGCCACTGTTCCTTCTGCAGATCGGAGCCGTACTTCACGAGTACCTCGGCGTTGCCCGTGTCGGGGGCCGCACAGTTGAAGACCTCGGGGGCGAGGAAGCTGCGACCGGTGAGTTCGGCGACCGGTGCGTAGTCACGGTTGTCGAGGCCCACTCCGTATTCCTCGTCGGGCAGGAACAGATTCCACAGGCCCAAGTCCATGGCTTCGGACTTGAGTTCCTCGACGATCGGCGGAATCTCCCATCGGGTCCAGTCGTCCGTGTGTACCAGCTGGTCCCGATAGGTCTGTTCGTTCGGCAGCACCCGTTCGCTGATGAATCGTTCGACCTGGTCCATCACGATCCGGGCCCGTTCGGAGTGTTCGAAGTCCATGTGCCGACCCTACGCCTGCGTCGTGCGCCGCTTCGGTCCAGGCGTCGCCGCGAGCACCGCCCTCGGCACCCGGAGGCGATCCGGCCCTGCGTCGATAGCGTTGGAACCATGAGTGATGTCGATGAACACCAGCGGACCCGGGCCCGGGACAGCTACAACCGAATGAGCCACGTCTACGCAGGGCTCTCGGACAGGAGCGAGCAGCGCTTCGTCACCGATGCAATCGAGGGTCTGATGAAGCCCCAGCTAGGTGAGGCCGTGCTCGAGCCCGGCTTCGGCACCGGACAGGCCCTCGTGGCGCTGGCGAAGCTCGTCGGCAGCACCGGCGAGGTGTGTGGCATCGACATCTCCGACAAGATGGTCGAGCACACCGAGGAACGCCTCCGCAGCCTCGATCTGCTGGATCGAGCGCAACTCGTGCGTGGCAGCGCTGCAGACATGCCGTATCCCGATCACCGCTTCGACGCCGCGTTCATGAGCTTCACCCTCGAGCTGTTCTCCGACGAAGAGATCCCCGGTGTACTGGCCGAGTGCGCCCGGGTTCTCAAGCCCGGAGGCCGCCTCTGCGTGGCCTGTATGTCCAGCCATGGAGGCAACGAGGTGATGGAACGCCTCTATGGATGGTCCCATGAGCACTTCCCGAGCTTCGTGGACTGCCGGCCGATCGATGCCCAGGGGGCGCTGCGGGCAGCCGGCTTCACGATCGAACAGACCCGGAGGCTGTCCATGTGGGGCCTGGCCGTCGATCTGGTGCTCGCTCACCCTCCGACCATCTCCTGACAACCGCAATCCGTCAGCTGCCGCGAGAGGTCGGCACAATCCGCCGCTGAAGTTTCAAGCATCTGCCGGGTATGCCGATCATCAGTTGGTGAGAACTCGATCGAAGCTTCGTCGGGCGTTCGCGGCCACCTGTGTGGTCGCCTCGGCCGGCCTCACCGCCCCATCATTCGTCTCGGCCGCGCCAGGAGACGGCTCCATCTCCGGCACAGTGCTCGACCCGCTCGGGTCGGAGCTGGCCGATGTGTGCGTGTCAGTGGACGGCATCGTTGCCGGCGTGACCGACCCCAACGGCACCTACTCCCTGGCCAACGTTCCCGCCGGATCACACCGGGTCGGGTTCACGGACTGCGCCGCGACGCAGGTGCACGCGGCCCAGTGGTATCTCGGAGCATCCGACCAGTTCACCGCGACGCCGGTCGATGTGATCGAAGGCCATGACACCCAGCTGTCGGACGTGTCGATGCAACTGGGTGTGTCGGTTACCGGCCGGGTCACCGATACCGCAGGCGGCCCCCTCGAGGGAGTTCCGGTCAGCCTCGACACTGCGGACCTCTACCCCACCGGGACCACCGTCACGGACGCCGATGGCAACTACCGCACCGCTCCGGTGCCGGACGGCGACTACCAGCTCCGCTTCGGCGACTTCGTTGTCCCAGCGCCGCACGCCGTGGAGTACTGGAACGACACCCATCTTCGCTCGGAAGCCACCGTCCTGAGTCTGCGTGCAGCAGATGGCGGGGAAGTCAACGGTTTCGACGCACAACTCACCGGCGGCGCCGGCATCGCCGGACATGTCAGCAACGCCGATGGGGTCGACCTTGGGGGGATGTGCGTCTCGGCACACACACCGAACGCCCAGGGGTCCGAGCGGTTGGCCCGCACGATCACCGACGCCACGGGCAACTACTCGCTCAACGGACTGCCGCCGTTGCCGACCCACGTGCAGTTCCACGAGTGCACTCTTCCCGGGCAGTTCGTGGAGCAGTGGTACGGCGGCGCCCCGACACTCGAGCTGTCTGCCCGTATCGATCTCCGAACCGGCTCCGCCATCGTCGGCGTGGATGCCACGATGGGACTCCGCCCCGAATTGCTCCCGGCCCCGATCACTCCCGAACCCACCCCTGTCACGCCGGAAACCACCCTGCCGTCTGCAACCACAACGCCGTCCGCTGATCCCGACCTGACCCGCTCCGCGATGAACCTGGTCGAGCCGGTTCAGCAGAGCGGAGAGGTGGAGGCCGGAGGCACGGACACCGCTGACACGCCGACCACCACGGCCCCCGTGTCAGGTCTGTTCGTCGGCGGGCCGGCACCGCAGGCCGAACCCGAGACCGAAACGGCCCCGGCGGAAAACACGACGACGACCGTACCGACCACGGCCATTCCCCGAGGCGCTTCCAGCTACCGGCGCAGAGGCAGCCGGACTCACCGTGCTCGCGTTGGTGATGATGCTCATGGGTGCCGGGGTGATGTCGACCACCATCGGGGTGAACCGCCGGGCGACCCGACCCGTTGACCTCTAGCCGGCGGACGGGCCTTCGGGGAGTTGAACAGCAACCTTGCGGTGAGCGATCGAGAAGATCGCCCACAGCCGACGCTGACCTGTTCCAGGTCGATTCGCGACATGAACGTGGAGAGGGTGAGCCAGGTCAGCACCCAGCCTGGATCCATGGCCCACGGCGGCAGGTAGCGGGCAGGCTTGCACAGCCCGAGGTGACGCAACTCGGCCAGCGCCGGGATGGCCGAGAGGTCCAGCTTGCCGGCGAAGAGAAGCCCAAGGTGTCGGGACGGTCGGCGGCGAATGCGGCCCTGACGAAGGTGAGGACGGCCAGCAGCCCGGACAGGTATCCGCAGTCCTTGGTGAAAGGTGCCCCACCCTCGAGCGGACCGCCACGGAAGATCCGACGGGTCGATTCGAACGCCTGCTCCGGCGAAGGGCTCCGTTCCAGGAACCACCGGTACAGCTCGATGAAGTCCGCCCCCTCGCACACCATGTGGACCGCGAGCGTCCGATCGGCCAGGCGGCGGAGGCGGTCCAGTTCGAGAGTGCCCGACACGAACTCGGAGAACACCGCCAGGCCCTCCTGGGTGCGGGTCGTGCCCGGGTGGCCGATCGCCAGGATCGGAAGGTCCGTGCTGGGCTCGGCCGTTCAGCGCGGTGCCCGACGTGGATGAATGCCTCGTGATTCAGCAGCTGGCTGGCGTCGCGGTGGGTGAAGCGGGCATCTCGACGCACCTTGATCTTGGTCGCCGTGGCAAGGGCATTGGCCGAGAGCTCCTCGACCACCATCACCTCGGGTGCATCGTCGCCGAAGTGGGCCTGGACCCTGGGCCGGAGGTCGCTCGGCCACCTGGTCGCCGGTCAGGTCCCGGACGCCGGTCGGAGCATGTTGACCGACGTCAGCTCGTCGAGCGACTGCGTGAACCTGCTCGGCCAGCTCCAGAGGAGTGGTCGGATCGAAACGCAGTGGCTGGCTGGGCACGCCGTACAGCTCACGGCTGTATGCATGGAAGGCGGATGTGCCGACCGAGGACGAGCATCAAGGCGGTCGCCTCGATCGCCGCGGCCTCGCTCTCGAGCCAGTCGTCGACGACCTGCACCGGGCTCGATCAGCCGGCGGGCCTCGGCGACGCCGGCGAGGACCGGCTTGGGGTCCAGCGGCTGGTAGGTGGGTTCGGGCATCCGTTGGGCGCCGTTGGCAAGGAACTCGTCGCGGAGCTCGGCCGGCCACGCCGAGAGCGGACAGGACGCGCATCGGCTTGGCCACATCGTGCAGGATCGTCGCCGCCCGACGGTATCGATCGACTTCACTTGGCTCACCCGGTTCGCGCATCGCGGGATTCTGCCACGGCTGTCGGTGCTGTCGGGGCTGTCGGGGGACGGCCAACCGGCGCAGTCGAGGCCGAAGGGGTGTCGCTCAGCCCTCGCCGCGGTAGGTGCCGAACGACCACAGGTTGCCCTCGGGGTCCTGCACGGTGAACACCGGTCCCGCCGGGGTCGTACTCGGGTGACTCGGGCTACCAGGAGCACCTCGGCATCCGCTGCCACACACCGAGCACGGACGGCCATCGTTCGTCTCCTCCGATTGCGCCAGGGCACGACCCCTACGTGTCGAGCTCGGCCGCTGCGAATCGTTTTCCAGCCCCACCACAGCACCACCCAGGGCATCACCAGCCAGATGCCGTTGAGCAACAGGAACTTGATCCAGAGGTCCGCGAAGCTGCCGGTGTCCACGTTCGGGTAACCGTCGAGGATCTCGCTGCCGAAATAGAGCACGGCGGAATAGAGGTGAACCACCGCGGTGGTCATCAACAGCAGCGTCGCAGCAAGAGACCGTCCACATGATCGCCACCACAGGGCCAGCCCGGTGAAGCCGATCAGGCCGTTCATGACGCTCAGTGCCTCCTGGGTCAACAGGGTCGGGTCCGACGTCGCGTACCGACCGTCTCCCCCATCGATGTACATCCACCAGGGATACGCGAACACCGAGTCCGGTGACGATGCGATCCAGTTGTGCAGGATCAGCCACGCCAACTCCCACGTGAGGTGGGTGGTGAACGTCAGCCCGAACCACAAGAAGCACATCGACTGGATGCGATCGAAGGTGGCGCGGTCTGCGAGCGACGGCAGCGGCCACCAGGGGGTGGACAGAAGCACCACGATGGCCAGGAAGAAGACCGACCCGACCACGTCGGCAGTGATCCCGCGATCGGCATCCAGGCCGAACACGGCAACTGCACCCGCCGGCAGCGAGAGCGCCACCAGCGCGATCACGACCAGCTGCGAGATGCGGAGACGACCGAGGCTCAGCTTCGACGGCTCGCAGGGGTTCGCCAGAGAAGGCTCGTGCCGGCCCCGCTCGGCATCTCGGACCTGCACAGTCACTCCCCCGGATCCACACGTAGATCGATGCGGCGAAAGCGTAGACGTCCAGATCCCGGCCATGACCTACTGCGCCGCCCCGGGATCTGCCCCGGGCGGAGTCGGTCCCAGCGGCACCGCGCCAAGCCGTATCGTTGCCTCGTGAACCAGTCCGTCTGCCGCAATGCCGATCCGCGATGAGCATGCAGGGAACGAACATGTCAGCCGAGGGGATGTCGGGGCGCTGGAAGGTCGCGGTCGGAGCGGTGCTCATCCAGCTGTGCCTCGGGGCCATCTACTCGTGGTCGGTGTTCACGCCGGCGCTGCACGACGCCGGCTGGTCGAAGGTCGAGACCCAGATCGTGTTCTCGGTCGGCCTCGCTACCTTCGCGATCGTCATGGTCTTCGCCGGCCGGAAACTCGGATCATGGGGCCCGCGTCGCCTCGCCCTGGCGGCCGGCATCACCCTCGGCGTCGGCTACCTGATCGCCGGAATCGGGGGCGGCACCAACTTCACGGCGGTGCTGGTCGGGGTGGGCCTGGTCGCCGGGGCCGGGATCGGCCTCGGTTACGTGGTGCCCATCGCGGTCGGGATGCGTTGGTTCCCCGACCACAAGGGGATGATCACCGGGGTCGCCGTCGCGGGATTCGGCTTCGGTGCCCTGGTCTGGATCAAGCTCGCCGGATCCTGGGGTGACCTGATCGAGCGAATCGGCCTCGATGGCACGTTCCGTACCTACGGGATCGCGTTCGCGGTGACTGGTCGCGCTCGGGAGCCTCGATGATGGTCATGCCGCCCAAGGGTTGGACGCCCGACGGGATTCACGCCCGCCGGAGGCAGCGGGGGTGGGAGGCGAGTCCTTCACCCCGCGCGAGATGCTGCGAACACCGCAGTTCCACCTGATCTCGCTGACCTTCATGGTGAGCGCGGGGGCCGGGCTGATGGCGATCGGCCTGATGAAGCTCTACCCGATCGAGGCGCTGGTCGACAACGGGATGTCCGAGGCCGAGGCCGAGCGCGATCGCCGGTACCGCCATGGCGGTGTTCTTCAGCATCGCCAACGGCGTCGGGCCGCCTCGTGTGGGGCACGCTCAGCGACCGGATCGGCCGGCGGCGGTCGGTGGTGACCATGACGGCGACCCAGGGATTGTTCCTGCTGGCGTTCACCACGATGGCCGGCAACGAGTACACGCTCTACCTGGCCGCCGCGCTCATCGGCTTCAACTTCGGCGGCAACTTCGCCCTGTTCCCGGCGCTGACCGCCGACGAGTTCGGCAACGAGGTCGTGGGCGACAACTACCCGTGGGTCTTCCTCTCCTACGGCGCCGGCGGGATCATCTTCCCGATCCTCGGCGGCTGGCTCGGCGACGGCGGCAACTTCCCGATCGCCTTCACCATCTCCGGGGTCATGTGCCTGTCGGCGCGGTCGCCGCGTGGCTGGTGTTCCCCCCGCACCACGACGAGGCCACCAGACCGTTCAGCGTGCACGGGTTCCTGCACAACGCACACCTCTTCGAGACATCCGAACCCGCGCCGGAGAGATAGCGGCAACGCGACCGCACGATGGGCGGCGCCACGGGCCACATCCAGGTCCCGTAGCGCCGAGTCCCTGCTCGCGGGTCGCGATGTGGGGTTCAGCCGGTCCAGGAAAACGTCCTGCAGCCGCACGGCGTACGCGGCCTGCACCGGTATCCGGTCCGGCATGGTCAGCTCTAGCATCCCGTCACGATCCCCGACGTCGAGGGGCACGTCGTCGACCAACAGAGTTGCCTTGGTGCCGGGCCCGGGCTTCACGCCCCGCAGACCGAAGGTGCGTGAACCCGGCAGATCGGACAGCAGGGCGTAGGTCGTGTCGCCACGCCGTGTGAACCGCACGTCGGTTCCCTCGGTGGTGATGGTGGCCGCGGTGTCCCACGGTCGCGTCCCGAACACGGCGTCTCCATTGCCGGCCAACCACTGACCGAGACCCCGCAGTGGGCGGATCTGCTCCTCGAGGATGACGCCGCGCTCGTTCGGGCCTATTCCGATCAGCAGGTTGCCGTTCTTGGCGACGATGTCGCAGAAGGACCGGATCAGCTCGGTGGCGGTGACGATGTCCTCGGGCCGCTCGTTGCGGTTGGCGCCGAACGAGTGCCCGACACCCCGGGTCGATTCCCACTTCTTCTCCGCGGATCTCGTCGAAGCGTCGCGTACTCCGGGGTGTTGAAGTCGTACTGGTGGGCGCCGGGGAAGGTGAGGCTCTTGGCGCCGTCGGGCAGGTGCTTCCACATCGCCTGGACGAGGTTGCCACCGATCCGGGTGAGCTCGTCGCGACACTGCGGATCGCTTCGCCGTCGGCTGTAGCCAGCGGTCGTTGATGACGCCGTCGGGGACGGTGTTGTAGTAGCCGGGCGAACAGTCCGGCGAGGTTGCCTCCGGCCGGCCATGCGACGTCGTTCCACAGCACCGATGGCTCGTAGCGCTCTATGAGCTCGGTCACGTGCGCGGTGGCGTACCGCTCGTAGTCGGGGGACGACGGCACGGCGAGCATCGCGTCGGCGGGCGCCCTCATCACGACGTTGTTGAAGGGCCAGTCGTAGCCACCCGAGTAGTACAGGCCCATGCGCATGCCCTGCGCCCGAACCGCCTCGGTCAGTTCGCCCACCAGGTCCCGTCCGGCCCGATAGTGGCCCTTGGACGGGTGCGGCTCCGATGCCGGCCAGAGGGTGAAGCCCTCGTGGTGCTTGGTGGTGAGCACCACGTAGCGTGCACCCGCCTCTCGGCACACAACGGCGATGGCACCCAGGTCGGCCCCCGCAGTGCCTTCGTCGAACAGGGGGACGAACTCGTCGTAGTCGAAGTCTGCGCCCCAGGTGTCACGGTGGTGCTGCCAGGTCTGGCTGCCCTCGATCTGGGACGTGTTCCGATACCACTCGGCGTAAGGGTTGTCGGACAGCATCGCGACCGGGCCTCGGTCATGGAGCATCTGTTGGATGTCGGGGACCTGTGGGGCCCACCCCGGAACCGAGTACAGGCCCCAGTGAAGGAATATCCCCAGCTTCGCGTCGTCGTACCAGTCGGGCATCGGGTGCTCGGCAACCGACTCCCAGTTTGATTCGTAGTCCACCGGATCCGTCCCTTCCGACACGCCTGCCGTGCCGCTCGGCCCAGTCTGCCGGGACCCCAACGGGAATCCACCGTTGGCCATGAGCCCGACGGACGGTTCAGGTGGAGGGTTGGATCTGACAGGTTGCCGGCCACATATAGCCGAGCCATCGGCTGACCAGATCGAGGTCTGCCGTTCGACCGAATCCTCCTGTCGACCTTTGCCAACCGCATCTCCCGATGACTTCGCCCCGACGTCCCCCACCGGCCCGGACGGATCACGGACGTTCCGATCGACCACATCGAGAGCGACGTGGCCGCCGGCTAGATGTACTCGGCCATGACGTTGGTGACGAACTCCTCGACCAGGAGATTGATCCGGTCGGGATCATCGATGGGCAGTGTGTGCGCGCCTTCGGGGATGATCTCGAGGCGTGCACCAGGTATTAGCTCCGCCATCTCCTCAGCCAACCTCGGCGGAGTCATCACGTCCTTGGCCCCCGCCAGAACCAGCGTGGGGACCTGGATCTTGGGGAGAAGGTCCCTGGCGGAGTGGTCCGCCATCGCCCTGGCCATTCGGAACGAGATCAGCGGGTCGAGCTTCGAGGCATGTCTGAAGTACTCCGACATGAGCTGCCTGGACGCCTTCTCACCGATCAGCCCTCCCGCACGTCCGGACCAGTAGAGAAGGTCGGCCTGCTCGGTGAGCGAACCCCAGGCAGCCCTTGTCAGCCACGGGACCGACATCACCGACAACTCCATGAACGGGAGCAGGACCTGTGCGAACGGCTGGCCGTAGAAGGTCCTGGCCGGGTGCTCGTAGGGCCCCGCGACGGGAACGAGACCGGCGACGAGGGAGGGCGAAATGCGGTACGTCTCGAGGATCGTCTGCACTCCCATCGAGTGCCCGACCAGGACTGCCCTGTCCACGGCGGCCGCGTCGGCCACCGCCAAAAGGTCGCGGGCGTGTGAGCCCACCGTGATCTCGTTGGGGTTCTCCGGGAGGTCCGAGCGCCCGTGCCCGCGGTAGTCCCAGAAGACCACCCTGTGACCGTGCTCCACCAGGTAGGGGAAGAGAAAGGTCCAGTACGTGTCGGTGCAGCCGATGCCGTTGGCAAGGACAACGGCGACGTCGCCGTCGCCGGACGAGGTCCAGGCCAGCCGCGTTCCGTCGAAGGACCGGACGTCGTGGAACCGGGCCTCTATCGCCATCCGCGAGATCCCGCCATCGCCGCACCCCTCGCCGCCCAATCGCCGGAGGGGGCCAGGGAAGGTCGGGGTGACGCTGACACCGATGGCAGCGTACCCCCGACCCCCAAAGGCGGCACCGATGGGTTGAAGGCAGACAATCCGGCCCGGCGACCTGTCAGCCCTGGCCGAGGATCTCGAGACGATGACTGGTGGTCAGAACGGCAGATGCGCCGCTTGGAGCGCACGGAGCTCGTCGAACATCGCTCGGCACGCTCCTTCGTCAGGCGGTGAGCACGGGTCCTCGATCGACGGCCTGCAGCGCGAGGTCGGGGTTCCCGGTGATCGCCGACTCGACGACCAGGTCCATGAGGCTGGTCTGGGTGTTGACCCAACCCGCGAGCGGTTCGCCCAGCGGCGGCATCTGGTCGGGGTGGATGCCGTCGCCGTCCACGGTGGCGCCGACCTCGACGATGGCGCCGTCGGCGACGTCGGGCAGGTAGCCCTGGTTGGGCACGTTGGTGGCCATGATCCAGGTGGGGGTGTCGGTCCACATCGCGGCGATGATGTCCACGACCTCTTCGTGGCTGTGGCCGGCGAGGTGCAGCGGGAGCGGGACCTTCGTCGTCGCCGCCCAGCTCGCGGCTCGTTCGAGGAACACCATGATCGGCTCGTGGAAGTCGAGCGGCGTGGGCATCCACTCGGCGACGTCGAGGGCGAACGGCACGTACTCGCCGATGTGGCTGTCCACCGAACACGGCACGAGTCCGTACTCGCGCACCATGTGCACGACGAGCGGGAGGTAGTTGAACTCGAGGAACGTCGCACCCGCCAGCGAGCGATCGATCGGTCTGTGCGGCCCGGACGGTCCGGGGTGAGTAGTCGAAGACGGGCTTGGCGAAGAACTCGCGGATGCGAGGCAGCAGGTCCTCGCCGGTGCGGCGATCGCGGAACTCGGTGAAGAACGTGAAGTGGTTGATCCCCGACGCCTTCGCCTCGATGTACTTCCGGGGTATTCGGAGTCGCCGGGCCAGGCGGTGGATCCCCATCGGCATCTCGTGGCACATCCCCACGTTGCGCACCGAGGTCGCGCGGTTGATCGCCAGCGTGACCCGGCTCATCGGGTTCGTCAGGTTGATGAGGAACGCGTCCGGGCTGTACTTCTCGATGCTCTCGCAGATGCTCAGCGTGTTCTTGATGCTGCGCAGCGAGTGGAACACCGCCCCAGGGCCGCCGTTCTCGCCGTTGATCTGGCGGGCGCCGTGCCGGTTGGGGATCTCGAAGTCCTGCCTCCAGAACTCGAAGCGGCCGAACTCCGCGCTCGACAGCACGAAGTCCGCGCCGTCGAGCGCCTCGCCCGGGTCGGTCGAGTGGTCCAGCACCACTGGAGCACCGGCCGACGCGTTGAGCTTCGCCGCGAACTGGTAGGCGCGCCGCAATCGCTCGGCGTTGACGTCGTGGAGCATCAGTCGAGCGCCACGGAGCTCCGGCGTGTGCACGACGTCGTTCACCATCGCCGGCCCGAACGACATCCCTCCAGCACCCACGAGCGTGATCTTCGGCGACCCTGCCACCGCAGCTCCCTCGACATGTTCAGGCTTTCAGGCGCACCAACCTAGTGAACACGCTCGGCCTCACTAAGCTGCGAACTACCGTCAGGACGTCGCAGCCATGCCGGCGGTGACCCACACCCTGTGATCTCCTAGGAAGCCAGGACCGGTTCAGATGTTCGACTCGTCCGCTGTCGTGGCCTGTGATGCCGAGCTCGAGGCCGTTGTCGGCGCGCGTCCCGCTGCGATCATGCTCAAGTCGATCCGTTTCCTGGACGAGCACTGCGAGCGGTTCCTGGCGTGCTCGCCATTCGCGGTGATCGGCACGACGGCCGGGGACGGATCGCTGCAGACCATCGCGTTGGGCGGTGAGCCCGGGCTCGCCGCACCCCGATCCGACACCGTGCTCGAGCTCCGCGACGTTTCAGGCAAGGCTGTGGTCGACGGTGCTCCTGCCGGCCTCATCGCGCTGGTGCCCGGCTACGGCGAGACGCTGCGGATCAACGGTCGGCTCCGCGTACGCGACAACACCGCCACTCTCGACGTGGAAGAAGCGTTTCTGCACTGCGCCAAGGCGATCATGCGATCTGATCTATGGACGGCACAAGGAACCCCAGAGCCGCGTCCCGGCGAGGCAGTTCCGGCGGCCGCAGTGTTTCTCGCTGACGCGCCGTTCGTCGTGCTGGTGTCGACCGATGCCGAAGGCCACGCAGACGCGAGCCCCAAGGGAGATCCCCCGGGCCTGGTCCGCCAGATCGACCACACCACGATCGCCATCGCCGACCGACCCGGGAACCGTCGCACCGATACCCTCCACAACCTGATGAGCGAGCCGCGCATCGCACTGCTCGCCATGCAGCCCGGCAGCAACTACGTCGCTGAGATTCGTGGGACCGCCCGGGTGTGCACCGACGACGCGCTACTCGAGTCGATGCGGCTTCGCAACCGGACACCGAAGGTCGCTCTCCTGATCGACGTCGAGCACTGCGAGGTCCGCAACGAGCCTGCCCTGTCCGCCGCCGACCTCTGGAACCCCAGTCGGCGCATCGCCGACGGCGAGCTACCTCGGTCCGCCACGATCTGGGCCGACCACGTTCGGCGCAACACGGACTCCGGCACCGGGGCCAAGGTCGCGCGACGGCTCGTCAGCAGGACGGCGCTCGCGGCCGGTGTCGCCCACGACTACCGGACCAACCTCTGAGAGCCCAACCTCGCCGGCCGGATACAGCAACTCTCTGAGGGGTCAGGCCCGTCTGCCATTTCAGCACCCGCTCCAACCAGCGCCATTTCACGCGTACGTTGTCGCTACGACAACAGCCGGTGGGCGTGGAGGGACTCGAACCCCCGACTCCCTCCTTGTAAGGGAGGTGCTCTAGCCAACTGAGCTACACGCCCGGAGAGAGCGAGCGTACCCGCGGCGGCGCATCGCCAAGAAGTGAAGTCCTGACCTGAGTATCGATGTCACACCCTGGGTGCATGGTGGAAGCCATGGTCGAGTCGGTCACTTCGGGGGTGCAGGGGCGGGAGCCGGTCATCGGTGGGTCCACAGTCGACTCCGGGTCGGGCTGCCGGACACGGCTTCGGCGTCAGGCGTGGAGTCGCCTGGAGGCTCATCGGGTGCGGTTGGCCGAGACCGATGACATTTCGGCGGCTGTCGAGTCAGACGGTGTGGACGCGGTGAAGACCGCCGATGCGCTGGTTCGGGAGCTTCAGGGTCTCGACTGGCGCTCGATCGATGGCGACGCGCAGATGGCGTCGATGTTGGCCTTGGAGAACACGCGGCGGGCGTTGGACGCGGTGATCGCCGCCGGCATGATCACCCTGCAACGATCCGGGGTGACCTACGGCGTATCCGGTCACGACGCGGTCGGTTGGCGGGCCATGGTCACCCACGGATCCAAACCAACCGCGAAACGAGACGTCACGATCGGCCAAACGCTGTTGGACTTCCCGGCGTTCGCCGCCGATCTCGCCGCAGGGGTGATCTCAGCCGATCACGTCGCCGCGTTGGCCGCAGTGTGCAACCCACGCATCGCCGAGGGGCTCATCGCAGTGCAGGACTCCCTGTTGCACATGGCACGCACCGCCCGTTTCGACACCTACCGGCGGCACCTACGCATCGCCGCGAGCTTGGCCGACATCGACGGTGCACAACCTGACTGCGGCGATATCGACTCCGCACGCATGGGTGTCGCCAGCGACGGAGCGTTACGACTGTTCGTGGAACTCACCGGCCACAACGCAGTCGTCGCTGAACGCATCGTGAAAGACGAAACGGACCGCCAGTACCGCGCAGCTGTCCGCGAACACGACACAACAGGTGCCCCGATGCCCACCGTTGGAGTGCTGCGCGCGAGGGCGATCATGGAACTCCTTCGCCGCGGCGCCGCCAACTCACCAGGAGACACTTCCAAGCCACGTTGCGAGGCGATTCTGCCCGTCACCGTTGATGACGACGGCCGACCCGTTGGCGTTAACTCCATCGACGGCGAACCCCTCGACCACACCACAGCAGCAGTGCTGGCCTGTGACGCCTGGATCCAACCAATCGTCATCGACACCGACGGCACCCCACTCTTTTCTGCCCGGGCACACCGCTGGTTCACCCAAGCACAACGCCAAGCACTCATCATCCGAGACGGCGGCTGCGTCTTCCCCGGCTGCGACGCCCCAGCATCATGGTGCGACGCCCATCACATCATCGCCTGGATCAACGGCGGAACCACCGACCTCAACAACGCCGCTCTTCTGTGTCGACGCCACCACGGCCTCGTACACGCCAACAACCCCTGGACCCTCCAAGCCGCACCCCTTGCTGAACCACCCGAGAACAGCAACAACCGTGGGGTCCGGCTCGTATGGCACACCCCCCACGGCACCACCATCGCAGCCCAAACAGCCCCAGACCACCACCCCATCCCGCCAACACGACCAGACGGCGGCCGCGAACCACCCGACCGAAAACCCACAGCCTGAGCGGTTCAGCTACCGACCACACTGAAGTCCCTATCCGCGACCCTGCCGCGGATCCAGGCTTCACATTGTCGGCCGCCCTGCCGATCGAGTTCGGGTGACGGATCCGCCGTTGACCCCACCACGGATCGCCCGCGTAGCGGTCCCGGCTGCACTCGTTGTCGGCGCCGCGTACCTGACCTGGCGCCTCGTGTGGACCCGCAGCGGCACGGACCTCTGGCTGTTCTGGCTTCTCTGGGCCGCTGAGGCAACCCTGTTCATCGGGTTGTTGCGCATGACCTTCGAGATGGCGACCCTGCGGTCGGACCCCCGGCGCCCCGTTCGGAACCCCCCGAGCGTGGACGTGGCAGTGATAGCCCGCGACGAGCCCGTCGAGGTCCTGTTGGCGACCTTGCGAGGGTGCTCGGCGCTTCACGGTCCGCACCGCACTGTGTTGGTCGACACCATGTCCAGAACCGACCTGGGCCCCCTCGCCCTCACGTGCGGTGTCGAGGTGCTCAGGGCGGACCACGCCGATGGCCGGCTTGCGCCCGAGGTACACCTCAACGCCGTGACAGACCGGCTCGCATCACCATTCGTTGCCGTTCTGCGAGGCGACGACGTTCCTCTGCCGGGGATTCTCGAAGAACTCCTCGGCGACTTCGACGACCCCGACGTATGGCTCGCCCAAGGACTACAGGCCGAGTACGGGATATCTGCGGGCGACTACCCCGGATCGGCCGATGAACTGGGGCTGTTCTTCGGCGTGGTGCAACCCGGCAAGAACCATCACCGCGCCGCCTACTGGTGCGGGTCCGGGAGCATTCTCCGCCGGGCGGCGCTCGATGAGCTGGGTGGGGTTCCGACCGACACGGACACCCCGACATTCCAGCTTTCACTCGCCGCCAACGACTCCGGCTGGGTAGCGACCTACCACGCCACTCCAGTGGTCCTGACCCTCACCCGCCCCGATGTCGAGGCGTTCGTGGCCCGGCACTCGCTCTGGGCGGCCGGCAACCTCCAGTCGCTGCGAACGAGCAGGTCCCCACTGTGGGCTCGTGGACTCTCCGCAGCACAGCGGATGTCGTACCTCGGCACCATGCTCACCTACCTCGGCGGACCGCGGCGCCTGGCGATCCTGGTCGTCCTCGCAACCACCCTGATGACCGGCTCACTCCCGGTCGTTGCCGACCCCCTCGTACTGGTTCCCGTCTGGGGTCTGTGGATGGGATGTCTGGTACTGGCCCGAGGCGTCCTCGCCCGGGGTCACGGTGGCGGGCCAGGCGGAAGCCGAGGGGATTGGCTCCTGGTTGGAGCGCAGGTATCCGCATGGGTCGGCCTGTTGCTGCCGCGCTCCATCATCGGCTCGCTGCGCAGCCCCGCACCGACCGCCGGCCACCGGCACCGGCGCCCGCATCTACGAATACGTCTGCTGGCCGCCGCCACGATGATCGTGGCGCTCGCCGCGATCGCCCGGGTCCTTGCCGTGCTGGGACTACTCGAGCTGCCGGCCATGTCCACCGCAGCAACGACGCTGGCCCTTGCCGGGGTAGTGGCGATTCTCGGAATCGTCGGGTCGATTCTGGGAACCGCCCTTCGCCGCCAGCGGCGCACCGCACCGCGCTTCACTGTCGAGACAACCGCCGTCGTCGGCGGAGTGGAGGCACCGCTACTCGACGTCTCGGAGAGGGGTGCCTCGGTTCGTTTGGCCAGACCCCCGCTCGTCGGGTGCCCCTACGTCGTCGGTCTCTTCATCCCCGGTCTCGACGGCACTGTGCATCGCGCCACGGTTGCCGCCGAGGTGCGATCTGTGCGCCCGAGCCTCCTCCCGGAGACCGGTCACGTGGTCGGCCTCTCCTTCACCCACCTCTCGGCGACCGCCGCCGAGCGGCTGGCCGAGTACTGCAGGGTTCTATTGCCCGCCCGAACCGCTGCGGCCGCTCCCATCGATGCCCCGGAGCCCGTCCCGGCCCGCGGCAAACGAGGAGGTCACGGCGCAGGATCGGCAACTTCCGGTCCCGGAGCCCGCGTCACGGGTTGACCGGGTGGATCGATGACCCCGGCGCGGCTGAGCGCTGCCCATGCAGACGCCGTGTCCGCCGAGAGCTCAGGGACCTCGCCCGCCGGAAACCATCGGGTCTCGAGGATCTCTGCCGAGGTCGGACGGGCATCCTCGGGACGAGCGTGTGCCGCTGGTTCGGCAAGGAACACCACGTCCACCCTGTGTAGATGGGGCAGCACGATCACGGCCGGTTCGCCAACGACAACCACGTCGATCCCCGCCTCTTCCCGGGCTTCGCGAACGACGCAAACGTCGGGCTCCTCACGCGACTTGGCCAGTCCGCCGACCGTTCCCCACCGCCGGTTGTAGCTGTGTCGCACCAGCAGCACTGCGCCGTCATCACGACGCACGATGCACAGAGCTCCCACCGTGTACTTCGGCGAGACGGTCCTGATGATCCGCCGCCTGACGCTCCGGGGCAGTCGCCCGAAGGCCCACAGCAGGCCGATCATCATCCGGCGCCGCATCAGCCGTCATCTCGAGCGGCGAGCGCCTGCTCGAACAGCCTTGGCGTGCAGGCCGATACCGGGGTCCGCCTGGCGTCGTGGTCCAGCACCACGAGCTCCCGGCCCAGCGCATCGACCATCACACCTCCGGCCTCGGTCAGGACGAGCATGGCGCCCATGTAGTCCCACGGACCCAGGGCATCGGTGGTGCAGTCGATCGTGGCATCGACCGAGCCGTCGGCCACCGCGCAGACATCCAGGGAGGTGGCACCGAGCGCGCGGTACTGACGCCATCCGAAGTGGGCACCGGGATGCCCGTTGAGCACCACGAGGGCGTCGGAGAGAGACGTGGTCGAGGAGGTGGAGATCGTCAGTCCGTCCCGCTGCGCCCCGGCACCCCGCTGCGCTGTCCAGCGTGTTCCGGTGGCCAGATTGACCACGAGCGAGAGCCAGGGCCCCTCCGAATCGACCGCGCACAGGCTGCAGGCATACCAGGGGATCCCCCGTGATGCGTTCGTGGATCCGTCGACCGGGTCGACCACGACCACGACATCTGCTCCGAGATCGGCTGATCCCGACTCCTCGGACAGCACGCCTACCCCTGCCTCGGAGAGCACCTCGAGCACCGCCGCATCGACGCTCAGATCCAGCTCGTACTGTCCCGGACGTCCACCCTTGCGACGCATGGCTGCCGGGTCCTGTGACTCCGTCCGGTACGCCTCCATGGCGGTCGCCGCCGCGAATGCCGCCCGGTCGAGCAGGGCGCGCACGCTGTCGGCTTCGAGGGCGCGGCCATCGATGCAGGCTACCGGCGCAACGCCACAGTCGATACGGCTTTGCGATCGCCCGTCGGGCTGGCAATCTGTTGGCGATGGCAATAATCGATGTCGCCGGCTTCGTGTCGGATCTCAAGAACCATGCTGCCGATCACGGCTTCCACGTGCACGACGAACGCCATTTCGTCGAGACCTACTCGATGCGTCAGTCCTTCGAGGTCGACCTGCACCCCGAGGAAGCCTGCGGAGGACCACTCGAGTTCCACCTGAGCGTGGATGTCGAACCCAGGACGATGCTGGCGTTCGAGGATGCCCTGCTGCCCCTCCCGGAGGGCGACGAGCCCGAGGAGCAGTACGAGATCCCGCTGTCGTTCACGTGGTCACTCCCCCCGGTTCCCAGCGGCCCCGACCTGTTGCTGCTGGCGACGGAGCTGGCCGGCCTCGGAGGACCGGACCTTCCGGTCGAGGTGTCCGCCGTCGATTCGTTCCTGGTGGTCACGGATCCCTCGGTGCGGACCCTGACGGTCGTGTCCAGGGTGACCGTGGGGATGTGGCAGGTCTACATGGGCGAAGAGATGCTCTGCGACGTACTCGAACGCTGCCTCGAGGTCAGTCGCTTCCTGCTCGAATCCGCGCCTGCCTGGATCGACGAGCCCTGAGGTAACCCGCCACCCATTGGAGCCGGTCGTGAGGTTGTCCGCATCCGATCCGGGTGCTGCCGGCGAACCAGTAGGTGTGAACATGACCCGGGGTCTGCGATGAGCCTCGCGCTCCTGAAGCGGCCAATTGGAACCACCGAGACCCTCCGATGGGAGACCGAAGCCGCGGACGACGCGCAAGCACCCCCGCGTGTACATACCGGGCCGCCTCCGCGGAGTCGCTACCATCCGACCGTGGATCTACAGGCGAACGCACTCGACGACGCCCTCGTAGCCGCATTCGTGGCGGGCGACGAGCGATCCCTGAAGCAGATCTACGACGCCACCTCGAGGCTCGTCTATTCGTTCTGCCGCCGCTCGGTCGGAGCTGATCAGGCACCGGACGTCACCCAGGAGGTATACGTCGCCGTGTGGCGGAGCCGCGAACGGTACCGACCCGAGTCGGGCACCCTTACCGGCTGGATCATGGGTATCGCCAGATACAAGACGATCGACGCCCTCCGCGCCTCGGGACGACGCCCGAAGCTCGACTCGTCAGCCGAACCCGAGGACCACGGGATGCCCGCAGAGGACATCGAGGCCATGAGCCAGACGATGTTGGTGGCCGAGGCACTGGAGGAACTACCCGAGCGAGCACGTCAGGCGGTTGAGCTGGCCTTCTGGTCCGACCTGAGCCACAGCGAGATCTCCGAACGCACCGGAGTCCCACTGGGCACGGTCAAGAGCGACATCAGACGCGGCCTGGAACGGCTTCGCAAACACCTGGAGGGCCTCGATGCCGGCGGGTCCTGACGAACTCACGATCGACGTGCTGCATCGGATCGCTCCTGCTCCGGGAGCCGCACCCGGCGACGGCCAACTCCTCGACGAGCCTCCAGCCGAGCTGTGGGCCCGGATCGAGGCCGAGGCGTTCGCGGAACACGCTCAAGTGGTCGACCTCGCGACGCGTCGCACCAGCCGCAGCCGCACAATGGCGATCGTTGGTGCGGTTGCTGCAGCCACCGTGCTGATCGCCGGGGTGACCGGGTTGTTACGTGACCGTCAGGGCACCAACGAGGTAGTCGCGTCGGCCGACCTCTCCCTACTCGCCGGAGGCGGATCGGGAACCGCCGAAATGGTGCAGCGCGACGACGGTCTGTACCTGGTCGTCGACGTAGATGACCTCGCCCCCGCGGAGCAGGCTGACTTCTACGAACTGTGGCTGCTGGCCCCGGATGTGAGCGACATGGCATCAATGGCCAGGTTCGAGACCGGCAGCGGCGAGATCGAGGTCAGGATTCCGGACGGCGTGGATCCGACGACGCTGCCCGTTGTGGACATCTCCGAGGAGATCGACGACGGCGACGACACCCACTCGGGACTGAGCATCCTGCGCGGCGAACTGACTTGAATCCAGCGGACCTGACAGCGCCGCGCCTAGGAGGACTCCCCGACCGGCTGTCCCACCGCCAGATTCCAGGTGTTGCCCAGCGCGTACCCGAGGGCCGCCCCGCCGACGACGTCGAGGGGCAGGTGTGCCGACACCTGGACACGGGCCATGCCCACAGCGAGCGCCACGGCATAGGCAGCGGCACGCCAGGGACGTGTCAGATACGGCGACAGCACCGCTGCGAGCGAGAAGGCCACGGCTGAGTGACCGGACACGAAGCCCAGACCCTCGTGCGGAGTGCCCGCGCGTTCCGCGAAGTCCTCGACCATCTGGAAGGGGCGCCCACGTTCGACAGCGGCCTTGAGGACCTTCGCCAGCTGCCACGACACCACACCTGCCACCACTGCACCCGCCGCAGGCCGCCACTTGCGCCAACGCCACCACGCTGCCCCGCCCACCACGAACGGTCCGAACAGCGAGCCCGCCTGCATGGGCAGCCACAGCACGATCTCGGCGCCCGCAGGACCGCCGTTCAGCGCCTCGAACAGACGCTCCTCCCACTCGGGGAGACCCTCGACCGCCACCCAGGTGGTTAGGCCCACAGTTGCGGCTCCCCCGCCGATGCGCACCAGCAGCGAAGCGGGTCGGCCGAACTGATTGATCTCACCGGGAGCTTCCGTCACCGTTGGCTTCCCCTGGTCATGTGCACCGGGGTCACGGTACCCGCGCTCCGGTCCGTTAGCGTCACTGCCCGGACCCAACGAGCCGACCTCGCACCATGTCGCAACCAGCAACTCCTCCCGGCGCGGAACACGACGCCATGTTCGATCCCGCCGAGGTCGTCTCCGGATACGAACGCTCCCCGGCCGACCTGCTGCGGCTGCTGGTGGCACTCGTCGCCGCGGTGACGGTCGCCCTTCTGACCAAGCTGATCGCCGACACCGTCGGCGGACTCCAGGACGACTTCGTCAACCTGCTGGCCGTGGCCTCCGCCGAACTGGTCCGCGTCCTCGAGGGCCTGCTGTCACTCATCGCTCTCGTCCTGGTCGTCCTCACCCTGGCGATCCCTCTCCTCACGAGACGGCTTCGTATCTTCGGATACGTCCTGGTGGCGAACTTGCTGTGCGGCCTGTCGATGGCGGCGATCGACGCCTGGCTGAACATCGGCGGGGCGACGAACGACTCGGTGGTGAATGTCAGCGGCTCCACCGAACTGCTCCCCGATGCCACAGCCATCGCCCAGAGCGCCGCCGTGATCGTGGTGTTCGCCCCGTTCGTCACCCGGAGGTGGCGTCAGATGCTGTGGTCGTTGTTCGGGGTCATGCTCGTACTCCAGGTCTTGATATCGGTGCACCCGCCGGGCGCCACTGTCATCGCCCTGACCGTGGGGCCTGCTGTGGGCAGCGCCACCCTGCTGGCCTTCGGTCGGCCAATGTCGCTTCCCAGTCCTTCGGCCATCATCGCCTCCCTGCGCTCCGCAGGCCTTCGGATCGCCGACATCGAAGCGGCATCGGTGGATGCCCGGGGATCCACCCCCTACTTCGCCACGATGCCCGATGGTTCGCGACTGTTCGTCAAGGTGTTGGGCGCCAACGAGCGGGCAGCCGATCTCATGTTCCGCATGTATCGGCGCCTCCGCCTCCGCAACGTCGGCGACGAGCGACCCGACTCCTCGCTGCGCCGAACCGTCGAGCACGAGGCACTCGTGTCTCTCCAGGCGCGCGACGTCGGGATATCCACCCCCCGGATGCGCGCAGTGGCCCGGGTGGGCCAGGACTCCTTCCTTCTCGCTTATGACCTGATCCCCGGCTCATCGCTCGACTCGGTGCCGCACGACCGGCTCGACGATGCAGTCCTGGCCGGCCTGTGGGACCAGGTCGGGCTGCTGCGTGCCCATCGCATCGCCCATCGCGATCTCCGACTCGCGAATGTGTTCCTCGACGACGACGACACGCCTTGGATCATCGACTTCGGGTTCTCGGAGGTCGCGGCCGACGACACCCTCCTGCACGCCGATGTTGCCCAGCTTCTCGCATCGCTGTCCGTGTCCGTGGGGGCTGAACGGGCCACGACATCGGCCATCTCGGCCCTAGGAGCCGACGCAGTGGCCGAGGCTGCCCCTCGGCTTCAGCTGGTGGCCTTGAGCGGTGCAACCCAATCGGCACTCAAGGAGCAGAACGGGCTGCTCGAGGAGCTACGCGACGAGGTGACGCGACAGTGCGGTATCGACCCGCCGACCCTCGATCCGCTCACCCGGTTCCGCCCCTCCACTGGCGCGCTCCTGGCCGCGACGGCCGCGGTCCTCTATGTGGGACTCCCGGCCCTGGTGGGCTTCGACGAGGTCTCGAACGTCCTGTCAGGCGCCGACTGGGCCCACCTCGCGAGTCTGGTGGTCGCCGCCCTGTTCATCGAGCTGTCCCACGGCTGGAGCCTGTACTCATCGGTTCCGATGACGCTGCCGGCGTTGCCGACACTTGTGGCCTCCACCGCTTCGGTGTTCGCTTCCACCACAGCACCCGCTCAGCTCGGCGGAACCTCACTCCGGGTCCGGTACCTCGAGCACCACGGCCTCTCGGCTTTCCGAGCTGCAGCCGCCACAGCGTTCGGCGGGGTGGTCAACGGATTCGTGGTCGTCGGGCTGCTGCTGGCCTTCGCTCTCTGGGCGGGCGGCGCCTCCTTCGAGGCCGGCGAGGTCGCCCATCCGCGATCCGTGTGGATCGGACTCGGCATCCTCGCCTGCGTCGCGTTGCTGTCGTTCGCGATCCCCGCGGTTCGACGTCGGGTGGTCCGAGCGGCCGCGCAGGCGGGCACTCTGGCTCGTGCAGGTCTGCACCAGTTGAGCGGAACCCCGTCGCGGGTCGTGACGACAGTGGCAGCCGGGTTCGCACTGGCCCTGGCGCACCTCGCCGCCCTGGATGCGGCGATGGCCGTGTTCAACCAACCCCTGGACCTGGCCACCCTCGGAGTGGTCTATCTGGCCGCCACGGCCCTGGCATCCCTGGTACCCACACCAGGGCACCTGGGAGCACTCGAAGCGATGCTCGTCGCCGGCCTCATGACTGCCGGGGTCGGCACCGCTGCGGCTGTGTGTGTCGTGTTGCTGTACCGCCTCGCATCGTTCTGGCTACCGGTCGCGTTCGGCTGGGCCGGTTTCCGGTGGCTGCATCATTACGACCACGTGTGAGTCGCCGGTAGAATCGTTCGCTTGCGCGGTAACCGGATGTGTGACTGCGCACCACGATCCTGGAGGACGGGTGCAGACAACTCGAGGCAGTGATCTTCGACACCGACGGTGTCATCACGCAGACCGCTGCGGTCCACTTCTCGGCGTGGAAGGACGGTCTTCGACGGGTTCCTGGCCGCACACGCGTCCGGGGACGGCGGCGGCCCGTTCACCGACGCCGACTACCGCCACCACGTCGACGGCATCGGCCGCTACGACGGTGTCGACGCGCTTCCTGCGCTCCCGCGGCATCGAGCTGCCGCGGGGCGACGCCCGAGGACGCGCCCGGGCGACACCACGGTGTGCGCGGTGGGCAACCGCAAGAACGCCGCGTTCGCCGCCGCGGTGCGCGAACACGGGGTGCTGCCCTACCTGACGACCCGCCGGTTCATCGAGGCGCTGCACGCACGCGGGGATCCGCACCGCGGTCATCTCGGCCAGCAAGAACTGCGAGATGGTGCTGCGAGGCCGCCGGCATGGACGACTGTTCGAGGTCCGCGTCGACGGCAACGACCAGGCCGAGATGGGTTTCCCGGGCAAGCCCGCACCCGACGTGTTCCTCGAGGCCGCCGCGCCGACTCGGCGTGGAGCCCGTCGCGCGCAGCGGTCGTCGAGGACGCCATCTCCGGGGTGCAGGCGGGCCGGGCCGGCGGGTTCGGCCTCGTCGATCGGCCTCGACCGCACCCGCAACCCGACCCCTGGCCGAGTTCGCCGACCTCGTCGTGCCCGACTGCGCGGACCTCGAGGTGGTGTCCGCCGGCGACGGCCACGGCGTGCGACGGGCCGTGCCCGCCCGGGCGCGCCTGCCCGACCTGCCCGACGCCGCTGGCGGACCACGACCTCACCCGGCAGCTGGCGCCGAGGCGACCGTCGCGGTGTTCCTCGACTACGACGGCACGCTGACGCCCGATCGTCGACCGACCCGAGGACGCGGTGATCGCCCCGGAGACGCTGGCCGCGCTGGAGGCGCTGGCCGCGGTCGACCGTGGTCGGCATCATCAGCGGGCGGGACCTGGCGGACGTGATGGACATGGTCGGCGACGCGACGCGATCTGGTTCTCCGGCAGCCACGGCTTCGACGTCCGTCGCCGCACGGGCGAGCGCCAGGAGTTCGACCAGGGCGCCGCGGCCCTGCCCGCGCTCGACGCCGCCGAGGCGGACCTGGCCGAACCGTCATCGAGCGGCGTCGAGGGTGCGTGGGTCGAGCGGAAGCGCTTCGCCATCGCCGTTCACTACCGGGCCACGCCCGAGGACCTGACGTGGCCGAGGTCGAGACGCGCGTCGTCCGACGGTCGCCGGCCGCCACGCCGACGCTGCGGATGACCGGCGGCAAGAAGATCTTCGAGCTGCGCCCCGCCATCGACTGGGACAAGGGCAAGGCCCTGCGGTGGCTGATCGACGCCGCGGGCCTCGACCCGGACGCACGCTGCCGATCTTCATCGGCGACGACGTGACCGACGAGGACGGGTTCGCCGAGGTCCGCAGCGCGCGGCGTCGGCATCGTGGTCGGCGACGCGAGGACCGGTCGACCGCGGCACACGACCGCCTGGACGACCCCGACGCGGTGCGAGCTTCCTGGACGGGCCTGGCGCGAGGAGGCTGGCGGCAGCGGTGAACGAGTGGCTGTGGACCTACAACGGCTACGACCCGGGCGAGGAGGGCCAGCGCGAGGCGCTGTGCACCCTCGGCAACGGCTACGTGGCCACCCGCGGCGCGCTCGCCGAGTGCGACGCCGACGACGTCCACTACCCCGGCACCTACCTCGCCGGCGTCTTCAACCGGCTGACCACCGAGGTCGCCGGCCGCGACGTGGTCAACGAGAGCCTCGTCAACGTCCCGAACTGGCTGCCGATGCGGTTGCCGCGTCGCCGGGCGGCAAGTGGTTCTCGCCCGACCGCGACGACGGTGACTCGACCACCACCTCGAGCTCGACCTCCACCGCGCGCGTGCTCACCCGTCGCACCACGGCTGCGCGACGCCGAGGGGCGGACGCTGCTCGGTCACCGAGCGCCGGTTCGTCAGCCTGTCGCGACCCGCACCTGATGGTCCATCGAGATCGACCTTCGTGCCCGATGAACTTCTCCGGGACCGTCGAGGTCGAGATCCGCGCTCGACGGCACGGTTCAGCAACACCGGGGTGCGCCGCTACAACACGCTCGACACCGACCACCTCGAGCACGTGCACGTCCGCGGTGCTCGACGACGAGCGCGATGCTGCTGCGAGGTGCGCACCAACGACTCGGGAATCACGATCGCCGAGCGCGCCCGCACGCAGGTGTCCATCGACGGGCGGAGCCGGCGTCGAGCACCGAGCGCGTCGACCGAGCGAGCGTCGAGCGCATGATCGCCCAGATCGCTGTCGGTCGAGGTCGCCGCGGGCCAGGAGATCATCGTCGAGAAGATCGTCGCGATCTACACCTCCCGCGACGACGGGCATCTACTCGCCGCGCGAGGCCGCGACGCACGCGCGCTGACGCCGCGCCGGCGACTTCGACGAGCTGCTCGAGCGCCACCTCACGCTCGTGGTCCCACGCCTGGGACCGCAGCCGGATCACGCTCACCGGCGACGTCGGCCACACCGCCCGGGTGCTGAACCTCCACATCTTCCACCTGCTGGCCGACCGTGTCGAAGAACACCGACCGAGACTCGACGCCGGGGTGCCCGCCCGGGGCCTGCACGGCGAGGCCTACCGGGGCCACATCTTCTGGGACGAGCTGTTCATCTTCCCGTTCCTCACCCTGCGGGTCCCCGAGCTGACCCGGGCGCTGCTGCGCTACCGCGCCCGCCGCCTGCGACCGCGCCCGCGAGGCGGCGGCCGAGGCCGGCTTCGCCGGCGCGATGTTCCCCTGGCAGCGCGGCAGCGACGGCCGCGAGGAGACCCAGACGCTCCACCTGAACCCCGAAGTCGGGCCACTGGCTGCCCGACGCCTCCCACCTGCAGCGCCACATCAACGCCGCGGTGGTGCTACAACGTCTGGCAGTACTGGCAGGTCACCACCGACCTCGAGTTCATGCGGTTCTGGGGCGCCGAGATGGTGCTCGAGATCGCCCGGTTCTGGGCCAGCGCCGCCGACCTACAACCATGCCCTCGACCGCTACGAGATCAAGGGCGTGATGGGCCCCGACGAGTTCCACGAGGCGCTACCCCGACCGCGACGAGCCGGGGCTCGACAACAACGCCTACACCAACGTCATGGCGGTGTGGTGCCTGCTGCCGGGCCTTCGACGTGCTCGAGATCCTGCCCGGCACCCGGCGCGCGCGAGCTGATCGAGAAGCTGCGGACTCAGCCACGAGGAGCTGGACCGCTGGGGCGACATCAGCCGCAAGATGCGGCTGTGCTTCCACGACGACGGCATCCTCAGCCAGTTCGAGGGCTACGACGACCTCGAGGAGCTCGACTGGGACGCGCTACCGCGAGCAAGTACGGCAACATCGGCCGGCTCGACCGGATCCTCGAGGCCGAGGGCGACTCGCCGAACCGCTACAAGCTCGCCAAGCAGGCCGACACGCTGATGCTGTTCTACCTGCTGTCCACCGAGGAGCTGGCGCGAGCTGCTCGGGACGACCTGGGCTACGACCGCGACGCCGGACTTCATCCGACCGCAACGTCGCGCTACTACGAGCAGCGCACCGTCCCACGGCTCGACCCTCAGTCGGCATGGTGCACGCCTGGCTGCACAGCCGCCTCGACCGCGCGAAGTCCTGGGAGCCTGTTCCGCTCGGCGCTCGAGTCCGACATCAACGACGTGCAGGGCGGCACGACCCGCGAGGGCATCCACCTGGGCGCCATGGCCGGCACCGTCGACCTGGTCCAGCGCTGCTACGGCGGCATCGAGACCCGCGAGGACATGCTCTACCTCAATCCCGCGCCTGCCCGAGGAGCTGCACGAGCTCTGCTTCTCGATCATCTACCGCCGCCAGCAGATCGAGCTCGAGATCACCCACGAGTCACATGCGCGTGCGCCTGGCCGAGGACACCGGCCAGGTGGCTCCCGGTGGCGCTCGAGGTCCTCGGGGAGTTCACCGTGCTCGAGCCCGGTGACACCTTCGAGATGCGTCTGACCTAGACCCCCACGCCCGACCGGACAGGAACGCTGTCTCAGGCCGTGCTGTGTGCTTCCACGCCACGCTCGGCCAGCACTGCCTGAGCGGCGGCCAGTCGCGGCTATCGGGACCCGGAACGGGGAGCAGGACACATAGTCGAGACCGGCGTCGTAGAAGAAGGCCACCGACTCCGGGTCTCCGCCGTGCTCGCCGCACACCCCCACCTTGAGGTCCGCTCTGACCGAGCGTCCGCGTTCCGCACCCATACGCACCAGCTCCCCCACCCCACGGTGGTCGATGGTCTCGAACGGGTTCCGGGGCAGCAGGCCCTCCTCCAGGTAGCGAGGCATCATTCGCCCCTCCACGTCGTCCCGACTGAAGCCGAAGGTCATCTGGGTGAGGTCGTTGGTGCCGAAGGAGAAGAAGTCGGCGACCTCGGCGATGTCGTCCCCGCGCACCGCGGCCCGGGGCGTCTCGATCATGGACCCGACAGAGATGTAGAGGCCCGAGCGAGCAGGCCCGAGAACGTCATCGAGCTCCTCCTCGATCCATCCACGCACCAACGCCATCTCCGCCTGGGTAACCACCAGCGGCACCATGAGTTCGAGAATTGGCGTGCCCCCGGCCTCCTTGCGCGCCTTGGCCGCTTCGGCCGCCGCACGCACCTGCATCTTGTACAGCCCGCCCTTGACGATCCCGAGGCGAACGCCACGGGTGCCCAGCATCGGGTTCGTCTCCTGCCAGGCCCTGGCGGCCTTGAACAGGTCCTTGGCCTTGTCGTCGAGGTTGCCGACCGCGTCCTCGGCGATGAGATCCTCGATGCTCGGCAGGAACTCGTGCAGGGGCGGATCGAGTAGGCGGATGGTCACGGGCAGACCGTCCATGGCCTCCAGGATCTCCTCGAAGTCGCTTCGCTGGAGTTCCAGCAGATCGGCGAGTGCCGCCTCCTCCTCCGCCTCGCCGTCGGCCAGGATCATTCGACGAACGATCGGTAGGCGTTCGCCGAGGAACATGTGCTCCGTGCGGGCCAACCCGATTCCCTCGGCACCGTAGATCCGCGGCACGGGCGGCGTCCTCGGCGGTGTCGGCGTTGGCCCGCACACCCATCTTGCGGCCACGGATGGCGTCGGCCCACGCCAGCACGAGATCGAACTCCTCGGGGACACTTCCCTCGGACAACTCCAACTCGCCCGTACACGACCTGGCCGGTCGTGCCGTTGATGGAGATGACCTCACCCTCGTTCACGGTGGTGCCTCCGACCCTGAACGACCCGCCCCCGATGTCGAGTGCGTCCGCACCCACCACGGCCGGCTTCCCCCACCCACGTGCGACCACCGCCGCGTGGCTGACGAGCCCGCCCCGCGTGGTGAGCACCCCTTCGGATGCTTCCATGCCGTGTACGTCCTCCGGAGATGTCTCGTCGCGGACCAGGATCACCTTCTCCCCGCGCTTCACGGCCTCCACTGCATCGTCGGCGGTGAAGTACACACGCCCCACTGCAGCGCCCGGCGATGCTGCCAGGCCGGTGGCGATCACGGGCTTGTCGTGAGTCTGGAACTGCGGGTGCAGCAGCTGGATCGAGGTGTTCCGGCGAGACCCGCTGCACCGCTTCGGTCTGGGTGAGGTTGATCTCGGGGTCGCGTGTCATCGCCACCGCGATGCGCAACGCCGCGGCGCCGGTGCGCTTACCGACGCGGGTCTGGAGCATCCAGAGCTTGCCCTGTTCGATGGTGAACTCGGTGTCGAGCATGTCGCGGTAGTGGGCCTCGAGACGATCGAAGATCTCCAGGAGTTCGCTGTAGGGGCCCGGGAAATGATCTCCCATCGCCGCGAGCGGAAGGGTCTTCCGTATGCCGGCAACCACATCCTCACCCTGGGCGTTCACCAGGAAGTCCCCGTACGAACCGTGCTCCCCGGTGGCCGGATTGCGGGTGAATCCCACGCCGGTTCCGGAGTTGTCGTCGCGGTTGCCGAACACCATGGCCTGGACGTTCACCGCAGTGCCCTCGTTGCCGGTGATGTGCTCCCGGCGTCGGTATGCGATGGCCCTCGGCGAGTTCCACGAGGCGAAGACAGCTTCGACGGCGCCGCGGAGTTGATCGCCGGGTTCCTGCGGGAAGGGGTCACCGGCCTCTCGCTCGACGAGGACCTTGTACCTGTCGATGACCTCACTCAACGACTCAGCGGTGAGTTCCCGGTCCGCGGTGGCGCCGGCGGACAGCTTCACCTCATCGAAGATGGCGTCGAACGCCTCACCGTCCACACCGCAGACGATCTTGCCGTACATCTGGATGAAGCGGCGGTAGCTGTCGTAGGCGAAGCGGGGGTCGTCGGTCTGGGCAGCCAAACCCTGGACCGACTCGTCGTTGAGTCCCAGGTTCAACACGGTGTCCATCATCCCCGGCATCGAGAAGCGCGCGCCGGAGCGCACGCTCACCAACAGCGGTGCGGTTGGATCGCCGAGTTCGGCTCCCATCTGCTCCTCGAGTTCCCGGCGATGAGCACCGACCTCCTCGGAGAGATTCCCCGGCCAGCCGCCGAGCATGTAGGCCTGGCAGGCCTTCGTGCTGATGGTGAAGCCGGGCGGCACCGGCAGGCCTAGCACCGAGGACATCTCTGCCAGGTTGGCGCCCTTGCCGCCCAGTAGACCCTTGAGTTCCATGGGTGGGCGCGGGTGTTCATGGTCGAATCCAAATACGAGAGCCATTGCCTCTGTCCTCGGTAGTTGTTGTGTCAGGGTGCAGACGTCGACGTCGTGGCGATCGTCGATGTTGTCGTCGGCGCCGTCGTTGGTGCGGTGGTGGGAGCCTCCGTGGTCGGCGCCAATGTTGTCGTCGTCTCGCTCGTTGTGGTGGTGGTCGCCAGACTCACACCGGGCGGGACGAGCAGAGCACCGATGCCGTGGACGACTCCATTGCTGGCCAACAGATCTGCTGCGATCACCTCGTTGCCGTTCACCCGTACCGAGCTGCCCGAGACCACGATGTCGAGGCTGCTCCCCTCTACGGAGTTCAGTTTCTCCGTCTTCAGTTCCGAGGTGGGGTAGTCACCGGCGACGATTTGGTAGTTGAGGACGCTTCGCAACAGCTGGGGATCGCCGGACAGGGTCTCCAGCTCACCCGGTGGCAATGCCGCGAACGCCGAGTTCTGGGGAGCGAACACCGTGAACGGCCCTGCCGAGGTGAGTGTCTCGGAGAGGCCTGCGCTCGTCAGGAGTCCGACGAAGGTCGAGTAGTCGGAGTTGGCGGAGAGCAGCTCGACGATGTTCTGCGACGGCGGCGCGGTGAGGTCGAGGCCCGGCGGGATCAGGACAGCATCGATCCCCTGTATCAGGCCGTTGGACGCCTCGATATCCGGGTTCACGATGGACGCTCCGTTGATGGTCGCGGATGAGCCGGAGCCCTCGACGGTCAGGTCGGGCCCGTCCTGGGTCGGTATCTTCGGGGGCAGTGCGTCCGAGCTGAGTTCACCGGTGGCGATGCTGTACTGAACCACCGCCTTGAGCTTCTCGTTGTCGGTCTCCAGCACCTGCAGCTGATCCGCCGGCAGCGCCTCGAAGGCGGCGTTGTCGGGAGCGAACACCGTGAACGGGCCTGCCTCGGACAGGAGCGCTGCCAGACCGGCCTTGTCGATCAGATCGGCGAAGGTCGTGTACTCGGAATCGGAGCTGAGTGTGTCGGGAATCGTCTGCAGGTCGTCGTCGCCCCCGAAGAGGAACCAGGCACCCACGCCCAACAGCGCCAGCACGACAACCACTGCAGCGACGATCGGCCACGGAGAGCGCTTCTTGGGCCAGAGCACCCCCACCCCCGGAACCTCGACGCCTGCGACAGAGGCCCTGGTCGCGTCGATGTCGCCGGCATGCACCGAGAACTGGAACGCACTCATCTGTTCGCCGGTCAGGTACTGGCCCAGCATCGCCAGCTGGCCGGAATCGAGCAATTGGTGGATCTGGGGCAGATTCCCGTCGGCCAGGAGCTGGGGAAGCTGGCCGAGTGCAGCGGAGGGAGCGGGGGCGGACGGCGGAGGTGTCGTCATCAGTGGATCCTTGTGACTAGCGATGGGTCGTGATCGCACGACCTCGACACCCAACCTAACGGACCACCCCCGCCGGGCTGTGCCCACCGACCCCGTGGAGGGTACGCAGGCCTTCCAGGAGAAACGCAGGCCCACGTTCAAGGTGCACTGAACGACATTCAGTGTGAGCAATTGCTCACATTCGCTTGCCCGGTTCCTCACAAACCCTTAGAAGTGTGTCTGACGACGCCCTTCGGCGAGGGGCTCCCAACTGGGGGAAACACTGTGCGTACCAAGTTCTCGGCGCTCCTGTGTCTGCTGTCCATGGTCGCGCTGGCCTCAGCTGCCTGCTCGACCAAACCAGCGGGGTAATCAACAGCCCTCCAACCGCAGTGATGTTGGCGACACCCAACTCCGGAGCTCTTCCTCTGCCGGTGGACTTCTCCGGGACGCTCAGTTCCGACGCCGGCGGCACGATCGTCTCCTATGACTGGGACCTCGGCGACAGCAGCACCGAGACCCAGGCCGAGTTCTCCCATGAGTACACCGTGGAGGACGTCTACACCGTCACTCTCACGGTCACCGATGACAAGGGCGCGACCGACACGGCAACCACCGACATCACCGTTGGCCCCATGGCCGAGCCCACGGTTGGATGCAACAAAGGAACCGGGTCAACTCCAGACAACGCGTCGGCTGTGGATCGGGCCCGCTGAACAACCACGTCAGCGTCGTATCGGCGTTGGACCAACCAGCGGCCTTGGCAGCGTGTCAGGCCGGCGCCGACCCTGCTGTGACGGGTGTCATCAACGCCAACGCCGGGACATTCGCCTCGCTGCCCGTCACCTCGTGGCTCTGCCTCAACAACATCGGGGCTCCGGGTCTCCTGGTGGCGGACTCCTGCCATTCCATCGGCACCGCTTCGGTGAAGTACAACGGGCCGCGGGAGCCACTCCCCTGTTCCCGTCGATCCCGAAGGACACGTACCTCTGTCACACGGTCTGACCGAGGTTTCGGGTGGAATCACAGTCGGTCGCCGATAGCGTCGGTGGCTGGCGTTCCCCCTATGGAGTGCCAGATGACGCCCCGATCCCTGGCTGGTGCGATCGGGGCGTTGCCGCGTCCGTGTCAATGAACTGGTCAGCCGCTCGACCGGCGCAACTCGAACACATGAGCCCCACCGGAGTCGAAGACGTCGTCCAACCAAGGGCTGGTTCGCAGACCGTCGATGCTCATGAGCCGCTCCCCGTCAGGGCACTGGCTGCCCTCGCCGAAGTAGACGAATCGGATTCCCAGCTCCCGGACCGCGGCGAGCGAGTGCGGATTCTCCTCCCCGGCCGAGAGTGCCCGGAGGGCTGACAGGCGCCGGTCCTGTTCCCGGTTGCCCTCCGGATCAGGGGTCAGCACTCCTAGCAACGGGGCGACGCCGTCGAGCGCATACATCCAGGTCGACTGATCGCAGTACTCCCCGGCGACGACCGACCCGGATGCTTGTTCCGACAGGAAATCGAATGCCTCGCCACTCCCGTTCGCGAGCGCTGTCCCGTTGTCGACATTTGCTACCACCTGCCGGCCGGCACGTACAGCGACGAGTCCCACCGAGGCGACACAGAGCACCGCGACCACCCAGACAAACCCCATCAGCGGGAGCCGGCGGTCTGCTCCGGCATCTCGCCAGAGTCCGAACAACCAGGCAGCGGCCACGCCGACGGCAACCGTGGCCGGTATGGCCAGTAGATACGCGATGCGGTAAGCGGAGCCGTACCAGGGTTGGGTCAGGAATGTGAGCACACCGTCAGCGGGTGACCATGCGACAAGGGCCAGGCCCACCAGCACCGCGGCCACCACCGGAATGGCCGGCCGTCGATGCATGACCAACAACACGAACCCGAGCATCGACAGCCCCACCCAGGCGAGCTCGGGATAGCCGATCTCCACCCGCCCCAGCGCGAAGTCCGCCAGGAGCTGCCATCTCGAACCCGTGAGGGTTCGGGCGAGCGATTCGCGCTCCTGGAGGCCCCGGAGCACATCCGCGAACGTCGGGATCAACAGAGCCAGGGCGGCGACACCCACCGCGCCGAGACGCAGGACGCGTCGGCGGATCTCCCTGCGCCCCAGCGACCCCGGCTGGGCAAAGGTGAGGGCTGACGGTGAGAAGCAGCGGAAGGAATACCGCGTTGTTCGTGACCGCAAATGTCCCCACGAGCGAAAGGGCGGCCAGCACGGCCGACCTCGGCCCGCCAGAGCGGGCATACCGGTCGAGAGCAACGGCCACTCCCGGAGCGAGCGCCGTGCCCAGGAGGGTCGGCAATCCACCCCAGGCGTACGGTAGGTAGGGAAACGCGACATGGAACACCGAGGCCACCGCTGCCGCGCCAGCAGCCGTGTCGTCGCCGAGGAGACCGCGGGTGTAGGCGAACACACCGATCGGCAGCACTGCAGCGGCGGCCAACACCGAGAGGGCGGCCAGGAGGTGATCCACTCCAGCCCCGGACGACTGGTGTGCGAGGGCGGAGGTGACATGCATGCCGAGCGGGTAGTACTCGGCCGAGACCACGGTCCCTGCCGCGTCCAGACTCGCTACCGTCGCCGGGTCAACCGTCTCGTGAACGACCACCTGGCGAACCATGAACCCGTGATGCACAGAGTCCTGGAACGGTGGCGTCACACCCGCATTGGCGAACAACACGCCGAAGGCCAACGCGGCCACGGCCCCCGCGATCACAAGGGCAGCCACACTCGTACTGCACACCTGCTCGGAGGAGTCCGGGGGCTCTCGGGACGTTCGCCGCGACCACCACAGGAGCGGAACGACCACCACGAGGTATGAGGTGGCAACCGACCACCCATTGACGGGGATACCGAGCTGGTCGAGCACCTGCCCGACCAGCAGGTTCCATCCGATGGCGGCAGCGACCGCTGCTGGAACCATGACGAGTCGGCGCCCCCCTGGCACAAGGGCCACCAGGAGGAGCCAGACCGGCAGACCCAAGAACATCGCCAGCCCTGCCAGAACCCGTGCGGCCTCCCCCACCTCAGCGCCCGTCGATCATCGACCAGGGCTCTCGCCCACGTCGAGCACCAACGCCAGCACGACGAAAAGCGCTCCCAGCAGCAGGGGACCGACTGCCATCAACACGGTGCCTGCCGTGGCGACGTCGGACCCGATGGTCTGGGTGAGAGTCCAGATGCCGACCACTGCGGCGATCGCCAGCAGCGCCAGGCCGGAGAAGAACAGGAGAGCGACCGGCGAGAAGGACCAAACGAGGTTTCGCCATGTCATGCGCCGCCAGAAGCCCCTGTTCAGAACGCGAAGGATCTGAGGTCCCACCTTCGTAGGCCGAAGTGCCGACACCTCGTCTGCGTATCGCGCAGGAATCTGAACGTCGCAGGCAGGTATCCCCAACATCCCGAGCTGCACCAGCAGGTCGTTCTCGAAGGGATACCCGATGTTGATCGAGTCGAGGTCCAGTCGCCGCAGAACGTCACATCTGATGGCCGTGTACCCGTTTTGCGGATCAAAGAGGTGCCAGTACCCGCTCGCCGCCTTGGTCAGGAACGACAGGAAGATGTTGCCGAAGACGCGATGTCGTGGCATCTCGGTGAACGATGAACTCGAGTAGAAACGATTTGCCTTTGCGAAACCGAATCCGTCGGCGACGACTGGATCCAGGAGCCGGTCCAGATGGTCGGGGTCCATCTGGTCATCACCAGCCATGACCACGGATACATCGGCGCCCAGTTCCATCGCCCTGCGGTGACCTGCAAGGATTGCACCGCCCACACCGAGGTTCTCCGCGTTCCGCAGCACCTCCACCCTCCGGTCGCCGGCCGCGACCGCGGCAGCGCCGGTGCCATCGGTGGAAGCGTCGTCAACCACCACCACGTGGTCTACGAATGACGGCATCGTGTCGACGACGCGACCAACGAGTCTCTCCTCGTTGAACGCAGGAACCACCACGGCTATTCGGGAACCCTCGTACACCTGCAAACCCTAGCGATTTGGGTGAGGTGCGCTGACGGTGAGTCACGCGCGGGCTGTGTCGACGCGGCCTGCCGCTGACGAGTTTGCCGCGGTTGGCGGTCATACCGGCCCCTGACTCCGGACAGCCACTGCGCGGACTGGGTGGAATCACAGTCGGTCGCCGATAGCGTCGGTGGCTGGCGTTCCCCCTCTGGAGTGCCAGATGACGCCCCGATCCCTGGCTGGTGTGGTCGGGGCGTTGTCGCGCCAGGGCGGCCGGGTTCGCCATGAACCCGTTCAACTCGCTCTGCTACAGTTCCTGGCAGCCAACGGGGGGTAACCATCATGGGGTCAGACAACCAGAAGTACGCGCGGCGGATTCCGATAGCGGTCGCAGGGTTCGTTGCCGTGTGCCTTTTGGCCATGGGCTGCGCCCCCGCGGCCGGCGGTCCGGCGGGGCCGACGACAACCACCTCCACCACGTTGCCGTGGTCACCCCCGACGGGGCAGTGGACCTACTTCGACATGACGTGTTACTTCAGCGTCCTGGGGTCCTACTACGACTTCCAGCAAAACGCTTCTGTCAACGCCAAGGCGCCCACAACGGTGAACACTGGTGACACCTTCGACATCACCCTCACCCCGGGCACCTTCGATGTGCCGACGATCCTGCAGGGCTACTGGGTCCAGAACGTCCACTGGTTCACCATTCGGTTCCCAATGCCAGACAACGTGGAGTTCGTGGACTCGGTGATGTCGGCCGGCCTCAACATGGGTCCCGGCTATCCGAGCCTGTCGATCGAAGGGAACATGATGGTCTACCGGGTTCCCGGACCATTCGTTCCGGGCAGCACGGTGCAGATGCCCAAGGACCGGCTCACCTTCAAGGCCACCGGGGCCCCTGGGACCATCATCCAGACCCGCATGGACTCGCTCTCGAACGGGGCCCAGTTCGACCTCACGGCTGTCTACAGCACCTGCATACCCAACAACCAGAATCTGATCTTCTCGACCACGGTGATCACGGCGCCCTGACCGTCTGACAGCGACCCGACGACCGAGCGGTCTACCCGACGACCGAGCGGCTGAAGCGGTGTGCGGCGAGTGGCCTGGTTGCGGGCAGGACACTGGCCCAGACACCGGGTTGCGGATACCTGTGAGCGAATCCCGGCTGTTGAGGCCACCCAATGGACGCAGCCTCTGTCACTCCGGGTCAGGGGTCCACCGCGATAACCGTTGATGCGATGCCTGTGGCCCCGTTGTCGTCGGTGACAGTCAGCGTGGCGGTGTAGCTACCAGCAGCTGTGTAGACGTGGTTGGGTGCAATCACTGTTGAAGACGTCGAGTCACCGAAGTCCCAGGAGTAGGCCACGACGGATCCATCGGAATCGGAGGAGGTCGCGCCGTCGAACGACACGGCCAAAGGGGCCGTGCCAGCGGTGGGAGTAGCCGTGAACGCCGCCGTGGGTTGAACGTTGTCGGCCACGACGACCACGAATGGCGAGATGTCCGTTGCACCGTTCTCGTCCGTCACGGTGACCGACGCGTTGTAGGTGCCCGCCGACGCATAGGTGTGAGATGGGGAGCTCGTCGATCCCGTACCGGTGTCGCCGAAGTCCCAGGCCCAGGCCACAATCGTGCCGTCGGCGTCGACCGAGGCCGTGCCATCGAAGTCAACCGGTACACCGGTCTTCGGGATCGGCGTCACCACCGAGGCGCTTGCAGTCGGCGCACTGTTGTCCACGACATTCACCCGCAGGGTCTTGGCGCCGGTATCCCCATTGTCATCGGTCACCGTGAGCTTCGCCAGATAGCTTCCCGCGGCCGAGTAGGTGTGCGATGGGTTGGCGCCACTCCCAGTGCCGCCGTCGCCGAACACCCAGGCGTAGGAGACGATCGCACCGTCGGAGTCGACCGAGGCCGTGCCGTCGAAGTCAACGGCGAATCCGGTCTTCGGAGAGGCGGTCAACAGACCTACGGCGGCGTTCGGCGCAATGTTGTCCGCCACGGTGATGACAACACTCGAGCTGTCGGTCGCCCCGAGCACATCGGTTACCGTCAGCGTCGCGGTATAGGTGCCGGCAGTGGTGTAGCTGTGCGCCGGCGGTGTGGCCCCAGTGGCGAAGTTGGCGTCGCCGAAGTCCCAGTCCCAGCTCGCGATCCCGTCGTCCGAGTCTGTGGAGCCCGACCCGTCGAAGCTGACCAAGAGCGGCGTCTTGCCCGAGATCACGTCCGAGGATGCCGCTGCCACAGGAGCCTGGTTACCGGTCACAGTCACGGCGACGGAATCACTCGCTGTACTGCCGAGATTGTCGGTCACCGTGACAGTGGCGTTATAGCTGCCGGCTGCCAGGTACGTGTGGCTCGGGTTGTCGAGGGCCGAGGTTCCACCGTCGCCGAAGTCCCAGCTCAGGCCGACCACGGAGCCACCTGGGTCAGCCGAGATCGAGGTGAAGTTGACAGCGAAAGGGGTTACGCCGCTGGTGAAATCCGATCCCGCGGTGACCGTCGGAGGCGTGTTGACGACGACCTGGACGGTCTGGGTGTCGGTGCCACCCTTGTTGTCGACGGTGGTGAGGCTGGCGACATAGATCCCCTCGACGGTGTAGGTGTGGCTCAAAACGGTGGCTGACGAACTGGTCCCGTCGCCGAGATTCCACTGGTACTCGACGATCTCGCCTCCGGCATCACTGCTCAGCTCGCCGGAGAAATCGACGAGCAGAGGAGCCGGGCCCTGCAGTGGTGCGGCGAGGATCACAGCCGTCGGTGGAGTGTTGATCACGGTGCCGGGCTTGGCCGAGCAGGCCCCGGACACAAACACCACCGCGGCCACCGCCCCGAACAGAATTGACCGCCCCCGCATAGCTTCCGCCCCCCGTAGCCAGAGCCCCGACCGCCTCAGGACCCGCGAGTCGACGGTAGCAGCGAGCGCCCCCGGGTGGAAAGCCTCGCCGCGTAGCGGCTTGTGGGCCGGGTGGGTATCGAACCCACGACCGACCCATGACGCTCTGGCAGGAACCCTGACATACCAGTGTCCCCCAGGGTTGAGCACGACGCACCATGGTCATTGGATAACGCCTATCGGGTGATAGAGCCGGGTTCCGGCGACGGCCTCGCTCTGATCGCCGAGATTCGGCGATATGGTTGCGGAAGCAGCTGGGGGAGTGAGATGAACTTTTTGGTGGGTTCTCGTGGGGACCGTCGGAAGGCCACACTGCGGATGTTGGCGGTCATGGGGGTCGTTGCCGTCGGGTGCAGCACTCCGGGGCCCGCTCTCTTGCCGGCCCCGCCTCCTGAGATCTCCGTTTGGATCGCCGGCGACAGCCTCGCTTCAGTTCTCGGTGCTTCGATGAGCCCCCGGCCGCACGCCGTCGTGTCGGGGGGCGCCGGGTTCACCAGCTATGCGCCCGGCAACATCCTGGCCAATACAGAGGAACACATCGCCCTGTATGGCCAGCCCGAGACACTGCTCGTCCACGGCGGAGTGTCAGATAGCCCGAGGGCTACGACATCGGAGATCATCGCCGGCATGGAGGCATACAAGGCGGCGATGTTGGCCCTGGGCATCCGTCTCATCTGGATCGCCCAGCCCGGTTACACCTACTTCGACCAGGTCGCCCCCTTGTCGGTGTGGGCCCTCAGCCAGCCCGAGTCCATCGACTGCCGCGACCAGTCCGGTTGGAGCATCGACGGCGTGCACCCGGTGGACAGCACCCTGATCGCCCGGTGTGTCGACGCGGCACTTGTGGATCTCGGCGTGGAGTTCAAGCTCCCTGTCCCCATTCCCTGACGGGGCGGGGACTGCTTTCACCGTCATCGGGGCCGTTCTTGCGGTGCTCAGCGCAGCGGGATTCATCATTGGGGTCGCGGCGTGGATGCTGGACAGCTCGCCGACCACCGAATCGAACTGCGGCTATTCCGTCCTGGCGATTGGCTGCGCCACTGCCTTCGTCCAGTCCCTTCTACTGGTGGGCATCGGCCAAGTTGTCAGTCATGTGAAGGCATCAACCGCGTTGGTGGCGGAAGCAGAGGTGAGCCGCCGGCCGCCCGCATAGCGGCCCTATGCCACCAACCAGAGGCCGTCGCGGTAGTGAGCCAAACGAGCACGCGTCACGTAACAGTCGACAACACGGCCACGCGGCGGCGTTCTGTTCCTGAACGAGTCGGCCGAGTGCCGCACACCCAACTCGATGCGTGCCGCAACCCGACGACGACCGAGCAACGGAACGACGTAACGGTCAGACCCTCCGGTGTACTGCTAGTGGCTGCGCATCATGAGCCCCGGCTTGGCCACCTCGAGGTAGTCGACCATCAGCTGGTTCACCGTCACGGCGTCATTGGCGACGGTGCCCTTGGTCAGCACCTCGGCGCGGGCTTTGTCCGCCGCCGCCCGGCACTCCGACTTCGTCCTGGAGCGGCTCCGCGGTTGCCTTGCGCTGGTTTCTTGCCATCGTCGTTCTCCTCGCTCAGAGAACCTCTGCTAGCCGCGCCAATGGCTACCGGACCGGCTACCAACCGGCCCGACAACGCTCACATCCCTTTACTTGTGGGCCGGGTGGGTATCGAACCCACGACCGAGCGATTATGAGTCGCCTGCTCTGACCACTGAGCTACCGGCCCCGTCGGGCAGCGTAGAGGTTGTGGAGAGGACGCCAGGTACAGCTGAAGCCGACCTGTTGGTCGAACCGATGCCGAGCCTCGCAGCTAGTGTCGGCCGCAACGAACTCGTTGCGCCGGCATCGAGCACATGGAACGGGGTCCGACATGGCACGCATCGACGGTGGCGAGGTCCTGGCCCGGGCACTCAAGGCTGAGGGCCTCGAGATGATCTTCTCCATCTCGGACATCGCCTCGAGCACGCTCCTGCGGAGCGCCGAGGACGCGGGTATCCGCCACATAGGACCCCGTCACGAGAGCGCCGGGGTGCACATGGCCGACGGCTGGGCCCGCAGCACCGGGGAGATGACCGTGGTGGTCGGGGCAGCCGGTCCCGGTGTGGCCAACATGGTGCCCGGGCTCATGTGCGCCTGGATGGAAGGCGTGCCCGTTCTGGCGATCGGAACGCAGCGGGTGCGTCGGTCGATCCACGCCATGCGCCGGGGCCGCTTCCAGTTCGGACCACAGGTCGAGGTCGTGGCCCCGGTCACGAAGTTCTCCGCAACCATCGAGGAGACCTCCCGCATTCCCGAGTTCGTACGCGAGGCCTACCGTCAGGCGCTCAGCGGGCGGCAAGGGCCGGTGTTCCTCGAGATCCCGACCGACGTACTCAACGACACGGTCGATGAGGACGAGATCGACATCGCCGCGCCGCACACCCATCGGTTCGATCCGGGTGCTCCCGACGCCGGAACACTCGCGGCGGCGGCCGACCTGCTCGAAGCAGCCTCGCTTCCCCCTGCTACTCGCGGGCCACGGTGTACATCGCGGCGACGCCGCCCCCGAACTGTTGGCCCTGGCGCGAGCACACCGGCGCACTGGTCATGTCGACGCCCGGAGCGCGGGGGCCTTCCCCGAGGACCACCCGCAGTCGGTCGGCATGACGTTCCCGTGGGGTACCCCCGCCCACCTCGACTCCGACGTGGTCCTCGCCGTCGGAACGCAGCTCGGCGAGACCCTCCAGTACCTCTCCCCCCCGGGCTGGGCGGGTCCCGAGACCCAGAAGTTGATCCATCTCGACCGCGAGGCAACCCAGATCGGGGTGAACCGGAGCACCGACGTCGCGCTGGTGGGCGATGCCAAGGCCGGCCTCGGAGCACTTCTCGAGGAACTCCGCGGGCGCTCGGATGCCCGGACCCCGTCAGATGACGCTGCCACCTACGCACGGGAGTACCAGGAGTTCCGCTCCGCTCTGCTCGACTCCTACGCCGACCTGGATGGCGCTCCCGTTCATCCCGGTCGCCTGGCCGTGGAGCTGGCCCGCTGGATGCCCGAGGACGCCATCGTCTCCATCGACGGCGGCGACACGGGACTGTGGGCGCATCTGGCTCTCACCCACCGGCGCCAGCGTTCGCTGCTGTGGACCGGGCACTACGGGCACCTGGGGACCGGACTCCCCTACGCCATGGGCGCCAAGCTGGCCCACCCGGATCGGCCAGTGGTGCTGTTCACCGGAGATGGGGCGTTCGGCTTCAACCTGCAGGAGCTCGAGACCGCAGCGCGGCGAGGGCATCAACGTGGTGGTCGTCATCAACTGCGACCACGCCTGGGGCATGGAGGCCCGCACGATGCGCAAGAACGTGGGCACCACTGTCGGCGTTCCGCTCTCGGCGGTCCGCTACGACGAGGTGGCCACAGCGCTCGGATGCCACGGCGAACTGGTGGAGAAAACCGATCAGCTCCTCCCCGCACTCGACCGAGCGCTCGCTGCTGGACTCCCCGCAGTGGTACAGGTTCTCGTGGATGCCGACGAGAACGAGAATCCGCCCGGTCTCGACGACTTCGCCGCCATCTACGGCGCCGAGAACACCTGAGTCCGCGGAGGTGTCCCGGGTCGCAGTGGTCACCGGAGGAGCGGGCGGACTCGGGCGGGCATTCTGTGACGCGCTCGGCGCCGGGGGGTACGACGTCGTACCGGTCGACCTGGCGGGCACCGACACCCGGCTCGACGTGACCGACGCTGCGGCGTGTCGCGCCCTGGCAGAGAAGCTGAGGCCGGCCGTATGGATCAACAACGCGGGGCTGACCGGTGCCGGATCCCTCCTGGAGCACAGCGATGGCGACATTGAACGCATGGTCTCGGTCAACCTGCTGGGCGTGATCCACGGCACCCGGGCCGCGGCCACCACGATGCTGGCCGACGGACGTGGCCGCATCCTCAATGTGGCATCGCTGGCCGGCTGGGCGGCGGTGCCCCACATCGCGGTGTATTCGGCCACCAAGAATGGGGTCCGGGCGTTCAGCGTTGCCGCCGATGCCGAGCTCCACGACACAGCGGTGAGCGTGCGCTGCCTGTTGCCCGACGGGATCAGGACCCCCATGGTCGACATCGACGATCCGCGCCACATGATGTCCTTCTCCGGCGCCCGTCTCCTGGAACCCGAGGAAGTCGCGGCAGCCGGACTCCAGTTGCTCGAGAGCAACCGGGTGGTGGCCTCGGTGCCCCGCCGTCGGGGAGCCACCGTTCGCCTACTCGGCATGTTCCCGTCCCTGGCCGTCAGGCTGAGGGGCCCGATCGAGCGCAAGGCCCGTCGCAACCAGAGGCGCGCCAGGCGCGAGAGCAGCCGGCGATGACAGGCTCGGGATCGGCTTTCATCACCGGCGCTTCAGGGTTCATGGGCCGGGCCGTGGGCGAGCGCCTCCGCAGAGATGGTTGGGCCGTGACCGGCGTGGACCGTGTGGATGACGAAGCAGCGGGAGTCGTCGCCGGCGACATCGGATCGACCGGCGCGTGGCAGGGGGAGATGGCCGGGGCCGACCTGGTGGTGCACACCGCGGCGCTCGTCTCCAACACCATTTCCATGGCCGAGTCCTGGCGGGTCAATGTTCTCGGGACCCGCAACGTGATCAATGCGGCAGCCGCAGGGGGTGTGGGCCGACTGTTGCACGTGTCCTCGGTGGCTGTGTACTCCCATGACCGACCGGCCGTGGTCACCGAGGCGCATCCGGTGCGCCCCTCGGGAGATGTGTACGGCATCACCAAGATCGCTGCCGAGCAGGTCGTGTGGCAAGCACATGCAGCCGGGGAGGTGGTGGCCACGGTCGTGCGCCCCTCCAACGTGTACGGACCCGGGTCACGACCCTGGACGGTCCTTCCCGTCGAGATGCTGGCCTCCGGACAGGTGGTGCTTCCCGCCATGGGGAAGGGAGTGTTCAATCCCATCTACACCGACGACCTCGTCGACGGCCTCGTTCTCGCCGCCACCGACCCTGCCGGCGCCGCCCACGTGTTCAACCTGAGCGGCACCGAGGCGTGTGAGACCCGCACCTTCTTCGGTCACTACTGCCGGATGCTCGGCATCAAGGGACCGCGGGTGGCCCCCACATCGGTAGCGGTGGGAATCGCCGCTGTGGTCGGCACATCCATGCGGGCCCTGGGACGACCGAGCGAGGCCAACGCAGCCACGATGCGGATGCTGGCGTCGACAGGAGAGGTATCGGTCGCCAAGGCCGCCGACATGCTGGGGTGGCAACCCCAGGTCGACCTGGACGACGGAATGGCCCGGACCGAGCTCTGGCTCCGGGCCGAAGGCTTCATCTGATTCCTCTCAAACCGTTCTGTGCTCCGAGGATTGCGCACAGCGCAATCCTCGGAGCACAGAACGGCAAATGAAGGGCTCCGGGGGTGGGGATCGAACCCACGACCTGCGGATTAACAGTCCGACGCTCTGCCAGCTGAGCTACCCCGGAATGGCCTCCGCCGGAGGTTTGATCCCGTCCGACGGCTCACCGAATGTAGCAGCGGCCATGGGCGACCTGCGAAACCCGAATATGGCTCCGATCCGCGTCTCGAGCGCGACCGCGGCGGCGAGCAGCACCAGCGCAACAATGCCATCGAGCCACCAGTGATGACCGCTGGCCGAAACCACGAACATGGTCACGACCACGTGCAGGGACAGCACCCAGCGCACCCACGACGCTCCGGCTGCCAGGATCCCGAAGGAGACCACCGCGGCCCACGCCACATGCATCGAGGGCATCGCCGCGAACTGGTCCGAGACCCCGGTACCCGGAGGGCCATAGATGTTGAGACCGTAGATGGTGGACAAGTCGATGTAGCCGAGATCCGGCATCAACCGTGGCGGCGTAACCCGCACGAAGCGGATCAACAGACACCCGGCGGTTATCAGGGCCAGAACGTTGCGCCACTGGGGATACCGGTCGCGGTGGCGCACGAACATCCACACCAGGAACAGGATCGTGGCCGGAACGTGGACGACGGCGTAGTAGACGTTCGTCAGCTGTGCGAGCCAGTCGTGCCCCAGCACGAAGTGCTGCAGCGAGAGTTCGCTCGGCAACCGCAACCATTCCTGTAGATCCACGATCTGGGTGGCACGTTCCACTGCCCCCGAGCGGTGGGTCAATGGCAACTGACGAGCGAGCCGCCACACGGCGTAGAGCGAGGCGACAACCGCAAACTCCCGTGCGGCCGGGACCACCGATGAAGTCAGCCGGGAGGTGGGCCTGATTCGCGGCGAGACATACGCGATCGACATGGCGATCAGCGCTGCGATGGCACCCTCGTTCCAGGTCGGCCAGTCCACAGTCGGCCAACCTACCGAAGGGCTCCGACCCGCGCCCGGCGGTCCGGGGCGACCGGTTCAGTCCGAGCTCAGGTAGTCCTCGAGCTTCTGGCGGCGATGCGGGTGGCGCAGCTTGGCCAGCGTCTTGGACTCGATCTGGCGGATCCGCTCCCGCGTCACACCGAAGCGCTGACCCACTTCCTCGAGGGTGTGGGGCTGATCGCCGTCGAGGCCGAACCGCATGCGAACCACTGCCTGCTCGCGGGAGTTGAGTTCGCTGAGAGCTTCGGTGATCTGCTCCGACAGCGAGCGGGCCGTGGCCACATCTGCGGGCATCGCCGCCTGCTGGTCCTCGATGAAGTCACCGAGGAAGCTGTCGTCCTCGTCGCCGACCGGCGAGTCCAGCGACAGCGGGTCCTGTGAGATCCGCAGGATGTCGCGGATCTTCGCCACCGGCAGGTCCGCCTTGTCTGCGAGCTCCTCGACGGTGGGATCGCGCTCCAGCTCCTGGGCGAGCTGACGCTGGATCCGGTGCACCTTGTTCATGGACTCGACCATGTGCACGGGGATCCGGATGGTGCGGGCCTGATCGGCGATGGCTCGGGTGATGGCCTGTCGGATCCACCAGGTGGCGTAGGTGGAGAACTTGAAGCCCTTCGTGTAGTCGAACTTCTCGACCGCCCGCATGAGCCCCAGGTTGCCTTCCTGAATCAGGTCGAGCATCGGTAGGCCACGGCCCAGGTACCGCTTGGCGATGGACACGACCAGACGCAGGTTGGCCTGCGTCAGGTCTCCCTTGGCGTGCTCACCGTCGCGGATCTGGCGGCGCAACGCCGCCTTGGCCGACGGATCGAGTCTGTCGATCTCACCGGAGGCGTTGAGGTCAGCCAGCCTCTCCTCGGCATTCACCCCGGACTCGATCCGCTGGGCGAGAGATACCTCCTGGGGGGCGGTCAGCAGCGACACCCTTCCGATCTCGCGGAGGTACATCTTCACGGGGTCAGCCGTACCGCCGCTCCCGGTGGGCATCGACAACGGCTGGCTCAGCCGGGCCAGTCTCTGGCTCCGACGTCTGGCGTCATCAGCTACCTGGTCCTCGTCGATCTCGGGATCCTGACCGGAATCCGGCTCGCGCTCGGGATCCTCGGTGCCGGCTGTGGACGTCTCGTCGGAGTCGGGCTCGTCGCCATGGTGGAGGTCTGGTTCGACCTCGACCCGGACCTTCACCCGGCGGCGCTCCCAGAAGTCCCGCGTGGCATCGACCACGTCGGGGGTCATTTCACGCCTCAGAGCGCTGAGGGCATCGTCGAGCGAGATCGTGCCGGAATTGGCATCAGCCTGGGCCTGCAGCGCGCTCGACCTCTGAATCCGGCATCTCTTCCCAGATCGACACTCATGTCTCCTCATTGCCCTGTGGGGCGTCGGGCACCGCCTCGTCGGCTGACCAGCGCGGTCTGCGGCCGTTCACTCCCCCTCGGAGCGTCGAAGCTTCAACCAATCTAGCAACTCGATCACCGTTTCCCCCTCGACAAACGGCCTCCTCAACTCGTCGAGGGTGACCTTCAGGTATCCGATCGCGTCGGAGTACTCGAGCGGATCGTCGGAATTGCGCGCCTCCATCTCCATGTCAATGAGCTCCATGCGGGCGATCTCCGTGGCCAGACGGGACAACACGTCGGTCGCGTCAACCTCCAGGTCCTCCACCGAGAGCCTCGTGAGTTCCTCGGCCAACTCCGGAGCCGCATCGGAGATGGCCTCCGCCAGATTGGGGTTGCTCTCCAGAAGGTCATACGCCGCGCGGGCGGTGGGATGGGTGAAGAGGCTCGCGTCGAGCAGGGGGCCTGCCACCTCGGGCTTGTGCACCATGAATCGGATGGCCTCACGCTCCGCTCCCTGCGGTAGCGGCGGCAACCCGACGGCGTGCTCCGGAGCCTCCAGCTCGGGGCGGACAGATGCTTCACTGCTGCCGCGCCCCCTGGCCCGATGGTCCGCCTGTGGGACGGGGGCCGGACGGTTCCGAACCTCGGGCAGCCGCTCACGCAGCCGAGCTACCTCGATCCGCGTGGTGTCGGCGAGTTCCATGAGGTACTGGTCGACCACGAGAGCATCGGGATGGCCCGCGACCACCTCCAGCGCGGCATCTGCGGCCTTGGCTCGACCCTCTGCCGTCTCTAGATCCGCGGCTCGCCAACGCCCGTTGCACCCTGAACTCCAGGAATGGCCTGGCCGAGGAGACGGCCTCCGCGAGAGCCCCGGGGTCCTCCCGGGCGAGTTCGTCCGGATCCGCCCCGCCCGGCAGTTCGACCACCCAGAAGCCGACGTCGTGGGCCTTCTCCCACGCGAATACCCGCTCGGCGGCGGACTGGCCGGCCTCGTCCGCGTCATAGGCCAGCACGATGCGGCGGGTGAAGCGCGACAACAGTTGCACGTGCTCCTCGGTGAGCGCTGTGCCACAGGTGGCCACCGATCTCTCGATACCGGCACGGACGAACCCGATGACATCGGTGTAGCCCTCGCAGATCACCACCTCGTTGGCGGCGACAACGTCGGTCTTGGCCCAGTTGAGCCCGTAGAGGGCCTTGGACTTGTGGTACAGCACGTTGTCCCGCGAGTTCTGGTACTTCGGCACCCTCGCCATCGGGCAGCTTGCGGCCGCCGAAGCCGATGGGGCGTCCCTGTTCGTCGAAGATCGGGAACAGCACCCGTGCCCGGAAGAAGTCCTGGAGGCGGTTTCGGCGGTTGAGCATGCCCAGTCCGGTCGCCTCCAGGTCGGCCTGGGACAGCCGTAGCGCCCGAGTGAGTTCGTCCCACCCGTCCGGCGCCCAGCCGATGGAGAAACGGGCAACCTCATCGGCGCCGAAGCCACGACCTGCGCAGATAGGAGCGGGCCGCCGCCGCGTCGGGCGAGGTACGCAGGCGCTGGTGGTACCACTCCACGGCACGCTCCATCACCTCGAACAGCCGGGCGCGCTTCTTGCGATCCTCTCCCCCGCCCTGCTCGGTGTAGCGCAGGGGGATGTTGGCCCTGCCCGCGAGGCTCTCGACGGCATCGACGAAGTCGAGGTGCTCGATCTGGCGCAGGAACGTGATGGCGTCCCCGGACGCCTTGCAGCCGAAGCAGTGGTAGAGCCCCTCGGCCGCGTTCACCGAGAACGACGGAGACTTCTCGGCATGGAACGGGCAGAGCCCCACCCACCGCTGGCCGACCCGGCGCAGCTGGCTGTACTCCGTCACCAGGGCGACCATGTCGGTCGACTGACGAACGCGGGCGACGTCCTCGTCGACGATGCCCATCGCGCTCCTTTCCCGGTCCGGCCGAACCCGACTGGGCCAACAACGGATTATTGCAGCCGGGTGGGATGCCCGGCGCCGCGATCCGCTCCGATGCTCAGAACACGTGCCCCGTCGGCCTCGGTGCAGTCAGGCCAGGCGCTCGGCGAGGTAGTCCGGCCACCTCGGCCACCGGTACTCGCATCCTGCTCCATGGTGTCGCGATCGCGCACGGTGACCGCATGCGTCCTCGAGGGAGTCGAAGTCGTAGGTGACGCAGTAGGGCGTGCCGATCTCGTCCTGGCGGCGGTAGCGGCGGCCGATCGCCTGGGTCTCGTCGTAGTCGCACATGAAGCGGCGTTCGCAGCTGCGCGGCCAGCTCCGAGGCCGGGCCAGAGAGCTCGGGCTTCTTGGACAGCGGCAGCACGGCCACCTTGTAGGGGGCGATGCTCGGGTGGAACCGCAGCACCACCCGCTTCTCGCCCCGCACCTCCTCCTCGTCGTACGCGGCCATCAGGAAGGCCATCGCAGTGCGGGTCGCCCCGGCGGCAGGTTCGATCACGTGGGGGACCCAACGCTCGTTCGCCGCCTGGTCGTACCACTCGAGGCTTCTCCCCGGAGTGCTCGGCGTGCTGGGTCAGGTCGAAGTCGCCACGGTTGGCGATGCCCTCGAACTCGTCCCAGCCCCACGGGAAGAGGAACTCCACGTCGGAGGTGGCCGAGGAGTAGTGCGACAGTTCGTCGGACTCGTGTGCCCGCAGACGGAGCTGCGTCCGCAGGCATCCCATGGTCCAGGTACCACTGGTAGCGCTGGTCACACCAGTACTCGTACCAACTGCGGGGCCTCATCGGGGTGACAGAAGAACTCCATCTCCATCTGTTCGAACTCGCGGGTGCGGAACACGAACTGGCCGGGCGTGATCTCGTTGCGGAACGACTTGCCGATCTGCGCGATGCCGAACGGCGGGCGCACCCGGGTGGTGTCGATCACGTTCTTGAAGTTGATGAACATGCCCTGGGCCGTCTCGGGGCGCAGGTAGGCCGACGCGCGAGGCATCCTTGACCGGGCCGGCCTGGGTCTCGAACATCAGGTTGAACTGGCGGGGCTCGGTGAAGGTCCCCCGCTTGCCGCAGTTCGGGCACTGCTCAGGGTCGTCCAGCTTGTCGAGGCGGAACCGGTTCTTGCAGTTGGTGCAGTCGACGAGCGGGTCGGTGAAGTTGGCGAGGTGCCCGGAGGCCTCCCACACCTGCGGCGGCGACAGGATCGAGGCGTCGAGGCCCACGACGTCGCCGCGCTGCTGCACCATGGACCGCCACCAGGCGTCCTTCACGTTGCGCAGCAGCAGCACGCCGAGCGGCCCGTAGTCGTAGGTGGAGCGGAATCCGCCGTAGATCTCGGCCGACGGGTAGACGAACCCGCGCCGCTTGGTGAGGTTGACGATCTTGTCGAACAGCTCGGGGGTGGACTCGGCGGACATGGGCGCTCACAGTACCGGCCCGCCGTCGACAGTCAGAAACGGCTGTCCGGTCCACCGACGCGTGTTCGCACGGTGACTTCGGTCCGATGAGGCGGTAGTCCGCCGATCTTCGGGTGCATACCGATAGCGTCGGTGACGTCAACAGCCGCACCTGGAGCGAGACCCGGTGAGCGATCCGAACCTTCCCCCGCCGCCCGGACAGGCGCAACCACGGCACCCCGCCTCCTGGCCCACCGCCGCCCCCCGGCACACCCCTCCCCAGGCCCGCACCGCCGGGGGACCGCACCGCCCGCGCTCCCCCACCCGGCAGCTACCGGGCGGCTACTCCGCCCCACCCCCTGGAGGCGGTGGATTCGCACCTCCGCCGGCCCAGCCCTACCAGCCGGCGATGGACCAGGCGATGGGCCCCGGACGGTACGCCGCTCGCCGAGCCGTGGAAGCGCATCGTCGCACTGCTGCTGGACGGCATCGGCCTCGGGATCGTGATCGGCATCCCTACCTCGGTGATCATCGGCGGCGGTATCTCCACCACCAGCGCGTTCGGCGACGAGCTTCGCTGCGATCGCTTCTGGCCGGGCTCGTCTCATCGGTCGTCTACTTCCTGTACTACGCCCTGATGATCGGCGCCCGGGCCAGACCGTCGGCGGGATGATCCTGAAGATCAGGGTCATCGGCACCAACGGCGCGCCGGCAACGATGGAGCAGGGCTTCAAGCGCTCCGCCTGGACACTGCTCGGGCATCGTCCCCTGCGTCGGCGACCTCGCCCAGCTCGTCCTCGTCATCTGGGGCCTGGTGAATCTCTTCAACGACCCGCTGCGCCAGACGCCGTGGGACAAGTTCGGCGAGACCGTCGTCGTCGACGCCTGATCCGCAAACCCCGACCGCCAAACACCCACCACCCGGAGGATCCATGAGTGACCCCAACCTGCCCCCGCCACCGGGAGGCGCTCCGCCCCCCGGTGGAGCCTCAGCCTCCCCCTGCGGCACAGCCCTATGGCGGAGGTGGGCCCCGCTCGACGTCGGCTCCGCGATCTCCTACGGCTGGAAGAAGTTCAGCGAGAACGCGGCCCAGTTCGTCCTGCTGGTCCTGGCGGTGTTCGCCGTCCTGGTCGTCTCAACATCATCCAGTGTCGATCCTGACACTCAGACAGCACCGGCTTCGGCACCATCTCTGTGGCACCTGGTGCTGTTCCTCGTCATGATCGTGTTCGTGACCTTCACCGTGCAGGCCGGCGTCTACCGGGCCGGCGCTCGGCGTCACCCGAGGGCGAGGAACCCATCGGTCTCGATGTTCACCGAGACGACGAACATCGGGCCTTACATCCTCACCGTCGCTCGTCGTCGGCGTCGGCGCGGTGATCGGGTTCATCCTCTGCATGATCCCCGGGCTCATCTGGCTCTTCTTCACGGCGTTCGCCCCCCTCCGGGCCCTGGACAAGGGCGAGGGACCGGGCGATGCGATCCCGGCAGCATCGACTGGTCAAGGACAACATCGGGACAGGTGCTCCTGATCCTGCTCGTGGCGTACGCTGATCTACATCGTCGGCGTCATCGTCTGCTGCGTGGGTCTGCTGGTGTCGATCCCCGTGGCACTGATCGCCATCGTGCTGGACTCCTACCGGGTCGATCCTCCGGGAGCCCGTCGCTCCCTTAGCCGCCACATCCGACAGCACCTCTGCGACGGGGGCCTTCGGGCCCCCGTCGTCGCGTCCGGGCGCCGGCAACGCGGGCCTCAGCTGTCGTGCAGTGACCCGGATGGCCCGGAGGCGGCGCTCGATGTGGGCCTCCAGCAGGGTCGATGCCAGCGCCTCCACGTCGTGCACCGCCGAACCCGCCGGCAGGTCCAGCACCGCGTTGAGCCCGCCACCGAGCACGGCTCGGGCCAGGGCGAGCGTCTCGTCGGAGATCACCCGCCCGCCACCGCAGGAGCCGCACCGCAGACCTCCCGAACTCGGGGGCCCAGAACAGGCGGTCGGTCGATTCCGCCACAGGACCCGCAGTCGTCGAAGTCCGGCACCACGCCCTCGACGGCCAGGAGCTTCAGGTAGAACGCCGCTACGACCGCCGGCGGGTCGGACTCCTCGATGGACCCGCAGGCCGCCCACGAGCATGTCGTGCAGTCTGGGATTCGGCTCCCGATCCTGGGCGAGCTGGTCCACTGCCTCCAGCAGGGCCGCGGCATGGCCCATGCGGGACAGGTCTCCCCGGGTCGCCGGGTGGGCTTCGACGGTCTCGACCTGGGTGACCGTGTCGAGGTCGCCTCGGCCCTCGTAGAGCTGGACATCGGCCACCGATCCCGGCTCGAGCCGGGACCCGAACTTGGAGCCCGTGCGCCGCACCCCCTTGGCCACGGCCCGGATCTTGCCGCTCGCCCGGCCGAGCATCACCACGACGCGATCGGCCTCGCCGAACTTGTACGTGCGCAGCACCACCGCGGTGTCTCGGTACAGAGCCACGGCCGGTGCCCGATCAGCCCGAGGGCTCTAGGCCACCGAATCGACGATCGCGACTCTGGTATTCGCCGATGGCGTCATAGAGGTGCTCGCGTCGGAAGTCGGGCCACAGCACCTCGGTGAACACGAGTTCGCTGTATGCGATCTGCCACAGGAGGTAGTTCGAGATCCGGTACTCACCGGAGGTTCGCACCATGAGTTCGGGGTCTGGCATCTGCGGGTCATACAGGTGCTTGCGGATCGCCTTCTCGGTGACCTTGCCCGCGGTGACCCCCTCGGCCACCAGGGCGTTGACGGCATCCACCAGTTCGGCGCGGCCTCCGTAGTTGAACGCCATCGACAACGTCATGCGTTTGTTCTTCACCGTGAGCACGCTCGGTGTCGTCGATGTGTCGCAGGATTCGCTTCGGGACACGCCAGTCACGGCGGCCGATGAACTGCATCTTCACGCCGGCCTCGTGCAGCTCGTCGCGCCGGGTCAACAACAGACGTTCGTTGAACCCCATGAGGAATCGGACCTCGTCCGCCGGGCGCTTCCAGTTCTCGGTCGAGAATGCGTAGACGGTCACCCAACGGATGCCTGCGTCCAAGGCCCCCCAGACGGTGTCCATGAGCGCTTCCTCGCCGGCGGCATGGCCGTCGGTTCGAGGCAGCCCGCGGCGCTGCGCCCAACGGCCGTTGCCGTCCATGACCAAGGCCACGTGGGCCGGGATCCGCTTGGGATCGAGTTGTTCGAGGTCCACAGTCGAACCGTACCCGACCTGCATGGCCTCACTGCACCGTGGGGGCCGGTTGTCACACCCCTCTGCGAGTGTTGGCAGTACGGGAAGGGGAACATATGTTCGATATTGAGGAACTCCGAGAAATCTGCCACAAGGCAGCAGGTGCCGATGTCGCTCTGGCTCCCGCCGATGACCTGATGGGGGCTGCCGTGGCGTTGGAGGAGGCCCGTGGGTTCCTCGAGGTCGCATCCGCGCACCTGCTCGCTCGGCTCGACGTGGAGGCCATTCCCGATCGGGAGCTGGGCATGCGCACCAGTCCCTGGTTGGCATTCGATGCCAACTGTTCGCGCCAGAGGTGCCAGGCCCGAGTACGCCAGGCCGAGCGCCTCACCGGTTGGTTCCCGGCCTTCGACGCCGCGGCATGCGACGGCCTTCTCGGGTGGAGCCACGTCGAGGTGCTGTGCTCGGTAGCCAACCCTCGCAACTCAGCCGCTCTCGGTGAGGCTCAGGGGGCCCTCATCGCCGCTGCCCAGGAATTTCCGTTCGAGCATTGGGCAGCGCTTGTGCGCCAACTTGCTGCGGACCTGGATGGCGACGGCAGCTACGACCCCAACAACGACCTACAGGCCAACCGTCTACGCCTCTCGCCCCAGGGCGACCGGACCGTCGAGGTCGGGGGCCGTTTCGTGGGTGACGTGCGTGCCACGGTGACCCACGTGCTCGAGTCACTCGCCGACGAGCTCATGCACCAGTTCCGCCGCGATGCCGAGGCCGACCCCACACTCGAGATGCCCTCGAGGGCCACGCTGATGGCCCTGGCACTGCACGAGGCATGCCGGCGGGCTCTCGCTGTCGACCTCGACTCCAGCGCGCAGCCCGGCGTGGAGGCCGTGGTCATCGTCGAGGACGGTGCCGACGGGCCCGAGTTGCGGGCCGCCGATGGCACCCGGCTACCGGATTCGGCCGACGTGTTGCTGACCGACCCGATCGTGCGCGGTCTGCTCCTCGACGGAGAGGGTGTCCCGCTGGAACTCGGCCGCAAGCGCCGCTTCGCCTCCCAGGACCAGAAGCTGGCCTTGGCGATCCGCGACGGCGGGTGCATCTTCCCCGGTTGCGATCGGCCGCCGGGGTGGTGCGATGCGCACCACGAGCAGCCCTGGCTCGTCGGTGGCTCCACCGACATCGCGTTGATGGCGCTCCTGTGTCGCCACCACCATGTCGTCACCCATCGTCCCGGGTGGAAGATCGAACCCGACCCGGATCGGGCTCAGAGGTGGATCTGGACCGGGCCTTCAGGCCGACGGCTGTACAGCCAACGACGCCGCGACGGCCGACCGCGCCCTGGATCAGTAGCCCAGCCGATCGAGTGACCGGGAACTGCGCTGCCAGTTCTTTTCGACCACTACCTGGAGCTCGATGAACGCGCCTTCTGGCAGCTGCTCGCGCACGCGGGTGCCCACCTCCTTGAGCACAGCACCCTTCTTGCCGATAACCATGCCCTTCTGGGACTCGCGCTCCACCACGATCTCCACGCGGATCCGGGGCCATTCCCACTCGGTGACCCGGGTGGCGATCGAGTGCGGGAGTTCCTGGCGGGTGACAGCCAGGAGCTGCTCCCGCACCAACTCGGCCACCCTGAACTCCTGGGTCGTGTCCGAGCCCTCGCCCTCAGCGTACCAACGCGGTCCCTCGGGGAGCAGGGCCACTAGGTGCTCGACCAGGTTGTCGACTCCCTCCCCGGTGCGGGCCGAGATCGGGAAGTAGTCGCTGAACTCGATCTCTGATGCCAGGGCCAGCTGCTCGACGATGCGATCACGACCGGCTCTATCCGCCTTGTTGAGCAGCAGGATCGCACCGGATCCCAGACCCTCGGCGATCCGTCGGTCACCCGGCCCGATCCCCTTGGCCGCGTCGACGAGCAGGCAGACCACATCCACGCCCGACGCAGCCTCGCCAGCGCTGGCGTTCAGGCGCTCGCCCATCAGCGTGCGCGGCTTGTGCACGCCCGGCGTGTCGATGAACACCACCTGGGCATCCGGTAGATCGAGGATCCCGCGGATCTGGTTGCGCGTGGTCTGGGGCTTGTCGGATGTGATCGACACCTTCTGGCCCAGGATCTGGTTCAACAGAGTCGACTTGCCCACGTTCGGACGGCCGACCAGGGCGACGAATCCTGAGCGGAAGCCCATCAGGTGACTCGCCGGCCGATGCCTTCAGGCCGGCTTCGGCCATCATCGTCTCGAGCCTTGCGGCTGCCTCCTCCTCAGTCACGACGCCTCACTCCTTGCATCGCTTTCGTCGGTCGCCGGTTCCGGAGGCAGCGACATGCGCACCGTCGCGATCCGCCTTCCGTCCACCCGTTGCACAACCATTCTCACACCCTCCACCTCGACCTCGTCGCCTGTGACCGGAACACGACCGAGGGTGCCGAACACCAGCCCACCCACCGAGTCCCAACCCTCCTCCGGAAGGTCCAGATCCAACTCCTCGTTCAGGTCCCCCACGTTCAACGTGGCGTTCACGAGCACCTCTCTGTCACCGAGGCGCTGGATCGGGTCGGCGTCGACGTCGAACTCGTCGTTGATCTCGCCCACCAGTTCCTCGAGCAGGTCCTCGAGGGTGACCAGACCGGCGGTCCCTCCGTATTCATCCACCACGATGGCTATGTGTACCGAGTCGTTCTGCATCTCGGTCAGGAGTTCGGCCACCCGCTTTGTCTCGGGAACGAAGTGGGCCTCGTGCGACACCTTGCCCACCGGCGAAGCACCACCGCCTTCCCGTTCGTGGCGCACCGCGTCTTTCACGTTCACCACTCCGACCACGTCATCCGCGCTCTTCCCCGTAGACCGGGAGACGCGTGAGGCCCCGGTCGATTGCCAGGTCCACGGTCTCGCTGACGGTCGAATCCTGCTCCACGGCCACGATGTCGGGACGAGGCACCATCACCTCACGGGTCACGGTGTCCCCGAAGTCGATGATCGACTCGATCAGGTCCCGCTCCGATTCCTCGATCACCGCGGCCTCGGCGGCCTCCTCGGCCAGAGCCAGGATCTCCTCCTCGGTCACGAATGGGCCCTTGCGGAGCCCCTTGCCCGGCAGCAACACGTTCGCCGCTCCGATCATCAGCCGTGCCGGCACGCGCAGGAGTCGGCCGATCCACTCGACCAGCGGGGCTGTCAGCAGTGCGGCACGGTTGGGATGCTGAAGGGCCCACGTCTTGGGAGCCGCCTCGGCCACGGTGAACAGCACCACGACGTTCAGCACGATGCCGATCGCAACACCAAGGGCGCCGAAGAGACGGCCGGCCAGTACGCCGACCAGGGCGGACTGCACCACCTGGATGACGTTGACTGCCAGGTACACCGCGTTCAGGTCACGCTCGAGATTGACGACGATCCGCTCCAGGCGCTCCGCTCCCTTCGTGCCCTGATCGACCAGGGCCGCCGCTCGGGACCGACTCATGCGGGTGATCGCGGTCTCGGCGACGGCCAGCACGGCGGCGACGATGCACCAGCAGGATGGTGATGATCAGCAGCCAGATGTCGGTCGGAGGTCATGCCGTCCACGGATCCCGGCTCGGTGGCACGCTCGAGGCCGTTCATCAGCTCCCGCTCGCGCGCCCACATCTCGCCGACGTTGGACCTCGTCGGCGTGGTCCCAGCCGCATAGGTGCAGAGTGCCGTGCACGACCAGCAGTCGGCACTCGTCCAGAGCGGTCCCTGCATGAGCCGGAGGCCTGTTCGAGCGGCCACCTGGGGGCACACGAGCACGTCGCCGACCAGGGTGCTGTCGGGCGCCGCCCCGTCGACGGGGAAGCTCAGGACGTCGGTCGGGCCGTCGCTGCCCATGTGCTCCGAGTTCATCCGGTGATCTCCGCCACATCCACGAGGTGCAGGCCGGCTTCGCACGCCCGGTGCCACGCCTTCTGCAGCCAGCACCGAGACCATCAGCTCGGCCAGCGCGTCGAGGGACAGCTCGGCTGGCGGGTTCTCGCAGACCCGAGCGGTCCTGGGCCACAACCACCGGAGCCGAATCACTCACCCTTGGCGCTCGGGCTCGTCGGCCTTGGCGTAGGCATCGACGATGTCCTGCACGATCCGGTGCCGCACCACGTCACGGGCACTCAGGTGCACGAAATCGACGCCCTCGATGTCCGCCCAGGATCGGCTGCGAGCCGGGAGAGCCCCGAACGCCCGCCGGGAACGTCCACCTGGGTGGCGTCACCGGTCACCACCGCCTTGGACCCGAAACCGATGCGGGTCAGGAACATCTTCATCTGCTCGGGCGTGGTGTTCTGTGCCTCGTCGAGGATGATGAAGCTGGCGTTGAGGGTGCGGCCTCGCATGAACGCCAGCGGTGCCACCTCCACCGTACCCCGCTCCAGGTGCCGCTGGGCGCCCTCCGGCCCGACCATGTCGTGCAGGGCGTCGTAGAGGGGCCGCAGGTAGGGGTCGACCTTGGCCATCATGTCGCCCGGGCAGGAATCCCAGCCGCTCGCCGGCCTCCACCGCCGGCCGGGTGAGCACGATGCGCTCCACCTCGCTTGGCCTGCAGCGCGTCGACGGCCATGGCCACGGCGAGCCAGGACTTGCCGGTGCCGGCGGGGCCGATCCCGAAGGTGACCGTGTTCGCGGCGATGGCCTCGACGTAGCGCTTCTGACCGCGGTCTTGGGACGCACCGCTCGCACCGCGGACGGTGCGCATCACCTCGGTGGTGAGCACCGTCGGACGGGCTCTCGTCGGCACGGACCATGTCGATGGTGCGTTCCAGCACGATCGGCGACAGGCGGCTGGCCCTGCTCGAGCAGTGACACGAGCTCGCCGAAGAGGCGTCGCCGACGGTGGCGGCGTCGGCTCCGTTGATGGACACGTCGTTTCCGCGCACGGTGATGGCGGTGGTCGGGAAAGACGCCTCGATGACGTCGAGCAACTCGTCACGGGTGCCCAGAAGGTCGCCCATGAGGTGGTTGCCCGGCACGTGCACCCGGACCCTGGAGTCGCCGCGCAGTGGCGCTCGATCGGGATTCACTCATCGTGGCGACGAGTGTACCGGTCGAGCTGTCGGCGACTGTCGCTCGGCGTGGCGGTCGCGCAAGTCATGGGTCGGGCTCGCTCGGCGTCGGTGGGATGTCGAGGGTTCCCGGTGAGATCCGGCACCGTTCGATGAACTCGTCGACCTCGGTCTCCTTGAGCCGGATCACCCGACCGAAGCGGTAGGCGGGCAGCTGACCGTCGTCGATGAATCGGTACAGCGTCCGAGGGGTGACGCCCAGACGCTCTGCCGCCTTCGCCGTGTTCAACCAGTTGATCTCCGCCTCGCTCACAGTGTCGACCATAGTCCCACGGGCAACCCTCCGTGGCGATGGGGACCGCTGACAATCGACACATGACTTCACGTATCGGTTGACATCTCCTCCGCTACCGGTACAGAGTCTCCATGTAGTTCAGGCATTGGGAGTGTCTGACCTGATATTTCAGGAGAAGGAAGATGACGGCGAGAAGGACCGTCTTCGAGAGGGGTGGCGCGCCCTTGGCGCGCCGCCGGTCACCGCTGCGATGGCGCGTGATCCTCGGAGCAGCTTTGGTGACGGCAGCGGCTGGCGGTGTCGTTTTCGCGCACCGGGCAGCCCAGCAACCACCGACCACGCAGTATCTGGTGCTCACCGCCGACGTTCCTGCCGGCGAGGCCGTCGATGGGGCCGATCTCGGCGCGGTCGCACTTGATCTACCCGGCGCCGTCGACGCCGTGCCCACGGACGCGGCAGATCAGGTTCTGGGACGGATCGCGTCACACACCCTGAACGCATCCGGCCTGCTGCGCGAGTCGGACCTGCTCGCCGAGGAGCGCTTCGTCAGTCCCGACGAGATCGAGTTCGCCGTGAGCCTGGACCCGGCGCGGGTTCCGCTGGGGGCATTCGGCATTGGCGACGTCGTGCACCTCCTGGCCACGTCGGGAACCGGCGGAACCACCGAGCTCACCTCACACGCTCGGGTCACCGGGATCGGCGACGACACCGACGATGGCGTGGGCGGCGGTTCGCGGGTCCGGCTGCTGCTCACTGTCCCGGACCTCGCGCCGGCGGCCGCGGCGGTGGATGCATCGGTGAACCAGGAGCTCACCATCGTCTTGCCCGCCCCGGGGATCGGAGGAACGAAATGACCGACCGTCATACCCTCCTCGGACTCCCCCACCCACGTTCGTCGTGGCCCACCGAACTCCTGCACCACGCGACCTCCGGCGCGGCACCGGTCGAGTTCCTCATCTGTCTGACCGCGAACGAGGTGCGCGCTGTGCTGGGCTCGGGGCGCCGCGTCTCGGCAGTGCTTCTCGACGGCGCATCCACGCAGGTGGATCGGGATGTGATCTCGTCGATCACGGCCGCTGGTTGCACGCCGATCGGGGTGGAGGCCACGGATTCGCGCACCGACTGGGACGGCCTGGGGTGCACCGCTGTCCTACCCGCGGCCTTCACCACGGCACAGCTCGGCGATGCCGTCACCCGCCACTGCGCGCCGCTTGAACGGCCTGCGGTGCCGGTGCGCACGGAGATGAGCCAAGTGCCGCCGACAGACACGAGCCGGCTGATCGCCGTTATCGGGGCCCGGCGGGACGGGAGCCTCGTGCGTCGCCATGGCGTTGGCCCAGGGTCTGGCCGAGACGAACGCCGACCGGGTCCTGCTCGTCGACGGTGCCCGTCGGGCGGACCTGGCCATGTACCACGACACCGGCGATGTCCTGCCCGGGCTGCCGGAGGTGGTCGACCTCGTCCGTCGATCCACCATCGACCCCGCGGAACTCGCGGCCACGGTTTTCGATTCCGGTCGGGGTTACGACCTGCTCCTGGGACACCGACGTGCCCGGGACTGGTCTACCCTGCGACGCCCCTCGGTCGAGGAGGCCATCACCGTTCTGACCCGCGGCTGGGACACCGTCATCGTCGACCACGACGGCGACGTTGACCGTGGAGCCAGAGGCAGCACCGAGGTGGAGGACCGCAACGCAGTGTCACTGGCGCTCGTGGAACGGGCCGACCTGTGGGTGGTCGTGGCCGGACCGGGCCTGAAGGGACTCCACGATGCTGCCCGGGCCATCGACGAGGCCGCCGAGGCCGGCGTGCGCGAGCAGCGAATCCAGGTGGTGTGCAACCGGGTCGGCCGGTCACCCGCGACCCGCAGCGCGATGACTGCTGCATTCGCCCGACTCACCTCCGAGCGGAACGGCTGTGCAGGACCACCGACGTTCGTGACCGACTCGGCGCGCCTCGAGGGAATCCACCGCGATGCCGCCGCGCTTCCCACCCAGTTGGTCGGCGCCGTCACGAGAACGGTACGGCGCCTTGTGACCGAGCCGGTAGGAGCGCCGGGATGACCTCCGTCTCCGGGCCGTTGCAGGAGATCGAGTCACAGGTCCAGCGCATGGCCAACGACATGGCCATCGATCTCGGCCAGCCGGGTGGCGAGGCTGAACTGCGGGATCTGATCGATGGCCAGGTCAGCCGGTGGGAGGACGACCACCGAAGGGGGCTGCGCTCCCAGTCGCTGCCTGACCCCGCGGGGCTGGCCGAACGGGCGTTTCGCAACCTGGCGCGCAGCGGGCCGCTGACCGAGCTGCTGGAGGACGACGACGTGTGGGAGATCATGGTCAACTCCCCTGCTTCCATCTTCGCCAGGCGACACGAGGGAGCATCGGGACTGCATCCTGAGGCCTTCCACGACGACGAGCACGTGATCCGCACCATCACCCGGCTCCTCGACGACTCCTCGGGCTCGCATCGAAAGCTCAACGCCACCGAAGGGCTCCAGGACGCGCAGTCGGCCGACGGCGCCCGCGTGCACATCGTCCACGGCGATCTCAGTCGCGGCGGCCACCTCATGGTGAACATACGGAAGTTCACGGGTGTCGCCATCACGGACCTGAGTGAGCTCGTCCGGCGGGGGTCGATCTCCGCCGATGCTGCGGCCTTCCTGTCGGCCGCGGTCAGGGCTCGGCTGTCGATCGTGTTCGCAGGGGCACCGGGTGCCGGCAAGACCACCTTGTTGTCGTGCTGCGCGGCCGAGCTCGATCCGTCGCTGAGGGTCGTGGTGGCCGAAGAGGTTTTCGAGGCCGACATCCCGCTCGCAAATGTGGCAGGAATGCAGACACGCCCGGCTCGCACCGACCGGGCCGAGGTCGACCTGCGTCGGCTGGTCGCAGGCTTCTTGCGGATGGCTCCGGACGTGGCCATCGTCGGCGAGGTCCGCGACCGCGAGGCCCTTCCGCTCCTACTGACCCTCTCGAGCGGAGTTACGGGGTACACCACGATCCACGCCGGATCAGCCCGCCAGGCTCTTACCCGGCTGCGCTTTGTCGCCCAACTGTCCGACGCGGCCCGGGATCTTCCCCTCAGCGCCCTCAACGCTCTGGTGAGCGATGCGGTCGACCTCGTCGTACACACCGAACGTGGCCCCGGGGGTCCTGAGGTTTCATCGATCCTCGCAGTCGAGGATCTGGTGGCCGGCACTGACGCCGTGAACTTGACCACCACGGACGTATTCCTGCGCGACCGACCAGGCTCGGCCCTGCGGTGGTCCGGCCTGGTGCCCACACGCGTGTCCGAACGGATGGGGAGACGGGGCGAGGTGGCGACGCTGTGGTGACGCTCCTGCTGGCAAGCCTTGCAGCTCTTGGCGTATCGCTCCTGCTGAGCGCCTGGGGCGACCCAGGGCAGCCCCACCCAGGGCAGTGCCACCAGGTGGTCAGCTCCCACCTATGCCGCATCCGGACAGAAATGCGTAGTTGGATGCAGCGAAGCGGCCTTGGAGATGTCTCACCATCCCAGTTCGTGGCTGTGTCCGGCTCGGTGGGGATCGTCACGGCGATGGCCATGAGCCTGCTCCTGGGGTTCGGGGTTCCGGCGCTGGTGATCGGGGTAGCCGCATCGCTCGCACCCGGCGGCATGTGGCGTAGGCGCAGAGTCCTTGCTGCGGAGGCGGCCCGACAGAGTTGGCCGACAATCATCGAAGAACTACGTGTGCGGGTGGGGTCGGTGGGTCGACCGGTTCCCCAGGCGCTCCTGGAGGCCGGATTGCGCGGACCCATCGAGGTGCGCCCTGCATTCCGGGCGGCACAGCGCGAGTGGGTCCTCACCACCGACTTCCCCCGCACTGTGGCCGTCCTCAAGGACCGCCTCCGTGACCCTACCGCCGATGCCGTGTGCGAAACGCTCCTGGTGGTCCACGAGGTGGGCGGCGACCTCGACTCGCGTCTGGCGGCACTGGCAGAGGACCGTCGGATCGCACTGGGCGAGCATTCTGAGGCAGAGGCCCGCCAGGCAGGAGCACGGTTGGCCCGGTGGTTCGTGATCATCGTGCCGGCAGGCATGGCCTTCGCCGGCGCGAGCCTCGGCGACGGCCGCGAGGCCTACAGGAGTTCCGGAGGCCAGGTGGCCACTGCGGTGGCGATCGGTCTCATCGCTCTCTGCTGGTGGTGGGCAGGCCGCATCATGACCATCTCCGACGAACGACGGGTCTTCGACCGGTGACCCTCGCATACGCCGTACTGGCCGTGATGTTCTTTGTCGGTGTCGGCCTCCTGCTCGCAAACGTTCGAGTGCTGCGCAGGCCGCCGTTGACCGAACGCCTGTCGACATACGTCTCTCCCACCACATCCGGTGTAATTGTGGGACCACAGGTAGCCGTCGCCGCCATCATCGCGCCCCTTGCCGACTCCTTCGGTCGCACACTCGGTCGAGTCACCGGCATCCGAACCGACCTGTCCCTGCGCCTGGGGCGCGCCGGTCGGGCGCAGTCGGCGTCGGACTTCCGCCTGGCACAGTTCACTCATGCGCTGACCGCATTCGCGTTGACAACAATCGTCGTGCTGCTCGTCCGCCCGGGGTTCCTCGTGTCGGCACTGGTGGTGCTGGGGGTCCCGCTACTGGTCGCGATGGCCGACGAGCAGCGGCTCGACAACGAGGCGAAGCGACGTCTCCACACCATTGAACTCGAGCTGCCGGTGGTGGCAGAACAACTAGGAATCCTGTTGGGAGCCGGGCTGTCGCTCGGCTCCGCTCTGGACCGTGTCGCCCGACGCAGCCACGGCGTGGTGGCGCACGATCTGGGCATCGTGGTTCGCGAGGTCCGTCGTGGACGCTCGGAGACCGACGCCCTGAGGGAGTGGGCGACCAACACGCGGAGCGAGGGCGTCGATCGCCTGGTCGGGGTGCTCTCCCTTCACCGCGACGCGTCCGACCTCGGCGCCCTGATCTCCACCGAGGCGCGATCGCTCCGGGCGGCGACACACCGCGGGCTGGTGGAGTCGATCGAGCGACGAGCGCAGCTCGTCTGGGTGCCGGTCACGGTGGCAACCCTCGTACCGGGGCTCATCCTGATCGGCGTCCCCTTCGTGAGCGCGATGAAGCAGGTCACCGGATGACCCCCGCACCGCCTTTGAGCGAAAAGTCCGACCAGAGAGGGAACAACGTGGATGAACAGGTGAGCGCCAGACGGTCCAGCGGGGACGAACGGGGTGAGGGAGTCATCTCCACCGCCATCGCAGTCCTCATAGTCGCACTGCTCGGAGTTGCCCTGTGGGCCGGCTTCAGCCAGGTGATGGACGACGCTACGACACGCACGAGCGAACAGATCAAGAGCATCGATGGCAGCCCCTGATGATCGGCGGGGAACGCGGGGCGGGTCTCCTGTCCACGGTGTTCGGCGTCGCAGTCATATTGGGGATGCTCGGTGTGGCGGTCAACGTGTCGCTCGGCCTGTGGGCACGCACCACCACGGAGTCGATCGGCTACGAGGCAGCCCGATACGTCGCGACCGCACCTGCGGGAGCAGACCTAGAGATCTTGCGTTCGCAGGCCTGCGAGCGTGCCTGCACCGCTCTCGGTCCACGCTGCTCCTCCGTGACGCTCGAGTTCGTGGGCGTCGGAGACACGAGCACATTCGTCGAGCTGCGGGTTCGGGCCCCCGGGGTCGGCCTCCTGCCCCGAATGGTGGCCGACGGAGGGCCCATGGTCATGGACCTGGATCGGACCATCAGGATCCGTCGGGAGATCCCGTGACACGCAACGAGCGAGGGATGATCGCCGGAGCCGAGGCGCTCGCGATCGGCAGCCTGGTCCTCGTCGTGGGCATGTTGTTGGTGGTGAATGCCTGGGCCGCCATCGACACCCGCATGGCGCTCGAGTCGGCTGCACGGGAGTACCTGCGGGCATACACGGAGGCCGACTCTCCGGAGGAGGCGTCACGCGCCGGCGAGGACTCGGTGGCGGCTGTTCTGGCAGACCGCCCGGCCATGGCAGACCGCGTATCGATGACCGCTCCACCCGCGGACATTCGGTCCGTGCGCCGCGGCCTCGGTGACGGTCAGCGCTCCAGTCCCCGCCATCACCATGCCGTTCGTGCGTGGGTGGGGCGAACACACGGTGACAGTCAGCGCCATGGAGCTGGTCGACGCCCACCAGGAGATGACCACCGGAGCGGACTACGAGCCGTTGGAAACGGCCTGTCATGAGTGAGCATGCACGCAATTGGTACTCGAGCCGTGCCACCTCGAACCCTGACAGGGCGAGTGCCCTGATGCTTGCCCCGGCTCTCCTGTTGGTCGTGATAGTGCTCGGAGCCATCGCCGTCGACCTGTCCTTGGTACACACCGCTCGCCGATCGGCCTTTCGCACTCTGTCTGCCGCAGCCGACGATGCCGCGGCGATGATCGACGCCCGGGAGTTCCAGTCGACGGGAATTGTCCGTCTCGACCCCGACGCTGCCGAACGAATTGCCAGGGCTCATCTCGGGCTGCTCGCGGCCGATGGGTCGGAAGGTTTCGTCAAACCCGCGTTCGAGGTGGTGCAGGCCGAAGTGGAAGCAGATCCGAGTGACGGGTCCGTGGCCATCACAGCCACGGTGAGGATCGACCACATCCTGCTGACCGCTGTGCCGGGAATGGCAGACACCACGACCTTCGACATGTCCGTGACCGGAAGGATGATTTGATGCCAACAGGAATCGAAGCCGGGCCACCCGATGTCGCCACGCTGCTGTCCGTCGACCGTGATCCAGGTCAGGCCGGCCCCGCTCCGGTGGACGACCGCACCGAGATCCGGTGGGCGCGCTGTGCAGGTGACGACGTAGTGGTCAAGGCAGGCAGCGGTGAGCTTCGTGATCGTCTGAGGCGGGAGGCCGAGGTGCTTCGTCGATGCAAGGATCTGCCGGTGATCGACCTGGTCGAGCTGGCCGAGGGCGCCGATCACACCGAACTGGTCACCGCACGGTATGGATCACTGACGCTGAAGGAATCAGGACTGCTCGACCCCCATGAGCGCGGGCTTGCCCTCGCCGCCGCATGCGCGGCCGTCGAGGAACTCCACCGTGCCGGAAGGACCCACGGGGCACTCACCGCTTCCCATGTGCTTGTCGAGCCTGGTGGAGGTGTGCGCCTCTGTTCTCTTGGCGCCGGTCAGGAACTGGAAGCGGCCGGGGTCGACGGAGCCGAGGCGTCGGACCGTGACGCCCTGTCGACAGTGGTCACCGAAGTGCTCGAGCAGCCCGCCGGCTTCGAATCCGGGAGGGAGCGCCGGCGCTGGGACCGGGCGGCCAGGCGAGCAGTAGCGAGACTCGGCGCAGCCCGCGGGTTGCGAAGCGGCGCAGAGGTCCTGGAGGTGCTCCGGGGCTGCGGTGTCCCGGGCACGGATACCGCAGAGGCCGGAGATATCGCAGACATTGCGACACCTCCGGAGCGTCGCAGAAGATCGGGTCCGTCCATGGCCGGCGTGGCCGTCGCAGCCGTTGTTGCATGCCTGCTGTCGGCCGGAGCCGCTTGGGCCCTGACCCGCGATTCGGGTGAGTCGGCGTTGGAGCCCATCTGCGCCGACATCGAAGCAGATGGAGCATGCGACCAGTTCGCCGTCGAGGGCCAGACAATCACGGTGGGTGAACACACCTTCGACGTGGGAGGTCCGGGCGAGACCCCCCGTCTGGGCGACTGGAACTGCGACGGGACGGCCACCGTTGCGGTGCTTCGGCCCACGAGCGGAGAGGTGTTCACCTTCGACGGGTGGGCAGACAGAGGTAGCCCGGTCTCCGGTGAACTGGTCGGCACATTCGAAGGAGCGACCGGGATCGTGGAACCCACCAGCTGCGGACCCATGGAGATAACCCTTCAGGACGGTTCGGTGGTGGCGGGACTTACGGGGGACGAGGCCGGATGAACGTGTTCAGCGGCAGAAGTAGCAGAGCGTCTGCCCTCGTTGGTGTCTGGATCGCCGGCTGCGCAGCGAGCCTGGTTGCGCTCTGGTCAGTGGACGGCCCGCCGGTCTCACTCCCACCGTCCGGACGAGCCGAGTACGCGGACTGGCTGAGCAGCGGGCAAGCACTCGACACGTTCGCCGGGCTGGGCCGTGTATCTGCAACGATCGCCCTTGGGTACCTGCTGCTGGCCGCATTGCTGCAGGTCGCCGTGTGCACATGGGGATCTGCCGGACTGCGGAAGCGGGTGGGCCGATTCAACCCGGCGCCCGTAGCCGCGCTGGTGGCCGTGGCCGTGGCCGGAACAGGGTCCCTGGCGGGCGCCAGCCCGAGTTCCGCCCCCGGTCCGGACCCGATCCCGCCGCCCACCATGGTGATGGTGGAGCCGGACCTACCCGTGGAGGAAGACCTGCCCGTGGAACCACCAGAGGTATCCGCTGGAACCAGAGGTATCCGTGGAACCAGAGGTACCCGTGGATGTGGACCTGCCGGCGCTCGAAACGCCGACGCTCACCGTCGTTGTGCAACCGGGTGACCATCTGTGGAGCATTGCCGAGAACCGCGTCCAGCTGGCTCTGGGCGCCACAGCTTCGGAGTCAGACGTGCGCTCCTACTGGATCGCCCTGATCGAAACGAATGCCGACAGGCTCGTGGAGCCCGGCAATGCCGACCTCATAGTGCCCGGTCAGGAACTCGTTCTGCCGGCTTGAGCGGTCAGGCATGCTCGATCCGGCGGGCCGCGACCGCAAGGATCACGAGTCCTCCGAACAGCGACACGAGGCCGAGGAGACCGAGGAGGCTCGAGCTCCCGGTGAATGCGAGTTGCTCCGGCACGCTCGTCGCAACCTGCTCGGCAGTGTCGCTGGCCCCTTCCACCGTCGGTTCCGCAGCGACGGACGTGTTGCTGGGAGCGATTGTGGTCGAACCGTAGACAACGGCGGTGGTGGTCGTGGTCGTCGTCGTCGGTTCCGTGGTCGTGGTCGTCGTCGTCGTCGGTTCCGTGGTCGTGGTCGTGGTGGTGGTCGTCGTCGGTTCCGTGGTCGTGGTCGGTGTGGTCGGTGGTCGTGGTCGTGGTGGTGGTCGTCGTCGGTTCCGTGGTCGTGGTCGTCGTCGTCGGTTCCGTGGTCGTGGTCGTCGTCGTCGTGGGCGTGCCGCAGGGGCCGTGGGAGAGGTTGAACTGGCCATCCCAGTCCGTGTAGATCGTGGCGGTCGCACTGGTGACGTTCGAATCGAGATGGGCATTTGCGGCGTAGTGCGCTGTCTTGCCCGTGACCTTGTCGAGCGGGACGTCGGCAGAAGTCCCGTTGCCCCACGTCACGTGGATCGAGCTCGGAGCGGAGGCAGCATCAACTACCGAGGTGATGACGAAGTGCCACTCGGTGGTATCGCATTCGTGGTAGACGAGGGCCTTGGCGGAAATCTGCTTGTCTGCCGCCACTTCCGATGCGGGGGCCTCGGTCGTGGTCGTACCTTGGGCTCCGACGGCTCCAGGGGTCCCGACGCCCAGGCCCACCAGGACAGCAATCGGCAGTGCCACTGCGAGGAGGTTGCGGGTGAGGAGGCTCTTCATGCCTCCATTGTCCGCCTGCTCGTGGGGCGCTTGTATGAGCAGATATTTCGCGGTACCAGTCCATACGGACTAGTCCGTTCAGCCCATCCGTAGACCGAGCTCCGTGAGCTTGCGGTCCGCAGCGTCGAAGCCGACTCCGAGAATGCATGCGATCGCCCGCATGTCGTCACGGCGAATGGTGAGCACCCTGCCGTTGAAGTCCTGGCGCTGCACCTGGATCATCCGCAGGTAGCGGGCCAGCATCTCGGACTCGTTGCCGTTCATGTGCTCGAGGCGTGTCAGGTCGATCCGCGCACCGAGCTTGTCGAGTTCGGTGGACGGGTCCACCTCGGCATCCATGGCGGGAAGCAGTTGATCGACGGGCACCTTGTAGAACATGGCGAGGCGCTGCAACCGCGGCACCGAGATGGCTCGCTCACCCCGTTCGTATGCTCCCAGCACAGACGCCTTGAACTCCTGGTCCGAGGAAGCTTCCACCTCTTGCAGGGACAGGTGCTTCTGGCGGCGTATGCGGCGCAGACGTTCCCCCACGGCCTTGCCGTAGCCGTCGTGGGCGTTCTCTTCGTGCGTGTCGTCTGCCATCTGTCTGTGCCTTTCCCCTGGGCAACACCGGCGATGCCAATGACCCACCACTCTGCGTGGCTCAGATCTAGCCCTACGGGACCCTGCGCCCCTCGTCAATCACTCAGGGTGGCAATGATGGCAGACCCGGCCGGGAGAGACCAAGACGAAGTGAGGCCATCGCCGAAGCAGCCACGACGGCGGCGGTCTCGGAACGAAGTACATGGGCTCCGAGGGCCACCGTGGTGCGACCATCACGCTCCCCGTTCGTCCAGCCACCCTCCGGGCCGACCAGGACGGTGCGATCCGAAGTCTGCAGCGGTCGACCGCCGGCATCGGCGAGGCAGGCTTCGGCCAGAGTCGTATCCGAACCCAGCTCCGACATCGCGACCAGGTCGACCTCGGGGATCCAGAGCCGGCGACATTGTTGAGACGCCTCGCGTGCGATCCGGCCCAGGCGAACCACATGCTTATCGGCCCGAGCCCGCTCCCAGCGCACAACAGAGCGGTCTGTCTGCAGCAACAAGATGCGATCGATGTCGACCTCGGTGAGCTTCTGCACAGCCCACTCGGGACGATCGCCCTTCACCGGTGCGAACCCCACCGTGAGCAGCGACTCCGAACGTGGCACATGTCCGATTTCTCCGTCCGGTTGCAGCCCGCCAGCGCGGAACCGGCATGGCCGCCAACCACCCCGACCGTCGGCCGCACACACCAGCTCTCCATCGCCCAGGCGCAGCACCCTCGACAGGTGATGCTGGTCGGGCTCGTCCAGCACCGGGCTCACCAGGTCGTCGACGAACACCTGGGTGACCGCCGCGCGCCAGGGTCGCTCGGTGAGCCCCGAGGATCCGTCGGCACCCATTGCGGCTCGTCAGGAGAACGCGGAACGGATCCGCGACATGAGACCGTCACCCGCAGGCGCCACCGATTCGCCGCGGTGCTCGGCCAGTTCGCGCAGGAGCCTGTCGGACTCCTCGTCCAGTCCGGTGGGTACAACCACATCGACGACCACCACGAGGTCGCCCCGACCCCGGCCGTTGAGCCGCGGCACGCCCTTGCCGCGTATCCGGAACAACTGCCCCGACTGGGTACCCGCCCCGACATCGAGTTCTTCGAGCCCGTCCGGGCTCTCGATAGTTATCGTGGCCCCCAGCGCCGCCTGGGTCACCGGCACCTCCAGACGATGCACCAGGTCGTCGCCTTGGCGATCGAAGCGGGGATCCGGCTGAACCCTCAGGCGCACGTACAGGTCGCCGGCACCCCCACCGCGAGGGCCCACCGCTCCGCGGCCCGTCAAGCGCAGCGTGGAACCATCGTCGACGCCCGCGGGTACGTCGACGGTGAAGGTCTTGTCGGTGACGATCCGGCCCTCGCCGCTACAGCTGGGACACGGATCGGCGATCATCTCGCCCGAGCCGCCGCATCGACGGCACGGACTGGCGGAAACGACTTGGCCGAGCACGGTGTTGCGCACCGCCCGGACCTCGCCGCTGCCTCCGCACTCATCGCACGTGGAGACCGTGGTCCCCGGAGCGGCGCCGGTTGCCCCGCAATCGTCGCACGCGATCGCGGTTCGCACGGTCACATCCGTTTCGGTACCGAACAGCGCCTGCTCGAACTGCAGTGAGGTGGACACCTCGAGGTCCGGTCCACGAGCGGGCCCCTGGCGCCGCCGCGAACGCCCTCCGGTCTGGAAGGGCCCGCCGCCGTTGCCAAAGAACGCATCGAACAGGTCGCCTAGACCCTCCCCGGAGCCGAACGGGTCGCCGAAGTCGAACCCGTCGGCATCGCCGAAGCGGTCGTAGCGGTCGCGCTTGTCGGGATCCGAGAGGACTTCGTACGCGGCGGCCAGTTCCTTGAAGCGGGCCTCAGCCTCCGCATCACCCGGATTGGCGTCGGGATGCGAGCTTCGGGCAAGTCGCCGGTACGCCTTCTTGATCTCGTCCGCGGAAGCGTCGCGGGTGACCTCGAGTATCTCGTAGAAATCAGCCACAGCCAGCCTCCGTCGAGCCCATCATCGCACCGCTCATCCCTGTGTCAGCAGTCGACTTAGGCGACGACTTACGTGCGCCACCGCTGAAACTGTCTCCGCGTAGTCCATCCTGGTCGGACCCAGCACAGCAATGGCGCCGGCAGGACCGGCGTCGGACTCATAGGGTGCCACCACCAGAGAGCACTCCGAGAGTCGAGCCACGCCCGATTCGGATCCGATGGCCACCGTGAGCCCGCCGTCGACCATCTCCTTGAGCAGACTCACCACGACGAACTGCTTCTCCAGCACAGTGAGTACCGACTCGACGGTCTCACGGGTGTCGAACACATGGGCAATACGACTGGCGCCGTCGACGTAGACCTGTGACCCCTCGGCCTCGGCCCCCTCGGACACCGCGGCCGCGGCCATGGAGGCCAGCGCAGACCCTGGTGCCCGCATATCGAAAACGTGGGTACCGACGTCCGCCAGCGGCTTGCCGACCAACTCGCCTGTCAGCGTCCGCTGGGCATCGCCCAGGCCGACCTCGTCGACAGGGGAATCCGCCGCCTCGAAGGTCCGCTTCACCACCGCACCGGTGGAGGTGACTGCAACCACCAACATCGAGGTGGGGGTCAGGTCGACCAGCTGCACCGAACGCACCGTCGCCGCTTCGCCCTTGGCGCCGGTCACGACCGCCGCGGTGCCCGTGAGCGACGAGAGCAGATGACTGGTCTCTCGCAGCATCTCCTCGAGCTCACCGTGAGCAGCGGCGAAGAACTCCGAGACCTGGGCCACGCCCGAGGGGCTCAGTGACTCGCTGCCGGTCATGTCGTCGACGAAGAATCGGTAACCCTTCTCCGTCGGAATCCGACCGGCGCTCGTGTGGGGCTGGACCAGATACCCGTCGGTCTCCAGGTTGTGGAGCTCGTTGCGGACCGTGGCCGAGGAGACAGAGACGTCCGACCGGCCTGCAATGGTGTTGGACCCGACGGGTTGCGCCGTCTCCACGTATTGCTGCACGACGGCCCGGAGGATCGCTGACTTGCGGTCATCGAGGGACATCGGAGACTCGTGGGGTCGGGCGGCGTGGACCGCGGGCTGATCCCCGCGATTGGCTCGGCTGCAGGGGCTGGCACTCAGTGTACGCGAGTGCCAGCTCCGACCGGGAGCCAGGCCCCGGATTCAGTCGTCGAGCCGCAGGGCCCGGATGAAGGCATCGGAGGGGATCTCCACCCGCCCCACGCTCTTCATCCTCTTCTTGCCCGACTTCTGCTTCTCCAGGAGCTTCTTCTTACGGGTGATGTCGCCGCCGTACAGCTTTGCAGTCACGTCCTTGCGGAACGCACGCACGGTCGTACGCGAGATGATCCGGCTGCCGATCGCCGCCTGGATGGGCACGTCGAACTGCTGGCGGGGAATGATCTCGCGCAGCTTCTCGGTCATCTTCTTGCCGTACTCGTCGGCATTGTCGCGATGAACGATCGTGCAGAACGCATCCACCGCCTCACCGTGCAGGAGAATCTCGACCTTCACGAGCGCTGCCTGGTCGTAGCCGACCGGCTCGTAGTCGAGGCTGGCGTATCCCTGTGTCCGGCTCTTCATCTGGTCGAAGAAGTCGACCACGACCTCCGCCAACGGAACCCGGTACTGCAGATCGACACGCTCGGGGGACAGATACTCCATGCGGACCAGTTCGCCCCGGCGGCTCTGGCACAACTCCATGAGGGGGCCCACGTACTCACTCGGAGTGATGATCGAACACGCCAGCATCGGTTCGCGCACCTCTTCGATCGAGGCCGGATCGGGCAGGTCGGCCGGGTTGTCGATCAGCCGCTCCTCACCCGCGGTCGTGGTGACCTCGTACTGCACCGACGGAGCGGTGGCGATGAGAGACAGATCGAATTCCCGTTCCAGACGCTCACGGATGATCTCCATGTGCAGGAGACCTAGGAACCCGCAGCGGAACCCGAACCCCAGCGCACCGGAGGTCTCCGGCTCATAGCTGAAGGAGCTGTCGTTCAGGCGCATCTTGAGCAGCGAGTCCCTCAGGTCCTCGAAGTCGTCTCCCTCGACCGGGTAGAGGCCGCAGAACACCATCGGCAGCGGCTCCCGGTACCCCTCCAGGGGCTGCTCTGCCGGTTTGTCCGCGTCGGTGACGGTCTCGCCCGACCTCGCTTCACCGACGTCCTTGATCCCGGCGATCAGATATCCCACCTCTCCCGGACCCAGTGTGGCGAGGGGGGTGTTGTCCGGTGTGCGGGCACCCAGCTCGATCACCTCGTGGGTGGCACCCGCCTGCATGAATCGGAGTTTGGAGCCCGTGCGGAGGTGACCGTTGACCACCCTGATGGAGCTCACCACGCCGCGGTACTGATCGAAGTGGGAATCGAAGATGAGACCCTGGGTGGCGGCATCTCCGTCGCCGACCGGGGGCGGAATCCGCTCGATCACCGCATCGAGCACCTCCGCCACTCCCTCGCCGGTCTTGGCGGAGATGCGGAGTATCTCCTCCGAGGGAATGCCCAGCACGGACTCGATCTCGGCCGCGTAGGTATCGGGATCTGCGGCGGGCAGATCGATCTTGTTGAGTACGGCCACGATCTCGAGGTCGCTCTCGAGCGCCAGATAACAGTTGGCGAGCGTCTGCGCTTCGATGCCCTGCGAGGCGTCGACAACCAGGATGACACCCTCGCAGGCAGCGAGGCTCCGACTGACCTCGTAACCGAAGTCGACGTGACCCGGGGTGTCGATCAGGTTCACCATGTGGTTCTTCCACGCCAGCCGCACCGACTGCAGCTTGATGGTGATCCCACGCTCGCGTTCCAGGTCCATCGAGTCGAGGTACTGGTCACGCATCTCGCGTGGATCGACGGCGCCCGTGATCTCGAGCAGGCGGTCGGCAAGGGTCGACTTGCCGTGATCGATGTGGGCGATGATGGCCAGATTGCGGATGTGTGAAAGGTCGGTCACAGCGCCACCAGTGTGGCGCGGCAGGTCGGTCCCGGCGGCATCGACTCCCCCGTTCTGGTGGCAACCGGTGGCCTTGGCTATCGTTGACCGTTCGTCCGACCCCGTCCGGGGCTGACCAGGTACGAGGAATCAGCAGGCCCATGGCCAACATCAAGAGTCAGATCAAGCGCAACCGCCAGAACGACAAGGCCAACGCCCGCAACCGCGCCGTGCGCAGTGAGCTCCGCAGTTCGGTCAAGGCCGCTGAAGCCGCGGTCAGTGCCGGCGCCGACAACGCCAAGGAGAAGGTCGACGCCGCCATCAAGCGGATCGATACTGCTGCCCAGAAGCGCGTGATGCATCGCAGGACGGCCGCGCGGATGAAGTCCCGCCTGATGCACAAGTTCAACGCCGCGGGCTGAGTCTCCCTGACCCGCGGGCCGCGCCCGAGAGCGCAGCGAGGCGGGCCACCAGTAGCTCGAGCACCATCGCGGGGGACGCAGCAGTAGCGCCCCTGAGCTGAACATCGGCCTCGAACAACAGCTCGGTTGCCCGAACCAGACGGTTCGTTCCCATCTTGGAGCACTGCGCCAGTGCCTTTTTGGCGGGGAACGTCGAGCCCTTCATCCCCAGCAGCGCTGCGGCCGCCTTCTCGTCACGGACGTCAGCACCGTCGAGACGCAACATGCGCTCGAAGTGCGACTGCAGGGTCACCATCACCTGCAGGGGATGACGACCTCCACCGCCGACCATGCGTCTGACCAGCTCCACGGCCCTGGCCGTCGAGCCGGAGTCAATGGCGTCTGTGAGGTCCCACGGCGGCACCCCACCGCTCTCGCCGAGCAATGGACGCACATCTTCGGCGCCCACCGATGTCGCGTCGGGGTTGGCGGCCGAAATCACCTCCAGCAACGCCGGCAGGCGACCGATGTCTTCTCCCAGGACGCCCTCCACCAGGGCCCGGGCCTCGCGGTCGAGGGAAACCGCTGCGCTGTCGAACTGCTCGTCGAACCAGCCCTGGCGCCGCTTTCCTGACGGCGGTGTGGTGTCGACCACCTCACCACCGGCGTTCTTCACGGCATCGGAGAGCTTCTTGGGGACCGAACTGGATCGCGGTCCCGTGGCGATCGGTCGGTCCCAAACCAGCACCAGCCCGACCTCGTCGGGCAGGTCGACGACCAGGTCGACCAGCAGGGACGACTCGGCAGCGGAGAACCGCCCCAGGTTGCGGGCCACCACGACACGGTCGCCGAACATCGACACCGTGGTCGCTGCCAGGGCGACGGCCGCGAGTTCGTATTCGTCTCCCCGGAACTCCTCGAGCACCTCGGCACGCTCCGCGTCGCCGACCTCGGCGTTGACGGCTGCCACCGCGGCCTCTCCGAGCAGGACGGGATCGGAACCCTTCAGCAACACGATGCTCATGCGTCTGCTCCCGCGGGTGCCGTGTCACCCTCGCGTTCGGCGAGGAGCACGAGGGCCACATCCATGCACCGACGGGCGGTGCGCGCATGAACGGTACGCACCAGCTGCGCTCCGTGGATCACGGCGGCGGTCACTGCGGCCTCGAGAGGTCCGCCTGGTTCGAACCCGAAACGATCGGGGGCGCAGGCCACCACGAAACCGTCCCGCACCAGTGCCTCGATCTCGGCCGGCTCAGGCTTCGGCTCCAACACGACCCTTCCAGCGGCAATCCCCGACGCCTCCGCCCTCCGAGCCATGTCCGTCAGCTCGACGGCACCCGTGCCCCGGAACCAGGCGATCTCGCCGGTCAGCGCCACTGCATGCAGAGCTGAGTTACCGGCGTCGGCTTCGAGGAGCACGATCCCGGGAGTCGGGTCGAACAAGCCCACCTCCAGGACTGGAATCCCGCCCACAACGATCACCACGCCAACCTACTGGGCACACGGCGACCCCCTGGCCCGTGGTGGTGTCCTTCCGACCAACAGTTCGGCATGAAGCCATCGGGCCAACTGGGGAGCGGCACCGTCGGCGACGGCCGAGTGCACCGTGCCCACACGCCGGAGGCCATGGGCCCAAAGACCCTCCAACACCTCGACCGCGGCCCGCTCGTTCAGTCGCTGCTCCCCCAGCGCCACCACCCACAGACCACATACATCGACCACGGTCGCCCCTGCGTCATGATCCGAAGTCGAGCTCCCGAGCTCCAGTTCGGTCACCCTCGCGGATCGGGACTCGCTGGGCGCGTCACCAGCACCCACGGCAACAACGCCACCAGGCAAACCTGCCCGATCGCCTGGCGACCTTGTCGCCGCCACAGTGAAGCTGCCAGGAGCCCCATGGCCAGCGTCACTCCCCAACCGAGAACTCCGACCGGCTTGGCGGAGAGGTCGGAGGTGATGGCAGCCACCGTGTCGACCCACCACACCGCGAGGCGAACCGGAGTCTGGATCACTATCGCCAGCTCCTCGCGCAACGCACCCGCCAGCAGTCCGCTGGTCATTCCCAGGGTCATTACCGCACCAGCCGCCGGTTCAGCGGCCAGGTTTGCAGGCACTGCCAGGACCGATACCGCTCCGAAGGTCATGGCCATCACCGGTACAGCTCCCATCTGGGCTGCCAAGGTCACCGCCAGAGGTCGGGCCAGCCACTGCGGCCCGGGTAGGCGACGACCGATCGGCCGGGTCAACGCCACGAGGCCGATCGTCGCCGCGACCGAGAGCCTGAACCCGACCGATTCCACGAGCATCGGGTCGCCCACCAACAACAGGATCACGGCCAGACCCAGCACACGTATGCCCGATGCCGTGCGACCAGCAGCGGCAGCGGTGAGGCCCAGCACCGCCATCACCGCGGCACGCATCACCGACGGTTCGGCACGGGTCACGAGCACGAACGCCACGATGGCGAACGCGCCCAGGATCCACCTCCATCGGAACGTCACCCGCTCTGTCAGGGGTGAGAGTGCAACCAGCACGAAGGCCAGGTTCTGCCCGGACACCGCCAACAAGTGGGTGAGCCCGGATGCCCGGAACCGGAAGCCGGTGAACTCGTCCTGTTCGCGGTCGTCTCCGACCACCAGGCCTAGATAGAGCGCCCGATGTTCCTCCGCCAGCGAGGCTGCACCCCGTTCCAACAAGCGGTGCACACCGTTGGCAGCCCGGTACCACGCACGGGTGCCCCCGGTCCGCCGAGCCGTCTTCAGCGCCAGGCGGCCGGCCAGGTGCCTGGAGCGGAGCCACCCCTGCGGGCGCGCCACGGAATCCTCGGACCGAACCGCTCACCTCCACCCTGTCGCCGACGCGCAGGGACAGGACCTCGGCCTCCAGGTCGCGTTGCACTGTCGCCAGGTATCTGCGACCGTCGACCATCAGTTCGACCTGGCTCCCGAAGTCCGTGCGCTCGGGGTCACTGCCCAGTTCCGCGACACCCTGGAGCTCCCTGGGCAACTCACGGTCGAGGCCCGCCAGGTCCTGCCGGGCCCGGAGTCCGACCCCCGACGCGAGCAGCAACGCCAGGCAAACCCCGAACACCAAGCCCCGGGGGCTCCGCAAGCGGCCGTCACGCATTGACGTCAGGGCCACACCACCGGCGGCGAGAGCTGCGCACGAAGCAAGACCCACGGCGGGAACCCGGTCCGCCAGCAGGGCAACCAGTGCGGCCAGGACAGCGGTGGCGGCCACTGAACCATCTGACATCAGCGACCCGACATCAGCGCACGGCGACGAGTCCGGCCAGCGCCTCCAGTTTCGCCTCCCCGATCCCCCGAACCTCCAACAGCTCATCCACCGTGGCGAAGTCCCCGTGTTGTTCCCGGTACGAGAGGATCGCGGAGGCAGTGGCGGGCCCCACGCCAGGCAGTTCCTCCAGCGCGGCCGCATCGGCCCGGTTCAGATCCACCGGCGAGGTCTCGGTTCCTCCGCCGGCCGATCCCGGTAGCTCGACCGCTACCTCCTCGGGGACGTCCTGGCCTGGCGTGGGGACGAATATTCGGGCGCCGTCGTCCAGAGGGGCGGCCAGGTTCAGACGGTCCAGATCGGCGTTCGGGGCCAACCCGCCGGCCGCTGCGACCGCATCACCGATCCGCTCACCGGCCTGAAGCGTCACCACACCTGGATCCAGCACTGCTCCCGCCACGTGGACCACGACCCGGTCACCGTCGCCCTCCGCGCCGGTCACTGCGCCGTCGCGAGGAGGTGTCACATCGGTGGCCTCGGGAACGGCCATCGGCATTCGTTCCTCGATGGGGGCAGGACGGCCCACCCATTGCCAGCCCAGCCAGCCGACGGCCACCGCAACCACCACGACCGACGCCGCCGCCCACCTGGGGACCGACCTACCTTGCTCACCACCACCGGCGGAGGTGCGACGCAATAGCGCCTCCAGGGCGTTCGCCTGAAGCGGCTCGGTCGATGGTCCTGGAGGTGGGTCCGCGAGCTTGTCCGGCATGGCGCTGGCCAAGCTAGGACCGCGAACCGACGACCGTCAGCGGGCCGTGCGGCCCCTTGACGCAGACATTGTGATTGGTGTGCTCAGAACAACTTGGCAGACAACTGACGGCGCCACTCGGCCCGGGCTTCATCATCCGAGAGAAGCTCGAGTAGGTCCACGAAGGTCTTGCGGGCCTCGTCGTCGTCCTTCACCCGCGTCAACAGTTCCGTGAGTTGCGCATCGATCGCCGAGTCGCCACCCTCGGGGGCGCCTCCGGTCCGAGCCAGAGCCGCAACCCTGCGAACGGCCGGCGTTTCCGGTATTCGCCCGAGCAGTTCGAGGGCACCGTCGTATTCCCCACGCTCGATCAGGAGCTCGGCCAGCGCGACCAACACAGCTTCGTTGTCGTTGTCGAGCTCCAGAGCGGCCAGAAGGGAGTTCTCGTCCCCGGCGGCGACGAGTTCCGCCACCTGTCGTTGCTCGGGACTGGTGGCTAGAGCGGAGACGAAGGCCCTCACCTCTGCTTCGGGTTTGGCGCCGATGAAGCTGTCGACGACCTTGCCGTCCACGATCGCATGCACCGCAGGGATCGACTGGGCCTGGAACGCCTGAGCGATCTGGGGGTTGGCGTCGACGTCCACCTTGGCCAGTTCGACCTCACCACCGGTATCCGCCACGGCTTTCTCGATGATGGGACCCAGTGTCTTGCAGGGCCCGCACCACTCGGCCCAGAGATCGACCACCACGGGCACGGTCGCACGGATCGCTCGACCACATCGGTCTGGAAGGTTGCATCGGTGACGTCTGCCATGCCCGCCATCGTACGACCCGCCGCGACCGCGCCCGTGCCAGGCCGGGGGCGAGGTCGCTCCGTCGGGCACTAGCGTGGCCAAGCCGAGCACCGCCCCAGTTGATCGGCACAGTGACACAGGAGACATCCAACGATGGGAGACACGACGACCGAGGCACCTGACGGCATCGATGTCGACGCGGTGACCGGATGGTTCGATGAGTTCGTGCCCGGATGCGTTCCGCCGCTGTCCTTCAGGCTCATCGCCGGTGGGCACTCCAACCTCACGTTCGAGGTAACCGACGGCGCCTCGGGCCGTTGGGTGATCCGTCGGCCTCCCCTGGGCCAGGTCCTGGCGTCAGCCCACGACATGGCCAGAGAGCACAAGATCATCACTGCGCTGGCCGAGACGGACGTCCCGGTACCGCGCACCATCGGGTTGTGCACCGATGATTCGGTGAACGGAGCCCCCTTCTACGTCATGGATTACGTCGACGGGACCGTGGTGCGCAACCAGGCCGATGCCGAGAGCCTCACTCCGGACAAGAGACAACGCTCGGGTGAGTCCCTGGTGGACGTGATGGCCGCGATCCACGGCGTCGACGTGGACGCGGTCGGCCTCGGCGACCTGGGCCGCAAGGGTGACTACATCGCCCGCCAGCTACGTCGCTGGTACGGCCAGTTCGAGAAGTCCGACTCCCAGGTCACCGGCGGGCTCGACCTGCCCTCGGTACACGCCGTGCACGACCGCCTGTCCGCCAACATCCCCGAGCAGATCGGCGCGTCGATCGTCCACGGTGACTACAGGCTGGACAATTGCATGCTCGGACCCGACGGGTCCGTTGCGGCAGTCCTCGACTGGGAGATATGCACGCTCGGCGATCCCCTCGCGGATGTGGGCCTGCTCTGGGTCTACTGGACCGACCCGGGGGGCGATGCCGTGCTCCCCCAGGCCTCCCCGACCTCGCTCGAGGGTTTCCCCGCCAAGGCCGAACTCATGGAGCGTTATGCCGCAGCATCGGGCCGCGATCTCTCCCAGCTCGATTTCTACGTCGCATTCGGGTTCTGGAAACTCACCTGCATCATCGCCGGCGTCTACGCCCGCTATGCAGGTGGCGCCATGGGCGACGTTCCGGCCGAACAGGTAGAGGGGTTCCGCTTCATGCTCGACGAACTCGCCAGACACACCGAAGAGGCAGCCGAGGTGATCCGGTGAACGATCTGGTCGAGGTACACGACAATCCCGAACTCACGACTCCGGTCATGATCGTCGCCCTGGAGGGCTGGATAGACGCCGGCGTGGCGGCGGCGGGCGCGATGTCGACCCTCGAGACCTCAACCGGATCTGCGCCCATCGCCACCTTCGACGCCGACCGCATCATCGACCACCGCGCCCGCCGCCCGGTCATGCACCTGGTCGACGGACTGGTCACGGGACTCGACTGGCCCGGGACGGAACTGCATGCGGGAGCCGACACCGCTGGCAACGACGTGTTGCTCCTCACCGGCGCGGAACCAGACTTCGAGTGGGCCGGCTTCACCGCCGCGGTCCTGGAGCTCATTGAGGACTTCGAGTGCTCCAAGGTCGTCTACATGGGCGCCTACCCCGCACCGGTACCCCACACCCGCGGGGTGAACCTCGCGGTCACGACTTCGTCGATCGAACTCTCAAACGAGATGCGTGGCTACGTCCGTGGTTCTCTTGACGTCCCCGCCGGGATCCATTCGGTACTCGACGTGGAGGCCAACCGCATCGGCGTGCCGACTCTCGGGCTGTGGGCGCAGGTGCCTCACTACATCGCTTCGATGCCGTACCCGGCCGCCAGCCTCGCCCTCGTGGAGGGACTCCGAGATGTGGCGGGACTGAACGTCGACGTCGCAGAGTTGGCGGCCGAGGCCGCATCGACACGCGATCGACTGGACCGGCTGGTGGCCGAGAACCCGGAGCACCAGGCGATGGTCCGACAGCTGGAGGAGGTCGTCGACACCGCCCAGCCCGAGGACGAACCGCAGGCCCCTATGACCATCGGAGAGCTACCCAGCGGCGACGAGTTGGCCGCAGAGCTCCAGGAGTTCCTCCAGCAGCGTCCCGACGACGACTGAGGACTGCAGGGCCGCTGTGTTCAGGATGGCGGCAGCGGCTCGTACTCGGGAAGAGTGATGCCTTCCGGTAGGTCCGTGTAGAGGGTCACGGGGTCCGGATCGTCGCCGAACACCGCCGGTGGTTCATCGGGCCACTCCCCCGGCAGGTAGCGCTGACCCCCGTTCGAGTAGGCCCACATGCCGGTGCCCTCGTTCCCGATCTCGTCGGGTCCGACGGCCGTGGGATCCCACCAGATCTCGGTCTGGTCATCGATGCCCCCGTAGTCGGTGAACGGCCAGATCCCGTGATCCCCCCACGACAGCTGGGGGCTGATCACGTCGCCGGGATCCACCGGACTGGAGAAGATGGCGGCCTGGAAGATCTCGGGAGTGATGTTCGTGCCCACGCCCTGCATCACGCCCAACAGGAACTGCAGCGAGGGAGACACCAGCGCCGACTGCTTGGCGGGCGGCTGCTCACCCCAGAACCACTCGTAGAGGAATCCCGAACCGGCGACGGACGGACTGACACGGGCGAACAAGCCTGAGGGCCCGAACGCGTGCTTCCACTGGCTCGGGTCGTAGGTCCGCCCGAACAGGGTGGAGTCGACCAGCCCGGCGTTGGCGAGGACCCACTCGGGGAAGTAGTCCTGCTGGGTGGCGGTCTCCGCCAGCGTCTGAGGTGCCAACGGATCACCGGTGTACAGGACGGTGGTCACCCCCAGATCCTTCATCCGGGCCAGGATCTCGCGTGCCTGACCTGCCAAGGACAGCGGATCCGTGAACGATGCGACGTCGGTGAAGGCCACGTCGTACTCGGCGAGTTGCTCCTCGAAACGTTCCCGTTGGGCCTCGGACTCCGGCGTCGAGCTGAGGTAGACGTAGCCGAACTTACGCTCCTGGTCGGCCACAGCGTCGCCACCGTGCTCCGCGGGGCGACCGGCCAACCTGTTCCCCACGTAGTCGGCGACGAGGATCGCGTTCTGGTCTCCGTTCCCGGTGATCCCCCAGATGTAGGGGGCACGGTCGATGTAGAACTGGGCTGCCGTGGATGGTGAACACCCGACGCACATCACCTGGTTGGCGGCGAGTGTGTCCGCGAACGCGGTACCGAGGATCGGACCGCCGAACACCATGAATGGCTCCAGGTCGCGGGCGATGGTCTCCGCGTCGGTCGTCGCAGCGACCGCGTCGGTCGAAACCCCGGTGGCCACATACGGGATCAGCTCGACGCTCCGCCCGTAGGTCTCGTAGTACAGCTCGTACATGGCGAGGTAACCCTCGTACGTCGCCATGACGTCGTCATTGGTGTCCTTGAGTCCGATCTGGTCGTAGATGAAGCTGAGCACCGGATCGTTCGGCTGGGACAGATACACCACCACCTTCACTGTGTCGGCGGTGACGCCCCTGGTGGTGGCCCCTCCCGGCTCGCCCTCGTAGGGGGCGAAGCAGTCCGGCGCAGGGCTCAGCGGCAGGGCCAGCACCCCCGTCTCGGTGTCACAGCGCTCACCCCAGTCGATGTCGTCCACGATGCCCAGCTCCTCGGCGACGGGGAAAGACATAACGCCCTCCGGAAGCTCCAGCTCATCGGTGCCCCCATTTCCGTTGCCACCGCCGGCAGAGGCCACCTCATCCCCGCTGTCCGGCTCCGTGACCAGAACCGCGGCCGCCAGACCGGCGATACCCACGAGCACGACAACCAGCGGACCCCAACGTCGGAAGGGCCCGGGCTTTGCTGGTGGTGTCACGGCCTTCATTTCACGGCCTCCCTCTGTCACGTCGGATCATCTGTTGTCACCCTTGCTGGACCGGATCTGGCCACCGCGGCATCGTCGTTGCCGAGGTAGCTGGCCACCACCATGGGATCGGCAAGCACGGCTGCCGCGCTGCCCTCGGCGATCACCGCGCCGCTCTCCAGTGCAACGAGTCGGTCCGATACCGCCGCCACCAGTGGCATGTCGTGTTCGATCAGGAGGATCGCGCACTCCAGCTCGACGCGGATTCGCTCCAACAGGGGCACCATCGCCTCGACCTCTGGTTGAGCCAGCCCGGCCGCGGGCTCGTCGAGGAGCAGCACTCGCGGCTGATGCGCAACCGCTGTGGCCAACTCGACGATGCGTCGGGTCCCTGTGGACAACTGGGCGACGAATCGGTCGCGTTCGTCGCCCAGCCCGAAGATGTCCAACAGTTCGTTCACGCGCGAGCACACCGCAGCCTCGGTGTCGGCCCACGCCGGCAACCTGAAGGCAGCCTCGAGAACACCCCTGGACTCGAGTGAACCCTCGAGACCTACCGCGATGGCCTCGGTGACGGTGAGACCGGGGAACAACCGCCCACCCTGGAAGGTCCGGCCCAAACCGTGTTCGAAGCGGGTCGAGGCCGACATCCGCGTCACGTCGACCCCGGTCAACTCCACCTTGCCGGAATCCGGACGCTGGTAGCCGCTGATGAGATCGACCACGGTCGTCTTGCCGGCCCCGTTCTGACCTATGAGACCGACGATCTCCTCGCGGTGCACGCTGAACCCCACGTGGGACACGGCGGCGATCCCGCCGAAGCGACGCACGAGGTCGGCCACTCGCAGAATTGGCTGACCGCTCGGCGCAGGGGCCGCAATACTGGGCGTCGTCGTCGCCTTGTCGCCGGCAAGGAACACCTCTCGCAGGAGGTCGTCTCTTCCGGCCAGTTCCGATGCCGGACCCGAGAACCGGGACTCCCCGTGTTCGAGAAACAGTGCACGGTCCGCCATCGTCAGCGCCACGTTGAGCGACTGCTCCACCAACAGGACCGAGGTGCCCTCGGAGGCCACTCGGCGCACCATGGCTGCGAGATCCCCGACAACCAGGGGTGCAAGACCGAGGCTGAGCTCGTCGATCACCAGCAACTTGGGGCGCGACATGAGGGCCATGGCGAGCGCGAGCATCTGTTGCTGGCCTCCCGAGAGGTTGGCCGCGGGCTCCTCGAGGCGCCCCGCGAGCGCGGGGAACGTCTCTGTGGCTTCCCACTCCCGGCCGGCCACCTCGTCGGGCGAACCCCGCAGCAACCAGGCTCCTATCTGAAGGTTCTCGCGTACCGTCAGGCCCGGGAATACGCCCTCGCCGCCGGGGACCGCGGTGATTCCTGCCGCGGCGATTCGGTCCGGGGACATGTCGGTGAGTTGCTCGCCGTCGAAGACGATCGACCCTCCGATCGCGGGGAGCACTCCGGTGATGGTCTTCAGCAATGTGGTCTTGCCGGCGCCGTTGCCTCCCAGGACGGCCAGGATCTCTCCGGGCGCGATCTGTAGATCGAGTGAGCGAACGACGGCGAGGTCGCCGTAGCCGGCCCACAGGCCTCGCACGTCCAGAAGGGCAGGCCATTGTTGGACCGCCGCTTCTGCTGGATCCGCACCCGCGATCTCCAGTCGGGGATGGGCATGTTCGGGGTCGTGGTGGGACTCCGGCTCGATCCCGGCCACCCGCAACGCGAGCCGGTCGCGTGCCCGCAACATCACCCCTGCCAGGCCACCGGGCGCCACGAGCAGAACGATGAGGGCACCGGCTCCGGTGGCGAGCAGCGACCACGGAGCGGGTAGCAACCACTGGGCGCCGCGTTGCACCACGGCACCGGCGACGCCGCCGGCGAGAGAGCCGATGCCGCCGACCACGGTCGCCACGAGCACCGAGACACTCTCCTCGGGTGCGTAGGTGGCCGAGCGGAACGCACCCTGTTGCACGACGATCACCACGCCGGCGAGCGCGGCCACGAAGCCCGAGGTGGCGAACGACACGAGCTTGGCGAGTGTCGGGTTGACCCCGAACGCAACAACACCGGGTTCGTTGTCACGCATCGCCACCAGTACCCGGCCGGTCCGGCTGCGGCGCACCCCCAGGAGCGCGAACAGGACCAGAGCCAGCACGCCGAGTGCGAACCAGTAGAGGCGCAGGGGGCTGTCCAGCTCCACGCGGCCCAGGAGAGCCGGGCGGGGGAACGACGTCTCCGGGATCCAGTCGAACGCTCGGTTCGAGAACACCCACTCCGACGCCGCGATTCCGATAGCCAGAGTGACCACCGCCAGGTACAGGCCGCGCACCCTCAGCGCGGGTAGCCCCACGAGGACCACGGTGACCGCACCCACCGCTCCGCCGACCAGCAGCGCCACGAACGGATCCCACCCGTGGTCGGCCATTCCCCATGAACCCACCGCTGCGCCGGCACCGACGAACGCCATCTGTCCGAGCGATATCTGGCCGGCCCAACCGGTGAGTATGACCACCGATACCCCGACGAGGGCGAAGGCCACCACGATTCCGGCCTTGAGCTGGCCGTTGGTTCCCATGAGCGTCGGCCCCAGGACGGCGATCACGACCAACGCTGCCCAGCCGGCGATCCGCAGGAGTCGCACCCTGGAATCCCCGGCGACCGAGGTTGGCAGGTCGTGGGCCTCGGCGCCGGCCTGCCAGGAGGAGGTCTCGTCGCGCTCGGCTCGGGTGGTTCCCGATCGGTACCAGAGCAGGCTGATGATCACCGTCGCGGCCAGGATCGGTGCCATGAGCGCGGTGTCGCCCGTGTTCCAGCGGACGCCCGACTCCAACACTCCGAGTGCGACGGCGGTGGCGCCGATGGTGACCAGATGGGTCATCCGACCGGTCACGACTGCGGCCAGGGCCCGCAGAAGCACGGCGAGTCCTAGCCCGGCGCCGAAGGGCAGGCTCGAGATCCCGGCTGCCAGAGTCACCGCCGCAAAGGACAGCATTGTGGTCAGGACCCAGACCCGGGTCTCGAGTCGCTGGACCGGGACTCCGAGGGTGGCAGCGCGATCCATCCGTTCGGCAGCGGCCCTCACGGCCACTCCCGTATCGGTTCGTCGCAGGAGCAGGGCAACCGCTGCCAGCAGGACGGGTGCCACGACCACGGCGATCAGGTCGTTCGCATTGAAGCCCACGCCACCTATCTGTGCGGTCCACTCGAATGGCGGAGGAATGCGTCGGATCGCCGGACCCGCGCCCCAGGCCTTGGGAAGGTACAACGCACCGAATGCCAGGATCTGGGCGAGTCCGAGTGTGGCGACGGTGAGCAGGAGCCTCGGTGAACGAGCGAACCGGCGGATCACCAGAATGTCGGCCAGGGCACCGACGACCACCGCCGCGCCTATACCGATGGTGACGCCCAGGAGCCACGGAAGACCCGACAGGGTGATGAGCAGTACGGCGACCGTGGCAGGAAAGGCTCCCAGGTCGCCCTGCGCGAAGTTGACGACCCGGTTTGAGCGCCACACCAGCGCGAGCCCCACCGCGGCAAGGGCACTGGTCATACCGAGGATGGCACCCGAGAGCCAGGCACCGATCGGCAGGGGGAACGCCACGACCTGAAGCGCAAGTATCGCCAGCGGAGGTACCACCATCTCCCATGGCACCAACGGTCGTTTGTTGCGCGTCGCAACCGCAGCTGTCATGAGCGGGCCCCCCGGCCCCGATGGAACACTCTCTCCATGGCGCACCCCCGTGGCCGAGGCGGCAGATGGTAGTGGAGCGACGTCGGCTGCACGGCGAATCCGCCGCTAGGGTGCGCGGCCATGTTGGTTGATGCACCGCTCGGACCCGACCTCGTTGCTGCGCCGGCCGCCGCCAAGGCCCTCGAGGAGGTGGGATTCGGCGGAGCCTGGAGCGCAGAGATCTCACACGATCCGTTCTTTCCGCTCATGCGCGCGGCGGAGAGCACTTCCTCGATGGAACTCGGCACCGGCATCGCGGTGGCGTTCGCACGCAATCCGATGCTGGTGGCCAACATCGGGTGGGACCTCCAGGCGTTCTCCGAAGGTCGCTTCATCCTGGGGCTGGGGTCACAGATCAAACCGCACATCACCCGACGCTTCTCCATGGAGTGGTCCCGACCGGCGGCGCGGATGAAGGAGTTCATCTCCGCTACCCGGGCCATCTGGGACTGCTGGCAGAACGGCACGCGAACTCGACTTCGACGGCGACTTCTACTCCCACACCCTGATGACACCGATGTTCGACCCAGGTCCGAATCCCCATGGAGCACCCAAGGTGTTCCTCGCCGGTGTGGGCAAACTGATGACCGAGGTTGCGGGCGAGACCTGCGACGGATTCCTGTGTCACGCCTTCACCACGGAACGCTGGCTGCGCGAGGTGACGGTACCCGCACTGGAGCGGGGCCTTGATCGCAGCGGACGAACACTGTCGGACATCGAGGTCTCCGGTCCGGCATTCGTGGTCACCGGACGCGACGAGGCCGAGATGGCCGCGTCGCGGGAATCGACTGCGGCGCAGGTTGCCTTCTACGGCTCCACACCTGCCTACCGCGGCGTGCTGGAACTACACGGTTGGGGCGACCTGGCGGACGAACTGCACTCCATGTCGAAGGAGGGACGTTGGGCAGAGATGGGCGAGGCCATCGACGACGAGGTGCTTGGCACCTTCGCGGTCGTGGCCGAACCCGATGGAGTCGCTGCCGGGCTACAGGAGCGCTACGGAGATGTGATCGACAGGATCATGTTCTACGCCCCCGTCCAGCACGACCCGGACACATGGGGACCCGTGATGGAGGAACTCACGTCCTACTGAGTCGGGATCTTCGACCGAACGTGTCGCTCTAGGAGCCGAGCAGAGTCAGTTCGCCCGCGATATGCGAAGCCTTGGCAGCGGAACGCTGGAGCTTGCCCGAGGATGTCTTGGGAACTGTTCCCGGCTCCACGAGCACGACCTCCTTGGGGGGGATCCCCTCGGCCTCCGTCACCGCCATCGTCACATTGCGCTTCACCTCGTCGAGGTTGCCCCCCTTGGACTCGGCCACGACCACGATGTTCTGGGCGCCGTGGCGTCCATCGACGCCAAAAGCGATGACATTGCCCGTTCGGATGCCCTCTACCTCTCCGACGACCTTCTCGATGTCCTGGGGATAGACGTTGCGACCACCGACGATGATCACGTCCTTGGAGCGGCCGCAGACCACCAGCTCGCCGTCCACGGTGTAGGAGAGGTCGCCGGTGTGAAGCCAGCCATCGGCAAGAAGCTCCTCGGTGGCGTCGGCCTGCTTGTAGTAGCCGCTGGTGAGCCCGGTGCCCCGCAACATCAACTCGCCGACCGACCGATCGCCCAGATCCTCGCCCGTTTTCGGATCTACTATCCGCATCTCCATGCCCGGCACGGGACTGCCCAGCAGCGCCAGTTCGACCGCGCCGTCGGCGTCATGGTCCACCGACTCGGCCCGCTGATCGAGTTCCAGGGTGCGCTTGTCCACCCAGTCCGTTCGGAGTCCCTTGCTCGGAGGCGGGAAGCACCCGGCGATGCAGACCTCGGCCATACCGAACGCAGGAAAAGCGGTGGAGGGGTCGAGGCCGAACCGCTCTCCGGCATCGAGGAACCGGCGGAACGTTGCAGCGTCGATCGGCTCCGCTCCGTTTAGCAACAGCCGCACCTGGGACAGCTCCAGTGGCTCCTCGCAACGCTTCAGAGCCCGCGGCTCCGAGGGCGTACGCGAAGTTGGGTCCGGCAGTGGCGGTGCCCTCGAAGTCCGACATCCAGCGCATCCAGCGAAGCGGTCGGGCAAGGAAGTCCTGAGGAGCACCCTGTACGAGGTCGGTGCCGAGCGACATGGGGATGGTCAGCAGGCCGATCAGGCCCATGTCGTGGTACAGGGGCAGCCACGACACGATGCGTTCGTGACTGGTGAGGCCGGCGGCTTCCCACGCACCGTCGAGGTTCTCGCAGATGGCCCGATGCGGCAGCATCACGCCCTTGGGTTCCGAGGTCGATCCCGAGGTGAACTGGAGCACCGCCAGCGAATCCGGGTCGGACTTCGGCCGGGAGTAGTCGTCGCTACCGGGCCCGGCGTCGGACACCAGATCGACCAGGGACACGAATGGCGGGTCACCCTCCTGGGGCTCCACGAACGGAAGGAGCTCAGGATCGATCAGCACCATGGCCGAGTCGGAACGGTGAATCCGGTTGCGGGTCTGCTCGATGAATTGATCGAGTGCACCCATGCGCATCGGCAGGGGCATGGTCACCAGGGTCGCCCCAGTGATCCACACGGCCTGGATGGCGGTGATCAGGGCTCGAGTGGTGGGGCCGAGCAGGGCAACGTGGTCCCCCGGCTTCACACCCCGGGCCTGAAGGCCAGCCGCTGCGGCCCGGGCCTCCACATGCAGGTCGGCCCAAGAGACTGTCTGGTGCTCATCGCCGGCGATGAAGGTGATCGTCCTCCCGGAATACTCGGCGACGTTCTCTATTCGATCGATCAATGACAGCACGATGGTTGTGACCTCGGCTTGTGGGGGGCGGTTACAGGGCCGACACCGATGTCGCACCCACGGGGTTCGCGACAGTCTGCCCGAACGGCTCACCCCGGTGCGACCCGTTGTCTCGGACGACCTGCTCAGACGACGAGGTTGACGACCTTTGGCGGTCGTGCGACCCGGCCTGTCAGAGAACGAAGTTGACAACCTTGGGTGGCCGGGCGATCACCTTGGACGGATCGCCATCGAGGTGCGCCTGCACCCGTTCCGATGCCAGTGCCATGGCCACGCACTGTTCCTCGTCGGCATCGGCGGCGACCTCGATCCGGTCGCGGACCTTGCCGTTGACCTGCACCACCATGGTCACGGTCTCCTGAACGAGCATCTCAGGATCGGCGACCGGCCAGGGCTGCTCGTGGACGTGGGCGCCCTCGTGGCGACGCGCCCACAGCTCTGCCGCGATGTGAGGGGTCGGAGGGGCAAGCAGGGTCACGAGTATGTCGATGGCGCCATCGAGGGTAGGACCGTGTACGCCGGCATCGTTCTGGACGTAGCGGTAGAGGTCGTTCAGGTAGGCCATGGCACGGGCCACGGCGACGTTGTAGGCCCACCGCTGGAAGTCCTCGGTGTAGCCGGCGATCAGTCGGTGCATCCCACGGGCGACCTCGAGGTCCACATCGGTCGGTCCACCGTCGCGGACCTCTGCGGCGGCGACCAGGTCGGAGTCGGGTATGGCGAGCCGCCACAGACGCTGCAGGAAGCGGTTGCAGCCTTCGAGGCCGAAGTCCTCCCAGTCCACGTCCTCCTCGGGTGGCTTCACCGCCAGATGGGCGAGCCGGAGCGAATCCGCCCCCAGGGTGTCGATGATCTTCTCGGGCGACACAAGGTTGCCCTTGGACTTGGACATCTTGGCGCCGTCGAGGCGGATCATGCCCTGGGTGAACAGGCGCCGGAACGGCTCGCGGAGGTCCTTGGGCGCCACACCGAGATCCGCGAGCGCCTTGGTGAAGAACCTGGCATACATGAGATGCAGTACCGCGTGTTCGGCGCCCCCGATGTACTGGTCGACGGGCATCCACGCCGAGACCTCGTCGGCACGGAAAGGGGCCTGGTCGCTCCATGGGTCGCAGAACCGCAGGTAGTACCAGGACGAGTCCACGAAGGTGTCCATGGTGTCGGTCTCGCGCCGCGCCGGTCCTCCGCACTTCGGGCAGACCGTGTGGAGGAAGCCGTCGTTGGACTGCAGTGGCGACTGACCCGTGGGCCGGAACTCCACGTCATCGGGAGCCAGCACGGGGAGTTCGTCGAGAGGTACGGGCTGGATGCCATCGGTGTCGCAGTACACGATCGGTATCGGACAACCCCAGAACCGCTGACGCGACACAAGCCAGTCGCGGAGACGGAAGTTGACCGTGGCCTCGCCGATCCCAGCGGACTCGATCCAGGCGATGGCAGCCGCCTTGGCCTCGGTCACCTCCAGTCCGTTGAGGTCGGGACCGGGCGCGCCTGACTGGTCCGGGGCCGGACTGTTGAACGCCGGGCCGTCGCCGGTGAACGCCTCGCCCTCGAAGTCGTCGGGGGGTCGGACCGTACGCACGATGGGAAGGCCGAACGTGGTCGCGAACTCCCAGTCGCGCTGATCCTCGCCGGGGACGGCCATGACCGCACCCGTGCCGTAGGTGGCGAGCACGTAGTCCGCCAGATGGACGGGAACGGGTTGCCCAGTGAAGGGATTGCGGGCGTAGGCGCCGGTGAACGTACCTCGCTTGTCCAGCGATCCCTCGGTAGAGAGCCGGTCGATCTCCGAGGTGTGCCGTGCCTGCTCCGACGAACGCGGCGACGCTCTCGGAGAACTCCGACGTGGTGATCTCCGCCACCAGGGGGGCCTCGGGAGCAAGCACGCAGAAGGTCATCCCGTAGGACGTGTCGGGCCTGGTCGTGAACACCCGCATGGCTGAGGCCGTCCGGGTGCGCAACACCCTGTTCGTCGCATATCTCCATGTCGAACTCGACGCCCTCGGAACGACCGATCCAGTTGCGCTGCTGGGTCACGACCCGTTCTGGCCACTCGACGACATCCAGATCGTCCAGCAGCTCCTGGGCGTAGTCGGTGATGCGGAAGTACCACTGCTCCAGGTCCCGACGCTCGACGGGATCGTCGGAGCGCTCACACCGGCCGTCGACCACCTGCTCGTTGGCCAACACCGTCTGGCAGCCGGGACACCAGTTGACGGTGGCGTCCTTTCGGTAGGCGACGCCCGCCTCGAGGAACTTGAGGAAGATCCACTGGGTCCAACGGATGTAGTCGGGGTCGTGGCTGCGCACCTCGCGGCGCCAGTCGTAGACGCCACCGATGCGTGTCAGGGAACTGCGTAGCTGTTCGATGCGCTCGTCGGTGAACTCCCGTGGATGGACACCGGTGCGGATGGCGGCATTCTCCGCCGGAAGCCCGAAGGAGTCGAAGCCCATGGGTGAGAGCACTGCGTCGCCGTTCATGGTGCGGTACCGCGTGAGCAGATCACCGAAGGTGTAGTTGCGCACATGGCCCATGTGGGCCGCCCCCGACGGGTACGGGTACATGCACAGTACGAAGTAACGGTCCCGGGGATCGTCGTTGTCGACCTCGTAGCTGGCGTGGTCAGCCCAGTACTGCTGCCAGCGCGGTTCGATCTCCGTGGGCCGGTATATCGGGCGGGCATCGGGGAAGTCGCTGGGCATCACCGGATGCTACTGATGCACGGCCGACACCCCCGAACGCGAAACGCAGCACCGGCCGCCGGTGTTTTCCGCCGCGGGTGGACGGCGCGATATGGTGCTGCTTCCCTTCTAGGGGCCGTAGCTCAGTTGGGAGAGCGCTTCCATGGCATGGAAGAGGTCGTGGGTTCGATTCCCATCGGCTCCACTCTTGGACCCCGGATGAGCGGCGATCGGCTCCGTCCTGGGCCGGCGACCTCGGCGCCGTTCTCGCCTCGGGCGACCTCAAGTCAGGGCAGGCCCTGGCGGGACGAGTTCGGGGTGATCTACCCATATGCGGCTTGGTTCTTCCGGTTCACCATTGTGTGAGGCACCGATTTCGGGGATTCCATTGGCAACGACAAATACCGGATACAGGCAGTGACGACGACGTTGAGGCATTCGCGTGTCGCCTGGGCCGGCATCGTCGCGGTTGCTGGACTGCTGGGCGCGTGCGGCGGAACTGAGGCTGCCGATACGCCGGCCACGACAGAAGCGACCAAGACCGTGTCCGACACCTCGGAAACGACCACCTCCACCGCACCGGCGGAGTCGGTCATGGAGAAGTGGGCGGCAGCCTTCCGCGTCGGGGACCGGGCGGCGCTGGACTACACCGTGCCCGGATCAGCCGCATACCTGTACACCGAGGGAGTAGTGCTCCTCACCGAATCCGGCACGGGCGGCGAGGCAACCCCGACGCAGGACGTTGACACCACCCAGGGAACGGTCACGTTCGACGGCACCGCTCTCGCCGACTTCGTGCTGGACGGCGACCGCATTGCAGACGTCTCCCGCAACGGCGTGCCGCTGTCGTCGGTCATTTCCCCCGGGGACGGGACCTTGTATGAGACCGATGGTGTCAGCGGCCACGTCCACTCGATCCGCTATTTCGACGGGAACACCCAGTTTCTCATGACGACCTCCGTGTCCGGCACGAAGCCGGGCTCGGTCTCCGTGAGGGAGTACTCCGCCGATGGCAAGCAGTACTCAAACATCTACGCCAAGGAGGTGCTGCCGGGAATCACGGTGTCCTACCTCGACGTGTTCGAGGGCGCACCGCCCGGAGGCACTGGCTACGGGTACGTGTGGGTCGGCGGCGGAGGCGACAAGGACTTCACCCTCCAAGCGCCACTGCTCGGCTAGCAGCGACCCGGCTAGACCACCTCCAGCAATCAGGAACTCGTGGCCCACTCGGTTCGGCTGACATCGCCGTACAGGCGCTCGAGTCGGTAGTAGGCCCGTTCCTCGGCATGGAACACGTGCACGATCACGTCGCCGTAGTCGAGAAGCACCCATCGGCGGGCCGCCTTGCCCTCCTCGGCCCTGGGTGACTGACCCAACTCGAGGCGCACGGCTTCCTCGATGGCGTCCACGACAGCCTTTACCTGGGGCTCGTTGTTCGCCGAGACAACGACGAAGTGGTCGCATATCCCGAGCACCTCACCGACGTCGAGGATGACGACGTCGGTCGCCAACTTGTCGTCCGCCGCACGGGCGGCGACAACCGCCAGTTCAGTGGCGACATCAACCTGCTCCGCGCTCACTCTGGACACCCCATCACTGCACACTTCGATTCACTGGGCACGATCCGATCCGAGGATGACACGGACCGACGCGCCTTCGATCTCGCCCTCGGCGTCGGTGGCCGTCAACCCGAGAGCGGTGGCGATCCCGTTCGCCGTCTCCTCGGACCCCGCTCCCGAATACTCCACCGTGGTGGTTGCAGTGTCGAAGCTGGCCGCATTGCCGACGAGAGCGACCTCTCCCCCGGCGGCCACCGCAACCGGCACCATGGCGGCGATGGCATCGGGATTGCCGGTGCCGTTGAGGATCGAGACCGCGGTGCGTATTCCCGGCACCGGCGACCTCGGAAGGGGGACGACCCTGGCAATGAAGGTGTCCAGGTTGGCGTAGTCCGGCATCCATGCGACCAGGTAACTGTCGGGCACAGGGACTCGCTCCATGGGCACCAGGTTCAGGGTCACCTCGCCGGCCACCAGGGACCGGACAGCTTCCGCGAAGGTCGGACCTTCGGAACCCTCGGCGCGTTCGCCCTCGGGAAGGTCGGCCACCACAGTCGTCCCCGCCCGGGCAAGCAGTTCCTCCCAGACGGTCTGGATACGCAAGGCTTGGTTCGGGGCAGGGTCATCCGCACCCTCGAACGCCAGGAATCCGGCCAGATCCTCGGGTTCGATCGCCAGGGGGCCAGCCGGATACAGCACTTCCTCGGTGCCGTCCTCCGCCCGGGCAACAAGGCTGTCGACGTTCTCGATCTCCACCGGCTCGCCCTCGGCGAGCTGGGTGAGCGCCGCTGCCGGGACTGTTTCCGCGGAGTCGATACCAAACCGGAGTGCGATACCGAGACGATCCCTGAAGCCACTGATACCGGCCTCGGCATACAGGTCTCCCAGGAACAGCGGAGGTGAACCCTCGTACTCCGGCACCACGAACGATGGAGACAGCGGAACGACCTTGCCACCTTCGCCGGAGGCATCGGGAACGACGATCAGCGCCGAGGAGAAGTCACCCGCATCATCGATGAAGACGTACAGGTCGGTGGGAGTGGGGCGAGGCTCGGCGACGTAGCCAGGCGCGGTCGGGTCGGTCACCTTCGACTCCGTTCCGCCCCCCACCCTGAGACTGGCGCGGTAGCCGACGAACACCAGCCCTGCCAGCAGAATCACGCCTGCAGCCGTTACCACCGCACCCCAGAGGGTTAGACGACGCTGGCGGGTTTGAACGCGCCGTCGGCGCACAACGGCCTCGGCCGCCGGCGGCAATGAGGAGCCGCTGGCGTTCCGCGGCTCCGCACCGGGGCTCTGGCCGTCATCGGTTTCGGTAGCCGTCATCAGCCGGTGTGGGTCCCGCTCATCGGGCTCAATCGTAGAGTCCCCGCTCGTCCATGACCGATATGACGCCGTCCGGAACCATGAACCGAAGCGAGCGACCGCTGGCCCTTCGTTCACGTAGCTCGGTGGAGGAGAGGTCCAGGCGGGGTGCCTCCACCCGCAGTACGTCCAAGCCACCGGGGTCCGGCGACGGGCTCCCGGGTCGGTCCACGACCACGATCCGGCACAGATCGGGCAACTCGCCGTAGCGCTCCCAGCTGGGCAGCCCGGCCGCGGCGTCGGCGCCCACGATCAGGAACAACTCCGCGGCGGGGTGCTGCGTGCGCAGCTCGACCAGGGTGTCCAGCGTGTACGTCGGGCCTTGGCGCCTGACCTCCAGATCGGAGACCTCCAGGCCGGGCACGCCCTCGACCGCTGCCCGGGTCATGGCCAGACGGTCCTCCGCTGGCGACAAGGTTGTGGATCCCACCTTCTGCCAGGGCTCCCCCGCCGGAATCATGAGCACCACGTCGAGGTCCAGGGCGGTTGCGACCTCGGTGGCCATCACCAGATGGGCGATGTGCGGTGGATCGAAGGTTCCGCCGAAGACACCGATTCTGTGTCCCGCACTCCCGTTCTCCACCTGACCACGGTATCGGTGCCGGTGCCGGTCCCGACCCCCTCGGAGCAGAAAATCTGCGAACTGTTGTTCACAACTCCTAAACCCAGGTTGTCCGGGGCCGATACGTCAGGGTGTCGGATGGCACGCATCCGAGGAGGCGCAACCGGCGCCTGACGGAATCGGAAGGTGACCCAGATGAGCGACTCAGTCGGGATGTACCTCAACGAGATCGGCGCCGTGCCCCTGCTCGATGCGGACGATGAGCGGGACCTCTCCCAGGCGATCGAGGACGGGATCGATGCCCGTCGCCGCAAGGACGCCGGTGAACGGGGCCGTGGCCTCGACCGCTCCATTGCTGCCGGAGCGGCGGCCAAGGACCGATTCATCAGGGCCAACCTTCGCCTGGTGGTCAGCGTTGCTCGTCGATATCCGCTTCCTGCCGGCATGGAACTTCTCGACCTGGTCCAGGAGGGCAACCTGGGACTGGAACACGCGGTCGACAAGTTCGACTGGCGCAAGGGTTTCAAGTTCTCCACCTATGCCACGTTCTGGATCCGTCAGGCCATCGGCCGGGCACTGGACCAGAAGGCCTCATTGGTCCGACTCCCCGGCGACCGCTCGGCCAGCCTGCGATCGGCCCTGCGCTGCGCATCTGGCGATGGCGACAGTCTCGATGATGAGCACGCCCGGCTACACCGCCTCACCACTCCGACCTCACTGGACCGCACCGTGGGCGACGACGACTCCAACGAGCTCGTCGACCTCATCGCCGACACCAAGCCGGGACCGGAAACGATCCTGCTCGAGGCCGAGCACGAGGAGTGGCTGCACGGCCTCCTGGACGTGCTCGACCCGAGGGCGCGCAGTGCGGTGAGTCGTCGCTTCGGCCTCATCGACGGTCGGCGCCACAGCTACCGCGAGGTGGGCGAGGAGCTGGGCGTCACCGCCGAGGCCGCTCGACGGCTCGTCAAGCGATCCGTTGTCGCCGTACGAAACAACGCTCTGGCCTCGGCCGCCGGCGCTCTCTGACCGAACCCCTGCCAATACCGACTTCGGCCCCGACAGGGCTCGCTTGTACGCTGGCCGCGATGTCTCACGCCGACAGGTCAGCATGGACGCCCGACTCCTGGCGCTCCCGCAACGCCCTCCAACAGCCCGACTGGCCCGACCAGGCCGACCTCGACGCGGTTCTGAAGAACCTGTCGACAGTGCCGCCTCTGGTGTTCGCCGGTGAGGCACGAGCGCTGACCGCCGATCTCGGCCGCGTGTCGGCAGGAGAAGCATTTCTTCTACAGGCCGGGGACTGCGCCGAGTCCTTCGATTCCTTCTCGGCGGACTCGATCCGCGAACGGTTGCGGGTGATCCTGCAGATGGCCGTGGTGCTCACGTACTCCGCGGGAGTGCCCGCGGTGAAGGTCGGTCGCATCGCCGGTCAGTTCGCCAAGCCGCGCTCATCCTCCACCGAGTCGATCGACGGTGTGGACCTTCCGAGCTTCCGCGGTCACATGGTCAACGACATCGAGTTCGAGTCATCGGCGCGGGTGCCCGATCCCCGGCGACTACTGAACGCCTACCACCAATCCGCAGCCACGCTGAACCTGCTGCGCGCCTTCACCAAGGGCGGTTTCGCGGACCTGAACCGGGTGCACCAGTGGAACCAGGAGTTCGTCGGGGCCAGTCCCGAAGGTCGCCGCTACGAGCGTCTGGCCGATGAGATCGATCGGGCCATGCGTTTCATGAAGGCCTGTGGGATCGATCCCACCTCCGTGCCCGGTCTCCACGAGGTGGACTTCTTCACCAGCCACGAGGCGCTGGTGCTCGGCTACGAGGAGTCCCTGACCCGCCAGGATTCGCTCACCGGCGACTGGTACGACTGCTCCGCTCACATGGTGTGGATCGGCGAACGCACCCGCGGCATCGAGGACGCGCATGTCGAGTTCTTCCGCGGGATCGCCAACCCGGTCGGCTGCAAGATCGGGCCCTCGGTCGGCGTTGACGACGTCCTGGAGTTGTGCGAGGTCCTCAACCCCGCCAAGGTCCCTGGGCGCCTCACGCTGATCACACGGATGGGTGCCGACAAGATCGAGGAAGGTCTGCGGCCCCTGCTGGCTGCGACCAGGGAAGCCGGCCATCCGGTCGTGTGGACCTGCGATCCGATGCACGCCAACACTTTCACCGCCCCGTCGGGACGCAAGACCCGCCATTTCGATGCGATTATCGACGAGATCCGGGGCTTCTTTGCCGCGCACCGTGCCGAGGGGACCTGGCCCGGTGGTGTCCACGTGGAACTCACCGGCGACGATGTGACCGAGTGCCTGGGCGGCGCCGAGGACCTCCTCGACGACCAGCTCGGCCTGCGATACGAGACGATGTGCGACCCACGGCTCAACGGCCGCCAGAGCGTCGATCTCGCCTTCCGTGTGGCTGAACTCCTCCGAGGAGACTGAGCTCCTCCGCCCCTGACGCGTGCCCCGCCACGGGTGACATTCCCGGAATGTTGACCAGAGTGGTCGGGTTTAGGTAGAAATATGACCTAACAGGTCGGCTTTTAGTATTTCGGATCGCCTCCACAGCGCATCCGCGCCGGCACCACGAAGGGGCACCGCATGACCACGATCGAGATCGACTCCCATGGCGACGTCGACATCGACAGCATCGACGCCGCCATGGCGGAGGACATCCGCAAGTTCGAGCGGGTCCTGGCGCGTTACCTGGCCGACGAGATCGACGAGGACGTGTTCAAGGTGTTCCGACTCGCCAACGGCGTTTACGGACAACGCCAGGGCGGCCACAACCAGATGCTGCGGATCAAGGCCCCGTATGGCGCCATCAACCCCGAGCAGCTCGACCGACTGGCCGAGGTCTCAGAGCGCTACAGCCGTGGCTGGGGCCACCTCACCACCAGACAGAACGTGCAGTTCCACTACGTGCAGCTCGAGGAGGTGCCCTCGGCACTCTGGGATCTGGCCGCCGTCGACCTGACCACCCGCGAGGCATGCTCCGACACGGTCCGCAACGTGATGGGCTGCCATCTCGCCGGCGCCTGCCCGAACGAGGTGCTCGACATCCAACCGTGGGCCGAGGCCGCGTTCCACCACTTCCTGCGCAATCCCATCTCCGCCCGGCTGCCCCGCAAGTTCAAGATCAACTTCTCCGGCTGCGTCACCGACTGCGGCCAGGCCATGTTCAACGACGTCGGCGTGATCGCGGTGAGCCGCAGCGTCGCCGGCTCCAACGGCGATGCCGATACCACCGAAGCCGGTTTCAGGGTCTTCGTGGCGGGCGGCCTCGGAGCCAACCCCCATCCGGCACTAGCGCTCGAGGACTTCACCACCCGCGAGGAACTACTTCCCACCCTCGAGGCCTGCGTTCGGGTGTTCGAGCAGGCAGGCAATCGAAACAACAAGTTGCGGGCGCGCATGAAGTGGTTGGTCGACGAGCTGGGAATCGACGAGCTGCGCGACCGCATCATCGCCTCGCGGCAGGTTCCTGCTGGCCTCCGCGACCTGGCCCGGCGGCATTCCGTCCGAAGTCGAAGCTGCCGGTGATGCGCCGGCGGGCCGGGGAACCGGTCCCGTCTCGGCCATCGGCCAGGGAGTACCGGTCACGCTGACCGGAACCACTGCCTACAAGCGCTGGGAGCAGGCAAACGTCGTGCGGGGCGTGGCCAACGGCACGGTCTCCGCCATGGCCTGGAGCAGGCTGGGTGACGTGACCGCGGAGCAGTTCCGCGGGATCGCCGCGCTGGCCCGTGAGGTCGATGCGCAGGTCCGCATCACCAACCGCCAGAACTTCGTACTTCGCGGTCTCACCGAGGAGCAGTTGGCGCTGGTGCACGAGCGCCTAGAGTCCCTGGGCATGGCCCAGCCGGGGGCCGAGCTGGCCCGCGACGTGGTCGCCTGCCCCGGAGCCGACACCTGCAACCTCGCGGTCACCCAGAGCCGTGGCCTGGCATCCGCCATCGGCGCAGCACTGGAAGCCGCCGGCCTGGCCGAGGTCGACGGCGTGCGCACCAACATCTCGGGCTGCACCAACTCCTGCGGCCAGCACCACGTCGCCGACATCGGCTTCTTCGGAGCGGAGCGTCGGGCACACGGACGCTCGGCGCCCGGCTACCAGATGATGCTCGGCGGCTATGTGGGCAACGAGCAGGCGGAGTTTGCCCAGAAGGCCCTCCGCCTACCGGCCAAGGCCGCGCCGGAGGCAGCGGTTCGGGTGGTCGCCCGCTACTCCACCGAGCGCGAGTTCGGGGAGGCGTTCGGCGTCTGGTTGGAACGCGTCGGGGGCGCCACCACGGTCGCCCAGGGGCTCGCTGATCTCGACCTGTTCCCGACTCCCGAGGAGAACGAGAACTTCTACGTCGACTTCGGCGAGACAGGACCCTACGAGGCCGAGGTCGGCGACTCGGAGTGCGCGGTATGAGCGCCGCGACCGACAACAGCCTGCGGGTGTCGGCTGAACCGCTGCAGGGCATCGAGCCGGCACCGGGGCTGTTCACTCCCTCGTCATTCACCGACAGCGAGATCGCGGCGCTGAACGCAGGGTTCGAGTCCGCGCCGGCGTCGCACATCATTGCCTGGGCCGCGGAGAGCTTCGGTCCCGCTCTGTCCCTGGCTGCTTCCATGACCGACGCCGTCCTGATCGACCTCGCGGTCAAGGTGGCACCAGCCATCGAGGTGGTCTTCATCGACACCGGCTACCACTTCCCCGAGACCCTCCAGACCGTGGAGACCGTGAGGCGCCGCTACGGACTGAATCTGCGGATGATGACCGTCCGCCACCACGACGAGGCCCTGTGGGAGCAGGACCCCGAGAACTGTTGCTCCGCAGTCAAGGTGGGTCAGCTCGACCGGGCACTGGCCGGCAAGGCGGCGTGGATGTCGGGCCTGCGCCGCGACGAGGCTGACAGCCGCGCCAACTCCCCGATCATCGGCCATGACCTGCGGGGACTGTTGAAGATCAACCCTCTGGCCAACTGGACCGCAGCCGACGTTGCCTCCTACATCGAGGATCACGGCGTCCCGGTCAATCCCCTCACGTTGGAGGGCTACCCGTCGATCGGCTGTATGCCGTGCACCCATCCGGTCGCGGAGGGCGAGGACCCGCGTTCCGGTCGTTGGGTGGGCCGGGACAAGACGGAGTGCGGACTGCACCTTTCCTGAGGCGCTCCGCCTCACAGCCGTTCTTTGACACCCGGACCCCCCACACGAGAACATGCGGTCGTGAGCGACACGCCCGTCAAGAGTCCGACCGCCTCAGGTCTGGATGCTCTCGTCGAAGTGGCCGAGAGCTCCATGCCCACCCGTCTCATGGTGCTGGGACTCGCTCATCTCGACGGCACGGTACACGGCACCGAGCTCTACCGGGTGGCCACCGAGTGCGAGATCCCCATCGAAACCGTCCGCTCATGTATGCGTCGCCTGATCGGAGAAGGACTCTTCGAACGCAACGGCGAGGGCCGAGATGCCCTGTTCCCAGCCACCGAACAAGGCCGGGCGCTACTGGAGGTAACCCAACAGCGACACCTTCTCGCCTATGCCCAGGATGCTGCCGGCAGGGGCTGGGACGGCCACTGGCACCTGGCGTCGTTCGCGATTCCGGAATCCATGCGACCGGCCCGGGATCGCTTTCGCGACCACTTGTTGAGCCTCGGTGGAGCGGTGCTACAGCCGGGTCTCTACATCTCACCGCACCACTGGGAACCGGAGGTACGAGCAGGTGCCGAACGTCTGGAGATCACCTGCCATGTGACCCTGATGAGCACGGCGGACCTCGACCTCGGCGGGGTGACCGACCCCCGAGCACTGGCTGCACAGTTCTGGAACTTGAACGCGGTCGCCGATGCCTACCGACGATTCATCGAGACCTACAGCGATGTCCCCGTGCGGCTCCAGGAGATGCGCGACCGTGGCGAGCGCCTGAGCGAGCACGACTTCCTTCCAGGGGCTCTGCACATCGCCATCCGCTTCAACGAGTGCTTCGAGCGCGATCCCCTGCTTCCACCGGAACTGCTGCCGAAACCCTGGCCCGGCCGTCAGGCGCGCGAGCTGCTGGCAAGGTGCCGCAGGCTGGGCGTGCTCGCGCGAAGCGAACAGTCGGGACCTGCGCTGTTCCGGGTGTTCGACGACGCCATCGCCCACCTGCCCTGAACGGGGTCTAAACCAGGTGGTCGACGAAGCGCTCCAACTGCCGTAGGTTCCGGCACTCGAAACTGCCGTCGCAGTGAACGCCGTACTCCCCCACGATGGAGTCCCCGGTGTCCCAGTAAGCCCTGGGCTCCGGGTTCAGCCAGTACACATGGCGGGCGCGGTGGCGTATCTCCTTGACCACCCATGACTGTGACGCGTGGTAGTTGTTGCGCGCGTCGCCGAGGATGATCACGGTGGTCTTGGGGCCCACGTCCTTGCCGTGGCGTTCCCAGAACACCTCGAAGGCATGGCCGTAGTCGGAGTGACCGTCGACCCACACCACGTCTGCCTCGGTGTTGACGCGGTGGATGGCCTCCACGATGTCCTCGGTCCCCTCGAAGTAGCTTGTGACCTCGTCGATCCCGTCGATGAACACGAAGCTGCGAACCTTGGAGAACTGCCCGGCTATGGCGTGCACAAGGTGCAGAGTGAAGCGGGCGAAGGCCGCTACCGAGCCGGAGATGTCGGCGATGACGAATATCTCGGGCTTCGAGGGTCGCGGATAGCGGAACTTGGGCTCTGCTGGCACACCGCCGTAGCTCAGGGAGTGCCGCACGGTGCTTCGGAAGTCGAGTGCACCCTTTCGACCGTGGCGGCGCTTGCGGGCCAGGCGCACGGCCAGGCGACGGGTCAGAGGCTGCAGCGCCTTGCGCAGAGACACCATCTCCTCGCGGCTGGCGTGCATGAAGTCGATGTCCTCGGGCAGCGGCTTACGCAGTGTCTTGGCCATGGCCTCCACACCCCGGTCAGCGACCAGACGTCGGCGGATCTCGGCCTCGACCTCCTGGCGGAACTGCTCGACCCGGTGCTCGTACTCGTCGGCCTCGAGTCGTTCCTCGAGGGGCGTCAGCGGCTCCGGTGACTGTTGACGGGCAGCTTCCATCAGCTGCTCCATCATGGAGTCCAGATCGAGGTTCCGAAGCGTGCGATACAGGTAGTAGGTGCCACCGACCGGGCGACCGGGTTCCATGCCTGCATACCGCTTGACCGACTGGCGGGCGGCGGCACGCATCATCGCCTGATCGGCGCGCAGCAGCGACTGGTAGAGCATCTGGGCGAGCTCCTCCTGGGTGAGGTTGTCGCCGGCACCGCCGCCCTGGCCCTGGCCCTCGCCCTCTCCCTGGCCATCGCCCTGCCCGGCACCGTCCATGTCGTCCAGGTCGGAGGGATCGAACTCCCCGTCGGCGTCGTCACCCACCGCGTAGTGGCTGCCCCGCAGCGAGAAATAGACCTCGAACACAGTCTCGAAGGCTCTCCAGTGGGCATGGTTCTTGACCAGGGTGGCAGCCAGCGCGTACTTGAACGCCTCCCGGTCCTCGAGCGGGATCTGTTGGACGGCAGCCATGGCGTCGAGGTTCTCGGTGAGGCTGACCGGCAGTCCGGCCTCGCGCAGTTGCACGATGAAACCGCCCAACAACTCCAGGAGTGCCTGGCCGGCCGCAGCGGTAGCCGCCTCTTCGAGGGCTGGGCCGTCCACGGCCACGGGCCTGTCGCTCACTTGGCGGAGCCCTCGAAGGTCTGCTTGTCGGCGGCGAACTCCTTTGCCACCTTGGCGATGTCGGTCTGGTACTTGAGCAGGATGTTGGCGGTGGAGGTGGCCGTCTCCGCGTCGATCTGCTCGACTCCGAGGAGCATCAGGGTGTTCGCCCAGTCGAGCGTCTCGGACACCGATGGCGCCTTCTTGAGTTCCAGCTCACGAATCGAACGCACGATCCGCGCCACCTGGTCTGCGAGCGAGTCGGTGATACCCGGCACCTTCGTGCGCACGATCTCCTTCTCCCGCTCCATGTCCGGGTAGTCGACGTGCAGGTACAGACACCGACGCTTGAGGGCCTCGGAGAGCTCACGGGTGTTGTTCGAGGTGAGGAACACCAGCGGGATCTGCCGAGCGGTGATGGTTCCCAACTCCGGGATCGACACCTGGTAGTCCGACAGGATCTCGAGCAGGAGCGCCTCGGTCTCCACCTCGACGCGGTCCACCTCGTCGATCAGGAGCACTACCGGGTCCTCGGCGGTGATGGCTTCGAGGAGTGGTCGGGTGAGCAGGAACTCGTCGGAGAAGATGTCGTCGGACACATCCGCCCAGCCGTGTCTTCGCTGTCGGCCTTGGTGGCCTGGATGCGCAGCAGCTGCTTCTTGTAGTTCCACTCGTACAGCGCCTTGGACTCGTCCAGGCCCTCGTAGCACTGCAGCCGGATGAGCCGGGCGCCCAGGATCTCGGCGGTCGACTTCGCCAGCTGGGTCTTACCGGTGCCTGCCGGCCCCTCGACCAGCACCGGCTTGCCCAGGCGGTCGGCGAGGTAGATGATCCCTGCAATACCTTCGTCGGAGAGGTAGTCGACGGCCGGCCAGCTGCTCGCGGACCTGGCCCACGGTCTCGAAACGAGGGTCGCTCGAGGGTTGGCCGGTGCTCGGAGACATGTCGGTGCTCATGGGCCGAGGTTAGCGATCAACTTGACCGCGCGGTCAAGCGAGATCACGGGCGAGATCCACCGAGATGGCGGGGCATCAGCCCTGCAGGGAGAATTCGGTCGGACTGCCGTTGACCGCCTGTGGAACACCGGTGCCGAGGGCCAGCGTCACCTCCACGCCCGGATCGGAGTTCGACCCGAGATTCATGGTGGTGGTGCCGTCGGGAACCACGAGGAACAGAGAAAGGCCGAAGGTCATGGTGCTCCCGCCGCTTGCCTGGGTGGTCTGGATCCCGATCGAGGACTCGGTGAGCGAGAACTCCAACAGGGGCAGTTCGCCACTCGTGGCAATCAGCTGCACACCTGCACCGTTGCTGTCGGGTCCGCCGGCGGACCAGCTCGGAGCAGAACCGCCGGCGGCGGAGATGTCGAGCCTCACCGACTGGCCCGGGGCAGCGTTGCTGACCTGGAGCTTCGCCGCCACGTACGACGAGCCCCCGTCATCGATGAACAGCGTCACATCCGACAGGAGTGCAGGGAGCGGGGAGGTCCCCGCCGCCCGCACAGCGGTGAACTGCAATACACCGTTGGGCTGGTCCCACACCGGATCCCTCATCTCCAGCACCGACCCCAGGTCATCGCCGTCGTGGCGGATGACGGCGTTGGGCGGGTCGGACCGGAAACCGATCTCATCCCACTGGCTCACGAAGTCCGACATGCGTAGTTCGCCCGCCTGTCGCCCCGGCCGGTCCTGGAACCAGAGCACCTCGGCGTCGGTCTCCAACAGCGTCACGGTGAGTGACGCCCCTTCGGCCGCACCGTCGCCATCGACACTGGCAGCGCCGGCTGCGGCAACGTACAGCAGGCCGTCGGCCGCTTGACCGGGCACCTCGGGAATCGATGACGTCACCGCCACCTCCGCGCCCAGCGACGCTTCGTCGGCGACATTGGATGCGCCTGTACCGATGCAGCTGCCGGCGACCACAGCCAACGCAGCAGCACCAGCCACGAGCGACCAGCGCCGGCCCAGGTTGCTCGGGTGGGTTCTCACGCCTTCCAAGCTATGAACCGACCCCGGGAATTCCTCCTACTGGTGGCGCATCACCCGTTCGAACTCGGCCTCCACATCCAGCGGTGGCAACTGACCGGTGCGAACCGAGAACCCCGCCAGGGACGACGGCGCAGATTCCTCGACGTCGTAGCGGTCCGTGACCGGGAACGGGCGGGCATGACCAATGGTCAGGAAGGCTCCGTCCGGCGCCCACGCCAGAGGCACTGCACGGCCGATGCGGCCGCGGCCGATCTCGACCCCGTCCGCCCCGAGAACCACTTCCAGGTCGCCTTCCATGACGGTCCCCTCGGCAGTGAGCACACGGGAAGCCTCAGGCAGCGTGGCCACGACCTCGCTGGGGCCACCGAAGCCGGACATCACCCAGCGGATCTCACCATCCGCCAGATACATCGCCCATCCTGCGTTCCAGTCACCCTGCTCGGCCAGCACGCCATCGGCGGTGGGCCCGATCGGACCCGCAAAGGTGGCCGCCATCTGAAACCCTCCCGCGAGGTTGGGGCCGTTCACCTCGTGGACCTTGTCGCCGGGCCGGAACAGGAATTCACTTCGCCATGCGGTCCACGGGACCCGCATGTGGGCGATCCGGTTGGCGGCGCCGTCGTCGAGCGGGAACACGTCATTGGCGTTGGCCAACTCGAACCACAACTCGACCAGTTCGGCCAGCAACTCCGGTCGTTCCGAGGCCAGGTCGGTGCGCTCGGTCGGGTCGGCCGTGGTGTCGAAGAGCGCCCAGCGGTCCTCGGCGAAGTCGCTGCTGCCCTCCAACATGTTGCGCTCGTTCGCGGTCAGTTGGTTGATGTGATCAGTGACGGCCTTGAACCCGTCGCGGTAGATGGCCCGACTCCCCCACAACTCGTAGTACTGCTGTGCGCGTCCGGGCTCCTCCGGGTTCTCCAGGGCCGACCGCAGGCTGGCTCCGTCGAACGACATCTGCGAGATCCCGTTCACCGTTTCCGGGAGGTCGATCCCGGCCAGGTCGAGGACCGTGGGCAAGACGTCCACGGCGTGTGCGTATTGGGACCGCAGTTCTCCTGCGGCCTCGATCCCCGGTCCGCAGATGATGAGAGGGTCCCGCACGCCGCCCTCGAACGTGTACCGCTTCCAGCGCCGGAACGGAGTGTTGCCCGCGAGCGCCCAGCCCCACGGATAGTGCCCACTGCTGCGCCAACCGCCCAGGTCGTCGAGACGGGCCAGTCTCCTCGTCGAGGTCGTCCTCGTCGTCGGATATGTAGTGCCCGAGCTGGTTGTGCGTGCCGTGCGGGCCACCTTCGCCCGATGTGCCGTTGTCGGAGACCAGCACAACGATGGTGTCGTCGAGCTCACCCTCTGCCTCCAGATGGTCGAGCAGACGACCGATCTGCGCATCGGCGTGGCTCACCATGGCGGCGAACACCTCCATCATCCGTGCGTACAGGCGCTGATGATCGGCCTCGAGGTCGTCCCAGGCCGGCACCCAGGCCGGGCGTTCGGAGAGCACCACGGACTCCTCGACGATGCCGAGCTGCTTCTGCCGTTCGAGTACGTCGCTGCGCCAGGCGTCCCAGCCACGATCGAATCGGCCGCGGTAGACCTCCAGCCACTCCGGAGGAGCCTGATGGGGCGCATGCGGCGCGGCGCTGGCGTACCACATGAAGAACGGCCGATCGGGGTGCGCCAGCCGATGCTGACGGTGGTACTCGATCGATGCCCGGGCCAGGTCGGAGTCGAGGTGGTAGCCCTCCTCGGGTGAGGCCGGCGGGTCGATGTGGGTGTTGTCACGGACCAGGTTCGGGGTCCACTGGTTGGTCTCCCCGTTCAGGAACCCGTAGTAGCGACCGAACCCCTGGCCGAGGGGCCACATGTCGAAGGGGCCGTTGTCACGTTGGTCGCGTGGCACCAGGTGCCACTTGCCGACGCAGTAGGTGGCGTAGCCTTGCTCGCGCGAGGATGTGCGCCATCGTGGCGGCCTCGCGGGGGAACTCGCCGGTGTAGCCCGCGAAGTTGGTCGGCAGGTCCGGGAGCATGCCCATGCCCACACGATGGTGGTTGCGGCCGGTCAGCAGGCACGCCCGCGTCGGCGAACACACGGCGGTGGTGTGGAAGTTGGTGAGCTTCGCACCCCACGCTCGGCGAGCCGGTCGAGGTTGGGGGTGTCGAGGTCCGAGCCGAAGCAGCCGAGGTGGGCGAATCCGAGGTCGTCGAGCACGATCGACCAGCACGTTCGGTGAATCAGCTCCGAAGGGAACCGGCGGCGGGGTCGTGCTCCGCCGTCGGCCATGGTCGAGGGCGTCGGGGATCTGCGCCGCGGGTCCGTGCTCCGATCTGCGCTGTCGGTCGTCATGGCGTCACCCCACAGATCGGCTGCCTCGCCGAAGAGCTGGCGCTTGTGATTGCCGATCACTGATCGGTCCTTGCCTGCCATGGCCGTCCGTGCCTCCGCGATCGCCCGCTCCAGGAGATCGTCCTCGGGAACACGCGGCATCGACCAGTCCGCGGCTCCACCGCGGCAACGGCGTCGAGTAGCGCATGCCGGTGAGCATCGCGTGCGGCGGCAGCGGCGCCTGGCAGTCTGGCGGTGACGGTGGCCGTCATCTCCGGAGTGAGCGGAAGGCCCAGGTCGACCTCGGGCAGGCACCAGTAGCCACGCTCGGTGCGCATCAGGCGCTGTCCGCCGGTGCATGACATCATGGCGCCGGCGGCGAAACAGTGCCCGTTGATGGCGAAGATGGTCCACGCCGGGAACAACAGCAATCGACCGAAGAGCCTGTGGACTCCATCGAGGATGCGGGGCCGCCTCGTCGGGGTCGCCCTCGAATCGGTCGAGGTCGAGACCGTTGGAGAAGAACTTGCCGGTGCCGGTCACCACCAGGGCCAACGGTCCTCGGCGGCCGACGAGATCATCGAGAAGCTGGTGCCACTCACCCACCGAGTCGAGGTTGAACCGGTTCTCGCCGTCGTCCCAACGCACGACGACCACGCCGTCGTCCGACTCCTCCGTGTTCAGTATCGCCACTGGGGGCCTCTCGGTCGTCCTGCGCATCACCCGACTCCGGCGCCTGACGCTACCAACGGCGATGCGACCGGCGAGGACACCTCTGGTATCGTCGCCAACTGAACGGTGTTTACCTCTCCGTCGACACACCGCCAGGGGGCAGCAGTCAGATGACCGACACCATCGACATCACCGGTTCGGTGACCAACGCAGCGGAAACCAGCCCGACCTATCCGGAAACCTGTTCCCCGTCAGCGACGAGATCGACGTCGCCCGCTGCGAGGTCGAGGGCAAGATCCCCGAGGGCCTCCGCGGGTCGTTCGTCCGCAACGGCCCCAATCCGGCGTTCGAGCCCATGGCCCGCTACCACATGTTCGACGGCGACGGCATGCTGCACGGCGTCAGCTTCACCGACGACGGCGTGTCCTACCGCAACCGCTGGATCCGGTCCCGTGGCCTGCAGCGCGAGAACGAGCTGGGCCGCTCCATCTACCCCGGCCTCGGCGACGTCCTGCACTTCCCCGACCGCGAGCTGACCGGCTCCGCCGGCCCGGTGAAGAACCCGGCCAACACCCACATCATCCGCCACGCCGGCAAGTGGCTCGCGCTGTGGGAGGGCGGCGTGCCCACCGAGGTGACCGACGGTCTGGACACCGTCGGCGAGTGGGACTTCGACGGTCGCCTGAAGGGCTCGATGACCGCCCACCCCCGGATCGATCCCCGAACCGGCGAGATGGTCTTCTTCGCCTACTCGCTCTTCGAGCCCTACCTGCGCTACCACGTGGCCGACGCCAGCGGCGCGCTGGTGCACTCGGTGGACATCGACCTGCCGGCGCCGGTGATGATGCACGACCTGGTGATCACCGAGGACCACACCGTGTTCCTGGACTCCCCCATCGTGTTCAACATGGAGAGACCTCGGCAACGGCCCCATGGTCAGCTGGAAGCCCGAGAACGGCACCCGCATCGGCGTGATGCCCCGGATGGGCGGCGCCGAGGACCTGCGCTGGTTCGAGATCGAGAACGGCCACGTGCAGCACTTCTGGAACGCCTGGGCCGAAGGCAACCGCATCCAGTTCAACGGATCACGTTTCGAGCACCCCGAGTTCGGCATCGACGGCACCGCCGAGCTGGACGAGCGCATCGCCGGCAACGAGGCGGGCAAGCCGGCCAACTTCTGGGTCGACCTCGACTCTGGCAAGGCCGGGTGGGAGCCGATGGACGACATGTCCGGCGACTTCAACCGGATCAACGACGACTACCAGGGTGTGCGCACCGACAAGCTCTACATGTCGGCCTTCGTGGCCCAGGACCGCAACATCGGTGACTTCGACACCATCGTCAAGTACGACACCCTCGCCGACACCCGATCGCAGTGGTGCTCGGGCGATCACGGCCACGTCGGCGAGACGGTGTTCGCCCCCGACCCCGACGGCAGCGCCGAGGATGACGGCTGGCTGATCAACGCCGTGTACTACGACGACCGACGACGCCACCGACGTCGTGGTGCTCGACGCCCACGATGTGGCCGCCGGGCCCATCGCCACGGTCCGCATGCCCCGCCGTGTCCCCTTCGGGTTCCACGCCAACTGGTTCCCCGCCTGAACACACCAGCTCCGAATGGGGGGAATACTCGCCCGCTGACGCCTGAGCCCCCAGTACGCCGGGGAGGACCGCATCCGCGGGCGTTGCTAGCCGCGGACCTGGCCCTCGCCCAGCACGATGTACTTCGCGGTCGTGAGCTGCGCCAGACCCAGCGGGCCCCTGGCATGCAGCTTCTGGGTCGAGATCCCGATCTCGGCACCGAAGCCGAACTCCTCGCCGTCCACGAAGCGAGTGGATGCGTTGACCAGCACCGCGGCGGCATCGACCTCGGTCGTGAACCTGGTCGCGGCCGCCAGGTCCGTGGTGCATATCGCCTCGGAGTGACCCGAGGAATTGTCGTTGACGTGGGCGATCGCCTCATCGAGGGTGTCGACGACCTGCACCGACATCTTCAGGTCGAGGAACTCGGTTGCGTAGTCCTCTTCGGACGCCTCGCCCATGCCCGGCACCAGCGACCGTGCACGGGCGTCGCCGACCAGCTCGACCTCGGGCATCGCGGCAGGCGACGCGAGGCAGGAAGTCAGCCGCCACCGAGGAGTGCACCACCAGCGACTCGGCCGCGTTGCACACCGACGGCCGCTGGGTCTTGGCGTTGACGACGATCGCCTCGGCCATCGTCGAGATCTGCTGCAGCGTCGACGTAGACGTGGCAGTTGCCGTCGCCGTCGATCACGAACGGCACGGTGGCGTTGTCGAGGATCGACTGGATCAGCGAAGCGCCCGCCCTGGGGATGAGCACGTCGACGTAGCCCCGCTGCTGCATGAACTCCACGGCGGCCTCGCGGCGAGGTGTCGTCCACCACGATCACGGCATCCTCGGGCAGACCGGCCTTGGCCGCTCGCCTCCCGCAGCACCTCGCGCGATGGCCAGGTTCGAGTGGATGGCACTGGCCGATCCACGCAGGAAGGCAGCGTTGCCCGACTTCAGGCAGAGACCGGCGGCATCGGAGGTCACGTTCGGGCGGCTCTCGTAGATGACCGCCACGACACCGAGGGGCACCCGGACCCGCGAGATCCGCAGGCCGTTGGGCCGGACCCAGCCGTCGAGGACCTCGCCGACCGGATCGGCCAGCGACGCCACCTGGCGGAGGCCCCGCCGCCATGGCCGACACCCGGGCCTCGTCGAGCCGCAGGCGGTCCACGAGACCGGCAGCGATGCCGTTGTCCTCGGCCGCGGCCACATCGCTCGGCGTTGGCTTCGAGGAGACCCGGCGCACGGGCCTCGAGCAGGTCCGCAGCGGCCAACAGCGCCTCGTTCTTCTCGCTGGTGGAGGCTGTGGCAAGCGAACGGGACGCCGCCTTGGCACGCCGGGCGAGCTCGGGGATGGGCGTGGGACTCATTCCAAGAGGGTAGCTACGGGAGTCGGTCGCTACCGTGTCGCGGACGCCTCTCATCAAGGGCCCGGGGCGGGATTGCACTGGAACTAGATTCACGAGGTGGCTGGCAGCGCGCTCGAACCCGTGGTGGCGTCCTACGTCGAGGCCCTGACCGACGCGCTCGACGGGGCAACCGCAGCGCTCAGCGACATCGACCGCTCCGGATTCACCCGCGACGTCACCAACGAGGCGTTCAACCTGTGTGCGGCGATGATTGATGCCGACGAGCGGCACACCGACGATGAGCTGAACGCCCTCATCGACGTGTTCGGTTCACGCATGGCCGATACAGGCCTTCTCATGGCGACACCTGCCGCCATCCGCGGCTCCACCATGGTCGCCGGGCGCCGCGAGTGGCTGGAGTCTGACTCCGAGCTGTTCCGTCTCCTGCTGGCCGCGGACTCCCGCCACGGGAGTTCCCACGCAGATGTGTACTACGAGCACACCATGGCGGTGGCCCACGTCATCGCGTCGCTCGATGTGGTCACCTCCCAGGACGAACTGACGGCGATCGCCGCCCTGCGGACACGACTGCTCGCGGCCATGCGCGAGCGCCACACCGATGGCCACAGCCTCGGAGCGACCAGCACATCCACGCAGTCGCCATCCAGCGGTTCGGCAACCGACCCGGGCGACCACCCCGTACACCGCCCCATGGAGGAACTGCTGGCCGAACTGGACGACCTGGTGGGACTCGAGGCCGTCAAGGACCGGGTCCACCTGGTGGCCGACTTCCTCGGGTCCAACAGCTCCGTTCCGAGCGTGGCCTGCCGTCGGTCGAAACGTCGCATCACCTGGTGTTCACGGGCAATCCGGGCACGGGCAAGACCACGGTTGCCCGCCTGTTGTCCCAGATCTTCGCCAGCCTCGGGGTCGTGGAGCGCGGGCACCTCGTCGAGGTGGACCGCTCCGCGCTCGTTGCCGGATACGTCGGCCAGACCGCCGGCCGGGTCACCCAGGTGTTCGACTCTGCGGATGAGGGAATGCTGTTCATCGACGAGGCCTACACACTCGTGCGCGGAGGCAGCAACGACTTCGGCCGTGAGGCCATCGACCAGGTGGTGAAGCTCATCGAGGACCGCCGGGACCGCGTGGTCCTGGTCGTGGCTGGATACCCGGTGGAGATGGAGGAGTTCCTGGCCGCCAATCCCGGATTGCGGTCCCGCCTGCCGACTGTCATCGACTTCCCCGACTACGCCACCGACGAACTCGTCGACATAGTGACTCGACTAGGCGATCGGCAGCGCTACCACCTGGCACCCGACGCCGTGCGCGCACTGCGGACGCTGCTCGAATCCATACCTCGCACCAAGGGGTTCGGAAATGCGCGTCTGGCCCGCAACGTCTACGAATCGGCGGTCAACCGCCACGCGGCGAGGGTGATGGCCGACCGGGAGTCCGGGGTCCCCGGTGATGAGGAGCTCTCCACCCTGGAGGCCGTCGACATCCCCACCGACCCCGACTCCATCGACCAGCCGCCACCGCGCCGGATACCCCCCGCGCAGGAGTCCCAACCGAGCACCAGCGAGCCAACTCCGTGAAGCGGTTCCTGGCACTTCTGGCAGGAGTGGCGATGGTCCTGGGCGCCATCGTCATACGGGCCCAGATCGACAGCGACGCCGATGACTCGACCGACTCGTCGGATGGTCCCCTGTCGCTCATCTGCGGCCCCGAGTTGCTGACTGCCTGCAACGATCTCGCTTCCGAGACCGACATCAGCGTCTCCATCGAACCCGAACACATCACCGCGCTGCGGCTGTCCAGCGGCGACCTGACTCTGGATGGTTCGACCGCGTGGCTCGCGGCCGGACCGTGGCCGGAGGTGACCAGGGACGGAGGCGCCGAAATGCCCAACCTGGCCGCGTCGGAGATTCTGGCCCGGTCCCCGGCAGTCATCGTTGCTCTCACGAATCGCATTGCCGCAGTTCAGCAATCATGCGGAGCAGTCACGTGGGCCTGTATCGGCGAGGCGGCCGGCGGGCAGTGGAGTGACCTCGGAGGCGAATCCGGTTGGGGTCGCGTCGAGGTGGGGCTACCGGAACCCGAGTCCGGGGACGGCATGGTGGCGGTCAACCAGGCCGTTGCATCGCGCGTCGGGCGAACCGACTTCGCCGCCAACGACCTCGACGACCCCGCTGTTGCCGTTTGGTTCGGTCGCCTGGCCACCGAGTCGAAGGCGAACAGCACCTCGATTTCGCCGCTCACCCAGTTCCTACGAGTCCCCGGCAGCTTAGGGGTCGTCGGCGCTCTGGAGTCCGACGCCGAGACCCAACTGGCCAGTGCGGCGACGGCCGACACCATAACGGTGGTGACACCCGAACCGCGCTCGACGGCGGACGTACAGCTGTGGGCCTCCGACGAGGACACGCTCGCGGCCGCGCTCGAACATCTCGGCACCGAACGCCTGGGAACGGCGCTGGAGGCCGCCGGTTGGCGACTCGACGACGACTCCGCCAGCGGCCTGCCGACACCCGGGGTCATCTCGGCTGTGAACACCCGATGGGAGAACACATGAGGATCAGCAACTCTGCCGCACTCACGATGGTCACGGCTCTGGCCGTCTCCGTGACTGCGTGTGGGGGCGGCACGGACGACCCGTTCGCCTCCGGCTCCGACGACGGAGACTGCGTGCCCGTTCCGGCTGCCGTCAGCTCCGAGAAGATCGAACTGCTCAGCGAGCTGGCCGACGACTTCAACGCCAGCGGCGCCGAGGTGGATGGGCGCTGCGTGCAGGTGAAGGTCCGCTCGAAGGCTTCCGGCGGGGCAGCCACTGCGCTGGCCGACGGCTGGGACGAGAATGTGGACGGCGGACCGGCTCCAGTGCTCTGGTCGCCGGCGTCCAGTGCCTGGGGCGCGGTGCTCAACCAACGTCTCGCCGACTCCGGCGAAGGGGCCATGGCCCCCGAGGACCCAACGGCGTTCATGTTGACCCCGCTGGTCATCGCCATGCCCGAGCCGATGGCCGAGGCGCTCGGTTGGCCCGACACGGCGATCGGGTGGGCGGACGTCCTGGAGCTGGCCCGCTCGCCGGAGGGATGGGCGGCCAAGGGGCACCCCGAGTGGGGTCCGTTCCGACTGGGCAAGACCAATCCGAACTTCTCCACCTCGGGGCTCTCCGCCCTCATCGCCCAGTCGTACGCAGCCACGGGCACCACCACCGGGCTCAGCCTCGAGGACCTGTCGCGTCCGGAGGTCCAGCAGTACGGCCGCGACATCGAGTCCGCGGTCGTGCACTACGGCGACATCACCCTCACATTCCTCGACAACTGGTACCGGGCAGATCAGCGCGGCGCCGCTCTCACCTACGCGTCGGCGGTCGCCGTCGAGGAGAAGTCGGTCATCGACTACAACCTGGGCAACCCCGACGGCGTGCTGGACCCTGGCGAGGAGGCCAGACCGCCACGCACCCCGCTGGTCGCCATCTATCCCACCGAGGGCACCCTGTACTCGGACAACCCGCTGTACGTGCTCGACGCCGAATGGGTCGATGATGACCAACGGACGGGGGCCGAACTGTTCACCGAGTTCGTCTCCACCACGGAGAACCAGGAGAAGGTTCTCGAGTTCGGGTTCAGGCCGGGCAATCCCGAGGTGGCGTTGGGTGCTCCGATCGACGGCTCCAACGGGGTGGACCCGACCAAACCCGAGACACTCCTGGACGTTCCCGACGGAGCGGTACTGGTTGGTCTGCTCGACGCCTGGGCCGAACAACGCAAGGCGGCGCGCGTCCTCATGGTGCTGGACGTGTCGGGCTCCATGGGCGAACCCGCCGACCCCGCTGATCCGGGCGGGCCCACGAAACTCGACCTTGCCACCAGGGCCGTGAGGGACGGGCTGGCGGAGTTCAAGGCCGAGGACCTGGTGGGTCTGCGCATCTTCACCACGGGCCTGGGCGAGGAGTCCGGTGCCGGGGGCGACTACCAGGATCTCTCCCCGATCGCACCGGCTGGCCCCAACCGGGAACAGCTCGCCAACGAGGTGAGCAATCTGATCCCGCTCAACGGAACCCCGCTCTACCAGGTCATCGGCGACAGCCACACACAGATGGTTGGTGAGTACGACCCGACGCTGATCAACGCGATCGTCGTTCTCACCGATGGGGTGAACGATGACGGCGAGCCCGGCGACGACGCCGCACAGTTCGCAGCCCTGATCGATGAGGTGAGCCGCACGTCGAACGGCGAGAACGCCACCCCGGTTCGCATCTTCACCATCGCCTACGGTGCAGATGCTGACGCCGTGGCACTGGAACAGATCGCTGCGGCCTCCAATGCCACTGCCTATGAGTCCGCCGACGCCACCGATATCGAGGCCGTGTTCACTGCTGTGGTGAGCAACTTCTGACCATGGCCTTCCGCGACCGCTTCTACACGCCGAGAGTCGCTCGAGCCATCACCTCGCCGTCCGCGATCCTGGCCGCCGGTGGCGGTCTCGCGGTGGGCATCCTCGTGGGCTTCGGACCCATCGGGGCAGTGGCACTGGGGGCTCTGGCGTTCGGAGCCAGGGTCCTCGCTGCGGTGCCCCCCAAGAACGCCTCGTCGATGCCCCCCGTCGCCCCCCGCAGTCTGGATCCACCGTGGCGCGGCGCCGTCGAAGCGGTGCTGGACTCCCGTCGGCGTTTCGATGACGCCACCGACACGATGGAGGACGGCCCGCTCAGGGAACGGCTGTCGACCGTGGCCACACAGCTCGACATCGCGGTGTCCGAGGCTTGGAGGGTCGCCCGGGCCGGAAACGTGTTGACCAGCGGACGCAAGCAGATCGACACCACCCGGATCGCCCTGGAACTGGACCACGCCCGGCAGGCCCCGACCACGCCGCGCCAGGCCGAGACCGTCGCGGCGATGGAGTCACAACTCGCCTCGGCCCAGCGGATCGATACGACGATCGCGGACACCTATGACCGTCTCCGGCTGCTCGATGCCCGCACGGACGAAGCGGTCGCCCGGGCAGTCGAGCTCTCGGTCTCCCAGTCTGATCCCGACTCGGTACAGGCGCTCGACTCCGACGTGGGCCGCATCGTGGGCGATCTCGAATCGCTGCGCCTGGCCATCGAGGAAACTGGCGAAACCGGCGAAACCGCGTGAGTGGCCTGGAGGATCCTACCGCCGAGGGCCTCATTGAGGGAGCCAAAGTCGGCGCCGGACTGGATGATCCGGACATCGACGAGCCGGGCATCGGCAACACGGCTCCGGGCGGTGGCCGACGGAGCCTTTTGGGTTCGAGCGCTGCTCCCGCCATCGGAACGGCCCTGTCGCGGGCCACCGGCCTCCTTCGGGTGAGCGCCCTCACCGCCGCGCTGGGCCTCAGCCAGGTCGCAGACGTCTACAACCTGGCCAACACGACGCCGAACATCCTCTACGAGCTCGTGCTGGGAGGAGTCCTGTCCTCGACGCTCGTACCCATGTTCATTCATTCCGAGGATGATGACGACGACTCGGCCTCCGCGATCATGACCGTGGCATTCTGCGCGATCACCGCGCTGACGGTCCTGGCGGTGCTGGCGTCACCGTTGATCAACCAGCTATTCGCCCTCCCGCTGGACGGTGTCCAGAAGGAACAGCAACTCCGGCTGGGCGACGACCTCCTGGCCCTTCTGCTGCCCCAGATCCTGTTCTACGGGATCACCACGCTGGTGACCGCCCAGTTGCATGCCAAGCGGCGCTTCGCCGCTCCGGCCTTTGCCCCCGTGCTCACCAACCTGATCACCTCCGCGGCCGGCCTGGCGGTCTGGTGGCTGATCTCGACCGGTCGCACCGATGACGATTCGACCATGACCGTCTACCTACTCGGTCTCGGCACCACGGCAGGTGTAGCGGCCATGGCGGTGGCTCTGCTGCCCTCGCTGCGAAAGGCAGGTATCCATCTCCGCTGGAAGTTCGAGCCCCGACACCCTGCGGTCCGAAAGCTGATGCGACTCTCGGGCTGGACCGTGGGTTTCGCCGCCGCGAATCAGGTGTCGCTGCTCATCGTGCTCACAATCGCGCGCGGGTCGGGCGAGGGGGCCGTGTCCGCCTACCAGTACGCATTCATCTTCTTCCAACTCCCCTATGGGCTGATCGCCGTATCGATCATGACCGTGATCCTCCCGGATCTGTCGGAGGCAGCCAGCAATCACGACACGATCGCGTTCCGGGAGCGATTCCGGGAGGGTCTGGCGGTGCTGGTGACGTTCCTGCTGCCCGCGGCGGGCGCCTACCTGCTGCTGGGAGCACCGCTGATCGAGATCCTGCTCCAACGGGGCCAGTTCTCAGCCGAGGACACCGCCGAGACAGCGCGGATGCTCGCCGGTTTCAGCATCGGACTGCCGGCGTTCGCCGTTTTCCTCTACTGCGTGCGGGCCTTCCATTCCAGGCGCAACACCAGGACGCCGTTCTGGCTCAACCTCTTCGAGAACGGACTCAATGTCCTGCTCGTGGTTCCTTTCGTGGCCCTGTTCGATCAGACCGGGCTGTCACTGGCCTACTCCGCTGCCTACTTCATCGCCGCAGTGGTGGCCGTCGTGGTGCTGAACCGACACGTCCGTGGCACGCTCACCCTGCGTGGCCTGGCGATCTTCGGCCGCGGCATCGTGGTAACCGTCCTGGTGCTCATGGCGGTGGGGGCGACGATGTACTGGCTGCGGACAGCCACCGAGGCCGGCCCCATGGTCGAGGTCATCCTGGCCCTGGCGGTCGCCGTACCCGTGTTCGCCATCGGAACCTTCGCGTTGCGACCACACGGGTTCGAGGACACGATCGACACGCTGCGTCGGGGCTTGGGCCAACGGTGGTCGCGGATGCGACGGTGAGGTCTGCGGAGCGGCACTACCCTTCTCAACATGTGGAAATCGATCAAGAAGTGGTGGAAGTACATGGGCGCGAAGGTGTCGTCCAGCTTCAACGAGAAGGCCGATCCCAAGATCCAGCTCGAACAGGCGATCACCGAGGCGCAGGAACAGCACCGCCGCCTCAAGGAACAGGCGGTCAACGTGATCGCCAACCAGAAGCAGAACGACATGCGGCTCAATGGTGCTCTCGAGGAGCTCGAGAAGCTGAACCGCAACGCCAGCCAGGCCGTGATGATGGCCGAGGAGGCCGCCAAGACGGGCGATGAGGCCAAGGTGGTCGAGTTCACCAACGCTGCAGAGGCGTTCGCGAACCAGCTGATCGCCAAGGAGCGCGAGGTCGAGAACCTCAAGGCCATGTCGCTCCAGGCGACCGAGGCCGCAGCGAAGGCCAAGGGCGCTGTCCAACAGAATTCCCGCCTCCTCCAACAGAAGCTGTCGGAGAAGCAGCGCCTGCTCAGCCAGCTCGACCAGGCCAAGATGCAGGAACAGATGAACACGGCGATGGACTCCCTCACCGAGGAGGTCGGCCAGGACGTCCCAACGCTGTCGGAGGTCCAGGAGAAGATCGAGTCCCGCTACGCCAAGGCCATGGGAGCGTCCGAGCTCCAGGACATGTCGGTGGAGTCCAAGATGCTCGAGGTCGAGCAGGCCTCCATGCACTCCGAGGCCCAGGCACGGCTCTCGGAGATACGGTCCAAACTCGGAATCGAAGAAGCCCCTGCTACCGAGTCCGCGACCCAGCCGGCCGAGGATGCGGGAACCGCACAGACCGCTACCGAGGGCGACACCTGACCCACGGCCTGGCTGATGGCTGACTGCCGCCCGGTCCGCCGCCCGAACTCACTTCGCCTGCGGCATCACGACCATGTCGTCGCGGTGCACCAGCTCCTCCATACCGTCCTCCAGGTCGGCCGTGCGCCGACCTGCAGCCCTGGCAGCCGTCGCGTGATCGGCGCGCACCAGACCCTTGGCCACCACGGTTCCGGCACCGTCCACGATCTCCACCGCATCGTCCGCGTCGAACGAGCCCTCGACGCGCACCACACCGGCTGCCAACAGAGAGCGACCGCGCTCGCACCAGGGCCGAGACAGCTCCATCGTCGATGACCAGCCGACCCTCCGATGGCAGCGCGAACGCGATCCAGAGCTTGCGGGCACCGAGACGACGACTGTGAGCGGGCACCCACGTACCCACCCCGGCCGCCCCCCACACTGCGTCCTGAAGAACAGCTACGCGTCCGGCATGGGCGATGAGGCAGCGCACGCCCGACCAGGACGCCATCTTCGCCGCCGCCAGTTTCGAGACCATCCCGCCACTTCCGCGGGCGGTCCCGGCCCCCGAGGCAACCCGCTCGAGTTCCTTGTCGATCTCCGCGATCTCCTCGATGAGAGTGGCGTCCGCGCTCAGCCGCGGATCTGCGTCCATCAGGCCCGGAGTGTCCGTGAGCAACACAAGGAGCTCGGCGGCCACCAGCTGGGCCACGAGTGCAGCAATACGGTCATTGTCGCCGAAGCGGATCTCGTCATCGGCAATGGCGTCGTTCTCGTTGACCACCGGTACCACGCCCAGCTGGAGCAGTCGCTCCAGCGTGGAGCGGGCCTGCAGGTACTGGGCGCGGTTGCCGAAGTCCAGGGGTGCGAGCAGCACCTGACCCGCGGTTAGTCCGTGGGATGCCAACGCCGTGTTCCACTCCCCCAGCAGATGGGCCTGACCCACCGCTGACACGGCCTGGAGTGTGCGGGTGTCCGACGGACGGTCCTCGGCGCGCCATCCCAGCGCAGGAAGCCCCGCGGCGATTGCTCCCGAGGACACCACGATCACCTCGTGGCCGTCCGCGCGCACAGCAGCGACCTCCGCGGCCACTGCAGCGACGGCGCCGGAGTCGATGCGTCCGTGCTCATCGGTGAGGCTGGAGGTCCCGACCTTGACCACGAGGCGCATCACGCGGTCGGCCTCATCGTGTGCCCCGGGGCTTGCGGCGCGACCGATCGCCCAGATAGGCCGCGGGGTCCTCCTCGTAGGAGAAGGAGAAGTCACCGATGATCACGGTGTCGCCGTCACGCGCACCGGCGCGCTCGGAGAGCCCGGTCGACGCCGAGACCGTCCAGGCGACTCCGCGCCTCCTCCAAAGCCTCAGGATTGGTGAGGTCCGACAGGGCGACTGCCCTCCTGGCCTCGCGTCCCAGCAGCTCGAAGCTGCCGTCCTCGTGGCGCTCCACGGTCACCCCGGTGGGCACCGGCCGCAGGGTCACGAAGCCATCCGGCGGGGGTTGGGTGGCTCGTCCCAACTCAACCTCGCGTCTGAGGGCTCCCATGAGTTCACCGAGACCGTCGCCGGTGACCGCCGAGATCGCCAGAGGGTTCTCCGCCCCGACGACCGGCCCTGCCGCAACCAGTGCCGCTCGGGTCTCATCGGTCGACATGTCGCTCCGCGAGCCGACGACCAGACGGGGTCGCTCCAGCAACTCAGGCCGGTAGTCGCCTAGTTCCGCCAAGAGGACCGTGGCCTGCTCGACTGGGTCGGCCTCCGCGAACTCGGCCAGGTCCAGCAGCACCACCAGCGCTCGACTCCGCTCTATGTGGCGCAGGAACTGATGACCCAGCCCCTTGCCCTCAGCAGCGCCCTCGATGAGGCCGGGAACATCGGCCACGACCATCTCGAAGCCGTCATCGAGGCGCACGACCCCCAGATTGGGGACCAGGGTGGTGAACGGGTAGTCAGCGATCTTGGGCTTGGCCGCGGAGATGCGCGAGATGAGGGTCGACTTGCCGACGTTGGGGAACCCGACGAGGGCAACATCCGCGATCAGTTTGAGTTCCAGACGCATCCACTGTTCCTCGCCCTCCTCCCCCTGCTCCGCGAACGCGGGTGCACGGCGACTGTTGGACAGGAACTTCGCGTTGCCCCGACCTCCTCGCCCTCCCTCTGCCGCCAGCCACCGGTCGCCCTCTGCGCTGAGGTCGGCCAGCACGACCCCCTCCTGGGACTTGATCTGGGTCCCCACCGGCACGCGGACCTCTATGTCGTCGCCGCCGTGGCCGTGCTTCTTCTTTCCCGAACCGTGGGTGCCGGAGGTCGCCTTGCGGTGGGGGTGGTCGCGAAACGCGATGAGAGAGGCCGTGTTGCGGTCGGCGACCAGCCAGACGTTGCCACCGTTACCGCCGTCACCCCCATCGGGGCCGCCCATGGGGGTATGGGCTTCGCGACGGAACGACACGCAGCCCGCGCCGCCATCGCCCCCCCGTACGTTGATCCCGCACTCGTCCACGAACTCTGACACGGCCACAGGATAGGGGCGCACAGGTGTCACACCCGATCCCTATTGTTGGGTACATGACCTCCGAACCAGGATCCGAGCGTTCTCGTACGTGGGCCTCCACGATGGCGGGACACCTCGGGGAGGCCCCGGCGGTTCGCCACGCCCACGCGAACGGGGCCAACCAGCTGTCAGCCGGCACACTCGGCCGTCGTGCCAGACAGGAGCTCGAGGAGGCCATGCTCGCGCCCGGAGCGACGCGATCACAGGGCTCCGGCGACCGTGCCAGAGAAGAACAGCCCGACCCGGAGCGCACCTGTTTCGAACGCGACCGGGACCGGATCCTGCATGCCAACGCGTTCCGACGCCTGGCAGGAAAGACACAGGTCTTCGTGTTCCCCGAGGATCACCAGCGCACCCGCCTCACCCACGCTCTCGAGGTTGCCCAGGTGGCCACCGCCATCGCCAGGGTCGTGGGAGCCAACCTGGCGCTCACCGAAGCCATCGCCCTCGGCCACGACTGCGGCCACGGACCCGGCGGCCACGCATCGGAGGACGCCTTCTCGCCCTATGTCGATGGGGGCTACGACCACGCGGTCTGGGGCGCCGAGGTCGTGCTGGCACCGCTCAACCTGTGCTCGGAAACCCTCGACGGGGTGCGCAACCACTCGTGGTCTCGTCCGCTGCCCTCCACACCCGAGGGTGAGATCGTTTCCTGGGCCGACAGGATCGCGTACGTCTGTCACGACATGGAGGATGCGACCCATGTCGGCATCGTCAGCGAGGAGATGCTTCCCGAGATCGTCCGCGAGCGTTGCGGCGAACAGCGCAGCCAGCGATTGGGCGCATTCATAGGCGGCGTGGTCGATGCTGTCAGGGAGACAGGCACCGTAGGCATGTCCGAACCCCTGGCCGAGGCGCTGGCAGCATTCCGCGCATTCAACTACGAACACATCTACATGCGCCCGGCGTCGTTGCGGCAATCGGAGTCGGTGATCCGTGTCCTGCGCGCCCTGGTTGAGTACTACGCAGACCGGCCCAACATGCTCGACACGACCGACTCGGGTCCATCGGAGGGAGTCGAGCCGGGTAGCGACCAAGCCCTCCAGGGTGCGGTCACGTGGGTGGGCGGCATGACCGATCGATACGCGTTTGCCGAAGCGTGTGCCCGGCTCAACTGGCGAACCGAGGATCTCCCGTTGGGGATCTGAGCAGTGGCGTCAGGCGTCTTGAGAAAGGACGTTGACGATCTTTCGGTTGCGACGTGATCCGAATTTGACCTTGCCGTCGGCAAGCGCGAACAGCGTGTCGTCGCCACCCTTGCCGACGTTGTCGCCGGGATGGATGCGGGTACCGCGCTGGCGCACGATGATTGCACCGGCGGTCACTTCGCCGCCGTCGTACACCTTGACACCGAGACGCTTGCTCTGTGAGTCACGGCCGTTGCGTGTTGAGCCGCCGCCCTTGGTCTTCGACATTGATCGCTACCTCGTCCTGTGCGGGCCTCAGCCCTTGGAGATGCCGGTGATCTCGATGGTGGAGTACGCCTGACGATGTCCCCACCGACGGCGCTGGTTCGACTTGTTCTTGTAGGTGAACGCCCGCACCTTGGTGCCACGCCCCTCATCGACCACGCGTGCCGAGACGGTGGCCGCGGCGACGTCGGCCCCGGCGATCACCGAGTCTCCGTCCACGACCAGCACTGCGGGCAGCTCCACGTCGGTATCGGGCTCACCGAGCCGTTCGACGCGCAGGCGCTGACCCTGCTCAACTCGATATTGTTTTCCACCGGTCTTCACGACTGCATACATACGAATTGCCATGCTACTGGTACCGGGCACTCGGCACGAAGTCGGCCCGGTTGAGCCAGGCCCGGGCAGGTGTTGACGGTCAACCCAGGAGACCTTCGGGAATGATCACTCCCCGGCCGCTGCAGTGCTCGCAGCTGTGCGCGACCGACTGGAGCAGGCCCTCGCCGATCCGCTTGCGGGTCATTTCCACCAATCCCAGTTCCGAGATCGGGAACACCTGGGTCCTCGTCTTGTCCCTGCCCAGAACTTCCTTGAGCTTGCGTACCACTTGGTCACGATTGTCGCGGATCTCCATGTCGACGAAGTCGATCACGATGATTCCGCCGATGTCGCGGAGACGTAGCTGTCGGGCGATCTCCGCGGCTGCCTCGAGGTTGTTGTGCAGAACTGTCTCCTCGAGGCTCGAGGAGCCCACGTTCTTGCCCGTGTTCACGTCGATCACCGTGAGCGCCTCGGTGCTCTCGATGATCAGCGATCCGCCAGAGGGCAGCCACACCTTGCGGTCAAGCACCTTCGTCAACTGTTCGGACACGTGATAGCGCTCGAACATGGACAGCGGGTCTGCGGAGGAGTCGTACAGGGTGACTCGCTCGGCGAGGGCGGGAGCAACGGTCTCCGCGTACGACAGGATCTCCTGATGGAGTTCCGGGTCGTCGATCATCACCGAACGGAAGTCTGCGTTGAACTCCTCGCGGATCATCCGTACCGCCATCGGCGGCTCCCGGTAGATCAGACGAGGAGAGTTCTGGCCCTGCGCCATCCTGGAGATCTGCTCCCACTGGGTCGAGAGGTGGCGGACGTCGCGTTGGATCTCCTCTGCGGTGACCCCCTCTGCCGCAGTCCGCACGATCAGTCCGTGTCCCTCCGGGCGGGCCTTGTCGAGAATCTTGCGCAGTCGTTTGCGTTCCGGATCGGGTAGGCGCTTGGAGATCCCGATCGTGGTGGAGTTCGGAACGAACACCACGAAACGACCGGGGATCGACACTTCTTGGGTGAGCCTTGCTCCCTTGTGGGCGATCGGGTTCTTGGTCACCTGGCAGAGCACCGTCTGGCGGTCCTTCAGAACCTGCTCGATGCGAGGCTTGTCACCCTTGCGGACTCCCTCGACCTCATTGGGGTCCCACGTGATGTCGGCACGGTAGAGCACCGCGTTCTTGGGAGTGGCGATGTCCACGAACGCCGCCTCCATTCCCGGCAGTACGTTCTCGACCCTGCCCACATAGATGTTGCCGTGTATCTGGGCCACATCATCGCTGGGGCGGGCCACGTAGTACTCCGCCAGCGATCGCCCCTCGAGTACCGCAATGTGCGTCACCCCGTCGGCGACGTGGACCATCATCTGATAGCGGCCCAGCGCCTTGCCGTCCTTGTAGGCGCCGCGACGCTTCGCCATCTCCTCCTCGTCGAGCTCCACAGCCTCCAAATCGCTGTGGCTCGCCTGGACCGGGCCGGAACCCTTGCGGCGGCGCTTGCGATTGCGGCCCCCGCCTCCCTGGTTGCCGCCACTCTGCTGGCCGCCACCCTGGTTCCCACCCCTCTGGGCACCGCCCTGGCTGCCTGATCGCTGGCCATCGCCAGACCTCCCATCGCCAGACCTCCCATCGGCAGCCTTCTGACCATCGCCCTGGTTTCCCGAACCACCACCACCGCCGCCGCGACGGCGACGGCGACGATTGCGCGAGCCTGAACCCGTACCGCCTCCGGACCCTCCCCCGGACCCGCTATGCGATCCGCCACCTACCGGGCGATCTGCGCTCCCAGCTGGCGCGGGGCGAGTGTCGCCGATCTTCGGCTTGTCGGATTTGTTCTGTGGGGCCTTCTCGGGTGCGGGCCCCTCCTCGGAGCCAGGCTTGGAATCAGCGGGCGCGTCGGCCCGGTGGCCCTCTGTGGGCTTGTCGTCGGTCATCTGTAAGTCCTCTCATGACGCACGGACTTCCGTGCGCGGCGACTCGCCGAGCCCCAGGGGCTCCTCGGGGCGATCGCCGGTCTGTTTCCACTGGTGGGTTCGCCGGACCAGGAGCGGCTCGGTCACACCGAGTGCCTTCCACAGTTCGGCAGGTCGGACACTGCGAGGTTTGGTGCCCAACTCCGCGTGGAGCAGGCACGGTTCGTCGATCGACTTCCCCGAACCGGTCGGCGTAACCACCGACAGGTGGAGTAGCAGGGGCCGCAGGTCCTCGATTACCTGTTTCCCCTTGCGAACGATCTCGATCTCATGGGTGGAGGCACTCAGCAGAGCCTCGCAACGTTCCCGGAGCTCTTCGGCCGCCACATCGTGCGCGCCCACCACGATCTCCCAGGACGTGGACGTGACGCAGTCCTGGAGCGACGGTTCGCCAGGAGGCACCGAGGCTGCGGCTGTGATCCTCACCCCCCGTGGAAGACACTCGCCCATCGCCTCGGCTATCGCCTGCGGTTCGCGGATGCCCACCCGATCAGGATCAAGATCCAGGTCGAGGAACTCCGAGTCGGACTCGTATCCCGTGGACAGCGCGAGTCCGTAATGCAGTTTCGGGCGGGGTGAGAAACCTTGGCTGTAGGCCACGGGCACGCCGGCCCGACGAATGGCGCGCTCGGTGACCCGTGCCATGTCGCGATGCGACAGGAAACGGACCTTGCCTCGAACCGAATAACGCAACCTGACACGAATCGGTCTTGGCGCATTCATGCGCGCGCTCCCAGCTCGACAGGCACGGCGACGATCTCGGGCAACAGGCCCCCGGTGTCGAGGTCCTGCCCCGTGCCCTGGCTGCCCCCCGCAGGCGGCACCGCGGAGGCGACAACGTGCTCGATCCCGTATCCGGTGCATGCCCCACAGTCGTAGCACGGCGTCCAGCGGCAATCAGGTAGTCCCACTTCAGCCAGGGCGTCCTGCCAGTCCTGCCACAGGAAGTCCTTGTGCAGCCCGGCGTCGATGTGCTCCCAGGGCAGAACCTCTTCCTCGTGTCGGTGGCGATTGGCGAACTGCTCGATGGAGAGCCCCTCGTTGGCCAGGGCATCGATCCACACATCGATGTCGAAACGCTCCGACCACTCCTGGAACGTTGCGCCGCGGCGCCAGGCATTCTCGATCACGGCACCGAGGCGGCGATCTCCGCGGCTCATGACGCCCTCAATGACACTGGCCCGCGAGTCGTGCCACTTGAGCTGGACGTTTCGGTTCTTGCGTAGAGCGCCACGCAGGAGTCCGATTTTCCGGTGGAGCTCCGGTTCGGTGTTCTGACCGAACCACTGGAAGGGAGTGAACGGCTTGGGTACGAACCCGCCGATGGACACGGTCACCGACGGATTCTTGATGTGACGCTTTCCGATGGTCACGCAGTTCTCGGCGAGGCGGGCTATGCCAAGGGTGTCCTCATCGGTCTCGCTGGGCAGCCCGGTCAGGAAGTACAGCTTCACCCGTCGCCAGCCCTGGGAGAAGGCGCTGTCGACGGCCCCGTAGAGGTCTTCTTCGCGGATCAGCTTGTTGATGATCTGGCGCATCCGCCAGGTCCCGGCTTCGGGGGCAAAGGTCAGCCCCGTGCGCCGGCCCTTTTGGATCTGGGCCGCGATGTCCACCCCGAAAGCGTCAACCCGAAGAGACGGCAACGACACAGATATCCGGCCCTCGACGTCGGAGTCGACAACATCGGCGACAACATCGGCGATACCGGAGAAGTCGGCGGTGCTCAGCGACGTGAGCGCCACTTCGTCGTATCCGGTGCGCTCGAGCCCGTCCTTCACCATCTGTGAGACCTGCTCGGCAGGTCGTTCTCGCACGGGGCGGGTGATCATCCCCGCCTGGCAGAAACGACAACCCCGCGTACAGCCCCGGAACACCTCGACGTTGAGGCGATCGTGCACGACCTCGGTGACAGGAACCATCTGGCTCGCGGGATACGGCCACTCGGACAGGTCGGCCAAGGTCCGCCTTGGAACCAGTTCTGGCGCCTCGGGCCAACGTGGATTGACGGACTGGACCACCGCGTCGGGGCCGTCTGAGGTGTAGCGCACGTCGTACGCCGCGGGTATGTATACCCCTTCGATGGCCGCGAGACCTCGGAGGACCGATTCGCGGTCGGTGCGCCCCTCGGCCTTCCAGCGTCCGACCACCTGGGTCACCTCGCCGACTACCTCCTCGCCGTCACCCAGCACGACCACGTCGAGGAAATCTGCGAGCGGCTCCGGGTTGTAGGTGCAGTGCCCCCCGGCGATGACCAGCGGATGCTCTGGCCCCTGTCGGCGGCGCGCACCGGTACTTCCGCCAGGTCCACGCAGTTGAGCAGGTTGGTGAAGTTCAACTCCGCGGACAGGTTGAACGCCAGCAGGTCGAACGCGCCGGCCGCCACATGGGTGTCGACACTGAACAACGGCAGCCCTGCGGCGCGCATCTCCTGCTCGAGATCAACCCACGGGGCGTAGCATCGCTCGGCCACCGCATCGGGTCGCTCGTTGATGATCTCGAAGAGAATCTGCAGGCCCTGGTTGGGGAGCCCGATCTCATAGGTGTCCGGGTACGTGAGCAGCCAGGAAACCCCATCGTCCGCGAGCTTTGTCCAGTCGGGCTCGACGGCTCCCAGCTCACAGCCGATGTAACGCGCCGGGCGCTGTACCCGCTGGAGCAAGGGTTCGAGCTGGTCCCAGATCGACGCGGGCGGTGCGGCCATGATTGGCCGAGTGTATCGGAGGGGCCCTCCGTGTCAGGAAAACCGGTGCATGTGAACTGACTGCACGATGCCCACGGCAGCGAAACTGGCCATGATCGACGAACCGCCATACGACACGAACGGCAGTGGGATACCGGTAACCGGCATGATCCCGAGCGTCATCCCGATGTTCTCGAACATGTGGAACAGGAACATGGACATGATGCCCACACATATCAACGTGCCCAATTGGTCGGGTGCCAACTGGGCCGTACGCCAGATCCGCCAGATCAGCGCCCCCAGGAGGCCCACCAGAAGGGCCGAGCCGAGGAAGCCGAACTCTTCACCCACGACCGTGAATATGAAGTCTGACTCCTGGACGGGCACGAATCCGCCTCGGGTCTGGGGACCCTCACCGAATCCGTAGCCGGTCAGCCCGCCCGAGGAGATCGCAGTCTGGGCCTGGGTCACGTTGTAGGACTGACCTTCGGTGGACAAGAAGTCGCTCAGGCGATCCTGCTGGTACTCGTCCAGAGCTCCCGAGGCCAGCAGGACACCGACGGCGACGATGCCCAGGACGGCGAGCACTGCCAACTGACGCAGTCGCACGCCACCCACCACGAGCATCCCCAGGGCAATGGCCGCAAACACCAGGGCGGAGCCGAGGTCGGGCTGCATCATCACGAGGGCCAGCGGCGCGCCCAACAGAGCGAGAGCAATACCCAGTCGGCGCAGGTCGACGCGGTCAGCCGATCCCAGGTAGGCGGCCACAGCCAGGATCGTGCCCAGCTTGGCCAACTCCGCAGGCTGGAACGAGAGCGGACCGAGCCGGTACCAACCGGAGGTTCCGTTCACCGTGGCTCCGAGCGGAGTGAGAACTCCCAGAAGGGCGGTGATGGAGATCCCGTAAAACACCGGCCACCAATCGGCGAGGCGTCGGTAGTCAATGAGAGCAGCCACGGCCATCAGGACGCACCCGATGACGATGAACAGGCCATGTCGCCAGATCAGGTCCGACCGGTCATCGGTGTGGCGGGTGGCACTGAAAACCATGGACGCCGCCCATGACGGTGATCGCCATGACCACCGCCAGCAGGATTCCGTCGATGTGGCGCCAGGGAGCGGTCAGGTCGCGAGCTGTCAGACGCTTGCCGTGGCTGTGTGTGGAGGAACTGAGCATCAGGGCGTTCCCTGCGCCGGGTCCGAGGGTCCAGCTCTCAGCGCGGCAGCCTCTGCATTGGCTTCCTCGCAGTCGCTGCGCTCGGGCTCGGCCACCGGACAGACTGCATCCAACGACGCCTCCGACACGGGAACAAGAACCCGGAACGCGAGCGGGGCGGCGACGTCGCCGCCGAAGCCCGACTCCGGAATGACCACCGATATGGCATGGGTCGGTACCTGGCCGGACACGGCGGGACCCCAGCCGGCGAACAACGCGGTGTCGGCCTTGCCCTTGACCTCCGCGGTTCCGGTCTTGCCGGCGAACGGCCAGGCCGTCGGATCGGCTCCCCATGCCGAGGCCGCAGTACCGGACGGGTCCTGGGTGACGCCCAGCAGCCCCTCGAACAGCTGTATGTACTGGCCGGGCGTCAGCTCCAGCGTGCCCTCGACAACGGGCTCGATGGTCCGCACGACCTCATAGTTTCCGGGCTCACCAGGGTCCACAGTGGGATCGATCGCGTGGGTGGTCTGGTACACGACGTGGGGACGCATGACGCTGCCGCCATTGGCCAGGGTGCCGTACATATTGGCGAGCTGCAGGGGTGTCACCAGAACGTCGCCCTGACCGATGGCTGTGATCACGTTGTCCCCCGTGTACCAGTCGCCGGTGACGAACAGGTCGGGGTTTGCGGCGTAGTCCTCGGCCCGCCGCTGGGGGGTCGGCACGCGTCCGGACACCTCTCCGGGGAGCTCGATCCCGCTCGGGGAACCCAGGCCGAAGGACTCCGCAGCATCCTGGATCGCGGTGTCGCCATATGTTCCGCGGCCCAACCAGAGGCTCTCGCCGAGCCAGTAGTAGTAGACGTCGGAGGACACCGTGAGGGACCGGGGCAGGTTGACACTCCCATACTTCGCGCCACCGGCATTGGTGAACTCACACTTCCCGCTCTCGCAGCCCTGAACCTTGTAGGAGCCGTTGTCGTAGTACGTGTCGTTGCCGGGCCGCAGGAAACCGGACTTCAGACCCGCGATCGCGGTCACCGGCTTGAATGTCGAGCCCGGGGCGTAGGTGCCCTGCATCGCCCAGTTGTTCAGCGGGTAACCGGACGCCGGATCCTGCAGTTGGTCCCAGAGCTCCGTGGAGATCCCATTGACGATGAGCCGTGGGTCGTAGGTCGGATACGACGCCATCGCCAGCACCTCGCCGGTCGGCGGGTCGGTGACCACGACGGACCCCTGGGGCGCCGCCGTGGCCCGACCGTCGCTGTCGCGCCCGCCGCGAAGGTTGTCCAGCTTCTCCGCCAGCTGCTGCTCCGCATGGGCCTGGAGGTCGATGTCGATCGTGAGCCATACATCGTCACCCGCCTCGGGAGGGGTGTCGGAGACCACATCGAGGCGTTCACCCTTCGCATTCACCTCGATCGTGCGCTCCCCGGGCACGCCACGCAGGTCCTGTTCGTAGGCGCGCTCCACTCCCGTCTTGCCGATGGCATCGCCGGCTTCATACGGCTTCGGTTCCTGCCCCGGCACGGTGGTGGTCGTGGCCGGTTCGGCGTCGCTGCCCGGGACGGTGGCGCCTCGCTCCAGTAGTTCCTCATCGTTTATCTCTCCGACGTACCCCACGACATGCGCGGCCAGGTCGCCGTAGGGGTATTCGCGGACCGAGCGACGTTCCACGATGACCCCGGGGAAGTCCACGGCACGTTCCAGCAGATACTGCTCGACCTCGGTGTCGACGTCCTCGGCAACAGGAACCGGCTCCTGCGGCGAGTAGCGCTTGTCGGTGAATCGTTCCCAGATCGCTTCGGGCGTGGTGGGGATCTCCAGTGATGTGAGCGCTGTTGCGGTTTTCTCGAACTCGGGCCACAGAGTCTTGCGGATCTCCTCCAGGTCGTCGGGGTCACGCTCGTCGTAGCCCGAGGCCTTCTCCCTGAGTGGCTCCCGGTCGAGCGCAACCACGACTGTGGTGCGGTTGTCCACGAGGACCTTGCCGTTGCGGTCGAGGATCCTGCCGCGGGGGCCTTCGGTCTGGATGACCCGTAGCCGATTGGAGACCGACGCAGCCTCGAACTCCTGGCGCTCTATCCCCTGAAGGAACCACAACCGGGCGAACAGGGCCAGGAACAGCGAGACCGCGACAATCCCCACTGCGCTGAGACGCACCTGGTTGGAATCAGTGTCCATCGTCGTTCCCGGCTCGGGGGTCAGTCACGGTTGATCTCAGCGGACCGGTCGCAGGTCCGGCTCGCGGCCCGCCCAGCGGCAGACCGGCAACACCACCGGGCTCAGCACCAGGTTCCAAAGCGCCACCACACCCACGATCCTTCCCAAATTGTCATCGCCCAGCGTCGGTTCCCCGAACAGTGCTGCGATCACCGCGTACAGAAGTACGCCGACCGCACCGCCGAGGGTCATAAGCGCTGCGTCGATCACCATGCTCCGCCGTGCCAGACCATCGGACAACAGTCCCACTCCATAACCCGTCAGCCCATAGGCCAACGCAGTGACACCGAAGCGCCCGGACAGGACCAGGTCAGCGAACAACCCGGCGGCGAAGCAAACGATTGCGCCGCGCTCCGGACCCCAAGCTACGGCCGTGCCCACGCCTACTGCCAGCAGCAACTCGGCATGCACGGAGAACACGCTCAGGTCATCGAACAACCCGACCTGGAGCACCAACGCCACCGCCAGCACCAGCGTGGTCCGCGCCACCATGCGGATCTCATCGTTCATCGCACGCCCTTCACGAGGGTGGCACCCACTTCAGCACCTGAACCACATCCAGCTGGGACAGCTTCGCCCCCAGGTCGACACGCAGGATCAGGCTCCGCGCAGCCTCGTCGGGCTGGACCTCGGCGACGATGCCCACCGGCAGGTCGGGGGGCATCACGGCGCGTTGGAGGCCGCTCGTGACCACGGCGTCGCCGGGCTCGACCTCGTCGCTGAGCTCGATCCCGCGGTCCACCACGAAGGGGCTGGCTGCGCCCGAACCGTGACCGACGCCGAGATCCTGTGTCTCGGCGACGCGTATCCCGATCACGAACGACGGGTCCGTTGCCAGCTGGACCACGGACCGGGTGTTCGCCACCCGTTCCAGGCGGCCGACGAGCCCGCTCTTGGTCACGACCGGCATGCCGACCTCGAGACCGGCGTCGGATCCCTTGTCGATCTCCATTCGATGATCGGTGAAGTTGTTCCTTGGACCGGTTGCGACCCGGGCGATCTCGGTCGGGATCTCACCCACGAAACCGATGTCGAGCTGGGCGGTCAGCCGCTCGAGCTGCTCGACGGCATTGCGGTTCGAGATGTCGGCGCCCAGTGATCGGTCGAGTTCTGCTCGCAGTTCCGCGTTCTCGGCTTCGAGTTCGTCGTACCCTGAGATGCCCTGCCACGCGTTGCGGAACGGTGTGGTGACCCACCTCACGGCGTCGCCCGCCGGCGCGAGCACGTCGGAGGCCGCATTGCGTACCGGATCGAAGGCATTGCCGCCGAGGGCGTCGATGCTGACAAGGGTGATCGCCAGCAGCGTTATCACCAACAGCACCCGGCGTGATCTACGTCGTGAGCCCGACGGGGTCGACCTCACGCCTGTCAGTCTCGTTCAGAGGTAGGCAGGAGCCCCTCGAGGGCGTCGAACTCCTCGAGGATCTGGCCCGAACCCAGTGCAACCGCATCGAGCGGCCTCGGGGCGATCGAGATGGGCATGCCCGTCTCCATCGCCAATCGCTCCGGAAGCCCCTTGAGCAACGCTCCGCCCCCCGCCAGGGTGATACCACGTTCCATGATGTCGGCTGCCAACTCGGGCGGGGTGCGATCCAGGGTCACCTTCACGGCATCGATCACGGTGGTCACGGGCTCCGCGATCGCCTCGCGGATCTCGTGGGTGGAGGTGACGATCGTCTTCGGCAGCCCCGTGACCAGGTCACGGCCCCGAACCTCTGCCTGGAGCTCCTGCTCGAGTGCGGTCGCCGATCCGAGCTCCTGCTTGACGAGCTCCGCCGTGCGCTCTCCCAGGGCCAGGCTGTACTCCTTCTTGATGAACTGAATGATCGCTTCGTCGAGTTCATCGCCGCCGACACGTACGGACTCCGAGGTCACCACGCCGCCGAGTGAGATCACTGCAACCTCGGTGGTGCCTCCCCCGATGTCGACGATCATGGAACCGGTCGGCTCCTGCACCGGCAGACCGGAACCGATCGCGGCAGCCATGGGTTCCTCGATGATCCGCACCGGCTTGCGCGCGCCTGCGTACTCCGCAGCGTCCTGCACGGCGCGCTTCTCCACCCCGGTCACACCCGAGGGCACGCAGATCACCATTCGCGGCTTCGAGAACCGGCTCTGATGAACCTGCTGGATGAAGTACCGCAGCATGGTCTCGCAGATCTCGAAGTCCGATATCACGCCGTCCTTGAGCGGCCGGATGGCTTCGATGTGCGCCGGAGTACGTCCGATCATCCGCTTGGCATCGGAACCCACTGCCAGGGCGCGGCCATCGGTCGTGCGCACGGCGACAACGGATGGCTCGTTGAGCACGATGCCCTCACCCCGGACATATACCAGGGTGTTGGCCGTACCCAGGTCGACTGCCATGTCGCGACCGAGGAGTGAGGAGTTGAACCGACGCATATGGACGCTCTGAGGCTAGCCGCGGTGAGCGGCCCTAGGGAGGCTGCAAACACAATGATGAGTTGGCCCGCCGGCGCCAACCTTGCCGGCAACAACGGATCGCAACGTAACCGTAATATTGTGCCCCAGCCCCGTCAGCCGGTCCACTCGACAGATGTCACTGCTCTCAGCAGTACCAACCTGGTCCCATCAGTGCCGACCTGCCATCAGGACGGGAACCACAACTCGATCTCCCGGGCGGCGGAGTCGTGGGCGTCGGAACCATGAACCAGATTCTCGTTGGTCGCGGTGGCGAAATCGCCGCGGATGGAGCCAGGCTGCGCGTCGTCGACGTTGGTCTTGCCGATGAGTGTGCGCATCAGCGAGAACGTGTTGTCGTCGGGTCCCTCGACCACCATGGCCACCACCGGGCCCCGGGTCAGGAAGTCCACCAATTCACCGAAGAACGGCTTGTCGGAGTGCTCCTCGTAGTGGGCTTCGGCCAGGGCACGATCCGGAGTACGCAGGTCCATGTCCACTAGGCGGAGGCCCTTGCGCTCGATACGGGCGATGATCTCCCCGACGAGGCCGCGTTCCACGGCGTCGGGCTTGCACATGATGAAGGTCTGGTTCACCGCACAACACTACGGCGACGTCATGGCCGAACGCACAAGCGCCACCAAGCGGAACGACCCGCACACCAACACCAGATCCTCCTCGCCGGCGGTCGCAAGTGCCCGAGCGACCGCAGCACCCGGGTCCGCGACGGCCTCTGACTGTAGACCCGCCGTGGCACAGGCAGCTGCCAGATCGCGCGCAGACAGCCCTCGCTGTCCATCGTCGACCGTGGTGCAGACCACCAGGTCGGGTCTGGCCGGAGCAAGTGCTTCGGCAGCGGCCTCGGGATCCCGACCACCCAGCATCCCCAGCACCACGATGCGGCTTCCTACCACGGCGAAGTCCTCGTCCAGACTCGCCGCAACGGCCGAGAGTGCATCGGGGTTGTGGGCGCCGTCCAACACCACCAGCGGCTGATGACCCACGACCTCCAGGCGGCCTGGAAGGGCGACATCGGCGAATGCCTGGCTCACTACGTCCTCGTCCAGCGTGCGACCGAAGAACTGCTCGGCCGCGGTGATCGCCACCGCTGCATTGTCGGCCTGGTGAGCTCCATGGAGGGAGACCAGCACCTCGTGATGGGCCCCGTGAGGCCCCTCCACATCGACCATCCGACCGCCCACCGCCAGTCGGGCCGCGGTCACCTCGAAGTCGCGACCTTCGGCCAACACCGGCTCCGCACCCTCGGCCTCGAATACCCCGCGCAGGTCGGCCGGGACCGCCCCGAGCACCACGGGACGTCCCGGAGTGATGATGCCTGCCTTCTCCTCGGCCACCTTGAGCTGCCATCCCGGGGCGAAGTCCGTGTGATCCCCGGCGATACCGGTAACCACCGCGACATCTGCGACCACCACGTTGGTGGCGTCGTAGCGGCCGAGAAGACCGACCTCCACCACCGCCGCATCGACGGGCGCCTCGGCGAACCAACGCAGAGCCGCTGCGGTCAGGATCTCGAACCATGTCGGACGGTGATCCAGCATCGACTCGACCGCTGCGACCCCCTCGAGGACCTCGGCCAACTCGACATCGGAGATCGGTACCCCGTCCCGGGTGATCCGCTCGTTGACGTTCACGATGTGAGGGCTCGTGTAGGTCCCGACGCTGAGCCCGTTGGCCACCAGTAGGGAACTCAACATGGCAGCAGTGGAGCCCTTGCCGTTTGTGCCGGTCACGTGGATGACGGGCATGGCTTCCTGGGGGTCACCCAGAACGTGCATCAGTTCGGTCATCGGCGCCAGGGACAGGCCGTCGACCGCACCGGCTGCGATACCCGCCGTGCCCGACTCGTGGTCGATGTGGCCGTCCAACCAGGCGAGCGCCTCGGAGATGTCCACGAATTGGATCAGCTGGCGGCGCGGCGCGGGCGGTCCGAGCGCGACTTCGCGCTGCGCGGCACCAGGGTGGGATTGACGTTGTCGACGACTACGTCGGCGTCGATCACCACACGGGCCACGTCGTCACGGGAAGGCAACTCGTACATGACGCCGAGAAGCACCTCCTCGAGGATCGCCGCGGAGTCCACGGGCACCGGTGCCGCGTGCGATGGCCTGTTCTGCGATGGCTTCGAGAGCATCGGCGCCGAACTCCAGCTCGACGTCCTCCAGCTCGAAGATCTTCTGGTACTGCTTCACCAGCGCGTTCTTGGGCTCGGACAGGATCCGCACCAAGGTCTCGCTGTCGAGGTTCTCCACCACGCCGAGTACCGGCAGGCGTCCGACGAACTCCGGAATGAGACCGAACTTGAGCAGGTCCTCCGGCATGACGTCGGCGAAGAGCTCACCGTCGTTGCGTTCGGCGACCGAACGCACCTCGGCGCCGAAGCCCATGCCCTGTCGACCGACACGCTGCTCGACGATCTTGTCGAGACCCGCAAAGGCACCACCACAGATGAACAGCACGTTCGTGGTGTCGATCTGGATGAACTCCTGGTGGGGGTGCTTACGGCCACCCTGCGGGGGCACCGCGGCCTGCGTGCCTTCGAGGATCTTCAGCAGTGCCTGCTGCACTCCCTCACCGGACACGTCGCGGGTGATGGAGGGGTTCTCGGACTTGCGTGCAACCTTGTCGATCTCGTCGATGTAGATGATGCCCTGCTCGGCCTTCTTCACGTCGAAGTCGGCGGCCTGGATCAACTTGAGCAGGATGTTCTCGACGTCCTCGCCCACGTAGCCGGCTTCCGTGAGCGCCGTTGCGTCGGCGATGGCGAAAGGGACGTTGAGCATGCGCGCCAGGGTCTGGGCCAGCAACGTCTTGCCCGACCCGGTGGGGCCGATCAGCAGGATGTTCGACTTGGACAGCTCGACGTCGTCGGAACCGGCTGCGGGGCTCGTGCTGTATCCGCTTGTAGTGGTTGTACACGGCGACCGAGAGGATCTTCTTGGCCCGCTCCTGGCCCACGATGTATTCGTCGAGGAACTCGAAGATCTCCATCGGTCGGGGAAGGTCGGTGACCTCGAAGTCGCTCTGCTCAGCGAGTTCTTCCTCGATGATCTCGTTGCACAGATCGATGCACTCGTCGCAGATGTAGACACCGGGTCCGGCGATCAGCTTCTTGACCTGACGCTGCGTCTTCCCGCAGAACGAACACTTCAGCAGCTCGCCGCCCTCACCGAACTTCGCCACTGTGGTCCCCTCCTGGTCGTAGTGTCGGCACCCAAGGACGCCGATCGGGTGCCACTGAGGTTCCCATATGGAACCACAGGATCACCGGATGGGCGTCATACATTCCCCCTGACCGCCGCTCCGGCGTCAGGAGACAGGAGCGATGGCCCCCGAGGAATCCACGTTGTCGCGGGTGTCGATGACCTCGTCGACTATCCCGTACTCCTTGGCCTCCGCTGCCGTCATCACGTAATCGCGATCGGTGTCCTTGGCGATGCGTTCGACGTCCTGACCCGTGTGGGACGCCAGAACCTGCTCGAGGGTCTCCTTGAGGCGGAGGATCTCGGCGGCGGCGATCTCCAGGTCGGACACCTGGGCGTAGCCGGACTGGGCGTAGGGCTGGTGGATGAGGATTCGCGAATTGGGCAGCGCCAGGCGCTTTCCGGGCGTACCCGCAGCCAGCAGCACTGCGGCGGCCGAGGCCGCCTGACCGAGACAGATCGTGGAAATCTCCGGGCGGATGTACTGCATCGTGTCGTAGATCGCCAGGAGGGCGTTGATGTCGCCACCCGGTGAGTTCACATAGATGCTGATGTCCTTGTCGGGATTCTCCGACTCGAGGAACAGCAGCTGCGCGCACACGAGGTTGGCCACCGTGTCGTCGATCGGCGTACCGAGGAAGATGATGTTCTCACGGAGCAACCGCGAGTACAGATCGGAATACCGCTCGCCCCGGCTGGTCGTCTCGATGACGTTGGGGACCATGTAGTTCCGGGGGTTCACGGTGTCGGTGCTCCTGTCAGTACTGCTGGCTCAGTGATTTGGACTGCTGGTCTGTTCAGCCGTGGTCGTGGTCATGATCGTCGTGATCGTGATCGTGTTCCGGCGCTTCGGGTGCCGTCAGCAACTCCTGGGCAATGGGATTCCCGTCCGGGTCGACGACCTCCGAACGCTCCACCAACCACTCGAGGGCCTTGCGGTTGGCGATCTCCGAGCGTACAGCCGACAGTTGGCCTGCGTCGCGCAGCTGGGCCATTCCGTCCTCGAGGGACATCGAGCCGCTGCCGATCATCCGCGACACCTCTTCCTCGACCTCCTCGTCGGAGGCCTCCAGCGATTCGGCCACGACCAGGGCGCGCAACGCCAGATCGACCCGCACCCCTTCTTCGGAGGCCTGACGCAGCTCCGAGGTGAACGACTCCGGGTCCTTGCCCATGATCCGCATGTAGTCGTCCATCCCGATCCCGCTCTGGGCGAGCTGGCCGCTCATGCTCTGGATCCGGGCCTGCAGGTCCGCCGACACCATGGTCTCCGGGATGTCGTCCTCGACGAGCTTGGCCAACTCCGCACCGATGCGGGCTCGCACAGAGGAGCGAGTTGCGTCCTCGCGTCCCGTCTCGAGCCGCTCGCGCACGTCGGACCGGAAGCCGTCCACCGTGTCGAACTCGGTGGCATCGCCGACCCACTCGTCGGTCAACTCTGGAAGCACCTTCTCCTGGACGGCGTGCACGGTCACCACGAAATGGACGGGGTCCTCCTCGGGATCGGGGTGATCGGCGTCGAACTCCCTCGTGTCCCCGGCAGCAGCACCCGTGAGCTGTTCGTCGAAATCGGCGGTGATGGCGCCCGATCCCACGAGGTAGCTGTAACCCTCGGCCTCCAGACCCTCGACGGCCTCGCCGTCTCGCGTGCCCGTGATATCGATCGTCACGAAGTCACCTTCGGCGGCGGCACGTTCGACGTCACCCAACTCGCCGTACTGGGAACGCAGCCTGTCGACCTGCTCCTCGACCTCGTCGTCGGTGACCACGGGACTCGGCACCTCGACGCGCAACCCGCTGTACCCGGCGATGTTGACGACGGGGCGGACCTCGACGACGGCCTCGAATGTGATGTCGCCGGATTCCTCGCCGACGGTCACATCGAGCTCAGGTGGGGCCACCACATCCACGTCGTGTTCGATCACGGCGTTCGTGTAGTGCTCAGGGAGGGCTGTTCGCAGAGCCTCGCTGCGGGCGTAGCCCGGCTCGATCTGACCTTCGAGCAACTTGCGGGGCGCTTTGCCGGGCCGGAAGCCCGGAATGCGGACCTCCTTGGCGATCTCGCGCCAGGCGGCGTCGAGCGCCGGCTCGAGCTCGGATTCCTCGACGTCTACGACGACCTTCACCTTGTTGCCCTCGAGGGGCTCGACTGTGCTTTTCACAAGCGGGACAGGTTAGAGGGTGCGAGGGGTCTACCCCCAGCCCTGGCGGCGGCAATCGCGTCGAGACAATCTCGCAGGTCCGGGCGTCTCCGACGATGGTGAGGCGTATCCTGGGGCAGTGCCCACATCGACCACCCATCCTCAACCGAGGGCGGTACCTCGAGATGGCGTGGAGTTGCCGCTGCGCTCGTTGTGGTCACGCGCGCGAGCGTTGGCTCGGTGCTCTCGGCCTGGTCGGCCGGGTCGGTCGCGTCGGTTGGCTCCGCCCTGTGCATCGGATGCATCGCATCGATCGGATCCTCGGGGTCGGTGTTGTCGATCGGATCCTCGGGGTCGATTCTCTCCATCGGTTCTAGCGGGTCGATCCTGTCCATCGGTTCCGCGGGCGGGTTCTTCAGCATCGGGCGCAGCTGAACACCGATCCCTTGACAGACAGACACTGCGGGTACTGTGTGCGCTGCCGCGTCGACTACAAGGTCGTTCGTGGCAACGGGACGTGGCGCAGCCTGGTAGCGCACCGGCTTTGGGAGCCGGGGGCCGCGAAGTTCAAATCTCGCCGTCCCGACACAACACCTACACGAGCGGTCCCCCACCGTCTCCGCTCAGGCGCCGCCGTCGGGCACCACGACCAGTTGCGCCACGGTTCCTGATTCGTCGAGCACCACCTCGACGCTGCGTCCAAGGAGTTCGTGAGGCGCAACAGTCCTCCCGTCGTCCGGGTCCACCGTCACGAGCGCCGTCGTAGCGGGGATCCGGTAACCGTCGTCGGGGCCGACCGCCACCACAAGCACCGGAGCGAACTCCGCCTGTTCCACCGCCGCCAGCACTCCGTGAACGTTCGAACCTGGCTCGGCGGACAACTCGCCGCCGCGGAGTACATGCGTGGAGTGTTGCAGCTTGTGCACAACTTTGCCTTCACGGTCCTCAACGGTGACCCTGATCTCACCCTTACGGCCGATTTCGATCGCCAGCGGTCGGTCGCCGGGCGCCACAGATCCTCCGGTCTCGGCGGATCACGGTGACCGGGTCCGAACCGGTAACTCCGTCCATACCGACCACCACCACATGAGGTCGATAGCTGTCGGCTCCGACGCAGTCCACCAGCACCGCCGCCTCGTCACCCGGCACCCCGTCGAGGTCACCGACCGCGTACGTCAACGATCTCGATACCGAATATGTCTCCTCGTGTCGAGGCCTCACCGAACACCACCACGAACTGCCACGTTGCTCAGCCCACAGGCTGACGAATACGAGGCGTTGCTCCAGTCCAGCTCCGCCAGGAGTGGCAGGGAGGCAGCTACGGGGTCACCCAGCTCATCGGCGCCCCCCGATCCGCAGGAGCAGAGAAGGAGTGCGGCAACGGCCGTACCGAAGAGGCGCAGCGTCAACCGGGCGAAGCGCCCCGAACGCCGTTCCCCTGCACGCCGGTCCATGGTGCAATATCGGCGGCCAGCCCGGAATCATTAGTCCGGCCTCCAGCGTCCGCCAGGTCGACCCGGGCGTCTCGCACGCAGCGTGGCGGACAGGCTGTTCGCCACGGGAGTCCCCGTTTCGGCTAAAAATGGTCCTCCGGTTACCAAAGGGGAACAGATGTCGACATCGGTCCGGCGCTCAATCGTGGTCGCACTCGCAGCAGTTGCAGCACTCGCCACCTCGTGCAGCAACACCTACAGCACCGAGGACGGGCTCGAAGCAATCCGAGTGCCCCAGAACGTCGGCACGATCCAAGAGGCCGTGGACAAGGCGAAGGAAGGCGACCTTATCCTCGTCGACAAGGGGATCTACGAAGAAGCAGTCGATGTAGATACGGCCAACATCACCATCCGCGGAGTCGACCGCAACGAGGTGATCCTCGACGGTGGGTTCGAACTCGAGAACGGAATCCGGGTCATCGGGACCGACGGCGTCGTCGTGGAGAACATGACTGCACGCAACTACGTCAGCAACGGCTTCTTCTGGACGGGGTCGGACTACTACCGGGGCTCGTACCTGACGGCCTACCGCAACGGCGACTACGGCATATACGCGTTCGACGCCTACCACGGTCAGTTCGACAACAGTCTTGGGTGGGGCAGCCCAGACGCCGGGGTGTACATCGGCGAGTGCTTCCCGTGCGATGCAGTGGTGACGAACTTCGACTCGCAGTACAACGGCCTCGGGTACTCCGGCACCAACTCAGGTGGCGACCTGTACGTCGTCAACTCGAGGTTCTCCAACAACCGGGCCGGGATCGTGCCCAACTCGGGCGCCTACGAGCTCTGCTATCCCGAACGCGAGACGACGGTCGTTGGCAACATCGTGAACGACAACAACTATCTCGACGGACCGGGGATCAGTGTTTCCCTGCTCGGTCAGGGCAACGGAATTCTGCCCGCGGGCGGCGTCAGGAATCTGATCTCGAAGAACCTCGTCTACAACCACGACATAAC
>CAVQRK010000021.1:0-46986 GCA_963715225.1 uncultured Actinomycetota bacterium
GGAACTGGTGGACACCACCGGTGCGGGTGACCTGTACGCGGCGGGCTTCCTGTACGGCTTCAGTTCAGGAGCAGATCTGGAGATCTGCGGGCTCCTCGGTTCGGTGGCCGCGGCGGAGGTCATTTCCCACATCGGCGCGCGCCCCGAGGCCGACCTGGCCGAACTAGCGCGACCCTTCCTCGCGGGGTGACAGCATGTCCGGATGAGCCGGATCCATGTCATCGATCACCCATTGGTGCAGCACAAGCTCTCGTTGCTGCGCAGCATTGACACTCCGCTCGGGGAGTTCCGTCGTCTCGCCCGGGAGATCACCCTCCTCGCTGCATACGAGGCCACTGCTGACCTCCCGGTCGAGCCGATCGAGGTGGAGACCCCTCTGGCGAGGACCCAGTCGTTCCATCTCCGCACACCTCAACCCGCCGTGGTCGGCATCCTCCGCGCCGGTCTGATCATGGTCGACGCGGTGCTGGACCTGATCCCGCATGCCGCCGTGGGCCACCTCGGCATGTACAGGGACCCCGACACCCACCGTCCGGTCGACTACTACAGCAAGCTGCCGGACCGGATCGACGAGCGCGCCGTTCTCGTCGTCGACCCGATGCTGGCCACCGGGGGCAGCGCCGCTCATGCGCTCGACCACGTCCGCGACGCCGGTGCCACCGACGTTCGCCTGCTCTGCATCGTGGGATGTCCGGAGGGAGTCGCGGCTGTGCACGAGGCGCACCCGGACGTGCCCGTGTTCCTGGCTGCTCTCGATGAGCGCCTGGATTCGAACAAGTACATCGTTCCCGGACTGGGCGACGCCGGAGACAGAATCTTCGGGACTCTCTGACGGGTCCTCAGCTGCTCGTCGATCTCAACAGGTCGTGCAGTTCGGCGAGGTCATCCAGGCGTTCCACACCGGCGGCATGCGGGATGGCAGGTCCAGCACGCGGCGATAGGTGTGCGCTGCCAACGCCTCTACGGTCGCGGCGATGCCGGGCAACAGGCGAGAGGGTGAAGGCTTTGACCCCGTAACCGAACAGCGCCAGGTTCCTTCGCTCCACGGCGATGAGCCGCTTTTCGGCGGATGCCCCATCGGGAAGCCATGGCTCCAGCAGCTCGACGAGACGCCTGGTGGCGAGTTCTGTCATTGCTGAGCCCTCGGTATCCTCGGCCTGTCCGATGGCGGTTGGAGAGGTCTGCGCATGACAGTGAGGGGCGCCGATACCGACCCACGCTCGTTCGGTTGCATGTGCCACCGGAGCGGGCGATGCGGGTCCTCAAGCTCCGCAATAAGATCCCCATGACCACCCGCAAGCCCCTTGAGTGATTCTCCATGTCACAGCTCAGCGCTGCCGCCCTGGCGGCCCGGATCGACCACACGATCCTGTTCCCCGAGGCCACCATGGCGGAGGTGCGCGTGGCCGCATCAGAGGCTGTGGCGCACTCGTGCGCCTCTGTCTGCGTCCAACCGAACATGGTGCACCTGGCCGTCGAGGTCGTCGGGGGCAGGACGAGGACCTGCGCCGTCGTGGGGTTCCCTCATGGCGCCGGCCTGTCGGAGACCAAGAGCATCGAAGCCGCAGGTGTCGTCGCCCTCGGTGCGTCGGAGGTCGACATGGTCGCGGACCTGGGCGCGATAGCGGATCACGATCGAGACGCGGTTGCTGCCGACGTTGCCCGGGTTCGAGCTGCTGTGCCACACGTGGTGCTCAAGGTGATCGTGGAGTCGGCGCTCTGGAAACCGACGGAGCTTCGTCTGGCATGCGAGGCTGCGTTGGCCGGCGGGGCCGACTTCGTGAAGACATCAACGGGATTCCACCGGGCAGGTGGCGCCACCCCACAGGCGGTCTCCGTGATAAGGGAGACGGTCGGGGCCAGGGCGAGGGTCAAGGCATCCGGCGGAATTCGCACTCTCGCCGATGCCACCGAGATGCTGGAGGCAGGGGCCGACCGACTGGGTCTCTCGGCGACCATTTCTATCCTCCGCGAAGCGGGTGTGGAGCCCTAGCGCAAGCGCGCAACGAGGTCGGCGGCGACACCGTCCAGGCGGCTCCGGGCGCGACGACTCGCTGTCTCGGGGTCCTCGGCTCGACGAACTGGCTCGATGGCTTCGCAGTAGTACTTGAACATCGACTCGGTTCCAGATGGGCGCAGTGCCACGCGTGTGTCGTCTTCGAGCCAGATCCGATGAACGTCACGGTGGGGCCGGTCCTGACGCGTGATCGCCGCGCCGCCCAGTGAGTCCGGAGTACCCGACGAGAGGTCGGCGGCGATGTGGTCGAGCCGTTCGCCGGCGTGCGGGCCGGCGACGTGTACGGAGCCGTTGAGCGTGACATGGGCACCATGGTCCCGGGCCAGGTCGTCAAGGACATCCCAGGGAGACCGACCCAGCTCAGCGAGAGCACACACGGTATCAGCGGCCACGAGTGCGGCGGTTATCCCGTCCTTGTCGTGTGCATAGGGTCCGATCGCGTAGCCCAGCGATTCCTCATAGGCCAGGATCTGGTTCCATCCCGGGTTCTCGATCGTGGGGCGGCACAGCCACTTGAAACCAGTGAGGGTCTCGGCGAACCGCACGCCGGCGGCGGCCGCCATCGCCTCGAGCAGTCGGCTTGAAACGACGGTCGTGACCAGGATTCGATCTGGTTGACCTGCGGTCAGCTCCAACATGCGGTGAGCGAGCAGAGCCCCGGTCTGGTCTCCGGTGAGGACAGTCCAGGAGCCGGACCGGTCCGGCACCGCCAGGGCGAGGCGGTCGGCATCGGGGTCATTGGCCAGTGCCAGCGAGCACCCGGCGGCGCGAGCCAGTTCGAGAAGTCGGTCCAGGGTGCCTGGTTCTTCCGGGTTGGGAGATGCGACGGTCGGGAACGCAGGATCTGGCCGGCGTTGGGACGCGACATGATGGAGGGGGCCGTGGCCGAAGTGCTTCAGCGTCAATTCGAGGAGGTCCGCTCCGACTCCGTGCAGCGAGGTGGCCGCCAGCGGCAACGGCCGCTCGGGTGGGCCGGGGATCAACCGGGCGGCCTCCTCGAGGTAGGCCTGGACCAGCGGAGTGTTCCCACCCACCACCCCGAGCGAAAGCACGTCGGACACCTCGGATCCCTCCGACATGAGGTCGCCGTCACGCGCAGCTGCCTCGATCGCCGACGCAATGATCCTGTCGGTCGGGTCGGAAATCTGCGCACCATCGGACCACAACACCTTGATCCCGTTGTCGGTCGCGGGATTGTGGCTGGCAGTCACAACTACCGCTGCGGCGGCCCCGATGTGCCGGAGTGCGAATGCGACGAGGGGCGTGGGGGCCGGCCCATCGAAGGCGTAAACGGGTATCCCGTGAGCCGCGACGACCGCGGCTACGTCCAGGGCGAAGACCTCGGATCCCGATCGAGCGTCATGGCCCAGAACCAGCCCTCGTCGCCGCGCGGACGGCTCGCTGTCCAACAGCACACGGGCGATACCCGCGGCAGTCTGGCGTGCCACCAGCCGGTTGATCCGATTCGGACCGGGGCCGAGCGCGGCTCGCAGCCCGGCGGTGCCGAAATCCAGCCGGCCCTCGAACAGCTCAGCCAGCTCGTCCACGTCGCCGCGGTCGATGGCCTCGTCCGCCAAGGCCCGGGTGGCGGGATCGGGATCCTCCGCCCGCCATGCCTGTGCCCTGTTGCGTAGGCGCACCAGCCGCTCCTCGTCTGGGCCTCTCACAAGCCGCGGAGGACGCTTCGGAGAAGGCTTGCCAGCCTCGGCGAGGATCGGGCACCGACCTGCAACACCTCGGTGTGGTCCAGGTCATCCTGGAGGCCGGCGGCGAGGTTGGTGACCAATGCGACCGCGAAGACCTCGGCGCCCAGGTGACGAGCAGCGATTGCCTCCAACACCGTCGACATCCCCACCACGTCCGCTCCCATTCCCGCCAGCATCCGGATCTCGGCGGGGGTCTCGAAGCTCCCGCCGAGAAGCCCCGCGTATACGCCCTCGACTGCATCAGGATCCGCGGCGAGTGCGAGTTCGCGCAGGCGCTGGCTGTACAGACCGGTCAGGTCCACGAACCTGCTTCCGTGCTCATCGGGTGGGGCGTCGCCCGTCATCGGGTTGGAGCCGGTGAGGTTCAGCTGGTCGGAAATCACCACCGGCCGGCCGATCCCCACCTCGGGGCGAAGGGATCCGGCAGCGTTGGTGAGGAGTACGGTCCGCGCTCCGGCCATCACCGCCGCCCGCACCGCGTGTACGACGGTGTCGGCCGGGTGACCCTCGTACAGGTGAGATCGACCGGCCAGAACGAGCACGTTGACGCCGCCCACGTCGACGGAAGTGGCGGAGCCGCGGTGACCGGTCACCGACGGGGAGGGAACGCCTTGGAACTCGGACATGTCCATGGATGGTCCGGGTACACCGAGTGATTCGCCCACAGCGGACCAGCCGGAACCCAGCACCAGCGCGGCGTCGGGCTGGCCCAGGGCGTCCTGCAGCCGCTGGGCGTCGGATTTGGCGAGGGACCAATGGTCGCGAGGCTCGGTCACAGAGCCAGTGTGGCAGTCCTTGATGACCGGATCGGGCAAATGGGGCACTGGGCTATCTCTCCCGGCTGCCACCCCGCGCGTGATCCCAAGCGTACTCATGGGTATTCTGTAGAGGTCCGGGCAGCCGTCCGGCGGACGGCGAGGACGCGCGTCGCAGACTGTCGAGCAATACGTCGAGCCAACCGGGGATCAGCGTCCGGGTGGAAACAACGCGATCCCGATCGTGTTGCTCGCGGTTGCGGTTCTCATCTCCGCTGTCGCGATCCAGACTCGCCTCGGAGTCGTCGTGGCTCTGGCCGTTCGCATTCCTGGTGGCCATCCTCGGCGTTCACGCTTCGCCGGGGCTTCGCGTTCATCCAGATCGTGGCCTTCCTGATCCACTTCGATGGAATCGGGTTCGGCTTGGTCGAGTCTCGGCCGGATCGTCGCTTTCGTGGCATTTGCGCACATCGCCTACAAGTTGTTGGTGGAGAAGTGGAGGCCACCCGCTCTTCAGCTGCGGCATTGGCTTCCCCCGATGATGTTGATCACCTGGGCGGTCGCGTCGGGAGCCTGGAGCTCCGAAATCGGGAGTTGGGTGAAGGGAGTTGGTTCCCTTGGTCTCGCCTTGGCGTTCTTCGCGGTGCCAGCCTTCCTCGTGGACTCGGGTGACCGCGTCGCGATGTTCCTGCGTGCCTATTGGTACGGCGGAATCTTCGGTGCGGTTATGGGCGTGTGGGGGCTCATTCTCGGTACTCGTGCATACGGTTTCAACGGTGACGCCAATCTGTTCGGGGTGCTTGCAGCCTCAATGATTCCACTCACCATCTACTACCGTCGCAACTCCACCACGATCCAACAGAAGTCCATATACACGTTGGTTCTCGTGTTGGTGCTGGGAGGTTCGGCGGGCGCCGGCAGCCGTTCCGGTGCGATCGGTGCAGGAGTAGCCCTGTTCGCAACGATGGTCTACCGCCCAGGCGTGTCCATGGGAAGACGTCTGGGGTCCGTGATTCCGGCCACGATCACCACCCTCGTGATCCTCGTCCTGCTCGTGGTGGCCAACCCCAATACCCTTGAGCGGGGTTCCAGCAGCTCCGGTCGTCTCGATTTCTGGAAGGTCGTCGTCGTTATGATCGGGGAGAGCCCGATCCAGGGGCAGCGGCATGGGTCAGGTGCCGGGAGAGATCCCCGACCGGTTGGCGACAACCCCCGGGTCGGTGGCACTGAACGACAGCCGCGAGCAGGTGGCGGCCCACAACGCCTGGCTGGATGTAACGGGCGATCTCGGGTTCATCGGCCTGCTCATCTGGACCGCCATCATCGCCGTTACCGTCGTCAGTCTCTTGCGGCCAAGGTGGAAGCAGACCCAGGAGATCTCGATCTACCTGTTCCTGATGATCCTTCCAATTCTGACGGGTTCCGTGTTCCTGAACTTGCTCAACAACAAGCTGGCCTGGTCTGTCTTCGGCCTGGCGGCCGCCCTCCAGGTTCCCTCGTGGGGCACAAGGTACAAGGGGTATTTCGCGCCGACGGGAATCGAGGTTTCCGGTGCTGGAGAGACCGAAGAACGGCTTGCCCGCTGGGACCTGAAGGTCTCGCAGCGCTTTCGGATCTGGATTCTGGTCGGCGCCCTCGCCGGCGCAGTGCTGTTCGGTGCGACCAACGCGGCGGTCACAAGCGTCAGTCATGTAGCCAGCATGTCCATCGTGGTGCCGCAACTGGACGTTCCTGCGGGACTGAGGACCGTCCCCCTCTCCGTCCGGCGGGTCCAGTCGCTACACACCCTCCTCCTCTCCGACGCCTATGCGGTGAAGCTGCAGGCGATGTCCGGTCTGGACGTCCCCTTCGACGCGATTGCCGGGCACATCGATGTGGTCCGTCCTCGCGCCGGCATCTATCTGGACATCACTTACACGGACAAGGATGAGGCGACAGTCCAGGCCGTGGGTCCCCACATGATCGCCGCCCTTGAGGCCGTGATCGAGGACGGTCACCTGGCGACCGAGGATGTCCTTGCTGATGAGGTGAGACCCCGAAACCCGGGCGAACAGAACTACTACACGGGACCGATGTTCATTCCTGTGTCCACCGACGCTCACTTTGGCATCGGAGTTCCCGCGCAAGTCCTGGCCGGTGTTCATCGGCTTCCTCACCGGGGCCATGGTCTCCGTGTCGATGGTCCTGCGGCAGCAGAAAAGGCCGAGAGTCAACAACGAAGACGATCTCCCGCATGCGGTGGGAATGCCACTTTGGACCCACGTCGGACGGAACGGCCGTCGGAACGCGTCCACGGCCGACCAGTTCGCCCAGGTGGCGGTCACCGCATTCGAAGCCACCGACGCTCCTGAGTGGCCTCGCCGGATGCTTCTGGCTGCCCCGCAGCACAATCGGTCCTCGGTAGTGCTGGCCATGGGCGTGGCCGCCAGCCTGGCCGCTGCCGGGCAGCGGGTGGTGCTTGTCGACGCCCAGGTGGATCGCCCTCTCATGTCGTACCGTCTCGCAGCCGGTCTGCGGTCCGGCATGAACGACGTCGCCCATGGACGGGCGTCCCTCGAGGACGTACTTCGGCGGGTGCGGCGCTGGACCTTGCCGCGTTCGGTGCGAAAGACCTGTGGCAGGTACTCGGACAACATCAGGTTCGTAGCCGCCGGGCGACGACGTCGCGGCGAGGCCGGCCTCGTCTCCCCAGAGGCCCTGGCCGTACTCGATCCCGACGTGGTCACGATCATGTTGGGGCCACCGCTGCTCGGGACCGTACCCATGTCACCCTCGCTGCAGTGGGCCGACGTCGTTCTCTACAACCTGGTCGAGGGCGAAACCTTGACGTTCGATGCCGAGGACGGGGCACTTCAGATATCCACATTCGCCAGGGGTCCCTCGGGCGTGGTCCTGTCAGACGTGTGAGCCGTCCGCGGTACCGTTCCCCGGTGCCACTGGAATGGATCGACAACCACTGCCACCTCGACGGGGAGGCGGATGCTGCGGCCGTCGTGGCCGAGGCACGGGGGGCAGGTGTCTCCGCGATGGTCTGTGTCGGAACCACGGTGTCCGCCTCGGTTCGGTGCATCGAGTTGGCGTCGACCCTCGCTCCGGTCTGGGCGACGGCCGGGGTGCATCCACACGACGCGGCGGCGGGACTCGACGGTCTTCGCGAGACCATCGAGTCCGGCATGGCTGCCGCCGCGTTGGTGGCGGTCGGTGAGTGCGGCCTCGACTACCACTACGAGCACTCCCCCCGACCCGCCCAACGTCGGGCCTTCGCGGAGCAGATCGGGATTGCACACGAGTACCGGGCTACCACTGGTCATACACACCCGCGAGGCATGGGACGACACCTTCGCCCTGCTCGACTCCGAGGGAATGCCGGCACGGACCGTGTTCCACTGCTTCACCGGAGGCCCGGCGGAAGCCGAGATGGCCCTCAGTCGTCAGGCGATGCTCTCGGTCAGCGGCATCGCCACATTTCCGTCGGCTGTCGAGCTGAGGGCCGCGGTCGCGTCGGCACCCCTCGACCGTCTCATGGTGGAGACCGATTCCCCCTACCTGGCGCCGGTTCCGCACCGGGGTGAGCGCAATCGTCCTGCCCTGGTGGCGAGGGTGGGTGAGGAGCTGGCGGCACTGAGGTCCGAGAGCGTTGAAGCGGTGGCAGCTGCGACGACGGCCAACGCAAGAGCCTTCTACGACCTGGCTCGTCCGACGGATCCGCTCTGATGCTGGGAGCGGACGAGATCAACTCCCTACTGGAACGCAACGATCTCGGAGCCCGGCGTTCCCTGGGCCAGAACTTCGTGACCGACCCGGGGACGCGTTCGGCGGATCGTGTCCCTCTCGGGGGTGGGTCCCGGGTCGCGGGTCCTGGAGGTGGGCCCGGGGGTGGGAAGCCTGACACTGGCGCTCGCCGAGGCTGGTGCGGACGTTCTGGCACTCGGAGAAGGACGAAGACCTGATCCCGGTGCTGCGGGAGGTGCTCCAACGGATGCCAGCCGAACGACGTCCGCGGGTGGAATCGGGCGATGCACTCCGCGTCGACTGGCACCGCCTGCTGCGGGACGAGGGCGACTGGACGGTTGTGGCCAACCTTCCTTACAACGTGGCCGTTCCCATCATCATCGGGTTGTTGGAGGGTGCGCCGATGGTCACGCGGATGTGGGTGATGGTTCAGCTCGAGGTGGCCGAGCGCCTTTGCGCCACACCGGGAGGTCGCGACGATCGGCGTACCGACGGTCAAGGTGGGTTGGTTCGCATCGGCCAGAACCGTCATGACCGTCTCGCCATCGGTGTTCACCCCGCGACCCAGGGTTCGATCGGCTGTGGTCGAGCTCAGTCGCCGGCCGCCACCGGACCCAGATTTGGAGGCGCGCTCGGTGTTCGCTCTGGTGGATCGTGCGTACGGTCAGCGTCGCAAGATGCTTCGCTCCTCTCTGCGAACAGAAGTGAGCGAAGAGGAGTTCGCGGCGGCCTCCATAGACCCCCGGGCCCGGCCGGAGCAGCTGTCGGTGCCCCAGTGGGCCGACCTGGGCGCTGCAGTCCAGCGTCGGCGGATCCGAGGGCGGTCCTAGGGTGTCCGGAGTGTCGTCCATCGCCGCACCGGCCAAGCTGACGCTCTCACTCGAGATCACCGGAGTTCGAGACGATGGCTACCACCTGATCGATGCCGAAATGGTCACCCTCGACTTCGGCGACCGTCTGGAGATCGATGCCGCAGGCGACGGCTTGGTAGTGGTCCGCTCGGGCGTGAGGTCCGCCCGGTGGGAACGACGACCTGGTGTCCCGGGCTCTGATGCTGGTCGGTCGACACGCCGGAGTCGTTCTCCACAAACGAATACCCGCGGGCGCCGGTCTGGGCGGGGGTAGTGCAGATGCGGCAGCCGTGCTTCGTTGGGCCGGATTCGAGGACCTGGACGCAGCGGCTTCGCTCGGCGCCGACGTGGCGTTCTGTCTGGTGGGCGGGCGTGCGAGGGTCACCGGGATCGGCGAGGTCGTCGAACCACTCGAGTTCGAGGATCTGACCGTGACCCTGGTGACCCCTCCGCTTCACTGCTCCACGCCGCAGATCTACAGGGCTGGGACGACCTGGGGGGCCCGCGGGGTGACTATGGCAACGACCTGGAACCCGCGGCCCTGCACGTGGTCCCGGAGTTGGCGCGTTGGCGTGACGAGCTGGCCCACAGCGTCGGGACAGCGCCCGCGGCTGGCCGGCAGCGGCTCCACGTGGTGGGTCTTCGGAGAACACCCGGGCGAGGGTCGTGTCGTGGCCCGGACGGTACCGCGGGGCCGGTGAGCGCTACTTGCCGCGCGCTCGTCGCTGATGGCGTGTCCGACGCAGGAGTTTCTTGTGCTTCTTCTTCCGCATGCGCTTGCGACGCTTCTTCACCAGAGATCCCATGACGCACCGACACTAGGCGTGCAGATGGCAGGTTGCCCAATCGGGACCCGTCGGATCGCTGAGCATTCCTACCCGTGGGTGCAGTCAGATCGGTATCGCCTAGTTACAATCAATCAGCCGGGTGATCAGTCCACGGACGGATGGACCTGCCGACGATCCAACTGAGCGGGGCAGCATGACGCCAATGCGCTACGAAGAGGGGCCGGAGCGGACGGTTGCCGCGCCCGAGGAGCGAAGGTCTCTTCGTCTCAGCCGTCGCCAGATGGTGGTGGTGGTCGCGTCGATGTTGGTGACGGCGACGGTCGCAGTGGTGTTCGCGCTGCTGAGCCCGCCCGTCTACGAGACGACTCGCTCGATCATCGTCTACTCGGGTGCGAACCCCAACGAGAACGACACCATCTCGGGCGCGATCGAGAACATCGTCAAGTCCAAGGGCATGGCGGCGGAGGTCAAACGTCGCGGTGGCTTCGAGGAGTCGATCGACGAGGTGAACTCTCTCATCGGCACCAGTCGGTCACCCCTGTCGCCGTACATCGACATCACCGTCTCCAGCCCGGACAAGGAGCAGTCCGAGGCAGGTCAGCGCCCAGGTGATCCCGGCGCTCGCGGCGGTGTTCGAGTCGAACCAGCGCCAACTCCCGGTCGATCAACGGATTGCAGGACCGATCTTCCAGCAGGTCTTCGAGTTCCCCCTGCAGTCCACGTCGAAGTTCCCGGTCTGGTTCGCAGTCCTGTTCGGCCTGCTTCTCGGTGGCCTGGTGCCCTACCTGTTCTTCCTCTTCCGCAACCTCCGCAAGCCGGTTGTCACCACAGCCCAGGACGTCACGCAGGCCATCGACCTGCCGGTGCTGGTGAAGGTGCCTCCGATCTCGGGGCGGACCGGCAACCCGCGAGATTCGGTGTCGGGCGTCATCTCGGCGGTGGAGCGACTGAGCCTGGACGAGCCCATCCACCGGTTGGTGCTGGTCGGGCCGGATTCCGGTTGGGACCGGGCGCTCATGTCTCTGGCGTTGGCCAACGTGATCGCTCGGAGCTTCGGCCAGCCGGTGGCCCTGGTCGACGCCGATCTGCAGTCGGGGTCGTTGACCGAACTGGTCGGTGCCGAGGATACGGCTGGGCTGAGCGAGTGCCTCTCGGGTCAGTTGTCGGCCGACAACGCTCTCGTCGACATCCCCGACGCCCGGATGCCGCGGAAGCTGGACGGGATGGCTGCCCCGGAAGGGATGGTCAGGTTCGTGCGGTGCGGGTATCGACCGCAGCCGCAACATCCTCCGGATGCGGTCCTCGCTCGATCGAGTACTGGACGGGCTCGCCGGCAGGTACGTGGTGATCATCAACGGCCCCCAGATTCCCGGCCCGGTTCCCACCTCGCAATTGCTCGCACTGGCCGACACGACCCTGATGATCGTCGTGGAGGGCAAGACACGGCTCACCGATGCACGTCTCGCCGGTGATGCGCTGCGGTCGTTTGCCTCGGGCCCCTCCGGGGTCGTCGTTCTTCGGGGGTGAGTCCCTTGGAGCCGGACGCCGAGCCGGAAGACAGTCTCGGAACCACGGCGACGCGGGGGTTCCTCTGGGCCAACCTCGGCCTCCTCAGTCGATTCGGAACAGCACTGGTGCTTGCCTCGGTACTCGCGCGCCAACTGACGCCGGCCGAGTACTCGGCCATGGTCGCACTGACGGTGGTGATGCTGTACGCCGATACGGCGCTCGATCTGGGAATGGGCGCCGCACTGGTCTACGAGCAGGGCGATGGTCAGGACCGCAGGGTCGACGTCGCGTTTTCTGCCAACGTGGCGTTCTCCTTGCTGCTGGGGGCCCTCGCTGTCGTCCTCGCACCGCTGGTCGCGGCCCTTTTCAATCTCGAGGAGTACGTCGACGTCTTCAGATTCCTCGGGCCCATGATCGTCATATCCGGGCTCAACACCGTGCCTTGGTCCCTCTTCGTCCGCGGGATGGAATTCCGCCCGCGCGCCTACACGGAGATCGCCCGGGATGTGACGCGCCTCGTGGTGACGATCGTGATGGTGGCGTTCGGGTACGGGATCTGGGGAGTCGTCTGGGGCTTCATGGCTTCCAAGGCCATCTGGACGATCGTCACCTGGCTACTGACGAAGTACTCGGCAAGGTGGGCTTGGGACCGGGAGATCGTCGGCGAACTCTTCTCGTACGCCTGGAGGATGGCAGGAAACCGGTTCCTCGGCCTGCTGGCGCTCAACGGCGACTACTTCGTGGTCGGCAACCGTACGTCCGCTCTGGACCTCTACTACCAGGCGTTCAGGCTCCCGGAAGTGGTCATGGGCGGCCAACTCAACGCCATGTCGGCGGTCCTGTTCCCGATGTACTCGAAGATCCGCTCCCAGGGCACGGAGGCGCTGCGTGATGCCATGTACAAGGCGCTTCGAATCGTTGGGCTCTTCTCGATCCCGGCCGGTATCCTGCTGGCGCTCATCGCCCGCGATGCCATCACCGTCATGTTCGGAACCGGAGACACTGCGGCAGTTCCCACGATGGAGATCATCTCGCTCACCGGCTGCGTGACCGGTCTCGGATTCGCCACCGGCGACCTGCTCTATGCGATCAACCGGCCGGGCCTGCTGATGCGGCTGAACGCAGTGATGGTTCCGATCATGTTGGCGATCATGTGGGTGGTGGCGCCGTACGGGATCGTCTGGGTCGCCGTCGTGCACCTCGGTACCCAGCTGGTGTTCGTGACCATACGTCAGGTGATCGTTGACGGGATCGTGGGGGCATCGCTGTCCGCGGCTGCCGCGTCCTGCTGGCCGGGCGTGGCCGTTGGCATCGGGATGGTGGTCCTCGGCCTTCCGGTGCGCCTCGTCACCGACGCAGGGGCCCTGTCGGGTCTGATGATTCTGGCAGCCTCGATGGCTGGAGCCGCCATGGTTCTGGTCCTGTCCAGGAGTTCACGCAGCGAGCTCGCAGACCTGGTCGGCAAGGTCCGCGGTCACTGAGGAATCCGTGCAAGGGCGGTGCGAACCTTCTGGGCCCGTCGTTCGCCGACGATACGCTCGGTCCTCTCCATCAACCGAGGAGCAAGTCCTACCCACCGGTTCATGGCCGCAGCGGCCGGGCGTCCCCGCGGACCAACGCCGGTGCGCGCTCGGACCACACTCCTCTGGCCGGTGGCCCATTCGTGCTTGTAGGACTCGTCGCCGCGAAGGAGGTCGAGTTCCGAGCAGCCGATCTCCTTGGCCCACCGAACGACCTCGGCCTTCAGCGAGGAACCGCTACCGCGGAACTCGTGATCGGTGAGCCGACCCGCCTGGTAGAAGGACGCCCGGTGACCGGCCACGAACTCGAGCTCGGAGGCGATCACCGTCTCGCCATCGGTGAGTTCGTGGATGACGGCCTCGCCGGCGCGCATCCCCTCGGCCGTCGCGGCGGCGAACGCCGACCAACCATCCGAGAAGTTCGAGTCCTCCGCCCAACGGCTGTCGTGCAGGTCCAGCAGTTGCTGAAGTGCGCGGCCGGCATCCTCGGCTGACACGCGGCGGATCGTGAACCCGTCGTTGGACAGCCGCTTGGTGGTGCGCTTGATCGTGCTCCGGAGCCGCCCGGGCAGCCGCTTGACCGGATCCTCCTCTTCCAGGGACGAAATGGTGCCACCACGCGGGACACCACCTGGGCATCGAGCAGGAAGGGCAGCTCGCATCGCTCGCTCAGCCCGTCGAGATCGATGATGCGGTCGCCATCGATGAGCCATCGACCGATGGCCGCCAGGACCTCACGGCGTCTACCAAGGCACGCGATCACATCCAGATGGTCAGGGGTCAGCGGGCCCTGCCCCAGGCACCTGACCCTCTCCACCTGTGCCGGCCCGGCACCGACACGGTCGATCTCGAAGGCTGCTCCCCCCACCAGAGTGGAGTCGTCGTCGATACACACAAGGATCGCGGTCTCTCCGGAGCCTGCATGGTCGACCCACCATGAGCGGAGGAACGGGGAGGCCAGGTCGTCCCGGCCCGCCAGATCGTCCCACTGCGTGCGGTAGGAACCGAGCCGTTCCAGTCGAAGGATGCGCATCTACGCCCAGTTTGTCGGAGGGACGCACCGGCACCAACTTGGCACTCTGGGTGCGATCACCCACCCGGAGCCCTTGACGGTGGCGTCTGTCACAGGGTTACATAGCGACACGGAGATCGGCCTGGGCTGGGTCGGTCCGTGGCTGGCAGGGGCGAGATGTTGAAGATCACGGAGGCGGACGGGACGCCTGTGGGTGGACCGGATCCAGATGGCTTGCGGGTGGTGGACCTGCGCGACGCTAGTGCGGGCAACGGGGAACCACAGGTGTTGCTGGCGGAGCCGGCGCGAACGATCCCGGAACGTGACCGGCGTGCGGTGGGTCGTCTGATCAGCGATCTCGGCCACCTCCTGGATGCTTCTGCGATCGGTGTTCCGCTTTTGTTGTCGAGCTTCGTGCGCGACCACGTTGTCTCCCGCGGCGTAGCACTCCTGTTCGTGGTCGTGGTTACTTCCATGCTGTGGTCGACGCACCGCCGCGGACGCCATCTCATCTCGCCGAGCGAGGCCATCGGCCCGATTGTGATGCGAGTCGGCCTGGCCCCGGTTGTCACCTGGGGCATCCTGGCCATGGTCCGCGTGGGGGACGGCGCATACGTCTCGCGAATGGTCGACATCGTTGCGATCATCCAGATCGTGGTGTTCACGATCCCACTGATTCTTCTGGGACGCGTGCTGAGCTACCGGCTCGCCACGCATGCTCGCAACCGCGGCTATGACCTCGAGGACACCCTGGTTCTCGGTTCCGGCATCACCGGGGTGGAGATCGCCCGGGCGATCGAGGACACGCCCTGCACCGGACTGGTGCCCTGTGGATTCGTCGACCGTTTCGAGCCCGACTCGGCCCTACCCCTCGTCGGACGCCCCGAGGACCTCGCCGACATACTGGCCAAGACCGGTGTCCGAAACGTGATCATCGCCTTCGGTGCCGCCAGCGAGGAGGAGCTGGTATCGGTCGTGCGCGGCTGCCGTGAGATCCAGGTCGACTTCTTCGTGGTGCCCAGGCTGTTCGAGCTCGGGGTGTCTGCGGGGGAGGTCCACCACGAGATCGACGGTCTCCCGTTGGTCAAGGTCGCCTGTCCCGGGAACCACTCACGTATGTGGAAGGCCAAGAGGGCCTTCGACCTCGCAGCAGTCGCAGTCCTCCTGGTGCTGGTCTCCCCGATATTCCTGGCCTGCGCGGCCGCAGTGAAGCTCACCTCCCGGGGTCCGGTGTTCTTCCGTCAGGTCCGAGTCGGACTGGGCGGCCGGCCGTTCGAGATTCTCAAGTTCCGGAGCATGAAGGTCAACAGCGACTCCAGCACGCAGTGGTCGGTCGACGATGACGATCGGGTCACGGCGGTCGGAAGGTTCATGCGTCGCTCGCATCTCGACGAGCTCCCCCAGCTGATCAACGTGCTCAGGGGGGACATGTCCCTCGTGGGTCCCCGACCCGAGCGCCCGTACTTCGTGGAGCAGTTCTCTGCGGAGATCGACGGCTACGAGCATCGCCACCGAGTGCCGGTCGGGATCACGGGCTGGGCCCAGGTGAACGGTTACTGGGGCGATACGAGCATCGAACGGCGGGTGCGCCTGGACAACCGCTACATCGAGAACTGGTCGATGTGGCGAGATCTGATCATCGCCATCAGGACTTTCCCGACGCTCCTCGGCAAGCGTCGTTGAGGACCCGCCCGCGGCTGTGTAGCCGCCCGGTGGCGCTTGTACATTCCAGGCGGTGAAGATCGTTGCGGTCACCTCACGGTTCCCCCACCCCATAGAGAGGGGCGACAAGCTGCGTGCCCAGCACCAGCTGAGGGAACTGGCGCGGCATCACGACGTGACACTGATCGCGCTGTCCGAAGGCCCCGTGCCGGTTGAGGACCGTGCGATCGTCGATGGCCTCGGGTTCACGACCCACGTGGTCGAGCGGTCGCGGATCGCAACCCTCGCTTCCACGGGACGGGGCGCCCTGGTGGGTGTGCCTTTGCAGGTCGGGTACTTCCGGTCGCCCGCGGTGATGGCGGAGGTCCGGCGTCTGATCGATTCCGAGGCGCCCGATCGTCTCTACTGTCAGCTGCTTCGCACCGCCTGGGCGGCCGAGGGAGTGGATGTACCCTCCGTCATGGACTACCAGGATGCATTCGCCGCGGCCATGCGCCGACGGGCCGCCCAGCACCGCCCGGGCCTGCGTCAAGCCTTCTCCTTCGAGGCCGACCGAATCGGGCGTGCCGAGGCCGCTGCAGCTGAACTCTTCGACGCCACCGTGGTGATCTCCGAACAGGACCGTCTCGCACTGGAGGTCCCGGACCCCGATGCGGTACACGTCCTTCCCAACGGAGTGGACACGAGCTACTTCTGCCCCGGTGGCACTGAGGCGGGGGATCCTGTGCATGTGGCGTTCGTCGGCAACATGGGGTACCCGCCCAACGTGCGCGCAGCCCGGTTCCTGGCCGAGGAGGTCATGCCGCTCGTGCGTGTCGAGCTACCCGGTGCCCGACTGCTCCTCGCGGGCGCCCGGCCATCGTGGGCGGTGATGCGACTGGCGGGCCCCCACGTCGAGGTGAGCGGATGGTTGGCCGACATCCGCAGCGCCTACCGGCGGGCCACGGTCATGGTCGCCCCTCTGTTCATCGGTGCCGGGCAGCAGAACAAGATCCTCGAGGCGATGGCGATCGGGGTGCCCTGCGTGACCACCGACCTCGTCAACAACGCGATCGGTGCCCGGGCCGGCGAGGAGTTGCTTGTTGCCGAGTCGCCAGCTCAGTTCGCACGATGCACACTGGAGCTTCTGTCGTCGTCGACTCGCCGCGAGAAGATGGCCGACGCCGCCCTGGCAATGGTGCGGGACCGGTTCAGCTGGAGTGCCGTAGGCAAGCACCTCGCCCAGATCCTGGAGGACGCATGAGGCAGATCCTGGAGATTGAGATGACACCGCGAAGGACGCAGCTGTGGAACGCCTGATCCAGAGTGCGTTGCAGCGTCTACTTGGCTTCGACCGCTACCTCTACGTCTTCTCGCGATTCAAGATCGCGACCCTGCACCGTGATCCTGCCGAGGGCGACGTGATCCACTTCGCGCAGATGCTGCCCCGCGACGGGGTGGTGCTGGACATCGGGGCCAATGTCGGGATCATGACGGTCCACCTGGCGCGCAGGGTCACCGGGGGTCACGTCCATGCGTTCGAGCCGGTACCGGAGAACTACGCCGCGCTGGGTCGGATCGTGTCCCACTACAAGCTGGGCAACGTCACCCTGCACCAGATGGCGCTGGGGGAGGACGACGGCGAGCTGGAGATGGTGATGCCGGTCGAGGACGCCGTGCGGATGCAGGGACTGAGCCGGGTCGTCACGGGCGGGGAGGGGGACCCAGAGGGCGGCGAGCGATACACGGTGCCCCAGCGTCGGCTCGACGACCTCGAGGAGCTTCGCGATGTGCCCATCGCAGGGATCAAGATCGACGTCGAGGACTTCGAGCAGTACGTCTTCCGCGGCGGGCGCGAACTGATCGGCCGCTGGCACCCGATCATCTACACGGAGCTGGGCATGAGCGACAACCGCCGCGCGTGTCTCGAGTTCTTCGATGAGCTCGGCTACTCGGTCGCCGTTCTCGACGGAGACAAGGTGGTGCCCCACGTCGAGGGTCAACACACCAAGCACAACTTCTTCCTCCTCCCCCCCGGCCACGATACGGTGGCCTGACCGCCCGATCTCGGGTAGTTCAATCGGCAGAACGCCTGACTTTGGATCAGGAGGTTGCAGGTTCGATCCCTGCCCCGAGAGCATGTCCGACCCGAATTCCGTCCCCAACCTGGCCGCGGTTGTACTTGCCGCGGGCCAGGGCAGTCGCATGCGTTCCGAAAGGCCGAAGCCGTTGCACCGGCTCTGTGGCAGGCCGATGCTGACCTACGTACTGGGGTCCCTCGATTGTCTGGCCGTCTCACGGGCGGTGATCGTCGTGGGTCACAAGGCGGAGTGGGTTACCAAGAAGATGCAGGAGGAGCACCATGACCTGCATCTCGAGTTCGTGGAGCAGCGTGTCCAACGAGGCACGGGCGACGCCACCATGGTGGGTTTGGTGGGACTCGAGGACGACGATGACGAGGGCGATGTCCTCGTCATGCCGGGCGATACGCCGCTCCTGCGCGGCGACACGATGGGTGCCCTGGTGGCGCGACACCGCGAGACTGGTGCAGCAGCCACGCTACTGACGGCGATTGTCGACGATCCCACCGGCTATGGGCGCGTCCTGCGCGTGGAGGACGGCCGCGTGCAGAGGATCGTCGAGCACCGTGACGCCACCGAAGACGAGCTGGCCACCGATGAGGTCAACACGAGCATCTACTGCTTCCGTCGGAGCCTGCTGGCACCCGCACTGCGTCGTATCGAGCCCGACAACAGCCAGGGCGAGTACTACCTCACCGATGTGGTGTCGGTTCTGGTGGCGGCCGGCCACCGGGTGGAGGCCCTGGTGGCCGCAGATCCGACCGAGACCCAGGGCGTGAACGACAGGCTCCAACTCGCCCAGGCCGAGGGTGAGCTGCGCAGGCGTACCAACTCGGCCCTGCTGGCCGCCGGGGTCACGATGGTTGATCCCACTGCCACCTACGTCGATACGACTGTGGAGCTCGGCCGCGACGTCACGCTGTTCCCCGGCGTCATCCTCCAGGGCGACACGCGCGTCGGCGACGGCACCGAGGTGGGGCCGGGATGTCGGCTCGTGGATACCGTGGTCGGAGACGACTGCGTGCTGTCGCAGGCGGTGGCCGACTCCGCCCGGATCGGAGATCGGTGCCAGGTCGGGCCATTCGCCCACCTCGGCCCCGGAGTCGAGGTGGCATCTGACACCGTGACAGGTGCCTTCTACACTCCTTCACCAGGCTGAGTCATACGGGACTGGGTCGCACGGCCGTCGGGGATCGGAGACATCGTGGAGCTGGTGACCAAGAAGCGACTTGTACTGGTCGCAGGCAGGGCCAATCATGGTCTGGCCGAGGAGGTCGCAGCCGCTCTGGGTACCCAGTTGGATCCGGTGACCATCGCCGAGTTCGCGAACGGCGAGTTGCACTGCCGATTTGGCGAGTCCATCCGCGGTGCGGACGTCTTCATATTCCAGAGCCATTGCTCGACATCTGAGTTGTCGGTCAACGACGCCATCATGGAGCAGCTGATCATGGTCGATGCCGCCAAGCGCGCCAGCGCCAAGCGGATCAGCGTGGTGGCGCCCTTCTACGGGTACGGCCGCCAGGATCGCAAGGCCGAGGGACGTGAGCCGATCACGGCCAAACTCGTCGCAGACATGTTCGAGGCGGCGGGCGCCAAGCGCATCATCTCGGTGGACCTCCACTCGGGGCAGATACAGGGGTTCTTCGAAGGGCCCGTGGACCATCTCACAGCCATGCCGGTCCTGGTGAACTGGATGCAGGGCAACCTCGGGGAAGACCTCGTGGTGGTGTCGCCCGACGCCGGCCGGGTGAAAGTGGCGGAGCGTTACGCCAACCAGCTCGGCGCTGATCTCGCCATCGTGCACAAGCGCAGGGTCCGGGGCGAGAAGAACAGCGTGGAGGCCAAGGACGTGGTGGGCGAGGTCGAGGGACGACCCTGCGTGCTCATCGACGACATGATCGACACCGCGGGGACGATTGTTGCCGCAGCCGAACAGCTGATGGAGCGGGGGGCCGCCTCGGTGTGTTGCGCAGCCACCCACGGTGTGTTCTCCGGTCCGGCCATCGACCGCCTGAAGAACTCCCGGCTGGACAAGGTCGTGATCACCAACACACTGCCTCTGCCGCCAGAGAAGAGGATCGACAAGATCGAGGTGCTCTCGGCTGCCGGAATCATCGCCGATGCCATCGATGCCGTGTTCGAGGACACCTCGGTCTCACGGATCTTCGACGGGCACAACCAGAGCTGACCGAATCGAGCCCGGACCGGCCGGCCTTGGGCTCGGACCGTCAGGCTCTGTACACTCTTCGTTCGGCCCGGGGCGGACAGTTCGCCGCCGAGCCATCAGTCCGATTCTCTGGAGTTCGTCATGCCTGACGTGAAGCTATCCGTCCAACCCGGTCGCGAGCAGGGCTCGCGCGCGTCGCGTCGCCTGCTGGCCGAGAACTCGGTGCCTGGAGTCGTCTACGGCCTCGGAACCGAGCCGGTTGCCGTCTCTGTCGGCCGCCGTGAGCTACGTGTGGCCCTGACCACCGACGCCGGTCTCAATGCCCTGCTCGATCTCGAGTTGGAGGGCAAGCAGGAAATGGCGGTGGTCAAGGAGATCCAGCGACACCCGGTGCGCCGCGAGGTCACCCACATCGATTTCCTCCGGGTCGACCCCGATGCACGCATCGACGTCGAGGTGCCGATCCACACCGTCGGCGAGGCCGAACTGGTCACCCAGGAGGAGGGCATCGCCGAGCTGCGACTCACCACGCTGGTCGTGAGTGTGAAGCCCACCGACATTCCCGAGACCATCCTTGTCGACATCTCCGAGATGACCATGGACAAGACCATCACCGTCGCCGACCTGGACCTCCCGCCCGAGGTAGACATCGTGACCCCGGCCGATCAGGTCATCGTGAGCGCCGAGTTGACGCGTGCAGCCCTTGTCGAGGATGACGAGGTCCTCGAGGGCGAAGAGGGCGAAGAGGGCGAAGGCGCCGAGGGTGCCGAGGGTGCCGAGGGCGAAGGCGCCGAGGACTCCGGCTCCGACGAGTGACATCGCTCGGCGACCTCCTGGTCGTCGGGCTAGGGAATCCCGGCGATCGCTACTCGGGAACCCGTCACAATGTGGGTGCCGACGCTGTTGGTGTAGTGGCCGCTCGCAACGATGCCCGTCTCCGCAACGATCCCAAGGTGTCCGCCGCGGTGGGCAGCATCCGTCTGGGCGACGTTCGGTTGAACCTGGCGGTTCCCTCCACCTACATGAACGATTCGGGGCGCGCCGTGTCCCAGCTGTTGCGTCGCCACGAGGTGGACTCCTGGGACCGCCTGCTGATCGTGCATGACGAACTCGACCTCGATCCCGGGGTGCTGAAGGTCAAGTCCGGTGGTGGGCTCGCGGGTCACAACGGGTTGCGCAGTATCGACCAGCACCTGGGCAGAGCGGACTTCGCTCGAATCCGGATCGGGGTCGGGAAACCACCCGGCGGGTCGGATCAAGGTGCCAACTGGGTCCTGTCCAAGGTGTCCGGTGGGGACAAGGAGATCCTCGAGGGCTCGGTGCAGCGGGCGGCCGATGCAATTGAGGCTGTCGCCGCGGTCGGCGTCGAGGCGGCGATGCAGGAGTTCAACACCCGCGGCTAGTCACAGGGCGATCAACAACACCGCTACAACCGCCATCCCCAACCCGCAGAGCTGGCGTCGCTGGAGACGTTCGTGGAGCACGATCCTGGCAAGCATGATCGTCGATGCCGGATAGAGAGCGGTGATCACGCCCACGATCACAATCAGACCACGTCGCCCGGCCTCGAGTACAAGGATGTTGGACCCACTGTCGAGCGCCCCCGCTCCGAGCGCCAGCAGGATGCCGGCGCGCAGATCGGGAGAATTGCGGACCTCCGAACCAACGACGCCCGTGACGAGCACGGCAACAACCATCAGTGCCGATGCAACTGCCCGCGATCCGACCAGTGGCCAGAGACCGGATTCGGATGAGGTTCTGGTTATGACCACCACGAACAGTCCGAACCCGAACCCCGCGCCGAGTCCCGTCAACAGCCCCAGCCGGGCCTGGTCGGGCGTGGTCCGTTCCTCGAGCGGTTCGGCGGTCTGGGCGTCGGGCTCGGCCGTTCCCTCCCTCGAGATCAACAGGATCGCCGGTATCGCGACCAACACGCCGAGCCATGTGACCAACCCCGGCGCCTCGCCCAACCCGACACCTGCGAGCACCGGCACGATCGCGGATGTCACTGCGGAGGTGGGGGCGACCACACTCATGGAGCCAATGCTGAGACCGAAGTAGAAGGCGCTGATCGCAGCAGCGGCAATGACGCCTGTGAGCATCCCGAGCACCATGTCGCGCGTTGTTGGCGATCCACCAGTGAGCAGAGCCATGCCCGTGAGCAGGAGCAGGCCCAAGAAGATGGCGACGGCCGAGGCCAGTGCCGCGGGAATGCGTCGTGAGGCCATGCCTCCGAGAAAGTCCGCGACCCCGAAAACGACCGACGAGAGGATCGCGAGGAGGGCTGCCACCGATACAGCCTGTCAGGCGTCGGTCCCTCGATACGCCACGCGAAGTTCGCGTACTGCCGTCGCGGCGCTACCTTCGGGCGGTGCCACCCGAGTCAGATGCTGCCGCCCGGCCCGCTCTCGCCCCCCTGCTGAAGCTGCTGCGGGACGAGCCGGCATTCGGGGACGTCATCGGTCGCAGTTCGGCGTCCATCGCCGTCCCCGAGGCCGCTCGGGCCGCGACCATTGCCGGCCTGGTGGACCTGGTCCGGCGTAGGCCCTTGATAGTGGCAGTGCCGTTGGCGTCGGAGGCCGAACGGCTTGCCGAGGATCTGGCCGAGTTCCTGCCCGCGGATGCCGTGGAGCTGTTCCCGGCATGGGAGACCCTTCCCTTCGAGCGCGTGTCCCCGGGGGTGGAGACCATGGGACGTCGTGTGGAGGTCCTGTGGCGATTGCGTACCGGCGACGAGTCGCTGTCGGTGGTGGTGGCTCCCGCACGGGCATTGGTGCAGCGGCTGGGTCCGCACGTGGAGGACACCGAGCCCGTGGTGCTCGCACCCGGTGATGTCGTCGACTCCGAGGAGCTCGTGGCGTCGCTGGTCGCGGGCGGGTACCGCCGCGAGTACCAGGTAGAGCACCGGGGTGAGGTGGCGGTGCGCGGATCGATCGTGGATGTGTTCCCCGCGACCGCCGATCATCCGGTGCGTATCGACCTCTGGGGCGACGAGGTGGACCGGCTCACCGAGTTCTCCGTCGCCGACCAGCGGTCCACGGAGTCGGTGAAACAACTCCGGGTGTTTCCTGCACGCGAACTGCTCGGTACTCCGGCGGTACGCGATGCTGCCGAGGCGCTCCTGGCAAGCGCTCCGTGGGGCCGCGAGCAATGGCAACGGATCGCCGATGGCGAGACCTTCGATGGCATGGAGGCCTGGTTGGCCTGGCTGGCCGAGGAGGAACATGTCCTGTACGACCTGATCGGCGACGACGCCCTGGTGGTATCGCTCGATCCCCGTCGGTTGCGCGACCGGGCCGCTGACATTGCTGCCGAGGAGGTCAGCCTGGCCGAGTCCCTGTCACGGACCTGGGAAATCGTCGAAGGTGTGGAACTGCCCCGTCTGCATGTGGGATTCGACCGGTTGCTGGCCCACACGGATGCCGCCCACTGGACCTTCAGTGCGGTGGCCGACTCCCCATCGATGGCTTCGGTGGGCGCGAATGCATGGCCGACAGCGGTGGGCAACGCCGATGCGGTGCTGGCGGAGGTGAACCGTCTCGTCGCCGACCACTATGCGGTCGTGGTCTGCGCCGACGGTCCCGGAGCGGCCGAACGCATTTCCCGTGCGCTGACCGCCCAAGGTCTGGACTTTCCCGTGCTCGATGCGGCGGACCCGGAGTTGGTTTCGCCCGGAGGATCGATAGTGATCTCCGCGCTGGACCGCGGCTGTGTGCTTCCCGATGTGAAATTGGCGCTGCTGGCCGAGGCGGACCTGACGGGACGTCGCCGCACCCACCGTGCCATCAAAGCGCCGCGCAGAGACGCACAGCAGTTCTTCGAGGACCTGGGGGTCGGCGACCACGTGGTGCATCAACACCACGGCGTGGCCCGGTTCGCCGGCATGGTGACGCGCTCGATGCACGGCGCCGAGCGTGACTACCTGCTCCTGGAGTACAAGGGCGACGATCGCCTGTACGTGCCATCGGACCAGATCGACTCGATCCGGCTCTACTCGGGCGGGGAAACTCCCGCGCTCAACAAGATGGGTGGCTCCGACTTCGCCAGGACCAAGGCCAAGGTGCGCTCCGCAGTCGCGGAGATCGCGCAGGAATTGGTGGTGCTGTACCAACAGCGCCTCAACAGCTCCGGATATGCCTACGGAGAGGACACGCCCTGGCAGCGGGACATGGAGGCCTCATTCGAGTTCCAGGAGACGCCCGACCAGCTCAGTGCCATAGCGGATGTCAAGGCCGACATGGAGGCCGAGACCCCGATGGACCGCCTGATCTGCGGCGACGTCGGCTTCGGCAAGACCGAGGTGGCTGTGAGGGCCGCGTTCAAGGCTGTCCAGGCCGGGCACCAGGTGGCAATCCTCGTGCCCACGACGCTGTTGGCCCAACAGCATTTCCAGACCTTCACGGACCGCTTCTCTGGGTTCCCGATACGGGTCGAGGTGCTGTCCCGGTTCCTCACCAATGCCCAGGTACGCAAGGTCATGGACGGGCTGGCCGCCGGTGAGGTGGACGTTGTGGTGGGTACGCACCGGTTGCTGTCCGCCGACGTTTCGTTCAAGCGGCTGGGTCTGCTGGTGGTCGACGAGGAGCAGCGTTTCGGCGTGTCCCACAAGGAGGCAATGAAGGCCCTGCGTACCGACGTAGACGTACTGACGTTGACGGCCACGCCGATTCCGCGCACCTTGGAGATGAGTCTCACGGGGATCCGCGATCTCTCGCTGCTCAACACGCCGCCGGCAGCGCGCCAGCCGATCCTCACCTACGTGGGGGAGTACGACGACCTCGCGGTGTCGGAGTCGCTGCGCAGAGAACTTCTGCGCGAAGGGCAGGTGTTCTACGTGCACAACCGAGTGCGTGACATCGAACACCGTGCGGAGCGAATCCGCGAACTGGTACCCGAGGCACGAGTGGCGGTCGCGCACGGCCAGATGGACGAAGGCACGCTCGAACGGGTCGTCGTGGACTTCTGGGAGGGCGCCTACGACGTGCTGGTGTGCACCACGATCATCGAGTCCGGAATCGACATGCCATCGGTGAACACCCTCGTGGTCGAGCGCGCCGACCTGCTCGGCCTCGGCCAGCTCCACCAGCTCCGCGGCCGGGTCGGACGTGCCGGCCAGCGGGCCTACGCCTACTTGTTCTTCCCCCAGGACCGGCAGCTCTCCGAGGAGGCATACGAACGACTCAAGACGATCGGTGAGACAACGGAACTCGGATCGGGTTTCCGTATCGCCATGCGCGACCTGGAGATCCGCGGCGCCGGCAATCTGCTGGGGACCGGTCAAACGGGTCATGTGGCGGCCGTGGGATACGACCTGTACATGCAGATGGTCAACGAGGCGATCTCCGAACTCAATGGCGAGACGAAGCCGGAGCCGCCGCCGGAGATCACCGTCGAGTTGCCTGTCGCAGCCCACCTGCCGGCGGCCTATGTCGAGCGCGACGACCTGCGACTGGATGCCTACCGCCGACTCGCATCCGTGCGCTCCAGGGCAGAGGTGGACGAGATCGAGGCCGAGTGGGTCGACCGTTTCGGGCCGGTGCCCGAACCGGCTGCCAACCTGCTGTCGGTGGCCCGGGTCCGGGCCGAGTGTGTGCGCACGGGCGTGACCGATGTGTCGGTGTCGAAGGCCCCGACCCTGTCGGGTGGCGGTCTCATTGCCAGGATCTCGCCCATCGAGCTTCCCCAGTCCAAGCAGATGCGTCTGGAGCGGCTCTACAGGGGGGCGGTCTACAAAGAGGCGCTGAACGAGTTGCAGCTGCCCCTGGCGGCGGGACCCGGTCCGGCCGAGGTCCTGGTCGAGGCCCTGGGTCAGCTTGTGCCCGAACCGTCGACCGCGACGTAACATCGCAGCCATGAACACCGTCCTGGGCCGTTCCCTGACAGCCGTTGCGGCGACCCTCGCGCTGGTCGGTGTGTCCTGCGGCGTGGCTGCCGACGACATCGCCGCCACCTATCAGGGCAGCGAGATCCCGACCGCGACCGTGGATGCACTCTCCGGCGACGCGGCCTTCGCCGAGTTGTTCGGCTTCCAGGTCGGTGAGACCACATCGGTGGTCGACTCCGCCACCGCTCGCACGGTGCTCGATTTCCTGTTGGAGGGCGAGGCGCTGGTCGCTGCTGCCCACGACCAGGGGCTGGACGTCCGGCCCGACGAGACCCAGCTGGCCACGACCATTCAGGGACTTCAGGAACAGGGTTACAGCTACGCACTCGAGGACCTCAGCGACGAGGCACGGGCAGTGCTGGCCGAGTTCGTGGTCGCCGATCAACTCCTGGCCCAAGCGGGCGCCGATGTGGGGTCGCCTACACGCGCCGACCTCGAGTTCGTCTATGAGGCGACGGAGGCGAGCGGCCGGTGGGACAGGACCTGCCTCACCATGGTTGCTGCCCTCGCATCCGACGGTGACGCCATGGAGATGGCCCTCGACGAGGGAATTGAGCTGGCACGGCTTCCCGAGGTCGTACCCCAGGCGCAGGTGGCTCTCGATTCTGCACAGGCCTGTTCCACCGCCGCCGATCTCGCAGGTCTGCCACCGCAGCTGGCGGCCGAGGTGGAGTCGGCGGCCACAGGTCGCCTGATAGGACCGATCGAGGTGGAACAGGCCGACGGGCCGCCTCTGGCGGTGTTCTTCGAGATCGAGTCCACCGAGACCGTGGACCTGGAGTCCGCACTCGAGGAGCTCGAGGCCGAGGTGTCGCAGTCAATGCTGGCGGTCCGCCTGGCTCGGTTCGCCGAGGTGAACCCTCGCTACGGTGACGGCATGGGGTTGGAGTCGGCGTCCTCGCAGAGTGGTCAGAATGCTTTGGTGGCCAGGGTCCAGCGCCCGCAGGCACCCGAGGTTGCACCACTTCCGGGCGCGGTCGCCGCGCCCTGATCGGGCCGAAGCCATGGCCCGGATCGATGTCATCGGCCTCGGTCCCGGGGGAGCCGACCTGCTGAGTGCAGGTTCCCTGGCGATATGGGAGGCGACGCCCCACCGTTTCCTGCGTACCACCCGCCATCCTGCGGTCGAGGTAGTCGGCGAGGGGAAGTCCTTCGACGAGCTGTACGAGAGCATCGACACCTTCGAGGAGCTCTACCCGGCGATCGTTCGTTCTCTGGTGACCGAGGCCCGTCTGCACGGGCGAGTGGCCTACGCCGTTCCCGGCTCCCCGTCGGTGGCGGAGTCCACGGTGGACCTTCTGACGTCACAGGCCGATTACGACCTCGAAGTCGTCCTGCACCCGGCGCTGTCGTTCGTCGACCTGGCGTGGATCCGCCTTGGGGTCGACCCGCTGGAAGTCGGCGCTCGGCTCGTGGACGGTCATCGCTTCGCCGAATGCCTGCACGGCGCCGGGGGGGCGGCACTGGTGGCCCAGTGCGACTCACGGTTCATACTGTCAGACATCAAGCTGGCCGTGGAACTGCCTCCCGATGCCCCGGCGGTCCTGCTGAAGCGGCTGGGTCTGCCCGACGAACAGGTCCTCGAGGTCGCGTGGGCCGACATCGACCGCACGGTCGAGGCCGACCACCTGACCTCGCTCTGGATACCTCAGTTACCGGCGGGCCCAGGAGGGGGTCTGGACGAGCTGATCGTGTTGGTCGATCGCCTCCGGAACCAGGATCCGTGGAAGTCGGTCCAGACCCACGAGACTCTGCGGCGCTATCTGCTGGAGGAGTCCTATGAGGTGCTCGAGGCAATCGACGTCTACGACGCGGCCAGCGGCGAGGGTGCGAGCGAACTCGCAGCGGAGCTGGGCGACCTGCTCTATCAGGTCGTGTTCCACGCATCGCTGGCCAACACGGCCGGCTGGTTCGATCTCGGCGATGTAATCGGGGCGATCCAAGCCAAGTTGCTGGCACGCCATCGGTATCCCGGCTCCGGTGAGGCCCCACGGTTGGAGGACCTGACCGCAGAGTGGGAACGCTCCAAACAGGTCGAACATGGTCGGGAGTCCGCATTCGACGGCATACCCCGATCGCTTCCGTCGCTCGTGCGCGTCATGGCGCTCGTGAAGAAGGCAGAGGCGCTGGGTCTGGACTTCCCGGTCCCGGCCGGTGCCGATCACGGGGCCTCGATCCTGGCGGCGGCGTTGGCTGCGATGGCGGACGGCGTGGATCCCGAGGACGCGCTCCGTCGTGAGCTTCTGGAGACCGAGGAGACCCTTCGGGTCGCGGAGCAATAGTCTGCCCGCATGCCAGATCCTCTCGACATCGCGCCCGCGTCCGGCCGCCTCGGAATCCTCACGCCAGGAATGGGGGCCGTGGCGTCCACCGCCTATGCGGGAGTGATCGCAGCCCGGCGCGGCCTGGCCGCTCCCATCGGTTCGCTCACCCAGATGGCGCACATCCGCCTCGGCCGTAGGGCCGAGGGCCGCAACCCACTCATTCGTGAGTTCGTGTCGCTCGCTGAGCTCGACGACCTGGTGTTCGGGGGTTGGGACCCGATCTCGCCCAATGCCCTCGAGGCCGCCCGGACCGCTGGCGTGCTCGAGGAGAAGGACCTCGCCCCGATCTCTGCGGACCTGGAAGGGGTCGTGGCCATGCCGGCGGCGTTCGATCAGCGATGGGTGAAGCGACTCGACGGGGTGCGGGTCAAGACCGGGGAGAACAAGTTCGACCTTGCCTCGCAGATCGTGGACGATATCGAGCGGTTCCGTACCGAGAACGGCTGTGATCGTCTGGTGATGGTGTGGTGTGGGTCCACCGAGGCCTACCAGGAGCCCACAGCGGTCCATGATTCGGTCGAGTCCTTCGAACAGGGCATGCGCGACGACGATGAGAACATCTCACCGAGCCAGCTCTATGCGTACGCGGCGTTGGTGTCGGGAGTTCCGTTCGCCAACGGTGCGCCGAACCTGTCGACCGACCTGCCGTGCATGGCGGAGCTGGCCGAACGCCACGGCGTGGTCACCACGGGCAAGGACTTCAAGACGGGTCAGACCCTGATGAAGACGATCCTGGCTCCCGGCTTCAAGTCCCGGATGCTGGGGATGCGAGGTTGGTACTCCACCAACATCCTCGGCAATCGTGATGGTGAGGTACTGGACGACCCGGAGAACTTCAAGACCAAGGAGGTCTCGAAGCTCGGCGTCCTGGACACCATCCTGCAGCCGGACGTGTACCCCGAGCTGTACGGAAACATCGACCACGTCGTGAGGATCAATTACTACCCGCCCCGTGGTGACAACAAGGAGGGATGGGACGCCATCGACATCTTCGGATGGATGGGATATCCCATGCAGATCAAGGTCGACTTCCTGTGTCGGGACTCGATCCTGGCTGCTCCGATCGTCCTCGACCTGGCTCTCTTCCTCGACCTGGCCCAGCGTGCGGGCCAGACCGGGAACCAGGAATGGTTGAGCTTCTACTGGAAGTCCCCGGAGTCCGCTGACGGATCCCCGGAGCACGACATATTCATCCAGCAGACCAAGCTGAAGAACACCCTGCGCGAGTGGATGGGCGAGGAAGCGGTAACGCATTCCGAAGCCGGATAGGGCCGCAGGGGGACACTTTCACCCCGATGCCGGTCGGTGGTGAAGGGATACCTACACGGTACCGATCCTTTGACCACAATGTGATCAGTGTCCGAGACAGTCGCCGCGCGCTCCCACCGGAAGCTGGGGTACCAGCCGTCGCTCGACGGCCTTCGCGCGATCTCGGTCATGGCGGTCCTGCTGTATCACATGGACCTGTTCTGGATCCCGGGCGGGTTCCTCGGGGTCGAGGTCTTCTTCGTGGTGTCGGGATTCCTGATCACAGCGCTGCTCATCGAGGAGCGCCACCACAACGGAGCGGTTTCGCTCCGGGGATTCTGGACCCGGCGCGCCAGGCGCCTCCTGCCTGCGCTCTACGTGCTCCTGCTCGTCGTGCCGGCCATCACGCTGCTGTTCTACAAGGACGCTGCAGGCCGACTCGGTGGCGACGTCCTTGCGGCACTTTTCTACGTCAGCAACTGGTGGCAGATCTTCCTCGACGAGTCGTACTTCGCCCAGGCGGGTCGACCGCCGGTGCTTCGTCATCTGTGGTCGCTCGCGATCGAGGAACAGTTCTACATAGTCTTCCCAGCCCTGTTCATCTTCTTGTTGACGCGCGCCGGTCGCAACGGGACGCGAAACGTCCTGGTGGTGGTCGCCTTGGCGTCCGCGGCATGGATGGCATGGTTGTACGTACCGTTCACGGATCCCTCCCGGGTCTACTACGGCACCGACACCAGGATGTCGGGGCTGGTGCTGGGTGCGGTCCTGGCTCTGGTGTGGACCCCCTGGCGTACCCGTGCGCAGGCCTCGAGCAGAGCAGGTCCGGCTCTGGACACGGCCGGTGTGATGGCCCTGCTGCTGCTCGCGTGGTTCTTCACCCGGGTCAACGAGTTCGATCCGTTCATCTACCGCGGTGGGTTCCTCCTCCTGGACATCGTCTGCATCGTGCTGATCGCGGTTCTGGTGCACCCCTCGGCCCGGCTGTCGAAGGTGCTCTCGATCGCCCCGCTCGTATGGATCGGGGTGCGGTCGTACTCGATCTATCTCTGGCATTGGCCGATCTTCATCTTCACCCGACCCGAACTGGACGTTCCGTTGTCCGGGTGGCCCCTGTTCTTCCTTCGACTCGGGCTCACACTCATCGCGGCCGAGCTGTCCTACCGGTTCATCGAGCAGCCCGTGCGCGACGGTTCGCTCAGTCGAGGTCTGGACCGCTGGCGGGAGGCTTCGGTGGAGGAGCGGGCCAAGATCCAGCAGCGGTGGTTCATCCGCGGAGGGACCCTCGCCGCCTTCGTGCTCCTGGTGGGGGTCGGGCTCGTGTCGGCAGCGAGCAGCGAGGACCGTGAACGCCTGGAGCTCGAGGCTGCGGGGGCAATCGGCCTGGAGGGTCTGACCGGGGCCGAGATCAGCCAGGGCAACCCGGACACGATCGACGCCACCACGACGTTGCCGGTTCCCGGGGCTGAAACAACCACGACCGCTGCACCGGAACCCAACACGACCCCGACCGACGCGGTAGCGGTGGGCGACTCCGTGATGCTGGGGGCGTCCGGAGCCCTGCAGTCAGTGATGCCGGGGATTCGCGTGGACGCCAAGGTCTCACGGCAGTTCAGTGACCTGGCGGATGCAGCTTCGTGGTACTCCACGTCGGGGAACATGCCCGGCACGGCCGTCGTCCAGATCGGCAACAACGGAGTGCCCGAAGCGGATCGGATCGAGTCGATGATCCAGGCCCTGGGTGACCGAAAGGTGATCTTGGTGAACGCCAAGGTGGAGCGCCCGTGGGAGGCTGTGTCCAACGAGCGCACAGCGGCCGCCGCGGCCCGCCACGACAACGTGGTGCTTGTCGACTGGTACACGATGGCCAGCGAGCATCCGGACTGGTTCGTGGCCGACGGAACGCATCTGCGACCGGCAGGCCAGCTCGCCTACGCCCAGGCCATCCGCCAACAGCTCTGACCGCGGGATTCCGGACAGGATGGCTGGATTCTGGAACCCCGTGCGCGGGCTGGCAAGATGCCGGGAGTAGCGTTAAACGCGGTCCGCAGCCGCAGAGAAGGGTTCGACGTGAGCATCGTGCAAGGCATCATTGGCCGGGAGATCCTGGATTCCCGGGGCAATCCAACCGTCGAGGTGGAGATCGAGCTCGACTCGGGGGCCATCGGTCGTGCGGCGGTGCCCTCGGGTGCGTCTACCGGCGCCTTCGAGGCGGTGGAGCTTCGTGACGGTGACGCTGGTCGTTACCTGGGGAAGGGCGTGCTCCGAGCGGTCGAACACGTCAACGGCGAGATCGCCGATGCGGTCCTCGGCTTCGATGCGGTCGACCAGCGAGATCTCGACCGCCTGCTCCTCACCCTCGACGGGACCGACAACAAGGCTCGTCTGGGCGCCAACGCGATCCTGGGAGTGTCACTGGCGCTGGCGAAGGCGATGTCGGTCGAACTCGACCTACCGCTGTATCGCTATGTAGGAGGCCCCAATGCCTGCGTCCTCCCTGTGCCGATGATGAATGTGATCAACGGTGGCGAACATGCCGACAACAATGTGGACCTGCAGGAGTTCATGTTCATGCCAGTGGGTGCGGCTTCGTTCAGCGAGTCCCTGCAGTGGGGCGCCGAGTGCTACCACACGCTGAAGTCCGTTCTCCACGACAGGGGTCTGTCCACCGCGATCGGCGACGAGGGCGGCTTCGCTCCCAACCTGGGTTCCAACGAGGAGGCGGTCACGCTCCTGGTGGAGGCGATCGAGAAGGCAGGACGTACCCCGGGCGAGGAGATCGCGTTGGCCATGGACGTGGCGTCCACGGAGTTCTACTCCGATGGCCAGTACGTGCTGGCCGGTGAGGGACGCAGCCTGAGCCCGGCCGAGTTCGCCGACTACCTGGTGGACCTGTGCGAGAGGTATCCGATCGTGTCGGTCGAGGACGGCATGGCCGAGGAGGACTGGGACGGCTGGGACCTTCTGACGCAGAAGCTCGGTGACAAGGTTCAGCTGGTCGGCGACGACCTCTTCGTGACCAACAGCGAGCGGCTGGCGCGGGGCATCGACGACGGTGTGGCCAACTCGATTCTGGTCAAGGTCAACCAGATCGGCACCCTCACCGAGACACTTGAAGCGGTCGAGATGGCCACGCGCAACGGCTACACATCGGTCATGTCGCACCGGTCCGGTGAGACCGAGGACGACACGATCGCAGACCTGGCCGTGGCCACCAACTGTGGACAGATCAAGACCGGGGCACCGGCCCGTTCGGATCGGGTGGCCAAGTACAACCAGCTCCTGCGCATCGAGGAGTCCCTCGGTGAGTCTGCGGTCTACCCCGGCCCAGCGGCTCTGGCTCCACGCGGCGGAGCCCGCTGAAACCATGGAACTCCGCGGCCGACTCCCCGACGTCAGCCCAGTGCTGCGGCGCGTACTCACGGGCCTGGGGTTGGTCGGCGTGGCCATTCTCATCCTCGCCGCCCCGGTGAAGGGATGGTGGGCGCAGCGGGCCGAGATCTCGACCGCCCAGGCCGAACTGGACGCCGTGCAGTCCGACAACGAGGTGCTGCAAGGCCGTCTGGATCGCATCGACGACCCGACGGAACTGGAGCGCATCGCCCGCCGCGACCTGGGGTTGGTGCGCGAGGGTGAGGAGTCGTACACGGTCCTACCTCCCTCCACCGCGGGCCTGATTCTCCCCGACCAATGGCCCTTCAACAGAGTTGCCGGGGCGATGACGGAGAGCCCGTGAGCCTGCTCGGGACCAGGGTCCGCCGTATGGAGGACCCTGAACTGCTGCTTGGCCGGGGCCGCTTCACTGACGACCTGCCTGACCCCGCGCTGCAGGGGGCCCTACGACTGGCGTTCGTCCGCTCGTACTTCGCCCACGGTGAACTGCGCGAGGTCGATGTCTCCGAGGCGTTGGACCAGCCGGGCGTGGTGGCGGTGTTCACAGCATCGGACCTGGATCTCGAGGTACCGCGGGCCGGGGGAGCGGGTGCCCCCGCTGAGATGGTCCGTGGGTGGCTGGCGGGTGACCGGGTGCGATTCGTGGGTGAACCCGTGGCGGTGGTGGTGGCCGAGACCGCGGCCGCGGCCGAGGATGCTGTCGAGGCGGTGATGGTCGACATCGAGCCCCTCCCGGCCGTGGTCGGCATCGAGGCGGGATTCGCGGACGACGTGCTGTTGTTCCCGTCCTCGGGAACCAACCGCAACAGCCTCATGGACGACGGTTGGGGTGGTGGCGGCCGGGCTGCGGACGGGGATCCGTTCTGGGAAGGGTGCGAGGTGGTGGTGAGGGCGCAGGTCGCCAATCAGCGCATCGCCGGCGTGTCCCTCGAGGGCCGCGTGAGCGCGGCAGCGTTCGACGGGCATCGCCTGACCCAGTGGATCTCCTCGCAGAACATTCACGGTGCCCAGGCCGTGATCGCCCGGGCTCACGGCCTCGATCTCAGCCAGGTACATGCCATCGCTCCCGATGTTGGCGGCGGATTCGGCCCCAAGATCAATCCGAGCCCCGAGGAGGTCCTGGTCGGTTGGGTGTCGCGCCGCCTGGGTCGTCCTGTCGTCTGGTCGGAGAGCCGTTCGGAGAACCTCCAGGCCCAGTCGCAGGGGCGGGGGCACCTGCACGACCTGGCCATCGGCGGCACCCGCGACGGCCGGGTGCTGGCCTATGAGCTCGACATCCGTGCGGACTCCGGGGCCTACCCACTCCTGGGGTCCTTTCTGCCGCACTTCACCCGCCTCATGTCGGTGGGGGTGTACGACATCGCCAGGGTGCGGAGCCGGGCGGAGTGCGCGGTCACCAACGCAGTGCCCACCGAGGCGTACCGCGGGGCCGGCCGCCCCGAGGCCACCGTCACCATCGAGCGGGCGCTCGACCTCTTCGCGGCCCAACTGGGCAAGGATCCGGTGGAGGTCCGACGGATGAACCTGATTCCGGCGTTCGACGAGCCGGTGACCACCGCCGCAGGCGCTGTCTACGACTGCGGTGACTACGAGGTCGCTCTCGATGCCGCCCTGGAAGCCGCGGATTACGAAGGTCTGCGATCCGAACAGCGCGAGCGTCTGCGCTCCGGGTCGCGCACTGTGACCGGTATCGGGGTGTGCACCTATGTGGAGATCACGGGGGCGGGGGTGACCACTGAGTTCGGGCAGGTCGCCGTGCGTGCCGATCCCGATGCCGCCGGTGGATTGTCGGTGGAGGTTCTCACCGGATCGTCACCCCACGGTCAGGGACTGCACACAGCTCTAGCCATGATCGTCTCCGAGCGCTTGGGCGTGGGAATGGAGTCGATCACGGTCGGTCACGGCGACACCGACCGGGTCCCGAGCGGCATGGGCACCATGGGGAGCCGGTCGCTTCAGATGGGTGGGTCGGCCGTGCGCGCGGCAGCTGGCCGTGTGCTCGAGGCGGCTCGCGAGCTGGCGGCCTCCGAACTCGAGGCCGCGGCATTCGACATCGTCCTCGATCCGAGCACGGCTTCCTTTCATGTGGCCGGCACCCCGGCCCGCTCGGTCTCCTGGACGCAACTCGCAGAACGCGCCGAGCAGGCTGCTGCGGACCCCGGTGATTCGGTGCTGTCGGTGGGCGACACATTCAGCACCGACGGCCTCACCTTCCCCAACGGCTGTCACGTCGCGGTGGTCGAGGTCGATCTCGACACCGGCATGGTCGAGCTCCGTCGCCTGGTGGCTGCGGATGATGCCGGGCGGATCATCAACCCACTTCTGGCCGAGGGCCAGCGTCACGGCGGAATCGCCCAGGGTGTGTCCCAGGCGCTGTTCGAGGGCGTTCGCTTCGATGCCGACGGCAACCCGCTCACAGCAACACTCGCCGACTACGGGATCCCATCTGCCGCCGACCTGCCCAACTGGGACCTGGTGGACGTGGCCACTCCGACTCCCATGAACCCACTCGGCGCCAAGGGGATCGGTGAATCCGGGACCATCGGTGCCACCCCTGCAGTGCAGTCGGCGGTCATCGACGCCGTCTCCCATCTGGGAATCCGCCACATCGACATGCCACTCACGCCCGAGACCGTCTGGCAGGCGGTCTCCTCGGCCGAGGCGAACCAGGGAGTTGCCCAGTGACCGATCCCATCATCGCCGAGGACCTCCGACGGTCCTTCGGCGACATCATCGCTGTGGACGGCGTCGATCTGGCGGTTCCCGAGGGCGAGATCTTCGGATTCCTGGGCCCCAACGGTGCCGGTAAGTCGACGGTCGTCCGCATGCTGGTGACACTTCTCGGACCCAGTTCCGGGCAGGCATGGGTGGCCGGCTTCGACGTCGTGAAAGAGGCCGCGAAGGTGCGGGCCAGCATCGGGGTGGCGCTGCAGGATGCGGCCATCGACCCCCTCATGACGGGTAGGGAACTCCTTCGTCTCCAGGCGGTCCTCCATGGGATCTCCAAGAAGGAGGGCAACGAACGTTCGGAGCGACTACTGGACCGCGTCGGGCTCACCGAGGCCGCAGATCGGCTCGTGGGTGGCTACTCGGGCGGCATGCGGCGCCGACTGGACCTGGCCCTGGCCCTGATGCACGAGCCGAAGGTGCTGTTCCTGGACGAACCGACCACGGGACTGGACCCCATGAGCCGCCTCAACCTGTGGGAGGAGGTGCGCAGGCTCAACACCGAACTGGGAGCGACGGTGTTCCTGACCACCCAGTACCTGGAGGAGGCGGATGAGCTCGCTCACCGGGTGGCGATCATCGATCACGGCCGCATCGTGCGCGACGGTACGCCGGCTGCTCTCAAGGAGGCAGTGGGGTGTCCGACGCTGCGTATGGACGTTGCCGCCGAACACCTGGACAGGGCGCGGGAGATCCTCCTTGCATTCGGAGAGGAAAGGGCCTCCCGCAAGGGCCGGGTGTCGGTCGGCCTGCAGGCCGGCGCCTCCGCCATGACCGACGTGGTCCGACGGGTGGACGACGCCGGCATCGAGGTGATTCACATGGAACTCGACGCCCCCAGCCTCGACGACGTGTTCGCGGAGGCGACCGGTCGTCGCCTCGAGGGCTCCGCCGGTGAGGCCGAGGTGACCGAACCGTCGAACGAGGATGCCCTGTGACCACGGCTACGTCCTCCCGTGCCGGCGGGACGTCCAGTGCCCGCGTCGCGCTGGCGCAGTCCTGGGCGCTGTCGGTGCGAGCCGTGGTCCGCTTCGCCCGGCAACCGACGAGCTGGATCCCCGGAACCATCTTCCCATTGCTGTTGGTAGCGGTGAACGCTTCGGCGATGGCGCGTGTGGCAGATGCCCCGGGCTTTCCGCCGAACACCTCGTTCCTGATGTTCCTGCTGCCCGCGGCGATCATCCAGGGCGTGATGTTCGGTGGGATCAACGGGGGGGCGGAGCTGGCGACGGATATCCAGACCGGCTTCTTCGACCGGCTGATCTCCTCGCCCGTGAGCCGACCGTCGATCCTGATGGGCCGGCTCGGTGGAGCCATGGCCTTCGCCGCGGCCCAGGCGGTGGTCTTCCAGCTGCTGTTGTGGCCCTTCGGTGCCGATGTCGTGGGTGGGATCCCCGGGCGGATCGTCCTCGTACTCGTTGCGGTTGTGCTGGCTCTGGGATTCGGTGCCCTTGCAGCCGGAGTGGCTGCACGCACCGGTCAGGCAGAGGCGGTTCAGGGCTTCTTCCCGCTGGTCTTCATCACCCTGTTCCTTTCCAGCTGCTTCTTCCCGACCGAGCTGATGACGGGCTGGTACAAGACCGTCGCGGAGCTGCAACCCGCTCACCTTCATGGTCGACGGCATGCGCTACCAGGTGCTCTACGGGTTCAGCCTCAGTGAAGCCGCCACTTCCCTGGGGGTCGCCGCGGTCGTGGCGGTGTTGGGTTTGTGGTTTGCGGTGAGCGGCATTCGCAGGCGCATCGAGAGCGGTGGCGTATGAGCGTTCCCGCCATCCCCATGATGAATGCGCTGGTCGGGCGCAGCGCCGTGAACCTGAAGCGCATCCCGGTGGCCCTGGTGCCGCTGGTGGTCATGCCGATCTTCTTCACGGTCGCGTTCTCAGGGACCTTCTCCGGCCTCACGAACATGCCGGGATATCCGACCGACAACATCTACAACTGGATGGTTCCCTACGCGTGCGTGCAGACGGCAGCGTTCGGGGCACTCGGCGCCGCATTCGCGCTGGGGCGGGATCTCGAAGAGGGCTTCTACGACCGGCTCCTGCTCTCGCCGGCGAAGCGGTGGGTGGTGCCTGCGGCAGGGATGACCTGGTCGGTGATGCGCACCGCCATTCCACTTGTGATCACCCTCGTGATCGGCACGCTCGGAGGGATGACCTATCCCGGCGGAGTCATGGCCGTGGTCTGGCTGGCCGTTGCCGCAGGGGGAGTGGCCCTGATGGGTGGACTGTGGGGGATGGGAGTGATGTACCGAGCCAAGCGTCAGTCCGCAGGCGGGCTGGTGCAGATCGGGCTGTTCATCGCCCTGTTCCTCTCGATCGGCACGGTGCCGCTGGACCTCATGGAGGGCTGGCTACCGGTGGTGGCCCGGTTCAACCCGGTCACGCCGATCCTCACCCTTTCCCGAGCCGGTTTCGTGGGCAACAACGCCTGGGTCGACATCTGGCCCGGGCTGGTGGCCATCGCCGGTTCAAGCCTCCTGCTGGCGTGGTGGGCCCGGCGGGGAATGAAGACACTCACGCCCTGAGCGGGCGGGCGTGCGTGCTGTCCGGCTACTGCAGTCCCCGGAACGCGCCGCCATCGATGTGAAGGCCGACCCCTGTGGTGAATCGGGCCTGCTGCGAGCACAGGAAGGCCGCCATGGCACCGAAGTCGGCGGAGTCGCCGAAGGTGCGGGCGGGGATGTCCGTGAGCAGCTGGTGGGCCTGGTCGCCTGCCAGCGAAGCCACCCGATCGGTCTCGTGGAGACCCGGCTGCAGGTTGTTGACTGTGACGCCGTCGGGAGCAACCTCAGTGGCCATGACCTTGAGAAAGGAGCTGAGCGCAGCTGCGCGCCGTGCTGGATGCGGCGAGGAACCCGATGGGCTCGCGTACCCCGATCGAGGTGATGGCGAGCACACGTCCCCAACCTCGCTGCTGCATGCCGGGCACCGCCTCACGGCACATGGCGATCGAGGCCAGGCAGTTGGACTCCAGTGCCCGGCGGTAGTCCTCGACCTCGGTGGTGGCGAACGTCCCCGGGGGTGGCCCGCCGCCGTTGCAGACGAGGATGTCGATCGGGCCGCCGAGCTGCTCCGCTGCGGCGCCGACGAAGTCGACGGCTCCACCCTCGGTGCTCACGTCGGCCACCAGGCCAATGGGCCACGCGCCGGTGGCGACGTCGCCGAGCGAACTGACGGCCCCGGCGAGGCGTGACTCGTCGCGACCGCAGATGGCGACGTCGACGCCCTCGGCGGCCAACGCTGCGGCCACGCCGTAGCCGAGTCCCGCACTTCCGGCCGCTATCGCTGCTCGTTTGCCCGCGATTCCCAAGTCCATGGCGATCACCCTAGGACTGCGGTCGGGCCAGCTTGGCGAACTTGTTGACGGCGTCGACCGGCCCGGCCACCACGACGAGATCTGCCTCTCCGAGACGGCGTGTCGCCGGTGGTCACCGAGAACTCACCGCCGGAAGGCTTGTGGCAGACGACAGACACACCGTGATCGTCACGAAGACCGGCTTCGATCACCGTGGAGCCGATGAACTTCTCCGGCACGGTCATCTCGACCAGCACGAACTGCTCGTCGAGCTCGATGTACTCCTCGAGCTTGACGCCGATGCGGTGGGCGACCCGTCGTCCGGCATCTCCCTCGGGAAACACGATGTGTTTGGCACCGACCCGCTCGAGGATGCGCTCGTGCTGTTCGGTGAGGGCCTTGGCCCAGATGTCGTTCACCCCGAGGTCGAACAGGGTGGCGGTGGCCAGGATCGAGGCCTGGAGGGAGTCGCCGATCCCCACCACGGCGTGGTCGACCTCGCCCCACGCCCAGCTGGGCCATGGCTTCCTCGTCGGTGGCATCGCACACCTCGGCCACTGTCAGGTAGGGCGCTGCAGCCCCCACCAGTTCGGGGTCGTTGTCGATCCCCATCACCTCGTGACCCTCGCTCGAACAGCTCCTCGGCCAGGGAGCTGCCGAACCGGCCCAGTCCCACTACCACGATGGTCTCCTTGCGTGCTTGCCTAGCCAATTAGGGGAGCCTCCTCGGGTACCCGCGATGCGGTGGGGCGTTGGCGCAGAACGAGCGCTGCCCCCAGGGTTATGGGTCCTACGCTGTCCGATCAGCATCAGGGCCATCAGGATCATCTCACCCCAGGCGCTCAGCGTGGGGGTGACTCCCGTCGAGAGTCCGACGGTGCCGAACGCCGAGACGGTCTCGAACAGCGCCGGGCCGAACTCCCGGTCACCCGACAGCAGCAGCAGTCCGGCCGCACCGCCGACTACCAGACCGACGGCCAGCAGCGCCACGGTGATGGCCTGGCGCTGGGTCGACGACGGCACGGTGCGCCTGAAACCGGTGACGTCACGCTCGCCGCGCAACTGTGACCAGATCACCAGGGCCAGGATGGCGAAGGTACCGACCTTGATCCCGCCACTGGTGCCCGCCGAGCCGGCACCGACGAACATGAGGGCTGTGGTGATCAGGAGCGACGCCGGGTGCATGGAGTCGATGGGCACCGTATTGAAGCCGGCGGTCCGGGGTGTGACCGAGGTGAACGCCGAGTTGAGCACCTTCTCGAGGGTGCCCATCGGGTCCGAGTGTGTCGGGGTTGCGTCCACTCGAGCATCCGCCAGGACCGCCATGCCGCCGAACAGCAGCAGTGGCGGTGGTGGCAATCGTGAGCTTGGAGTGCAGAGTGAGCGAGTCCCATCGCTGTCGCAATCGCCTGCGCTTGGGGCTCTCGGCGTGGATGATGCGACGGTCGATGTCCGTGAGCACCGGGAAGCCGAGGCCCCCGATGACGATCGGCCAACATGACGGGCACGATGAACAGCCAGTCGGAACGGAACGGATGTGAGGGAGTCGACCGACAGCGAGAACCCGGCGTTGTTGAATGCCGATATGGAGTGGAACACTGCCCGACCACAGCGCGTGGATCCCCATCTCTCGCCGTGAGTCGTGGCCAGGCGGATCGTCAGCACAGACTGCCAGGGAGACCTGCACGGTGAGTGTGATGACCGCGACGCGCTTGAGCATCCGAGCGGACCTCGCCGAAGCTCGGTGAGGTCCGCTCGACGTTGGCCACCATGGCCTGGCGGAGTCCGAGGCGGTTGGACACCAGGAGCACGATGATGGAGGCGATGGTCATGAAGCCGAGCCCACCGAGCTCGATCAGGGCCAGGATCACGAATTGGCCGAATCCGCTCCAGTGGGTGCCGGTATCGACGACCGCCAGTCCGGTCACACAGACAGCGGAGGTCGCGGTGAAGGCTGAGGTCAACACATGGGTGGCCTCGCCGCTCTGGGAGGACACCGGAAGGGACAACAGGATCGTGCCCACGCTGATGGCGAGTACGAACACCGTGACAACGAAGCGGGCCGGCCGGTCCGTCCATGCCGTTCGACGGGATCCGTCCATTGCAGTGAGACTAGGCGTCCTTCGACGGGGCATTGGAGCCCATCTGTCCGGCCACCTAACATCTGACGACCCGTCAGATGTTGTCGGGCCACAGGTGAGGAGACTTCATGGGCATGCTCGAGGGCAAGGTTGCGATCGTCACGGGCGCCGGCCACGGGATCGGCCGGGGCCACGCCATGGAGCTGGCCCGCCACGGCGCCAACGTGGTGGTCAACGATCTCGGTGGATCGGTGACCGGTGAAGGCACCGGCCGCGACGCGGATCTGACGGTGGACATCATCAAGGGGCGCGGTGGGAGAGCCATCGGCAACTACGCCGATGTCTCCGATCCGACCCAGGCCGACGGAGATGGTCGCCCAGGCCGTCTCCGAGTTCGGCCGCTTGGACATCCTGGTCAACAACGCCGGCATCGTGCGCGACGGTTCGATCTTCAACATGACCGTCGAGGACTTCGACGCAGTCATCAAGGTGCACCTGCGTGGCACCTGGTTGCCGTGCAAGTACGCCGGGCTCCACTGGCGCCAGACTCAACAAGGCCACCGGCGAGAAGGTCGGCGGGCGCATCATCAACACCGTGTCGGGAGCCGGACTCACCGGCAACTTCGGCCAGTCCAACTACGCCCCCGCGAAGGCCGCCATCGCCAGCCTCACCCAGACCCTCAGCCTGGAGATGTACAAGATGGGCGTAACGGTCAACGCCGTCGGCCCGGCCGCTGCCACCCGGATCACCGGGACCATGCCCGGCGCCCCCGAGGTCATCGAGGCCGATGACGTCGCCCGAGGACGAGTGGAACCGCATGGACCCGGCGGTGTCTTCGCCGCTGGTTGCCTGGCTGGCCTCCGACGAGGCGGACCACGTGACCGGTCAGATCATCCGGGCCGTCGCCGAGAACATCATCCTTATGAAGGGCTGGGAGGACGGCCCGACCATCAACAACGGTGGCAAGCGCTGGGACGCCACCAAGCTCGGCCAGCAGCTGGCCACCGACGTGTTCCGGACCCGGGCTCCGGGCCTGCGCTACTGACGGCGGCCTGCGCCGTACTGAAGCGGGTCACGCGAGTTCGCCGCGGCTCCGCGACCAAGTGAGGACGTCGCCCGTCGCCGCTGAGCAGGACCGCCCGGGAACACGCCTAAGTCGCCAGGGTCGAGTCGCATCACGGAGAATCCCGGAGACGCGGGGGATTCCCATCCGGGAATGATGGCGGGGTTGTAGCCCACTGGCTCGGGACCGTTGGCGAACAGGTCCCAGACCCGTTCCCTCGTCTGCGCAGTCCGTGTGCCAGTTGCGAGGCACTCGGCGGTGCAGGTGTCCTGCTCGGCTGACCAGTAGTTGACCGAGACCCATGGTGAGTTCTCGAGGTGCGCCAGCTTCAGCGGCGTCTGCATCGTCGCGATCCAACCCGCGAGCTTCACCGGCTGCCGGATCCGGCACTCCCAGATCGGGTGAAACACCCGGGACCTCGGGACGGTGCGTCGCCGACGGTCGCGACGGACGCCCACACGATGCGGTGGGCCACGTCGACGAACGCGGGTGCGGTATTGCTGAGATCGCTCATGGGCTCGGAGCCTCGCACCAGAGCAGTTGCGCCACACTGGATGGGTGGTCGATCCGAGCTTGAGCCGACGACCCGTGGATCTCGGGCACCATCCAGCGCCCGGCCGGTCGCGTCGGCAGGACGGATCCGGCGACCTTCCGGTCGAGCGAGAGAAAGCTCGCCTCTCTCGCCGGCGACATCCGCACGACGGCGCTATCGACCATGGCCCGCGACATCGTCGACATCCACGCAATCCCAAGCCGAACCCCGGCCGGTGCCCGACTGGGTGCGTAGCCTCACCTGGCTGCTGGACGAGTCGATCCCGGTCGCCCCGGGCCGCCGGGTCGGTGTGGACGGGCTGGTCAGCTTCGTTCCCGGGAATCGGCGATGCCGCCGGGCTGGTCGCATCGATGGTGGTGGTGCTGGCAGGTGTCGCAGCCGGAGTCTCGCTCGCCGACGCTGACGCTGATGATGGTGCACGTCGGGATCGACACGATCGTCGGCGCCGTTCCGTTCCTGGGCGCGGTGTTCGACCTGGGCTACAAGGCCAACACCCGCAACCTGCGTTTGATCGAGCGCGACCTCGCTGACCGGGCGGGTAGCCGCCGCTCGGCGATCAAGGTGTTCGTGCTGTCCGCAGTGGCTGATCACCGCAGCCGTGATCCTGTTCCTGATCGCGCTCATCGGTGGCACGTACCTGTTCGTGCGCCTGGTTGCCGGCCTCTTCTGAGCCGCGGGTACGCTCGGAATGTGACGACCAGTCAGAAACCAGCTGATCGAGAGGCGCGCGCGGTCGACGGTCGGGTTCCCGGACGTCGGGGCCAGGCCACCCGCACCCGCCTGTTGGAGCAGGCTCTCGCCATGCTGGCCTCCACCAGCTACCGCGATCTCAAGGTCGTCGACATCGCCAGGGGGGCGGGCACCTCTCCGGCCACCTTCTACCAGTACTTCCCCGATGCGGAGGCGGCGCTGAGGGCACTCGCCGACGATCTGGTCGAGGAGGGGCGCGAGCGTCTGACGCGGCCGGTCCTGCGAGGGCGACTGGGATACGGACGCGCGCATACGAGACCTGCGAGGACGTCGCCGCGGCGTTCCTGGCTTTCTGGGTCGACCATGGTCCACTCATGGCGGTGATCGACCTCGCCGCCCTCGAGGGCGACCCGCAGTTCCGCGAGATCCGGACCCAGCTGCTCAATCGCTTCACCGAGTCGGTGGCCGACGTGGCCCGGGCCCAGCAGTCAGCGGGCAACTTGCCCGGAGACCTCGATCCGGTCGCCACGTCAGCAGTGCTGGTGGCCATGCTCGCCCACGTGTCGGGACACCAGTACGGCATCGAGGCCTACGGCACGACGGCCTCGGAGCTGCAGCGTGCCATGGCCCGGCTGCTGTTCGCCGGCCTCACCGGAGCCAAGCCCCCCAGTTGACCCAACTCGTCAGTGCTCGGCCAGCCAGGTGTCGCCCAGTGCGAACTCCTCGGTGAGCTGCTTCTCCACGATGCCCTTGGAGAAGTCGGCGAGCTTTCCGCCGACCAGGGGTACCTGTACGTCGATTTCGACGTTCACCTCGTACTTGGTGCGCTCGCCGTCCGCTACCAGGACGGTCGTGCCGCTGATCTCGACCGGCGCACCCTGGGTGTCGAGGGTGAACGCTCCGCCGTGAGGTGCCGTCGCCACGGTCCTCCCAATGGTCGGTCGACACCACGGTGTTGCGGGGCTTAACGAACTTCTTGGCGAATCGGGGGATGCCGTCGACGTCGACCTCCCGTGTCACCACGAGTCGCAGCTCGGTCGCAGACACCTCCTGTTCGAGCACCTCGACCCCGTGGTGACCCATGCCCTCGAACTTGGCGACATGGCTCTCGGGGTCGTGGAACATCTCCCAGCACTTGGCGACGGGGTGCTCGAATGTGTGGTGCATCACGGTGCGCATGGAGGGATTCTTGCCGAATCCGGGCCTCGTCGGGCAGAATCTGACGGTCCGTCAGATTTGGCGGAGCACTCACGCAACGGGAGCAGCCGACAAGTGGACTTCGAGTTCTCCGACGAGCAGAAGGCATTCAGGCCAGGAGGTCGACGCCTTCATCGCGGACCACGACACCATCGACATCTTCGACGTCACCCGGGAGAACATGGCCCAGATCGTCGACACGCCCGAGCGGCGGGCCTTCATGAAGGAGCTCGGCCACAAGGGCTGGCTGGGCATCACCTGGCCGGAGGAATACGGCGGCAGCGACGGCGAGGGTGTGTACGAGTACATCCTCAACGAGGCGCTTGCCGGCAAGGGCGGCCCTCAGATCGGCAAGGGCGTCGGCATCATCGGCAAGACACTGATCGCCCACGGCTCGGACTTCCTCAAGGAGAAGTTCCTGCCGATGATCCTGGAGAACGACGTCGAGTTCGCCGTCGGCTACTCCGAGCCCAACGCCGGCTCCGATGCGGCGTCGATGCGACTCAAGGGCGTGAAGCACACCACCGAGGACGGCCGGGCGGGTTGGCTTCTCAACGGCCAGAAGACCTGGACCACCTCGGCCCACTTCGCCGAGTGGTACTGGTGCGGCGTGCGCACCGATCCGGACAACAAGCACATGGGCATCACCCTGATGCTCATCCCGATGGACGACCCCGGCATCACCATCAACGGGATCTGGACCATGGGCGACGAGCGCACCAACGAGGTGTGGCTCGACGACGTGTTCGTCCCCGATGAGTACGTCGTCGGCGAGGTCAACCACGGATTCCGCTACATCTCCCAGGCTCTCGACCTCGAACGTTTCACGATGTTCACGTACGCGCCCATCAAGCAGCGCCTCGACGTGCTCACCGAGTACGTCACAGACACCACCCGCGACGGCGAACCGCTCGAGGACGACGAAGTCGTGCGTTCGACGCATGGCCAATCTGCACACCGAGGCCGAGGTGGCCCGGGTGATGGGCCTCAAGTTCGTCACCGAGGCGGTCAAGGTGGAACGCAAGGCCAAGGCAGGCGAGGACTTCCAGCCCCCGACGGTCGATTGCCTCGGAGTACAAGCTGTTCGCAACCGAGTACTCCCGCCGCCTGGCCAGCGCCAGCATGGACATCGGTGGTGCGGGCACCCAGATGCGAGTGCGTACCGAGGACGCCCCCGATGGTGGGTCGTGCCGAGTCGACGTACCGCTACACGGTGATCGACACCATCGGTGGCGGCGCCTCCGAGATCCAGAAGAACATCATCGCCCGCCGTGGCCTCGGCCTGCCGAAGAACTTCTGACCGCATGGCTCTCCCGCAACGCGCTCATCGCGGTCCGGCGGGACCCGTGACCACTCCTGCGCTCGAGGGCATCACGGTCCTCGATCTGGCGACCGTGGGTCCGGGGCGCACGCGCGTCGCGGATCCTGGCCGACTACGGCGCGGATGTGGTCAAGGTCGGGGCGGTTCCCCGTGCCGGAGGCGTACAGATCGTGCCGCCGTTCTACGCCTACTCGGGCAACCGGGGCATGCAGCGGGCGTTGTTCGACCTCAAGGCCGACGCCGGGCGGGAGGCCTTCCTGGCTCTCGCCGGCACGGCAGACGTGGTGATCGAGAGCTTCCGGCCCGGCGTCGTCGACCGGCTCGGCATCGGATTCGCGACCCTGGCCGAGACGAACCCGGGCATCATCCTGTGCTCCACCTCCGGATACGGCCAGAGCGGCCCACGCCGCGACTGGGCCGGCCATGACGTGAACTACCTGGCGACCGCCGGCTTCCTCGACTGCTCCGGTCGTCGATCCGACGGTCGTCCCGCGCTACCCGGAGCGACCGTCGCCGACATCGCGGCCGGTGGCATGCAGGCGGCGATGGCGGTCATGGCCGCGCTGCTGCGCCGCGGCCGAACCGGTGAGGGGGAGCACCTGGACGTCTCGATCGCGGACGGGGCGTTCGCCATGATGTCGCTGTACGTCGACGAGTACCTGGCCACCGGCACCGAACCCGGACCCGGTCACTACATCCTCACCGGACGCTACGCCTGCTACGACGTCTACGAGTGCGCTGACGGCAAGTTCGTGTCCGTCGGCGCCATCGAGCCGCGGTTCTGGTCGAACCTGTGCGAGTTGGTGGGTCTGGCACGGTACGCGGCGTGCCAGATGGAAGATGCCTCCCAGGACGAGATACGCGATGCGCTGGCGAGTGTGTTCGCGACGAAGCCCCGGGATTCCTGGGTGGAACTGCTCGGGCCGGCCGATACGTGCGTGGCCCCGGTGAACACCGTGGCCGAGGCATGTGAGGACCCCCAGACCGTTGCCCGCAACCTCGTGGTGGACGCAGTATCGGAGACCGACGGTCCCTTCAGGCAGGCCGCTGCGATCTGGGCAGGGACCGATCCCGTCGATGACCCGTATGAGGTCGCCGACGCTGCGAGGACCGACACCACCGAGTTGCTGGTCGCGGCCGGGCTGGCAGGACCCGGTGCCGTGGAGACCCTGGTTGCGAAAGGAGTGGTCGCGTGAACGATGAACCCGAGAACGCAGCTGCCGATCTGCCGGCCGACGTGGCCGAGTTGATCGGAAAGCCGCAGTATCCGGTGACAGCGACCTTCCCGGTCGAGCGCGGGTACACCTTCAACACCCTCGCCGCGACCGAGAACGCGAACCCGCTCTATTGGGACGAAGATGTCGCGGAGGAACTCACCGGCGGAATGACCGCACTGCCCACGACCCTGTCGCTCTGGATGCGTCCCCA
>CAVQRK010000022.1:0-37789 GCA_963715225.1 uncultured Actinomycetota bacterium
CGCCGGGTGGAATGACTGCATTGCCCAGCACGCTGTCGCTCTGGATGCGTCCCCACTACTGGGAGCCCGGGGCCGCCGGGGAACAGGTGGCGCTCAAGGTCCACTTCGACCTCAAGGAGGCCTTCGGGCTGCCCGAGGCAGTGATGACCGACAACACCCTCACGTTCCACGAACCGGTCCGGCCGGGTGACGTGATCAGCCATGCCCAGGTCCTGCGTTCGGTGTCGGGGCCCAAGACGACGAAGCTGGGCAGCGGTCGCTTCTGGGTGATCGACATCGAGTACCGCAACCAGGACGACGAACTGGTCGGCGTCGAGTCCTACACCGGATTCGGCTACCGACGCGACGGAGGTGACCAGTGACCGATCTCGGTTCATCCAGCCTCATCTCATCAGACGTCAGCGTGGGCGACGACGTTGCCGGAGCTCGTGGTGGAGGTGACTCCCACGACAGTGGTCCTGGGTGCCGCTGGCCAGCCGCGACTGGCGGCCGATGCATCACGACTTCAAGTTCGCCACCGAGCGCAACGGCGTGGCGGACATATTTCTCAACACCCCCAACCAGGCGGCATGGATCGAGCGCTACATCACGGACTGGACGGGTCCCCGGGGTCGGGTCCGCTCGATGACGTTCCGGATGCGCGACTCGGTGTTCCCCGGCGAGGACATGACGTTCAGGGGCACGGTCACGGCGACCGGCACCGATGACACCGGCTGCAGCTGGGTCGAGATGGACATCACGCTCACTGCCGGCGAAGCGCGCGTCGCCACCACCTGTACCGCCCGCGTGGCGATTCCGACCGACGAGAACGACAACCCGTGGGCACGCCACGGGGACAACTGGACACCCTGAGACAGGGAACGTGCCCGATACGGGCATGCAAAGGAGCAAGCAATGCTGAACCTGGACTTCACAGACGAGCAGGACATGCTGCGGGACATGGTCCGCGGCCTGTGCGCCCAGTACGCCTCGAACGAGGCCGTCCGCGAGCTCGAGGACGATGCCATCGGGTATTCCCCCGAGATGTGGGGGCAGTTGTCTGAGCTGGGACTGGTGGGACTGCTCATCCCTGAGGAACACGGCGGAGCCGGCTCCTCGATGGTGGACGGTGTGGTGCTCTACGAGGAGCTGGGGCGATCCCTGGCGGCGACCCCTCACCTGGAGAGCACCGTGATGGCAGCGGGCGCACTGCTGCGCGCCGGAAATCCCGATCAGCAGCGGGAGTGGCTGCCACGCATCGCCTCCGGCGAGTCGATCGTTGTACCTGCCTGGGTGGAGCCCGACAACAGCTACGGCCCTCGAGGTGTACAGATGCGCGCCGTCGTCGACGGCGATACCGCGCGTGCTGTCCGGCACGAAGATCACCGTTCGCTTCGCAGCCGCGGCGGAGCGTCTGATCGTGCTCGCCCGTACCGGCGACGGGGAGACCGACGTGGATCTGTTCCTCGTCGATCCGAAGTCCGATGGCGTGACCCTCGATCAGCGCACGACCATCAGTTCGGACTCTCAGTACAGAGTCGATTTCGACAAGGTGGTCGTGCCACTCAGCGATCGCATCGGAGACGCCGGAACCGGCTGGGCCACCTGGAGCGAGGTGATGGTGGACGCCATGACGCTGGCCGCGGCGTATGCCAACGGTGGTTGTGAGTACGCGCTCGACATCACCGTGCAGTACTCGAAGGATCGTGAGCAGTTCGACAAGCCTCTCGGAGCCTTCCAGGCGTTGGCGCACTACATGGCTGATGCCAAGACCGCGGTGGACGGTGCCAAGCTCATCACGTACGAAGCGGCAGCCGGCCTCGATGCCAACGCCGCCGGTGGCAGTGAGCCCGCACAGCGGTACGCGGCGATGGCCAAGCTCTTCGCCTGCAACACGTACAGGGACACCACCGCCATGGCCCAGCAGATCTTTGGTGGCGTTGGCTTCACCCTCGAGTACGAGATCCAGCTGTACTTCCGTCGCGCCAAGGCACTTCAGCTGTCCTACAACGACACTCGCCGCTGCGAGGAGATAGTGGCCGCCGAGGTTCTCGACTGAGACCGCGTTCCGGTAGATCTCAGCCGGGTGGTCGGATCTGTGGCTGGTCCTCGCCCATGACCACCCAGGTGGTACCGGGCTCGAGTGTGATCGGGGTGCCGAGCGCATCTTGCAGGTTCCAGCGGTCTCCGCGGTCCCATCGGGCCCAGGTGCCGGCGCGGACCGTGCCGCGGGTGAACACCCACGCCCGTCCCCTTCCCACCGACAGGGCCTGGGGTGAACGCAGGTCCACCTCTGCCTGCTGGTAGGGCATCTGCAGCACCACGACGTTCGTCGGGGCCACGGAGGTGCCGTCGGCGAGCGCGTGGTCCCGCCACCAGGCCTTGCGGTGCCAGCCCGCGCTCGCTTCGTCCCACTGGAAGTCGACCAGCATCCCGGGGTTGGCCGTCACACCTCCGACAGCCACACCCGTTGGGACGGCGCCGGCCTCGTGGTAGTCGAAGAGGGGCAGGGGCGCGACTCCGGGGGTTGCCACTTCCCACAGCTTGGCCGGCTCGGCCATCAGCGAGTTGTGCCATGGCCTGCTCTCGTCGCGCCAGTAGGCGCCCCGTGCGCGCCCCTGGGTGGCATCGGTCTTCCAGGGACTTGCGGCGAGCTGGAGCTGCACCCCCGGGTTGGCGCCGGAATACGCAAAGACCGGGTGTCCGAACATGGCGAGCAGGTCGAGGTCGGTGGTACGAGCTGACCTGAGCGGTCCGATCCGAGCGGGAGCCCTGGAGTGCCACACGCCCAAGTAGCGGCTTCCCCATTCGATCTTCACCTCGTACACGATGTCGGCACTAGCGAGACCCTCCTGGGGCATCGCCTGCTCGGATCCATCGATCTTCGCCACAAGGGCGGGGCGCAGCAGGTCGGTTGCCGGTACCGCCAGTCCGGTGAGAGGAGCAACTGCTGTCGGCACCACGGCCGGGGGTACGACTGTTGTCGTGGTGGTGGTCGTGGTGGTGGTGGTCGTCGTGGTGGTGGTGGTTGTGGTCGCCGTCGTGGTTGGCGAGGAGGTGGTCGTGCTGGATCGGGCGGATGCCTCGAACGCCGCTCCACCCAGCAGGAGCAGGAGTACCAGAGCGGCACCCAACTGGTACATCCGCACCCGACGACGACGGTCGCGGCGCTGCAGGTCCCAGCTCGTTGCTCTGCTTCCCTCCCGGACTTCCCCGCTCACCCTTACGGAGGATACCGGTCAGGCGATCACTCCAGTAGTCCGGAGTTCGTCCAGTTCGACGGTAGACAGTCCGAGCTCTTCGCCCAGCACCTCGGCGGTGTGTTCGCCCACCCATGGAACCCGGGTCTCGGGGCCCTCGGCCACCTCCGAGAGTTTCACCGGGTTGCCAGGGATGAGCACTGGCTCGGCGACTCCATCGGGCCGGGGCATCTCCACGAGCATGTTCCGGCGTTCGACGTGTTCGTCCGCGATCACCTCGGGTGTGGTGAAGCACGGCCCCGAGGGGATATTGGCCGCCCCAAGTGCCTCGCAGACCTCGAGTCGGGTCTTGTCGGCCGCCCAACTCTCGACCGCGGGCCTTACCAGGTCCTCGGTGTGTGCAGACCAGCCGCGTCGGGTGGCCAGGCGTTCGTCGGTAGTCCATTCGGGGCGTCCCACCAAGTCTGCCAGCGACTCGAACTGGTGCTCGCGGGCGATCTGCATGGCGAACCAGCCATCTGAGGATCGGAACGACCCCACGATCACCTGGGGCAGGGAGCTGCGTTCGCCCAGCGACCAGAAGTTCGTGACCACATCGCTCATGGCGAGCATCGAATCGAGCATGGCGATGTCGACGAGCTGGCCCCGCCCCGTGCGGTCCCTGTGTCGCAGCGCCGCCTGGACTCCGATCACCGCGAACAATGCCGAGGAGATGTCGCCCAGCGCACCGGCGGGGATGACCCTGGGAGGTTCGTCGCCCAGTCGTGAGTACTCGTACAGCCCGGACATGGCCTCAGGGACCATGGCGTAGGCAGGCCACGATCGATACGGCGAGTCGCCCAGGTTCCCGAACCCCGACACCGACACATAGACCAGCTTCGGCCAGCGCGCCCGTAGGGCCTCGTAGCCCAGTCCGAGACGGTCCATCGTTCCGGCCTTGAAGTTCTCGCCCACGACGTCGAAGCGACCGGCCAACTCGATGAACAACTCCCGCCCCCGGGGGCTCTTGAGATCGAGGCCGACGGATCGCTTGTTGAGGTTGTTGCGCAGGAACGTGGCTCCGACGGTGCGGCCCTCGGGGTCCTTCATGGAGGGAGCCGCCCCGCGACCGGACTCGCCGGTGCTCGGGTGTTCGACCTTGACGACCTCAGCGCCGAGTCGTGCCAGCAGCTGGGTTGCGAACGGGAGGGCCTGCATCTGTTCGGCGGCCAGGACGCGTACGCCGTCGAGTGGCTTCCCGTTGTCCGCGGCGTCGTCGTTGGCGGTCTGCCCAAGCTTCATGCGAACAGGATCGCATCCGGCCGGGATTCCTCAAAGCCCCGCGCTCGACGGTGGGTGCTCAGGAGTCGGGTGCGATGCTGGCGAACGCCTTGGCCCGGTCTATGCCGGTCCGGCGCTCGTCGGTGCCGTAGTGGCCCACCAGCACGTAGTCCTCCGCGAACTCGGGCCGTAGTTCCCCATCGGCGTCGATGATCCAGCCCAGACCCGCAGCCATACGCCGTGGTACCCGCACCTGGTCGGGAAGCTCGTTGGTGGCGAACGCCATGTCCCACCAACCCACACTGACCCCGTGATTGGCCATCGGCTTGCCGAAATGGTGGTGGAAGTGGTGCTTGCGTACCCATCGCTGGTACCTGGTCCGGGGAGGCCTGATGTGACACATCGCGTGCTCGTACTCATAGAACGCATATCCCACCGGCCAGCCCGCGGCGAGGGGGATGGCGATCGTCAACCCCCCGATCAGGTAACCGACCGGGAACCACACCGCTGCGCCGACGAGGGCCACGCCCAACCACGACAGGAGCGTGAGTCCGTCGAAGCTCCACCCGGCGGCGACGTGGTGTTCCAGGTGCTCCCTGCTCATGATGCCCCGGCCGTGCAGTGCGTGCATCGCGAATCGGTGCAGCAGGTATTCGAAGAGGAACCAGAGGTTTACCCCCACGACGAACGCGAGGGCCCCGGCGAGAACGCTCATCCGATGCTCGCGGGGAACAACCGGTCGTCGGCCTCCAGGCGGTCGACGGCGGCGCAGGCACCCTGTATCACCTCAGGAGACGCCCCCCAGGCCCTCATGAGGTCCCGGGTGGCGTTCAGCCCGATGTGTCTACGGTCGAACGCGTCCGGATCCAGCTCAACCACCAGCGCGGCAGCGGCAGCCACCATGATCGCCCCGTCCACCGCGGCCATCCATCGCACGGTGCGAGACAGGCTGTCGTCACCCGGGCGCTCCAGATCCTCGGTCAGCGCTCCCAGCCCGACGGCGTTGTCGATGAGGACCCGACCTTCTGAGAACAGCATCAGGGCCTGGGGGACAACGGCCAACGCGTCCTCGTTGGTGATGACCTGGTCCTGGGAGGTGATCAGCATCTGAAGGAAGTCGAACTCGCGCGGCTGTATGTCCGGCCATGCCATGAGCAGGCGCGCCAGTGCGATCATGCGGGCGAGCGAGGCGATGGCGGGGTCGGTGTCGTACTCCTCGAGCCCGTCGTCCCAGGTGCTGGCTGCGGCCTCGTGGCTGTCGGCGAGTACCCGGATGGCCTGGGACTGTAGAGCGGCCAAGAGGGCAGACTTGGATGAGAAGTAGGTGTAGATGGTGCCAACGGCGCAATCGACCCGGTCCGCGACCTCCTGCATGGTGAGGGCGTCCATCCCCTTTTCGGAAAGAATCGCACCCGCCGCCTGTGTGAGCTGTTGATGTCTTGTGGCACGATTGCGAGCACGGCGTCCGGTATTGACCATGCGTCCAGTGTGAACTGGGTTCAGGGTTCGGTCAAGTTCTGCGGTCGGCCCCCTCGGGAGCCGGATCTGACGCCTCGTCAGAACCTGCTCTACGTTGGAGACCATGTCCGACCACACACCAGGACGACCGACCCGAGGACTGATCGCCGCAGCCGGCTACCTGCCCCACTGGCGCCTCCAGAGCACCACGGTCGCCGGGGTGCTGGGCGGCAACCAGGGCAAGGGTGAGCGAACCGTTGCCTCCTACGACGAGGACAGCCTGACCATGGCCGTGGCAGCTGGTCGCAGCGTGCTCGCTGCCGCCCCGGCAGCCACCGTCGAGTCCCTCTGGTTCGCCACCACCAGCGCAACCTATGCCGAGAAGAGCAGTGCTCCGATCGCCCACGCCGCACTGCGCCTTCCGGCAGGCGTGCTGGCCGGTGACGCCTCGGGAGGACTCCGAGGGGCCTCGGCCGCGCTGCGGAGTGCACTGCGGTCCACCGACCCCGCGGTCCTGGTACTCGCCGGCGACGTACGAACCGGACCTGCCGGCAGCGCCGAGGAGCGTGACGGTGGGGATGCCGGTGTTGCGCTCCTGGTAGGGGACGCCTCGGCGGGCCGACTGGTGGCGGAATACCTGGGCGGCGCGTCGGCGACCCGAGAGTTCCTCGACCGCTGGCGGTCCCCGGGCGAACTCAGGATGCACGCATGGGAGGAGCGTTTCGGCCAACAGCGCTACGCGGAACTCGCAGACCAGGCATGGGCCTCGGCGCTGAAGGACGCCGGCCTGGAGATCGAGGAGGTCACCACGGTCGCGGTCGTCGGCCCCCACGCCCGGGCCGGAGCCAAGCTGTCCAAGGAACTCGGTGCCGCCGGGGTAGAGGTGGCCGACACCCTTTCGGCCACCGTCGGATTCACCGGTGCCGCCCACGGCCCCCTGGTGTTGACCAACCTCGTCGAGCACGCAGAGCCGGGCCATGTCGTCGGACTGGTGTCGATGGCGGACGGCGCGGATGTCTTCCTCTTCAAGGTCACCGGTGAGGGTTCGTCCGTCGGGCCGAGCGTCTCGGAGCAGATCGCGTCGGGTGACGACAGTCTGGCCTACGCCAAGTACCTGCAGTGGCGCGGCGTCCTCCCGGTCCAGCCCCCGAACCGCCCCGAACCGGCCCGCATGTCGGCCGCCGCGGCCGACCGCCGACTCGACTGGAAGTACGGCTTCGTCGGCTCAAAGGATCGCGGGAGCGAGGCGGTACACCTTCCCCCGGCACGGGTGAGCTTCAAGGGCGGAGCGGTCGACGATATGGACATGGCTCCGATGGCAGACGTCTCGGCCCGCGTAGCCACCTTCACGGTCGACTCGATGGCTTACTCCCCGTCACCCCCGACGATCTTCGCGGTGTGTGACTTCGAGGGTGGCGGCCGTCTACCGCTGGAACTCACCGATGTGGGTGCAACGGATGTGAGTATCGGGATGACGGTCGAGATGACATTCCGCAGGATCAGCATCTCCGATGGCATAGCCAACTACTTCTGGAAAGCTCGACCGAAGAACGGAGCCCGCTGATGGCAAGCCACGGGATCAAGGACCGCGTCGCCATAATCGGGATGGGGTGTACCCCGTTCCGCGAACATTGGGACCGCAGCACCGATGACCTGATGGTGGATGCCGTCGCCGAGGGTCTGGCCGACGCAGGTGTGGCCAAGGACGACGTCGATGCCTGGTGGTTGGGGACAGCCCAGTCCGGGATGTCAGGGGTTACCCTCGCCGCTCCGCTCAAGCTCGAGGGCAAGCCGGTCACCCGAGTGGAGAACTACTGCGCCACGGGCTCCGAGGCTCTACGTCAGGCCTGCTACGCGGTTGCCTCCGGTGCCTATGACATGGCGGCGGCGGTCGGCGTGGAGAAGGTCAAGGACTCGGGCTACCAGGGCCTGAACGCCTTTCCGATTCCCACCGACGGGACCCAGCGCACGCTCACGGCCGCAGCCATGTTCTCCTTGGTGGCGCCCGCTTACGCCCAACGCTACGGAGTGGATCCGGGCGAACTGCGCCGCACCCTGGCTCGTATCGCCTCCAAGAACCACGCGAACGGTGCCAAGAACCCCCGGGCCCAGTTCCGCCGCGAGATGGACGTCGACGCCATCTGTGCCATGCCGGCAGTCGCCGGAATGCTCTCGGTGTTCGATTGCGCCGGCGTCGCCGACGGGGCGGCCAGCGTCATCGTCGTGCGGGCCGAGGACGCCCATCGCTACACGGACGATCCGATCTACGTGAAAGCCCTGGCAATGGTGGCCGGCAACGGGTCGGGTCTACTCGATCCCGACTACGACTACACCCACTTCCCGGAGTGCGAGTGGGCAGCACAGGATGCCTATGCCCAGGCGGGGATCACCGACCCCCGCCGTGAGCTCGCCATGGCCGAGGTGCACGACTGCTTCACCCCCACGGAGTTGGTGCTGATGGAGGACCTCGGATTCAGCGCCCGCGGCGAGTCATGGCGGGACTGTGAGGCCGGTGTGTACGACCTGCACGGCGAGCTACCGGTGAATACCGACGGCGGTCTCAAGTCATTCGGGCACCCTGTCGGTGCGTCCGGGCTGCGCATGCTGTTCGAATGCTGGCTCCAGTTGAGAGGCCAAGCTCCCGATGATCGTCAGATCTCCACTGCCGACCGGGGGTTGGCTCTCACGCACAATCTCGGCGGCTATCCGGGTGAGATGGTCAGCTTCGTGGGTATTTGGGGAAATCGACAGGGCTGAGGCCGTCGGGGTTGCGTTCGGCAAATGAGCCGACATGATGGGTAGGTGCAGATGGATCCGATCACCGGGCTTCCCGACCGTGACGAGCTCACAGAGACGCTCAGCGAGATGTTGACCGAGCGTGAACGCCCGGCGCTCTTTGCAGTCTCGATCGACGGGTACCTGGCCCTGGCTGCCGATCACCCGATCGAGGCCGAGGTCGCCATGCGAGAGATCGGGTCGCGACTCAGTCGGCTGGTACGTGCCAACGACATGCTGGCAGTTCTGTCGTCCGGGGTGTTTGCCCTCGCCGGACCGGGTGTGGAGACTGCGGACAACGACGTCCTGCTCGATCGCATCCGGGGAGTGTTCGCACTTCCGGTGGAGATCGGTGGCGATGCAGTGTCCTTCCCGATCACGGTCGGGATCGCCGCTTCGGCCAGCGGCGTCGGTGCCGCGGACATGATCCTGGCGGCGGAGTCCGACCTACAGCACCAGCTCGGCACCTGAGGGTGGGACTTCTGGACGGATCCACCGGCGGATCGGGCCGCCTGCGCGACCTGTTGGCCGCTCCCGGCGCAGTGGTTGCCGCAGGTTGTTTCGACCCGCTCTCGGCTCGTGTCGCAGAGGCCGCCGGGTTCGACGTCGTCTACATGACCGGCAACGGCACCTCGGCGGTGAGGCTCGGTCGACCCGACGTGGGCCTGCTGACCCTCATCGAGATGGCCGACCAAGCGGGCCGCATCGTCGATGCAGTCGAGGTCCCTCTCATCGCGGATGCCGACACCGGCTACGGGAGTCCGCTCAACGTCATCCGTACTGTCAGGGCTTATGAGTCCGCCGGCGTCGCAGCCCTGCACCTCGAGGACCAGCAGATGCCCAAGCGGTGCGGGCACCTGGACGGCAAACAGTTGGTACCGATGTCGGAGCACGTTGCCAAGATCCGCGCCGCGGTGGCTGCACGTTCCGATGTCGGGCCGGTAATCATCGGTCGCACCGATGCTGTTTCGGTCGAGGGCGTGGACACCGCCATCGAACGTGCCCGCGCCTATGGCGAAGCGGGGGCGGACGTGTTGTTCGTCGAGGGCCTCGCCACCGAAGCGGACATCGAGCGTGCGGCCTCGGAGCTCGACCGCTGGCCTCTTGCGTACGCGTGGTTGGAGGGCCGAGGTCCCCAGGTCGCTCCGGCTCGAATGGGTGAGCTGGGGGTCGGGCTCGTCATCTACCCACTCACGGCGGTGTTGTCGACCCTCGCGAGCCTGAAGCGCACCTACTCCCACCTGTACGAACACGGCACACCCGTCGGGATGCTCGGCGACATGGCGACCTTCGAGGAGTTCAACGAGTTCATGGGCGCTGCCGAGGCCACCGAGCTGGACGAACGATTCTCCGACAGCTGAGGGTGCGCTGGCCGGTCTGAGAGGGCAGTATCGGCACATGGCAGCAATCATCCCCGAGGGCCGCACGGTGTGGGGCTTCCAGCTCCCCATCCAGTCCCAGTCGAACACGTTCGTGCAACCCTGGGAGATAGATGCCGGACCGCAGGAGATGGCCGAGATCGTTCGCTCCGCGGATCGCGCAGGGGCTTTCTACGTGGCGGTATGTGATCACGTGGGCATCCCGCGCCCTGCCGACGAGCACATGTCGGCGACGTGGTACGACACGATCGCCACCCTGGGTTGGATCGCCGGATTCACGGAGTCGGTCCACCTGCTCAGCCACGTGTATGTGCTGCCCTACCGACATCCCATGTCGGTCGCGAAGGCCTTCTCGACCCTCGACGCTCTGTCCGGGGGTCGAGCAATTCTGGGTGCGGGTGCCGGTCACCTGGAGTCCGAGTTCGAGATGCTCGGGGCCGATCATGGAGGGCGTGGCGCTCGGGTGGAGGCCGACATACCCGCCATCCGGGCGGCATTCGTGGAGAGCTATCCGGTGGTCGACTTCGGCGGGTCCCACCACGAGGTCGGCATGTCCCCGCGCCCGTCGCGCCCCGGAGGGCCTCCGATCTGGATCGGGGGATCGTCACCGGCGGCGATCCGTCGCGCTGCTCAGCTCGCGGACGGATGGCTGCCACAGGGGCCGCCTGCGATGGGGACTCGGGTCGCGGTGCAACGGATCCGCGAGCTCCGAGAGGAGGCGGGGATGCCGGCCGCGTTCGACATGGGAGTCAACTGCGCGCCGGTGCACCTGGACGGCAAGAACTCCGAGGAGATAGCCGAGGGCATGCGCCGGTTCCCGGATCGTGGCATCAACCAACTACAGGTCCGCTTCGCGGCCCAGGGCGTGTCGGAGTACTGCGAACAGGTCGAGCGGTTCGGGGCCGAGGTCGCACCCCACCTGGATAGCTGACCAGCCGGCGGAACTCAGCTACTCGCCCGTAGGTGCTGGTTCTCTTCCTCGAGCTCGGCCATACGTTGGGCCATGCCCTTGAGCATGGCCCGTGACAGCGTGGGCAGGTCGTCCAGCAGCGTGTTGAACCCGCGCCTGTCGATCACCTCGAGGACCAGGTCGGTGGCGGCCACGACAGATGCGGTCCGGGTGATGGAATCCAGCAGAGCGATCTCGCCGAAATAGGCACCTGGTCCGATTCTCGCGACGACGATGTCGTCCTTGACGATGTCGGCCTCGCCGGAGACGATGAGGGCGAACTCCTGGCCCAGATCGCCCTGGCGCAGGACGGTGCGGCCGGCCTCGACGTTCACCTCGTCGGCGAGGCGGTCGATCTCTGCAAGCTCTTCCTCGTTGCAGCTCGCGAAGATCGGCAACTTGCGGAAGTGGGCATGGGTGTCCTTCGACTCAGTCACACCCGGGACACTACTCATGTGGGACGATCCGTGGATGTCTGAACTCCGTCCCAGCCCCGGAACCGTGGTGGTCACCGGAGGGGGTTCGGGAATCGGCGAGGCGACTTGTCGCCGACTCGGTTCCGACGGTCACCGCGTGGTGGTCCTGGACCGTCGGAGGGACGCTGCGGAGCAGGTAGCCGAAGCGGTCGGCGGAGTGGCGGTGATCGCGGACGTGGCCGACCCGGTTGCTGTCGACGCGGCCTTCGATGCCATCGGAGATCTGGCCGGCGGGGAACTGGCCGGGCTGGTGAACAACGCAGGAGTCGGCAACCTGAAGCCCTTGGAGGCCTACACGCCGGGGGAGGTCGACCTGATCTGGCGGGTCAACTTCGGGGGTACATACAACTGCCTCCGCTCGGCGTCGAAGCTGTTGGCGGAGCGGGGCGGCGCGGTGGTCAACGTGGCCAGCGTCTCGGGCGTCCGTCCCACGCGTGGTGAAGCCCCCTACTCCGCGGCCAAGGCCGCGGTCGTCGCCCTCACCCAGGCCGCGGCGCTGGAGTGGGCGCCGAACGTTCGGGTCAACTGCGTGTCCCCGGGCTTCATCCGAACTCCCCTCAACGAGGTCCTCGCGGGCGACGATTCGATGCGCTCGGGTATCGAGGAACGCACGCCGGCAGCCCGACTGGGCACCGCGGACGAGGTGGCGGGACTCATCGCCATGCTCCTGTCCGCCGAGTTCGGCTACCTGACCGGTCAGAACATCGTGCTCGACGGTGGATCCATGCTCCCGAGTGCCCAAATGGATGCCGTGCTAGGCCCACTCCTGAGCTTCGACTGACACTTCCGCCACCAGAACAGGCCGTTGGGCAACTAGAACAGGTTTCAGTTTTCCGTTATCATGCCTCCATGGCCGACCCACAGAACGCCGCCGACATCCCGAAGATCATCTCGGTGGATGACCACGTCATCGAACCTCCGAACGTCTGGCAGGACCGTCTGCCCGAACGCTTCAAGGAGGCCGGGCCCCGTTCCATCCGCCAGAAGGGTGTGATGAACTTCGTCGGGGGAGTGTTCTCCTTCGAGCCCGACGAGAGCGGGATGGAAGGTGACTGGTGGGAGTTCGAGGGTAACCAGTATCCGCTCACCCGCCTCGAGGCCGCGGCCGGGTTCGAACGCGACGAGGTGAAGGTCCTGCCCATCACCTATGACGAGATGCGCCACGGCTGCTGGGATCGCGACGAGCGGCTGGCCGACATGGACGTCAACTGGACCGAGGCGTCGATGTCCTTCCCTTCGAGCTTCGTGCGGTTCTGCGGGCAGCGCTTCTACGAGGCCGAGGACAAGGAACTCGGCGATGCCTGCGTGAAGGCGTACAACGACTGGCAGGTCGAGGAGTGGTGTGAGGGAACCGGCGGTCGACTGATCCCCCAGATCATCGTGCAGCTGTGGGACCCGGAACTGGCCGCCGCCGAGATCCGTCGCAACGCAGCGCGTGGTGTGCACGCGATGACGTTCTCGGAGATCCCGCCGTACCTGGGCCTGCCGTCCGTGCACGACCCGTCCGGCTACTGGGATCCGGTGTTCGCCGCCTGCGCGGAGACCGACACCGTGGTGAACATGCACATCGGATCGTCCTCCAAGATGCCGTCCACCTCGGCGGATGCTCCGGCCGCTGTCGGCTCCACGCTGACGTTCAACAACGCGATGGCGTCGATGACCGACTTCCTGTTCTCGGGCGTTCTGGTGAAGTACCCGACGCTCAAGCTGGCCTACTCCGAGGGCCAGATCGGCTGGATCCCCTACATCATCGAACGTGCCGACAAGGTGTGGGAGGAGAACAGGGGTTGGGGAGGCATCGGTGACAAGGTCCCCGAGCCACCGAGCACCTACTACTACCGCCAGATCTACGGCTGCTTCTTCGACGATGCCTACGGGCTCGACAACATCGAGAGGGTCGGCATCGACAACGTTTGCTTCGAGACGGACTACCCGCACTCGGACTCCACATGGCCGGTATCCAAGGAGGTGGCCATCAAGCAGATGGGCCACCTGCCGGCCGACATCCAGCGCAAGCTGGTCAGGGGCAACGCCATCGAGTTGCTCAGCCTCGACTTCGAGGCCTGAGCCGGCTTCAGGAGCGCAGGTCGCGTTCCATCCAGATGGTCGCGTTCGGGTTCGCGTTGTAGGGCGCGATCTCGCTGTAACCCTGCGACCGGTACATGGCGACCGCCGCTGTGAGGCTGTGCATCGAATCGAGCCTTGCCGTTCGACAGCCCATCTCCAGCGCGGCATTCTCCAGCGCCTGGAGCATCCGACGGCCGAGACCTCGACCGTGGCGTGAGGGCACTACCCACATCCGTCGGATCTCGGCGATGCCGGGTTCCATCTCCCACATTGCTCCACAGCCCACAGGCTGCGCGCCGTCGTGCATGACCAGGAACACTCCACGTGGCGGCTCGAATGCGCCGTCAGGTGGCGGGGCGTCCGTGGCGCAGTCGAACCCGCCCGGCACGTTCTCGCTGAGGTGGGCCGTGTACTGAGCCACCAGGTCGAGTGGTGTCGGCGAGTCCGGGTGTTCCAGTCGGATGTGGACCGGGTCCGAGGTATCCACGGCCCGAGGGTAGCGCGGCTCTGCCACTGATCTGACGCTGAGCTGCTACAGATCTGACGGTCCGTCAGGTATTCCCATAGGCTCGGCCCATGGCCATCTCAGAACGCGAATACGGGCTCGTCATCGGCGGGGAGAACGTCCCGGGAGCAAGTACCTACGACATCATCAACCCGGCTACCGAGGAGGTCGTCGGCGCTGCGCCGGAGGCTTCGGTGGCCCAAGCCGAGGCCGCCGTGGAGGCCGCTGCGGCCGCGTTCGACTCCTGGTCGCGGATCAGGCCCGAGGAGCGGGCCGAGCTGTTGGACCGCGCAGCGGATCTGATCGACGAACACAGCGCTGAACTTGTCCCGTTGGTGGTGGCCGAGACGGGAGCGACCCTGCGCACCACCTCGACCATCCAGGTCCCCCAGGCGGCAGCGCGGCTGCGTCGCTACGCGGCGGGGGCAATGGAGCCGACCATCGATCCGCTCCCACCCTCGGTCATGCCGTCGACGGCCCTGGCTCCCGGTGGGCTCGTATCGGCGGCGGTGAACCGGGCGCCGGTCGGGGTAGTGGCCTGCATCACGTCGTACAACTTCCCGATGGTGAACATGGCGGGCAAGATCGGCCCGGCCCTTGCCATGGGCAACCCCGTGGTGGTGAAGCCTGCACCCCAGGACCCGCTCGGGGTGATCCGCATGGTCGAGCTGATGAACGAGGCCGGATTCCCGCCCGGAGTGATCAATGTGGTGGTCGGTTCCGAGGTTGCCCCCTCGGAGGCCGTGGTCGCGCACCCACTCACGGACATGATCTCCTTCACCGGCTCCACCGGGGTGGGCCAACGCATCGGAGCTGTCGGCGGCGGAGCCAACAAGCGCCTGCTCCTCGAGTTGGGCGGAAAGGGCGCCTGCATCGTCCGCGAGGATGCGGACCTCAAGACTGCCATAGGTGGCATCAGCTCGGTGTGGGCGTTCCACTCCGGTCAGATCTGTACGGCGCCCACCCGGGTCATCGTTCACCGGTCGCTACACGACCATCTGGTGGGTGGGTTGCAGCAGGCTGCAGGCCACATGACCGTCGGCGACCCCAACGAGAAGACGACCGTCGTCGGACCGCTGATCTCGGCCGCCCAGCGCGGCCGGGTGGAGGAACTGGTCGCGACGGACTGGCCGAAGGCGCTGAGATAGCCGTCGGTGGCAGCCGCGGCGAAATGGAGCGGGGCTTCTACTACGAGCCCACTCTGATCGTCGGCTGCTCGCAGGAGATGACACCGGTGCGCGAGGAGTTCTTCGGTCCAGTCGTGGTCGTGGTGCCCTACGACGATGATGACGAGGCAGTGGCCATCGCCAACAACTCCGAGTACGGCCTCTACTCCTATGTCTTCTCCGCCGATGCCGGCAAGGCCTGGAGCATGGCGAAGCGGCTGAGGTCCGGCAACGTGGGGATCAATACCCTCCAGCGCAACCACGAGGCACCATTCGGCGGCTTCAAGCAGTCGGGCGTAGGCCGCGACGGCGGCAGCTACGGACTCCTGGCATACAGCGAGCTGCAGTCCATCGTCTGGTCGACCTGAGGTAGCCCGCGTCAGGCTGCGGTTCTTCGTTGTCGGGGTGGGGGTGTTGCGGTGGGCGGCGGTGGTGGTCGTCGTCGGTCGCTGGCTTGTTGGGCGTTGATTGTGCCGTTGGGGGTGTGCCAGATGAGCCGGATGGCGCCGGGGGGTGCTGGTTGGCCGTTGGCGTTGAGTTCTTGGGGTATGGCTTGGAGGGTCCAGTTGTTGGAGTGGGCGTACCCGTGGTGGCGGCGGCACAGGAGTGCGAGGGTGTCCAGGTCGGTGGTGCCGCCGTGTTCCCAGGGGATTATGTGGTGGGCGTCGCACCATGATGCGGGAGTGTCGCATCCGGGGAATACGCAGCCGCCGTCGCGGGCGATGAGGGCGCGGCGTTGGTCGGGGGTGGCGTAGCGGGTGCCGCGTCCGGCGAACAGGGGTGTGCCGGTGGTGGGGTCGATGATGATTGGGTGGCACCAGGCGTCGCAGGTGAGTACTGCTGCGGTTGTGGGGTCGAGTGGTTCGCCGTTGATGGTGGTGGCGGTGTCGCCGTCGATGATGATGATGGCTTCGACTTTGGCTTTGGTGGTGGTGGCGGGGTTGTGGGTGAGGCCGCGGCGCACGATTTCGATGAGGGCGCGGGCTCGTAGGGTGGCGGGGGCGGGTATGGGCGCACCGCCGTGGCGGTGTTCGTTGACCGCGGCACGGTATTGGCGGTCGTATTCGTGGCGTAGGGCGTGTTCGAGGCTGACGGCGTGGTGTCCGGAGAACCTGCCACGCAGGTGCAGGTCGCCTTGGCCGTCGGTGGATAGGGACATCTGGTCGTGGTCGGAGCAATCGGGTTCGGGGCCATCGGTGTCGAGGTGGCGGGCGATAACGCGCAGGTTGCGGCGGAACGCGGCGAAGGTGACGTCTCGAGCCATGTCCAACAGGGTGGTTTCTGCCTCGACGAGTAGGTCGGCGATTCGGGGGTTGGATACGGCGTGCAGTGCCAGGCCGTGTTCGGGAGACAACGTTCCGGATCTGATGGCGTCTGCGAAACCGGGAAAGCGTTGCAGGATGCGACCCAACTGCATTGAGGCTTTCGCGGTGCCGGCGGATCCGTGAGTGGCGTGTGCGAGCCAGTTGTGGGTGGCGAGCCCTCCGATGGTTTCGGTGGCACCGGTACGATCCAGGTGCTCCATGCCGGTCGCCAGCGCCGTTTCGATACCACGGCGGGCGGTCTCCAACTCGGCCACGCTGGCCATGGCAGCCGGGCCATCCATTGCGGACCACTCGAGGTTGTTGGCTGCTTTCACAGCGCTCACCAGCGCATCAGCAGCGGGTTCGCTCTCGCCGAACCCGCGCATGACCTGTTCGTCAGCCAGCCGCGAACGGAGCCGTTCCAGCTTCGCCCGACCCGAATGGGTACCGCGCCTGCACCCTGATCCATGTTGGGACTTCTCGCGGGACTCGAACACATGTTCGATGATAGGCGACGCTTCGACATCTGACAAGGGGTCATCGGCGGGGAAGCGTGGCAACCCGAGAGGTTGATTCCGAAGAATCTCTCAGAAAAGTGTCAGACGCCGCGGTGGCTGGGCTCTTGGCATGTGACGGCGACAACGGGTCGCCCACACAAGGAGACGGACATGTACGCACCTGCCAGCAACCAGGACCACAACAGCAACTCCCACCACAACAGCAACCCGGGCCGGGCCGGTCGCCGCAACGGCGCCCGCTTCCTGGCGGCCTCGCTCATCGCCCTCGGTGGCACCGCCGCAGCAGCCACTTCGGTGTCGGCGGCCCCCGCGCCTCCGGAGCCCGGTCCCTGGGAGGTCGAGGGACTCCACTCGCTCGGTCCCACGATCCCCACCGTTCAGGATCTGATCCGCGACGACCTCGCTCGGGTGGAACTCCCCGGTCTCGTACTCATCCCCGAAGCAGGGGAGGAGGATGCGGACGACGGTGCGGTCGAGGGCGAACCGTGTGTCGGGATCTGCCCGGAGGAGATCCCCCGTGCCGACCCTGAGGACGAGTTGACCGTGGACTATGACGATGACTACCCGCACGGCTGCGACCGGGAGTACCCCGAGGGCGAGTACCCGGAGGAGTGTGACGACCCTGAGGAGACCACCACGACCAGCACCACTTCGACGACTCTCTATGACCTCGAGGAAGTCGACGTGGAGGTCGAAGGCGGCGTCGAGGAGCGCACGGACGCAACGCTGGCCTACACGGGCAGCAACTCGATCCTCCCGCTTGTCGGAGCCGGTCTACTTGCGGTGGGCTTCCTCACTGCCGGCATGTCCATGGCAGCCAGGCGCCGGCCAGGGGCCCCGGGCGGGGTCTGAGCATCATGGAAACTGGGACCTACCAGCGAGGTGGATCCGCCGGCGAACCCCGGCGGATCCACCCGCGAGATCCTCACGGAACGTGGCAGTTGGCGGGAATAGCGGTGCAAGAGGATCATTGGGACGCTTCACTGGAAGGGTCCGCCCACGGCCCCCGGCGGCACCACCACAGCGCCCAGCCGCCCGGAAGCCACCACGCCACCCGTCGGGTCGACGCCGGAGACACCCCCCGGCGACGCCACCCCTCCCAAGGAGACCACGACTACCACGACCCGCAGCTATCCCCCATTTGACCCCAAGAATCCGCCGCCGGTGTTGTCGATCCCGATGCCGACGTTCTACTTCCCTCCGATTCTCATCCCGCCCCCGACCGTTCCGGGCCTGTACTGACGCGAACTGAAACGCGTTCTACTGCTCGGGATAGAGTCGATGGGTCCCATCCCGGGACCGGATCGACAGTCCGGATCGACAGTCCGGATCAACAATCCGGACCAACAATCCGGACCAACAATGAGGAGTGGCCGCGATGAAGGGAATCGTCTGGGACGGCGAGAAGGCCGAGCTGCGCGACGACGTGGAGGTGCGCGACCTGCGTCCGGGCGAGGTGCGCGTGAAGCTGGCCGCTGCCGGTCTCTGCCACAGCGATGTATCGGTGATCGACGGGACGATCATGTTCCCGCCACCAGTGGTGTTGGGTCACGAGGGCGCAGGTGAGGTAGTCGCCAAATCCGACGATGTCTCCTCCCTGGCGGTGGGCGACAAGGTCGTTCTGACCACGCTCGGCAACTGCGGTCGCTGCGGTGCCTGCAGCCGTGGCAAGCCCACGTTCTGTCGGGAGTCCCTGGGCAAACTCAGCCGGACCTTCACCGTCGGCGGGGAGAAGGCCTTCCAGTTCGCCAACACGTCGGTCTTTGTGGAGGAGACGGTCGTCAAGGAGACCTCGGCCATCAAGATCCCCGATGATGTGCCCATGACGTCTGCATCCTTGATCGGCTGCGGCGTACTCACAGGCGTCGGAGCGGTTATCAACCGGGCCAGGGTCACCCACGGTCAGTCAGCGGTGGTGATCGGGGTCGGCGGAATCGGCCTCAACGTCATCCAGGGCCTGGCCCTCTCCGACGCTCTGCCCATCATCGCGGTCGACACGAACCCCAACAAGAAGGCTCTGGCTCTCGAGTTCGGCGCCACGCACTTCATATGTCCCGACAAGGACACCGATCTCGTCGATGCCGTCAAGGAGATCACTCCCAATGGGGTCGACTGGGTGTTCGAGTGCGTCGGGTCGACGGCATTGATCAAGGCGGCCACCGAGATGCTCGACTTCGGCGGCGGCGTCGTCATGGTGGGGGTGCCGAAGATGGGGACCGAGGCCAGCTTCGTGGTCAACACCATGTACAACGACAAGTCGCTCATGGGTTGCCGCTACGGCTCTGCCCGTCCCGCGTACGACATCCCCCTGATGGTGGATCTGTACAAGGCCGGTCGACTCAAGCTCGACGAGCTGGTTACCGCCACCTACCCGATCGAGGGTTTCGACTCCGCACTGCAGGAACTGCACGACGGCAAACTTGCCCGTGGCGTGTTGGTGCTCGACTGATGCCGCTTCCCGGAGGATTGGCGGACCTCGCCGATGAGGTGCGCAACTGGGGGCGTTGGGGAGATGACGACGAACTCGGGTGCGGCAATCTGCTCGACGACTCGGCGACGCGTCGGGGAAACGAGTCGATACTGACGGGCCGTCGGGTGAAGTTGGCGGTGGATCTGCGTGCCGACGGAATACAGGTCGGGCAACCCGCTCGGCGCTGGAACCCCATACTCACGCACACCTCGATCAACGAGCGCGACCCCTTCGCTCCCGGAATCTGGGAGGGAACCGATGATCTGGTGACGATGAGTACCTGTGCCGGCACGCACCTGGATGCGCTCTGTCACATCTCCTACGAGGGTTCGCTGTACAACGGTTTCCCGAGTGACTCGATCACCCCGTTCCACGGGGCCCAGAAGCTGGGAGCGGAGAAGCTGCCCCCCATCGTGACCCGCGGAGTCTTGCTGGACATCCCGAGGGCCAAGGGCGTCGGGGGACTCGACGAGATCGACCAGGGATACGCGATCACCGGTGACGATCTCGACGAGGCGGCCGAGCTGGCCGGGGTCGATGTGCAGCCGGGTGACCTGGTGCTGGTTCGCACCGGGGAGATGCGCCACTACCTCGCCGACGATCGTGAGCCCTTCGTGCCGATCCAGGACACGCTCCGGTGGCGCTATGCAGTGGGAACGGGGGAGTCCAAGCTGCCCGGCCTCTCCGTGCACTCGATTCGCTGGCTGGCGCAACACGACGTGGCCGGTGCGGTCAGCGACTCCTACGCCTACGAGGTGTTCCCGCCGTCGATGGAGGACTGGTCCGACTGCCTCGCGGTGCACATGATCCAGGTGCGCGACATGGGACTGATCCAGGGGCAGAACTGGAACCTCGAGGAGCTCTCGGTGGCATGCGCCGAACGTGGCAGCGGCGCGTTCCTCGTGGTTGCGGTACCTGAGCCGTTCACAGGTGCGGCGTCCACGCCGGTGGCACCGGTGGCCGTACTCTAGGTGGGAGTGGCGCACCCAGGCAGTGCCGCAATTGATCGGTGACGATCGCAGGGAGCGGGACTGACAATGAAGGATGAGGACGGAGAGCGCAGCTACACGATCTGGGGATTCGGCGCGCTCTTCGTGGTGCTCGTGGCGGTCGGCACCTGGGCCGTCGTCGCCTTCGGCACCCAGGACCGGGAGTTGACCGAGGAATTGCCTGTGGGATCCTCCACCACCGGCCCCGAAGACACGACGTCCACTGTCGCCGTTCCCCCGACAATGCTCGACGGGTCGCCTGCTCCCCCCGAGGTGTACGAGGTTGTCGTCGCCCCCGGCAAGCACACCTATCTATTCACTCTCCCGGATGGTGTCGATGACGAGCCGACGGACTCCGTAGTCGCCCCTAGCACCGTCGCCAAGTCGGACGACGAGCTCCACCTGACGGTAAACATGGTCTGTGCGGTGTCCGACGGCTCGGTTCCTGCTGCTCTGACGATCACCGAGGATCCTTTCGAGGTCAACGTGATCCCCGTGGTGATCGGGGACTCGTTCGGACCCGCTTGTCCGCCGCTGTCGGTAGTGGGGACCATCGAGGTCGCGCTGGACGAGCCGGTGGGAGCCCGTCGACTCGTCCTGGCCCAGGCCGGCACACCGGTTGTCCTCGGCGACATCGGCTGACTCGGCGGCGCCGGGAGGCGCGGCGTGGAAGCGCCACCTAGGCTGACGGCTCGTCAGATCGTCTAGGTCGCCGGTGAGGGCGATGGATCGGGGTCATCCGATGTTGCAGGGCCGCACGCTGTGGGAGCTGTTGGACAGGCGGGTCGAAGCGACGCCGGACGCCCTCATGGCCGTGGACGAGGACATGCGGACGATCACCTTCGCCGAGTACTGGTCGGAGGCAGAGCGGGCAGCTGCCGGACTGCTCGACCAAGGTGTCAGTTCCGGCGACGTGGTCGCATGGCAGTTGCCCACGTGGATCGAGTCCCTGGTGCTAGTCGGTGCCCTGAGCAGAATCGGTGCGGTGCAGAACCCGATGCTGCCGATCTACCGCGAGCGCGAGGTCGGCTTCGTGACCGACCAGGCCGGGGCATCTCTGCTGATCGTTCCGTCCGAATGGCGAGGATTCGATTTCGAGCACATGGCCACATCGATCTCCGCCTCGGGCGGCGGGGCCATGCGTGTCCTGGTTGCTGACCGTGCACTGCCCCAGGGGGACCCGTCGATCCTGCCCCCGATCGAGGAGGCCCTCGATGCCGATGAGCAACCTGTGCGGTGGCTGTTCTACACATCGGGTACGACCGCGGACCCCAAGGGCGCGCAACACACAGACGCATCGATCGCCGCAGTCGCCCGCGGAATGGGCGACCGCCTCGGGGTCATAGAGGCCGATCGGAACGCCCTGGTGTTCCCCTTCACACACATCGGCGGCATCACCTGGCTGTTCACAAGTCTGCAGAGCGGTTGTTCCAACATCTTGATGGAGGGCTTCCACCCCGAGCAGACACCGGAGGTGCTCTCCCGTGAGAGCGTCACGCTGGCCGGCTCGGGGACGGTGTTCCACCAGGCGTACCTGGCATACCAGCGCAACCATCCGACTCCGGTGTTCCCGAGTGTTCGCGGATTCCCGGGCGGCGGATCGCCCAAGCCGCCGGCCCTGGTGGCCGAGATGCGCGAGGTGTTCGACGCCCCGGTGCTGTCCGGGTACGGCCTGACCGAGGCCCCGATCCTCACCATGGCCGACCTCTCGGACAACGACGACGAACTGGCCACAAGTGAGGGAAAGCCGATGCCGGGCGTCGAGCTGCGCTTCGTCACCCTCGAGGGCAAGATCGCCCCGCCGGGTGAGGAGGGCGAGATACGTGCTCGGGCACCCCAGATCATGCGCGGCTACCTCGACTCCAGCCTCGATGCCGACGCGTTCGACGACGACGGCTTCTTCCGCACCGGCGACCTGGGTCGCCTGGATGACCGCGGCAACGTCGTCATCACCGGCAGGGTCAAGGACGTCATCATCCGCAAGGGCGAGAACGTGTCGGCCAAGGAGGTCGAGGACCTGCTGTACACGCATCCGGCCGTGGGCGACGTGGCGGTGATCGGCCTGCCCGATCCCGATTCCGGCGAACGGGTGTGCGCGGTCGTCCAGACCGCCGCAGATGCCGATCCGATCTCGTTCGAGGCCATGGTCGCCCATCTGAAGGACGCCGGCCTGATGACCCAGAAGCTCCTGAGCAGCTGGAGATCATCGAGCTGATCCCCGGAATCCTTCGGGCAAGGTCCTGAAGCACGTCCTACAGGATCAGTACAAGGGCTGAGCGGGTGGAGGCCCTGACCTTCGGCACCCTGGGTGACAGCGGAGCGACATCGACGATGTGCTGGCTCTCAACAGCCACTGGGTTCCGCACGTGGGCGCCGTGGACCGGGCTCGGCTGACGAGAATCGTGGGCGAGTCGGAGCTGGCCTCGGTGGCCAGGACCTCTGCGGGGGACCTGGCAGGGTTCGTGATAGTGCTCGGCCCGGGCGCAGACTACGACTCGCCGAACTACCGCTGGTTCACGGAGCGCAACGACCGATTCACCTACGTCGACCGCATCGCGGTCTCTCCGACGGCGCAGGGACTCGGTCTCGGGCGGAAATTGTACGAGCGGGTCGTGGACCACGCCCGGGGTGTGGGATCCCCGGTCGTGTGTGCGGAGGTGAACCTGGATCCTCCCAACCCGGAGTCGCAGTCGTTTCATGCCTCGATGGGCTTCGTCGAGGTCGGCCGACAGTGGACCTACGACGACACGGTGCAGGTACAGCTGTTGGAGTTGTCCACGTAAGGGTCCGGGTCGCTCGAAGCTCTACAGATGCCCTGTCGTGCTCGTCCTCACTACGCTTCGCCTCCATGGAGAAAAGACTCACCGCACCAGAGCTCACCGCAGCGGTGTTCGACGAGAACGAGGCCCGCCGCGACCCGTACCCCTCCTACGCCCGGCTACGGGCTGAGGCGCCGGTGGTGTGGCACGAAGACCCGGGAATTTGGGTGCTGAGCTGTCACGCGGAGGTGTCCGCGGTCAACAAGGACACGGCGCGGTTCTCCTCGAAAAGGGCATCCTCCCGCTCGAGATCGGAATCGAATACTCCTCGCCGCCGACGATGATGCACACCGACCCGCCCGAGCACACGCGACTGCGTACCGCGGTGGCCGAGGGGTTCCGTCCGTCGCGGATCCGCGCTCTGGAACCAGACCTTCGAAGCCATGTGGAGCGGCTGGTCGGGCCGATTCCGACCGGCACTCCGTTCGACGTGGTCGAAGCGTTGGCGGCACCCCTGCCCCTGATGGTGATCTGCGACCTGATCGGTTTGCCCAGCACCGACTGGCCGCTGTTCTGGGAGTGGTCCGATGCAGTCATTCCCGGAGCGGCGGCGTTGACCGACGAACGTCGCGCCGAGCTCCATGGCGCACTCGAAGCTCTTCTGAGACGACACATCACGAACGGTTCCAGCCTCACCACAGAGCTCCGGCAACACGGGCTCGACGACGAGGACATCTACATCCTGTTGAACCAACTGCTCATAGCCGGCAACGAGACGAGCCGGAATCTGATCTCTGGTGGTCTCCTGGCCCTGGCGGAGCGTCCAGAGCAGTGGAAACTGCTTTGCTCAGACCCCGATCTGATTCCCCTGGCGGTGGACGAACTGTTGCGTTGGACCACACCGGTGGTTGCCTTCATGCGCACAGCCACCGTGAACGTGGAACTGGGCGGCCAGTTGATCCGCGCCGATGATCCGGTATTGATGCTGTGGGCCTCCGCCAACCGCGACGAACTCGAGTTCGGACCGACCGCGGCTGAGGTCCACGTGGACCGCAGCCCGAACCATCACCTGGCCTTCGGCTTCGGACCCCACTTCTGCGTGGGAGCCGCTCTCGCCCGCCTAGAAGCAGCACTCGTGCTCGAGGCCCTCACCGCAAAGTTCGCCACCCTGGAGCCGGCAGCGGCTCCGGTGCGCAGTCCCTCCACGGTGATCGCCGGGTACCAGAAGGTGGAGTTGGTGGGGACCGCCCAGGTGAGCGTGCCGCAGTGAGTGTTGCGGCAGTCGTCCTGGCCGCGGGGCGGGTACCCGCTTCGCGGGGTCCAGCCACAAGCTGCGCGCCGAGCTCGACGGCACAGCGGTGGTGAGGCGCAGCGTGGATGCCGCCGTCGCCTCGGGGATAGGTCCGGTGATCGTTGTCACCGGCGCTGAGGAGCTGGCCGACCTCCTTCCTCCTTCGGTGTCCCAGGTCCGGGTCAGGGACTGGGCAGCGGGGCAGTCGCACTCGCTGGCGGCGGCCGTCGACATCCTGGAGTCGACCCGGATGGCGGCGATGGTGATCGGGCTGGCCGACATGCCGGGGGTGACGGCGGACTGCTGGCGTGCGGTCGCCGCGGTGCCGGCGCCGATAGCGGTGGCCACGTTCGACGGGCACCGTCGGCCACCGGTCCGCCTGGCACGTGAGGTGTGGCACGACCTCCCGACCGAGGGGGACGAGGGGGCTCGGGTGCTGATGATGCAGCGCCCGGACCTGGTGGTGGAAGTGCCGGTGCAGGGTGATCCCCGCGACGTGGACACCGTGGGCGACCTGCGAGGGGCCTGATCAGGCGCTCACAGCCCGTGCGATCTCACCCCAGCGTCCGATGTTGGCAGGGTTGCGGGCGAGGTCATCCGTCGTCAGGTAGGAGATGATCCGTTCCGCCCGTCCGCCGTACCGGGCGATCACGCGGTCGGCGATGTCGTCCCAGGGGCCGATGATCGCGAACTGATCGAGCATGTCGTCGGTGATGGTGGCGGCGAGTCCGTCGAGGTCGCCAGCCTTGAGGTGGGAGTTGAGGGCTGCCGAGGTGCCTTCGTAGCCGAGGTCGTCGAACTGGAACGCATAGTTCCTGGTCGACCCGTAGAAGCCGATCTGTGTCCGTGCCGACCGCTCCAAGGCCTCGCGCTCCTCGGGAGTGTCGCCGGGGACGATGAACACTGGTACGAGGAGATCGACGTCCTCGGGTGATCGCCCGGCGCGCTCGGCGCCCTCCCGGATCGCCGGCTCGAGGCGGTCCTCGATGTAGTGCATGGAGTGCAGCGGGTGGACGTGCACGCCGTCGGCCACCTCTCCGGCCATCCGTGTCATCCACGGCCCCACCGCGGAGATGTCGACCTTGATGTCGCCGTACTCGTGTGCCGCCGGTCGCCACATCGCCGGTAGCAGAGAGAGTTGGTAGTAGGGACCGTCGTGAGCAAGCTCGGACTCCCCGCGGAAGGCTGCCAGGCATGCCTGGACCGCCTCGACGTAGTCCTTCATCCTCGGGCCCGGCGGTTCGAACTCGGCGCCGTAGCGACGTTCGACGTGGGCCCGCACCTGGCTGCCGAGCCCCAGCCGGAATCGCCCGCCGGTGTTCTCTGCCAGTTCCCAGGCGATCGAAGCCGCGACCATGGGACTGCGCGGGAACGCCACCGCGATGCCGGTCGTGAACTCCAGTGCCGGGGCCGCCATTGCCGCGGCGCAGATGTTCATCCACGGGGTCTGCCCGCTCTCGGTGAACATCATCCCGCTCACTCCGACCGTCTCCAGCTGGGTCGCGGTTCTGGCCGTGTCGATCCAGGTCGCCGGGCCGCTCATCACATCGAAGTACATCTGTTGTCCTTGGGTCCTGTGTTCTTCGGGCGATGGCTCTGGATCGTGTTGCGCGGATCAGTTGGTCGCCGACGTTGGACGGTAGTGTCCAGGGCCGGAGGTGACCCGTGGAACTGAGCAACTCGTTCACAGTCGATGTCGATGCGGACCGTGCCTGGCAGGTGTTGACCGACGTGCCCACGATCGCGCCGTGCCTTCCGGGAGCCCAGCTCCAGGAGGTAGAGGACGATGAGTACCGCGGGATCGTGAAGGTCAAGGTGGGACCGATCGTCGCTCAGTACAAGGGCAAGGCGACGTTCGTCGAGCAGAACGCCACCGACCGTCGCCTGGTGCTACGGGCAGAGGGACGCGAGACCCGTGGACAGGGCAACGCCAGTGCGCTGATCACGGCCAGGCTCCAGGAGCGGGGTGCGCAGACCGAGGTGATCGTCGAGACCGAACTCACCGTGACCGGGAAGGTGGCGCAGTTCGGGCGCGGCGTTATGGCAGACGTGTCGGCCAAGCTCATGGATCAGTTCGCCGAGAACCTTGCATCCGTCGTGCTGGCCGACGGTGAGGGCACCTCCGATGATCCCGGGGCCTCCGATGACCCCGGCGTACGGTCGTTGCCCGGTCCCACCGTGGAGCCGGAACCGATCGATCTGCTGGGAACCGCTGGTGCTCCGGCTGCCCTGCGACTGCTTCCCCCGATAGTCGCCGTCGTCGTGGCGCTCCTGATTGTCCGCGGACTCATCCGACGCCGTCGCGGCTGATCACGGGTACGAGGTGGGCGGGGATCGTGATCAGCTGGGCGGGTCCGACACCGAGTTGGTTGCCGCCTTGTTGGGACGCACGCCGAGGGCTGAATTCGATGTTGTGGTGCGAGATGCAGGGGGTGCTCCGGTGGTGATCAGAAACGCTCCATTGCTGGACGACGGCACCCCGATGCCCACGCGGTTCTACCTGGTCGATCGTGACCTCAATCGGCTAATCGGAACCCTCGAGGCCGCCGGTGGGGTCAGACGGTCCGAACTGGATGTGGGGCTGGAGGCGATAGCGATCACCCACCGTGCGTATGCGGCGGAGCGCGATGCTGCGATGCCCGAGGACTGGACCGGCCCACGTCCCTCGGGCGGCGTCGGCGGGACCCGTCGGGGTGTCAAGTGCCTCCACGCCCACTATGCACACCACCTTGCCGGCGGCGACGATCCTGTGGGCCGTTGGGTGCACAGCCACCTGGTGCAGGAGGGTGGGTCGACCGAGACCGCTGGAGGGGAGTCGACATGACGAGTCCGCTCTACGGCGCCATCGACTGCGGGACCAACTCGACGCGGTTGCTGATCTCCGACGGAGAACGGACCGTGGAACGTCTGATGAAGGTGACCCGCCTGGGAAAGGGAGTGGATGCCACCGGGCGGCTGGATCCGGACGCGATCGTTCGGACCCTCGAGGTACTCGGCGAATTCGCCTCCATAATCGAAGGTCATGACTTGGCCGGACTGCGCATGGCGGCCACATCGGCGTCGCGTGATGCGTCCAACCGGGAGGACTTCTTCGGCCCGGCCCGGGATCTACTGGGGGTGGAGCCCGAGCTGCTCACCGGCGAAGCGGAGGCGACCCTGTCCTTCTCGGGAGCGGCCTCCGGCCTCGCACCCGACGGCGGGCCGTACCTGGTGGTGGACATCGGCGGTGGTTCCACCGAGTTCGCCGTCGGTGCCGCCAGGGTGGAAGCGGCTGCGTCGATTCAGATGGGCTGTGTACGCCTGACGGAGAAGTACCTCCACCACGACCCGCCGCTTCCCGAAGAGTTGTCCAACTGTCTGGCCGAGGTCGAGTTCCATGTTGACGGCGTGATCCGGAATCACCCGCTGATGGCTTCAGCCACCCGTCTCATCGGCCTGGCGGGCACGGTCACCAACGTTGCCGCCGTCGAACTGGGGCTTCCCGAGTACGACCCCGACGCGATCCATCACTTCACTCTCACCAAGGCTGCGGCCGAGGATGTGTTCCGTACGCTGGCCACGGAGTCGGTGGCCGACCGGATGCACAACCCCGGGCTGGAACCCCGGCGAGCGGACGTGATCGTCGGCGGCTGCTGTGTTCTGGTTGGAATCATGCGGCGGCTGGGCTTCGACGAGTGCCTGGTGTCGGAGGCCGACATCCTCGATGGCCTGGTGCTGTCGCAGCTTCCGCGGTCCGAGACACCGGGAACGGAGGCCGGGCCGGGTCGGGACGGGGATGGTCCGCAATGAGACGCAGACGAACCGCTCCCACTTCTCCGCCCACGGCCCCGGTCACCCTGCAGGGCCCCCGCGTGGTGCTGCGTCCCTTGGCAGCCAGTGACTTCCAGCAGTGGCGGGAGGTGAGGCGCCGCTGCGCCGACTGGCTCACCCAGTGGGAGCCACGCCCGACCCCCGGTCAGCCGGACACGGTCGAGGACCGCAACGCCTTCGCGTCGCGTTGCTCCGTGCGACTCCGCGAGATCCAACTCGGAACCGGCTTCGGCTTCGGGATATTCGTCGACCGCAAGTTCCGCGGCGAGGTCAATCTGAACACGATCCATCGGGGGGCCCGCCAGAACGCCTATGTGGGCTACTGGATCGACCAGGACGTCGCAGGAGCCGGATTCATGCCCGAGGCCGTGGCGATGACCCTGCAGTTCGCGTTCGAGGACCTACACCTGCACCGGGTACAGATCGCCATAGTTCCCCGGAACACCGCCAGTCGGCGGGTGGTGGAGAAGCTGAACCTCCGCGAGGAGGGAATTGCACTTCGCTACCTCCAGATCGACGGGGTGTGGGAGGACCACATCCGATACGCCATCACTTCCGAGGAGTGGGTCGATCGCCACGATGAGTTCGTGGACGGTTGGATCAGTCCGAGCTGATTGCTGCCCGCATCGCCGCCAGGCGCTCGGCAAACGAAGGGGAGTCCATGGAGCGGACCTGTTTGGCGAGCTCGTGGTCGACGGCCCGTCCGTGGTCCTCGATGGCGGCCACCTCGGCCAATGTCGCCTTGGTGGCAGTGCCGAGCTCGCGCGGCACCCCGGCGGCTCGTGCCGCGATCTCGATCGCCCGTTCCAGCAGATCCTCCGCGGCGGTGTGTTCCCACGCCAACCCGTGCCGTACCGAACCCTCGGCGTCGAGAACCTGACCGAACAGCACCATCGCCGCCGCGGTCTGTGGGCCCACGATCCGACGCAGCATCCAAGTGTGGCCACCGCCCGGGTGGATGCCCAGGTCCAGGAATCGACAGTCGAATCGGGCGCCGGCGCCGGCGATTCGTACGTCACAGGCGAGCGCAAGGTTCATACCTGCTCCCACCGCGGCGCCGTTGACGGCGGCCAGCGTGGGCAACGGGCTGTCGGCGACGGCCAAGAACCCGTCGTAGATGGCCCTGAGGCCGACTTCGCGCGAGTCCCCCAGTTGGGTGAGGTCGGCGCCGGCGCAGAAGGCTCGTCCCTCGCCGGTGATGACGACAGCGCCGGTCCGTCCATCGGCAGCCCAACTCGTCCATGGTCGCCGTGAGCTCTTCGCACAGACTCCACGGACAGGGCGTTGCGTCGCCCAGGGTCGTCCAGAGTGACCACGGCCACCCCGTCGTCGCGGCGAACAATTCGAATGTGAGCCAACTCGGGGCCTCCTGTACCGTCGTCGCCGTGAAGATCCTCGCGGTCGCAACACTGTACCCATGGCCCGCAGTGGACGGATATCGACAGCGTCTCGAACACATGCTCGCGGCCCTGACGCGGAGCGGGCGAGGTCGACCTGTTCACTGCCGCTCCAGCCGAGGATCGATACCCACCGCCAGCCCCCCATCGACGGCATCGGGACGGTGGTAACCGCTCCCACCAGAGACCTACGAGCAAGGAGTGGATGCGGTCCGAGTGGTTCGTTCGGACCAACCGCCGCCGATGCATGTTCGCCGTGGACTGGAGCGAGGCCCGCCGAGAGGTCGCGGCGTGGGGCCCGGAGCCCGATCTGGTCTGGTACTCCGAGCTTGACACATGGGTGAGCTCTGGGCGACCTGTTCCCGCATGCGCATTCGATCGTGGACTTCGACGACCTGGACGAACCTGTCGATGCGCCTGCGGCGCCGACAGGCGCCACGCTTCCAGCCCGGATCGTACGGCGAGGCGAGAGGGCTCGCGACGGAGCCCGCTGGGCGACCTCCAGGGCAATGGACGTTGTCGACGAACGTCGCTGGGACGCCACCCAGCGGCGGTGTGCTGAGGAGGTCGACCGAGTCGTCGTGTGCTCGCCGCTCGATGTGGAACGCTCGGGGTGTGACAACGCGGTGGCTGTTCGCAACGGGGCCGATGTTCCCCGCAGGCCGGACACCGACCGTGGCGAACTGCGGTGCGACGTGCCGACGATGCTGTTCGTGGCCGCCCTCGACTACGAGCCCAACACCGATGCCATCGAGTGGTTCGTCGACAAGGTCCTGCCCTTGGTCAGACGCCGGATGTCCAGGGCGGTCGTACGGGTCGTCGGGCGAGGGTCCGAGAAGGTCGGGTGGATTGCCGATGTGCCGGGCGTGGACCTGATCGGCGAGGTCGACGAGATCCGCCCAGAACTGGATCGCGCGGACGTATCGATCGTGCCCATCCGTGGGGGCCGGCACCCGTCTGAAGGTCATCGAGGCCATGGCTCACCACATCCCGATCGTGTCGACCGCTGTGGGTTGCGAAGGCATCGACCTGGTCCACGGCACCCACGCCCTGATTGCGGATGACCCGCTCACGTTCGCTGACGCCTGCCTGTCACTGCTGGCGAACGGGCAGGACCGACAGAGCCTCGCCGACGCGAGCGCGGAACTGTTCGAGGAGCGGTACACCTGGGACGCCATAGGCGACCGGGTCGTGGAACTGGTCCGTGAGGTCACCTCGACTGGGTGGACCCTCGATTGACCAGACCCTCGAGCGGATGTGCCCTGCGGGTCCCTCATTCGCCGCCCGTGGGGCGCACAACGGCGGGGGAGTGCCGGAAGAACTGCTCGACGTCCTTCTCGAAGCGGTAGCCGCTCTCGGCTCCCACGACATCGCGCAGCCGGACGCTCTCCACGAAGTCGCGCACCGCCTCGGCCGATGTGTACTCGTACTCGAACCCCGCCAGCTTGAGGCGTGAGTTGTCGACCCCGCGGCCGTAGCGCAGCAGGTTCATGTACTCCTCGGGTAGATCCACACCGAGCAGGCGCAGGGGAGTGGTCATGAAGCTGGTGCCCACCGGCAGGAGGGGAATGGTTCGCTTTCCGCAGATCGCGGCCACCTCGGACCAGGGCAGGAGCCCGTCTCCGGCCACGTTGTACACCCCGGAAGCTCGTGACGCAGGGCGAACAGCATCGCCCTGATCACGTCGTCCTCGTGAACGAACTGGAAGCGTGGATCGAAGCCCAGGAGCGACGGGACAGCCGGCAGGCGCAGCGCCCTCGTCAGGGGTGTCTCGATGTCGTCGCCGATCACGTTCGAGAACCGCAGCAGCGACACGTTCACGTGCGGGTTGTCCTCGGCGAAGTCGTTGACGTATCCCTCGACGGCCTCGAGGCTGCGTTCGACCGGGCGGCGGGCCGGACGCGACCGGGGGGTGTCCTCGGTGAACCACACCGGGTCCTCGGGGGAGCAGCCGTAGACGACGGTCGAGGACTTGACGAGCACGTTGCGCACGGTGGAGTCGGCCCTGGACGCCGCGGCGAACAGGTTCATGGTGCCGATCACGTTGATCTCGTGCATGGCGCGCCTTGGACATCTGGGTGGGGTCGACGACGAGGAACGTGTGCACGATCGTGTCGACCTCGGTGGCCTTCACGATGCGCGCCAGGGTCGAGTAGTTGGCGTCGACTCGCACGTACTCGGTGCGCTCCAGCTCCACGGTCGGTTCGGTGGTGTCCAGTCCGACGATGACCTCGACACCGGGGTCGGCCTCGAGCGCCTGGGCGGCCAGGCCGCCCCAGAAGGTGCCGAGACCGGTGACGAGGACCCGCCGGGGACCCTTGGGTCGTCGCCGCGAGGTGCCTGGAGGACTCATGCGCACCTCACCCGAACCAGACCGACTCGCGGTTGCGCAGCATCTCGTAGAGCGCTGCTGGATGTGGTCGCGGATGGCCTCCGACTCCTCCATCACCGTCGAGCGGCTGTAGCGCTCCTGGTCCGGCGGCACGTCGAAGTGGACCGGGTCGAGAACCTGGAGGGTGAACTTGGCGGGGAAGTAGCCGGCCGATCCCAAGCGGCCCGAAGGGCCAGCATGTTGGCGGTGATGGGGGCGTACGGGGCACCGATCGCCTTGGCCAGGCCCGGGATGTGGGCCAGGGTCGGCATGGCCTCTTCGGATCCGACCACGGCGATGGGCACCACGGGCACGCCGGCGCGCATGGCGATCTCCACGAAGCCACCCCGGCCGAATCGCCGCAGCTGGTACCGCTCGGTGAAGTTCTTGCCCGGACCCTTCGAGCCCTCCGGGAACACCAGTACCAGCTGGTTCTGTTCTGGAGCAGCCGGTAGGCGTTGTCGGGATGCGCCGGGCAGGCCGCCGAGGCGCGACCACAGCGTGCCGATCACGGGCATGGAGCGGAAGTAGTTGTCGGCGAGTCCGTAGACGGGGCGTTCGAGTTCGGTCTCGATGCCGTGCATGATCACCGGAGCGTCCGCGGGAATCGCCCCGGCGTCGTTGGCCACCAGCAGGGCGCCACCATCGGTCGGGATCTTCTCGAGCCCTTCCAGTCGGCCCGGAACCACTTGCGGTAGATCGGGTCGTACATGCGCCGCGCGATCTCGCGCATGTGCTCGGAGCGCCCCCACTCGTCAACATCGGAGCGGCCGGGGGTCCTTCTTCGGTTCTTCGGGCTGAGGCTGTGGAAGGGGTACGAGTTCGCCACCCTTGGTGGGTGTGGTGTCCTCGAGGGCCGCGGGAGCTCGGCGCACAGCTGTCTCGTCCGTCCTCTTTGCCGAGGGGGGATCTCCGCTCTGTCCCCTTCTCGGGGTCTGCAGCCATTGCTGCATGCTAGGTGCCTCCCGGGCCGAATGTCAGCCGTGGGTGGAGGCGGCCGGGTCTGGGTGTTGCACAGGCACCGGCGAAGATGGCGCCAGTGTCGAGACCGCGACTATCTGTCTTCCCGGGGTGACAGCTCTCCGCCACGGCGGTGGACTTCTCCGAGGCCGTGCGTTTCCGTGGTCGCCCTCAGTCGACGGAGGTGGTCTCACGCCGCCCGTCTTCCGCTCACCCCCGAGACGCCAGGGAGTGGACCGTACGATCCGCCGGCAGAGGCCGGCAAACCTGCCGTCGTCGCCATACGCCGTGGGGTGGTCGACCTCTCTCCGCCGTGCAGTCCGATGTCATCGAGGGAGTTGTCGTGGCGAACGGCCTGACGGGCGAACGAGCGGACCGATTCCGTCATGCCGCTTGGTCCGCCATAGAGGGTCGCCCGACACCGCCTCGGTGTCCGCTCCGGGAAGACGATCCCGGGCCCGGGACTGTGCCACCATGGGCCGCCCCGCCCGGGTGGCGTAACTGGCAGGCGCAGAGGGCTTAAACCCCTCGGCTCTTCGGAGCGTGCGGGTTCGAATCCCGCCCCGGGCACCCAGTGTTTACAAGGGTTCTCCGCTGTCGCCCTTGTCGACCTTCTGCTGCAGAGGGTACAAATAGTCGCGAAATAGTCGCGGAGCCTTCTGCGAACCACCGGAGGCGACCCCGCGTGACGCACGGGAGTGGTGATGGCGGGCACCGTCGGCAGTACGGCAAGGGATGGCGGTACCGGTACGCAATCGGCACGAACTCGGAGACCGGCGCGAGGCGCTGGGCAAGCAAGGGCGGCTTCCCAACGAAGCGGGCAGCGAGGGAAGCGATGACGGCGGTGCTGGCGAACGCCGACAGGGGCGTCGTCGTCGAGCGGTCGCCTCTCACCGTGGGCCAGTACCTCGACCAGTGGCTCGAGGATGTGGGCGGCGGACTGAAGCCAACCACTCTCGGGGGCTACCGGCAGGCGGTGAGCCGGCTGAAGCGCATGATCGGGGATGTGAAGCTTCAGGAGCTCAGACCCCCTCACCGTTGAGAGGGCGTATCAGCAGCTGCTGAGCTCGGGCCTGGCCGCCAAGACGGTGCGCAACACGCACACGGTGCTGCGACGCGCACTCGCAGATGCGGAGCGTCTCGACCTGGTGGTGCGCAACGCGGCTGCGGCCGCTCGACCGCCGTCGGTCCGGCGCAAGGAGCAGGCGACCTGGACGCCGGAGGAGCTGAGCCGATTCCTCGCATCGGTCGCCGACCATCGTCTCTTCGCAGCGTTCGTGCTCTCGGCCACCACCGGAATGCGTCGAGGTGAGTATGATGGGGCTTCGCTGGCGTGACGTCGACCTCGATGCTGGCCGCTTGTCGATCGTCTCGACGATCACCACCGTCAACGGCCGTGCGGTGGGTCGTCTACCAAGACCAACAAGAGCCGGCGCAGGATCGCCCTCGACGCCGGGACGATCGAGGTGCTTCGTGCACACCAGCAGCGACAAGAGCGCCGAGCGCCAGCACGGCGGCAAGTTGTGGATGGAGGGGGTCTGGTCTTCACCCGTGAGGACGGCACAGCGCTGCATCCGGACCGCTTCTCCCACCTCTTCGTCAGGTTGAGCCGAAAGGCGGGGCTGCCACCGATCCGGCTGCACGATCTGCGCCACACCTACGCCACGCTGGCCCTCGAAGCCGGGGTCCACCCCAAGATCGTTTCCGAGCGACTTGGTCATGCCACCACAGGCATCACCCTCGACTTGTACTCACACGCGTCGCTCGACGGGATCCCCAGCAGGCGGCCGACACGATCGCCGGGCTGTTCTCATTGCCGAATCAGTCGTCTGACGGAGACGCCGCCTCGGCGTAGATCTGCGCTGGGCGAGCGAGGAGCATCTCCATAGCAGTTCTCGGGACCAGCAGCCGACGACCGATCTGGATGACCGGAAGCCCTTCGGCACGCGGTGGCTCGCCAGAGCCGCGCTGCGTCGTAGGCCGAGCCTCGGCTGATGCGGAGCACGCGGCGGCTTCTCCACGGTGAGCACGTCGCCGTAGTCGTCCAGCAACTTCGTCGTTCCTAACATGAGCGCTCCCATTTCAGTTCCGTCTACCTATGTAGGCCCGGTCGCAGCGTCGGAGTTCGCGTGGGCGTCGCCGGAGCCCGGTGAACTTGCCTATGAAGGTTTCAGGCAAGTTCAGTACTTGATGGTCGAGCACGACGTGCTGCGGGAGGTCCAGCACGACCCCGCGGCCAGATTTGTCGTGCGCCAGCCGAGAATTTGCCGAACACGACGTCCGGCGGGAGGTCCAGCGGGATGTCGGTATGGCAGGGATCCGACGCCACGAGCTCGAGCAGGAGATCGAACACGACCCGGCCACGATGGAGCACCCGCACGTAATGGCATGTGCTCGCTTGTCGGTTCGCTCGCATCCTCTGGACGCCAAAATTTCTGGAGCGCCGGCGTGCAGACGCGGTTGTGTCCAGTCCGCTGCGGTACCCAGGCACTCCAGGCGTGCTCGTCGCCAGCGCCACCCAGAAGGCGTGTCGGGCCGTTGGCGGCCGAGCCAGGCCGCTGGAGGACTCGGCACACCGCCAGCGGGAGGTTGAGCAGGTGCCCCGTAGGGGAACCTGCAAATGTGCGCGCCGGATCCGCCGTTCTGTGACGACGTGAGGGACCGGTGATCAGGTGTTCCGGACGAGCCGTCTCGGCGTGTGAACGAAGCCGTGCGCAAGCGACCGGGTCGCTGTTGGGGGGCAATACGGTTAGACGTCGAGGGTCGTGCGGGGTCATTTCGGGGTGGGGTGGAGCCCAGGCGGGTTCGCGCCGCCTAATTGGCGAGGCATCGAGCAACTCGGAGTGAGCTACAGCCGGGCTGCACCGTTCGGTGGTTATCGTCACATCACACCTAAGCGCGGGCGATTTTGCCCGAGAGGGGGATACTTCGAAGATGGGCACGGAGGAACGTCGCGCCGCCGGGGCGTGGTCTACCAGGGCGACGGAGATGCTGTGGTGGCGGCGCTCAGTGGCCTCGACCTGGATCGCTCGCTGCAAGTCGGTGGAAGCGCTCTGCTGGTCGCTCTCGATGACGGCGCTGCCGGTGCTGGCGAGCTGGTCGGGCGGGTCGTAGCTGGGTTGCGCGGCGGCCAGGGTGGAAGGGTGATGAGGGTAGCTTGCTGTCGAGCTCGACGTCGCCAGGGGAGTGGCCGAGCCGACAGGGTTGACCGGTCTGCCGGTGAATCTGGAGGAGCTCAGCGAGCTGATCGAGTCCGGTGACCTCGGGGGCGGGGCGGTGAACCTGCACTCCGGCGAGGTGTGGCGCACCATGTCGTTCGACTTCTTCGAGGACGCCGGCATGGAGAGCCCGGATCTCGATGACCCAGACGAGTGGCTGCTGGTCGACGGCAGCGGGTCCCAGCAGGGCTACCGCGAACATGGAGTTCTTCATCGCCACCGTCGAGGACCCGACCATTGCAGACCGCTTGGCAATTGCCATCGAGGGCAAGGGCGCGTTCCGCTGCTTCTGTGCCCTGCTGGAACGCTACGAGGAGGTAGAGGGCTCCTGGTACCGGTTCTCCGAGGAACGTCGGTGGGGGCGGGCACGATCGTGGCTTGCCGAGATCGGCTGCCGACCCGTGCCACGACAGCGATTCACCGCACGCTGAACCTCTGGCTTGCGCCTCAGGACTGACCGTCAGCCTGTTCCGCTTGCGGACACGCCAGGCTGTGTTGCTCCTTGACCAGCTCCAGGAGAGGGATGTCGAGGCTGTCGCGGACTGCAGTGCAATGACGGTCGAAGTGCGTCGCACTCGTACTGTCATCGTCCACGGGATGTCCGGCGCTGTTGCCAGGCAATGCCGAGTTGCTGCGATGTACACACGAGCGTGGGTAACGGTGTCACCAGCTGAAACTGCGACCCAGGTTGCCGCTGCGATCGCGTGTGGCCGTTGCTGGGGGTGCAATGACCTGAACTTGGTCAATGCATGCGCCGACCGGAGCGGGCTGTTCTCTCGGTGCACTCCCGACGACACGGTCCTCGGTGAGCATGGCGGTCCAATTGGCCTGGATTGCACCCGAGTCCAATCATGGTCAGCCCTGACCAAGCAGGTCTTGAACCCAGTGGTCAGCCCTGACCATCGCGGTGCAATGACGAGTTCACCAGCAGGTGGCGGGTGCAACGCTTCGATGACTCGTGGCTGAAGGAGAGCCTGTGGAGTGGTCGCCGATGGTGGTTCGGTGGCACCAGGTTTGCAGCAAGTGTCGAGAGTCGTGTCTCCACCCACCCAACTGTCCGGATGCGATCGGGACAGCGCTCGACGGCCCTTCGGCGGGAAACGGGCAGGGGAGCACCACGGGGAGTCTTCCTACGACCGCCGGCGCGCGCCGTAGGTCATTGGACCGACGCGCCTTGGACGCTCCTCATACCGCTCCTGGTGCGCCTCTCGTGATGTCAGTCGTACCGCACCGACACTGCCACCGTCGTCGCTTTGACACGCCCCCGCGGTCCTCACCGGAGGCTCTCAGAAACCGTGTTCAGGGAGTGGCACAGACTGGCTTGTTGCGCAAGCGCAACAAGCGGAGGCGCCGCACGCGGTTGGTGCCGGCGGGTGTTGCCACTGCCGGGGCCCGGGCTGCAGGAGCGCACCAACTCTCCCAGAGATTCGCGGCCGCCCGAGGCGCACCAACTCTCCCGAGATTCGCGACCGCCCGCAGCGGCGGCCA
>CAVQRK010000023.1:0-73606 GCA_963715225.1 uncultured Actinomycetota bacterium
CGTCTTCGTTTCGCGACTACGTATTGCTGAATCGGGCTACGCCGAGCTGCACTGTCATTCGGCCTTTTCCTTTCTGGACGGGGCGTCGATGCCGGAAGAGTTGGCAGAGGAGGCTTCCAGGTTCGGGTCTGGAGGCCCTGGCCCTCACCGATCACCACGGTTTCTACGGGGTGGTGCGGTTCGCCGAGGCAGCTCGGGTGTTGGGCCTGCCCAGTGTGTTCGGAGCCGAGGTGACCATCGGAGCGCAGGATGCTCGTCCCGGTCCTGCCGATCCCGATGGGCGGCATCTGGTGATCCTGGCCCGCGATCCCACCGGGTACGCCAGGCTGGCTGCCTTGTTGTCCCAGGCGCAGATGGCCGGGGAGAAGGGCCGTCCCCAACTGAGTTTCGCGGATGCTGGCCGAGGCGGCCTCGGGTCGGGCACGAGGCCACTGGGCCGTGCTCACCGGGTGTCGCAAGGGAATGGTGTCCGGCAGCACTGACCGGGCGACGGCCCCGCGGCGGCCGACCGGGAGCTGCGCTCCCTGGTGGCGGCATTCGGTGCGGAGCACACCTTCGTGGAGTTGTGGGACCACGGCGAGCCGCTCGACTCGGCGCGCAACGATGCCTTGCCCGCATGGCGGTGAAGGCAGGACTGCAGCCGGTGGCGACCAACAACGTCCACTACGCCTCCCCGGGTGATCGTCGCCTGGCCACGGCCATGGCGGCGGTGCGGTCCCGTCGGAGTCTGGAGGGAGATCGATGGTTGGCTGCCCGGAGGGGGAGTCGCCCATCCTCCGGTCTGCCGGAGCAGCATCGACGCTTCGCCCGCTACCCGGGGGTGGTGGCGGCAGCGGCGGAGCTTGGCATTGTCGTGTGCGTTCGACCTGTCCTTGGTGGCGCCGTCGCTGCCCCCCCGTTCCCGTGTCCCCCGGACCCCGGTGGGGTGTCAGTGTCCGAGGCCGCATATCTGCGTCGCCTCACCGAGGAGGGCGCGATCCGCCGGTACGGCCCCCGTAGGTCCGGAGCGGGTGCACGGTGCATGGGCCCAGATCGACCACGAGCTGGACCTGATCTCCGCGATGGGGTTTCCCCGGCTACTTCCTGGTGGTGTGGGACCTGGTGGAGTTCTGCCGCCGCAACGACATCCTCTGTCAGGGTCGGGGCTCGGCCGCCAACTCGGCTGTCTGTTACGCCCTCGGGCATCACCAACGCCGATGCGGTGGGACTCGGGCCTGCTCTTCGAGCGTTTCATGTCTCCCGAGCGCGACGGACCACCCGACATCGATATCGACATCGAGTCCGACCGCCGCGAGGAGGTCATCCAGTACGTCTACGAACGCCACGGCCGTAGCCATGCGGCCCAGGTGGCCAACGTCATCACCTACCGGGCTCGCTCCGCGGTCCGTGACGCAGCCAAGGCTCTCGGTTTCGCCCCGGGCCAACAGGATGCGTTCTCCAAGGCGGTCGGCCGGTGGGGTGGGGTCCCGGATCCGGCGTCGGTCCTGGAGGCGGACTCAGGGGGGAGGGGTAGAAGCGGTAGGGAGTGCCGGGAAGGGCAACACCGCAGTTCCCGCCCCCGTGTTCGAGCTCGCCGGTCTTCGAGGACCTGCCCCGTCACCTCGGGATCCATTCGGGAGGCATGGTGATCTGTGACCGGCCGGTGGTGGAGGTGTGCCCCACCGAGTGGGCCCGGATGGCGAACCGCTCCGTGCTGCAGTGGGACAAGGACGACTGTGCCGCGGCCGGGCTGGTGAAGTTCGACCTGTTGGGTCTCGGGATGCTCTCGGCCATCCACTACGCCATCGACCTGGTGCGTGAGCACCACGGTGTCGAGGTCGACCTGGCGATGCTGCCCCAGCAGGACGAGGTGTACGAGATGCTGTGTCGGGCCGACACCGTCGGGGTGTTCCAGATCGAGTCACGTGCCCAGATGGCGACCCTGCCGCGGCTGCGGCCGAGGTGCTTCTACGACCTGGTGGTGGAGGTGGCGCTGATCCGTCCCGGTCCCATCCAGGGTGGGTCGGTGCATCCCTACATCCGGCGTCGCAAGGGCGAGGAACCTGTCACCTATCTGCACCCACTCCTGAAGAACTCGTTGCGAGAAGACCCTGGGCATACCGCTGTTCCAGGAACAGCTGATGCAGATGGCCATCGATGTGGCGGGCTTCAGCCCGGCCGAGGCCGATCAGCTACGCCAGGCCATGGCGTCCAAACGGTCCGTGGGTCGCATGGCCGCACTGCGGGAACGCTTCGACGCCGGGCTGGCTGCCAACGGGATCACCGGCGAGGTAGCCGAGCAGATCTGGGACAAGTTGGCGGCGTTCGCCAACTACGGGTTCCCGGAATCGCATTCGGTGAGCTTCGCCTACCTGGTCTATTCGTCCTCCTGGCTGAAGTTACCACTACCCGGCCGCCTTCTGCGCCGCCTTGCTGAAGGCACAACCGATGGGCTTCTACTCACCGCAGTCGTTGGCGCAGGACGCCCGTCGCCACGGGGTGGAGGTGCCGGACCCCGGACCTCCACGCATCCGGTTGGAACGCCACCCTCGAACCCCAACCCAACCCCGACCCCCGACCCCGACCCCACCCCAACCCGCCCCCCAACCCGCCCCCCATCGTTCTGTGTCCGCCATTTCGGATACGGCCATGGCTGCGGCACAGAACGGGGTGCGGGCGGGGACGGGCGGGGGCACGGGGCGGGGGTAGAGACGGGGCAGCAGCGGGACGACGCTCGGCCCGACCGTGGGGGTGGGGAGGCCCGGCGGTGCGGCTCGGACTGTCTTCGGTGCGCGGCATCGGCGACGACCTGGCCAAGGAGATCGTGGCCGGTCGGCCGTACTCCGGCCCCGACGACCTGGCACGCCGCATCGGGCTCGACCGGACCCGACTCGAGGCACTGGCCACCGCGGGTGCCTTCGGCTGCTTCTCGGGCTCCGACGGCAGACCCCTGGAACGTCGGCAGGCGCTCTGGTCGGCCGGGGCTGCGGCGAAATCCCGACCCGGTCGCCTGCCGGGGGTTGTGGAGGGCATGGATGCACCTCGTCTGCCGGGCATGGACGACTGGGAGGAGGCGGTGGCCGACCTGTGGGCCACCGGGGTGGCACCGGATGGCCATCCCACCCGGTTCCTGCCGCGAGGACCTCTCCAGCAGGGGCGTGGTGCCGGCGTCGGAACTGGTGGAACATCTCGACGGCGAGCGGGTCCGGGTGGCCGGGGTGGTGACCCACCGCCAACGTCCTGCCACTGCGGGCGGTGTCACGTTCGTGAACCTGGAGGACGAGACCGGGCTCGTCAACGTGGTGTGCTCTCCCGGGTGCTGGCAGCGCTACCGACAGGTGGCCACCGGGGCCACCGCATTGTTGGTGCGCGGCAAGCTGGAACGCACCGTCGACGGTGTGGTCAACGTGGTGGCCGACAAGCTCGAACCACTTCCCGTGGCGGCAGCCGTGCCCTCCAGGGACTTCCGCTGAGGGGTGTCAGGGCAACTGGGTGTCGATGATCCTGGTCAGGGTCGCGACGCGTCCACCAGGTGATCGGGTTCAGCGGCAACCAGCTCGGGGTCGGGCTGGTGACCCCAGGTGACGTCGCAGGTCGTGGTTCCGGCGCGCCGGCCCATCTCCATGTCGAAGAGGTGTCGCCGATCATCGGCGCGGTGGACGGGTCGCCCCGGTGACGCTGCACATCGCGAAGACCTCTCGGGGTCGGGCTTGGTGAAGCGGACGTAGTCGTCGGTGAGGGTGATTCCGAAGTGGTGGCCGATACCTGGATGACCAGGCTGTTCGGTCACTCGGTTGCGGTCCTCACCGTTGGCCGTCACTCGGCTGCTCCCGGAAGAGGCGTGGTCGGTTGCGTCGGAGCAGCGACCCAGGTCATGTTCGTGCACCTCTGCCGACTCGACCATCGTCGTCGTGTTCGTCCTCCATGGAGCTGAACCAGCGTCCGTAGGCAGCCGCCAGCGGTGATGCAGTCATCCCGTGCAGCAGCACGCTGAGGGCCACGGTGAACATGACCACGTCCACGACCGGCGCCACGTAGGAGATCTCGGTCGCATCCTCGAGCAACAGGAAGGAGTACAGGACGCTGGCGATTCCGCGGGGGCCGAACCATGCGATGAACGCCGATCGTCGGTACCTTCATGTGGGTCGCCGATCAACGAGATGGCGACCGCGGCAGGACGCGGACGACGGTGAGGCTCAACACCGAGTAGGCCAGGATCTGCCAGGTGAAGGCACCGAGGTTGGGGCCGAGTACCGAGGGCTCCGAAGACCACGAAGGCCAGCATCGTGAGCAACTCGGCGACGTCATCGGACACGTCATCCGCAGTGGGGAGATCGACCGAGGGGCGGTAGGCCAACCCCGCGGCGAATGCGGCGATGAAGCCGTTGCCGCCGATGGTGATCGCCAGTCCATAGGCGGCGGCCACGATGCCGAGGGTGGCGATGCCGTGCCAGTGCCTACCGGTCCATCGGTTGCGACGCGCCCATGACAGAAGTGGGCCGCTGGCGGCGCCGACGACGATTCCTGCGACAGCTCCGAGGGCCACGTCCTCGAGCAGGGTCAGCACGGCCTCGCCGGCGTCGACTGCCGCCACCCCGACCAGGGCGACCGTGACTGCGGCCTCGAACACCGGGAAGGCCAGTCCGTCGTTGAGGCCGCTCTCGACGTTGAGGCCCTGGCGGACGTAGACAGGAACGCTCCGGTCCGTGACCACGGCCTGACCCAGCGCAGCGTCGGTGGGGGCGAGGATGATGCCGATCAGCAGAGCGGCCTCCCACGGCAGCCCGCCGAACAAGACGGCTGGCGGCGAGGGCGCCGAACACCATGGCCAGTGGAAGCCCATACCGCCAGGAGCCTTCCCGGCAGCCCCCAATTCCGACGGAGATTCGCGGAGCTCGACACGTGATGCGTCGGCGAACAGCACCACTGCCAGGGTCGCCTCCACCAGTCCGGTGATGGCGTTGTTGGAGAGATCGGCCTCCAGCCAACCGAGGCCGCCGCTGCCGAGCAGGAGCCCGAGGCCGACGAACACCATCGGTCCACTGATCGAGGGTCGAGTCGAGGCGCCGTGCAACGGAGGCGTAGGCCACGATGACCACTCCGATGATGAGGATGCTGTCGGCCTCCACGGTCGACGGCCTCGCCGCGCCGGCTCAGTCACCGGTGGATCGGTTCGCCGGGCTGGGGGCACCGGCCCAGGGCGTAGTCGTCCACCGGTCCCTCCCAACCCTTGCACCGTGGCAGTCCGAACAACCCCGGCTCGGTGTTGGCGGCCAGTACCGGACGGGTCTCCCACCAGGCGGGCATCCGCATGGCGACAGAGGCGATCAGTAGGGCGGAGCCCTGCAGGATGGCGAAGATGGCCACGTTGTCGTAGGCGACGAGGAAGGTGAGCGTCACCAGGATGTTCGGGATGTGCGTGGTGGGCACCTTCAGCTTGATGGACGCCGGTGTGTCGTGTTCGGGAGCCACGTAGACGTCCCAGTAGAGGTCCTGCCAGAACGCCTGCCATACAGAGATCAGTACGAAGGCGAGGATCCAGACACGCCCACCGGGGCCAATCCGTGCGGTCGGCGAGCACGTACAGGGTGGCCAGCCACATCCCCGACCCCGATCCCCACATCAGCCCGAACCCGATCTGCGCGCCCCAACGGCGGGGGCGGTCGAATATGAGTGTGTTGTTTGCCCACACGACGACGTAGGCCACCAGGATCGTGGCCACCGCAACCGAGAGGAAGAGCCACCACCGCCAGTTGTCGAGCTGGCCGGCCTCCGCCAGCGGTTCGTCGAACACACGCTTGGCGGTGCCGGTGGCGATTGCAGCCGCCCAGCAGGCCACCGAGTAGAGCGCCGCCCGGATCCACGCCGCACGCGGTGAATATTGCTGCATTGCCGCAGCCTGACACACGCGGGTTCGGTACCGTGGTCCCCGTACAGGCGTGGCGCGAATGTCGTCACCGCCGACGCAGGAGATCCCCCATGCCCATCATCGGATCGCTCTTCCAGGAGTACAGCGAGACCACCGGTCAGGACCCGTTCACCCACCAGAACAAGAAGCTGCTCAAGGTGCACATGGGCTTCGGCCCGATCTACGCCCGTCTGGGTTCGATGGTGGCCTACCAGGGCGACGTCCGGTTCCAGAACACGGGATCCGGGGGGCTCAACAAGATGATGAAGTCGAAGCTGACCGGTGAGGGCGTGAAGATGATGCAGTGCGAGGGCAGCGGTGAGCTCTTCCTCGCCGACATGGCCTCGGAGATCCAGATCTTCTACCTCGACAACGACATGGTGTCGGTCAACGGTGCCAGCGTGCTGGCATTCTCGGCGTCGATCGAATGGGACATCAAGCGGGTGAACGCCGGCAAGGCCTCGATGATGGCCGGCGGCATGTACAACGTGGAGTTGCGCGGAACCGGCTACGTGGCGGTGACGACCAAGGGTGATCCCGTTGCGCTCGATGTCGCGGGTTCGCCGACCTTCGCCGACGCCCAGGCGGTGGTGTTGTGGACCTCCGGGGTGTCCATGGACATCCGTGTGGACACCGGCGGGCTCAAGTCGATGATGCGCGGAGGTACGGGAGAGCTCGTCCAGATGGCCTTCGGTGGGCAGGGTTATGTGCTCGTGCAACCGGCCGAGAGCGTGGTCGAGGGCGCCGGTCAGTCGAGTGGTAATCAGAGCGGCGGGTTGATGGGGAACCTTCTCGGCGGCTGACACGCCAGGCGCGATCTCGGTACGAACATTATTTGCCGCTCAACTCACGATTCGACATGCCGATGAAGAAAGGGCATGTCGAATCGTTACAAACCGCGCGCGACCGTTCGGGTCGTGGTCGCCTGTCTGACCACCTTGTCCACCATCGCCGCGATGTCTGTGGGGGCATCGGCCCAGAACGGTGGATCCGGCACGTCGGGAGCGAAACCAGCGGCAACCACCACCAGCGTTCCCGCCACCGGTGCTGCGGATGGCACTTCGGGAGGATCCGATCGAAGTGTGGCCGAGGCCTCCGTGGCGTCGTTGCGTCGGGATCGGTCGCAGGTGAGCGCAGAACTCGCAACTGCCAGCTCCGCTCGTGCCCAACAGTTCAACGAGTGGGCCCTCAACCATCTGGCCGTCGACGCCGCACAGACCGAGGTCAATCGCACGCTGATGCTGGCCGAGCAGGCGCGGCGCGACGTGCTGGCTGCCGAGCGCCGGGTGCGGGCCTACGCCACCGATGCATTCATGAACCCACCTGCGCTGGCCTCCATGTCGGTGCTGTCCATCGCCGACGCCGACCAGATGTCGTGGGCCCATGACGTGTTGTCGTTGACGGCTGATGACCAGAGCCGTGTGGTCGATGAGCTCGCGGCAGCCGAGGTCTTTGCACAGAGACGGTCGGCTGAGGCCGACAAAGCCGCGACTGCCGCTCGGGAACGCGAGACCAGGGAGAAGGACGAGCTGGACCAACTGGAGGCGGCGGAGGCGCGCCAGGCCGCTCTGGTCGCCGAAGTCGATGGTCGTCTCGACCACGCGCTCGGTGAGGTCGCGGCTCTCGATGCGGTCGACCGTCAGGCGGCCAAGGAGCTCGAGGACGCAGGAACGTGGACTCGCCGAGGAGGCCAAGGCAGTAGTGGCAGGAAGTGCCCGTGGTCGGGCGGGTCCGGCCGCTCCGCCGGCAACCAAAGCTGCGTCCACCCCTACGCCCACCACCGCCAAGCCGCCCACCGTTGCCACGAAGCCGTCCGGTCCGCCGCCAGCGCCGCCCTCGGGCACCGTCACGTGGAACGACGTCACCAAGGTCGGCAGCTTCTGGGTGAACCAGAGCATCGCCAGCCAGGTTCGCTCGCTCCTCGAACGCGGCCAGTGCGGCCGGATTCAGTCTGAGTGGTGGTGGCTTCCGTGATCCGGCGGAACAGATAAGCCTGCGCCAGGCGCATTGCGGACCCACCTACTACGACATCTACGAGAAACCTGCCTCGCAGTGCACGCCGCCCACCGCACAGCCGGGTCGGTCGATGCACGAGCGGGGACTGGCTCTGGACATCAAGTCCTCGGGAAGTCTCATCACGTCCCGGTCCAATCCGGCGTACCAGTGGCTGGCTGCCAACGCGTCCTCCTACGGCTTCTACAACCTGCCCTCGGAGCCTTGGCACTGGTCCACCAACGGCAACTGATTGCCGGGGTCCGCGGGCCTGCTACGGCCGTCCTGCCGAGGGCCGAGTCAGGCTCCGTGGCAGTGCTTGAACTTCCTTCCTGTTCCACATGGGCAGGGATCATTTCGGCCCGTGTCGGCGAACCGCTCCCGTTCTCGGGCGGCGAGGGTCTCCATCACGTCCGGTGCTTCACGTCCCTTGCGCAGAAGTTCCGCCATCAGCTTCATCTCGGGGTCGATGTGAGCGAAGAAGTGCTTGTATCCCGCGCACAGGTAGTTCAGGCCGTGCTCCCCGTCGGGGGCGGTGGTGAAGCGGTTCCTGGGACACTCTCCATTGCAGGCGAAGCGGACGTCACAACCCCGGCAGTAGGCGGGGAGGGAGTCGCGTTTGTCATTGCCGAAACGGACCTGCTGCGGAGATGCCATCAACTCCACCATGTGGGTATCCGCGATGTTCCCCACCAGGTGCTCGGGTTCCACGAAATGGTCACAGGAGTACAGGTCGCCGTTGTGCTCGAGGGCCACGGCGGTGCCACATGTCTCGCGGAACACGCACATTCCGGGCTCGATCCCGAGCCATGAGGCGAGCGCGGCATCGAAGTGCTGGATGAAGACGCTGCCGACGTCGTTGCGCACCCATTCGTCGAACACGGTCGCCAGGAACTGTCCCCATTGTTCGGGGTCCACCGAACGGTCGGTCACCAGCGAACCCCTGTTCATGTAGAGCGGCCGGTTCTTGTTGGATTCACCCCAACCGGCGTTGGAGATGGTCAGGGTCTCCTCCGAGGCCCGCTCCACCACGGGGATGAACTGCATGAACTCCATGGCGAGGTCGTCGCGGAAGAACCGGTACACCTCCAGAGGATGCTCGCCGTTGGCGGAGTTCACCGTGCACATCACGTTCACGTCGACCTCGTGGGCCCGGAGGTTGTCCAGACCGGCCATGACCCGGTCGAAGGTTCCCCGGCCCTTCTTGTCCACGCGGTGGGTGTCGTGCATCTCGCGGGGCCCATCGATGGACAGTCCGACGAGGAAGCCGTGCTGGGCCAGGAACGTCGCCCAGCGGTCATCGATCAGAACGCCATTGGTCTGGATCGTGAACTGCACCGATTGACCCTGACCGGCGTACTGCTCGCGTAATGCACCGCACGGTCGAAGAAGTCGACACCCATCAGGGTCGGCTCGCCGCCCTGGAAGGCGATGACCACCTCCGGGCCGTGCTGACTCTCGAGCACCTGGCGCACGTACGTCTCGAGCAGCTCATCGGCCATACGGAACCGGTCACCCGGGTACAGCAGTTCCTTGGACAGGAAGAAGCAGTAGGAGCAGTCCAGGTTGCAGATGGCGCCGGTCGGCTTGGCCATCACGTGGAACGACGCGGGAGCGCCGCTCGGCATGGTGGAGGGCAGCGCGGGAGCAGAGGTCCCGGGTTGGTTCATGGGCGCAGCCGCGAGGTCAGCTGCGCAGTCGCGGCGAACAACCGCAGCATCTCGATGTAGATCCACACCAGCGTGACCATCAGACCGAACGCTCCGTACCACTCCATGTATGCGGGTAGTCCGGCCTTGGAGCCCTTCTCGATGAAGTCGAAGTCCAGGAGAAGATTGAATGCGGCCACGCCGATGATGACAAGGCTCAACACGATGCCGAACGCGCCGCCGTCGGTGCCGTAGATGAATCCCATGTCCGCGCCGAACAGCGATGCTATGAAAGCGACCCCATACATGACCATGATTCCGAAGGTGGCGCCGATGATCGCCTTGGTCATGCGGGGGGTGACCCGCAGGATGCGTAGGCCGTAGAGGGCGAGCATGGCGGTGAAGACCCCGGTGGTTCCGAGGATCGCCTGCACGACGATTCCGTTCCACTGGGCGTCGAAGAGATGGGAGATGGCGCCCAGTACGTATCCCTCCAGGAGCGCGTAGCCGATCCCCGTGAAGCGAGCCATCTTGGGCTTGAAGGCCGTGAGGATGGCCAGGCCCAGGGCCCCGAACAGGGCGACGAACAGGAGAACCGGCTGGTTCAGCGATGCGGTCACAGCGGGATCGCCGGTACTCGGGTCGAGCAGGCCGGTCTGGGTGACGCTGACCGTTGTCCACCCATAGATCCCGGCCAGGACCGCTACCAGCAGCAGCAACAAGGTAGCCAGGGCGGTACCCCCGATGGTCATCGTCCGACCGTCGGTCACCACGGGGCCCGCGGGCACCTGCGAGTGCATCGCGGCGTCGGCTGCCGCCTGGGTCGGAGGCACCTGGGTGTACGCGGCCTGGCCCGCGCCGGCGGCCTGCGCCCGGTCCCATTCCTGCGCCGGTGTGAGGCCGGGTTGCTGTGTAGTTCCGCCGTAGTTGGCAGGATCGAATGCCTTGTCGGTCAGGATCGGATTGCGCGACATGTTCACCTCTCAGGACGGGCTCGGGGGTCCCGTCCGCTGAGTCACAAATGTACTCGTTTGGCGCTCTGGCCCCGTCGCGGCGCTGTGGGCCGTATCATCTGGGTGCGCTTATGGACACGTCGTATGGATGAACGGCACCGGAGCCTGCGGGCGATGCTCGCAGAGGCGAAGGACAGCTCGGAACTTATGATCGACCTCGCCTACGCCGCGGTCTACTTCAATGATCCGGGGATGGCCACCGAGGTCGACCAGCTCGAGGATCGCATGAACGATCTCGTGCAGGACATGCGCGAGGTCTGCATCATGGCTGTACGCCGTCCCGCCGAGGCCGAGGGCATGGCATCGGTGCTCCAGATCATCTCTGCCATCGAAGGCATCGCCAACGCCTCGGTCGACATCACCCGCCTGGTGACACATCGCCTCGGTATTCCCGATGAGCTGATCGCGGATCTCTCCAACGCCGAGGAGATCTCGCACCGTGTCTGGGTGCGTGAGGGGTCGCACATGGCCCACCGGCCGCTCAAGGACCTGGAGATACCGGTCCAGTGCGGCATGCGTGTGGTCGCGATCCGCCGGCAACGCTCCTGGATGATCGAGCAGGTCGACGGCGACCTGATCCTGCTGTCCGGGGACGTGCTGTTCCTTCGGGGCTCTCCAGCGGGCATCACCCGACTCCACGAGCTAGCGGCTGCTCCCCGTTGGGAACCACCCCAGCCGGCTGCGGGCGTGCTGAGCGACCTCGATCGGGCGGTCGACGTGCTTGTGGAGATGAAGAACATCTCCGAGGCCGCGGTGGGTCTGGCGTATTCGGCCCTGGCGCTGCGCGATGTGGGCCTTGCCGCGGAGGTGCGCCATCTGGCCGAGCGCCTGGACGAGATGAAGGACCATCTCCAGCTGTGGGTACTGCGCGCGGCCAAAGCGGATACCGATCTGTCTCCGCTGCGCGGGCTTCTGCAACTGGCCTCGGCCTCCGAGGAGCTGGGTGACCAGGCGAACCACATGGTGTGGCTGATCGCCGATGACTACGAGCTGCACCCGATCGTGAAGGTGGCCCTCGGTGAGGCGGACGTGGTGGCGACACGTGTTCCCGTGGCGGCCGGCTCCGCAGCGGATGGGCGGCGACTGGCCGATCTACAGATCGACATCGAGCCTGGCTTCCACGTGCTGGCCATCCGTCGCGACAACCGCTACATCTACCGGCCGCGCGGCCATGTCGCCCTGCACCCCGGAGACGAGCTCATTGCATCGGGGCCGGCAGAAGGACGCAATCTTCTCGCGGAGCTCTGTGGTTGGTGGATGGAGGAACGCGACGACGATCCGACCGGAGTGGTTCAGCTGGTTCCCCTGGACGCCGGACGCTGAGTCGCCTCCGGCGGTCGGGTCGAACGGGACGCTGGCTCGAGAGGGCGGCGGTCTAGCTGGCGCTCGGGTCGGCCCACTCCGAGCCGTCCCACCACCGCATCTTGGAGGGACGCTCGGGGTCCGGGTACCAGCCGGGCTCCGCTCCGGGGCGCACGCCCAACTGCTCTATCGCCGCCTGGGTCCGGGCTATGTCGGCCTCGGGGTCCTCGGCCATCTCGACCGATATGTCCGGAGGCGCCGGCGGGGTCAGCAGCTCGTCTATCCGCGAGCGTCGCGTCGTCCTCGGTGACCCCTCAGGTGGGTCGCCGGCGCCCTTGAACAGTTCGGCAACGCCGGCCAGGGCCCCGCTCATGCCGCCCGACTCCATGGGCAGGTAGATCTTGGTGGCCTGCCCGTCGGCCACGGCAGTCGAGCGTCTCGAGGTACTTGACCGCCAGCAGGTCATTGGTGGGATCCCCGTCGTGGATGGCCCCGTAGACGCTGCGGATCGCAGCCGCTTCACCGGCGGCGGTCGTCTCTGCGCGGAACCGCTCCGCCTCGGCCAGGGTGCGAACGGCCTCGGCCTGTCCGTTGGCCTCCAGCACCTGGCTGCGCTGGACGGCCTCGGCTGTGAGGATTGCAGCCTGCTTCTCGCCCTCGGCCTTCATGATGGAGGCCTCACGGAAGCCGTCCGCGGTGGTGACCTGGGCCCGGCGGGTCCGCTCGGCCTTCATCTGTTCGTGCATGGCGGACATGACGTCCGGTGGCGGATCGATCCGTTGGATCTCGACCCGCACCACCTTGACGCCCCACTTGTCCGTGGCGTCGTCGAGGATCTGGCGCAGCTCCAGGTTCAGCTTGTCGCGGCTGGTCAGAGCCTCGTCGAGGGAGAGGTCGCCGATCACGTTTCGCAGGTTGGTCTGGGCCAGCTTGGTGACCGCGAGGATGAAGTTGGCGACGTTGTAGAGAAGGCGCTGCGGATCGGTCGGTTCGTAGTAGATCACCGCGTCCACGGCGACGACCACGTTGTCGGAGGTGATCACTTCCTGGGGCGGAACGTCCACGACCTGCTCGCGCATGTCGACCAATCGCATTGCCTGTACGAAGGGCACGATCAGGTGCAGTCCTGGGCCGTGGGTCTCCTTGTACTTGCCCAGCTGCTCCACCAGGCCCTGTTGGTAGGGACGCACGATTCTCACGCTCGAGCCGACCACGATCAGCAGGAAGATGATGACGATGGCTGCGACAACCAGGGTGACGGCGTTCATGATTCGGCTCCTGGGGTTGGCGGGCCCGTGGGCATGGAGATCCCGGGCGGGGTTTCGGGGGTGACCATCACTCGTGTACCTCGGACCTCGGTGACGGTGACGGTCGTTCCGGCTGGCACCATTGCGTCGTCGATCGATTCGGCGCGCCATTGCTCGCGATCGATGCGAACCATCCCGGAGTCGTTCGCAGGGATGTCCTCGAGGACCAGAGCTCGGGCGCCGACAAGCCGCCTGGCACCGATGCCCTCGTCCTGGTCGGACTCGTTGAGCCGCCGTGCGAGCGGACGCAGGGCAAGGAACACCGCCGCGGATGCCACGATGAACACGACCACCTGGATCAGCGGGTCGGCGCCCAGGAATCCGGTGAGCGAGGCGATGATGGCGCCGACGCCGAAGGGGAGCAGAACCAGTCCGGGAGCGACTATCTCGGCCGCGGACAGGCCCAGGCCGACGACCAGGAACAACACCGCGAACTCCTGCGCTTGCATGACTTCCAACCTATCGCCGTCGGAGTCGTGTCGTGCCGAGGCCATCTCGATGAGGTACATCCCGCTCGCCTCGGCGCGGGATCGGACACGGTTTCGCGCACTACCGTGACCTCATGAACCCCCCGCTGCGCTTGCTGACGGTGCATGCCCACCCCGACGACGAGTCCTCCAAGGGGGCATCGACGGTGGCCATGTACGCATCCCAGGGCATTCCTTCCACCCTCGTTTGTTGCACGGGAGGAGAGGCCGGAGAGGTCCTCAATCCGGCGATGGATCGCCCGGAGATCAACGAGCGGCTGGCGGCTGTCCGGCTGGAGGAGTTGACCAAGGCCGCGAAACTCATCGGATACGAGACAGTGGAGATGCTCGGGTACCACGACTCGGGAATGCCCGACTCCGATGACAACGCCCGACCCGACAACTTCTGGAACGCGGACCTCGACGAGGCTGTGGGCCGCCTGGTGACGATCATCCGAAGGGACCGACCGCAGGTCATAGTCACCTACGGCGACGACCAGCGTCACTACGCACACCCGGACCACCTGCGGGTTCACGACATCAGCGTCCCGGCCTTCGAACGGGCGGGCGATCCGCAGTGGTATCCCGAGGCAGGGGAGCCCTGGATGCCCCAGAAGCTGTATTACACGGTGTGGTCGCGCCGCAGGATGGTGGCGCTGCACGAGAAGTTTCTCGAATTGGGGATCGAGTCACCGTTCGGGGAGATGTGGCAGGAACGCATGGCCGACACCGGAGCGGACGACATGGTCACCACCGAGGTGCCGATCCGTGAGTTCTACGAGGTTCGCGAGCAGGCACTGTTGGCCCACGCCACGCAGGTGGACCCCGCGAGCCCGTTCTGGTTCGGCCTGCCCACGGAAATCGCCCGCGACGTGCACCCCTTCGACGACTACATCCTCGCCCGGTCGATGGTGGAGTCCCATATTCCCGAGGACGACCTATTCGCCGGGGTTCCCGGCCGGTAGCGTCAACGAGGTGAGCACGCTCGCCGAACGGCTCGGCCATTCCCCGCAAACCCGCATCCTGATAGTCAACTGCGACGACCTCGGGATGTGTCACTCGGCCAACGAGGGGGTCTACGACTCCCTTCGCGATGGTCTGGCCACCTCAGCATCACTGATGGTGCCTTGTCCCTGGGCACGTGAAGCAGCTGCTCGCTACCGCGGCGAGGACGTCGGGGTTCACCTGACACTCACCGCCGAGTTCGGGCTCTACCGGTGGGGTCCGTGTACCCGCTCGCCATCTCTGGTGGGTGGTGACGGTGGATTTCCCCAGACCGTCACCGACGCATGGGACCATGCCGACCTGGACGAGGTCCGCCACGAGCTGCGGACGCAGTTGGAACGGGCGATCCTGTGGGGTTTCGATGTCACGCATCTCGACTCACACATGGGAACGCTGCAGCTACGCCCTGAGTTCTTCGACGTGTACCTGGACCTTGCGGTCGAATTCGGCCTTCCGATACGGCTGTCGGGTGCGTCCAGCCAGGCCTCGGTCGGCTTCCCGTTCCGAGATATCGCCGCGGCCGAGGGCGTCCTGGCCCCCGACCACCTCGTGGTGACCGGTGTGGGCGCCCGCAGTGCGGTGGAACGGGCCGTGTCGGACCTACGACCCGGGGTGACCGAGGTGTACCTGCACCCGGCCACCGACCATTCGGAGCTTCGTTCCCTGGCGACGGATTGGGCAGACAGGGTGGATGACCACCACCTGTTGACCGGCGACTCCAACTTCCGATCGCTTGTGGAGGAGTCGGGAATCGTGCTCATCGGATGGCGAGAGCTGCGTGAACTCCAGCGCGCCGGCTGAGCCCGGGTCTCGCGTAGCGGTGGGCACACCGTTACGACCGCAACGACTCAGCCGTATAGGTCGTCGCCGCCGCACTCGCCCCAGAGCCCGCGGTCTTGTTCTCGGGCCTCACGGCCGGCCGCGACGAACTCATCGGTGTGCGCGACGTTGGGTGGGTACGTGGCGGGCTGGGCATATCCGTCCTCGACCAATGCAAGGTTGACGAAGAGGCCGTCCTCCGCCCGGTGTATGTAGGCGAGCAGCCGGTCGTAGCGGTCGCGGGCCTCTACATCTCTTTCCAGCAACACTGCGGTGCCCTCCGGCAAGAGCTCCTTGGTCCGGTCGGAGGCCTGTTTTCCGAAGCACTCGACGGGAGTTCCTGGCTTGACGGTTTCGGGCGTATCGATGCCGATGAGTCGTACGTTCTCCTCGATACCGCCGGCCTCGACAACGATCGTGTCGCCGTCCACGACCCGGACGACCTCGGCGTTGGGTTCCTCGAGGGAATCGGTAGACGCGGCGTTCCTGCCGCCACATCCGGACAGGACAAGGGCCAGCAGGCTGCCCAGTGTCGCCAACACTCCAAGGGTGTGGTTGCGATAGGTGGCAGCCGGCATGGCTGTCAGGTGCGTTCGATCACGGTGCCCGAACCCAGGCCACCGCCACAACACATGCTGATCAACGCCCGCGTTCCGCCGGTGCGTTCGAGCTCGTGTACCGCCTTGGTCAGCAGGAACGCCCCCGTTCCCCCCAGCGGATGCCCGAGCGCGATGGCGCCACCGTTGGGGTTGGTTCGATGCAGATCGGCTCCCAGCTCCTTGGCCCAGGCCAGTACTACCGAGGCGAAGGCCTCGTTGATCTCGAATACATCGAAGTCGTCGACTCCGAGCCCCGTCCGCTCCATCAACCGGCGACTGGCATCGATCGGTCCCGTGAGCATCAGCACCGGATCCACCCCGACCAGGCAGGTGTCGATCACCCGGGCGCGGGGCGTGAGACCGAGTTGCTCGGCTCTCTCTGCCGTCATGAGGAGAATGGCGGCCGCGCCGTCGGAGATCTGGGACGCGGAGCCGGCGGTGTGCACGCCGTCGGGTCGGCCCACGGGCTTCAGTTTGGCCAAGGTGGCGAGATTGGTGTCCCGAAGGCCTTCGTCGCGCTCGACCATGCGGGTCTCGCCCGTGGGATTGCCATCGGAATCGAGCACTGGTGCCTCGATGGGGACGACCTGTCCGCCGAAGCGATCCTCGGCCCAGGCCGCGGCGGCGCGTTGCTGGGAGGCCAGGCCGAAGGCATCTGTGTCGTCGCGGGTGATCCCCCACTCATCCGCGATGCGTTCAGCTCCCTCGAACTGGGATGTGAACTCGTACCGTTCGAAATAGGGCTTGGGAATCGGTACTCCGAACCCCAGCTTCTTGGAGGAGTTGGAGCCGATGGGGATCCGCGACATGGCCTCCACGCCGCACGCGACTGCGACATCCACGACTCCGGAGGCCACCAGTGAGGTGGCGAGGTTCGTGGCCTGCTGGGACGATCCGCACTGCGTGTCGACGGTGGTGGCGGCCACCTCCAGCGGTAGCCCGGCGCTCAACCACGCGGTCCGGGTGGTATTGAAGGACTGTTCACCCACCTGGCTGACGCATCCGCCGACCACCTGTCCGACCTCGGACGGGTCGATACCGGTCCGTTCGACGAGTGCGGCGAGAACGGCGGCCAGCAGATCGGAGGGATGAACCCCCGCCAGCCCCCCGTTGCGGCGACCGATGGGCGAGCGGACGGCATCGATGATCACTACGTCGGACATGGCACGCATCCTAGGTAGCCGGCCGGATCGGGAGTTACGCGGCGCGGCGATGAGCGCTGCTTTGAGGCTGAGTGCTGATGTGAGGGAGCCGAGGCTGGGCCGCTGCGGCCAGTAGCGCCGACTCGCGGGCCTCGCGGCGGGCCGTCTCCCTGGCCAAGGCCCGAAGACTGGCCGCCCGCAAAGCTTCGCGTGCTGCTGCCACACCCTCACGTCCGGCTTCGCGGGGGGTGTGTGGTCGGTTGCGGGGCAACCGTCGTGATTGGCGGGGTGGGGTGGTCGCGGACGGCGTTGAAGCTTCGGTGTCCGTTTCCGTCATCAGCACCAGCTGGTTCTTCATGTGGACAACTCTGCACGGGGGGTGTGACATCGCACCCTGCCACCCCGGCAAACCCGTTTCGAGCCTGCCCGAGCCTGCCCGAGCCTGCCTCGAACGCGTCTCTCAGCAGGGCGCCAGAGGAGCGGTGAGCGGCCAGGGACGCTGCGCCTCCACGACCGTCCCCAACTCGAACAGCAGGGCATCGTCGTGGTGGCGGGTGGCCACCTGCATGCCGACGGGTAGGTCGTTCACGGTGCCCACGGGTAGCGACAGCGCCGGATTTCCGTAGATGTTGTAGGGAATGGTGAGGGCGCCGTTGTTCTCCAGGCCGACCTTGCGGTCTCCCACCCTGGTGTTGGCACCCACCTCGGCGGGGAATGCGACATCGGGGTTCGTGGCCGAGATGATGAAGTCGACCTGGTCGAAGGCTGCGGCCATCGTCTCGTTGGCCGATGTGCGGGCCTGCTCGGCTCTGGCGGCCATCTCGAGGCCGTAGTTGCCTTCGGCGAGGCGGACGGCGAAGGCCATCTCGTTGGTCAGGTCCTGTTCGCACTCGGGCCACAGGCCCTCCAGGTCAGCCCGCAGCGAGGCCAGGTTGCCCATCGCCCACTCGAATCCCAGGCTCGGAGCAGTGAAGTCGATGTCCACCACCTGGAGCCCCGCGTCCTGCGCCAGGGCCTCGGCCGCCTCCTGGACCACCTCGGTGACCGCTGGGAGCAGCTGAGCGGAGCCCAGGTCGCAGATGATCGCCACACGCATACCGCGCAGAGCATCGGCGAATGTGCCCAGCTCGGCCTCCCAACGGTCGTGGCGGGGGAGTGAGTAGGGGTCCCTCACGTCGTAGCCACAGGTCACGTCGTAGTAGCGGGCGATGTCGCGGATCGAGCGTGCCATCACTCCGGTCACGACGGTCATGGGGTGGATGCTGGTGTTCGGGCCGCGGGGTATGCGCCCGGCGGTGCCCTTCATCCCCGGTAAACCGCAGAACGCGGCGGGGATCCGGATGGACCCGCCGCCGTCGCCTCCCGAAGCCAGGGTGCAGAGGCCACCGGCGACGCCGGCCGCGCTTCCGCCGGAGGATCCGCCGGCAGTCCGATCGCGCTCCCATGGGTTGTGGGTCACCCCGTTGAGTTTGGTGACGCTGACGTTCAGACCGCCGAACTCCGACGCCGTCATCAACCCGAACGGCACCACTCCGCCGACCTGCTCGGCCCGGGCGAGCGACGTGGAGGTGTGCGTGGCCCGACGGTCGCGGAAGGCCAGCGATGCGTGGGTCTCCGGCCACCCCTCGAAGCTGGAGAGCTCCTTGATGCCGAAGGGCACCCCACCGAATGGTTTGGAGGTATCGGCCGACTGGGCGACCTCGGTCGCACGATCTGCGTCGACGAACGAGACGCAGTTGAGCGTGCTGGACCCGACGGCGGACAGGGTGGCGTCGAGCTCCTCGGTCGGTGAGCGTTCGCCGGCCCGAAAGGCGTCCACGAGCGAGCAGGCGTCGCCCTGCCATGGAGCATCGGTCATGTTGTTCCCCCTGGTCCGTGCGGTCCGGACCGGTCCGCGGTGCCTGACAGTATCCGCCCTCGAGCATCGTGGCTCCCCACACTCGTCGGCTTCGGAAGAACGGGCTGACGCCGGTAGCGTGGCCGGCCATGGACGCGACCGAGTGGCTCGGACTGGAAGCATCCGCCGACGATCCGCAACGCTGGCAGCTCCCCGTCACCGATGGGATCGCCACCCGCGGCCGCTTTCTTTTCGGCGGATGTGGACTGGGGGCCGGCGTGGCAGCCCTGGAACTCACCACGGGACGGCCCCTCGTGTGGGCCACTGCCCAGTACCTGAGCTTCGCCATGGTCGACGATGTGGTCGATCTCGACGTCACGGTCGCCGCAGCCGGCCGCGCCACCACGCAGGCCCGGGTCGTGGCACACGTGGGCGACCGTGAGATCCTCACGGTCAACGGGGCCCTGGGCTCGAAGGAGCACCCCGCCGTGGGCCAGTACCTGGAACTCACGGGCATCCCGGGCCCTGACGAGTGCCCACCCCGCCCAGCCGCCGAGGAGGATGAGCGGTCGATCATGACCCGGCTCGACATCCGACTGGCCAAGGGGCAGCAGTGGGACGATCTCGAAGGCCATCCGGTCACCGACGGGCGCTCGGCGCTGTGGGTGCGGCTCCCGAGCCATGACGGCTCCGCCATTGCGCTGTCGGCAGCGGCACTTGCCATCCTCGGCGACTACGTCCCGTTCGGGATCTCGCAGTCCCAAGGTGTCTGGTGGCCCTCCAACAGCCTCGACAACACCATTCGCATCCTGCGCTTGGTACCCACCGAGTGGGTACTGGTGGACATACGCGTAGAGGGTGTCGCCGACGGGTTCGGTCACGGAACCGTCTATCTGTGGGCGGCCGACGGCACGCTGCTGGCGACTGCGTCCCAGTCGGCGCTCATCCGCAGTCAGCGCCCCTGATCAGCGACCTCTATCTCGGTCCGACCGACTGATTGTCGCGTCAGTACGGCGGTGGACGGAGCCCGTCCTGCGGTGAACAGAGGCCAGCACGAAGGTGGCCGCCGCTCCCGCACGGCCTCGCCTACCGTGGCGGTCATGACCGCCCCTCGCTACGGCATGACCATCCCCTTCGACGATGTCCCCCTGGCGGAGCACCGCGACTGGTTCCGTGAGCTCGTGGACCTCGGATACACCGACGTGTGGTCGTCCGAGGCGAACGGGGCCGACGGCTTCACTCCGCTGGCCCTGGCCGCGGCGTGGGCACCAGAGCTCCGACTCGGTACCGCCATCATCCCTGCCTTCACCCGAGGTCCGGCCTGTCTCGCTCAGTCCGTGGCCTCCTTGGCGGACGCCGCGCCCGGCCGTGTCGCGTTCGGAATCGGGAGTTCCTCGAACGTCATCGTGGAGCGCTGGAACGGCGTCCCCTTCGACGAGCCGTACCGTCAGGTAAAGGACATGGTCTCGTTCCTGCGTGAATCACTGGCTGGTGAGAAGGTGACTGGAACCTACGGCGGCAGCGAGATCAAGGGCTTCCGTCTGGGTATCAAGCCCGAGCAACAGCCCACGATTCTGGTGGCCGCGCTGCGCGAGGGGATGTTGCGCCTGGCCGGCCGCGTGGGCGATGGGGCGATAATCAACTGGCTGTCGGCACGCGACGTCGAGACGGTGGCGCCGATCGTGGCCGACGCGGCAGCCGCTGCCGGCAAGGAGGAGTCTCCTGAGGTGGTGGCCCGGATCTTCGTCGCGCCGACCACCGATCGCGACACGGTCATCTCGATGGGGCGCTACGCCATCGCCGCCTATCTGACGGTGCCTGTGTACGCCGCGTTCCACGAGTGGCTCGGTCGCGGTGAGCAGCTGGCGGAGATGTCCCGGTTGTGGAGCGAGGGTGATCGCCAGGCTGCGTTGGCCGCCATCCCCGAGTCGCTCGTGGACGAGCTCATCGTCCATGGCTCCCCGCAGGAATGTCGCGACCACATCGGCCGGTACGTGGAGGCAGGCGTGACCACGCCGGCGCTGGCCATACTCCCGTTCGGCATAGACCAGCGGCAGGCCATCCGGGACCTGGCCCCTCGTTGACCCGTCGCCCTCCGCGATCGTCACCCCGCCGGTGGCGGCCCCATTCTGGGGGGTCAGGTGTTGGCGGGTGGCGCGTGGGCCCCCAGTTCGGCCAGCACGAGAGCCCGCACCGCGACCTTGTCGACCTTGCCCGACGCATTCGTGGGCAGCTCGCCGGTCATGACCAGTGCGCGGGGGTGCTTGAATCCGGCAAGGTCGGCACACGATGTGCGCAGGTCGTCGAGCGTCAAGGCATCGCCGTGCGGTTCCGGGACCACTGCCGCCACCACCAGCTCGCCCCATCGCTCGTCGGGGGCACCGACGACTGCTACCGCCCCAACGAGCGGATGTGTGCCGATAGCGTCCTCCACCTCGCGCGACGACACGTTCTCGCCGCCGGTGATGATGATGTCCTTCTTGCGGTCGACCACATGCAGGTAGCCGCGATCGTCGATCCGCCCGACGTCACCGGTGTGCAGCCACCCGTCGACGATCGCCGCGGCTGTGGCCGTCGGATCGTCGAAATACCCGCCGCAGACCTGGTCGCCGCTGACCAGGATCTCGCCGGCTGAGCCGGCAGCCACCTCGTCACCCCGGTCGTCCACGATGCGCAGTGCAGTGAGGGGCGCAGGTCTGCCCGCAGCGGTGAGTAGATCGGGGTCATCGGTGGCCGCTCGGCGGTGGTCCTCGGGGGACAGGAACACTGCATTGCCCGACAGCTCGGTCATCCCGTATCCCTGGGCCAGGCCGACGTGGGGGAGTTGGCTCAGGGAACGACGCAGAACAGCCAGCGGCATCGCCGCCGCCCCGTAGGACACGGTTCGCAACGACGAGAGGTCGTGGGCGGACCGTCGCGGGTCGTCCAGCAGCATCGCCAGCATCGTCGGCGCTAGCGACACCGATGTGACCCGTTCCGCCTCGATGGCGGCCATCACCGCCCCGCTCTCGAATCGGGGGGCAAGGACCACCGGTCGGCGCCTGAGGTGGTGGTGGATCACGTTGTAGGCGGCCACGTGGAACAGCGGGAACGGGAACAGGTAGACCTCGTCCTCGGCCACCGGGCGGCTCATGGTGGTGTTGAGCGCGGCGGCTATGAGACTCCGGTGGGTGAGCATGGCGCCCTTGGCCCGGCCAGTGGTCCCCGAGGTGTAGAGCAGCCAGGCCATGTCCGACTCGAGCACGTGCGCGGGATCCTCGGGTGTGGTCGAGGTCAACTCGGAGATCCCGATGGCTCCCTTGGCGCTGTCGTCCATACAGACCCGAGCCCGCACCGAGGGCAGGTCCTGGCCGGCCAGACGCTCCAGGTGTTCCGCGGTGCCGATGAGCACCCGGGCGTCGCAGCGCCGCAGCAGTTCGGCCAGTTCGGCGGCGGTGTGTCGGGTGTTGCCGTGAACAAGGGCGGCACCCGAACGGGGCACGGCATACAGGGCGGTCACATAGGAGGCCCTGTTGTCAGCCACCACCGCTACTCGTTCGCTGGGCTCGACCAGGGACGACAGGGCGGTACCCAGTCCGGCGACCGCCCGGCTCAATTCAGAGAAGCTCCAGCGACGTCCCTCGGCCACCAGAGCGGTGCCCCGGGGCTCCGCAGCGGCTGCGTTGTCGATGATCTCCCAGAGTCGCATCGCGAACGGTTCTAGCCGACCGGACGCCTGCCGGGTCTGATCGGGTCGACTGTGGGCGGAACCTGCATCCCTACTGGTTCGGCATCCAGTTGCCGTGGAACCCGAAGGGCACTCGGCGTGGCAGCAGCACTCGGGCGACGGGTCCTGCTGTGAGGTCGCGAGCGTCCAGAACCACGAACTCGGTGGTCTCCGTTTCCCGGTCGGTGACGAAGTTGAGCAGCCACCCATCGTTCTCGGCGCTGCCGTCGGGGTCGGGAGCGAATGCGGGCTCCCCGCCGACATGGGTGGGTCCGTAGATGGCCTCGGACGACGCGCCGGTGTGGTGATCGAACTGGATCACGCCGTCGAACCACACGCCGTCGGCAGCCCACTCGCGGGTGTGGGCGTGGTAGCCGAACCGGTAGGGCTTACCGTTGCGGGCGTCGTTGATCCGTGGGAAGTCGCCCGTGCGGTCGTCCAGCTGGGCATCGGTGACCGTCCCGGTGGCCAGGTCGATGGTCCACTGCCACAGGAACGGGCGGATGTCGCCCTCGGGCGTGGGCTCGTCGCCGAACGAGGTGGGCATGGTCGCTGCTCGGCACCCGTGTACCACGAGTCTGCCGGCGTCGTCCTCCCAGGCGTTCATGAAGTGGAACACGAAGAACGGATCCACATGGATCCAGATCATGTCCGAGGCCTGCGCGCCCCGAGCCATCACTCCGATCCGGGCACCCTGGTCCGGTCGCCAGGAGATGGCGGCGCCACCCGACATCAGCGCCTCCCCGTCGAACAGCGCGGGTAGGTCGAAGAACACCACGTGGTTGGGGGTGGTGACGAAGTCGTGCATCATGACCGAACGCCCGATCGGCACCTCGGTGCTGTGGGTCAACTCGCCCTCGGCCGACACGGTGTGGAACCGCAGGAACGGAGGGAAGGGCGAGTACCCGAAGAACAACATCTCGCCGGTGTCGGGATCGAACTTGGGGTGGGCGGTCATGGGCCCCTCGAGCCGACCGTCGAAGTCGTACTCCCCGACGGTCGCCAACTCGCGGGTGATCTCCGTCGGGTGGGAACCCTCCATGAGGGCCAGGTACCTGTCAGCATGACGAATGATGTTGGTGTTGGCGGTGTTCTTGTAGAAGCCGCTGGCCTCCAGCGCCTCGGCATCGGGCATCGCGAACTCCGACAATCCGCCGAAGACGGCCTTGCCGCGCTCGCGTTCGTGGCTGAGTCCCTGTGAGCGCACCCAACGGTTGGAGTACGACGCTGCACCCTCACCGTCGAGGCGGACTCCGTGGACCATGCCGTCTCCGTCGAAGACGTGGAATGCGCCCCGGGGTGCGAAGAAGGGGTTGCCGCCGTTGCGCAGGTAGGCGCCGCGCAGTCCGTCGGGGAGTTCGCCGATGACCTCGAGCGAGTCGTCGTCGCGCTCGTCGGCGACGGGTTCGTACTGCCCGCTGAAGTACGGGCCGTCCAGGCCGGCCCAGCCGGATTCCGGACTGACCCACCGGTCGTCGGTCGTGGTCATTCAGTCCTCCGTGCAGCGTGGTAAGAGGCCGAGTGTACGGCGTTCACCAATCCTCGCAAACGGGGGAAACCGGCCAACCCCGGGAAGCCCGGGTGCCGTAACGGGCGGCAGCAGGGGACTCAGCCGCGACGGCGGAACAGCCCGCCGCGACCACTACCCCCACCGGTCGTGGCGCAGTCGCAACGCTGGGTCTCCGGCACGCCACCGAGCACCTGCTCGACGTGCATTCCACATCCCTTGTAGGTGGCCTTGCCACAGGATCGACAGGTAGCGGGACTGCACATGGTGTGGACCTCCGTCAGGATGCTGGTGATGACGCTCTAGGCGTATCCGAATGTCCGTACATTATATACCCCAGGGGGTAGCGGTCAAGCGGTACGTGGCTGTCAGCCTGCTGCGTCGGTCAGCCTGTTGCGTTGGTTACCAAGGCAGCGGCGTCGCGAACCGCATCAGTGGAGCCATCGTCTGCCGGGAGGTTCACGATGATGCCGTCGAGGCCATTGGCCACCGCTCCACGGAGCCGATCGGTCGCCGAATCGACGCCTCCCACGATGATCCGGTCGAGAATCATCGGGCGAACCGACTCGTCGTCCAACATGGCAGGGTCCATGCCCCTGGATGCCACCATGTCTCGAAGCTTCGCCTCGGCATCGGCGTCGTTGTCGCCCAGCACCAGGGTGCACAGCCAGCTCACGTTGAGATCATCGCGATCCCGGCCGGCCTCGGTTGCCGCACGGTCGATCACCTCGAGCTTGCGGGCGAGTTCCGACTCGCCTGCCGACAGGTTGATGGCATCGGCGAGTCGCGCTCCCATGGGCAACGTCTTCTTCTCTCCTGACCCACCGACCATGATCGGCGGCCCGCCTGGCTGCACCGGGGCGGGTGAGTTGATGGCGTTGTCGACCCGGTAGTGCGTTCCGGCGATGGTGGGTCGCTCGTCGCGGAACATCTTGCGCAGGATCACAAGAGCCTCTTCGAGCATCTCGAAGCGCACCTTGAGCGGAGGGAAATCGAATCCGAGGCCGTCGTGCTCGGGCTCGAACCACGCCGCCCCGATCCCGCAGATCGCCCGGCCCTTCGAAGCCACATCCAGGGTGGTGATGATCTTGGCGAGCAGCGCGGGGTTCCGGTAGGTGACACCGGTTACAAGGGTTCCCAGCCTTACCCGGTCGGTGACCATGGCCAGCGCGCCCAGGGTGGTGTAGGCCTCGAGCATCTCGAGCTCGGGTGGCCCCATCATCGGCAGCTGCCACAGGTGGTCCATCACCCACACCGAATCGAACCCGGCATCCTCGGCTGCCCTGGCCTGATCGACCACGCGGTCGAACAGCGTGTCGGGCCCCGTGTCGGGGTACGTGAACAAGGGGATCTGGTATCCGGCGCGGATCAACTCTCTCGGTGACGACATGGTCGCACCCTACTCAGCCGCTCGAAACCGCCGGGTCGGAGCGCGGCCGACATCGCGGCGGTGGCACTGCTACTCGCGAATTCCGACGGGGACGTCGTCGATTATCTGGTCGAGGTACTCCGACCATCCGAAACCGAGCCGGCCCTCTTCGATGCTCGCGTCGTTGCGGTCGGTCTCGTCGAGCGGGGTCGAGAGGCCCCAGCGGGTCAGGCCCTCCGAGATCCTGGTGACCCGTCCCTCGCGCCGGTTGCGCAGGGGGATCAGGTTGAGCACGTCACCCGTTAGCTCGCGCTCGACGATGCGACCGTCGGGGTGCTCGACGGTGAAGGTTGCGTGGACCGTGCAGTGGTAGCGGTCATCGCCGGCCCAACCGGTACTGAGGCTCATGGATGTGACCGGGAGGATCTGTCGGCCGTCCCAAACGAAGCCGTTCCGGGCCCCGTCGGAATCCTTGCGAGCCACCCGCGACAGCATCATGCCGGTTCCGTCGCGCATGTTCACCGTCAGCCACCGGTAGTACCACGGCGCCTGCCACGTCCGGGGTCCCCACGAGTGGTCCCGAAGTCCGCGGCCGTCGATCTCGAACTCCTCGTCACCAATGGAGATGGTTCCGGTCGCAGTGGTGAGTTGCTCGTAGTGGCCCTTGGCGAACTCCTCCCCGGGTCGTTCCTTCAGCCCCACCGGTTCGCCGCCCCAGGGGTCCGACGCCCCTCGGAATGTCAGGTCGACCGCGCAGCGGTCGTAGGGGTTCGACGTGAACGCGGCCCGGGGGTCGGCCATCTCCAGCGGCTGGGTGAGCATGACCACCTTGCCGGAATAGGTGACACGGAGTTCCTCGAACGGAGTCACGACCTCGAACCGGGCACCCCCGGCCTCGAAGTGGTCGTTGTCGGTGATCTCGGGCGCGAGAACATGAAGCCGACCCGCCCGTCGGGCAGGTAGATGCAGGTGGTGACCTCAGCATGTCCTTCGTTGGGCCGGTTGCCGATTCGCACGAACGCACCGATTCCAGAGTCCGGATCGTGGGTGTTGAAGTACATGGACTCGTTGAACGTCGGCTCCGGCCCGGGGTGCATGTACTCGTCCTCGGGTCCCAGCCTGATCTCGATCCCGGATGCTGCCATGTCGTCCTCCCCCTCGGGTCGACATGAGCGGACGTGCCCGTCGTGTCGACCGGCGACCTGATGTCGCGGCGGCCCACATAGTCGCGTTCTTTTTCGCTCCGCGCTACGACAAGTGGGGATCGGCCGAGTCGGCAAGATCCGCGGCGCGGAGCAGGTGGTCGGCAAGATCATCCACGTTGACGTGTGCATTGAGCCCGCTCGGGTTCGGCATGAGCCACACCGGTCGCCCTCCCAGCGTCCTGTCCTGCACCCCGGGTGCCGCCCTCCGGTCCACTGCGGCGCGCCATCCCGTAAGACCTATGACACACACGGCAGCCGGTTCCAGCCAGGCGCACAGCCGATCGAGGCGCTGCAGGCCTTCGGCGTACTCGGTGCGGTCCAGTTCGGACGCTCGAGCAGTTGGCCGCTTGACCAGGTCGGTCATGCCGATTCGGTGCCTGCGCAGAAGCGCGAGTGGGTCGCGTGCTTCGGTGGCCAGGCCCGAGGCGAGCAGTGCCGGCCAACCCCGGTTGGACGGCCCGGAGAAGCCAACCCCGCTGTCAGCGGCGTGCAGCGAGGGGTTCAGCCCGACCAGGAGCAGCCGCATCCCCGGACCGACGGTGTCGGCGAGGGACCGTTCTCGCCGGAGGCGCACGAGCAGGTAGGGCACCTCGTCGCGATGGTTGTCCCGGCCCGGCTCGTCGATCGACGTGACCGTCAGTCCCGCCCCGACGAGTACGTCGTTCAGCAGTTGCATCGGCCAGAGGGAGAAGGAACGCCCGGAAAACTCGTCGGCATCGAATCCGTCGTGCTCACGGTCGCCACCGAAGAGCCCGAGATGGGCCACCCCGCCCGGAGCCAAACAACGGTGCAGGTCCCACAGCGCCATCGGTACCAGTGATCGCTGAAGGTGCACGTAGCTCTTGTTGGCCCACACGGCGCGTGCCGTGCCGCGGCGAAGGGGGAGGGCCCGCAGATCAGCCAACAGCCTTGGCGCTCCGCTCGCGTGGCCCGGCACGCGCTCCAGCATTGCCATGGCGCCGTCGATGGCGAGGCTGTGCTCGGGGAGCGCCGGCAGGTGCCATCCAGGACCACAGCCCAGGTCCACCACCGCCCCCGGCGGGATGGTCGGGTCGTGGCCGACCTCCCGGGTGAACGCCTCGGCCTCGTCCATCCGCGGTGGTCGCTGATCCTCCCAGTCAGCGGCGCGGCGTTCGTAGACCTCCAGCGTCTCGCGGTGGCGATCAGGCTTGTTCACTTGGGTTCGGTGCCGGCAGCCGCGTCGAGGTGTTGCTGCAGCCGACGCATCCCGAGGATCCAGCGGTCGTGATCGGCGGCCCTGGCTCTCTCGTAGGAGGCGACCTCAGGGTGCGGAAGGGCCAGGAAGCGCCCTTCAGCAAGAGCATCCAGCGCCACTTCTGCCACTTCCGATGGCTCCAGCAGGCCCTGGTCCCTCACCACCTGGATCGCCAGTGCGCGTGCGCGGTCGAGTTCGTCCTGGTCCGCGACATCATCGCCCGGACCTGCGTGATCTGCCTTCAGATTTGCGAACTCGTCGGCCTCGGCGCCCAGCACCATCGCCGTGCGCACGCCCTGGGGGCAGAGGCACGTCACTCCGATTCCCTCCTCCCCGTGGGTGATGGCCACCCATTCCGCGAACGCGACGGCTGCGTGCTTGGTGGCCGAGTAGGGGGCGTCCCCGAGATTCGACAGGAGCCCCGCTGCCGAAGCGGTAACCAGAAGGTGGCCTCGGCCACGGGACTGCCATCGTGGCACCATGGCGGTGGCCGCATTGACGTGCGCCATCACGTTGACCGACCAGGCCTGCTGCCACATCGCCGGCGGTGTATCGATGCCGGTGGCGTAGCCCACGCCTGCGTTGGCGCAGAAGATGTCGACGGGCCCGTGGTCCGTCTCGACGAGTGCAACCAGCTCCTCGGTGGCAGCGGCGTCGGTGACGTCTAGGCCCATACCCACCACGTTGGTGTCCGGGAGTTCCGAGTCGAGGACTCCCGCCACGGCCGCGGTATGGGTTGGGTCGAGGTCCGTGGCCACCACTAACGAAGCACCCCTGGCAGCCAGCGCGCGGACTAGTGCGGAACCGATTCCGCCGGCGGCACCCGTGACAACCGCAATCGATCCGACAGGATCGAACCCGGCGCTTGCGCCGGTGTTCTCGTTCCGCACGGTCATGACGCCTCGCGATCAGGTCGTGCAGCGTCGATCGTTGCCTCGATTGTCGCGACCCGGTCCGGACCCCATGGCAGGGGCATGAGAACCGGATGATCGACACCGGCGTCCCGGTACTGCTGGACCGCCTCTGCCACACGAGCGGCGTCTCCGCAGATGTCTATCTCCGACACCATGCGGTCGGACACGGCTGCCAGAGCTGCTTCGCGGTCTCGTCGCTGGTGGGCCTCGGTGATCGCAGCCACCTCGTCGCCGTACCCGGCCCGCTCGAACGCCCGAGCGTAGGCGGGTACGACCGCGTAGGAGAAGAGGTCCTTGCGGGCCGGTTCCGCGGCCGGCGTGGGGTCGCATACGCCGACGTGCACGTAGGCATGGACGGTGCACTCTCCATGGGTGCGTCCGGCGGCCGCCTCGCCCTCGCGTACCTGTTGGATGCACCAGGGGACAGCCGAGGCCGGCAGGTAGTTGAGCAGAACCCCGTCGCAGAGTTCGCCGGCCAGGCGGAGCATCCGTTCGTTGAGCGCACCGAGTACCAGCTTGGGCCGTCGGTCCGTCATCCGGACCCCGAGTCGGAACCGGTTCGTGGCGTAGTGGTCGCCGTCGTGGCTCACGGCCTCGCCGCTGAGGCAGACCCTGGTGAGTTCGAGGTATTCGCGCATCTGTTCGAGTGGCCTGGGTCCGTACTCGCTCCCATGCCAACGTCCCACGACCACAGGGGACGAGATGCCGACTCCGAGCAGGACATCGCGGTCGCCCACGATGGACTGGAGCGTGGCTGCTCCCATGGCCGCCAACATGGGGGTTCGCAACTGAATGGCCAACACGCCTGTACCCAGGTCGAGGCCGCCGACCTCCGCCCCTATGGCTCCCAGGGTGGCGAACGCCTCCTGGGCGACGGTCTCGGCGGTCCAGAACGAGGTGTAGCCCGTGTCGCGAGCGAGTCGGGCCATGGCCATGCCCGTGTCGAGGCCGAGGGCCTGGAAACTCGCGAAGGTGACGCCGGATGCCGGAATGCTCATGAGATCGAAACTAGAGGCTGAGCGCGTCCTCCGACCGCTCGCCTCGTCAGGCGACGCCCACGGTGGGTGATGCTCACCAGCGTTGCGACCCAGGCTGGTCACGCAGTGTGGGAGTTCGCTGGGTGATGGGTCAACTGTGAAATAGCGACCTGTAGTTGTCGCAGGGGGAAGGTATCCTTTGTGAATCGACCGGCCCCGACCCTTCGGGAGCACCGGCTCGCAGAGGAAGGGATCGAGGATGACTGAAGTTCGAGAACTCGACACCGAGCAGGATGATTCGATCCGTGAGGCAATGCAGTTGATCGACCGTGGACTTGGAGACATCTCCGAGCGTCAGCTCGTCTCCACATCCGAGGTGGCCGACCTCCTGTTGGACGTACGGTCCATGCTCGCCCGCCTCGATCCCGAGGTGTCGGCCAACTGACTCCTGACGTCTCGTTGCCGCGTCAGCCGCTGACCGCTTCGAACAACTCTCGGTACGCGCCTGTCGATCGCTGCGAGCAGGGATTCCGGATCCGCCACGGCTCCAGAATCCACATGCAGGCCGAGGAACAGGGTTCCCCTGTAGGACATCGTGGTGAGGTTGAACGCGGTGCCCGCGAGCGGCCCCACGGGATAGTTGGCCTCCATCAGGGCTCCGGAGATGTACAGGTCGAACGGGGCCGCCCGCACGTTGCTGCACACGAAGTCGATTCCCGACGTGGCGCGTGTTCCGGCGGCGAGGAGGGCAGCGGTCGGCAACAGGTTGATGACCGCAGCTGCGCCACCCATGGCGTCCAGGACGCGCTCGCTCCTGGTGGCCATGAGCCGCGTTCGGATTTCGGCAAATCGATCGGCCGGCGCCATGTCGCCAGTGGGGACCAACGCCTGGGTCGGGGAGAAGGCGTTGCCGCCTGCCATTGGGTCGCCGTGCTCCCCGTTGGAGCATCCCGGCGGATGCTCACCGGCATGGAGAGCCGCAGTTCCTCGACCTGATGCCGTGGTCCCGGTGGTAGGCGCCCGCTCCAGCGGTCGCACCGGTGACGAAGAAGTCGTTCACGCTGCCACCCAGCGTTGGCCGCGTCCTTGACCTCGGCCAGCTCGAGAGTCGTGGTCCCGTACCACCGCGACAGCGATCGCTCCGTCCACATCGGTGAGCATCGGGACAGGACCTTCACCTGCCGCGATGCCGACATGGCCATGTCCGCGGCATCACCGGGGTTGAGCAGCATCGACCCGGCCGATCCGATGGCATCGATCACCTGACCGCCGCGTGAAGCCTATTGAAGCAGCGATGGCCCTCGCAGTGTCGACCAAGGGTTGGGCCTGCGTCCGGTCCGGCGTCGACCCCAGGTCCGGTGTCGTCCGGTCCGGTGGCGTCCCGGTTCCGGTCGCCGGAGGTGGCGCCGACAGTCGGGGCTGGGCGAACGTTCGAGGTCCAGGAAGGCAGTCGACAGGCGGATGCCCCCTTCACCATCGGTGATCGTGTGGTGCATGCGCTGAACGAGGGCGGAGCGACCGCCGTCCAGAGCCCTCGATGACAGTGAAATCCCACAGCGGGCCTCTCCCGATCGAAAGGCTGCGCTGCATGGATGGCGACGAAGTCGTAGAGCTCAGGTCGTCAGCCTCTCCGCCGAGGTTCACCCAGCGGATGTGGTGGTCCAGCTCGAAATCCGGGTCGAACATCCAGGTGGGTTGGCCAGGCGACCGTGGGGCCACGGGCCGCTGTCTGAGCTTCGGCACCTTGTGGACGGCCACCTACATCTTGGCCACCAACCGCCGCCGATCCGGAGGTCGGTCCAGGATGGTGACGTTGGAGAACGTATTGGACAGCGCCGGGCTCTTTTCCAGCTGCCACATGAGCGCCTCGAAGTCGCTCATGCGGATGTCGCGGTGTTCTCCGCATCTGCCATTGACGGCAGGCTATCCAGACGGCGACTCGATCGGTCGAGGTCGGGCCGGCCACACCCGCGCGGCCACGGCGGCCAGCGCCACACCGATCACCAAACCCCCCGCCACATCGCTGGGATGATGCACCCCCACGTGTACCCGACTCCAGCCGATTCCGGTGGCGAGCGTGTACCAGAGGACCGGACGGCCCAGATCTGCGGCCAGGAGCGTCGCGGCGCAGCCGCCGGCGCTGGCGTGGCCGCTCGGGAAACTGGACGTGCGAGTCGCCCGGAGCTCATGCGGGTGGTCGCCCAGGGGCGCCGGGCGTTCCCGTTGGAACACCAGCTTGATGGGACCGTTGACGATGGCCTGCTCGACGCCTTGGATGACGCTGCGGCGCACGGCTCGTCTCCGCCGGCCCGGATCGCCGCTCAGGGCGGGCCCGACGACGGCATCGACGGGTTGATCCCGTGCCAGACCATGGAGTGGTTGCCGGCCTCCGAGAGGGCGTATGCGGCCCGGTCGACCATCGGGCGGCGACGCAACTGCGCCGCCCACCGCTCGACGTACTGGTCGAACCTTCGTACCCGCTCGGGAACGGGGGTCGGTGCAGGATGCTGGAAGTCCGAACTCATTGCGGAGCGACCCGACCGTCGAGCGATACCGGCACCGAGGCCACGCCGCCGGCCTCCAGTGCGGCCACCCTGGCGTCATCGGGATTGCCGCCGTATGCGGGGCAGTACTGCTTGAACGAGCACCAGTTGCACAGAGCGGAGGTCTTGGGCCGGAAGTCGTCGTGCTCGCAGGCCCGCTCCACCGCTGGTCCAGATGGCGCCCACCTTTCGCTCCAACGCCGCGGACGGACTGCTCCGTGGGTGTCGTGGAGATGATCTGGGGGTCTCTTCCCAGGTACATGAGTTGAATCTGTGCGGGTAGTTCACCGAAGTGCTCATGACAGAGGAAGGCGTAGAAGTGAACTCCGCCGAGTCGGGACTGCTCCTGGGCGACCGAAGGGGTGCGACCGGTCTTGTAGTCGGTGACCACGAGCCGGCCGTCGGCGTCTCGCTCCAACCGGTCGATGATGCCACGCACGGTGACTCCGCCGATCTTCGCCTCCAGCATCAACTCCAGGCCGACAGGCTCGATCCGTCGCGGATCCTCGATCGCGAAATATCGGTCGAGCATGACTTGGGCGTCCTGGGCGAAGCGCTGGGCGGCATCGTCGTCCAGTCCCAACTGCTGCCACTCCTCGTCGGCGTGCATTTCCGCCAGTGACTGGTTTAGGCACTCCGTCGCTCGCTCTGGCGTACGTGATCCGGACTCACCCGACAGCAGCAACTCGAGCGCCCGGTGGACCGCCGTGCCCTTCATCGCCGGCTCCGAAGGGGGCTCCGGAAGCTTGTCGATGGCGGAGAATCGGAATGCCAGTGCGCAGTCCTTGAATGACGACACCTTGGAAGGCGACAGGGAACTGGGCAGCGGGAGGGACATGACCGCATCGTAGAGCCCCCGTGAGACATGACTCAGAGGTGCGTCAGAGGCCGGCCGCCAGGGCCTGGATGCTCCTCGCCGCCACCTCGGGTTCCGCCAGAGGTCCGAAGTGGCCCAGTTCGGGGTGTTCCTCGAGTCGACCGTGTGCCAGCCGTCCGCGATCTCGGGCGCCACGGACGCCGGGCCGGGGGCAGTGTCCGCACCGCGTACGACCACGACGGGGCAGTTCACCGTGCCCAGAGAGTCCCACGCTCCGTGTCGGATCCCCATCCGATAGCCGGCAGCCTCGTTCTCGGGGCGGCAGCGCAGCGAGATGCCACCTTCGGGTGACGGTGCGAACCCATGGTGCACGTAGGCAGCCAGGCACTCGTCGCTCAGCTCGTTGAGCGGCGCCTTGGATCGGTAGTGGGCGAAAGCATCGGCGGCACTGTCGAATCGATCCCTGCGTCGTAGCGCGCCGGACTCGAGCGGATTGGGCCCGCCTTGAACGATGATCGGTGGGAAGACGATGGGCTCGAAGAGCCACAAGGCACTGAACGTTCCGGGTCGGGCCTGCTCGGCGAGCAGGAGGGCGGCACCGCCCATCGAGTGCCCAATGCCGATGGGACGATCGAGACCCATCGCGTCGGTGGACAGCGAGAACGTCGTCGCGGTGCCCGTCCCATGCCATGTCCCCCGATGGCACACCGGAGCCACCGTGGGCACGGGCGTCGAACGCCGCACATCGCCAGGGCGCCAGGGCCAGCGCGAGCGGGGCGAACACCGCGGCGCAGAACCCGTTGGCGTGGACCAGCAGGACATCGCGACCGGATCCGCTGAAGTCGTAGGTGGCGAGGCTTACGTCGTCGGTGGACTCGACGCTCCGCGGCACGGGCATGGCGGGGGGCAGGGGCATGGTGGGGGAGTCCGGGAGACAGCTGTCATCCATACCCGGAGCCTGCCACGGCATCTCAGCCATCGGAGATCGTGCTGCCCGTCGCCTCCGGTGATCGTTGAGGACGGGCTTCGACCCCTCCGTAGGTCAGTCCAGGCCGCCGGCAAGCTCGATGGAGGTCATGACACCCGGCAGGTGGTGACGGAGCAGTTGCAGCTCGCCCTCGGGGATGATCTCGGGGCCGTTGCAGAGGAACGATTCCAGCAGGTCCAACTCGACCATGGCGCAGGCCTGTCCGCTCTCGGGTTGGTGCGAAACGACGACCGGATCCACGAACGGGACGACGTCGACGACGTCGGCCAGGCGGTTGCGGAGGTGATGGGCGGCCATGGCGGTCTGCTCCGTCGCCAGGGTCGGGTTGTCCTCGGCCTTGCCGACCAGGAAGAGGCCGGTTGGTCCGACGACTGCCCAGTGTTGTTCGGTTCGCCGCACCAGGTAGCTCTCGGGCAGGGTGGTGACCCTGGCGTGCACCTCCGGCGCGGACGGAGTTGATCGCAGCACCTTCCATTCATCGGTAGGTCGAGGGTGTACTTGAGGTTCTTGGCGATCCTCATTTGGGCAACGGGAGTGATTCCATTCCCCGTCGCCGGTGGAGTCCGGTCGAGATGGGCGACGCCGACGGCTCGATGGCTCGGACGGGGTGTCCGGGTCCTGCGGATCAGGCTGCATGGTGTGGTCCTCGCAGTTCGTCGGCACTCGGAATCCTGGGGATTCCGTCTATCTGATCCGACTGCGTGATGGTCTGGCCGGACCCGGCTCCGAGATCGTCGAATCGCCGGGCGGTCACGAGTAGCCGACTCTCCATGGATGCCAGGGATTGGTTGTATGCGTCAACCGATTTGCCCAGAGATGCACCCACGGCCACGAAGTGGTTGGCGAAGGTCGCCACGCGCTGATGGAGTTCGCGACCGAGCTCCGCGATCTGTTCGGCTTGTTCGGTGACCTGCCGTTCGCGCCAGCCGAGTGCGACCCCACGCAGGAGTCCGATCAGGGTTGTGGGAGTCACCAGCAGAACGCGTCGCTGCCAGGCCTCCTCGAACAACTCCGGGCGTCCTTCGAGAGCGGCCGACAGGTAGGGGTCGCCGGGCAGGAACAGGACCGTGAAGTCGACCGACCCGACCGCCATTTCGTCATACGTCCGACGGGACAGCTCGATCACATGACGTGAAACAGCCCGGCCGTGCTCCTGGATGTGGGTCCGGCGGTCCGAGGGGTCGTCGGTGTCCGCAGCTCGCAGGAAGGAGTCGAGCGGAGCCTTGGCGTCGATGGTCACCACCCGGTCGTTGGGCAGCCTGACGATCACGTCCGGGCGTCTTGTCGAACCACCGGCTCCGATGGTTGTCTGTTCGGCGAAGTCGGCGTGGGGCATCATTCCCGACGACTCGAGCGCCCGACGCAACTGAACCTCGCCCCACAGACCGCGCGGTCGAGTTGTCGCGCAACGCGGATGCCAGGTTGCCGGCCTGGGCCTGCACCGCCACTGAGTGCTCCTTGAGGGAATCGACAGCACCGCGGAGCGCTCCGGAGTCATCCCGTCGTTCCTTCTCGAGCGCCCGCAGGTGCTCGGAGTACTGCTCGAGGCGACCCAGCACGGTCCGGCTCTGGGCGCTCCAACGTGCCTCGGCGGTGCGTTCGAGGGTCTCGTACTTGGCGTCTGCCAGCTCCAGCAGGCGTGTCGACTGATCGGCGAGTGCCTCGCCGGCCAGCGAGCGGAACGCCTGGAGGGTCTGTTCCTCGGAACGGGTCGCCACCCGGGCGGCGAGAAGCTCTTCTCTCAGGGCCTCCTCACGAGCCGAGGCCCGCCGGGCCGAGCGGACGCGATCGAGCGCCAAAAGAAGGGCCGAGGTAAGCAGGGCGAATCCGAGGAGGGCGGTCACGGTCGTCGAGGTTGTCATCTTTGCTCCGGGGAGAAGTGGGCGCAATCGCCACAATCACTCTCCCAAGGGGGTGTGACACAGTGCTCAAGGGGCGTGTGACGTCGCCCCCGGTCGCAGCGTCTGCGCCGGCAGAAGGGTAGGGCTCAGATATGTGATCGTTCGGTGGGCCTCATTGCTGGGAGCGGACCCTCAGCAGCACTTCTCGTGAGGCTTCGCGAGGTGCTGTGGGGAGTGGGGTCGATGGCCTCTGCTTCTCCCAGGAACGTGTCCACGTCGATGCGGCGGCCGCCACCCAGGTGCCCTGCAACGATCACCTCGGTCGGCCAGCTTCATCGGGTCGGCGAGGTAGGGGTCCTTGGAGAGCTCGACCAGGTCGGCCTACTTGCCGGCGGTGATCGAGCCGATCTCGTGGTCGCGTGCAGCATGGCAGGCCGCGTTGGTCGTCTGTGCGGCCAGGGCCTGGTCGAGGGTGATGATCTGTTCGGGACCGTGTACCTGTGCCTGACGAGGTGCTCCGGGTGATCGCCGCCTGGATGTTGAGCAGCGGGATCGGCGGGCTGACGGAGCCGTCGTTGTGGAACGAGGGCTTCACCCCGGCGTCGAAGGCGTCCTTGAAGCCCATCCACTGCGAGCCGATCTCGGACGGGAACAGCTGGCCGTCGAGCAGGTCGCCCCAGTAGATGAACTGGAACGGCCCCTGGGACACGACCACGCCCATCGAGGCCGCCCGTTCGTACTGGTCCTGCGTCCGGCTCCGCAGTGCTCCATCGCCAGCGGTGGTCGGTGCCCATGAGGCGTGCACGAGGCGTGCTCGTAGGCGTCCAGACGACGTCGATGCCGACGTCGCCGTTGACATGGAACGACATCTGCCAGCCCTGAGGGCGTGCGGTCGAGGATCGCGTCGAGCTCGCTGCGGGTGTAGTTGAGTGCCCCCTCCGAGCTGGGCCCGATCGGAATGCCGGCCGCGTTCACCACTGCGCTGTCGAGGTAGGGGAACGAGAGCGCCGCGGTCCCCACCCAGGGCGAGCCGTCTGCCCAGAGCTTGATGCCCTGCTTGCGGGTCAAGGGATCTGGAGGCCCTGCGGGGAGCTTGTCCCCCGCGTCGGACTGGGTGGACATGTGGTACAGCGAGAGCCGCAGCGGGCAGTCCGCCATGGAAGCGAGGGCCTCGTAGCCCCCCAGCGTGGAGGACTCGTAGGCCATGTCGGAGGTGGAGGTGATGCCGTTGCGCGCCATCAGCGCGTACCACTGGGCAGCGGAGTGCAGTGGATGTTGGACGACCTCGGTCATCAACGGGTTAGGACGGCCAACACCGCGGCCGTCTCGTAGGCCCGGCCGTCGAGCGCACCGTCGTCACGGCGCCGAAGCTGGCACCCACCGGATCCTCGGGTGGGTTGGTGTCCCAGCCGAGCTGCTTCATCGTGGCGGAGTTGAAGTAGACGGCGTGCGCTGAGTTGTCCAGGACGGCGACCGGACGGTCGGGAAAGAACTGGTCGAGGGTTTCGGCATCGGGGGCCTCGACTCCCTGGAGCAGCCGGTCGAGCCCGTTGAGGACAAGCGCTTTTCCGGTGGGGTGGACTCGTTGGTCCGGGTGAACAGGTCGCTGACGTCGGACCACGTGGGATACCCGACATACGGCGCGATCCAGTACACGCGGGGGCTGGGTCGCCACGCCTGACACGAACGGGTGGCTGTGGGCCTCCACGAATCCCGGCATGAGGACCGTGTCGCCCAGGTCCTGCGTCTTCGAGTCTCGGTGCTGCGGCCCGGCACTCCTCGAGGGTTCCCACGGCGAGAATCCGCCCGGTCTGCTCGTCCAGGGCCACCGCGTCGGCCCATGGCCTGGCGGGATCCATGGTGATGATGCTGCTGGCCGTCAGGATCGTGGACATGTGGTGCTCCGGGTCTCTGCTCCCGCCGCCGATCTCCCCTGAGGAGGCCATGAGGGCCCGGTGAGAAGCGTCGCTGCGCAGGACCTGCCGCGAGTCGACTAGCTGAAGGCCGGCAGGCCGGTGATGGCTTGTCCGAGTATCAGCGTATGGATCTCGTTGGTGCCCTCATAGGTGTAGACGGACTCCAGGTTGTTCATGTGTCGGATCACCGGGTACTCGGTGGTGATCCCGTTGGCCCCCAGGACCGAGCGTGCCTCACGCGCGACCTCGAGTGCGATGCGCACGTTGTCCATCTTGGCGAAGCTGATCTGGGGAGTGGCGATGGTTCCGGCGTCCTTCATCCGGCCCACGTGGAGGGCCACCAGTGTGGCCCGCTGCACCTTGACCATCATCTCCACCAGCTTGCGCTGCGTGAGCTGGAACCCGGCGATGGGACGGTCGAACTGGATTCTCTCGCCCGCGTAGGCCAGCGCGGATTCGTAGCAGGCCCTCGCTGCCCCGCAGGCCCCGAAGGCGATGCCGAACCGGGCCTCGTTCAGGCAACTGAGCGGGCCGCGCATGCCGGTGACAGCCGGCAGCACCGCGGAGCCGGGGAGGCGCACCGAATCGAGTACCAGCTCCGAGGTGACAGAGGCACGAAGTGACACCTTGCGGTGGATCTCGGGTGCCGAGAACCCCGTGCTGTCGGTGGGGACCACGAATCCTCTGACCTTGCCATCATCAGGCCCGTCGGGGTCGGTTCGCGCCCACACCACGGCGACGTCGGCCAGTGACCCGTTGGTGATCCACATCTTGGCCCCGTCGAGGATCCAGTCCCCGTCGGGATCCCGGCGTGCCGTGGTACGCATCGAGCTGGGATCGGAACCCGAGTCGGGCTCGGTCAGCCCGAAGCACCCGATCAACTCGCCGGCGGCCATACCAGGCAGCCACTGCTGCTTCTGCTCCTCGGATCCGAATGCCCATATCGGGAACATGGCCAGCGAACCCTGCACCGAGACGAAGCTGCGCACACCGGAGTCACCGGCCTCGAGTTCCAGGCATGCCAGGCCGTACTGGGTCGCCGACACCCCCGAACACCCGTACCCCTCGAGGTGCATGCCGAGAAGCCCGAGCGCCCCGAACTCCTTGGCCATCTCGAGAGGAAAGCGCCCGTCGTCGAACCATTCGCCCACGTCCGGCAGCACCTTGTCAGCCACGAAGCGCCTGACGGTGTCGCGGCCCATGACCTCCTCGTCGCTGAGCAGGCTGTCGATGGCCAGCAGGTCGTGGGGGTCCACCTCGCCGCTGATGCGGTGGCTCGTGGAGGCCCACGCTGTCTTCGCTCATGGACCGAAGGCTACCCGGCGCCCGCGTGTCAGCACTGGCGCCCACTCGGGGGGCGAGGAGCGGCCTGCGCCGGCGCGGGACCGGTTGTCGCGGCAGACCGCCGGTTGGGTGGATCTGCTCAGGCGAGTGCGCGTTCCTCCTGTTGTGCACCTTCGGGTCGCACCCGTACTCTCGCGTGCATGGTGATTGCGGGGGCGAAGGCGTCGGGACCTTTCGTGTCCGAGGCGCCCAAGCTGGGGTTCATAGGCGGATTCGATGGCATTCGTGGCATCGGCATCCTCATGGTGCTCTCACAGCACGCCTATGCCGGGCTGTACCCCTCCGCCGCCGGCATCGTCGACATGTTCTTCGTTATGTCGGCCTTCCTCATCGTGTCGCTGCTGATGCAGGAGCACCGCGACACGTACGGCATCAACTTCCGCAAGTTCTACGCCCGCGTGCGCTGAGGCTGCTGCCGACCGCGTACCTGTGCATCATCGCCTGGTTCTTCGTTCGCCGCCCTGTTCCGACCCGAGCGTCGTCGGCCTGGCTGGTGCAGGATGCCTGGCGGCGGTCTTCTACGTCTACGAGTTCATCTTCCCGGTCGGTCTCGGAGCCGTGGACCTCGTCGCCGCGTCGGAGCGGTCGATCCACCAGTACTGGTCGCTGGCGGTCGAGGAGCAGTTCTACCTGTTCATCGGTGTCACCGTGCTCGTTGCCATCCGCAAGAACTGGATGAAGCAGCTCGCGGTGATCATGGTGGCCATTGCGCTGTGGATCGGATACCAGCGTTGGATCGGCAACACCGGCCCCTGGCCCGGAGGGCCCACCAACTCCAGCGTCCCGGCCCGCGGCCTGTCGCTGCTGTGGCTGAGCCGTCCCGATGCTCTCATGTGGGGAGTTGCCCTCGCGGTGTTCAACGCCTACCTGCCGGAACTCAACGACCGCTGGAAGCGGTGGTTGCCGAAGGTCGCGGCCGTTAGCCTTTTCGTGTTCTTCGGCACCATGCTCCTGGCGTCGGAGTTCCTCAATTCGTTGGCGGACAGGTCGGCGTGCCCTTTCCGTACGTGCCCATGTATCCGCGGAATGCTGCAGGTGAGCTCGAACTGGACTCCTCGGGCAAATCGTGGATCGAGTTCGGCCACACGGTCTGCGCGGTGTCCTTCGCCATTCCCCTGCTGGCCATGGCCAGAATGAAGGACTGGTGGGTGAACAGTGGCTGTCCTGGCACCCGCTGCAGGTGGCTCGGGCGGCAGTCCTACACGTTGTACGTCTGGCACACGCTGTTCTTCTGGCTCATGCTCGATGTGGCGGGCCTGGGATCCGTGTTGGGCGAGAAGGCGAGGTTGATCCTCGTACCCTGTCGGTCCTGATGGGCATACCCATCTACTACGGAGTTGAGCAGCGGATGATGCGCGTGAAGCTCAGGTACTCGTCCGAGAAGGAGGTGGTCGACCTGACCACCGGCAAGATGGTGACCGTCGATGGATCCAGTTCACCCGCGGAGGTGGAGTCATCAGCAGGGCAGCGAGGCGCAGACCTGCAGGCGCCGATGCCGCATCCGAGCGAACCTGAACCAGTTGCCGATGAAGTCGACCCTTCGGGCGAGCAGGCTTCCCGTTCCACAGATGATGGAGCCCCGTCATGACGGCACCGAACGACGCCTTCGTCTCCAGGGCGCCGAGACTCGGACAGGTCACCTCGATGACGGGTATCCGGGGATTCGGCGTGACGATGTTGCTGATCGGCCACGCCCTCTTCGGTTACGTCGAGTCGTGGGTGACGGTGATCGACGCGTTCTTCGTGCTGTCCGGCTTCCTCATCACCACGCTCCTGGTCCAGGAGCACAACCGCACCGGCACGATCGGTCTCCGGTCGTTCTACTGGCGCCGTGGGCTCCGGCTATTCCCCTCCGTCTGGCTGTTCGTAGGCGTCTGGCTGGTCATAGGTCTGGTGCTCCAGGTGCTGTCGTGGGTCGGAGTGAACCTGCCCGACGGAATCCCGACTCTCGGCGACATAGCCACCGACGGTGCGGCGGCGGTCGGCTACGTCTACACGCTGTTCTTCCCCAACGGCCTCTACGTGATCGAGCCGGCGGTCCAGGAACACCGCACCATGTGGCACCTGTGGACCCTCGGGATCGAGGAGTGGTTCTACCTGGGTATCGCGGGCACGGTGCTCGTGTGCGTCAAGAAGAGCTGGATGAAGCAGCTCGGCGTGATCATGGCGGTTGGCTTCGTGGTCATCGGCATCGCCCGGTGGTTCGCCTACACGGGGTTCTTCCAGGACGACCGGGGCATGCTCGCCGGAGTTCGGATGATCTTCCTGCAGCGTCCGGACTCACTGATGCTCGGCGTGCTGGTGGCCATCATCAGCGCCTACATGCCCGAGAAGACGACGGCCAAGCGCTCACGCCTCCTGATGGGGCTGGGAACCGCCGGTCTGGCGCTGTGGCTGCTGATGCTCAATCTCTCCAGTGGTGCCATCGAGAAGCTGGGCGGGCCCTACTTCGAATACCTGCCGATGGGGCCGGCTGAGTTCAACCGGCCCGACATGCTCGACACCACGTACTGGTTCCGCTTCGGTCACACGCTGGGCGCGTTCGGATTCGCCTTCGTGATCTTCGCCCTGGCCCGCTACCACGACTGGTGGCCCGGTCGGCTCTGGTCGGCGGGGTGGCTCCAATGGATGGGGGACCGGTCCTACACCATCTACATCTGGCACGCTCTGCCGTTCGTATTCATCATGGGGCTCACCGGTGGCGAGAATGCGGCGCTGCCGATCCAGTTGATCCGGATGCCGGTCATGGCAGCAGTGGCGATCGGCATCAGCGTGGTGGTCTACAACAAGGTCGAGATGCCGGTGCTGAAGTCGAGTCTCAAACGCACGGGCGACCGTATGTCCAAGTCGGCGATCGACGCGGCCAAGGCCAAGCGCGACCCAGCCGCTGCGGCCGCTGCCAACGGTGCTGCAGCGCATGAACCCGTGACCAACGGTGCGGCTGCCGCCGATGCATTGGTGGACCTCGGGGGTGCCGAGCAGCCGGCTGGCACAGAGCAGACAGCGTCGGACGCCCCGCCCCGAAGCTGATTGAGATTCGGGCAGCAGCCGGTCGAGCGACTCCCGGGGCGGTTCCCGGGAGCCGTGCTGCGACCTCTGGTCCCCAGCTTCAGCTGAGGGTCTCGAGCAGCTTCTTGAGCTCGCCCGACGGGTCCTCGGGGACGATGTAGCCCGTCTCGTCACGGATCTGCTCGAAGTGATCGCGGACGTCCTCGGCGCTGTGACCCTCCTGGTACCAGCCTGGTGTGAGGCCGATGAAGTAGCGGGCCACGACTCCGCCGGCTACCGAGTACACCTCGCCGTTCACGGGGCAGTCCTCATGAGCCAGGTACACGACCGTGGGGGTGACCTCGGAGGGCTCGAGCTTGTCGCCCAGCGGGCCGAGCAGGTCCTCGGTCATACGGGTCTTGGCAACGGGGGCGATGGCGTTGGCCTTGATGCCCTTCGACTTGCCCTCATTGGCCAGCACCCGTGTGAATCCCACCAGGCCGAGCTTGGCCGCTCCGTAGTTCGCCTGCCCGAAGTTGCCCAGCAGGCCGGAGTTGGAGCTCGTGTTGACGACGCGCCCGTAGCCCTTCTCTCGCATGATCGGCCATGCGGGCTGAGTGACGTAGAACGCGCCGAGCAGGTGCACACCTATCACTGCCTCGACCAGTTCAGGGGTCATGTTGTGGAACGTCTTGTCGCGCAGGATGCCGGCGTTGTTGATGACGATGTCGACCGTGCCGAAAGCATCGAGCGCAGCCTGCACGATGGCCTGGCCACCGTCGACCGTGGCCACCGAGTTGTGGTCCGCAACGGCTTCTCCGCCGGCCGCGGTGATCTCGTCCACGACCTTCTGTGCCGCGGAGTCGCTGCCGCCGGTGCCGTCGACGGCACCGCCGAGATCGTTGATCACCACACGTGCACCTCGCCGGGCGAGCTCCATTGCGTGGGACTTGCCGAGGCCGCCACCGGCACCGGTGATGATCGCCACCTGGCCGTCGAATCCGAGGTCAGACATCAAATCTCCTTGATCGGGGAGCGAGCCGGCCAGCCTTGACCGGTCACTGCGGCGCCACGCTACGGGTGCCGCCCGCCTCCCATCAACACGCGGCGTTCACCTCTGGCACTTCTGTGCCAATGTGGGCTCTCGCCATTCCGCTCCGCTGGGAGCCCGGGTGATCACGCAGGGGACAGACCCAGTACGCCGAGCGCGTGTGCCTTCATTCGCTTGTAGTCGACCTTGGCGTTGGGGGCCCGGCCGATGGTGTCGATGGTGATGATGCGCTTCGGCGCCTTGTAGTGCGCCAGGTGCTCCTTGACGTGCGCTATGAGCGTTGGTTCGTCCACGTAGTCGCCGTCGGGCTCGACCACGGCGCAGATCGACTCACCGAACTTTTCGTCGGGGATTCCGACCACGACCGCGTCGGCTACGTCGGGATGGAGCTTGAGGGCCTCTTCCACCTCTTCGGGGAAGACCTTTTCGCCGCCGGTGTTGATGCACACCGAACCGCGCCCCAGCAGGGTTATCGAGCCGTCGGCTTCCACTGTCGCGTAGTCGCCGGGCATGGAGAAGCGGGTACCTCCATGGGTTATGAAGGTCTCGGCGGACTTCTCCGGGTCCTTGTAGTAGCCGATCGGAACATGTCCGGGAACGGCGACCCGGCCTCGGTCCCCCGACCCCGGAAGCACGGGCTCGTCGTTGTCGTCGAAGACCTGCGCCCCGGCCCCCAGAGCGAAGTGGGCGGTCTTCTCCTCGGCACCGGAGGCGGAGATCGACTGCCCCATGCCGAGGGCCTCCGAGGAGGAGAACGAGTCGATCAGCAGCATCCCGGGGTTGTGGGCCAGTAGGCCCTTCTTGGCGCCCTCGCTCCACATCACCCCCGATGAGGTGATGAGCACGAGGCTGGAGATGTCCCAGCGGTCCGGATCCGAATCCAGTGCCCGGACGATCGGCTTGGCGAAGGCGTCACCGACGATCGTCAGCGCACCGACGTTCTCCCGCTCGATTGTGTCGAGGAGCTCCGGGATGTCGAGGTGCCGGTCTTCGAGGCAGACGACGGAGCCCGCCTGGCTGAGGTAGATGTTGGCCGTGAACCAGCCCGTCCCGTGCATGAGTGGGCAGGCGGGTAGGCCCCCGACACCGGGCCCGTCGAGGGCCGCAACAGCGGCCTCGACGCCACCGACGTCCTCGGGGTTCTCTGCCAGCAGAGCGTTCCCGGTGGAGCAGGTGGCGCGGATCAGGTCGTCCTGGCGCCACATCACGCCCTTGGGCATGCCCGTGGTGCCGCCGGTGTAGATCATGAGGATGTCATCACCCGACCGCCCCCAGGCACCGCTGGCCCGCTCCGCAATGGGCGCTGCGGCCGACTCGTAGGGGGTGGCCCACTCGGGGCATCCACCGGTGCCTTCGTCGACCCAAAGCCAATCCCGGACCGCGGGTACCCGGTCGCGCACTGCTTCTACGCGATCGGTGAACGACGAGTGGAAGACCACGGCGATGGCGTCCGCGTTGTTCCACAGGTAGGCCAGCTCGTCGTCCAGGTACCGGTAGTTGGTGTTCACGGGCACCAGTCCCGCCTTGTAGGCGGCGAACCCGGCCTCCATGTATTCAGGGCAGTTGTACAGATACAGAGCCACCTTGTCCTGGTGCTGTGCGCCGGCGTCCAGCAGGTGCCTGGCCACACCGTTGGCGCGACGGTCCATGTCCGACCAGCTGACGCGACGGTCTCCCTGCACGAGAGCATCGGCGTTGCCGAAGCGCTCGGCGATGCCCTCCCACAGCTCGGCGAAGTTCCATCCCGACATATGTCCCCCTGGTGTGATGACCGAACCTCGGCCGCCGCGGCGGCTCCGGGTCAGGGATTGTAGGTTGCCCGCCATGGAGTTCGAGCTGCCAGGAAACGACGACCCTCGAAGAGTCGGGGTGCGCGACTGGCTCGCAGCACACCCGAATCCGAGCGCGGTCGAGTTGGCCGAGTCGGGATTCGTGGCCCCGCACTGGCCCGAGCCGTTCGGTTTGGACGCCGATCCCATCCACCAGATACTGATCGACGAAGAGTTGCGCGCCGGCGGGGTGAAGCGTCCGGACAACATGATCGGCATCGGCTGGGCGGGGCCGACGCTGCTGGAGGCAGGTACGCCGGAACAACAGCAGCGGTACCTTCCGAGACTCCTCTCTGCGGAGGACATCTGGTGTCAGCTGTTCTCCGAGCCGGGCGCGGGCAGCGACCTGGCCGGTCTGTCGACCTCTGCGGTGCGTGACGGCGACGAGTGGATAGTCAACGGCCAAAAGATCTGGACCTCCTACGGGCACGTCGCACGGTTCGGCATCCTCATCGCCCGGACCGACCGTGATGTCCCCAAGCACAAGGGCATCACCTACTTCGTCTGCCCGATGGACGCCGAGGGCATCGAGGTCCGTCCGATCATCGAGATGACCGGCGGCCACACCTTCAACGAGGTCTTCTTCACCGACGTGCGGATCCCGGCGGAGAATGTGGTGGGCGACGTCAACGACGGCTGGCGCCTCGCCAAGGTCACCCTTGCCAACGAGCGGGTCTCGCTGAGCAGCGGGGGAGCGCTGTGGGGCATGGGGCCCGGTGCACCGGACCTGCTGGAGCTGGTGCGCTCCCGCGGAGGCGTTCGGGATCCGATCATGAGACAGCGACTGGCGGATCTGTACATCGAGTCCGAGGTGCTGCGTCTGATCCGCCTGCGTACGGTCACGGCAGCCATCAAGGGCGAGGTACCCGGGCCCGAGGCCTCGGTGCGCAAGATCCTGGCCGACGAGCACGGTATGCGGATCATGGAGGTGGCCAAGGACCTCTGCGGCGCTGCGGGGATGACGGTCGACGAGGGCCCAATGGGAGCTGACCCCTGGATCTGGCACTTCGGGTACCTGTTCAGCCAGGCGCTCACCATCGGAGGCGGTACCGGCGACGTGCAGCGCAACATCGTTTCCGAACGGGTGCTGGGGCTACCCCACGACATCGACGTCGAGGTCGGCAAGACCTGGTCGGAGTCCCGCCACTGACGGGTACCCCCCCCAGAACGGGCTGGTCGGGTGAATTTGGGGGGTTTGGTGTTGGTGGGCGGTGGCTGGGTCCCCAGGTCGGGGCCGCCGTGCGCCCCTCCGACTGGACCGACGTGAGTTCCTACCTCCCGATCGGCGCGGGTACGGTGTCCCCGATGGCTTCCAAGTCCGAGGACACCCCGCTCGCAGCCCACGCCAAGGTCGTGGCTGTGGAGGACCTTCCCGGAGTGCCTGCCGGCACCAAGGGCAAGGTGATGCTTCGTACCGGCTTCAGCTGGATCCGGTACCGGGTCCACTTCGACAACGGAGTCGAGGTGCCTTGGTTGGAGCGGGAACAGCTCGCACGTCCGAAGGACTACGAGGCCACAACCGGCACGACCGCCTGAGGCGCCGACAGCGCCCGGTGCTCGACAGATTGCCGGATGGATCGGCACCACAGCAGGGGAGACCACGTGAAGCTCAGCATGCAGGTCGGCTACGCCGGAGGCTTCGCCGAATCGGTGGCGAAGGTCAAGGCGCTCGAGGCCGTCGGGATGGACATCGTCTATGTCGCCGAGGCCTACGGATACGACGCAGCCACCCTGATGGGATATCTGGCCGCGGAGACCGAGACGATCCAGATCGCGTCGGGCATCCTGCCCGTGTACACCCGCACCCCGACGCTGCTGGCCATGACCGCAGCGGGGCTGGACGACCTCTCCGGCGGCCGAGCCATCCTGGGCCTCGGGGCCTCGGGCCCGCAGGTGATCGAGGGGTTCCATGGTGTGCCCTACAAGGCGCCGGTGGGCCACACCCGCGAGGTCATCGACATCTGCCGCAAGGTATGGGCCCGCGAGGAGCCCGTCGTGCATGACGGCAGGTACTACCAACTGCCTCTTCCGGCGGACCAGGGAACCGGCCTGGGCAAGGCACTGAAGATCATCACCCACCCGGTTCGGCCGCGGATCCCGATCCACGTCGCGTCCCTGGGCCCCAAGAACGTCCAGATGACTGCGGAGCTGGCCGACGGCTGGCTGCCGATCCTGTTCCATCCCGAGCGTGCCGCTGAGGTGTGGGGTGAGGATCTGGCCATCGGACGTGCCGAACGTAGCCCGGACCTGGGCGAGATGGACGTGATAGCGGGGGGACTTCTGTCGATCGGCAAGGAGGCCGATGTGGCCCCGATCCGCAAGTTCTCTGCAGGCATGGTCGCCCTTTACGTGGGTGGGATGGGCGCACGCGAGAAGAACTTCTACAACCAGCTCTTCCAGCGCTACGGCTACGAGGCCGAGGCCAAGGAGATCCAGGACCTGTACCTCGACGGCAAGAAGAGCGAGGCGGCGGAGGCGATCCCGGCTTCCTTCCTGGAGGAGACCTCCCTGTGCGGCGACGAGTCCTACCTGGCGGATCGAATTGCGCAGTACCGCGAGGCGGGAGTGACCGTGCTCAACATCGAGCCGATCGCCCGCAGCCTGGACTCCGCCCAGGAGATGGTGGCCAAGCTCAAGGAACTCGTGTCCTGAGCCCGCGGTTCGCGTTCTGAGCACCGGTCCGGAAGCGGTCGCCCGAACGACACGCGAAACGGCCCCGCCGATCCAGCGGGGCCGTTCTCAGTTCTGATGGACCGGGACGCTACGGGGTCGTGGTGGTGGTGGGTGCCGCGGTGGTGGTGGGTGCCGCGGTTGTGGTGGGTGCCGCGGTCGTAGTGGGTGCCGCGGTCGTGGTCGGAGCTGCAGTGGTACTGGGGGCGGAACCGTCGATGATCGGCTCCAGAATCGGCATTGCCCTGGACTCCAGGCAATCGGAGTTCGGTTCGTCGTAGCTGAACGACACCATGCCGCCACCGCTCGGGGCCACTGCGATACCGCCGTAGTTCGCGTAGGACGGACCGATGGACCCGAAGGGTGCCGGTATGCCCTCGACGACCCCCAGGGTGACGAAGTCGTCCTGGATCGGGCGCTCGTTGAGGGTGTCGGTGATGCTGATCACACCCATGTGCAGGGGGATGACCATGGGGCTCACGGTTGCACTCTTGATCGTGATGCCATTGGTGCCGGTGGCCTCGAAGTACAGCTCGGAGCCGAGGCCGTTGGCGTTCTTGCAGTAGGCGAACGGACCTGACACGACGGCACCGGTGGTCAACGGATCACCGTTCTTCGTGAGTCCCGCCAGCGTGAAGTTGGCGTCCGGCGGAATGGTGGTGGTGGTGGGCGGGTCCTGTGCGCTGGACGGTGTGGCGAACGCTGCTATGGCCAATGGCGCCACAACGAATACGGCGAGAACCAGACGCACCACTCGTTTCGGATGGGTCCTACGGTCTCCCGCCATCATGCCCCTACGTCTCTGTGGCCCCCAGCGGGCCCTTCACAGCTGGTTGCAGGATAACAGATCTATGATCCGGCACACCAGAGTGCCCCCGGGGTCGGGATGTATTACCCACCCGGCAAGAGTGCCTCTCAGCCTGCTAGGGCCGCTTCGGCCTGGATGACCATCTGTCGCACCACGTCACCGGCGCTCAGCAGCTCGGATATGGCCCCCACGGCCTGTCCAGCGGGCATGAACTCCTTGTCGGGATCCACACCCTCGGTGGTTTCATCGCCACCCAGGTGGTTGGCGCCGTCGCCATGGGACTTGATGAACTGGCCGGGGAACGGTTCAGCTTCGCCACCCGCGCTCGAATGAATCTGCGTAGGACGTGTTGAGTACCCGACACGTCTTGCCCGTGTAGGCGCGCGTGACGAGCGTGCCGGTCTCGTCGGACTCCAGGATCCGTTCCTTGAAACCGGTGACGGCTCGGGCCTCCGGTGTGGCTATGAACCTGGTACCCACCCAGACCCCGGCCGCTCCGAGCATCAGCGATGCGGCCAAGCCTCGACCGTCGAAGATCCCACCTGCTGCCACGACCGGGACCTCGGCACCGACAGCGTCCACGATCAGCGGTACGAGAGGCATGGTGGCGATCCGGCCCGTATGGCCCCCCGCCTCGGTGCCCTGGGCGACGACGATGTCGCACCCGGCCTCCACAGCCAGCTCGGCATGGTGGACCTTGCCGCACATGTTGACGACCAGCACATCTTGTTCGTGGCACTGATCGACTACATCGCGCGGTACGCCGAGTCCGGCGACGAAGACGGCTGCACCGCCGTCGATGATCGCCTGGACCTTTGCCGGCATGTCCTGGGGTGCCGCAGTCAACAGGTCGACACCAAAGGGCTTGTCCGTGAGTGACCGAACGGCCTCGATCTCGCGCGCCATCTCGTCGTCGCCCATGGTTGAGGCACCCAGGCATCCGAAGCCGCCGGCCTCGGAGACTGCTGCACACACACGGTGGTAGGAGACACCACCCATGCCGGCGAGCATGACCGGGTGCTGGACTCCGAGAATCTCTGTGAGAGGTGTCTTCATGGACGGGGACCATACCGCCGTCGGACCGCATCAATCGGACAAACGCGGGTTCGGGTCGCGGCAGCCATCGGCAAGCCCCTGGTCGGGACGACTTCGTTGGTGATGGCCGGCTAGCGATGTGACTCGTCCGGAGCCCCATAGGAGCCCGGGCCGACGAATGTGCTCCGACGCCACCGGCGTGGGGTGGCGATGATGGCCCTCGGGTAGTCCTCGAAGAGCCAGCGGGCGAAGTGTCTGCGGGTCCAGTCCGTCGCACCGGCGACACGGACCGCGGCCCGGGCACCCTTACGGTGCCGAAGAGCGCGAACCAGAAGTGCCGACATGTGGTGATCGGCGACCAATTCGTCGCGGATCGTCTGCGAGTAGGCATCGGCGGCCCCGGCGGTACGCCCGGCTCCGATCACCGATTCAGCCGCTCGGACCCCGCTGAGCAACGCCTGGCCGATGCCCTCGCCCGTCATAAGGTCGCAGGCGCCGATGGCGTCGCCCACGAACATGGCTCGTCGGGTGGCGGGGGCGGCCTTGTCGATGCGAGCGGGAATCGGCCACGCCCGGTGCGTCCCCTCCAGTTCGACGGCATCGCCGAGGACGGCCCGTATGTGCGGCCGCTCGAGGAGGTCGCTCCATAGCCGCTTCATGTCCCGAACGGGGACCTTGCCCCCTCGCTGTACCCCGAACCCGATGTTGGCGCGTCCTTCGGGCAGGGGGAAGGACCACATATAGCCGGGCAGGAGGTCGGCCTCGAAGGAGACGAACAGCTCGTGGGAGGCGGGTCCTTCGACATTGCCGCAGTACTGACGGAACGCGTGCCATTCACCGAGGTATCCAGGCGTCGCGGCGTCCAGATACTTGCGCATCGGTGACCACATGCCGTCGGCGGCGACAACCCATGGGCTGGTCACCGGGCCGATCCCGTCGACATCGAGTTCGATGCGGTCATCGTGTTCGACAGCGCTTAGCACGCCATGGCCGTCGAGGACCTCGGCTCCTGTCCTGCGGGCAAGCTCGACCAGTCGGGTATCCAGATCGAGCCGGGGCACCACCGCGGCGAAGTATCCGCCGTCGCGGGGCAACGGGAACATGACGGTGCGGCCACCCGGAGCGCGGACCCGGCAGTCCTGCGCCCACATCCAGTTGTCGACGGCATCTGGATCCAGCCCCAGGCCCTCGAGCAGGTGCAGGGCGAGCGAGGTCAGGCCGTCGCCGCAGATCTTGTCCCGCGGGAAACGGGCCTTGTCGACCATGAGCACGTGGAGGCCCGATCGGGCCAGGGTGATCGCCGCTGCCGCGCCCGCCGGGCCGGCGCCGACTACAACGGTGTCGTAGCTCGTCACCCCCGGAGGCTAGGACGCGGGGGCGACGCGGCCACAAGTGGAGGGATCAATCCGCTGCGACCGCCATCACATCGTCGTAGGCCTCCCGCAGGCACAACGTAAACATCGCCGGATCGGTCACTGCCGCGGGGTCGACGTTGATACCGATGTTGAGGTCCTTCTGGTAGCTCAACAGCGTGATGTTGGCACCGGCTCCGGCCATCGGGCCGAACGGCACCAGGGACGTGACCTCGTGGCCGAGGAGATACAGAGGAAGCGGCGAGCCGGGCACGTTGGAGGCCTGGAAGTCGAGTCCGCGCATCATGCCGCCGAATATCTGGGTGGTGACCGTCGTGGGGAAGCGGTTCAGGACCGCTGACAGCGGCTCGACGAGCGCGAACGCCGGTTCGTGAACCACATCCTGGAGCCGGTCATGGGTGTGGCGGAGCAGCACCATCGGGTCGTCGCTGTCGGTGGAGATCTCGAAGCGAGCGGGAACGAAGGAGTTGCCGGCTGTGCGGGGGCCCTCGGTGGTCCGGATGTTTATGGGCATCGCCATGCGCAAGGCGTCGGCCTCGGAACCGTGGCGCTGGTGGTAGCGCCTGAAGCCCAGGAGGATGCCGGCCACGAATGCGTCGTTGAGCTTGCCTCCTCCGGCATGGCCGGCTGCCTTCATCCGCTCGAGAGGCAGCTGCAGAAGGTCGAAGTGTGTCGAGAGCGACCGACCCTGCAGCAGTGGCCCGAGCGCTGAGCTCGCCGGCGCAAGCAGGCGTCCTACCGAGTCGGCCATCTGGGTCACCGCCTCGACCGAGCCCATGGGGTCCGACAGGGCGCCCCGGGCATTTTGTGTCGCCTGGGTGGCAAGGCGACCTGCCATTGCACCCTGCACCCTGACCTGGTGGGCCACGGCATCCAGGAATCGCTGGGTCTGGTTCAGTACCTGCACCTCGGGCTCCGCCGGCTGATCACGCGGTGATGGCTCGCGGTCGAGGTCGAAGAGTTCCAGCATCAGCTGGACGCCACCCACGCCGTCGGTGACCGAGTGGTGGATCTTCATGATGAGCGAGCTCGTGTCGTCCTCGCCGCCGGTGACGTAGGTGCACTCCCAGATCGGTCGGGCCCGATCGAAGCTCTGCATGGCGATCGGTTCGGACAGACGGAGGATGTCGGCTGGAGTTCCCTTGCCGGGCGCCCGCACGAAGCGCAAGTGATAGTCAAGATCGAAGTTTGGATCCACTTCCCACCGGGGAGGCGCCAGCGAGTATGGGTTTCCCCTGACGCGCTGACGCAGTCGGGGTACCGCCCGGCTGAGTCGGTCTATGGCTGCCCGCAGGTCGTCGTGGTCGACCTCGCCCCGGATGGTGACCACGGTGGTGATGGTGGACCGCAGCATGGGGTCCTTCTCGATGTTCCACATGAGCGCGTCGGCGTCGCTCATGCGATGTTCGTAGTGCACCCGCCGGCCATACTGCCGGCCGGTTCGCCGGATGTCGCGGAGTTCGCATCGTCGGCCACGTCGTGCCCCCTGGTGAAGTCGGTCGAGGTCACTGTAGGGGTCGACGTCGGCGGGCCGTCGGACGCGTCCGGGAAGCAACTGGCGAAAGGGGTCGGATCCGGCTCGGGGTCGCCCCTGGACAGCGGCTCCCGAGCTCAGGTGCAGCGGTAGTTGGCCCGGAAGGTGTCGTTGTCTGGTTGCCGTCGGGATAGGTGGTGGTGCGCTCGGTGGTCACTGAACCACATCCGGAGCTCTCGCTCTTGCCTGTTTCCTCACCGCGCGCCCACGGTGTCGACCACAGCTGTACCGTGACCGAGGTGCCGGTGTAGCTGGGCCAGATCACGATTCCGTGCGGGGTGTCGTTGGTGATCTTCAGGTCGACGCTGGGATAGAAGAGCGTCGCCTCGCGGGCATAGGGGTATCGGGAGATGTACTTCGGAGTGCATCTTGTACTCCGGAATGGGAAGGCCGGCGAAGAAGGCAGCGTTGAACAGCGGTGGTCGCGAACTGGCTGACACCGCCACCGACGTCCTGCACGTATTCGCCGTCGATGATCGCCGGCGCGGCGACGTAGCCCTTGTCGGTCGTCCGCCGTCCGGTGGTGTCGTTGACCGAGAACGTCTCGCCGGGGGCGATCAGCATGCCCCGGAGTTGGTCGGCGATGGCTGGATGTTGCCGACGCGGCCCTGGCAGCACGGGTGGTTGGTCGTGAACTCCGAGACCACGGCTGGTTCACGCCCAGCGTCGATGCCCACTCGACGGCCTCGGCGGCGGTGTAGGGTCCTGGCGGGGACGTCGACCTCGGTCTGGCCGGCCAACAGGGCATCGACGATGGCTTCGGTCGCACCGCACCGCAGCAGATCTCTACGTCGCGCCCGGGCTCGGGAACGAGACCAGCGCCGCCGGCGGTGAACGTGACGCCGGTCGGGTTCGAGTTGATGCCTGTCCTGGGCAGCGATCTGCTGGCCGATGACGTCTTCGGACACCGTCAGACGGGGGAGGTCACCGGGGTCGATGACCGACACACCGTCGACCAACGCCTGACCCTCGAATTCGAAGGTCTGCTCGCCCGCGGTGACGGTGATCGTCGTTCCCGCAGCGAGTTGGCCTGGTCGACGAACGGCTGGACTGGCATCGTCGCGGTCACGGCGCGACACGGTTCGTTCGGCGGTCACCGAGATCGACTCGCTGACGTCACCGAGCGACGCCGGCAGGGCGCCCGTCACGTCCTCGACGGTCAGTTCGACGCCATCGACTCCGCAGACAGCGCCGCTGAGCCATCCGTGATGACCAAGGACGGTTCGACCGGCGCGAGGCGGTCCTCGCCCTCGAGTTCGGCGAGGGTGCGTGGTCGTGGCTCTTCGTCCACGGACACGACGACCTCGGCCGCGCGCGGGGAGATGAACGAAGCCAGCCATTCGAAGGGCTGCGTCGCAGAGTGGTGAGTCGTCACCCGTCTCCAGGACGACTTCGGTGGTGGCGGCGGTATCGATGCCGATCCCGAGGGCGCCGGCGGTGGTGGTCAGGGTGAGGTCGCCGGTCTCGATCACCACCTCGGTGTCGGGTAGTTCGGAGGCGAGGTCATCGACCGCCGCCTCCAGCTTCGCCTCGTCCATACCTCCCACCGCCGTGCCGGCGAGCTCGGTGTTCCTGGCTACGTCGTCACCCGTCATGCCGTGTCGGTGGCCCAGGCCGCAGCGAGGATCGACAGCAGTAGCATCGGGATCGCTACGGCCGCCATGACCCTGCGTTTCGCCACGCTGCGGGGAGGCCGCTGGACAGCTCGCTGCTGCAGTCGGGCCCCTTCGGTAGCGGACGGCTGCTGTCGGTGACCCTGCTGGGTCCGGATCGGCATCGTCGGTGGCGCTCCGTCCTGGTGCGGGGGTCGCCGGTTGCCGGGGCGTCAGGGGTCGGGGTGGGGTGAGGAGCCACAGCTTCGGCGGCCTCGGTGACCTCGGGCTCGTGGCCGTCACCCTCGCGGTCGATGGCGGCGTTCGATCCTCGCTGCTCGGTCGTGTCCACCTCGTGGCTCTTCTCTCCGGGCGGATCATGCTCGGCAGGTGGTTTCCCGGGCATGGCCGACGCTCTGGGTTCGGCAACCTGACGCTGGAGCGGCTCCGAGGCGTCTCGGCCACCGGCGACTGAGCAGACTCATGGTCGCTCCGCGGGACAGGGAACGGACAGGCCAAAGCTATCGGCGGGCCACCTGCGGTTGGTGGAGCGCTCGTCGCGTCAGGCGGTTCGAAACCGTGGCATCCGGATGGGCACCGCCGGCTAGAACAGCTTCATCTGCGGCCGTTCGATGCCACGCAGCGCGTCGTAGTCGATCTCCACCCAACGAATTCCCCTGGCACTCGGCCAGCACCCGGGCCTGGGGTTTGACCACCTGTGCCGCGAATACTCCTCGGATCCCGCGGAGGACGGGATCGCGCTCCAGTCGTTCCAGATAGCGGGTGAGCTGCTCGACTCCGTCGATCTCGCCCCGGCGCTTGATCTCCACGGCGACTGCGGTACCCTCTCGTCCCGGCACATCAGGTCGACCGGGCCGATGTCGGTCGGGTACTCGCGGCGTACGAACTCGAGGTCCGTCGTCGATGTGGCTGGGGTCGGCAGCGAGCAGCTCCTGGAGGTGGGCCTCCACCCCGTCCTTCACGAGGCCGGGGTCGATACCCATCTCGTGGACGCAGTCGGACAGACACCTCGTGCAAACGGATGGTGAGGGTCTCATCGGCCGGATTGGCGATCACCCAGGTGTCGTCGTCCTCGGTGATGGTGTTGGGCGCGTTCATCCAGTTGAGGGGCTTGTAGGCGCCGCCGTCGGCGTGGATGGCAACACATCCGTCGGCCTTGACCATGATCAGACGCACGGCCTCGGGCAGGTGCGCAGCCAGGCGTCCGTCGTAGTCGACGGTGCAACGGGCAATCAGCAGGCGCATCAGCGGTGACAGTAGGCGAGAATCACACCATGACCGAGCAGCTCTACCTCGCCGACGCCACCATCGGATCATGCTCAGCCACCGTGGTGGCGTTCCGTCCGGGTCCTGACGGTGCTCCCCAGCTCCGACTCGACCGCACCGTGATGTACGCAACCGGGGGCGGACAGCCCCACGACGTCGGCACCATCGGCGCATCGGATGTCATCGATGTCATCCACGACAGCGAGGACCACGACGTGATCTGGCACACACTCGCTCCCGGTGCGCCTGCGCCCGGTGTGGGTGACGCGGTCGAGGTTCGCCTGGATGTCGGACGCAGGCAGGCTCTGATGCGTACCCATACGGCCATGCACATCCTTTGCGGGGTGATGTGGCGCGATCACGGCGTGGTCGTCACGGGCGGCAACATGGAACCATTGTCCGGGCGCCTGGATTTCGAGTTTCCCGAGCCACCGGAGGGATTCGCCCAGACTCTGGAGGCGGCCCTGAACGCGGAGGTCGTGGCAGATCGAGAAATCTCGGTGTCCTTCCTGGAGCGTGACGCTGCGCTGCTGGACGACAGCCTCATCCGAACCAAGGTCAACCTGGTACCGGAGTCGGTGCGCCAGGTGCGTGTGGTGGACATCGCCGGGCTCGATCGCCAGGCCGATGGCGGTACCCATGTAAGCGCGGACTGGGGAAGTTGGTGGACTCGTAGTCGCCAAGGTGCAGTCGAAGGGCAAGGGGTTTCGCCGAGTGCGCCTGGTTGTCGTCGACTCACCGCCAACCTGAGTCCCGCGAGGGGGGCCGGTCAGGTGACGTGTCGGTTCCTCAGTCGACCCTGACGGGGGTGAGGCCGGGGATGCGTAGCGAGAGGTCGTTGCACTCCTCGCACACCGACTCCGGAACCACGCCGGCCTTCATCAACAGAGCGAAGACCTTGCAGCCCAGGCAGATACCGAAGGCAGACTCCAAGAAGGCGGCGCCGGCGAGCATGACCACCACGACACGTGCCGCTCCGGGCGCGCCCGACAGCCAGAGCAGGGATCCGCTGATGGAGAACACGACGCCGATGGCCTGTGCGAATCGCTTCGGGGGTCCGGGGGTGAACCGGGGTGCGCCGAGGCGTCGGCGCAGCCACTTCGGTCGCGAACCGCCCGAGTGGGACTGAGGGTCGGCCCGGTTAGGACCCGGGCCACGAACCCGTAGGTGAGAGGGACGAGGACCCATCCCCAACCCAGAACCCCGACGGCGAGCGCCATGATCGTGGCCCCGGCAGCGACGACGCGTGCGGCTTTCTCGTTGACTGGATTCGGGAAGTCGAACAGAGACCCTGTGGTCATGACACCAACTTACGTTTTGATTCCTGACCAATCAACTCAAGTTTGTCAGGATTCATTCCCGGGAGGTCGGATTCAGACGCGGTCCTTCTTGCCCGCCTTGACGATTCGGGCCCGATCGCCTGCGTCCAGCACCACCTTGCGCATGCGGATCGCCTCGGGCGTCACCTCGACGCACTCGTCCGGGGCCAGGAACTCGAGGGGCGCGTTCCAGAGACAGCCTCGTAGGCGGTGTGAGCTTCTGGGTGTTGTCCGATCCCGCGGCGCGCATGTTGGTCTGCTGCTTCTCTCGCGTGATGTTCACATCCATGTCCTCGGCGCGGGAGTTCTCACCCACCACCATGCCCTCGTAGACCTCCTCGGTCGGTCCGACGAACAGAGTTGCGCGCTCCTGGACTGCAACGATCGAGTACGGGCGTGACCTTGCCTGTGCGGTCGGCCACCACCGAACCACGGTCCCGAGCCTTGATCTCGCCGAACCAGGGCGCCCATCCGTCGAACACGGAGTGGAGCATCCCGGTGCCACGGGTCTCGGTGAGAAAGTCGGTTCGGAACCCGAGAAGTCCCCGGGCCGGCACACGCTGGTCGATCCGAACCCAACCAGTGCCGTGGTTGACCATGTTGATCAGCTGGCCGCGCCGGGTGGCGAGCAACTGGCTGACCGCACCCAGGTACTCCTCGGGAACATCGATTGACACTGCCTCGACCGGCTCGTGTGTCTTTCCGTCGACCTCCTTGGTGACCACCTGCGGTTTCCCTACCGTGAGCTCGAATCCCTCGCGGCGCATCGTCTCCACCAGGATCGCGAGCTGGAGCTCTCCTCGGGCGTGTACCTCCCAGGCATCCGGCCGCTCGGTGGGCAACACCCGCAGGCTCACGTTGCCGACGAGCTCGGTGTCGAGACGACCCTTGACCAGTCGGGCGGTCAGCAACTTGCCGTCGCGGCCCGCCAGTGGGGAGGTGTTGACACCCACAGTCATAGCCAGACTCGGTTCGTCGACGGAGATCACGGGCAGTGGGCGGGGGTCCTGCGGATCGGCGAGCGTCTCGCCGATGCCGATGTCCGCCATGCCGGCTACGGCGATGATCTCGCCCGGGCCTACCGATTCGGCCTCCACCCTCTGATGGGCCTCGGTCACGAAGAGGCCCGCCACCTTGGCGGACTGGATCGTCCCATCTGCGCGGCACCAAGCCACGTTCTGGCCGCGACGTATCACGCCGTGGCGTATGCGACACATGGCGAGCCGCCCGACGAACTCGTTGGCATCGAGGTTCGTCACCCATGCCTGAAGTGGGTGATCGGGGTCGTGGGTCGGTGCAGGCAGGCGGTCCATGAGCACCTCGAGCAGCGGACGACAGGTCGCTCTCGAGGTCGTCGATGCTGCTCGGTTCGCTGAGTGATGCCCGGCCGGCACGGGCGCTGGCGTAGACGATCGGAAAGTCGATCTGGTCGATATTCGCATCCAGATCCAGGAAGAGCTCCTCGACCTCGTGCACCACATCCGCAATGCGCGCATCGGGCCGATCGACCTTGTTGACGACGAGAATCACCGGCAGGTCCAGTTCGAGTGTCTTGCGGAGCACGAAGCGCGTCTGGGGCAGCGGCCCCTCGGAGGCATCGACGAGAAGCACGACGCCGTCCACCATCGTGAGAGCCCGTTCGACCTCACCGCCGAAGTCGGCGTGTCCCGGCGTGTCCACGATATTGATCTTGACCGTCGTGCCGTCCGCCAACGGCCAGCGCACGGCAGTGTTCTTGGCCTCGATCGTGATTCCCTTCTCGCGTTCGAGGTCGAGGGAGTCCATCACCCGGTCGGCATCGGGAGCCCGGTGGCCCATGGCTCCCGACTGCTGGAGCAGGGCGTCCACGAGGGTTGTCTTGCCGTGGTCGACGTGGGCCACGATGGCCACGTTGCGCAGGTCATTGATCGGCACGGCGTGCTCGCCGCCCTCGGATCGGGGGGATGTCGTGTCGGGCATGGGTCGCTTCTCGGTCGTGCTCACGGGCGCCGTGCGGGTGAGCGGACGACCACACATGGTGGTGGCGCACACCGCGACCGGGGCGGTTGGAGCGGGGTAGGTACCGGCAGTGACCGTGTTGGTCAGCCGCGTGGGCCGAGGCGCTTGCGGATCAGCTCGCGTCGGGCTTGCAGATCACGGTAGGTGACGGGCGCCGAAGCGTCGTCATCGACGATCCCGAATCCGGCCCGGATCGCGGCGGGGTCGGCCTCGAAGCTGCCCACGTCCACACCGATCTCCGAGGCGAGCCGCTGGCCCATGGGTGGTCGCCATGTACGTCGACAGACGAGCCATCTCCGCGATCATGTCGAGATCAGGAGCCAGCAGTGCGATGGCACCGTCGAGGAACACAAGGTTCTTGACGTACAGCATGAGGATCTTCGGCATCCGGGCCCCCATGGCTAGCAGGGCCTTGATGATCCGCTGTATCTCGCCGAGGAGTTCCTCCTGGCTGAGCGAGGTGGGATCCACTGGCGCCTGGTCCAGCCCGAGCTCTCGCATCACGTCGTCGATGTCGGTGTCGGCCGGCAGTGCACCAAGATCTCGGAAGGCCGCGATCTGCCCGGGAATGTCTCCCACCGCTCCGGTGAGCATCAAGCGCATGAAGGCGCTGCGTTCCAGGTCGCGTCATGCGTGCGGTGATCCCGAAATCCATCAGGGCAATCCGGCCGTCGGGAGTGACGAACAGGTTGCCGGCATGCAGATCGCCGTGGAAGATGCCATGCACCATGCATCCCTCGGTGAACCCGACCACGCCGATGCGGATCACCTCGTGGGTGTCGATCTCCGCCGCCTTCATCGATTCCAGGTCTTCGAACGCGAAGCCGTGGAGCCTCTCCATCACCAGGACGCGACGTGTCACCAGCGTGGGGTGCGGTCGGGCAACGAGGTAGCCACGCTGTCCCAGGGCGGCGAAGCTGGCAGCCACGTCGAGCATGTTCTCGGCTTCGAGGCGGAAGTCGAGTTCCTCACTGATGGTCTCCGCGAACAACTCGACGAGTGCGGGTGGGTTCGCCAGCGCAGCGACAGGGATACGTCCCACCAGGAACGGCGCCAACCAGGACATCACCTTCAGGTCCCTGTGCACCTGTGTTCGGATGGTGGGACGCTGGACCTTGACCACCACCTCCTCGCCGGTGCTCAGCGTGGCGGCGTGGACCTGCGCGATCGACGCTGCCGCCAGGGGTTCACGGTCGAACTCGGAGAAGGCCTCCTCCAGCGGGCATCCCAGGTCGGCTTCGATCACGGAACGAACTGTCTCGAAGTCCTCGGCGCGCACCTGGTCCCTGCACCTGCGGAACTCCTCGACCAGTTCGGGGGGGAAGAGTCCTTCGCCGCTGGAAATGATCTGGGCGAGCTTGATGTAGGTGGGGCCGAGATGTTCTGCCGCCACCCGCAGTCTGCGCGAGAGCCCTGCGCGTGAGATCGATCCGCCTCGACGCCGGTCGCGCACCAGCCACGGCACCAGAGCCGCCAGCATCCGAGCGGACACCTCCGCCAGGCGCCCGATGTCCGGGAGCCGGCGCCGTCCGGTGAGCAAGGGAACCTGGCGCCTGGTGGTTGCTCGCAGCACGTCGATGCCCCGCAACCACCCCAGCTCGTCCCGGTCCACCACCCAGGGTCCACGGTCGGTGAAGGCGTAGTGGGCGAGGTCAGCCGACGGTTCGGTTCCGGAATCGGTTGCACCCAAGTCGCCGCCCCCGTCCATCACTGGGCCGGAGTCCCATTGCGCGAGTGCTGCTCGGCTGCCTCTATGACGGCAGCCGCGTGTTCGGGTCGGCACACGAGTAGGTCGGGGAGGCGCGTGTCGGCCTGGTTGTACACGAGTGGCCGCCCATCGAGTCGCGAGCAGTGGAGCCCGGCTGCAAGGGCGACGGCGACCGGCGCGCAGGAATCCCACTCGTACTGGCCCCCCGAGTGCGGATATATGTCCGACTCACCGCGAATCACCGACATCACCTTCGCGCCTGCAGATCCCATCTCGACCAGTTCGGCACCCAACGCCTCGGCGATTGCATGTGCCTCGGCGGGTGGACGGGATCGGCTGACCACGACCCTGAGGGTCGGGGGAGCGGCCGGAACCGTGGATGGGGAGCCGGTGTGAAGGGTGAGCCCGAGGTCAGGTAGTGCCACAGCTCCCACGACCGGTTTGCCGTCGACGGCGAGCGCGACGTGCACCGCCCAGTCGGAGCGTCCTTCGCCGTACTCACGGGTTCCGTCGACAGGGTCGATGATCCAGACCCGTGACGAGGACAGACGGTCGGAGTCACGGGTCTCGTCGTCGGTGGCCTCCTCGGACAACACCCAATCGTCGGGCCGGGCGGCCGCCAGCTGCTGGGTCAGCCACTCGTGGCTCCGCCGGTCGCCTTCGTCCCTGATCGTGGACGCCTCGGCGCCCCGCGTGACCAGATCCTCTCGCACCGACAACAGTAGATCCCCGGCCTGCGTTGCCAGCTGCATGGCCAGCTCATGGTCGTCGGTGGGAAATGCCATGGCCCGACCATAGGCTGAAACGGTTGCGGATCCGATCTGTCCGCGTCGGTCGGCACCCGGTTCCGACCGACGCGGTGACCCGGCAGGGCGAGTGGCTAGGTCGGGATTTCGCTCGCTACCCTGTTCCATTCCCAAGTCCACCCATCACACATTGATCGGGTATCGATTGTGAAGGTTCCGGACATCCTGGACGCACGCTCGAGCAACCACGAGGTTCGATGAACTACGAGCTCTCCCACCTCGAAACGCTCGAGGCCGAAGCCATCCACGTGTTTCGTGAGGTTGCTGCCGAGTTCGAACGCCCCGTGCTGTTGTTCAGCGGTGGCAAGGACTCGATCGTGATGTTGCATCTCGCCATCAAGGCCTTCTGGCCGGCCAGGATGCCGTTTCCGCTGATGCATATCGACACCGGTCACAACTTCGACGAGGTCTACGAGTACCGCGATCCGCAGGGTGGAGTCCGAGGGTCTGCGCCTGGTGGTGGCATCGGTCCAGGAGTCGATCGACACCGGACGGGTCGTGGAGCAGACCGGGCCCCGGGCGAGCAGGAACCAGCTCCAGACCACGACGCTGCTCGATGCCATCGAGTCGAATGGGTTCGATGCCGCATTTGGCGGGGCCCGGCGCGACGAGGAGAGGGCGCGTGCAAAGGAGCGGTTCTACTCTTTCCGAGACGAGTTCGGTCAGTGGGATCCCAAGAACCAGCGCCCGGAGCTGTGGAACCTCTACAACGGACGTCACAACCGTGGGGAGCACATCCGGGTCTTCCCGCTCAGCAACTGGACCGAGCTGGACATCTGGCAGTACATCGAGAACGAGAGCATCGAGGTTCCGTCGATCTACTTCGCCCACGAACGCCAGGTGTTCCGCCGCGACGGGATGTGGCTCGCGCTCACCAAGTTCGTGACCGTGGCCGATGACGAGACAGTGGAGACCAGAACCGTCCGATTCCGCACCGTCGGCGACGCGTCCTGCACCGGAGCGGTCGAGTCCGGCGCAGCGGACCTCTCCGCCGTCATCGAGGAGGTCTCCTCGACGCGGATCACCGAGCGTGGCGCCACACGCGCCGATGATCGGGCGTCGGAGGCTGCAATGGAAGACCGCAAGCGAGAGGGCTACTTCTGATGGAGCTACTCCGCTTCGCCACCGCCGGCTCGGTCGATGACGGCAAGTCGACGCTGATCGGCCGTCTGCTCTATGACTCGAAGTCGATCTTCGAGGACCAGCTCGATGCCGTCGAGAGTGTCAGTGAGCGCATGGGTCTCGCCGAGACCAACCTGGCGCTGCTGACCGACGGCCTCCGCGCCGAGCGCGAGCAGGGCATCACGATTGACGTCGCCTACCGCTACTTCGCCACGCCGAAGCGCAAGTTCATCATCGCTGATACCCCGGGCCACGTTCAGTACACCCGCAACATGGTCACCGGAGCTTCGCTGGCGGACCTTGCGATCGTCCTGATCGATGCCCGCAAAGGGGTCATCGAACAGTCGCGTCGGCACGCGTTCATCGCCTCACTCCTGCGGATCCCGCACTTGGTGCTGGCCGTGAACAAGATGGACCTGGTCGACTACAGCGAGGATCGCTTCGAGGAGATCTGTGACGAATTCCGTCACTTCGCATCCAAACTCGACGTTGCCGATCTGACGTTCATCCCGATATCCGCGCTCAAGGGCGACAACGTCGTGAACCGCTCGGACAAGACTCCCTGGTATGAGGGAACTTCGCTGTTGCACCATCTGGAGACGGTGCACATTGCATCGGACCGCAACCTGATCGACGCCCGTCTGCCGGTCCAGTGTGTGCTGCGACCCCATACTGACGAGTTCCATGACTACCGCGGCTATGCGGGCACCATCGCTGGCGGCGTGCTGAAGCCTGGCGACGAAGTCATCGTTCTTCCGTCCGGCTTCTCCTCGAGGATCGCCCGGATCGACACGATGGACGGGCCTCTCGACGAGGCGTTCGCTCCCATGTCGGTGACCGTGTTGCTCGAGGACGAGATCGATGTCAGTCGCGGCGACATGATCTGCAGGCCTCACAACCAACCCACCGCGTCCCAGGACCTGGCGGCAATGGTGTGCTGGCTCTCGGAAGCCAGTGAACTGACCGCGGGCTCCAAACTGACGATCAAACACACCACCAGAACGGCGCGGGTGTTGGTGAAGGAGCTCCGCTACCGACTCGACGTCAACTCCCTGCACCGAGATGAAGGTGCCGAGGGCTTGGCACTGAACGAGATTGGCCGGGTGACTCTGCGTAGCACCCTGCCGTTGTTCTTCGACGAGTACCGACGCAACCGGGAGACGGGCTCGTTCATCCTGATCGACGAGGCGACGAACTCGACCGTCGGCGCGGGGATGATTCTCGGAGAGCCCCAGTGAGCCCGCGGGCGCGGGACCTCCGGTGTGAGTGAGTCCTCGCCCAATGTCGTCTGGCATGCCGGCAACGTGTCTGGCGACGAACGTCGGGCGATCACCGGGGGAACGGGTGCAGTTCTCTGGCTGACCGGGCTCTCGGGATCGGGCAAGTCCACCGTCGCTGTGGAGGTCGAGCGCCGGCTCGTGGCCTCCGGGCGTGCCGCCTACCTACTTGACGGTGACAACATCCGTCATGGGCTGAACGGGGACCTCGGTTTCAGTGAGCAGGATCGCAACGAGAACATCCGCCGGGTGGCCGAGGTGGCGATCCTGTTCGCGGACGCCGGTTTCGTTGCCGTGGTGCCGTTGATCTCGCCGTACCGCAAGGCCCGAGTCGGGGCCCAGGCGTCGATCGGAACAAGCGGGCGTGCGGTTCGTGGAGGTGTTCGTGAACACCCCGCTGGAGCTCTGTGAAGAGCGTGACCCCAAAGGCCTCTACGCGAAGGCGCGCGCGGGTGAGATCAAGGGAATGACCGGAATCGATGACCCGTATGAGTCCCCGGAGTCACCGGAACTGGAGCTGCGGCCCGCGGATGGGACGCCGGCCGAGCAGGCCCAGCTGGTGGTAGAGGCGCTGTCCGGTAGCTGAAGTTGTCGCTTCAGGATGCCTTGGCGGCAGCCTGCTGGCGAAGCTTGATCCGCGGCGTGGTGTCGACGTCTCCGAATGGTTCGCCGGCCTGCTCGTAGCACGGGGCGTGGAAGTGCTCCACGCGGTCCCAACGTCCGGCCACGTACACGTTGCAGATCACCTGTTGATGGCGCATCTTGGCCTGGAACTTCACCCGTTCGCCACAGGTCGAGCATTCGACGGTGCTGCCGGGCTCCACCTCGCGCAGTACCGCGCGACTCGCACGCTTCTTCGGATCTCGCGGTCGGCTTCTTCTTGGTGCTTGAGGCCATGGTTCACCATCGGCATTGTGGGAGTAGGCCTGAGAATTCTCCCCCATGGTCGACTTCGGCGGTACGCGGGCACCCGGTCGGCTGAGCCGACACTCATCCGGGGAGGAGGGCATCGGGAGTAGGTGGGGACGTCGAGCGCGTCAGTGGCTTGTACTTGATGCGGTGAGGTTGGTTGGCCTCGGCGCCGAGTTCCCTTCGACGGAACTCCTCGTACTCGCTGAAGTTCCCCTCGAACCAGCGCACCTGGGAGTCGCCCTCGAACGCGAGGATATGGGTGGCTATCCGGTCGAGGAACCAGCGATCGTGCGAAATGACAACCGCACACCCGGGGAACTCGTCGAGTGCGCCCTCGAGCACGCGGAGGGTGTCCACATCGAGATCGTTCGTCGGCTCGTCGAGCAGCAACACGTTGCCGCCCGATCGAAGCAACTTGGCGAGATGCACCCGGTTGCGTTCTCCGCCGGACAGGTCCCCCACCTTCTTCTGTTGGTCCGATCCCTTGAAGTTGAAGCTCGCGCAGTACGCACGTCCGTTCACCTCGCGGCCGCCGACTTCGAGGACTTCGTTCCCCTCGGTTATCTCCTGGTAGACGGTGTTGTCGTCGCCGAGGGAGTCCCGGGACTGGTCCACATGGGCGAGATCGACGGTGCTTCCGACCACCAGGTGGCCCTGGTCGACGCCGGTATCGGGTTCCGAAGAACCACCGGCGGCTCCCACGATCATCCTGAACAGGGTTGTCTTTCCTGCCCCATTGGGTCCGATCACTCCCACGATGCCTGCACGCGGAAGGCTGAAGGTCAGGTCGTCAATGAGGAGGCGGTCACCGAATCCCTTGCTCAGGTGATCGGCCTCGATGACCTGGTCGCCGAGGCGGGGCCCAGGCGGAATGCTGATCTGAAGTCCCTGGGATTCGTCACGACCTGCCTCTGCCTCTGCCTGGAGTGACTCGTATGCCGACAACCTGGCCTTGGACTTCGCCTGGCGGGCCTTGGGTGCCATCCGTACCCACTCCAGCTCGCGCTCGAGCGTCCTGCGTCGAGCGTCGTTCTGCTTCTCCGCCAGCGCCAACCGTTCGTGTTTCTGGTCCAGCCATCCTGAGTAGTTCCCTTCGAACGGCATGCCCTTGCCGTGGTCGAGTTCCAGGATCCACCGAGCCACGTTGTCGAGGAAGTAGCGATCATGCGTGATCGCCACCACGGTCCCCTGGTAGTCGGAAAGGAATCGCTCCAGCCACGCAACCGATTCGGCGTCGAGGTGGTTCGTCGGCTCGTCGAGCAGCAGAAGGTCGGGTTTGGCGAGCAGGAGTCGACACAATGCAACCCGTCGTCGCTCGCCGCCGGACAGGCTGGCGGTCGCGGCATCCGGGTCGGGCAATCTCAGGGCGTCCATGGCGATGTCGATGGTTCGCTTCAGATCCCAGGCTCCGACCGACTCGATCTCCGATTCGAGCTCGGCCTGTTGAGCGCCGAGCCGGTCGTAGTCGGCGTCCGGATCAGACCATTTGGCCATGAGAGCGTCGTAGTCAGCCAGGAGCTTGGAGACCTCGGCGACGCCGTCCATTACGTTCCCGAGAACGTCCTTGTCGTCGTCGAGTTGCGGTTCCTGTTCGAGCATGCCGACTGTGAATCCGGCCGTCAGCGCCGCCTCGCCGTCGTACTCGTCGTCCAATCCGGCCATTATCCGTAGGAGGCTGGACTTGCCGGAACCGTTGGGCCCGATGACGCCGATCTTCGCTCCCGGGTAGAACGCCAGAGTGATGTCCTTGAGCACCTCGCGGTCGGGCGGGATGAACTTGGATACCCGTCGCATGGTGAAGATGAACTGCGCAGCCATGGCGGCAGATCATACGGCCGACCCCCGGGGGGGTGTGACCGGTCAGGGCCAACGACCAGCAGTCCCGGGTCCGGACGCGATGGAGCCCGGTTGCCCCGAGGGTGCAACCGGGCTCCATCGAACCGAAAAGTGACTCAGCGACGCTTGGCGGGTGCCTTGCGCTTGGCCGGAGCCTTCTTCTTGGCGGGTGCCTTGCGCTTGGCCGGAGCCTTCTTCTTGGCGGGTGCCTTGCGCTTGGCCGGAGCCTTCTTCTTGGCGGGTGCCTTGCGCTTGGCCGGAGCCTTCTTCTTGGCGGGTGCCTTGCGCTTGGCGGGTGCCTTGCGCTTGGCGGGTGCCTTGCGCTTGGCGGGTGCCTTGCGCTTGGCGGGTGCCTTGCGCTTGGCGGGTGCCTTGCGCTTGGCGGGTGCCTTGCGCTTGGCGGGAGCCTTCTTCGCAGGTGCCTTCTTCTTGGCGGGTGCCTTGCGCTTGGCGGGTGCCTTGCGCTTGGCGGGTGCCTTGCGCTTGGCCGGAGCCTTCTTCTTTGCTGCCACTGATGCCTCCTCGGCGGGCTTCATGGTTGTTGCGGTTCCCGTGACCGGGCCGGCGTCCTCCCCAGGGGACTCCGGTGATTCACGGTATCCGGTATCAGCGGCGCTGACTCCGGATAGTGCAAGGACAATGCCTCGTCGAGGCGTGTCGTATTCCTGCACGACAAAGGGCCTGACCTCTCCCATCGACAGCAGCTCACGCGGGCTGCGCGGTGGTGGGTCGCCCATGGACTTGAGCGGGATGTAGCAGCGGACACCTTCCACTGTGGCGTATGCCCCGTGCGAAGTGAACTCGACGATCTCTGCCTCGACCGTCGCTTCTGGCTGGTGTTCGGTGATGAAACGAAGGAAGTCCTTAGGCTCGTTGATGGGCTCGACCGAGCCGGACCGCTTGCGTCGGGATCTCTTGCGGGGGCTCCCGCCATCCGGCGACCCGTCGGCCCGGTCTCGAGCGGAGCCCTTGGCCGCCTCAGCTGGTTTGCCAGCCGTAGCTGGTTTGCCAGCCGTAGCTGGCTTGCCAGCCGCTTTCTTCTTAGTGGCCTCAGCTGGTTTGCCAGCCGTAGCTGGCTTGCCAGCCGTAGCTGGCTTGCCAGCCGCTTTCTTCTTGGCCGGTGATGCGGTTCGAGCAGATCCGCCGGCGTTCTTGCGCTTGGCTTCCGCTGTGGCCCGACGGCTCCTCGGTCCCTTCACGGGCGTGCGGTCCACGAACACCCATCCAACGCCCGGTACGGGTTTACCGCCGAGCAGGCGTCCCTCTTCGAACAACCACGGGTGGTCCGGGTGGAACTCTTGGAAGGAGTCGTTGGACAGGACCGTTGCACCGCTGCGCTCCGCGATCATCAGAACGAATGCGTCGCCGCGGCCGACGGTGCCGGCAGGTGGAGTCAGGATCTCACCGGCGGCAACCGCCTCTTCGTACTCGTCGCGTTCGGCGGGGTCGATCCGGTTCGGGAACGTGGCGTCGACGACGACGACGACGTTGTCGAAATCGTGTTCGCCGAGGAAGGCTTGGACAGCCTGGTCGAGTTGGGCGAGGGATGGATCGCTGCGGCCTTCGGTCGCGATGTTCGATCCGTCGATCACCAGATGGGATTCGGTCATGACGTCCTCAAGTGAAGCAGCATTTTGCGTTGGATTCGCGGACATCGCTCACCTCTAGGATGCTGCGGTGCTGCGCGCGGTGTTGTTCGACTTCGGAGGAGTGATCCTCTCGAGCCCCTTCGAAGCCTTCGCGTCCTATGAGAGTCGGGCCGGGTTGCCCGCGGAAACGATCCGCTCCATCAACTCCACCAACCCCGATCACAACGCATGGGCGCGCCTCGAGCGAGCGGAGCTCGATCTGGACGAGTTCGTCACCGCGTTCGAGTTCGAGGCGCTTGAGTTCGGACACGAGCTCTCGGGAGCGGAGGTACTGGAGTGTCTCCGCGGTGAGCTTCGCCCGGAGATGGTCGATGCCATTCACCGCATCCGCGAACACCTGGCAGTGGCGCTACTGACGAACAACTTCTTGACCGGCACACCCGACTGGTCCTCCGGAGGAAGCTTCGGCGACCTCGTGGACCTGTTCGACGCTGTGGTGGAATCGTCCCGTGTCGGTTGCCGAAAGCCCGAGCGTCGCTTCTACGAGATCGCACTCGAAGAGCTCGACATCGCTGCCGGCGAGGCGGTGTTCCTCGACGATCTGGGCATCAATCTGAAGCCTGCCCGTGAGATGGGCATGACCACGATCAAGGTCACCGATCCCGACATAGCGCTCGCTGAACTCGAAGCAGTGATTGGGATTCCGCTGCGCTGAGCTCAAACCATGGGGTGGGGACGTACCGGGTGGGGGCGCGCTGCGGGCGGCTCAGCCGAGAGGTCCGAACGCGGAGGACAGAAGCATCTCGTGCTCCTGGACGTGGATTCCGTGGTTGCCGGTTGCGGGCGAGCCCTGACCTGTTCGACTGACCCGGTGTACGGCCTGGCCTTCACCGACAGCGTGGTACAGGTGCCCCTTGCAGAAGTTCCATGCGCCCATGTTCTTCGGCTCCTCTTGGAGCCACACGATCTCCCGGCAGTTCGGGTATCGGGTCAGCTGCGCATGCAGGGCTTCGGCAGGCCATGGATAGAGCTGTTCCAGGCGGATCACGGGAATTGGCGCGCCCAACTCGTCGCGGCGCGTGGCGGCATCGACCGCGATCTTCCCGGAGGCGAGGATCACCCGGCTCGCGGCGCCGGAGTCGGCCACGGCCGAATCGCCAAGAACCTCTTCGAACGAGCCGGTGGCGAACTCTTCGATGGGTGAACGCCAGCGTCGGTCCCGGAGGCCGGACTTGGGTGTTGCCACCACCAGGGGTTTGCGCACACTGCGATGAACCTGCCTGCGAACGAGATGGAAGAACTGTGCAGGCGTGGTCGGCTGACAAACCTGGATGTTGTCCTCGGCGCACAGGATGAGGAATCGTTCGAGCCGGGCGGATGAGTGCTCCGGTCCCTGACCTTCGAATCCATGTGGCAACAGCATCACCAGACCAGACGTCTGGCCCCACTTGTTCTCCGCAGCAACGATGAACTGGTCGATCGTGATCTGCGCACCGTTGACGAAGTCCCCGAACTGCGCTTCCCAGACCACGAGTGCCTCCGGGTTGGCCACCGTGTACCCGTACTCGAAGCCGAGAGCGGCGTACTCCGAGAGCAGCGAGTCGTAGATCCACATCTTGGCCCCGCCGACCTGCGCGAGCGCCCTCAGTGGGACATGCTCGATTCCCGACTGGTGATCGAACAGCGTCGAGTGGCGGTGCGAGAAGGTGCCCCTGCGTGAGTCCTGGCCCGCGACTCGTACTGAGGTGCCCTCCAAGAGGAGGGACCCCAGCGCCAGCCCCTCGGCGAGTGCCCAGTCGACCTCTCCGGCCTCCAGCATGGTGGCCCGTGCCTCGAACTGTCTGGCGAGCTTGGGGTGCAGCGTGAACCCGTCGGGCAGGGAGTCGAGGGCCCGATGGATGTCGTCGAGTCGGGAGCGATCCACGCCCGTCGGTACGTGTGGCAGAACCCCTTGGATCGGCGGATGGGGCGCGGCCACGACCTCTTCCTGGGGGGCGTCGGAGCGCGTCTGGTCGAGGGCCTGTTGGAGGAGGGACTGAAAGTCGCTCAGTGCCGACTCGGCCTCGTCCAGGGTGATGTCGCCCCGGCGAACCAAGTTCTCCACGTAGGTCTTGCGCACGCTCCTGAGCTGCTCGATCGTGCGGTACATCTTGGGCTGTGTGTAGCTGGGATCGTCACCCTCGTTGTGCCCCTGACGTCGGTAGCAGACCATGTCGATGACGACGTCCTTGTGGAAGCGCTCCCGGTACGCGTAGGCGAGCCGGGCCACCCGCACACAGGCCTCCGGGTCATCGCCATTGACGTGGAAGATGGGGGCCTGCACGGACTTGGCGATATCGGTGCAGTACTCCGATGACCGGGCGGACTCCGGCGGCGTGGTGAATCCAAGTTGGTTGTTGACGATCATGTGGATCGTCCCACCCACGCGGTAGCCCTTGATCTGTGACATGGCGAGGGTCTCGGCGACGACGCCCTGGCCGGCGAATGCTGCATCGCCGTGCATGAGGATCGGTAGAACGGGATAGGCGCGATCGCCGTCGCGCGGGATCTGGTCCATCCTCGCCCGGGCCATGCCCTCGACCACCGGATTGACAGCCTCCAGGTGTGACGGATTGGCGGCCAGGTTCACCGGGAGCTCGGCTCCCGATCGTGCCTGGAATGTTCCGCTCTGACCAAGGTGGTATTTCACGTCACCGGAACCCTGGATCGAATCTGGATCCAGGTATCCCTCGAACTCGCGGAACAGCTGGCTGTACGCCTTGCCCATCACGTTCACCAGCACGTTCAGTCGCCCCCGGTGTGGCATCCCGACCATGGCGCTGTCCAGGCCGTCGTCCGCAGCCATCTCCAGTACCGCGTCCAGGAGGGGGACGAGTGACTCGGCGCCCTCGAGCCCGAACCGTTTCTGTCCTACGTACTTGGTGCCGAGGAACTTCTCCAGCGCCTCGGTTCCGTTCAACTTGGAGAGGATGTGGCGCTGGTCCTCGTTGGTCAGCCTCGTGGAGGCGTTCTCGACGTGCTCCTGGATCCAGCGCTTCTCCTCCGGGTCCTGGATGTGCATGTACTCGATGCCGACGGTGCGGCAATAGGCGTCGCGCAACACGTGGAGGATGTCGCCGAGAGCCATGCGCGCGCGTCAGACTCACGCGAGCAATTGCTTGATTTCTTCAGGAGAGGAAGTCTTGCCCACAATCTTGACTTCTCCATCGACGGCAAGCGCCGGAGTCATCATCACGCCGAATCCGGTTATGACGTTGATGTCTTCGATCTTCTCGACCGATGCCTCGATGCCCAATTCCTGTATCGCCTGTTCGGCGTTTTGTTTAGCTTGGTGCATTTGCGCAACCGGTACCGAGGATTTGAACGAGTTTCATCTGCAAACTCCTTGTGACTTGTCTGGGGATATGCTGTGAATACTGAGGGAAATACCGTGCCGGTTTAGTACGCGATCGGTTCTCCAGCGGTCCTCGAACGCGCGACAGGCGGAAGGTCGGGAAGTCCGCCCGAATCAACGGTCGCAACGACCGCGGACGGTGATTCTTGGAGCATGGGGTTAGTCGGATACATCGCGCCAAAGCCCATGCCTGCGACGGTCGCCATGACGATGGTCAAACTCACAAACACCACGGTTTTCGTGTTCCCAACGACCGAACGAATGACCAAGATACTGGGCAGCGACAGCGCCGGACCCGCCAAAAGCAGCGCCAGGGCCGGGCCGCTGGCCATGCCGTTCTTCATTAGTGCTTCGAGGATGGGAACCTCGGTCAAGGTGGCGAAATAAAACAGGCAGCCCACGACGGAGGCGATCAGGTTTGACATCAGACTGTTGTCGCCTACAAGGGCCGCGACTTGCTTTTCGGGCACCAAGGCCCCGAGGAACCCCACGACGAACACTCCGCCAAAGAGCAGCGGTACAAGCAGCTTCGAGAATGACCACGTGTTGCCCATCCACTCCAGGAAATCTGACTTGTCGAGCCAAACGAAACTCATTAGCACCACCAGAGCGCCCATCAAGCCTGCCAGGTACCATCGCATGTGGTGAATTCGGGTGACCCAGGTGTCGACGTCTTCGATGGAAGCAATATTCGCCTTGGGCACACGCAGGACCTCTGCTGTCTCGTGACCAAGCACTGCTTGCTTGAGTCGTAGATCGTAAGTCCCTTCGGTTTCGTATTGCAGCGTTGCCTCGAATTTCGTCCCATCGGCCAGTTGCACGTGCTTGTCGCCAGGGTTGAACCAGTCGCTGAATACGAGGAAGGCGAGCATCGCAGCCAACATCGATGCGTTCTGCCACAGCGGGCGCTTGGCCGCCGGAGGATCGGGCATGGCCATCGTGGCCTCGGTGCGCCTCTCTTCGCTACGGCGAAAGACCACTGCAATTATCAATCCGATGATCACGCCAAACACCATGGCCCCAATCACACGCGCCAATCCGAGCTCGAAACCGAGCACTCGCGCGGTGAGGAAGATGGCAAGCACGTTGATGGCCGGTCCCGCGTAAAGAAAGCAGGCAGCTGGTCCGAGTCCGGCTCCGACCTTATAGATGCCAGCGAACATGGGGAGCACGCTGCAAGAACAGACTGCCAAGACCGTACCAGAGACGGAAGCAACCGAGTAGGACTCGACCTTGTTGGCTTTCGGGCCAAGGTGCTTGAGCACCGACTCTTTGGAGAGGAAAGTGGTGATCGCTCCAGCGATGAACAAAGCTGGTACCACGCAAGCCAGCGTATGGTTACGGGCGTACCACTGAAGCATCACTAAGGCCTCGACGATCGCGCTGACGACCTTGCGCCGCCGGGACTGGTGTCTGCATCAAATTGAGGTGTGGCCAAAGGGATGAAGTAGGCCAACACAAAAACCGCCAGAAACGCCGCAAATATCTTCCACTCGCGTTTCATCGCATCACCATGGTCTTGCGTATTTGGTCAAATTGGCAACTATTTACCGAAATAAATTAGAATTTGCTCGGCACTACGAAATAACCTTCAGTTGGTCGTCGACGTGACACTTCACCACCGATTCGATGCAACCGAACAAGCTGGTGAGGCACTTGATCCGAAGGCGATAGAAGACCATCTGGCCCTGTTTTTCGCTCTCCACGATTCCGGCATTCTTCAGCTGCGCGAGGTGCCGGGAGACCGTCGACATGTCGCTGCCAACCGCGTCGGTCAGGTCGCACACGCAGACCTCGTCATGCTCCGATAATTCGTCCACGATTTTCAATCGTGCCGGATGAGCGAGTGCCTTCAGCACCTTCGCCCGGGTCTCGTATTTCGCTTTCTCGGCTCGGTTCATGGCTTCGTTATCGGCCTTTGCTTATTTGACACTTTAGCCAAATATACAACTCGGTTACGCGTCCGTCAAGCCCCATGCCGACCTTTCACGGTGCGAGCAACTGCCTCCGGATACTGCGGTGTTGGCGGTGAGTGATCGCTGCAGTCCGACGGCACTTCTGCCAATGGCCTAGCGCGCCGAGCTGGGGCACGCGTGGGGCACGCCGACGCAGGTAT
>CAVQRK010000024.1:0-88586 GCA_963715225.1 uncultured Actinomycetota bacterium
AGACCGACGACGAACACACCATCGTCTCGAGCCTCCGAAGCTTCGGCGACCTGGCCATGGCGGGTGCGATCGGCGGCATGGTCTACGAGACCGCCGAGGAGATGCAGCAGCGCTACCCGGCGAAGGGCCCATGGCGACCCCTGGCGGTCGTGGCGCGGGTACCGTGTACGCCCTGTACCGCTCCGCGGTGTCGCTCAAGCAGAGAACAGCGCTGATCCAGCGCTGGACCGATGACGACAAGCCGGCGGCTCCCCGGCGCACTGGCAATCGGCGTGACCGTGTCGACGGTCGGGCGTCTCCTCGCCAAGGGCTACCGCGGCTCCGCAAAGGGGACCGCCGAGTTCGGGCCGGACGCACCCCACCAGCTCATCGGCCGGGCGGTGAACGCCGCATTCTGGGGCGCCGGAACCGTGGCGCTGTACAACGCCGGTGTTCAGCGGATCGCTCGCTCCAACGAGAAGATCGAGCCGGCCTACGACGAGCCCCCCACCTCGGAGTTCGTCTCCGGCGGGCCGGCTTCGGAGTCTCCGTTCGACAAGCTGGGGCTGCAGGGGCGCCGATACGTCACCGACGTGGTCACGCCCGAATTGATCGAGAAGACACTGGGCGAACCCGCCATCGCCCATCCCATCCGCGCCTATGTGGGCGTCAACTCCGAGCCCGTGTACCCCGCGGGCCGCTGGAAATGATGCTCGACGAGATGGAGCGCCTCGGGGCCTTCGACCGCTCCCACTTGCTCCTGTCTCCCCCACCGGAACCGGCTGGGTCGACCAGGCGGTTGTGTCGGCGGCAGAGCTGTTCACCCGCGGCGACATCGCAACCGCATGTGTCCAGTACGGACGGTCCCCCTCCTTCCTCGCCGTGCAGACTGTCGCCCTCGGACGCTCACAGTTCCGGCTGTTGCCTCTGGAGCGTCAAGCAGCGCCTGGCCGAGCGACCCCCGGAGCGGCGGCCGAAGGTCGTCGTGTTCGGCGAGAGCCTGGGGGCGTGGTCCAGCTCGGACGTCGTCATGCGCCAGGGAATCGAGGGGTTCGACCACTACGGGATCGATCGCGCCCTGTGGTTCGGCCTGCCGGGTCTGGCGAAATGGTCACGCACAGGTATGCGTGAGGGCAGGGGCCCCAACGTGGAAGAGGGCGCAGTCGGAGCATTCGACCGCCCCGAGCAGTTCCTGGAACTCACCGACGAGCAGCGCCACGCCATGCGCGCCGTGATCCTGGACCACGACAACGATCCCATCGCGCTGATGTCGCCGCGGCTGGCGGTCAAGCGCCCGCCGTGGCTCGAGTCCGAGACCCGCGGTCGCAACGTTCCCGAGGAGATGAGCTGGATCCCCGTCCTCACGCTGGTCCAGGTCATCGTCGATGCCATGAACGCCATGCGCACGGTCCCGGGCGAGTTCAAGTCCTTCGGACACGACTACCGCGGTGACACCGCGGCCTTCGTCCACGGTGCCTGGCACCTCCCCGATGTGACACCGGAGCAGTTCGCGGCGGTGGAACACGCGCTGATCGAATTGGAGATCGCCCGCGGAGAGCGCCTCAAGGCCGCCAAGGCCGCCGGCGTCGGAGACGCTACGACCGAGGTCCAGTAGCTTCCACGACTACACACGAACCTGGTGCGCCGTCGTCTTCCCGACCGTTCCGGCGGTGTCGCGGCCATGGTGAAGAATGGGGTCGCCCTTAGTTCGCGCCCGAGGAGATGCCCGTGCCCCGCCAGGACTCGCTGTTCAACGACTTCGCCCGTGAGGTGGTGGACGTGCCTGTCACCGAGGAGCTGGGTGAGTCGTTCCTCGCCTACTCGCTCTCGGTCATCACATCGCGGGCCATCCCCGACATCCGCGACGGCCTCAAGCCGGTGCAACGCCGGATTCTCTACGCCATGTCCTCCATGGGTCTCCGACCAGACCGCCCCCACCGAAAGAGCGCTGGTGTTGTCGGCGAGACCATGGGCAAGTACCACCCCCATGGAGATGGTGCGATCTACGACGCTCTCACCAGGATGGGGCAGGACTTCGGCCGCAACATCACCCTGGTAGACCCGCATGGCAACTTCGGCAGCCTGGACGACCCGCCCGCGGCCTACCGCTACACGGAGTGCCGCCTGAGCCTGGCTGCGGTCGAGATGCTGGGCGAGATCGACGAGGAGACAGTCGACTTCAGGTCAACCTTCGACGGCGAACGCAGCGAACCGATCCATCTCCCGGCGCGTTTGCCCAACCTGTTGGTCAACGGCTCCACCGGCATCGCGGTCGGGATGGCCACCAACATGGCTCCCCACAACCTGAGCGAGGTCGCCCGGGCCGTGAAGTTGGTCATGAACAAGCGGCGGCCGAAGCCGACGGTGGCGGAACTGATGAAGGTCGTACCCGGCCCCGACTTCCCCTCGGGCGGGATCGTGATAGACGACAGCCTCGCCGAGGCCTACGCGCACGGCCGGGGTTCGGTGCGCATCCGAGCCCGCACCGAGATCGTGAAGCTGACGCGCTCCCGCGACGGGATCGTGGTCACCGAGCTCCCCTACCTGGTCGGTCCCGAGCGGGTGGTCGGGCGTATCCAGGAGCTCATGAGGGACAACAAGCTCCCGCAGGTGACCGATGTCAAGAACACCTCGGACCGACAAACGGGGTTACGGCTCGAGATAGAGCTGCGACCTGGGGCCAATGCCGGCGCAGTACTGACCGAGCTCTACCGAGTCACTCCGCTGGAGGACTCCTTCGGGATCAACAACGTCGTACTCATCGATGGGGTTCCGACCACGGTCGGCCTGTGGGAACTGTGCGACCACTACATCCAGCACCGACTCGAGGTGGTGACCCGGCGCACTGAGTACCGCCTGGAGCGTGCCAACCGGCGGCTCCACCTGGTCGAGGGGCTCTTGGTGGCTCTCGACGCCATCGACCTCGTGGTCTCGATCATCCGGTCATCACAGGACGCCACCGAGGCACGGGATCGACTCGTGTCCGAACTGAGCCTGAGCGAGGTGCAGGCCGTCCATATCCTCGACATGCAGCTCCGACGTCTGACAGCTCTGGCGAAGCTGGAGCTCGAGGCCGAGGCCGAGGAACTACGCACGAGGATCGCCGGCTTCGAGAAGATCCTGGCCTCCGAAAAGCGCCGTCGGACGATCGTGCTCGCCGAGCTGGACGAACTCGCCGAGCAGTTCGGCCGGAACCGTCGCAGCACCATCGTCTCCCCGGACGACCTGAACGACGTGACACTGGCGGAGGTTGCCGAGGAAGAACGCGCCAACCGCTCCGAGGAGCCATGCGTCCTGGCGCTGTCACAGAGCGGGGTCCTGGGACGCGAGCCGATCGATGGGCCAAAAAAGGCCACCTTCGGCCGCCACGACGTGCTCGTGCAGCGGATTGCCACCACCACCCACTCCACCGTGTGCCTCTTGAGCACCAAGGGCAGGGTCTTCCCGCTGGAGGTCGACTCCCTCGAGGAGGTGTCGGGCCGCAAGAGGGGCAGCGCCGTGAGCGACCTGGCAGCGCTCGACAAGGGGGAGTCCGTAGTCGCGGTCGTGGCACCCGGAACCGTCGACGCGCCACCACCGATGCTGCTGGTCTCTTCGTCAGGTCAGATGAAACGGATCGACATCGCGGAGCTCTGCGGCACGGCCACGGGCCGCACGGCCATGAAGCTCAAGCCCGGCGACTCCCTTGTTGCAGCTTTCGAGGCCCCGGACGGTGTCGAGGTGGTAGCAGTGGCATCCAACGCCCAGGCCATGCGGTGCGCCGCCGATACGGTCACGGTCCAGGGCCGTGGCGCCGCGGGAGTCGGCGGCATGAAGCTGGCCGAGGGGGCCGCGGTCGTCGGCGTCGGCGTGGCAGGAGACGACGCGATCGTCCTCACGGTGTCGGACGCCCAGACAGCCAAGCTGACCGACGCTGCCGAGATCCCACTCAAGGGGCGCAACACGGCAGGGGTCCGCGTGGCCAGGTTCCGGGACGAGAAACGTCTGGAGTGGGCGTGGGTCGGACCCGAGGACGGTCTCCTGCTCGTGGTCGGTCAGAAAGATGCCCCGTCCAGGCCGGACCCGTCACCGGAACCGGTCACTATCCCCCACACCGGCAGGGACCTGGTGTGCAAGGCCACCGAACGCAAGTTGCTAGGAATCGGATTCGGCCGCTGGTGAGCGCCTGATCACTCACCGGGCACCACGGCCACCTCCGCCGGATCCGACGGCGGTCGGCCCGCAAGACGTACGAACAGGGCCAGCGCTACCAGCACCACAGCCATGCCCAGCAACTGCACCGGCTGAAGAACCTGGCCATACACGATTGCGGCTCCGATCGAGGACAGGACGGTGACGTCGAGCGCGATCGTGGCGGTGGCGCTCACGTCGAGGTGCTTCTGGGACCATGCCATGAGCAGGTGACCCGATCCCGGCACGAGGGTCATGGCCAGCGCCGCCCCTAGGGCTGCCCACGACGGGCCTTCCAGACCCGGGCCGCTCACCAGCGCCCCTACAAGCGCCACCGCAGCCGCGGTGGGAAGCGCCGACGCCTGGTACTCGAGCGCGCCCAGGGTCTCGCGCGCGGTTCGGTTCCCACGAAGTAACCGCACCCCACCGCCGTCCCGGCCAGCGCCAGTAGGTCACCTCCGAGCGACCACTCACCCGACGAACTGGATGCCCCCAGTACGACCGTGGCGGTTCCGAGCACCGCCAGTCCGACGAGCGCCAACTTGGCCGCGTCGACCTTCTCACCCATGCGTCGCGTGGAGTACGGGATGAGCATCACCGGCTGCAGAGCCGCAATGACAGTTGCAGATGCGACGGTGGTGTTCTTCAGCGCGGTCGAAGAACAGCACCGCCGACAGGCCGAAGGCGACGCCACCCGTCGCCGCCGCACGAAAGGCGGCACGGCTGTACCGCCCGCCCCGCAGATAGTAGATCCCGCCGTAGACAGCTGCTCCGAACAGAGAGCGCCAGAAAGCCAGCTGAGGGCCCGGCAACCCGGCGCTAACCGCTATCAGATTGCCGATCGACCACAGCCCCGTGGCAACGAGCGCTGCTCCGACCGGGGCCAGGGCGTGCTCGGAGAGCGCTCCCCCCGTGCCACCGGAGCGGACGGCGACCGGCCGGGAAGTTGAGGGATCGTCGGGCACCGACAGACGCTACAGAGCAGCAGCCCTCACCGACGAGTGGGTATCGGAGCGTGTCGGCGCCGCGTGCTTGACTGGCTGACGATGCCCCCAGCAAAATCTGCCCCCACCAAGAAGCCTTCGAAGGCCAAGAAGTCATCGTCCGCCAAGGCGGCCACCAATCGTGGCTCCGATACCTACGACGAGAAGTCCATCGAGCTTCTCGAGGGACTGGACGCGGTCCGCAAGCGGCCTGGCATGTACATCGGCGGCACCGGCCCCAGCGGGCTGCACCACCTGGTCTGGGAACTGATCGACAACTCCGTCGACGAGGCGGCCGCCGGCCACGCCAACCTGGTGGAGGTGACACTGCACCGCGACGGTTCCGTGGAGGTCGCGGACAACGGCCGCGGCATTCCGACCGGCCGCAAGGACGGCAAGCGCACGGCGCTCGAGATCGTGTTCACCGAACTCCACGCCGGCGGGAAGTTCGGTGGCGGGGCGTACAGCGCATCGGGCGGCTTGCACGGAGTGGGGGCGTCGGTGGTGAATGCCCTGGCTTCCAAGCTCGTCGTCGAGGTCGACCGCGACGGCCAGACCCAACGACTCACGTTCGTCGACAGGGCCCCCGGCAAGCTGAATGCGAAGGGCGGCTTCGTTCCCGGCTCCACGCTCGAGAAGATCAAGAAGGTGCCTGCAAAGCGAACGGGCACCCGGGTGCGCTTCTGGCCGGACCTGGACGTGTTCGATCCGGGGCTCGCCATCGATCCCGAACTGGTGGCCGAGCATGCGGCACTGGTGTGCTTCCTTGTGCCCGGCCTGAAGGTCCGGGTGGCTGACAAGCGGGCAGGCGGCAGTACCCACGAGTTCGTCGCCAAGGGTGGGCTCGCTGATCTGGTGGCCATGCATCCCGGGGCGCCGGTCACCGACGTCATCTCGTTGCACGGCACCGGAACCTTCGAGGAGAAGGTCCCGGTGGACGGCACCATGACCCTGGTCGAACGAGAGGTGGTCGTCGACATCGCTCTGCGATGGACCAACAGCTACGACAGCCGGATCGACAGCTTTGTGAACACCATCCCCACTCCGGAGGGGGGCACCCACGTGGCCGGGTTCGACCGGGGGCTCACGAAGGTGTGCAACGAACTCCTGGTGCCGAACAACCGAAAGCTCGCCAAACTGGCCAAGGCCGGCAACGACCGAGCGGAGAAGGCCGACGTTCAGGAGGGCCTGGTCGCGGCGGTGAAGGTCACCTTTCCCGAACCGCAGTTCAAGGGCCAGACGAAACAGGAACTGGGCACCCCTCCGGTGCAGTCCATCGTGTATGACGTCGTGCGCACCGGCTTCGCCAACTGGCTCGAGGGCGGTGGCCGCAAGGCCCACGTCAACGCTGTTCGCGACAAGATCACTGCGGCCATCGTGAATCGCGTGTCGGCCAAAGCGGCACTGGAGGCACGACGCAAGGCGGCGAACCTCACCTCGGCCGGTCGACCGGACAAGCTCGCCGACTGCCGCAAGCACGGAATCGACGCCGAGCTCCTGATCGTGGAGGGCGACTCGGCCGCCGGGCCCGCCAAGGCCGGCCGCAACGCCGAGTACATGGCCGTGCTCCCTCTCAGGGGCAAGGTGGTCAACGCCTCCAAGTCCACCATGAAGCAGGTGATCGACAACACGGAGGCGCAAGCCCTCTTCGCGGCCATCGGAGCCGGGTCGGGTCGCGACTTCGACCTGGAGTCGGCGCGTTACGGCCGCATCATCATCTTGTGCGACGCCGACGTCGACGGTTCGCACATCCGCTGCCTGCTGCTCACGCTGCTGTACCACTACATGCGACCGCTGCTGGAGGCCGGGCGGGTCTTCGCCGCGCAGCCGCCGCTCTATACGATCAAGGTCGGCGACGAGAACGTCCATGCCTTCTCCGACGCCGAGAAGGCTTCCCTGACAGCGGAGCTGGTCAAGGGTGGGCGCAAGGAGGAGAACCTCCAGTGGGTCCGCTTCAAGGGCCTCGGGGAGATGGACGTAGAGGAGCTGGCGGTGTCCTGCCTCGATACCGAGACCCGGATTCTGCGACGGATCACCATGGACGACGCCAAGGAGTCGGCTGCCGCGGCGGATCTGTTCGAGACCCTCATGGGCAACGATGTGCCCCGACGACGCCAGTATCTGCTCGACAACTCCGAACTGGTGGACCGCGACGCCCTCGATGTCTGAGTGATTGCGGGTTGGGTATCGGTCGCCAGGAGCAAGCTGACCCGGACCCCAAGGGTGCTTTCACCCATTCCTCGGGTCTGGACAGCTCCGAACCCCCATCAGTACCGTTGGGGGCTGTGTGAGGGGCCCGGGGAGCCCCGTTGCACTGGGCGATCTCAGGTGAGGGCGATGGCTAGTGCGGTGAGTACCCAAGGTGATCGGCTGATCAAGGTCGATGCTCCTGCCCTCGGACACATCCCCGCCTTCGACGGATTCCGCGGTGTCTTCATCCTGGGTGTGGTGTTCTACCACGCCGAAGTGCTGCCCTTCTTCGGAGGCATGCCCCTGGTCATCGACTGGTTCTTCGTGTCGAGCGGCTTCCTGATCACGTCGTTGATGCTGGACGAGCGCAACCGCAATGGATCGGTGAGCCTCCGGAACTTCTACACCCGGCGGGTGCTGCGACTCTTCCCGGCCATGTACCTGTTCCTCGCGGTCTTCACTGTCCTGGCGCTGTTGGTGACCCACTTCGCGTCAGACACCAGTGAGTTCAGCAACTGGTGGGTCGACGTCGTGGCCGGCGCGTTCTACGTCTACGACTTCGTCGTCGCCGCCAACCCGGAGGTGGTGACGGGAGCGATCGGACACATCTGGAGCCTCACGGTCGAGGAGCAGTTCTACTTCCTGTGGCCATTGCTGCTGGTCGGTGTGCTCAAACGGGCCACCCGTCGCTCGGACCTGCACCTGATCCTCGGATCGGTGGCCTTCGTGGCCCTGTTCTTCTTCCTCCGCTCCCACTTCCAGTACATGGTGGTGGGCACAGGCGACCTGCCCGAGTTCGCGGACGCCTCAGACCCGACATGGCAGGGCTTTCTCTACCGCTTCGCCTCCATGCGCCCCGACATGATCGTGTACGGGTGCTTGATGGCGTTCGTCGCCCGTTCGGTACCACGCCCGATCCCCGACGCCTTCCGCCGCTTTCTGGCTGTCGCCGCGCCCATCTGCTGGGCCTGGTACTTCATCGTGATGGCCCTGGGCAACGACAACATCTGGGGATTCGAGCTGTGGGGCGGACCGGCCTACCAGCTGGCCCTCCTGTCGATCGGTCCTGCGGTGCTCGACACCTATTTCCGCCCCGACACCTTCTTCAACAGGGCCTTCACATGGAAGCCGATCAGCTGGCTGGGCCTCCGGACCTACGGGATCTACCTGTGGCACGTCCTGCCGGTACTCGTGTTCCTGCCGCTCATCGACAGGTCCTTCGGGGTGACCAAGCTTGCGCTGGGACTTACGGCATCGACACTCGGGATACTCCTCGGGATCGCGTCGTACCGCTTCGTCGAACGACGCTTCCTCAGGATGAAGGTTCGGTTTTCCGACCTTCCGAAACCGGCCACGGACCCAGGGCCCAGGGACCCGACGCAGGGCGGTCCCGACGAGATATCAGGACCGGACGATGGGTCCATGCTCGGTCAGGCCCCGGCGCCGGCACTCAGGGAGCCCGAGGGCCGCAAATGACGACTGCGGCCCCTACGGGACCGATCCGCATCGACGCTCCTCCACTCGGATACGAACCCGCCCTGGACGGCATCCGCGCCCTGGCGGTCCTCATCGTCATGGCCTACCACTTCGGTGCCAATCAATGGCTCGAGGGCGGAGTCATCACCGTCGACTGGTTCTTCGTCTTGTCGGGCTTCCTGATCACGAACCTGCTCCTCGACGAGCGCAACCGCGACGACCGGATCAACCTGCGCGGCTTCTACCACCGCCGGATCCTGCGGTTGTTCCCTGCCATGTACGCGTTCCTCGGCGTCATCCTCCTCGCGTCGCCGCTGCTGTACCGCGAGGGCATCACCGACATCTACTACGAGCTGCTGTCTGCCGGCCTCTACTCGTACCAACTGCTGTTGGGGTTCTTCGGCTTCGGTACCGCTGACTCACCACGCGCCCTCTTGCACCTGTGGACTCTCTCGGTGGAGGAGTGGTTCTATTTCTTCTGGCCGATGGCTCTGATCTGGGGCGTCTCCCGCATCCGGAACCAGAAACGCCTGCTCATCGCCGCCGGTGTATTCATGGCGTTCTGGATAGGTGTTCGACTGTCGGCCGGAATAGTGGGTGTCGACCTCCACCGCGACTTCATCGAGTCCGATCCATACCCGTACTGGGCGCAGGTCCTCTGGCGATTCTCGGTGATGCGGTTCGACGTTCTGGTGATGGGTTGTCTGCTGGCGATCATGCGCCGCCACATGTTTCCCTTCACCCCTGCGCTGAAGCGCAAGGTTTCGATCATGGGAGGCGTGGGGGCGATATCCGTACTCACCTTCCTGCTGGGATCGGGTCGGATCCCCGGCTTCGAGCCCTTCGGGAGCATCGGGTACAACGTTGCGCTACTGGGCGTCGCGACCAGTGCCCTCTGGCTGCACTTCAATCCGGACAGCGCCATCGGGCGCTTCATGTCCATTCCGTTCCTGGTCTATGTGGGGAAGCGCTCCTACGGCCTGTACCTCTGGCACGAGGTTCCCAACCATCTCATCGGGCAAATCGGCCAGGGCAAGATCGGATGGGCACTCCGCGCGATCGTCGTCTACGCATTGAGCTTTGCACTGGCCGAGCTGTCCTGGCGGCTGGTCGAGGCACCGTTCCTGCGCCGCAAACACCGCAGGTACGCCAACGTCAGCGGCCGCTGAGAGTTCGTACACCGACTGCAACCCCGCAGCGCAGCCGTGACGCGACGGAGGAGAACCCTTTGGGGGTCCTCCTCCGTTCGGGACCTGCTCATCCGGGGGGAGGACGAGCGGTCACAGAACCCGTGTCGGCCAGGGGGGTGGCGCAACCGGGTGTCTTTGGCGGCCTGGACTCAGGCCGCGACCTTGGTGGTACGGGGCTTCGACGCCGACTTGCCGGCCGCTGACTTGCCGGCCGCTGACTTGGCAGCCGGCTTGCGGTCGAGCAGGGAGTCGGTCAGCGGGCTGGCTGCCCGGGCGGCGCTGAGGGCGACGCTCTTGTTGGTGCTGACCAGCTTGGTCGCGAACTTCGAGGAGTTGTCGATGATCTCCTTGGGGGTGGGGATCTCCTCCACGAACGGCACGGGGCGAAGCTCGACCCGGTCCGTCACGAACGTGGTCACGGTGCCAACGGCTTCCGTGATCGGCTCCTTGATGCTCTCGAGCAGTTCGATCAGCTGCTCCTGCACATCGCTGACCCTGTCGATGATCTGGGTGCTCATGGCGTTCTCCATTCGTTGTATCTGCTTTGCTAACTATAGCAAGCACCGCTCGCGGAGTCAAGGAGGCTGCTCACACTAGTTAGCGCTCCTCCTTGCCCCCGGGCCCCGGTGGCGACGCGTGGGAATCCCGACTACATTGGTCGGGATTCGGCGTGAGCCCGTCACAAGGAGCAACCATGGCCATCAGACTCGGGGACACCGCCCCCAACTTCACAGCGGAGACCACCCAGGGGACCATCGACTTCCACGACTGGAAGCGCGACTCGTGGGCAGTGCTGTTCTCCCACCCGAAGGACTTCACCCCCGTGTGCACCACCGAGCTGGGCACCGTCGCGAAACTCAAGGCCGACTTCGACCGTCGGGGTGTGAAGGTGATCGGACTGTCGGTCGACCCGGTGGACAGTCACCTCGAGTGGGAGAAGGACATCGAGGAGACCCAGGGTCAAGCCGTCAACTTCCCGATGATCGCCGACCCCGACCGAACGGTCGCCGACCTGTACGACATGATCCACCCCAACGCGAACGACACGCTCACCGTCCGCTCCGTGTTCGTGATCGGGCCCGACGACAAGGTGAAGCTCACACTCACCTACCCCGCGTCGACCGGTCGCAACTTCGACGAAATCCTGCGGGTCATCGATTCGCTCCAGTTGACCTCCGCCCACGCCGTGGCCACCCCCGCCAACTGGACCGACGGCGACAACGTCATCATCGGCTCCGCGGTCTCCGACGAGGATGCCCGGGCGAAGTTCCCCGATGGTTGGGACGCACCAAAGCCCTATCTGCGCATCGTGGCCCAGCCCAGGAGCTGAACACACAGCGGCCGGCCCTGGAGCCGGCTCAATTCATGGCCCGATCTGCGATCACCGCGAACACCTCGCCCCAACGCGTCTCGGTCAGACCGACCGCGGCCAGCGATCGCCGCGCTCCGTCGATCGATGTCGTGGCGTCGACGCCTCCGCGCCCGCCCCGGACCGCGTCGGCGAGATCGACAAGGGCAGCCATGGCGCGATCCTCGGTCGGAGCGAGCGTCGCCCGAGCCTTCGCCACGGCATCGGAGCCACCCACACCCCGATCGGTGAGAGCCAGCAGCAGGCTGGCCAGCGCCTGGTCGTGGTAGGTCGTGTCCATCATCGAGTCGACCCTCGCCGCCAGCTCGAGCGCCTCGGCCGTACGACCGAGGGCAGCGGTGGCGAGGGCGAGGGAGACGAGTTGACCGGCCGACTCCCGGGGCGCCTCAGCAATGATCGATTCGGCAACCGCGGTGCGGCCCATCAGGACGTTCCAAAGTGACAGGTCGGCGGCCGACACCTCCGACGACGGCCCATCGGGGCCCAGTACGACTCCGGGAAGACCCAGTTGGACCTCTGTGAGCATGGCCACATCGTCGGCGAAGTCCGTCGACGTCCGCCGACCCACCTCCAGCGCTCGCTGGAGGGAGGCGAAGCCCTCCTGGGGCCGGCCGCACATGGCGAGAGCTCGTCCGCGCAGCACGAGAGCCTGCTCCACACCGACGACATCGGTGCGGGTGTCGAGGCACTCCAGGGCACGATCTGCGCTGGCGACCGCCACCCGGGGGTGACCGGTCCACAACTCGACACCACCCAGAACGACGTGCATCATCCCTGCGCCGAACCGATCACCGCGGCGCTCCGACTCCACGAGCACCTCCTGGGCCAACGCCGCGGCCCCCTCGAAGTCGCCGCCGGCGAACCGTAGGAACGCGTCCAGGCCGTTTGTCCACTGCATGCCGCCACGATCCCCAACCTCGCCCAGGGCACGAGCGGACGCCTCGATGTACTCCGAAGCGCGTTCGTGTCTGCCATCTCCGAACGCGATCCAGGCCAGGCTCTGGAAGGCCCAGCCCTCACCGCGACGGTCCCCCACCGATCGGAAGGCGTCGAGCGCTCCGAGGATCGGAGCCTCCGCGGCCCGATGGTCGCCACGCAAGAGCATCGAGAGGCCCTGCTGGCGGCGGGTCTCGGCCCGGCCGGCGGTATCACCGACGCTGTCGTAGATATCCAGCGCCTCGGCCAGGGCCCGGTCGGTCTCGGTCCATCCTCCGCGCCTCATGTTGGCCGCGGCCACACGCTGGAGTGCCTCGGCCCGTCTGACGGGCGATCCCAGGTCATCAGCCAGCTCCAGAGCAGCTTCGGCGTCGGCCAGCGCTCCGTCCTGATCCCAACGCTCGGCGCGGGCGCGTGACCGACCCAACAGGGCGGTGAGCCGGACCTCGGGGACATCGCCGCCGAGTTCGAGCATTCGGCCGTGCAGCCTCGCCGCCAGTGGCCAGGCACCACCTGCCTCGGCCCTGCGAGCTGCCTCGGCCAGCCAGTGGATCGCCCGCTTCTCCAGAGCCCGGTGATGTGCCTCGTCGCCGATCTCTGCTGCCAGGGAGGCTGCCTCACCGAAGTGTCGCGTGATGGTCTCGACCATGGCCTCGTCCGCAGTCGACGACACCACCGCGCGGTCCAGGTATTCGGCGATCCCGGCATGACCGCGCAGCCGGGCAAGCTTGGTCAGGCGGGCATAGGTGACCTCACGCACCAGGTCGGAGCGGAAGGACCAGTGGTCGTCGTTCAGCAGGAGCACGTCCTTCTCCGCCAAGCTGGCGACAGAAGTGGCCACCGATGGGATGCCGCGGGCGGCATCGGCGATGCGGTCCAGCACCATCGCTGCACCCTCGGTCCCCCATATGGAGGCGTCACCCAGAACGTCCTGCTCCTCGGGGCTGAGGGCATCGATGCGGGCGGCCACCAGACCGCGCAGGGTTTCGGGAAGCGGGACCGAGTCGTCAGCCCCGGCGTCTTTCCCGCCGGACTGAACGAGGGTGACCAGTTCCTCCAGGTAGAACGGGTTCCCGCCGCTGCGGTCGAGCAGCAAATCGGCCGAGTGTTCGTCGAGGTCGCCGTCGGTGAGTTGGGCCAGCAGCGTGGCCACGGAGTCGCGGTCGAGCGGATCCACGTTTAGCAGCAGACTGTTGAACCGACCCGCACGTGGTGTCCAGCGGCTCTGCAGGGACCGGCGCGCGGTGGCGACGAGGACCAGCGGCTTGCGTGCGAGACGGGTGCACACCTCGTCGATGAGTTCGAACACTGCGTCATCGGCCCAGTGCAGGTCGGCGATCCGGACCAGGAGGGGTGACTGGTCGACGCGGGCCTCCAGGAAGCTCAACAACGCCCCCGAGGCCTCCGCCCTGGCCGCCGTGCCGTCCAGCCCTCGCAGAGCGCCTTCATGACCCATGATGTGAAGCAGCCCGTCGACCACCGCGGCGACTTCGACCGGATCGTCGCCAAGCGCCTGCTGCACCGACTCGGTGGTCACCGCCAGGGCCTGTTCGAGTGCCTCGCCGGCCTCGAGTCCCAGGGCACCGCGCAGGACCTCGGCAATTGGCCACCAGGGATTGACTTCGCCATATGGAAGGCACCGGCCCTCGTGGACGTCGAGACCGTCCTCGGTCTCGAGAATGTCGGCCAACTCCTGTGCCAGGCGGGTCTTGCCGACCCCGGCCTCGCCGATCAGGAGCACGACCTGCGTCCGGCCGTGGTTGATCGAGCCCCTGGCAGCGTTGAGCAGCACATTGAGCTCCGACTCGCGGCCGACCATCTTGGTGAGTGCCGAGCCCCGGGTCCGCCCGGGGAGACGCAATGCCCCGGTAGCTGCCCACACCCGTTCGGTCTGCTGCCGGCCGCGGGCGGTAAGCAGACCCCGTTCCTCATACGAGACCGCCCCCTCGGTGGCCGCGTGTGTGGCATCACCCACCACGATCTCACCCGGGGACGCGGCAGTCTGGAGACGCGAGGCCAGGTTCACCACATCACCCATGGCCGTGTAGTCACCACCGGCACGCAACGAGCCGACGAGGACCTCGCCGGTGTTGACCCCCACCCGCATACGGATGTCGATCCCTGCCTCGGAACCGTACGCCCGGAGTGTCTCCTGCATCCTCAGAGCGGCACGCACCGCTCGTTCCGCATCGTCCTCGTGTGCAACAGGTGCACCGAAGAGCGCCACGATGGCGTCGCCCAGGATCTTGTCCACACGTCCACCGAACGTGGTGACATCACGCACGAGGCGTTCGAAAGCCCCGTCCACCACTCGCTTGACCGCCTCGGGATCCCGGTGCTCGGACAGGGCGGTGAACCCGACCAGATCGGCAAACAACACCGTCACCACCCGGCGTTCCTCGGCGGGCCCGCTCAGGGCCTGACCGCAGTTGGAGCAGAACCGGGCATCCACTGCGTTCTCGGTGGAGCAGGACGGACAGTTCACCGGGCCAATATACGGGTGGGGGCCGACGCCACCTCTTCGACTTGTGCACACGTGGGTGACGACTGACACTGTTGCAGTGGCGGACGACTACATGGACGACCCGGAGTCGTCGGCGCGCGATGCCCTGCTCACCGGCTCCCGGGGAGACGGCATCGACAGCCAGCCCGTTCCGCGAGACACCCCATCGACCACGACACCGAGGTGGGTCCTGTGGATCGCGCTGGGTTCGGCTGCCATGGTCATCATCGCCAATATGCGCGGCGTCGCTGCCGGTGACGACGGGGTCGGCTACCACGCCATTGCGGACTCCATCCTCAACGGCGACGGGCTGCGGTACTTCCTGGAGGACCCCCTCACGATCTGGCCCCCGGTATGGCCGGCGCTGATGGCCGTGGTGGCCAAAGTGACTCCGCTGGACACCGTCGGTGCGGCCGCGGCGTTGAACACGCTCACCGCCGCAGTGGCCGTGGTGGTCGGGTATCGCCTCCTGGTCCGCACCGTGGCCAACGAACGCCTGGTGCTGTTGGGCACGCTCGTCATCGGCCTCGGCGGATCCACGATCGGCTTCGGCCATCTACTCATGACCGACTTCGCCTTCGCAGTGGTGGTCATGGCCTGGCTGCTGGCGCTGATGAACTTCTACGCGACAGGCCTCACCAAGTGGTTGGTGATGGCTGCGGGGCTGGTCTGGCTCGGATTCGGGCTGAGGTATGTAGGGGTATACCTGATCGGACTCGGTGGATTGTGGCTGCTGTTCGACCTCCGCCGCCGATTCTCCGCCCGCTTCGTCTCCGGCGTGATCTACGGCGCCACCTCCGTGGTCGTCCCAATCGTGTGGATGCTCCGCAACCACGGTCTCGACGGGACCCTCACCGGCGAACGCATGCCGTCGGCCCGGGGTCCGATCGACAACGGTTTCGACATCCTCGGGGCCATGGGACGCTGGGTGCTGCCCGGAGTTGCCGATGACGCCAAGTACCTGTGGGCGGCTGTGGGCGGAATCGTTCTCCTCGTTTCTGCATGGCTGGGATGGCGCGTCCTCGGAGCGGGGGCCCGTCGCAGCCCCTTCGACACCCGCGTGCGGCGCTTCGTGTCCTGGCTGGGTCGGCCGACCGGACTCCTCGCGGTTCAGGCATTCGGATACCTCGCCTACATGCTGTACGTGCGCTCGACCACGGCTCTGAACCAGCTCGAGCTGCGCCTGCTGAACCCCGCCTACTTCTCGCTCGTGGCCCTGGCGCTGGTGCTCATCTCGCAACTCGGCCACATCGACGGTGCAGCAGGCCGGCGGTGGCAGTCCCGGGGCATGGTGGTGGCCCACGTCTGGGCCGCAGCGAACATCGCGGTAGGCGTGTGGGCGGCGTTGACCTTCGCCGGCGGGGACCCCTTCTTCGAGGGCAACTACGAATCGGACGACTTCGTGGCCGTTCGTGCCAACCCGGCGCTGGACGCGATTCCACCCGGGTGTGAGCTTTACGCCAACCTGCCCAATGCCCTGTACCCGGACCACGGCCCGCAGTGGAGTCCCCGTCGGACGGGACTCGAGTCCAACGAACCGGTCGACGACCTGTCCGAGTTGGTGGAGTCGCTGGATGAACAGGCCGCCTGCCTGGTCTGGATAGACGATTCGCTCGTATACGGACACCTGTGGACACTCGAGGATCTGGACGACGCTCTCGTTCTCGTCCCGCTGGCGGAGGACGACAACGTCGCCGTGTTCCGGATGGAGTCGCCCGCGGGCTGAGCGGCCATCCGCGCCGCGGGCGCGAACGAGGTTCACAATGGTGGCGTGGCTCCCCGCTTCAGCGTGCTGCTCCCTGTAAGGGACCGTGCCGACAACGTGGGACGCGCCGCGGTGTCGGTACTCGCTCAGACGTTTTCAGACCTGGAGCTGGTCGTCGCCGACGGAGGTTCCACCGACCGGACCCTTGAGGCGGTGCGCACGGTCGCGGATGACCGTGTGCGGGTCGTCAACCTCCGGTCCGACGACGACGGCTTGGCCCAGGGTCTGGACGCCTGTCGGGGCCGGTGGCTGGCCGTCATCGACGTCGACACGGCCGCTCGCCCACAGTGGCTGGCGCGCTGTGGCCTGTTGTTGGATCGAACCGGAGCCGACCTCGTGTTCTGCGGGGGATCGCAGCACCATCGCGATGGCTCCCGCTCCGACGTCCTGCCCACGCCGCGCAGCTCCCGGCCCGGCGCGTTCCTGGCTCGCACCGAACAGTTCCGCCACGATGTGGGCTCGCTCGGACCCGAGGACCTGGCCCGATGGGTCAGCGCCGACTCCTTGCCGCGGACCGTACGAACCCCGGAGACACTCCTCGACTGGTTCGACGATGCCCCCGCCGCCCCGCCCGAGGACGACGGGCAGCGGTTGAGGTGGGCTCTCGAGGCGATCGACACCCTCAGCGAGTCGCCGATCCCCGACGTGGATCTGTTGGCCCGCTACGCCACCATCGGCGGAGTGGCCGCGGCCCGACTGCGATGCCACAGCGAAGCTCGGGCCCTGCTGTCGCTTGCTCGTCGTGTTGGACGGGGCGACCTCAAACCCATCGCCAGGTGGGTCGTGGCGTCGGTCCCGGCGCTGTCCAACCGTGTGTGGGTCCCCGACAAGGGTTGAGTGACCCAGGCCGGTAGGGTGAAACGTCTCGTACGCCCCCTACCCCGGAGCCCGACGTGAGCGAGCACAGCTCCCCACACACCACTACACAGCGCGCCATCGCTGCCGGCGCAACCGACGCCCGCAAGGACTACGGCGACGGTGAAGCGGTGGTCCACGCCCTCGACGGGGTGACCGTGAACTTCGAGCGTTCGCGATTCACCGCGATCATGGGGCCATCCGGCTCGGGGAAGTCCACCCTGATGCACTGCCTCGCCGGCCTGGACCGACTCAGCGCCGGGCGGGTGTTCATCGGAGAGACGTACCTGGACACGCTGGGCGACTCGGAGCTCACGGCGTTGCGGCGGGACATGGTCGGGTTCGTCTTCCAGGCGTTCAATCTGATTCCGACGCTGTCGGCGGGCGAGAACATCACGCTTCCCATGGACCTGGCGGGCCGCAAGCCCGACCAGAGTTGGGTCGACACCGTCGTCACCACCGTGGGACTCGCGGACAGACTGACCCATCGCCCAAGCGAGCTCTCCGGCGGTCAGCAGCAGCGGGTCGCCGTGGCCCGCGCACTGGCGAGCCAGCCCGAGATCATCTTCGCGGACGAACCGACGGGCAATCTGGACTCCCGGTCGGGCTCCGACATCCTGAGGTTCATGCGCGCCGCCGTCGACGAACTGCGCCAGACCATCGTCATGGTCACCCACGACCCCACCGCTGCGGCCTGGGCCGACCGGGTGGTGTTCCTCAACGACGGCCGGATCGTCGACGAGATGGACCAGCCCACCGCGGAGCGCGTCCTCGACTACCTCAAGCACCTCGGGGACTGAGGACACCGAACGATGTTGAAGGTTGCCTACAGGGAGTTGATGGCGCGCAAGCGCCGCCTGGTCACCACCGGACTGGCCGTGATCCTGGGGATCGCGTTCCTGACCGGCACGCAGATCCTGGGCGGGGTCCTCAACAACTCGATCGACGGCCTGATCTCGGATGTGTACGACGGCTACGACGCCGTGGTACGAAGCCCGGACGTTCAGGAAGCCGCATTCGGGGAGTTCCGCCCGCCCATCGACGCCTCGGTGGTGGAGCAATCGCTCCAGGCCGACGGCGTGCGGGCCGCCTACGGCGTCATCGAGTCACCGACGGTCCAGCTCGTCGGCAACGACGGCAAGGTCATCAGTTCCGGCTTCGGACCTCCCACGCTCGTCTTCAACTACTTCGACGATCCGATCCTGCCCGGGACCCTGGTCGACGGAGCTGGCCCGGCGGCCGACGACGAGATGGCCATGGACTTCAAGACCGCCGAGGACAACGGCTGGGCGGTCGGGGACGAGGTGACGATCGCCTCCCAGGACCAGACCCGGACCTTCGAACTGGTTGGTGTGCTGGGCCTGGGTGACGACGGCGACCAGTTCTCGGGGGCCAAGCCGCTTTTCTTCACCACCGATGTCGCCCAGGAACTGAGCGGTCAGCCCGGCCAGTTCAACTACGTGGCCGCAGGAGCCGTCGATGGCGTGAGCCAGGCGGAACTGGCGGAGTCCCTGGCAGCCACCGTTCCCGACATGCAGGTCGTCACAGGCGAGGAGTTCACCGAGGAGAACTCCGATCAGATCGCCCAGTTCGTCGGCATCCTGACCACGGTCGTGTCGGTGTTCGGGGTGATCGCACTCGTGGTGGCGGCGTTCATCATCTACAACACCTTCTCCATCATCGTGGCCCAGCGCACCCGCGAGACCGCCCTGCTCCGGGCCATCGGTGCGCGCCGCCGGCAGGTGGTCATCGCGACGTTGGTCGAGGCCGCCATCATCGGGCTCGTCGCCTCCGCACTCGGACTGATCGGCGGGTCGTTGCTGGCCACGGTGATCAAGGGGGCGACCGGCACCTTCGTGAGCGTGGAGGGTGGCCTGGCGACGCCCGACGCGTCGACCGTCATGATGGCGTTCGCGGTCGGTATCGGTGTCACTGCAGCATCCGCGGTGATTCCTGCCATCCGGGCATCGCGGATCACGCCCATGGCGGCGTTGGCCGAGATCGGCACCGACGACTCGGGGGTATCCAGAGCCCGCCGTGTCTGGGGCACCATCCTCGTACTGGGCGGGATCGCCCTCGTGGCCCTCGGGCTGACTCAGGCTGTGTCCAGCGAGCTCTACTTCGTGGGCGCCGGGCTACTGCTGGTACTGGTGTCCGTGGCCGTGATCCTGGGACCACTTCTGGCCCGCCCCGCCAGCCTCGGCCTGGCGTGGCCACTCACCCACCGGGGGAACGTGACGGCCCGCCTCGCCGCCGAGAACGCAGCCCGGAACCCGAGACGGACAGCGGCCACCGCCGCCGCGCTCACGGTCGGCGTGACGCTCGTGGTTGTGATCGCGGTCCTGGCCGCATCCATCAAGGCCAGCGTCACCGAGGAGGTCGAGGGTGCCCTGGGCGACATCGACTTCGTCGTGAACGCAGGCAACTTCTCGTTCCTGGGTGTTCCCCCGGAGCTCTCCGAGGGGGCCGAGCAGATCGACGGCGTCCTCGAGGTGTCCCCGGTCAAGTTCGGCTTCCTGCGCCTCCTCGACGAGGAGGCCAAGCGCAAGGTGGCAGAGACCACGACCACCACCACCGACCCGGATGCCGAGGGCACGCCATCTGTGTTCGGGGTCGGCGACGACGCCCCGACCGGCGAGGATGTGATCGCCAACGGCTTCGAGCCATCCAACTTCTTCGATCTGGTCGACCTGGGCGAAGTGCAGGGCGATCCCGAGAGCTCCCCCGGAAGTGCAATGGCCGCCCGCGAAGCGGTGGCCGAGGAACGCGGCTGGAGCATCGGCGACACGATCCCCGTGTACTTCGCCGGGACCGGCGAGCAGGACCTCACACTGGTGGCGACGTTCAGTGACGGCCTGGGACCCGAGGACAACTTCTACCTCTCGAACGAGACGCTGGCAGCCAACTCGATACCGGGGTTCGACGTGGACTTCGCGGTCTACATCGCCACCGAGGACGACGACACGACCCGCGCCCGGGTGCAGACCGAACTCGAAGCCCTCGTCGAGTCGCGACCCGACGTAGTGGTGCAGGACACCGACGAGTTCGTGGAGTCCCAGACCGCGTTCATCGATGTGTTCGTGGCGGTGATCTACGGCCTGCTGGCGTTGGCCGTCATCATCGCCCTCATCGGGATCGCCAACACCCTTTCGCTCTCGGTCCTCGAACGCACCCGCGAGTTCGGTCTGCTGAGGGCCGTGGGCATGTCGAAACGCCAGCTCAAGTGGTCGGTGCGCACCGAGTCGGCCATCGTCGCCGTGTTCGGCACCCTGCTCGGGATGGTCATCGGGATCATCTTCGCCATCGCCCTCGCATACGCGATCTCCGCGGACGACCCGGGTCTGCTCACCCTGCGGCTTCCCGTGGCCCAACTCGTCGTCATCACGATCATGGCTGCACTGGCCGGGATCGTCGCCGCCATACTCCCGGCTCGACGTGCCGCCCGCCTCGACGTGCTGGCAGCCATCTCCACCGAGTAGCGCGAGACGACGGAGACACCCATGACACCAGCCGACCTGGACGATGACGCTGTCGCCTTCCTCTACGAGCGCCACATCGCATCGCTCTCCACCGTCCGAGCGGACGGCAGCCCTCATGTGGTCGCCATCGCATTCACCTGGGACCCCGGAGCGGGCCTGGTGCGGATCATCACCGACGGAGGATCTGCGAAGGTCGCCCATGCCCGCAGCGGCAAGCGGGCGGCTGTCTGTCAGGTGGATGGACCCAGGTGGCTGAGTCTGGAGGGCCCGGTGTCTGTCACCGACGATCCGATACGGGTTGCGGAGGCCGTGCGGCGCTACACCGAGCGATACCGCGAGCCCAGTGTCTCGACCGCCCGAGTGGCGTTGGAGATCCAGGTCGAGCGGGTCCTGGGTCGCTGGTAGGACGCCTGCTCACCGGCGGGCAACAATTCGATTCACCGAACCGAGGATCAGTCCACCGGCTGGATGGCGGCGGGATCCCAGTAGGCCTTCATCTCCCCGATGAGTCCATCCTCGCCGAAGACGAACACGTCGATGATGTCGACAGCGACCTTGGAGCCGCCGAGGGTGGACACGGCTCTGAGGGGCACAGCGACATAGCGGTCCACTGCCCGAACAGGTCCGGTGATCCGGAGGTCCAGTTCATCGAGAATCTCACGGGTGCCGCCGAAGAAGGCTCGGATGGCGTCGCGCCCCACATGGGCCGGCTCGTGCACCGGGTCGGCAACCACGGCGTCGGGTGCGAACAGGGCGGCAATGGCATCCAGGTCGCCGGAGCACTGGGCAGCCACATAGGTCTCGACGGTCTCGATCATCTGCTCTTTGGTCGGCACGCCAGAACCCTACCGGCGTCCGAGCGGCCCGCGCGCGGGCCATGATCAGACCATGGCATCGCTGCGAACCGAGATCACCGAGATCTCCACCGGCCTCGGCACTCTGGGTGCGGCCTCCGTCGAGGAGGCCATGTCGGAGCCCTCTGTGTCGCACCGACTGCACAATGTCAGCGCGGGTACATGGGACCGCCTGCGCGACGCCTACGCGGAGCGCGGACACGAGGGCGAGTTCCTGGCAGGCTTCAACAACGGACGTGCCCTGCTGCGGGCCACCGACGGTCTGCGGGACAGGCTCCCGGCGACGGTCGAGTGGAAGGGCGAACACCGCGACCCTGCCGACGATGCAGTCCCGGCCGACCTGCGCATCGACCACGTCTACCTGGTGAGCTGCAAGTACATGTCCAAGGTGTTGCACAATGCTTCGCCATGGGCGCTTTTCGACCGATGCCTGGCGGGTGGACCAGCGCCTCGCGGCGGCGACTGGTTCGAGGAGGTGGCACCAGTCGAGCACCAGACGCACTACCAGGCCATCCGTCGCCTTGTCGACGGCGGCGAGCGTCTACCCGAACGCGTCGGTGACCTCGGATCCGACCAACGTAGATCGCTCGCCGCCGCCCGAGACCTGGGCTCTCCGGAGTCCGCTGTCGCCTATGCAGAACTCACCGACGCCGTCTCGAGGGCATCGGCTGCACGCTGGGCCGAGGGCCTCGTCGGCCTCAGGGAGCAGCGGTCGATGTTGTGGCGCCTACTGCGTCTGTCGGCCACGCCGTACTTCGTGCTGGGGACCGGCGGGGGGGAGACCCTACGCCTGCGGGTAGCGACACCATGGGACTGGAACCAGGCCTGGGAGCTCCGGGAGTTGGAGGTGACTGCCGAGTCCGGCGGCCAGCCCAGGGTCGGCTGGCACGCGGTCGTGCGAGACCGGGATCGTGGCGGGGAAACCGAGGTACATGGACACGTGGAGATCCGTTGGAGCCACGGTCGCCTGGGTGGCTCGCCGGAGGCCAAGGTCTACCTCGACACTCCGCACCGACACGTACCCGGCTACATCGCCCTCGCCTGAGCGGCCGGGACCGTCAGGCATCGACTGGTGGAGAGGGCACTGAGTCAGCTGTACGCTTCCAGCGCGTCCTCGATCTGGCGCACCGACACGCCACCGGGCCAGCGCTCCACTTCCTCGCCGTCGACGATCAGGATCATGTATGGCTGCGCAGCTACAGCGTTGTCGGCCATGAACGCGTCCAGTTCCGGCGCCTCCCCGCGACAGGTCGGACAGAACGGCGCCCAGAACCACGCCAGCACCGGCTCGCCGTTCTCGGCAGCCGGCGCGGCGTCCAGGGTGGTGGACTCGCCGGTGGCCACGTCGGTCATGGAAATGGAGTCGGCGGTCGAACCCCCACCCGTTCCCGTTTCGGCGGGGGCATCGGAGCTGGAGACCTCGACCTGTTCCTCGGCGCTCTCACCCGAGTCGGAGCTTCATGCGGGGACGATGGCGACGGCACCGGCGGCCAGGGTCGCGGCGAGGCGGGAGAGTTCGTTCGTGCGCGCGAAGTTACCGGGAGTCCGGCGCGAGGTCCGGTCGGCGAGGCTGTGTTCACCGGAACGTAAGGCCGGCCCGCGCCCCTACTTGAGCAGGGCTCCCGCGTCGATGGGGAGGGTGACACCTGTGACGTAGCGGGCCTCGTCGGAGCACAGCCACAGCATGGCGTTGGTGATGTCCTGGGCATCGACCCAGGGAACATCCATCGGCTGTTGTGGACGTAGGAACTCCGCGGCGTCGTCGACGCCCGGGTCATCCAGATCCATTCGTACCAACTTGGGGAACACGTCGTTGATGATCATCGGCGTGTACACCGAGGTCGGGTGTACCGAGTTGACCCTGATCTGGTTGGGGGCCAACTCCAGTGCCAGTGACCGCATCAGCCCTACGACACCGTGCTTCGCAGCGTTGTAGGCAGGGGCGCCGTAGAAACCCCTGAGTCCGGCGGTCGAGGAGGTGATGACGATGGCACCGCCCTCGTTCTGCTCCACCATCGTGCGGACACCGGCCTTGACCGTGTGGAACACGCCCGTGAGGTTGATGTCAACGGTCTCGGCCCAGGAGTCGGTGTCCACGAACTGCACGGGCATGGGGGCATACGTGCCGGCGTTGGCCAGGATCACGTCCAGGCGGCCGAAGCGTTCAACACCGCGCAGGAGTGCATCACGGGTATCGCGGTACTCACGCACGTCGGCCCGCTCAGCGTGCATGGCTCCGCCGGCCGACTCCACCTGGCGGACGGTCTCTGCCAGGTCCTCCTCGGTCGCACCTGGATACGGGGCGTGCTCCAGTTCCCCGCAGATGTCGACACCGATCACCTTGGCGCCCTCCCGGGCGAAGCCGACGGCATGGCTGCGGCCCTGGCCGCGAGCGGCGCCGCTGATGAACACCACTTTGCCCTCGAAGCGACGATTGCGGTCGATCTCTGGTTCCACGCTGGCTCCCTTGCTCTGTGCCGACGGTCGGCGTCGACCGTTCCTGGCCGAGCAACCGGGCGAAACTGGACACCTGTCCAGGTTCGCTTCGCCAAACCATAGCCGAGCACGGGTCCGCTGCGACTGTCGACGAATCCACGGAGCAGCGCCGTGCGACAGAAGAGCGAGACGAGTGTTGTCGTACACTCGCGGACGTGCCCGCCCAGCGCTCCAAGGAGTACCACCCCGCCTTCGAGGAGTACTGCGAAGCAATATGGGAGCTCCGCGAGGACGACATCGCGGTGATCCAGGCCCGGATAGCGGAGCGACTCGACGTGTCCCGGCCGGCCGTTTCGGAGATGATTCGCAAGATGGAGGCGGAGGGCCTGATCCAGCTCGATTCCACCATCGTGCTCACCGACAAGGGACGGGCACTGGCCGAGCGGGTCGTCCGTCGCCACCGCCTGGCCGAGCGCTTCCTGACCGACATACTCGGCCTGTCGTGGGCCGAGGCCCATGACGAGGCCGGCAAGTGGGAACACGTGATCTCCCAGAACGTGGAAACGGCAATGACCCGTGTCCTCGGCGACCCGACCACGTGTCCCCACGGCAATCCGATCCCCGGCGCCGACTACCAGGAGCCCGAGACCACCCCTCTCGCCGGACTCGAGGTCGGAGCGGGTTTCACCATCAATCGCATCCCCGAGGAGCTGGAATTCGCTCCCGGTCTGCTCGAGTTCCTCGAAACGAATGCGCTACTACCCGGCCAGCGGGGTGTGCTCACGGCGATGTCTCCTGACGGAACGGCGACCGTCGAGGTGAATGGCCGCACCATCGGCATCGGGGCATTCGCCACCGAACGCATCCTCGTCGGCACCTGACCGCCCGGCCTGCTGAAGGGGCCCGCCGCCCGGCGACCGCCTTCCTCGCGACGTCAGCCCCGGGACTGTCGCACGAGCTCGTCGAACACCCGCTGTTGGGTTGGATCTATCCCTGCCGTGTCCTCCGGGTGCCACTGCATGGCGATGATCCAGGCGGATCGACCCGGCACGTCGAGTCCCTCCACGGTCCCATCCGCCGCCCGGGCGACAACCACCAGTCCCTCACCCACTACTTCAACGGCCTGGTGGTGATGACACTCGGCGGTCGGTGAAGTGGTGCCGAGGGCTTCCGCGAGCCGCGTCCCCGGGGTCACCGCAACGGTGTGACGGGTACCACCGCCGCCGAAGGGGATGCCGTGGTCGTCGATACCTTCCTTGCCGACGATGTGCTGGTCGAGCGTTCCCCCTCGCATCACATTGAGCACCTGCATACCCCGGCAGATGCACATGATCGGCAGCTCGGCGTCCAGCGCCGCCGCCAACAACTCGACCTCGAAGCGGTCCTGGAGGGGATCCACCCGGCGAACGCTCGGGTGACGCGACTGGCCGTAGAGCTCCGGGTCGACGTCGTCGCCGCCGGTGAGCACGAGACCGTCGAGGGTGGCAATGATCCGCTCCGCCTCGTCGCGCCCGAGCTCCCGCGGGGCCAGCAGTAGCGGAAGACCGCCCGCTCTCACCACTGCATCGGAGTACGTGGCCTGCAGCGCCACGGACTCGACGAGCGGGTACGGCTGGTCGACGCCAGTACGTCGTGCCGTCAGGCCGATTCGTGGAAGTGCAACTGCCATTCCGCTGTCACAACCGCTCGAAGTTCCGGCGGAGCTCCCAATCGGTGACCGTCCGGTTGAACGCGTGCCACTCCTGGCGGGCCATGTGCAAGAGGTGGTAGTGGACGTCGTCCCCGAAGGCCGCCCTCGCAGCCTCGGAGTGCTCGAAACGGTCCATTGCCTCCACGAGTGTGTTGGGGATCCGTGGAAGGTCCGCTGTGTAGCCGTTTCCATCCGTGGGTGCCGGAGGCTCGATCCGGTTCTCGATGCCGTGCAGCCCGCCTGCGACCGTTGCCGCCAGGGCCAAATATGGATTGCAGTCGGCGCCGGGGAGTCGGCTCTCGACCCGCAGTCCCTGGCCGTGACCAACGACCCGGAAACCCAGGGTCCGGTTGTCGGTGTCCCAACCGATCGCTGTGGGTGCCCAGGACCCGGGCTGGTAGCGCTTGTAGCTGTTCACATACGGCGCCCAGCACAGGGCGAAGTCGGCCGCGGTGTCCAGCAGGCCGCCGAGGTACCAGCGGAAGAGATCGGACATCTGGCCGTCCGGACCGGCCATCACCGATCGATCCGTGTCGGAGTCCCACAGCGAGGAGTGGATGTGACAGGACGAGCCGGCATCGTCGAAGGAGTACTTGGCCATGAAGGTGATCGCCCGCTGGGCGAGAGCTGCGATCTCCTTGGCGCCGTTCTTGTAGATCGTGTGGTTGTCGGCCATGACCATGGCCTCGGCGTAGCGCAGATTCAGCTCGTGCTGGCCCTTGCCGGCCTCACCCTTGGAGTTCTCGACCGGGATCCCGGCAGCCACCATGTCGTTGCGGATCTTGGAGATGAGCCACTCGTCTCGGGACGTGGCGAGGACGTGGTAGTCGATGACGTAGGGCGTACCCGGCGTGAGGTCCGTCAAGCCCTTGGCCCACGCCTCGTCCATGGATTCCTTGAACAGGTAGAACTCCAGCTCGGTGCCCGCTTTCACGGAGTACCCGGCTTGCGAGGCGCGCTCCAGCTGGCGGGCGAGCACGCTGCGCGGCGCCACCTCGATCGGCTGGGACTCGTGGTCCACGAGGTCACACAGGACGAGCGCTGTACGCTCCAACCACGGAACGACCCGAAGCGTGGACAGGTCGGGTCGGCACACGAAGTCGCCGTAGCCGGTTTCCCAACTGGTGAAACGGAACCCTTCGAGCACCTCCATGTCCACGTCGACGGCGAGCAGGTAGTCGCAGGCCTCCACCGAACCACCCGAGGTCGGGATCTCCGAGAGGAAGAAGCTGGCCACGACCCGCTTGCCCATCAGCCGTCCCTGAACGTCGGGGAACACCACGAGCACGGTGTCGATGTCGCCGGAGTCCACGAGCTGGGCGAGGGCGTCGATGCTCAACATGGGTTGCAGGGTACGACGTTCACTCCGGTGTCGTGTACGCGCTGGTGATCCCACCGTCGATGATCAGCGACTGGCCGGTCATGAACGAGCTCTCGTCGCTGGCCAGGAACAGCGCTCCGTTCACCATCTCGCCGACCTCACCGAAGCGGCCCATGGGTATGTGAACCAGCCGGCGTTGGCGCTCGGCCTCGTTCTCCATGAACTTGGCCAACAGTGGGGTCAGCACCGGGCCCGGGCACAGAGCGTTGACCCTGATCCCGTTGCGGGCATAGATGGCGGCGATCTCCCTGGTCATGGAGAGCACCGCACCCTTGGACGAGGTGTAGGCGAGCTGCGGCGTCGCTGCACCCACATGGGCCACGAAGCTGGCGACGTTGATGATCGAACCGCCGTCGCCCTCGAGCATTGCGGGGATACCCGCCCGACAGCAGAGGAACAGGCCCTTGACGTTCACGTCGAAGGTGAAGTCCCAGGTGGCAGTGGTCGTCTCGGTGGGGGTGCCGTCTCCTGCGGGCGATACGCCGGCGTTGTTGTAGAGCACGTCGAGCCGACCCCACTGCGCGAGCGTGGTGGACACCATCTCCTCGACGGCAGGCTGATCGCTCACGTCGACCACGAAGGGGATGGCCCGGCCACCCTCGTCGGTGATCTCCGCCACCACTCGATCGGCAGACTCGCCGTCGGCGTCGGCCACTACGACGAGGGCCCCCTCGGACGCGAAACGGACCGACGCCGCAGCACCCATCCCATTGCCTCCGCCGGTGATGATCGTGACCTTCTCGGCCAGTCGGCCCATGATGCGCTCCGTTCGGCGTTCGACTGCTCGGCGAGCCACGATACGCTCGTCGCCGATGTCCGGCCCTACTGAGACAAAGCTTCCCGACACCTTCGACCTGGTAATCGGAGGCGAGCACCGACCAGCCACCGAGGGCACGACCTTCGACCTGACCGAACCGGGCACCGGGAGCCACTTCGCCACCGTGGCCGAAGCGGGAACCCATGACATCGAGGCCGCTCTGACGGCAGCCACGACCGAGTTCGAAACCGGGCCGTGGCGCCGGACGAACGCCACCGACCGAGGCCGCATTCTGCTCACCGTCGCCAGGCTGCTGCGGGAACGTTCGGAGTCGTTCGCCAACGCCGAGGCCCGCGGCGCCGGACACCCGATCGGCAACGCCCGCTGGGAGGTGGACACCGCCGCCGACGTTTTCGAGTACTTCGCCGGTGCCGCCAACAAGCACTACGGCGACGTCATCCCGGTGCAGGATGCCGGGGTCGACCTGGCGGTACGCGAACCCGTGGGGGTGTGCGCCATGGTGGTCCCCTGGAACTTCCCGTTGCTCATCACCACCTGGAAGGTCGCTCCCGCCCTGGCCTGCGGCAACCCCGTGATCATCAAGCCCGCGTCGCTCACGCCGGTGACTGCGTTGATGCTCGCCGATGTGCTTGTCGACGCCGGGGTGCCACCGGGAGCGGTAAGCGTGGTCCCCGGCCCCGGACGCACGGTCGGGGAGCAACTCATTGGTGACCCGAGGGTGGCGAAGATCAGCTTCACCGGTGAGACGGCGACGGGCGCCCGGATACTGCGGTCCTCGTCGGACAACATCACCCGGGTGTCACTGGAGCTGGGAGGCAAGTCCGCCTCCATCGTCTTCGACGACGCCGACCTGGAACGTGCGATCGCGGCGTCGCCCATGTCGGTGTTCGACAACACCGGTCAGGACTGCTGTGCCCGGAGCCGCTTCTTGGTGCAGCGCGGGGTGTACGACGCGTTCGTGGACGGATTCGCCGAGGCCACGGGCCGACTGGTGGTCGGTGACCCTCTGGACGAGGCAACGCAGCTCGGGCCGATGATCTCCGAGGCACAGCGACGCGTGAGCCTCGACTACCTGGACATCGGAGCGGCCGAGGGAGCCACCAGGGTGTGCGGCGGCGAGAGCAGTCGGTCCCGGCTGGTACCTCTCGCCGTCAGTTCTCGCCGATGTCGACAACGACATGCGTGTCGCCCAGGAGGAGATCTTCGGCCCGGTGGCCTCGATCATCCCTTTCGACACCGAGGACGACGCCGTCCGCCTGGCCAACGACAGCCCATACGGACTCTCGGGCACGGTGTGGACCGGGAATCTGGGCCGGGCGGTGAGGGTCACCGGGGCCGTGCGCACCGGGGTCATTTCGGTCAACTCCTCGCGCAGCGTGCGTACCGAAGCTCCCTTCGGCGGCTTCAAGCAGTCAGGCCTCGGCCGCGAACTCGGTATGGCGGCCATGGATCACTACACCGAGGTCAAGAACATCTTCTTCAGCAACGAATGAGCCCGATCGGTGTGCGGGAGGCGGCGGGTGGAGCTCAGCGCAGGATGTCCGGCAGCATGCCGGTGTGCAGGATGCTGAGCCGCTTGGTCGACCGGGTGACGGCGACGTAGAGCGACTGGGGACCGCGGGCCTCCTCGGCAAGGATCAGCGCCGGTTCCAGCACCACCACCGAATCGAGTTCCAGTCCCTTCACCAAGGAGGGAGTCACGATCGTCACCTGCATGGTGAGTCCCTGACGGGTAGCCCGTCCGTGCTCCACCCCGGCGGCGCCCAGGACCTCGTCGACACGTTCTGCGAGGGACTCCGGAACCACCACGGCGACGTTTCCAGATTCGACTGCCTTCAATTCGGACCGAACCAGGTCGACCAACTCCGCATCTAGATCGGCGGCCGGAACCCCCACGATCTGCGGTGGCTCACCGAGGTGACGAATGGACGTGGGGGGGTCCAGTTGTGGAGCCGCCACTCGCAGCACACGGGCTGCTAGCTCCATGATCGGCCCCGGCACCCGGTAGCCGATGGTCAGTTCCTCGTGACGAGGGGGGCGACGCTCGGGAAGGTGTGCGAGCACCGAGTCCCAGTCGTCGTGTGCCCAGGCTCCCGTGGACTGGGCGATGTCGCCGACGATCGTCATCGATCCGTTGAGCGACCGTCGGTCCAGCACGCGCAACTGCATCGGTGAGAGGTCCTGGGCCTCGTCCACCACGATGTGTCCGTAGGTCCGGACCGCGTCAGCGTCGCGGTGCTTCGGTCGGGGGCCCAGCCGCTCCAGCGCCTCGTCGATGAGCGGCACGTCGTGATGGGTGAACACCACCTCGGAGGAGTCGCTCCGCCACTCGCGGGCCAGGCGGTCCGAGTCCGCAACCGAGAGGAACCGGCGGGTGGCCGAACGCCTGAGACCGGGTGAGCCGAAGCAGTCATTGAGCAGATCGGCGGGTGTCAGCACCGGCCACATTCGGTTCAGGGCCTGGCGGACCTCGGGTTCGCGACGGGTCCGCTCGCGGACCACCTCGGGGGCGTCGTCGTTGCGGTGGCTGGCGGCCAGACGCTCGAAGAACAGCTGCTCTACCAGCTTCCGGCCCGCGTTGTGGGTACGGAAGCGACGACGCGCCTGGGACACGATCCGGGCGCTGTCCTCCACGCTCAGCACCAGGTGCTGGACCCCGTAGGGCAACCGCAGTGGCTCCTTGAGCGCCCGCTCCCGATCGCGCACCGCAGCGCGGATCACATCGATCATGCGCAGGTCACCCTTGACCTTCGCGGTGGCCTCGTCGTCGTAGCCGGAGACCCGGACGTGAGGCACGAGGCTGGACAGCTGCGCGATCTCCACGCCGGCCTCACCGAGGGAGGGAAGAACCTGCTCGATGTAGCTGAGGAACACCCGGTTCGGTCCGACGACCAGCACTCCCTGACCCTCGAGCGGGAAGCGATGTGTGTAGAGCAGGTAGGCGGCGCGGTGCAGGGCAACCACCGTCTTGCCGGTTCCGGGTCCGCCCTGGACGACCATCACGCCGGGTAGCTCGGATCGGATGATGCAATCCTGCTCCGCCTGAATGGTGCCGACGATGTCCGACAGCCGACCCGAGCGCGACTCTTCCAGCGCGGAGATGAGCGCCCCGTGACCCTGCACCCGACCTTCGTCCAGTGCCTTGGTCGCCGTACCGAACAGTTCGTCGTCTATGCCCAGCAGGGTTCGGCCACGCGTAGCGAAATGCCTCCGTCGACGTAGTCCCATGGGGTCCACCCCGGTGGCCCGATAGAACGTCTCCGCAATGGGCGCCCGCCAGTCCACCACCACTGGGTCGCGGGCAGCGTCGGACACTGCGGCCCGGCCTATGTAGTAGGTCTCCTCCGGGGTCGGCTCCATCCCGTTGGCGGGAGCTGGAATGGCCTCGGTGTCCACCCTGCCGAACACGAGCGAGAGGTCTCCGAGGTCCAGCTGGGCCAGGCGGGAATCGACGCGGTCCCACATGACGTCGCGCTCGAATCGATTCTGGAAAGTGCCGCCCCGGCCGCCCTCCACCGAGGAGCGCATGGCCTCGACCTCGGCCCTGGTCGCCTCGAGGCACTCGTGCGCGTGATCCAGGTAGGTCTGCTCGCTCTCCAGTTCAGGGTGATTCGCCACTCATCCTCCATCGGGACCGGGGATTGCAGATTCCGAAATCGGCGGTCCACCAGTGTAGCTGAGTGCCTCTCGGGCCCGATCGGCGGGAATCGACCTGCGGGCGCCCGCCGCGACCGCGAGACTGCCCGGATGCAGCGCAGTCCCCGGATGGCGATCGGCCCCAGCGGTGTGCCCCCCTGGCTGACCGATGCCGTGGCGGCCGGTGGGGGCGAGGTTGTGCCGCTCGAGGATGCAGATGCCCTGCTGTGGGGGGCTCCGGACGATCCCGAGGGCCTACGTGAGGTACTCGACCGAGCCGGATCACGCCTCCAGTGGGTCCAGCTTCCCTGGGCGGGCATCGAACCGTATGTGGAGGCCCTCGACAGCGACCGGCTGTGGACCTGCGGGAAGGGGGTGTATGCCGAGCCGGTGGCAGAGATGGCACTCACTCTCGCCCTGGCCGCCATGCGCGGGGTCGACCGGTACGCCCGCTCGACCACCTGGCTCGAGCACGGCCGCCGGGGTGTCAACCTCCGGGGGGCCCGGGTCGCGATCCTCGGCGGCGGAGGCATCACCCAGGTGCTGCTCAGGCTCCTGGAGCCCTTCGGCGCCGAGGTGACCGTGGTGCGCAATCGGGCGGAACCCATGCAGGGAGCAACGCGCGTGGTCGGCTCGACGTCGGCTGAGATGGACGAGGCGGTCACTGACGCCGACCTGGTGGTCCTTGCCCTGGCCCTCACGCCCGAAACCGTCGGCGTGATCGACGCCCGCCGGCTGGCGCTGCTCCACGAACGGTCTGTTGTGGTCAACGTGGCCCGCGGCGCCCATGTGGTCACCGACGACATGGTGGCCGCCCTGGCCGAAGGCACGATCATGGGCGCAGGCCTGGATGTGACCGACCCCGAGCCCCTCCCCGACGGGCACCCTCTCTGGGGCATGGCGAACTGCATCATCACCCCACACGTGGGCAACACCCCTGAGATGGCTCGACCCCTGCTGGCCGAGCGCATCCGCGAGAACGTGGCTCGCTGGATCGCCGGCGACGAACTCATCGGTCCGGTCGAGGTCGAGCTCGGCTACTAGCACCCGGCACGCACCCAGCACCCGCCATCCACAAACCGCGAACTGGGGGCTCACGCGCTCGGTCCGCAACACCAGACCCCCCAGCTCGGCCGTGGACGGTGGCTGCTAGAACTCGACCGGCTCGCCGTCACGGAAGAAGCCGCCGTGTGGACCGTCGGCACCCAGCGTCGAACCCCACACGATGCTGGCAGCGCCATCGGGTACGGGCCGGGCGCCCATGGTCTCGCTGCCGGGCTGAGTGGCCACGAAGCCCGGGCTGATCGCGTTGACCAGGATGTCGGTGTCGGCCAGGGCGGAGGCAAGTTTCACCGTATATGCGTTCTGCGCGGCCTTGGCCACCGCATAGCCCGCAAGGTTGTCCTGTTGGGTCGAGAGCCCCATGGGGCCTGCATGGGATCCCGCCTCACTGGTGACATTCACGATGCGGGCGTGCTCCGAGGCCCGCAACAGGCCGAGGAATGCATTCACACACCTGATGGCTCCAAGGCAGTTGGCAGCGATGATCTCGCCGATCAGGTCCACGTCGCTGCCCAGCACGGCGTGCCCGAAGTCGAAGTTGCCGCCGGCGTTGTTCACCAACACGTCCAGGCTGTCCACGTCCCGTCCCACCGCGGCCGCGGCCGCCACCACCGAGGCGCCGTCGGTGACGTCCAGCGCAACGGAGCGAACGTCGTGTCCCTCCGCGCACAGCTCCGCGGCCGCCGCTTCACCCTTGCCGGGGTCGCGCGACCCAGGAACACCGTTGCCCCCAGCGCCCCCAACTGACGGCACACCTCGAAGCCCAATCCCCGGTTGGCACCCGTCACCAGAGCGGTCGCAGGAACGATCGCTCCGTCGGGAAGCCCTACCGGTTCGGCTCGGTTCTCGCTCATGCATCTCCTCGGTCGTCAGCCCGGCTCGTCCACCGGCACACTCGGCGGCGAGCATACGCGGGCGGCGATCGGTGGCCATGGCGCCGCCGCCTAGGTTGGGGCGATGGAGCAACGACGCCAGGCTCTGATGGGCACGTTCGACCTCGAACGGTCGCGTCGCCGTGGTCACCGGGGGGAGCCGCGGGATCGGCCTGGCGATCGCCACCGGATTCGCCGCCTGCGGTGCACGGGTGGTGATCGCCAGTCGCAAACAGGACGCCTGCGATGCGGCGGCTTCCTCGATCCGCGACATGGGGGGCGACGCGCTCGCAGTGGCAACCCATGTGGGCGATCCCGAGCAGATCGAAAATCTGGTGGAGCGCAGCGCGGATCACTTCGGGGGCATCGACATCGTGGTGAACAACGCGGCCAATCCCCTCGCGCAGCAGATCGGCGCCATGACTCCCGAGGCGATGGCCAAGTCCTGGGAGGCCAACTTCCGCGGACCGGTGCTGCTGGTACAGGAGGCGCTCGAACACCTACGGGCCGGTGACCACTCGGCTGTCATCAACGTCACGACCGCCGGCGTCTACACCCAGGGAGCCCACGTCTCGCTGTATGTCGCCGCCAAGGCCGCAATGACCGCCATGACCAGGTCCATGGCGGCTGAGCTGGCTGGCGACGGCATCCGGGTGAACGCGCTCGCACCGGGCACGGTCGCCACCGACATGGTTCTGAATACCCCCGAGGTGTTCCAGCAGGCTGCAGTGGACGCGCAACTCATCAGACGCATGGCGGCTCCACAGGAGATGGTCCCCGCGGCGCTGTTCCTCGCCAGCGACGCCTCCAGCTTCATGACCGGCCACACCCTGGTCGTGGACGGTGGCATGACGGTGAACTGACGCCCGAGCCGATCAGGAGACGACCACATGAAAGACGACGACCTGGTAATTCTCGAGCACCGCGACGACGGCGTCGCGGTGGTGAGCCTCAACCGTCCCGACAGGCTCAATGCCCTGTCGATGGAGATGACGACTGCGATCACCGACGCGTTCCGATCTCTGCACCGGGAGCGGGAAGTATCTGCAATCGTGCTCACCGGCAAGGGCAAGGGGTTCTGTGCGGGGGCCGACGTGAAGGGCGGTGGTGCTCCCGCGCCCGACAGCGAGGGACAGCGGCCCGGTCGGCCGCACCTACCGGGCCCAGGAGCACCTGGCGGACATGATCCTGGCGGTACACGAATGCGACAAGCCGGTGATAGCTGCAGCCCACGGCGCTTCGGTCGGAGGAGGGCTTGCTCTCTCGCTCGCCGCCGACCTGCGGGTGGCGACACCGGACACGCGCTTCGGTGCGGTGTTCCACAACCTCGGACTCTCGGCCGCGGACGTCGGCGTCAGTTGGTTCCTGCCCCGTGTGGTCGGGCCGACGAGGGCCGCTGAGCTGATGCTCTCCGGGCGGATCTTCTCCGGGGAGGAGGCAGATCGATTCGGCATGCTCAATCGGTTGGTCGCACCCGATCAGCTACTCGATACCACGGTGGAACTGGCCCTGTCAGTGACCCGCAACAGCGAGTACGGAATCTGGATGTCCAAGAAGGGCATGTGGTTGGCGGTGGACGCGCCGTCGCTGCGTCACGCCATGGAGCTCGAGAACCGCACCCAGGTACTGGGCATGTTCACCGACAACATGGCGACCGGCGTCGAGGCGGCGATGAACCGCACCGAGCCGGACTGGAAACCCATGTGAGCGATTGGGCAGCCCACGCGGGCGCACCCCAGGATCTGAATCAGCGGGACCTGACTCAGCGCCCGGGATCCTCACCGATCTCGGCCAACGCGTTGCGCAACGCCAGCCGCAGGCGCCGGGCCCGATCGGCATCGAGGTGTACCGACAGACCCGTCCCGGCCGCTCCCAGGGACTCCACCACCAGGGCCACGCGCGGCGTGGCGTCGTCGTAGTCGTCCACGATCGTCACCGCCCAGTTGGCCGGCGCCTCGTCCTGCTCCATCCCCGAAGGCACGGGAACCTGGTCGTCATCGATCATCCTGCGCACGGGCCCGAAGTTAGCGCCGGGCACCCAGAGGGCGACGGCCGGCGCCCCTGATGGAGCCGACGTCACGCCGCAGAGCTGCGCAGGTAGCTCCGCTCCCCCCGAGAAGGCACCGGGGCTGATCCCCCAGCCGAGGGAGTTGCACGCCGCAGCTGTACGGGCGGTTACCGGTGCTGTGGTCGTGGTCGTGGTCGGGGCTGCCTGGTCGCCGCTTGCACATCCCACGGCCAGGAACCCCGACACTGCCATCACCGTCTCCATCGAACGCATGGGTTGCCTCCGGGGTGATGGAGCAAGGAACTCAACCTCCGACCGGAGGGTATCCACCGAGTCGCCGTAACCCGGTCGGGGCGCGAAACTGGCATCGATGGCCACCGCCGAACCCCACGACCAATCCGATTTCATCCGCGCCTGTCGCAGCCAGCCGGTGACGCGCACGCCGGTGTGGTTCATGCGCCAGGCGGGGCGGGCACTGCCGGAGTACCGCAAGGTCCGGGGCGAGGGGACGATCCTCGACGCCATCGCCGATGTCGACCGGGCCACCGAGATCACCCTGCAGCCGGTACGGCGGTACGGCGTGGACGCAGCAATCCTCTACTCGGACATCATGACGCCGGTGCATGCCATTGGTTTCGGGGTGGACATCGAGCCGGGGGTCGGCCCGGTCGTGGAGCGGCCATTCACCGGGCCCGGCGACCTCGGTCGCCTCCGACCCCTCGACCCGGAGGCCGACACCCCTTACGTGCTGGAGACGGTCCGCAACCTCGCGCGCGATCTGACCGTGCCACTGATCGCCTTCGCAGGGGCGCCGTTCACCGTGGCCAGCTATCTCCTGGAGGGGCGCCCGACACGAACATGGGCCCGGACCAAGGCGCTGATGCACACCGACGAAGTGCTTTGGAACCAACTCCTGGACAGACTCGCCGAACTGGCAATCGACTCCCTTCGTTCCCAGGTGCTCGCAGGCGCCTCTGCCATCCAGCTCTTCGACTCCTGGGCCGGCGCCCTCTCGGTACGGGACTACGAACGGTTCGCGTTGCCGGCGAGCACGAAGGTGCTAGCGGCGGTCGCCGACCTCGGTGTGCCCCGAATCCACTTCGGGGTGAACACCGGTGAGCTGCTGGGAGCGATGGCCGGAGCGGGATCGGAGGTCGTGGGGGTGGACTGGCGCACTCCGCTCGACCGGGCCCGCGATCGGGTACCCGAGGGCACTGCGCTCCAGGGCAACCTCGACCCCGCACTCGTTCTTGCCGGTTGGGACGCCACACGCCCCGCTGCCGTCGACATCCTCGAACGCGGTCGCGACCCCAGGGGGGGCCACGTATTCAACCTCGGACACGGTGTGATGCCGGAGACCGATCCGGAGGTACTCGAGGCACTGGTGGAGTTCATACACAACGGGACGAGCCCGTGAGGGCCGGCCTCCTGGTGATGGCCTACGGCACGCCGCAGAGCCCCGATCACGTCGAGGAGTACTACACCCACATCCGACGCGGACGCCCTCCCGAACCGGCGCAGCTGGACGACCTCGTGTCGCGCTACGAGGCCATCGGCGGCATCTCACCCATGGCCGAGCGAACGCGATCGCAGGTCGATGCCATAGCCGCAGCGTTGGACGCGACCGACCCGGACCGCTGGACCGTTCACCTGGGCCAGAAGCACGCGGCCCCATTCATCGAGGACGGCATCGACGGTCTACTCCACGAAGGCGTGGAGGAGATCGTGGGGCTGGTTCTCGCACCCCACTACTCCGCGGCCAGCGTCGGTCAGTACCACTCCCGGGCCGCGGCGGCCGTCGGGGCGACGCCCTTCGTGGGCATCGATTCGTGGCACCTCGAGCCCGAGTTCCTCGACTTCCAGAGCTCCGCGATCAGGAGCGCGCTCGAGTCGATGCCCGAGAGGACCCACGTGCTCTTCACCGCACACTCACTTCCCGAACGGGTGCTGCAGGACGACCCCTACGCGGACCAGCTCCACGAATCAGCCGAGGCCATCGCGGCGTTGGCAGGCCTGGACCGCTGGACCGGTTGGGGCCTGGGCTGGCAGTCGGCCGGCAGGACGCCCGAACCCTGGCGGGGACCGGACATCCTCGAGACCGTCGGCGACCTCGCGGCCACCGGGCGCAGCGAGGGACTCCTGGTGGTGCCCCAGGGATTCACGGCCGATCACCTCGAGGTCCTCTACGACCTGGACATAGAGGCCGCAGGGGCAGCCGAGAGGTCCGGGCTGGCGTTCGGGCGCACCGAGGTTGTCAACACCGACCCGGCCGTCATGCGCGCGCTCGCGCGCCGGGTAGCGGCCGCGGCCGACGTGGCGGCTTGATGAGCCGCCACGTGATGGTGGTGGGTGGCGGGATCACAGGACTTGCCGCGGCATGGGAGGCGACGGAGAGGGGAGACCGCGTCCGGCTCCTGGAAGCCTCGGATCGATTCGGCGGACTCATCCGGACGTCATCCATGGAGCTAACCGATGGCGCCACCATCGTGATCGATGAGGCCGCCGACGCGTTCCTGGCCCGGGTACCCGAGGCTGTGGATCTGTGCCGCGAGCTGGGGCTCGAGGATGAGTTCACCGAGCCGGCGGTCGGACGGGCCATGGTCGTGAGCGCCGACGGTCTGCGATGGTTCCCTCAGCGGTCGGTGCTCGGTGTCCCCCTGGACATCGAGGACCTGGCATCCACCGGGTTGCTGAGTGAGGACGGCCTGACTGCAGTGGCGGCCGAAGTGGGTCGCGAGGATCCGGCGCTCACCGAGGACGTGGCCGTGGGAACGTTCCTACGCCAACGGTTCGGCGACGAGTTGGTCGATCGTGTCGTAGGGCCACTGGTGGGCGGTATCAATGCCGGCGACGTGGACCGAATGTCCCTGCGGGCAGTGACTCCGCAGTTGGCCGAAGCGGCAGGGGTGCCCGGGAGCCTCACCGACGAGCTTCGGCGCCGAGCTGGCACGGCGCCAACCGGACCTGTCTTCCATGGCCTACGAGGTGGCACGTCAGCCATGGTGGACGCCCTGGTGGTGCAGCTCCGGGAGCGGGGCGCCGAACTGGTCGCCGGCCACCCAATTGCTTCCATCGAGCCCGCGGACCTGGACGCCGACCGGGTGGTGCTGACAACGCCAGCGGCAACAGCCGCAGAGTTGGTTGCGTCATCCTCGCCGACCGCGGCACGAGAGCTCGCCGGGATAGAGACGGCCTCTGTCGCACTCGTCACGCTGGTGTTCGACCGCTCCGAGGTGGACGCTCCAACGGACGCGAGCGGATACCTGGTGCCACGCGACGCAGGTCTGTTCCTTGCCGCCGTGTCGTGGGGATCCACCAAATGGTCCCATTGGGATGACGGTCGACACGTGGTGGTACGGGCATCGACGGGCCACCGCCTCGACCAGCGTGTAACGGCCATGGACGACGCCGAGGTCGTCGCCGCGCTCCTGGCCGATCTGAAGTCGACCGCCGGAGTGTCGGCGACACCGTTGGGGGCCCGGGTCTCGCGCTGGACCGACGGCTTCCACCAGTACGACGTCGGACACCTCGACCTGGTCGACAGGATCGAGGAGTCGCTACGGGTCGATACCGGTGACCGGGTGCGGATAGCGGGCGCCGCCTACCGAGGGGTCGGCATCCCGGCCTGCATCCGCCAGGGCCGCAACGCAGTCACCTGAGGAGCAGTCGGAACCACTCGGGTCAGGCTTCGGCGACGTTGATGGTGAAGACGCCACTGGGGTGGACATCGCATTCGCCGGTCAGTGTTCCCGGGGTCGTGAACTCCATGGCCACGGTCCGCTCGGCGGGGACCCAGAAGATCCCCACTGCGGCGCCGCGGACGTCCTCGTTCACGATCCGGATGCTCTCGCCCACCTCGACGTTGAGCTCGGCGGGCACGATCTCTATTTCCTCGCCGCCATCGAGTCGACGTCCGGTGCCGAATGGGATGACGTAGTCGTAGTCGTATCCCTCGGCGGCATCGGAGTCGACCACCTGGAGTTCGGGGACCGCCGCGGAGCTCGATTCCGCGCCGTCTTCACCACACGAACCGGCGGCCAGGGCCGGCACGAGGGCGAGTAAGGCGAGAAGCCGCGACGGTCCCCGCACGATCAGCCTTCCCTCACTTCGGCAGTCACCTTCTGCTCCGCGCCGCTCTCGAATGTGAGCGTCACTTCGACGGAGTCACCGACCACCAGGTCTTCGCCGAGGTCGAGCAACATGATGTGGAAACCGCCGGGCTCGAGAGACACCGTCGAACCGGCAGGGATCTCGATGCTCTCGACCTCCTGCATGGACATCATGGAGCCGGAATCCATATCTCCGGAATCCATGTCACCGGAACCCGTGTCGTCAGCCTCGACCTCTCCCTCGGTCGCTTCTCCTTCGGTACCCGTGGCGTCGGACGGCTCCATGTCACCGGACTCGTTCATCTCGCCCTCCTCCATCGCCTCGGAGGAGTCGGTACCGTCCATCACCGTCTCGTGGATCTGGGCATCGGCCGCCACATCGGAGGACACGGCCACGCCCACCAGCGCGTCGTCCTCCTCGCCGCCTGTCAGGTTCATGTAGACGGCGGTGTTCGCACCGGCGGTGCCGGTACGGGCCCACTGCCCGGACGCCGTGACCGCGGAGTCGGCGCTCACCTCGGTGGTGGAAGCCGAGCCGGCGTCCTCGGAGTCACTGCCGCATGCAGCCAACGGGCCCGCAGCGGCGAGTGCCACGGCAGCGGCCACAGCAAGGCTCCGCCGCGTGTTGTGTGTCTTGGTGAACATCATCGTTCCTCCATTGTCGTACAGCCCGGGGGATCCGGGCGGTCGCGTCCGATCTCAGTTCTGCGCGGCCTCGCCGAGCAGGGATCGCAGATCGCGTGCGAGTGATTCGTAGCTCGTTCCGAACGGCCACTGCATGACCACGGTGCCGGAATCGTCCACGGCGTAGAGCTCTGCGGTGTGGGACACCTCGACGTCGCCCTCGGCATTGGTCTCGACGCTGTAGTTGGCACCGAAGGCGTCCGCTGCAGAACGCAGCACCATGTCGTCCTCGGTGCGAAGAGCCTGGCCGTCGGCGACGAAGTTGGTGACGTATGACTCGATGACCTCCGGCGTGTCCCGGGCAGGATCGACGGTGACCACCGAGACACCCACCCGCTCGGCCTCGGCCTCGGGAAGCTCGGCCAGCGCCCGCCGGACATCCGACATGCTGGTGGGACATACATCGGGACAGAACGTGTATCCGAAGTACACGATCTCGAGCCCACCCGGCTCCGCCACCATCGAGAACTCGCCCGATCCGTCGGCCAGTGGCAGGGAGACTGCTGCAACCTCCGACGGAGGGTCGACCACGTAACCCGAGTAGCTCTCGATCGGCTCGGTGGTGGAGGTAGCCGCCGCGTCGTCGGAACCGGAACAGGATCCGGCGACGAACGCCACCCCGATGGTGAACGCCGCCAGGCAGGCGGTGATTGAACGACGCATCACCGACAACGATGATGCGACGGCAAGGAATCGTCAAAACCACGAACGGTGACCCGTGGCACCTTCTCAGCGGAGACGGGTCGCTACCCGGGAAGCGCCCGGATGCGGCACCTCAGACCGCCGGTGCGACAATCTAGGGAATGGCCGACAGGATCCGCACTGCCGTGCTCGCTCTGTCGGCGGGCCTGCTGGTGTGCTTCGCCATGCCCCCCTGGGGATGGTGGCCCTTGGCGCCGGCCGGAATAGCCCTGTGGCTGTACCTGCTGGACGGTGCACCACGCGGTAGGCGATTCGGCGTGGGTTGGCTGGTGGGTATCGGTTGGTTCGGTCCCTCGACGCTGTGGATGTGGGGGCTGACGGCGCCGGGCTACCCGATAGGTGTGATCTTCGCGTGGGGCCCGATGGTGGCTGTCACCTCGGTGCTCGTTCCGTCGGACCGCAGACGGCTGCTGGTCCTGCCCGCGGCACTGGTGCTGTTCGAGTGGTTGCACTCCCACGCGCCTTTCGGCGGCGTGCCGTTGTCGCTGCTCGGCATGACACAGGTGGACACGCCGATGATCGCCATGGCCCGACTGGGTGGCGTGTTGGTGCTGGGGGCGGCGGTAGCGGCGCTCGGGGTGGCGGTGCATCTGTTGCTGCGTGGTAGTTGGCGGTACGCCCTGGGCATCCTGGTTACGCTCATCCTCCTGTCGATCGCAGGCGCGCTGTGGCCGATCGGTGATCCGGTTGGGACGGTCACGATCGCCGCCGTTCAGGGAGGTGGCCCGCAGGGAACCACCTTCGTGGCCGGCGAGGAGCCGGCGGTATTCGCACGACACCTTGAGGCCACCCGACAGATCCCCGACGATTCCGATGTGGACCTCGTGCTGTGGCCCGAGAACGCGATCAACGTCGACGGCGACTTCCAGGATCATCCCTGGCGCGACGAGATCGCGGCCGAAGCCGCGAGGATCGGCGCCCCCATCGCGGTCGGCGCCGTCGATGACGCCGAGGAACCGGACCGCTTCGAGAACTACATCTTGGTGGTGGAACCCGATGGCACACTGGGCGACCGCTTCGACAAGGAGCGCCGCGTGCCGTTCGGGGAGTATGTGCCGCTGCGACCGCTGTTCGAACCGTTCGCCCGCGATGTGATCCCACCCCGCGACCAGGTCCCCGGCGAAGGCGTGTCGGTGATCGAGACCGAGGCGGGCCCCATGGCCGTGGTGGTCAGCTGGGAGGTGTTCTTCAGCCGCCGGGTCCGCGAAGGCGTACGGGCCGGCGGTCAGGCCGTACTCAATCCGACCAACGGCTCCAGCTACACCTTCACCCAGGTCCAGACCCAACAACTCGCGTCATCACAGCTGCGCTCCGTCGAGAGCGGACGGTGGTTGGTGCAGGCCTCCCCGACCGGGTTCTCCGCGTTCGTGGATCCCGACGGCGGGATCCACCAACGCACCGGGGTATCCGAACAAGCCGTCATCACCCGCAGCATCGAGCTGTACGACTCGACCACTCCCGCCCAGGCCCTGGGTGACCTGCCGGCCCTCGTGCTGGCCGCTCTGGCGATCGGAGTGGCGCATCTCAGGCTGCGTCGGGCGGCAGGCGCTGGCGAGCTCACACCTCGATCATCAGGGTGACGGGACCGTCGTTGACGAGGGACACCTCCATGTCAGAGCGGAATCTGCCTGTCGCCACCTCCGCTCCCAGGTCCCGCAGGGCCGCCACCAGAGCATCCAGCAGGGGCTCTGCCTGCTCGGGTGCTGCCGCATCCACGAACGACGGTCTCCTGCCCTTGCGCGTGTCGCCGTAGAGCGTGAACTGACTGACCACCAGGACCTCGGCCGGCTCGCCGCCGGCGTTCCAATCCCCGAGCGAACGATTCATGGCCCCGGCATCATCGGGGAATACACGCAGGTTCCAGATCTTGCCGGCCAACTTGGCCACCTGGCTGTCTCCATCGGAATGGGTGACGCCGACGAGGACGAGGAGGCCGGACCCGATCGTGCCCAGACGCTCCTGGGCTCCCCTGTCGAGAACCGAGGCCGATGACACCCGCTGCACCAGTGCACGCACCGTCCAATTGGACCACACGCCGCACGGAGCCCCGAATGTCTGTCGCCCCGGGTAGCAGAGTGATCACGCTCGGTGGCGCTGTACTTGACCGGTGCCACTGACCGCGGCGACGCTGTTGTGTCATGTCCAGCGTCGCCCCTCTTCAGAACTCCGACCGGCGGCGCCTCCCCGGCCCGGACGATCCGCTCCGAATCGCCTACCTCACGTACAGGGGCAAGCCGCACGTCGGCGGGCAGGGTGTGTACACCCGTCACCTGACCAAGGCGCTGTCGGACCTCGGCCACCACGTCGAGGTTCTCTCGGGGCAGCCCTATCCGGTGCTCGACCCGCGCGTTCCCCTGGTCGAGTTGCCAAGCCTCGACATCTACAACGACCACTTCCCGATGCGCATGCCCGGCCTCTGGGAACTCAAGGATCGCTGGGACTGGCTCGAGGTCACGTCGTTCTCAAGCGGGACCTTCCCCGAGCCACTGTCGTTCTCCATGCGGGCATGGGACCACCTCCGGCGCCGGGTCAACGACTTCGACCTGGTTCAGGACAACCAGTGTCTCGGGTACGGACTGCTGGCCATGGAACGCTCCGGGCTCCCCGTCCTTGGCACCGTGCATCATCCGATCACGGTCGACCGGCGTCTCGAGATGGAACATGCCGAGACGCGTTGGGCCCGAATGGGCAAGGCCCGTTGGTACTCGTTCACCAAGATGCAGACCCGCGTCGCCTCGCGGCTGAGGCGGGTCATAACGGTGTCGAGGAACTCCTACGAGGACATCGTGCGCGACCACCGGGTTTCACCGGACCGGTTGTTCGTGGTCCCCGTCGGCGTGGATCCCGACCTTTTCACTCCCTCGCGGATGTGGAGCGCAAGCCGAATCAGATCATCTCCACCGCCTCGTCCGACGTGGCCATGAAGGGTCAGCGGTATCTCCTCGAGGCGCTGGCCCAGATCCGCTCCGACCGCCCCGAGGTCGACCTCCGCCTGGTGATGGTGGGCAAGCTCAAGGACGGCTCGGCCGCGCAGCGGACCATCGCCGAACTGGGCCTCGGCGATGTGGTCGAGTTCGTCTCCGGCGTGTCGGACCAACGGATCGTGGAGCTGTACAACGAGTCCGCCTGCGCAGTGGTGCCGTCCCTCTACGAAGGGTTCTCCCTGCCTGCCATCGAGGCGATGAGCACCGGCTGTCCACTCGTGGCCACCACTGGTGGAGCCCTCCCCGAGGTCGCTGGACCGGACGGCGAGAGCTGCTACGCGGTGAGGCCGGGCGACGGATCGGATCTGGCTCGGGGCATCCTCGCGGTTCTTGATGACCCCCATGCCGCCGAGCTGATCGGCAAGGCAGGCAGGGAACGAGTTATCCACCGATGGAGTTGGCGCCACACCGCCGAGCAGACCGTTGAGCACTACCGAGCGGCTCTCGTGACGCCGCCCCCGAGCAAGAAGTGATGGGTTCGAAATGCTGACCGTCGACTACGACCGACTCGGCCTGGGCGAGGGCGACCTGGTGCTGGACATGGGCGCAGGTGCCGGCCGACACTCCTTCGAGTGCTTCCGGCGCGGGGCCCGTGTGGTCGCCCTCGACTACGGATTCGACGAGCTTCCGCCTGTGCGGGACCTGCTGTGGGCGATGAAGGCCGAGGGCGAGGGCCCGGCCGAGGGCCTGGCCAGCTGCATCAACGGCGACGCCCTGCGGCTGCCATTCGCCGATGACACCTTCGACCATGTCATCTGCTCCGAGGTCTTCGAGCACATCGACGCCGACACCGCGGCGATGGCCGAGCTCCAGCGGGTGCTGAAGCCCGGGGCCACCATGGCTGCAACCGTGCCGTCGTGGTTGCCCGAGAAGATCTGCTGGGCGCTGTCCGCCGAGTACCACGCACCACTGTCCCCCGGCGGCCATGTGCGGATCTACACGGAGGACCAGCTGCGCCGACGCCTCGAGAGCGCCGGCTTGGATGTCGAGGACTCCCACCGCGTCCATGCCCTGCACGCGCCCTACTGGTGGCTGCGCTGCCTCGTCGGCCCCACGAACGACTCCCATCCGCTCGTCCGCGCCTACCACGAGCTGTTGGTCTGGGACATGGTCTCCCAGCCCGCGGTGACCCGCGCCGCCGAGACCGTGCTGAGCCCGGTTCTCGGCAAGAGCGTCGTGGTCTACGCCCGCAAGAAGGCGGGGGCCGAACAGCCCGGGGCACCCTCGGCCAAGGAGACCGCCCGTGCCTGACGAGCCCAACTTTCTGGCCGATCTCCAGGGCGTGGTGACGGCAGCTCAGTTGCAGACAACCGTCGACGCCATCGCCGAGTGGCAGCTCGAGTCGGGCATGGTTCCCTGGTTCCCCGGCGGACATGCCGACCCCTGGAACCACACCGAGGCTCTCATGGCCCTCATGCTCGGCGGTCGCCGACAGGAGGCCGAGGCCGGGTTCGAGTGGCTTCAGAAGACCCAGCGCCCCGACGGCTCGTGGCACCAGTACTACCTCGCCGACCGTGTCGAACAGGACAAGCTGGACGCCAACTGCATCGCATACGTCGCCGCAGGCGTCTGGTACCACTGGCTGTTGTACCGCGATCGCGGCGCGTTGGAGTCCATGTGGCCCATGGTCGAAGCGGCGGTGGAGTTCGTGCGCGGACTCCAGACACACCGCGGAGAGGTGCTCTGGGCGCGCCACTCCGACGGCACTCCATGGACCTTCGCCCTACTCACGGGGTCGTCCTCGATCGGACACAGCCTTCGCTGCGCCATTGCGGTGGCCGAGGAGCTGGGCCACGAACGGCCCACCTGGCGCCGCTCCGCTGCGCGGCTCCTGACCACGGTGCGCGACGAACCCGATGCCTTCGCTCCCAAGCACCGGTGGGCAATGGACTGGTACTACCCCGTGCTGACCGGAGCCGTACTGGGCGATGCCGGGCGCGAACGACTGGCTCACCGGCGCGAGGCGTTCGTCATGGACGGATGGGGTGTGCGATGCGTGTCCGATCGCCCCTGGATCACCGCCGCGGAGACCTGCGAGTGCGCCATGGCCCACCTGGCGGTGGGCGAGGACGAGTGGGCACACCGGTTGTTCGGATGGTCCCAGAAGCTGCGCTCCGAGGAGGACCGTTACTGGACGGGGATCGTGATCCCCGAAGAGGTCCACTTCCCCGGCGGCGAGCAGTCCACATACACCGCGTCGGCGATCATCCTGGCTGCCGACGCCCTCGTCGGAGCGTCGCCGGCATCACGGTTGTTCGTGCACCATGACGACCTCCCGGCCGTTGTCGACGTTGATTCGACCGTGGGCCACGACGGCGTCGAAGCCTGACCGACGATGCGCCGACCGCGGCCCAACGCCCACTTTCCCATCAGGTCCCTGGCCGTCACATCCCTGGCCGTCACATCCCTGGCAGGCGTTGTTGTTGCCTGCGTGCTGTGGGGGGGCGGATCCGCGTCCACGCTCGCAGCGACCGGTAGCCAGGATCCGCCACCGACGACGGCAGCTCCAATCATCACCACCACGCTTCCCGAGGCCAACGGAGACCTCGGTCGCATAATCCCCCTGCCCAACTCCGGCGTCGAACCTGCCGGACCCGGCGATCGCGGCGGCTGGCAGCAGTTGGCGCTGTTCATCATGGTCTGCATGGTGATCGTGGGCATGGGGGTGTTCGTGTGGTGGCGCTCCCGCAAGGCGCGATACACCCGACGGGCAGCGGGCCACGACCGGGTGGCCATGGCCAAGGCACACGGCGGTGACGTTCGTCGGCCCCGCCCGCCAGGCATCACCGACTGACCGATACTTGGCGGATAGGTATTCGGCCACACGGGCGCCTGGATTCTTGACATGTTAGGCGTGCCTAATATTGTGTGGCGGTGCCCACCCGGACCCCACCGCCGACTGCCCGACGCGGCCCCCAGCCGATCCCCGCTTCCGGCTCGCCGGCCATAGGGCCCATGGGCGAGCCCGGCGCTCCGGCGATCATCACGGCGCACGGCAACATCACCCATTCCCAGTTGGAGGAACGGATCTCGGCGACCGCAGACCTGCTCCGCGGACCCCGCCGACTGGCGCTCGTGAGGGCGCTCAACGACCTGGGAACGGTCGTCGACTACCTCGGGGCCATGAAGGCGGGGCACCCCGTTCTGCTCGTTCCCGCTGCCGACGACGCTCTGCACGCCACCCTGGAGGAACGGTTCCGACCCGGTCTCATCCGGACCCCCGATTCGGATTGGCGTATCACCGACGTCCCTACGACCGACCTGCACCCCGACCTGGCGTTGCTGTTGACCACGTCCGGTACCACCGGATCCCCCAAACTGGTTCGGCTCTCACACGAGAACCTGCGATCCAACGCTGCCTCGATAGTCGACTTCCTGGGGATCGAGTCGACGGACCGGGCTCTGGCGACACTTCCCCTGCACTACAGCTACGGGCTCTCCGTGCTGCACTCACACCTGTTGGCAGGAGCGGCGGTAGTGCTCACCGACGCCGGCGTGGTCGACCCCTGTTGTTGGGAACTGGCGGACCGCTCGGGGGTCACGAGCTTCGCCGGGGTCCCCCACACCTTCACGCTGCTCGATCGCGGCGACCCCAAGGCAGTACTTCCCCGAACGCTGCGCACGATCACCCAGGCCGGCGGCCGTATGGACCCCGAGGCCGTGCGCCGGTGGGCCGACCTCGGGAGAAGGCGGAGCTTCGACTTCGTCGTGATGTACGGACAGACCGAGGCAACCGCGAGGATGGCGTGGCTGCCCCCGACGATGACCGCCGAGCGGCCCGGGGCCATCGGCGTCCCCATTCCGGGGGGCGCATTCCGTCTCGCCGATACCGATACCGCACCGACCGGGGCCCCGGACACGGTGGTGGGCGAACTCGTCTACAGCGGACCGAACGTCATGCTCGGCTACGCAGACAGCCCCCAGGATCTGACCCTGGGGCGAACGGTGCAGGAGTTGTACACCGGTGACCTCGCCCGCCGGGCCGACGACGGCCTGTGGGAGATCGTGGGGCGAACGGGCCGCTTCGCCAAGCCGTTCGGGTTGCGCGTGGACCTCGACCACCTCGAGTCGGTGTTGTCGCGCCAGGGAGTCGACGCAACGTGTGTAGCCGTAGCCGAGTCCATCGGGGTGGCCGTGGAGGACGCCGGGAACATCCCTGCGGCCACGAGTCTGATCACGGAGCAGACCGGACTGCCTCGCTCGTCGGTGCGGGTCGTATGCCTGCACGAGCTGCCCCTGACGGCCAGCGGCAAGGTCGATCTCACCGCCGTCGCCGCAATCATCGACGGGAACCCTCTCGTCGATGAGGCCCTTGTCGCCGACGGTGTCCCAACCGTGGGAGGGACCCGGGTCATCGACGTGTACCGCCGACACTTCCCCAGTCGGAGCGTCGGCCCCACCGCCACCTTCGTGGACCTCGGCGGTGACTCGCTCTCCTACGTCGAGTTCTCCATGGACCTGGAGATCGCCATCGGTCACCTTCCCACCGACTGGCACCTGCGCTCCGTCGAGGACCTCGCCGCTACGACCCGGGCACCGCGCCGTCTAGCCCGTGTGGAGGTGGGTGCCGTTCTCCGTGCCCTGGGGATCCTGCTGGTGGTGGGCCGGCACGTAGACCTGCTGGTCATCGGCGGAGGGGCCCATGTGCTCATGGCCCTGAGCGGCCAGAACTTCAGTCGTTTCCCACTGACCGCGGCGCAGCGCGACCAACGATGGACCCGACTGTTCTCAGCGGCAGCGAACGTGGCGGTTCCGACGGCCCTCTGGCTCGCGGTGGTGGTTGCGCTCGGCGGTGGCTACAGCTGGTGGAACGTGGCGTTCGCCAACAGCTTCACAGGTCCCGCCCGCTGGGGAGACACCTGGCGCTACTGGTACGTCGAGGCCCTCGTCCAGATCCTGGTGGTGGCTGCGGTGCTCTTCAGCGTGCCCGCGGTTCGGCGACTCAACCGGCGCTTGCCGTTCGCGCTCCCGCTGGCTCTGACCCTGGCCTCGCTCACGTTGCGGTTCCGCGTGATCGAGTACGGCCCCGAGTTCAGACAGGTCAACCTGGCGACCGGAGTCGTGTGGTTGTTCCTTCTGGGGTGGGCCGCACATCGAGCCGCCAGCACCACGCAGCGGCTGATGGTGTCCGCCGTGGCGGCCGTGGCCGTGCCGGGATGGTTCGGTGACCCCGGCCGCGAAGTAGTGGTGGCCTTGGCGCTGCTGGCGATCATCTGGGTGCGCGAGGTCCCCCTACCCCGATTCCTGGCGCCTGCGGTGGGAGCCATCGGCAGTGCCTCGCTGTGGATCTACCTCACCCATTGGCAGGTGTACCCCGCCCTTGCCGAACACCTACCCCCGGCTGCGCTGGTGGTCGCGTCGGTCGCCGTCGGCGTTCTCGCCTGGCGTATATGGGAGCAGGTGCTGTGTGTCTACGGCGCCGCAACGCAGCGCAGGACCCGGAGGGACCCGACCGAGGTGAGGTCCTCGAATCGGCCCGAGGCCAGGGCTGGCAGGTAGATCTGTTCGTACGGCGGTCTCCCGCCATCGGCAGGGTCGGGGAACACGTCATGGATGGCGAGGAGGCCTCCCTCGGCCACCATCGGCGCCCAACAGGTGAAGTCCACCCTGGCAGGATCCTCTCCGTGCCCTCCGTCGATGAACACAAGAGCAGCAGGGGTAGACCACCAACGCGCCACGGTCGGTGAGTCACCGACAACCGCCACCACCACGTCCTCGAGTCCGGCGGAGAACATGTTGCGGCGAAAGCTGGGCAGGGTGTCCATCACGCCGAGTTCATCGTCGACGAGGTCGGGCTCGTGCCACTCCCAACCGGGCTGGTTCTCCTCCGAACCGCGGTGATGATCAACGGTCACCACCACCGCACCCACATCCCTCGCGGCGGCCCCCAGGTACACGGTGGACTTCCCGCAGTACGTGCCGACTTCGACCAGGGGTGCGTCGGGAACAGACCGGGACGCATCGACCGCGGCGGCGTAGAGGGCCAGGCCCTCGTCAGGGGGCATGAACCCGCGTGCACCCTCGGCGTGGACCCTCAGGGCTTCGTCCATCTCGGCAGGCACGGTGGGGTGGTCAGACCGGGAGGTCGCCGTGCATCATGTCGAGATCGTCCTCGGTCGGTTCGTCGCCGTGGTGGGTGACCTTGAACAACCACCGGTCGAGGATGAAGTACCTGGCCAGCCACACGATTCCGAACCCGGTGAGCTGGGCGATGAACACCGCGAGCTTCTCCCCGATCCCGTGACCGTCGATCGCCACGTCGACCGCGTAGGTGAGCAGTGTCGCCAATCCGACACCGAGCATCGCGGCGACCCAGAACACAACCACCTGCGTGCGCAGGTTGTCCTTGGACGTGTCTCTCCAGACCCAGTGCTTGTTGGCGAAGAAGTTGGGAACGGTCAGCACCGCGGCGCCGGCGATGGAGGCCGCCACCCAGTTGCGTCTCCGGGACACCGCCACTGTCCGTGGTGAACAGGAGCGCCCCGAACAGCTGGATGAGGACCTGGCCCAGCGGAACGAACACGAGGGACACACCCGCGTAGCGGAGCTGTTTGCGGCCCTCGTCGGAGCGGGCGTGTTCCCGCAGGGAGGCGGAGGTGACCTTCACGCTGTCGAGCCTACCGGAGCACACCCCTGGAACCCCCAGCACGATCCGAACGCGTTTGCGATCGGGATCCGCCCGATCACCACGGGCCTGTGGTTGTGGACGAGAATGCCTTGGTGAACCAGCGCGCGGTGGACGGCCTGATCGATCTCCTGGACCTGGAGCAGATCGAGGACAACATCTTCAGGGGCAACAGCCCGGACGAGGATCGCCAGCGCGTATACGGCGGACAGGTCGCTGGGCAGGCTCTCGTCGCCGCGGCCAGGACGGTTCACAGCGACCTTCATGTCCACTCGCTGCACGCCTACTTCCTTCGTGGTGGCGACCCCAGGGTGCCCATCGTCTACGAGGTGGACCGGATCCGCGACGGACGCAGCTACGTGACCCGTCGGGTGCCAGGCCATCCAGCACGGTCGCCCGATCTTTCACCTGTCGGCCAGCTTCGGGCTCTACGAGGACGGCTTCGAGCACCAGTTCCCGGCGCCGGTCGGCCTGCCCGAGCCGGCATCACTCCCCGACTTCCGCTCCCGGATGGCGCCATTCAAGGACCAGATCGGCGAGTGGTACGACCGCCCCCGCCCCATCGACACCCGGTACTGCGAGGCCAGTCCCTGGGAACGCAACGAGAGCCTGCCCCCGTTCCAGAACATCTGGTTGAAGGCCAACGGCACACTTCCCGATGACCCGGTACTGCACATCTGCGTGCTCACGTACGCCTCCGACATGTCCCTGTTGGACACCACACTCCAGCCGCACGGAGCATCCTTCGTCGCCGGCAGTGTGTTCATGGCGTCGCTGGATCACGCCATGTGGTTCCACCGGCCGTTCCGCAGCGACGAATGGCTCCTGTACGCACAGGACACGCCCAGCGCGTCGCACGGCCGTGGACTCGGACGGGGTCTCGTATTCACCCAGGAGGGAGAGTTGGTGGCATCGGTCATGCAGGAGGGCGTCATCCGCCGCATGCGCGAGAAGGCTGACGGATGAACCGCTCCCTGCGCGCCACGGGCCTGTGGGTGCTCGCTTCGTCGCTCCTCATGTGGGCATGTGCCTCCCACAACGGAGCGGAGCCTGCCGACAACCCGGCCGCAGAATCGCCCCTGGTGCAGACCTCGACCTCGCTGGCACTGGTGGACACCGGAGCCGACGTGGACGCCCCCATGGACGCGCACCCGCTGGGTACGTCGCTGCTGGTGGCCGAGCGGGCGGGAACCGTCAAGGAACTGACCGCCGACGGGTCCGGGGGGTACGAGGTGGTAGGGACCGTGGCGGACCTGCGTGACGAGGTCGGCAGTACCGACTCCGAGAAGGGACTCCTGGGGATCACCACCGATCCCGCCGGGGAACACATGTACCTCAACCACACCCGCGCCGAGGACGGCGCCACCGTGGTGCTGGAGATCCCTCTCGAGGGCGAGCCCGGTTCCCTCGCGGGAGGCGACCCACGGGAGCTCCTGGTGATCGACCAGCCGTTCCCCAACCACAACGGTGGCGATCTGGCCTGGGGTCCCGACGACAAGCTGTGGATCGGCACCGGGGACGGCGGATCGGGCGGCGACCCCGGCGGGCGGGCACAGCGCCTCGACACCCTTCTGGGCAAGATCCTCCGGCTGGACCCCGCCCTCGACGGCAGCGGCAGCGATCTCGTCCCTGACGACAACCCCTATGCCGACGGCACCGATGAATCCGGCGATGAGGCCGAGCCGTTGATATGGGCCCGCGGCGTCCGCAATCCCTGGCGGATCGCCTTCGATGCCGGGACCGGCGACCTGTGGGTGGCCGACGTGGGCCAGAGCCGCGTGGAGGAGGTGTCGGTCCTGCTCGCAGCCGATGGCACCGGGCGCGGTGCCGACCTGGGTTGGGACCGTTTCGAGGGTGACGAGGAGTTCGAGGACTCCGGCCCCGAACGGTCGTGGCCGAACGACGATGCCCCGATCGTCGATCCCGTGCACACGTATGACCACAACGGACGGTGCTCCATATCGGGGGGCTTCCTGTACCGGGCCGCAACACTGGGCGAGTTGGGCGGCGCCTATCTGTTCTCCGACTACTGCGATGGCGAGCTGTGGGCGCTTCTGCCCGATGGCGGTGCCGCCCGGTTGGGGGTCTCCGGTGACCGGGTGGTGTCGATCAACGCGGATGAGAACGGTGAGCCAATCGTCCTGGACGGAGACGGGATCAGTCGGCTGAGCGCTGCTTGAGTGCCCTGTCAGCTGGGGAACGCGACCCGGGGGCAATTCCGACGTAGCTTGAACTGTGATCGTCAACCTGCTCTGTCGTCTCTGGTCGCTTCTGTTCCGATGGAAGACGGTCAGGCTCGACCACGAAATACCCACCCCGTGTGTGGTGATCGCGGCGCCCCACACCAGCAACTGGGACTTCCCGGCGATGCTGGCCAGCGCCCGCTACAACAACCTGGACGTCAAGTGGCTCGGCAAGCGCGAGATGTTCGTCGGCCCGTTCGCCCCCATCTTCCGACGCCTGGGCGGTGTGGCGGTCGAGAGGTCAGCCGGCGGTGACCTCGTCGGCCAGATGGTGGAACTCCTTCGCAGCAACCCGGACCTCATGGTGATCGTGCCCGCCGAGGCCACCCGCGGCAAGGTCGACTACTGGAAGTCCGGCTTCTACCGCATCGCCCGCGAGGCCCAGGTGCCCATCCAGCTCTCCTACGTCGACAGGACGACCCGCAGCAGCGGGTTCGGACCCTCGATACTCCCCACCGGTGACGTCAGCTCGGACATGGACCTGATCCGCTCGTTCTATGCCGACAAGGAGGGGATCAAGCCCGGCCGGTTCTCCGCTCCGCGCCTGCGGGAGGAGGATGACCCGGGACGATCGTTCAGTAGTTCGCACGACGCCCGTTCCGATGGCGCTCCGCCGGACGCTACCTCTGCGCCCGAGGCATCGAGCGCCTAGCCGGCTCCGTCCGACCCGTCGGCCCCGTTCAGCAAGATGTGGGTCAGGGCGGCCTCGAGCGAGGGGAAGAAGTGCTCCTCGGGAAGCTCCTCGTGCAGGCCATAACGCTCGATGCGATCCACCAGTCGGGACCGCAGCTCGACGAAGGCAATGTGAACTCCCTGTTCGTTGAGCTCACGGTCCAGATCCCGCAGAACGTCGGCCGCGGTCACGTCGATATCGGTCATGGCCTCGCACTGCAGGACGACCCACCTGGGATGCCTGGACCGCACCAGACGACGTATCTGCTCACGGAACATACCGGCGTTGGCGAAGAACAGAGGTGCCTCCCAGCGGTACACCACGACGTTCTCGCGCTCGAGTCGCGTCCGGGTAGGCATCGAGGCTGTGCCATATGCCGGTCGCCGCGTCACGGCCCAGGACCTCACCCTGGGGCCACCAACTCCGGCGGAAGAACGCCAGCACCGAGAGGAGAACCGCCAGGCCGATTCCGGGCAGTACCCCCAACAGGATCACGCCCACAGTGGCAATCACCGACAACCAGAACGCTGACTGCCTGACTGCGGCGAAACGACGCAACGCCGGCAGGTCGATCAGTGAGACCGCGGCAGCAATCACCACCGCGGCCAGCGTCGGCTGGGGCAGGTCGGCCAGGAGTCCGTTGAACACCAGCAGGAGCAGGGCCACGATGCCGGCTCCGGCGAGTGGTGCCAGCTGGGTACGCGCCCCGGCCGACTCCCCGACCACCGTGCGAGAACTACTCGAGGAGACCGCGAATCCAGAGAACACCGATGAGAAAAGATTGGCGCCACCCATCCCGATCATCTCCTGGTCTGCCTCTACGTCGTCGCCATGACGAGCCGCGAAGCTGGAGGCCAGAGCAATGGTGTCGGTGAGGGCCACCAGGCTGATTCCCAGGGCGGCCAAGGCCAACGGTGCCAATTCATCCCAGCCGACCCAGGGCACCGACGGCGTCGGCACCCCATTGGGCAGCACCCCGACCGTGTCGACACCTTCACCCGAGAGACCGAATGCCCAGGAGGCAACCGTGGCCGCGAGTACCGCCGCCAGTACCGCCGGCACGCGGCGGGTGATCAACGGCAGGACGAGCAGAACAGCGAGGGTGCCGAGCCCGATCGCCAGCGATGCGCCATTGGTATCGTCCAGTCCGGCGAAAAAGGCCTGGACCTCTTCTACGAACCCATCGGCATCGGTGGAGAATCCGAAGAGCTTCGGCAGCTGGGACACCACGATGATCACACCGAGGCCGTTCATGTAGCCGACCTGGACCTCCTTCGACAGGAGGTCGGCCACGAAGCCGAGACGACCGAGCCCCAACCCGATCTGTATGAGGCCCACCAGTAGCGCCAACATCGCCGCCAGTGCCACGGCCTCCGCCGGGTCGTCGGTCACCATGAGGGGCACGATCGCCGCCAGGATAAGTGGCGAGATCGACGAATCGGGCCCGAGGACGAGCGTGCGCGACGGTCCGAACAACGCGTAGCCCACGATGCAGGCGATCGTGCAGTAGAGGCCGTTGACGGCCGGTAGACCGGCCAGTTCGGCATATGCCATTCCTTGGGGAACGAGGATGGCGGCCAGCACCACTCCGGCCACGAGGTCCGGCCGCAACCACCCCCGTTTGTAGGTTCGGGCCACTCGGATTCCGGGAACCCAACGTTCGATGACCCCGCGGTCGGCGCGGCCGCCTCGGGAGTCCTCTCCGGCTGAGGTTGATGATTCCAAGGGGCCTCCGGGTCGGTGCTGCGGGCGTACAGTAGCCGCCATGACTGATGCATCGTGGAGCCGGGGGCGGCGTCATTGCCAGCCGGCTCGCCGTGAACCGGCCGGGCCATGAAGCGGGTCCGTAGTCACCACCGAGCGGCCGCGGTCACGGCACTGGGGGCGGGCGCAGTAACCGTGCTGTTGGTGCTGGGGATCCTCATCGAGAACCTCGCCTACGCCCTGCTAGCCGTGCTCGGGCTGGCGCTGGCAGGCGGTGGCGGTTGGTTCTTCGCAACCTCGGGGTGGCCACGCAGAGCTGTAGGTGTCGGCGGGATCGTTGCCGGGGTGGCGCTCGTCATCTGGGCATTGGCCAGCGCAGTCGACGCCTCGACCGCGGTCGCCCGATTGGGCGCAGTGGCAATCGCTGCGGCCGTCGCCACGATCGCTGCTCGAATCGCAGTGAGTTCGGGTCACTCCACTGTATTCGTGCGCACGCAGGCTCCGCTGCGTCCTGTGCTCCTGTGCAACCCGTGGTCCGGAGGCGGGAAGGTGGCCCGGTTCGGACTGGACGAGCGTGCACGAGCGCTGGGCGTGGACGTCGTGATGTTGGCCGATGGCCTCGACCTGGAGGAGCTCGCCCGCGGGGCGATCGATAATGGTGCCGACTGCCTGGGCATGGCCGGGGGCGACGGCAGCCAGGCGCTCGTGGCCTCGGTGGCCATCGAGGCAGGGCTTCCTTTCGTGTGCGTGGCGGCCGGAACTCGGAACCACTTCGCCCTCGACCTCGGGCTGGACCGCGACGACCCGCCCGCTGGTCTCGCCGGGTTCACCTCCGGCCTGGAGCGCCGGGTCGACTACGCCACTGTCGAGAGCGACGGCCGGAGCCGGCTGTTCGTCAACAACGTCTCATTGGGCGTGTACGCCACGGTGGTTCAGGACGAGAACTACCGAGACAACAAGGCTGCGACCATGTTCGAGTCGCTTCCGGAGCTGCTCGGATCGCAGTCGGAGCCGTTCGATCTGAGCTTCTCCGACCTGGACGGGTCCGTGGTCACCGGCGCGTTCCTGGTCATGGTGTCCAACAACCCGTACGTACTGAACGGGACTTCCGACATGGGCCAGCGACGGGCGGTGGACACCGGCCGTCTGGGTGTCTTCGCGGTGTCGACGGCCACGGGCACCGACGCCGCCGGGCTGGTGGCGCTCTCGGCCCTCGGCGCCCAGCGCCGCAGTCCCTCGTGGCACGAGTTCAGCGCCGAGCGGTTCCAGGTGGACTCACGCGGCGGAACGGCCTACGCCGGGATCGACGGCGAGGCCCTCGACCTGGCGACACCCCTGGTGTTCCGATCGCACCCGGGGGGTCTACGGATGATGGTTCCACCGGACAACCCCGATGCCGTGCGCCGGCGCCACGCTCGCGACGTGGGACTGGACGACCTGATCAGCATTGCCCGCGGGGAGGGCCCGGTGGGTCGTCAGTCCGTGCCGGAGAGCGCCGGTCGGATCAGGAGACACCGCCCTCGGCTGACCGGGGCCCCACGCCCACGACCACACCGACGTCAAACGACCGACTGACCCCGGTTTCAGGCCGCTGCGGCTCGCAGTGCGTCCCGTTCGGCGAGAATCAGGCCGGCAACCTCGTCGCGTAGGTCATCGACGTCATCGAGCGTCAGTCCTTCGGTTGCGATGGGCTCCATCACGTGTACCTGCGCATCCGCATGACCGAAACGCCAGTCATGCTTGCGCAGCGCGCGCTGTGTTCCCTGCACGACCAGGGGAAGGATCGGCAGCTGGGTCTCGATGGCCAGGCGGAACGCTCCATCCTTGAACGGCCGCATGTCCAGCGTCGTTGACCTCGTGCCCTCTGGGAAGATCATCACCGAGACGCGCCGGTCCAGAACGACCTTGCACAGGCCCATCGCCTTCTGGGCACTCTCGCGGTCGCCGCGCTCCAGGGGGATGTCGCCGGACAGGTACATGAGCCACCCGGCGACGGGGATCTTGAACATCTCCTTCTTGGACAGCCATTTCATCTCCCAGGGCAGCTGGCTGATCAGGAGGATGTCGACGAACGACTCGTGGTTGGACACCACCACATACGGGTTTCGGGGGTCCTCCGGTAGATCGCCTGTGACCCGGAAGTGCCACAGGGGATTCAGCTTCTCCACCACGACCGGCATCTTGCGGTAGAGATAGCCGGTCCACCATCTGGCCCGATCGAAGGGAAGGGTCACCAGCCAGGTGATGGCCATCATCGGAACCCACAACAGGACACAGGACCCGAACACGAACCACGCCCAGACCGAGGCCACGGTGGTACCGAAGCCCGCCGGCGAGTCGACGTACTGCTCGTCCTGTTCAGCGGATGACGGCACTGCTTCCAGCGACCTGCGCGTCCCGGGCACGACTGCACCCGGACCAGCTTCCGCCGGATCGGTCGGGCCGGTATCCTCACCCGGGGGAGCGGTCCTGTCGTTCATTTCGCTCATCGGCTCAGGCTACGTCCTGTGCCGGCTCAGGGCTTGAACCGGTACACGTTGGTGTCGCGCTGCACGAACCCGATCTTCTGGTAGAGACGGTTGGCGGACTCCCGGGTCGGCCTCGAAGTGAGGTCGACGGTCCTGGCGCCAAGACTGTCCGCCAACTCCACGGCGTAACGGTTCAGGGCATCACCGACACCCTTTCCGCGGGCGTCGCCGTCTACCACGACGTCCTCGATCCACGCCCTGATGCCGGTGGGAATCGGGAACACGACCAGAGTCAACGAACCCAGGATGCCGGTGCCGTCGCGGGCCAGCAACAGATGGCAGGCCGGCGACTCCACGATGGTGGCCAGAACTTCGCCATCGGGAGGTGGGGACGACGACGAGAGCTGGGGCACGAGACGGGCCATGGCCGACACGAGCTCGTCGGTCACCTCGTGGCACTCCTCGATGGTGCAGGCATCGCTGGTCATCGCACCAGCCTAGGAGTCCCGCCGCCCGCGGACAGAGCCGCGACGCCAGGTTCGCGGGGCTCACCGGTACGGTGAGAGATGTGGGGCACCTTCATTGGCACAGCCGTCCGGGACCCGCCGTCACCGGCTCCACCCGCACCGTGATGGTCGCCGCCTTCACCGGTTGGAACGACGCTGCGGACGCCGCCAGCGGAGCGGTCGACCACTTGTGGGAGCGCTGGGGAGCTCAACGGTTCGCCACGATCGACCCCGACGAGTTCGTCGACTTCACGGTGTGTCGTCCCGATGTCCGCGTCGAGGACGGCATCCCCGGCCCCCTCGATTGGCCCGAGACCGAGCTCGGCTGGTGCAGCCCGACAGGATCCATCTCCGTGGTGCTCGTGCGCGGACCGGAGCCCCACTTCAGATGGCCCCTGTACTGCAACGAGTTGGTCGACGCCGCCGACGAACTGGGTTGCTCCACCATCATCACCCTGGGCGCCATGCTCTCCGAGGTGCCCCACACCCGCGCTGTTCCGGTGTTCAGCGCGGTCCATGACCCCCAGATCATCGAGTCCCTGGACCTACCGCGTTCCGAATATGCAGGCCCCACCGGAATACCGAGCGCGCTCCAGGAGACAGCGAACGAACGCGGCCTCGAGTCCCTCGGCCTGTGGGCGGCCCTGCCCGGCTATGCGGCCGGTGTTCGCTCGCCGATCGGCGCCCTGTCCCTGGTGGACCAGGTGGCGCAGATCCTCGGCGTGGAGGTGGACAACTCGGCACTGGTGAAGGCCGCGGCGCAGTACGCCACCGAGTTGGATGCCCTGGTTGCCGAGGACGAGGAGACCGCGGCCTACCTTGTACGGCTGGAGGCGGCCTACGACTCCGACGGCGTGGCGCTGGGGTCTGTGGATTCCCTGGTCTCCGAGGTCGAGGACTTTCTGCGTGACCAGCCCTGAGCCACAACCAGGCCTTCAGCCCCAGTGGTCCAATGCGTTGAGAAGGGACCGTCGAACCTCACTCTGGAGATCCTCGTCCTCGAGTCGGCCACCGTCGGGAAGGCTGACGTAGAACGCGTCGACCACGTCGGGACCCATGGTGTGGATGCGGGCCCCGGTGATGTTGAGGTTGAACTCGCTGAGAGCCCGGGCCAGCCGGTAGAGGAGTCCGATGCTGTTGGGACCGACAACCTCTACGACGCTGCCGGCAGCGCTCCCACCGTTGTCGAACTTGACGGAGGGCGCGAACTGATGGACCTCGCCGTGTTGGCGGCGAGTGTGTGACTTCGCTCTTTCCTCTACGCGGACCTGGAGCGCCAACCGACCCTCGAGAACCCGCACGACGTCGTCACCGACACGATCCCAGGGCACCATCCCCGTGGGGCCGGCCCGCACCGTGAACTCATCGAGCACATGGTCGCCCTCGGAGTGGATCCTGGCCTCCACCACGTCCAGTCCGTGTATCGCCAAGGCGCCAGCCACCCGGAAGAACACCCCCGGTCGGTCCTCGGTCACCACTGTGATGCGGTCGCCCTCGGCAATCAGCCCCGTTCCACCGCGTTCGAGCAACTCGAGTTGACGCGGGGTCGGGAAGTCCTCTTTCGCTCCATGGCTCTCGGCCCCGCCCTCGATCACCTCGATGGTTCTCGCTGCCAAGGTGTCCAGGAGACCGGCCTTCCACGGCGACCAGGCGGACGGCCCCGTGGCCAACGAGTCCGCCTCGGTCAGCGCCCGGAGCAGCGATACCCGTTCGATGGTCCCAGCTTCACCGGCCACGAACTCGAGGGTCGCCGGGTCCGACAGGTCGCGTCGCGTCGCTACGTCGGGAAGGAGCAGGTGGTGTCGCACCAGTGACTCGACGGTGGAGGCGTCCTCCTCGGAGAAACCCATCCGATCCGCGATGTCGTGGGCCATGCGCGCTCCACATACCGAGTGGTCGCCGAGCTCCGGATAGCCCTTTCCGATGTCGTGCAGCAGCGCACCCATTACCAGCAGGTCGGGCCGTGGAACCAGGTTGGACAACCCAGCCGCCTCGGCGACCGTCTCCAGCAGGTGACGGTCGACCGTGAAGCGGTGGTATGCGTTGCGTTGCAGGCGTCGCACAGTCGGCGCCCATTCGGGAAGCAGGCGTGTCCAGAGTCCGTGACGCTCGAGCATCTCGATGACCGTCACGGCCGCTGGTCCGCTCAGCAGCAGCTCACAGAATGAATCCCGGGCCGTGGGCGGCCAGGGATCGGGAGGCGCCGGCGCGGTGGCCAGGGCATCGAGGGTGGTGGCCGACACCCTGAGCCGGTCACGGGCAGCGAGGTTCGCCACCCGCAACACCTCGAACGGATCGTTCACCGGGTTGAGTTCGTCGACAAGCGAGACCCTGCCATCGCTCACCTCCAGGCCCGGCTCACTGGTCCGGCTGCGTCGGAGCCGACCGAAGAATGTGTCGTCGAGGCTGTTGTCTATGTCGTGCCACGCCTCGTCGGAGACAAAGGCGATCTCTCCACCTGCGGCGGCTACACGAGCCATGAGGGCATCGGCGTCGACGTCACCGAGCTTGGCGGCGATCGCGTCCTGTTCCTGGAGCAGGAGACGATCGCCGGCCCTTCCCTGGATCCGGTGCAGCTCGACGCGAACGTCCAGCAGCGCGTCATGCTCTTCCACCAGGCCGCCGGAGAGGTGCTCGTCGATCGGTGCGCCGGCGGCTGCGGCCCAACCGAGGACGTGAACATCGCGGAGTCCGCCCCTGCCCTCCTTCAGGTCGGGCTCGAGCGAGAAGGCCACCTCCCCGGCTTCGGCGTGACGCTCCCTGGTGGCCCTGGACAACTCACCGAGCCATCGGCGGCCCTTCTTGCGCCAGGCCGACCGGGAACGCTCGGCGAGCTCCGTGGTCAGTTCCGGATCGCCACACAAGTGACGGGCGGAGAGCAGCGCCGTGGCCGTCTCCAGGTCCTCCGCGGCGAGGGCGAGTGTGTCTCGCACACTGCGCACGGCATGGCCGAGCTTCAGCCCTGTGTCCCAGATCGGGTACCAGAGCATCTCGGCCACCTCCGTCGGAGCGGTGGCCGGGTCATGGAGCAGGAGTAGATCGAGATCGGACTGTGGAGCCATCTCGCGCCGACCCTGGCCACCGACGGCGACGAGTGCGAAACCACCCTCGTTGCCGCCGGCCTCGTCGAACAGCTCGACCAGCCAGCTCTCGATCCGGTCGGTCCATGCCTCGGCAAATGAGCGCCCGCGGAGCCCGGGATCCTCGAGGAGGTCGGTTCGCCGAAGTGCCATGGCCATGTCCGTGCTCCTGTGGTCGTTCGTGTGAGCGACCGTGTCACAGTAATTGTGACCCCCGGCCGGGTCGGGCCTGGCCAGGCCGGGGGTCACACCCCGTGGGTCGGGGTTCCACTCGGCCGCCGCCGGGGCAGCGACCTCGCGGGCTGGGTACTGCTCAGATGGCCTCGGGTCCGCGCTCGGAGGTCCGGATTCGCACGATCTCGTCGATCGGTGACACCCAGACCTTGCCGTCACCGATCTTGTCGGTGTTGGCGGCGCTGACGATGGTCTCCAAGACGTCGGACACATCGCCGTCGTCGACCACTGCCTCGACCTTCACCTTCGGCAGGAAGTCCACCTGGTACTCGGTGCCGCGATAGGTCTCGGTGTGGCCGCCCTGGCGACCGAAGCCGCGGACCTCGGTGACGGTCAGGCCGACGACACCCATGGACTTGAGTGCGGCCTTCACGTCGTCGAGCTTGAACGGCTTGATGATGGCGGTGACTAGCTTCATTGGCTATCTCCCTTGGTTGTCGTCGGTTTCCGACACGATGGCCCTCATCGGGCCATCGTGGCCTCGCCGAGGTTGTACGCCGTCTCCGCGTGTTGGGAGACGTCGAGTCCGGTGGCCTCGTCCTCGTCGCTGACCCTGACCCCGATGGTGAGATCGAGTGCCTTGACGATGGCGAAGGTGACCACGAACGAGAACACGATGGTGACGCTGTTGGCGATTGCCTGCTCGACCAGCAGTCCCGCACCCCCGCCATAGAAGATCCCGGCCTCGAATTCACCGAGAGCGCCCGGCTTGGCGAAGAACCCGATTAGCAGCGAACCCACGAGCCCGCCTACGAAGTGGACCCCCACGACGTCCAGGCTGTCGTCGTAGCCGAGCTTGAACTTGAGGCTCACTGCGAAGGCACAGATCACGCCCGCGGCGAGTCCGATGAGTATGGCCGACATGTCACCGACATAGCCGGCCGCAGGTGTGATGGCGACCAGGCCGGCCACGATTCCGGACGCAAGGCCCAGGTTGGTGAAGTGACCGTCCTTGACCCGCTCGACCAGGGCCCATGCGAGTGCGCCGGCTGCAGCGGCGAAGAAGGTGTTGGCGAAGGCCTGGACGGCGACGCCGTCCTCGAGTCCGCCTGCGCCTGCATTGAAGCCGAACCAGCCGAACCACAGGATTCCGGTGCCCAGCATGACGAGGGGCATCGAGTGGGGCGGGTGACCCTCCTTCGGCCATCCCTTGCGCTTGCCGAGGACCAGCACAGCAGCCAGGGCCGCGATACCCGCGTTGACGTGGATGGCGGTTCCGCCCGCGAAATCGAGTGACCCACGCACGTTCAGCCAACCGGTGAGGCTGCCCTCGGAGTCGGTGCCTCCATAGATCCAGAACGTGACCGGGACGTAGACCAGCAGGCTCCACAGCGGCACGAACCATGCCCAGGCGGAGAACTTCATTCGGTCGGCCACCGCACCGGAGATCAGTGCCGGGGTGATGGTGGCGAACGCACCCAGGTAGACGATCCAGATGAGTGTGTCCGGCTCCGCATTGAGCCAGGCGAAGTCGAAGTTGCCGATCAGTGAACCGTCGCCGCCGGCAACGAGGGAATAGCCGAGCACTGCCCACAGGATTGGGATCACCGCCAGACACCAGAAGTTCATCATCAGCATGTTGAGTACGTTCCGGCTCCGGTCCATTCCCCCGTAGAAGAAGGCCGAGACCCGGCGTCATGAAGATCACCAGTGCTGCACAGATCAGCAGCCAGGCGGTCGTTGCTCCATCCATTTCCATGGCCCTTTCGTCACGACTCCGGCAATGACCCACATCACCGGATCCCTTTTGGGTCGTGCTCTTGGACGACCGGCGTCGATGAGCACGCAGGTGACGATAGGGAGAGCGTGTTTCGACAGTGTTTCGGGCTGTGAGCCTTCGCGTTACGCCGGAGTGGTCCACCGGAGGACCGGCTGCGACGCCCTACGGTGTTGGGCCATGGCCGCGCGAACCGACTGCCGTCACTACTCCAGCCGAACGGTCTCAGGAGACGAACTCGTGCAGCGGTGCCGGGTCGATGCCGCCGGAGTCAGGCCCCGTTCGGTTGCCCGACCGGTTGCCTGTTCTTCGAACCCCGCTCGATCACCGACGCGGGCTGGGACCGCCGCCCCGAGCAGGGCTGACACTCCTCTACAGCTCGCAATGCAGACATCTCAGCCGGGTCAGCTGTACCTTGCGCGGCGTCGGCGAGCCAGGTGCACGTGGGCCTTCGCGGCTCCCCAACGCAGACCCGGTTCGTGCAGAGCGTCGTCGACCGCACCGAAGGAAGAAGGCGCGAGGTCGTAGTCGTCGTCGGGAAATGCCCGCTGCGCGAAGTCGTCGCCGCGCCACTGGCTCGACTCCCACCATCGCCAGAACTGCGGCCGGGAAACGCACCCCCGCACGCAGCACCTCCAGCGGCGTGCTCCGTTGGGAATCGATGTCGAGCGACAGCAGGGCAGATGCCTCGGCACCCACCTGTCGGGCGGCCTCGGCGCCGCTGATGGCAGCGGCACCCACGACGGTGTCGTCGACGACCATGCCCGCTTCCTCACACCGGGAGATGACGCAGCGCATCACCCAACCCGGGACGGCCACCCGGATCGCCTCGGCCAGATCGGTCGCGTAGGAATCCAGTGCCCTCTCGTCCGCGCCCGGCCCATCGCGCTGCGATGGATCGGGCACATCGGGACCGTTCACGGTGCGGCTCTCAGATGGAGCGGCCGGCCTCATCCCAGTGAGGGGCCCGCAGCTCGCGCTTGAGCAGCTTGCCGGTCATCGTCCGGGGCAGCTCCCGGTGGAACTCGATGAGCCTGGGCGACTTGTAGCCGGCGAGATGCTCCCGACAGTGCGAGACGAGTTCGACCTCTCAGTTCCTCGCGCGCCTCGGCGCCCGGTGCGCGAGCTCCACCGCTGCGGCAACGCTCTCGCCCATCTCGTCATCGGGTATCCCGAACACGGCGACATCGGCGACGGCCGGGTGATCCTGGAGGACCTTCTCGATCTCGGCGGGGTAGATGTTGACCCCACCGGAGATGATCATGTCGATCTTGCGGTCCGAGAGGAACAGGTAGCCGTCGTCGTCGAGGTAGCCCGACGTCCCCGAGGGTTCCGAAGCCCTCCCGGTGAGCCGCTGCGGTCTTCTCGTCGTCGTCGTGGTACTCGAAGTCGGTGCCCAGTTCGATTCGGAACCAGATCTGGCCCGGCTCGCCCGCCGCGCACTCGTCGCCGTCGTCGTCGAGGACCTTGATGGCGATGTTGTCGACGGCCGTCCGAGGCTTCCCGGACGCTCGAGCCATTCCTCGCCCGTGATCAGGCGAAAGGAAGCCGCCCTCGGTGCCGCCGTAGTACTCCGACACCACCGGCCCCCACCAGTCGAGCATGTCGCGCTTGACCTGCTCCGGACACGGTGCCGCTCCGTGGAAGACGGTGGTGAGGCTCGAGCCGTCGAAGCGATCCCGGACGTCGTCGGGCAACTGCAGCATGCGGATCATCTGCGTCGGCACCAGGTGCACGTTGGTGACGCCGTGGGCGTCGATCAGCTCCAGGGTCTCCTGCGGCGTCGAATCGGTGGCGCATCACCAACGGTCGCGCCCCACAGCAGCGGGAACACCGAGAACACCCACTGGGCGGAGTGGTAGGCCGGCCCGATCAACAGGGTCGCGCCGTCGGCCGGAAGCGAGAGCATGTCGGTGAAGCTGTGCGATATCAGCTCCAGGACCTCGGAGGGCATCCCGGTGGTGGACAGGGTCGAGCGAACCCCCTTCGGGAATCCGGTGGTGCCCGACGTGTAGAACATCGGCCCACCCATCCCGGTGTCGGCAGGCGGACACACCGGAGGCGGCGGCGAGCAGTTCCTCCCATGCCACGAATCCCTCCGGGAGCTCGGCTCCCGCGTGCTCGCCCAGCACGATCCAGGCGGTGCACCCGCTGGTGCGCTCGTCGGCCCTGGCGGCGACGGCCACGTCCAGGAAGCGGTCGTCGACCAGCATCACCTTCGCCTCGGCGTTCTCGATGACGTAGGCCAGTTCCTCGGCCACCCAGTGCCAGTTGACCGGCACCACGGTCCACGAACCGTGCGCCGCAGCTCCGAACACCTCGAAGAACTCCCGTCGGTTGCCCGACATCAGGGCGATGGTGTCGTGGGTCACCAGACCCAGTCCGCGCATGGCCTCCACCGCCCGGTTGACCCGGTCGTCCAGCTCCGACCAGGTGGTGGTGCCGTACTCGTCGATGAGGGCCGGAGCGTCACCCTTAGCCGCTGCGATCTTGGCAATGAGTTCGGCCATTCGTCCTCCTCAGACCATCCGCGCCACGCCGATCTCGGCGAGCACCTCCGACGGATCGGCCACCATACCCACGTAGAAGGGACCGAAGATCCCGAACCGGGCCGACGCCTCGTCGAAACGCATCGTGTACACGACTTCCTTGATGTCATCGGGGTTGACGCAGAACAGGGTGACTCCCCACTCGAAGTCGTCGAGCCCTGTGGATCCGGTGACCACCTGGAGAACCCGGCCGGCGAACTTCCGGCCCGAGGAGCCGTGTTCGAACATGAGCTCCTTGCGGTGGTCGAACTCCTCGGTGAACCAGTTGGCGTCCGCCTCGCGCTTCTTGGACATGGGATAGAAGCAGAAAGCCGGCTTGTCCTCCGGCGGGAGCTGGGGATGCAGACGGGCCTGGCGCATCTCCTCGGGAACACCGGCGGCGTACTCGCTCAGCTCCGTGAGAGACACGTAGGAATCGACGAGTTCCAGTCCTGCCCCCACCAGATCGGTCTGGAGCTTCCGAAGGCTCCACTGGTCCTCCGACAGGGCCATCACCCCCAGGTCCGCCTTGTGGCCCAGCATCGCCGCGGTGACCACCTGGTCGCCCCGGGCGCCGGCCTCAGCGATCGCATCGATCACCGCGGCGGCGTCGACCAGGGGTCCGGGCTTCAGGAACAGGTGGAGGACGGCGAGTCCGACGGAGGGCGTGGACGGGGTGTGCATCAGCGCAGTCTAGAAACCACACGCCGACGCCATGACCGTGGGCCCCGAGGGGTCGGCATCACCGTGCCGCGGACTCGACTACCTCCCGCGTCCAGGGCATTCACTCAGTGGGCCGACGCCGCTGCTCCTTGAGCTCCGAGCGCTCCTTCTTGGCCTTCAGCCGTCGGTTCTTGGCCCCCCGCGACGGTTTGGTCGGCCGGCGGGGGGCCTCACGGACCAGCGCGCTGCGTAGCCGCGCCGCCAGGCGTTCGCGGGCGATGTCGCGGTTGCGCATCTGCGAACGCTCCTCGTCGACCACCACACGCACCTCGTCGCCCAGCCTCTCGGTGACACGGTTCCGTTCGAAGTCGGTGAACGCGCTACTCGAGCTCACGTCGAAACGAAGCTCCACGCGGGTGTTCGAGCGGTTTGCGTGTTGACCGCCGGGTCCGCCGGAGGGCATGAAGCGTTCCGTCAGTTCACCTGCGGGAATGACCAGGCCCGGACGCACCGTGAGGTCGTCAGCCACGCCGCGCCCGTCCGAGCACGTGGGGGGCGACCGGGTTGGGAAGACGGGGAGGCCCGATGTGGAGCCGACGGTGCTCGTCGATCACCCAACCCGACTCCGAGATCAGCGCCGCGGTGTCGCGGGACGTGTGGCAGTTGCCGAACAGGTGGGGCCAGACCACGTCCACGACGCCGTTGCCAGCGTGCGTGGCCGGCATCCTCGGATGCCACGTGCTCGTAGAAGGCCAGCGACCCGCCGGGGCGGACAGCCCGATGCATCTCCACGAGAGCCGCAGAGGGATCGTCGAACGAACAGAGCACCAGCGACGCCACGGCTGCGTCGGCCCAGCCATCGGCGACAGGTAGGTCATGGGCGATTCCGTCGACCACCTCGACCTGCACCTCGACCTGCGCCGGCGGCCTCGACCGCCAGGCCTCGCAGGTACGGTTCGGGCTCCACAGCCAGCACCTCGGTGACGGTGTCGGGGTAGTGGGCGAAGTTCGCACCGCTTCCGGCACCCACCTCGATCACCTTGCCCGACAGACCCTGGAGCATCTCGGTGCGGTGCTCGCCCTGGCCGGATCGGTCGTCCAGCCTGACGAGGGCGGCGAAGACACGGGCGAAGATCGGATGGCTGATGCGAGGGGACACGCCAGGAGCTTCCCAGATGCGGCGCCGACGAGGTATCCCGGGTGTCCATTGGGGCCCGATCAGGCGTGGCTTATGGTCACCAAAGCCTGGTAGTCGGGGATGCCCGCATCGGGTTCGCGGTGTTCGGCCCCGCCGGGCAAAAGCACGTTGCCCTCGGGCCAGTGGACCTGGACGTTGCCGCGTGGCAGCGACACGATCCGTACCGATCCAGGCATTTCCCCACTGTCGGAATGCAGCACCACCCGGGCCCCGTCCGCAACCGCAAGCGCCTTCGCGTCATCGGCGTCGAGGTAGACGGCGTCCCGACCGGCACCCGTGAGAGGATCCTGTTCGGCCCACAGGATCGAGTTGAACTGCTTTCCCCTCCGCGTGGTGACCCTGAACATCCCATCGGGAACCGTGGTGTCCGGCACGTCCACCACCGAGAAGGCACCCTTCCCCGACGGCGTGGGGAATCGGCCGCCCGAGCACAGGTGGCGACCGCCCCACTGAACGGAATCGCCGGTACTTTCCAGATGCTCGATCCCCGCATATGACGGGACGATGTTCGCGATCTCGGCCCGCAGGTCCCGGTTGCTGGGCCAGTCGAAGGCGCCGGCTAGCTCGGGACGCACCCGCGCGGCCACCTCCGCGAACAGCCTCCACTCCGAACGGGCTTCTCCCACCTGGCGGGGGATCTCCGGGGAGAAGGCCACCCTTCGTTCGGTGGTGGTCGAGGTCCCGCCACCCTCCTGCTCGTAGCGGGTGGCAACGGGCAGCAGGAGAACGTCCTCGCCCGTCCACGAGCATCTGGGAGCTGACCACGATGTCCTGGTGTACCCGCAGCCCGACGTTGCGAAGGGCGGTACGGACCATGGCCGGGTCCGGGAGTACGTCGAGGAAGTTGCCACCGGAGGACCACAGCACGTCCAGCTGCGCACGCAGCAGCGGCCTCCAACATCTCGGGGGCCGTGAGCCCGATGTGTGACGGCACCTCGAAGCCCCAGTGCGCCGACAACTCGGCCGCCGACTGATCGGTCAGCGAGACCCCACCGGGAAGCGCCGAGGCGTACGCCCCCATCTCCGCCCCACCCTGCACCCCGGAATGGCCGCGGATCGGCATGAGTCCGGCGCCGTTGCGTCCGATGTTCCCGCGGGCGAGGGCGAGGTTGGCGATCGAGCGGACACCATCGACGCCGAAGGTGTGCTGGGTGATGCCCATCGACCAGATCAACACCGATGCACCGGCGGAGCCGTACAGCTGTACGAACGCCTCCAGCGTCGCTAGATCCACACCGGCCGCAGCCAGCAGATCCTCCAGCGACGCCTGCGCCAGCGACGAGCGGAGTTCATCGACGCCCTCGGTGTGCTCGTCCACGAACGAGGAGTCGAACCGACCGCGCTCGTCGAGGAGCTTCAGCGCCGCTGTGGCGAACGCGATGTCACCGCCGACGCGCACCGGCACATGGAGGTCGCAGATACGGGTCCCGAACACCGCCGACTCCGCCAGCGACGGCACCCAGTAGCGCTCGAGGCCGGGCTCCAGGAACGGGTTGACGACCACCACCCGCGCGCCGCGTTCCTTGGCGAGGTGCAGGTACTTCATGAACACCGGCTGGTTGTTCGCGGGGTTGGTACCCCACAGCACGATCAGGTCCGACTCCAGTACGTCACGCAGTGAGCAGGTCGACGCCGCCACCCCGATGCTGCCCTTCAGACCCACGGTGGACGGCGCGTGGCACACCCGGGCCGCGGAGTCGACGTTCGGTGTCCCGATGGCCCGTGCCGCCTTGCCGGCGACGTAGTAGGTCTCGTTGGTCAGCCCGCGCGAGGTCAGGTACAACGCCATGCGCTCGGGGGTCGTGGAGCGCAGCGAGCCGCAGAGCACGTCGAGCGCCTCGGCCCAGGTGATCCGTGTGAATCCGGGCTCACCGAGTCGGCGACGCATGGGGTGAGCCAGACGCCCGAGGTGGCGTAGCTCGGCACCGGAGTGTCCGCGAAGGGCATCCACATCGGCCAGGATCCGGTGGTCGAGCGCGTCCATCGTGTTGAGCTCCAGGAGCTCGAGGCGGGTGGTGCACAGATGAACTCCGTCGAGTGTCCAGTCGTGCAACCCGGCCACTCCGAGAGCGCACCCGTCGCACACACCGCTGGGTCAACACGTTCCACGCATATCTTCCGTTGGGAAGCTGCTCGCGAGCGATCCGGAGCATGTCGCGGAAGTGCCGGGGTTTCTGCTCCGAGATGCCGTTGGGGCTCCACCCCGCCCACAGGTCTGGGTGCAGACCCAGACGTCGCAGCCCCGACGCCAGGGCGCCGCTCACCAACGGTGCCGGAGCGGGACGGGTCACGGCCTACCCGGGTCGGTGTGGACATCAGCCGGTGGCTCTCCCCCGGCATACACGGTGGCGCGCTGGTCACGGGCGAACCCCACGAGCACCAGACCGGCCCGTCGAGCGGTGTGTGCGGCCAAGGCGCTGACCGCTCCAACGGCGACCAGCGAACTGAAGCCCGCCGCCCACGCCTTCTGCACGATCTCGAAGCTCGCCCGCCCCGACACCCACAGCGTCCGCGCTCCACCGGCCTCAGCCGGCCGCGGCAGCGCGCCGTCGAGCACCAGGCGGCCGACCACCTTGTCGACAGCGTTGTGGCGACCGATGTCCTCGCGCACCAACTGCACATTGCCGTCGAGGTCGAGTACCGCGGCCGCATGGGCACCGCCGGTGCTGGAGAAGAGCTCCTGTCGAGCGGCCACCGCGGGAGCCGCCGCGGCGAGCATGTCCGTGGAGATACCCCGCCCGGCCGGGACGAGTGGCAAAAGGTCGTTCCACCAGGGCCTCGACCTGCTCGGCGCCGCAGATGCCGCACGAGGAGGACGTCAGGCCGAGTCGGGCGGTGGGCGTGGCCGCCCGCACGGACCCACCTACAGCTCCCGCTTCCACACTCACCACATTGAAGCCGGTGTCCGCCGCCGTTCCGGTGGCGCAGTAACGAACCCCGCTCGGAGCTTCGACCAGGAGTTGCTCTGCCCACAAGAACCCCACGGCCAGCTCGAAGTCGTGGCCCGGGGTCCGCATCGTCGTGGCCACGAGATCGTCACCGAGGCGGATCTCGAGTGGCTCCTCCACAAGGAGCTCCTCGGGCATCCGGCCGCTGCGGCCCTGGGTGAGGGTCCGGACGAGAAACCGCTCGGTGCGACCGTGGGACATGGCCCAGAGACTATGGCCGGAGCCGACCGCTCCCCCGTCAGCCCTCGATCAGGAGCCCCCTCACCTCGGTGGCGCCGTAGACGATGGCGAGCACGATGATGAGAACGCCGAACAGAATCCGGATGGTGCGATCGGAGGATGCGACGGTCAACCGGGCTCCCACCTGGGCGCCCGGAATCACTCCCACCATCAGAGGTATGGCGAGGGCCCAGTTCACGTGGCCGAGCCACACATGCGTGGTCAGTGCCGGGATCTGGAAGATGGCGACCGCCACCAGACTCGACGCCACCGCGCGACGCATGGGAACCCGCAGGGGCCCGGTCAGCACCGGCACGAGCACGATCCCGCCCCCTACGCCCAACAGGCCGGCCACGAATCCTGCGACCGCGCCGAGCGCTCCCACCGCCACGAGCGACCGCCGAGCACCCGCATCCTCGATCGGATCGTCATCCGCCGGAGCACCCCTCCCGCGACGGACCTTGAGCACAACGCTGAGACCCGCCCACAACATCACCGTGGCGGTGAACACCATCAACAGCCGACCCGGTACGACGTCGGAGGTGAGTGCCCCCACCACCGCCAGCACCGACCCCGTCGCGCCCAGAGTCAGAGCGAGCCGCCACTCGACCATGCCCTCCCGGGCATAGCGCCATGCACCGCTGATGGCCCCCGGCACGATGGCCGGAACAGTGGACCCCACCGCCTCGACCGGCGTGCCACCGAGTAGTCGAACAACAGGTGTGGTGACCACCGCCCCGCCGATACCCAGGAGTGCCGACAGCACCCCGGAAGCGAAGCCCGCCGCGACTGCGGCGAGCGCCACGGCCGCTTCGGAGACCTCGATAGCCAGCACCGACCCATTGTCGCCCACCACGTTGAGCGACCATCAAAGCTCACGCAGGGTGAGGTTCCCGCGAACGGCCGCACCCGGTCGCTAGTCTCGGCCCATCGGGACCACCTGGCATCGACCACCAGGTTTCCGAATGTCCACTACGAAAGGGTTCGGATATGCACAGGAAGCGACGATGGCTAGCGCTCATCGGGATCTTCGCCAGTTTGACGTTGGTCGCTGCCGCATGCAGCAGCGACGATGACGACAGCAGTAGCGACGATTCCTCGAGCGGAACGACGCCCAGCGGCGATCCTCAGGCCCTAGGGGGCATGAAGGGCACGACCCCGTTGGTGGAGCTCTCCGACGACTTCAAGGACCGGATGCTCGCCATCGATCCCGGACTCGTGGACTTCAACTACGGACCCGAGTCCTACGACGCAGTCATCATCACCGCCCTGGCGGCCGAGGAGGCGCAGTCGGACGGCGCGGCTCTGTCGGACAAGATCAACGGCATCACCCGCGGTGGTGAGAAGTGCACCGACTATGCGGGCTGCCTCGAGATGGTCAAGGCCGGTACCGACATCGACTACGACGGTGCGTCTGGACCGCTCGAGTTCTCCGGCAACGGCGAACCGACGCAGGCCTCCTACGGCATCCTCCAGTTCGGCAGCAACGGCTGTGAGGGAACCAAGGAGTGCATCGACAACGACAAGACCACGTTCGTCGAGGCAAGCGCTCCCTCCAGCGCAGACGTGCCCGAGCAGACGACCACCGCCACCCGCGAGGGCGACGGAGAGTTCGTGGTCGGCTCCCTTCTTCCCGAGACAGGCTCGCTCGCGTTCCTCGGCCCGCCCGAGTTCGCCGGTGTGAACCTGGCGGTGGAGGAGATCAACGAGGCCGGTGGAGTGCTCGGTGCGCCGATGCGCCACATCCAGGGCGACTCCGGCGATACCGAGAACGGCGTTGCCCCCGGTACCGTCGATACCCTGCTGGGCCAGAACGTCGACGCCATCGTCGGCGCTGCGTCCTCCTCGGTGAGCCTCTCGGTGATCGACAAGATCACCACCGCCGGCGTCGTCATGTTCTCCCCGGCCAACACGTCGAAGAAGTTCTCGGACTACGACGACAAGGGCTTGTACTTCCGTGACGCCCCGTCCGACATCCTCCAGGGTCAGGTCCTCGCCGACCTGATCCTGGCTGATGGCTACAGCAACGTGTACGCCCTGGTCCTGAACGACGACTACGGCACCGGCCTGCTCGAGGACCTGACTTCGAGCCTCGAGGCCGGCGGCGCCAAGGTGGTCGGCGACAGCGTCTACGACCCCAAGGCCACGGACTTCTCGGCCGAGGTCGAGGACGCCAAGGGCGCCGATCCCGACGCCGTCGTGATCATCGGGTTCGACGAGACCTCTAGGATCCTCTCCACGATGATCGAGCAGGGCGTCGGGTCCCCAGGACCTGCCGATCTACGGGGTCGACGGCAACATGGGCAACGCCCTGGCCGAGAACTTCGAGCAGGGCGTCTGATCGGACACACCTGCTGAAACGACGAGGGGCCGGGCCGCGAGGCCCGGCCCCTTTCGTGTTCGCGCTCTCAGTCGACGAGGCCGCGGGCCAGGGTGCCCAGGTACAGCTCGATCACCTTGGGGTCGTTCAGCAGCTCCTGACCGGTGCCCGATACGCGTTCGCGCCCTGATCGAGCACGAACGCCCGGTCCGCCACCTGCAGACACCTACGGGCGTTCTGCTCCACCATCACGATCGACACACCCACGGAGTTGATCCGGCGGCAGTTGATGAACACGTCGTCCTGGAATGCGGGCGAGAGCCCGGCGGAGGGCTCGTCGAGCAACAGGACCTGGGGGTCCATCATCAGAGCCCGTCCCATGGCGACCATCTGACGCTCACCGCCGGAGAGCGAGCCAGCGGTCTGACTGGCACGCTCTCCGAGTCGGGGAAACAGGTCGCAGACCTTCTCGAAGCGCTCCCTGACCATGTCCGGCTCCAGGAACGCACCCATCTCCATGTTCTCCTTCACCGTCAACGAAGGGAACACGTTCTCGGTCTGGGGCACGAAGCCAACGCCCATCTTCACCAGCTCGTGGGCCTTGCGCGAGGTGATGTCCACCGTCTGGTCCGCACCGGGCCCATCGTCGGGTATGCGGAGCGTCACCGAACCCGATGTGACGGGGATCAGACCGAACATCGCCTTGAGCAGCGTGGACTTCCCTGCGCCGTTGGGGCCGATGATGCCGACCAGCTCGGCGGGATAGAGCTCGAGCGAACAGCCGTTGAGGATGTTCACCTCGGGCACGTAACCCGCCACGATGTCCTGCGCGCGTCAGGAGCACGTCCTGACTCACGTCGGTACCTCCCCGTCCCCGTCGTCGTGGCTGGCAGTGGCTCGCGCAGTCCGGTCTCGGTGGCAGGGTCGTCCGGTGGCGGGAAATCACCGGGCTCCTTGGCGATCTCCGGGTGCAGGTCGACGCCGTGGTGGGTCCCGAGGTAGGCGTCGATCACCGCTCGGTCCCGACCGATCTGCGATGGCGTCCCCTCGGCTATGAGTCGATCCCTCGGCCATGACGAGGACCCAGTCCGCGATGTCGTGCACGACGTCCATGTCGTGTTCGACGAAGACCACGGACATGCCGTCGTCGCGCAGAGCCTTCACGTGGCCGAGCAGCGACTGCGTGAGCGCCGGGTTCACCCCGGCCATGGGTTCGTCCAGCATCACAAGTTCGGGGGAGCTCATGAGCGCACGCGCCATCTCCAGGAGCTTGCGCTGGCCACCCGAGAGCGAGCCTGCGAATTCGTCACGCATGTGGTCGAGCATGAAGCGCTCCAGCAGCTCGTCGGCCCGCACGGTGATCTGTTCCTCCTGGACCGACCAGATGCCCTTGATCAGCGCCGGCCCGAATTGCTCGCCGCGCTGATCGGGTGCACCCAGACGCATGTTCTCGATGACCGTCAGCTTGGTCAGCGACTTGGTCAACTGGAAGGTGCGCACCATGCCCATACGGGCGACCTTGTGCGCCGCCACTCCGGAGAGGTTCTTGCCGTTGAAGTACCAGTCTGCCGGCGTCGGCCTTGTCGAAGCCGGTCAGCAGGTTGAAGAACGTGGTCTTGCCGGCACCGTTGGGTCCGATGAGCGCGGTGATCCGACCCCGCTGAAACTCGACGTGGTGCACGTCCACGGCGGTGACACCGCCGAAACGCCGGATCACGCCGTCGGCAGTGAGGATGGGATCGGGTTTCGCCGCCCCGGGCTCGGGCAGGATCTCGTGCACGGGAGCGGGCACTGAGTCTCCGCCACCAGATGGCTCGGGCCCCGTGTGGTCAGCCATCGAACTGGAGCTCCTTCTTGTCCCCGAGTATCCCCTGGGGCCTGAACACCATGAGCAACATCAGGGCCGCGCCCAGGAACACGAACCGAACGACTCCGGCCTGGGTGCTGGACATGATCGAGTCGGGCACGATGTCGGCCTTCTCCATCTGTCTGGCCAGGACGTCGAGCGTGCGGAACACCACGTAGAAGAGGATCCCGCCGAGCACCGGGCCCCACACGCGGGCCGCGCCACCGAGGATCAGAGCTCCGTAACAGAGGAAGGTCGTGCGGGTGGCGAAGGTGTCCGGCTGTACGGATTCGTTGCCGACGGCCAACACGATTCCACCGAGGGCTCCCATCACACCACCGAGTATGAGTGCCTGGAGCTTGTAGGCGTAAACGTTCTTGCCCAGCGAGCGGACGGCGTCCTCGTTCTCGCGGATCGACTTGATCACCCGACCCCACGGGCTGCGCATGAGCAGGAACGTGAGCAGCGCCATGAGCAGCACAATCGACCAGCCGACGCTCTGGGTCCACAGGTCCTTGCCCAGGAACGAGAACGGACCGAACTCGTAGCGCCGTCCGTTGACCCACGGGTTCAGGTCGTAGAAGTCGCTGGCGAAGCCGTTGATACCGCTGTTGCCGCCGGTGAAGGACTCCATGGACTCCGACCGCGCGACCAGGCGGATGATCTCGGCGGCCGCGATAGTGACGATCGCCAGGTAGTCGCCCCGCAACCGCAGCGTGGGCAGCCCCAACAGCAGCGCAAGCAGCACCGCCCACAGGATCCCCACCAGGACGCCGACCCACAGCGACCACCCGAAGGTCTCGTAGCTGACCGCCACCCCGTAGGCGCCCACAGCCATGAACCCCGCCTGCCCGAAGTTCATGAGTCCGGTATAGCCGTAGTGGATGTTGAGGCCCTGGGCACCCAGGACGTAGAAGACAGTCTCCTTGATGAAGATGGCGGAGAACGCGGTGGTGATGATCAGGTCCCAGTTCATCAGCCGACCCGCTCCCTGCGGCCGAACAACCCCTCGGGTTTGAACAACAACACCAGGATCAGCACCGCCAGGGCACCGACGTTCTTGATCGAGGTGGGGATCACCAGGGTCGAGAGCTGGAGGAAGAGGCCGAGTAGGAAGCAGCCGATGGCGGCTCCGTAGGCCGTTCCCAGGCCACCCAGGGTGATGCCCGCGAACATGAGCAACAGGAGCGTCTGTCCCTGCTGGAACGAGACCTGCTGCGTGGTCGAGTAGAGCACGCCGCCGAAGCCCGCCAGGGCCGAGCCGCCGATCCACACCCAAAGAACCACCCTGTCGGTGTCGATTCCCGAGGACGAAGCCAGCGGTGCGTTGTCGGCCACCGCCCGCATCGCCTTGCCGAATCGCGCCCGGCTCAGGAACAGGCCGACCGCGCCCAACACGATCACCGAGATGATGATGACGGCGAAGGTCTTGGGGGGAACCGTCGCCGAGCCGATGGATACGCCGCCCGGCTGCAGCGCATAGTCCGAGTAGGGCTTGGTGCGCGATCCGAAGAAGTAGAGGAACACATGCTGGGCGAGGATGGAAAGCCCGAAACTGACCACCATCAACCCGAACAAAGAGGCACCGCGGTGCCGAAGTGGTTTCCACACTCCCTTCTCCAGGCCGGCACCGGCAAGGCCACTGAGCAGGAAGGCGAGAAGCGCAGCGGGAATCAGCTGGATCCCGAGGCTCTGGTTGAAGAACCAGGCCATGAGCGCACCGAAGGTCACCATCTCGCCGTGGGCGAAGTTGGTGATCCCGGTGGTGCCGTAGATGAGCGACAGCCCGATGGCCGTCATCGCCAGCAGCAGCCCGAGGCGGATTCCGTCGATGGTCAGGGGAATGACCCGGTCCACCCAGGTGGTGGCGTTGCGGGTGTCCTCGCCGAAGGGGAACAGCAGCGGTTTCTGCTGGCCCGGTCGGGCGGTGAAGGTGAGAGTGGTCTTCTCCGGGTCGGTGAGAACGACACCATCGGGAAGGGAGTCCACCAGGAGTTGTGCGGTGTACTCGCCCTCTCCCGGGAGCACGAGAGCGTAGGTGCCGTCGTCACCGGACACCGCTATCCCGACCTTCTCTCCGGCCGAGGTCGACACCAGGATCTCCACCCCCACCACAGGAGCGCCGTCGTCCTCGGGATTCACGAGCGTGCCCCTGACGCCTTCGTCCCCGGGCTCCAGGGTGTCGCCGGACCCGCCCTCCGATTCAGAATCCGGGGTACTTCCGGACTCCTGGGCGCCGGTCATCGTGGTCAGCCCCGGTGTCAGCAGGAACAACAGAACCAAGGCGGCGGCCAGCGCGATTCGCCGCGACAGCGGAAGGGAACCGAGTCCTCGTCCTGACGCCAGCGGATCAAGGGGTCGTGTGTCGTCGGACCCGGGCGACTGTTGGTGAAGGCTCAGCACAGTGCGGAGAGTCTAAGTGTTCTGCCAGGCTCATGACGGCCCGACTGCTTGGACGCGCAGGAGGCCGGGGACTCACCCCGGCCTCCTGCACCGTGATCGGTGCGGGGATCAGAACCCCATGCCACCGCCCATGCCGCCCATGCCGCCCATGTCCGGCGGAGCACCGGCCGCGGCCGGCGGCTCGGGCTTGTCGGCCACGACCGCCTCGGTGGTCAGGAACAGCGCCGCGATCGATCCTGCGTTCTGGAGCCCGGAACGAGTGACCTTGGCAGCGTCGATGATGCCTGCCTTCACCAGGTTCTCGTACTCGCCGGTCGCCGCGTTGAGGCCGCTCGCCGGATCCTCGAGCGCGCGCACCTTCTGCACGATCACGCCACCCTCGAGCCCCGCGTTCTCCGCGATCTGCTTGATCGGTGCGACGAGAGCGGCGCCGACGATGCCGGCCCCGGTCGCCTCGTCACCCTCGAGACGAGCGATGAGTTCCTCGACCGCGGCAACTGTGCGGAGCAGGGTCACACCACCGCCGGCGACAACGCCCTCCTCGATGGCGGCCTTGGTGGTGCTGACGGCATCCTCGATCCGGTGCTTCTTCTCCTTGAGCTCCACCTCGGTCGCCGCGCCGACCTTGAGCACCGCGACACCACCGGAGAGCTTCGCGAGCCGCTCCTGGAGCTTTTCGCGGTCGTAGTCCGAGTCGGTGTTGTCGATCTCGGCCTTGATCTGGGCGATGCGCCCGGCGAGGTCCTCGCTGGATCCGCCGCCGCCGACGATCGTCGTCTCGTCCTTGGTCACCACGATCTTGTCCGCAGTACCCAGCAGGTCCAGTCCGACGTTCTCGAGCTTGAGCCCCACCTCCTCGGATACGACCTGCCCGGCCGTAAGGATCGCCATGTCGGTGAGCATCGCCTTGCGTCGTTCGCCGAATCCAGGAGCCTTCACCGCAACGGAGTTGAAGGTGCCACGGATCTTGTTCACGACCAGCGTGGCAAGTGCCTCACCTTCGATGTCCTCGGCAATGATCACCAGCGGCTTGCCGGTCTGCATGACCTTCTCGACCAGCGGGAGCAGGTCGCGCACGTTGCCGATCTTGGAGCTGACGAACAGCAGGTACGGGTTCTCCAGTACTGCTTCCATCCGCTCGGGATCGGTGACCATGTACGGAGACACGTAGCCCTTGTCGAAGCGCATTCCCTCGACGAGATCCATCTCGAGTCCAAACGTGTTGGACTCCTCCACCGTGATCACGCCGTCCTTGCCGACCTTGTCGATGGCTTCCGAAATGGCCTCGCCGATCGCCGGGTCGGCCGAGGAGATCGATGCCACCTGGGCGATCTGCTCCTTGGAGTCCACCTCGATCGCCAGCTCGTGGATGCGCTCGACCGCGACGTCCACGGCCTGTTCGATCCCGCGCTTGATCCCCATCGGGTTTGCACCGGCAGCCAGGTTGCGAAGCCCGTCGCGTACCATCGCCCAGGCCAGAACGGTTGCGGTGGTGGTGCCGTCACCCGCGACGTCGTCGGTCTTCTTGGCGACCTCCTTGACAAGCGCGGCGCCGATGTTCTCATAGGGATCCGAGAGTTCGATCTCCTTGGCTATGGAGACTCCGTCGTTGGTGATCGTCGGAGCGCCCCACGTCTTGTCGAGCACCACATTTCGGCCCTTGGGGCCGAGAGTGACGCGAACGGCGTCGGCGAGCTTGTTCATGCCGGCCTCGAGATGACGGCGGGCTTCTTCGTCGAACTGGATGATCTTGGCCATGTGTTCCTCGGTTTTCGGGGTGGTACAGAATCCGATCGACAGCAACGGGTTGCCGCGACCGCTCGTTGGCACTCAGGCAGGGAGAGTGCCAACCACAAGTATTAGCACTCTCGACGGACGAGTGCTGACCGGGCGACGCCAGCAGGCCCGCGGGTATCCTGCTGGCCGACCGGGGGGACCATGGGAAGAATCGTGATCGCGGGAGCAGGCGTGGCCGGCCTCGGCACTGCGCTGTACGCCGGTCGGGCGGGCCACGAGGTCGTGCTGGTGGAGCGCGACGACACCCCCCTTCCCCCGACCCCGGCCGATGCCTTCTGGTGGGACCGACGCGGAGCGCCGCAGGTTCGGCACTCCCATGCATTCCTCGCCCGGCTCCGGAACCAACTCCGCGACGACCACCCCGATGTACTCGCAGCCCTACTCAGCGCAGGCGCTACGGAGATGGACTTCATGGCCATGCTCCCCGAGGGCATCGACCGCACGCCCATGGCCGGCGACGAGGACCTCGTCGCCCTGGCATGTCGACGAACGACTTTCGAGTGGGTGCTTCGGAGGGTGGTGCTCGACGAAGGCTCGGCGTCCCTTCGCCACGGCGCGGGCTTGGCGGGCCTACTGAAGTCGGCGGGAGCTGATCCACAGGGAGGCGGGCCCGCAGTCCGGGGCGTGGTGCTCACCGACGGGACCGAGATCGAGGCCGAGGCAGTCGTGCTCGCCGGGGGCCGGAGGATGGATGTCCCCGCCCTGTGCCGAGCGGTCGGCGCCGACATCGACGAAACGGAAGAGGACACCGGGATCATCTATCTGTCGCGGTGGAAGACACAGTGAACATCGGTCTGACCAACCGGCTGGACCTGATGAACGCGAAAGCGGCGGTCATGGATGCCCGTCGTCAGATGGAGGTGGCCGCCAACGCCCTGCGATCCACTCTGGACGTGGAGGTGGCCGGCGACATGCGGACACCAGTGGGGACCGACCTGCTCGGGTTCCGCGGGGACATCAGCGATCTCCGGGTGGGTCTGGCGTTCGATGCGCCGCTCGACCTGATTCGTGAGCGAAACCTCTATCGGGCCTCGCTGATCGAGTATCAGCGAGCGGCGGGAGTACATGCTGTTTGAAGATCAGGTGAAGCTGCAGATCCGCGTTTCGTGGCGAAATCTGGAGGTCCTGAAGCAGAACCTGGAAACGCAGCGTCAGGCGGTTACTGGCGTCGGCGGCCCAGTTCGACAACGCGGTCGAACAGGCCAATGCCCCCCGGTTCCCGGCCAGCAACGCGGGGGGACCGCGGGTCTGCAGGGTCAGAACCTGCAGCGGGCCCTGCAGAATGTGCTGAGTGCGCAAAACGGGCTGATCTCAATTTGGGTGGATTACGAGACGAGTCGACTTAACATCTACCGGGACATGGGTATCATGGAAATAGGTCCGGACGGCGTGTGGGCTGATCCCTTTTACCGGGATCAGGTCTACGGTGAGAATCCAACCTTCCCCGGCTCATTCCGGTACAACGGACCTGATCAACCTCATGACCGACTCTGGTTCGACAACAACTGCCCACCCGATTATTCCGAAGTCGCTGACCGTCTCAGGTTCCTGGACGGGCAAGCTGGTCATGCTGACTTTCCTGATCGGCCTGCTGGCGGCGATCGCGATGGCTCGGCCGGCCCGGCTCCAGAACCTCACTTCCCCTGAGGAAGAGAGCAATGCAAGCTGGTGACCCAGCCCGCAAGGCGGGGGCCGTTCCTCGTCGGCCTGTCGGTGCAGGGGCATGTCGACAGTCGGCGCAATGCCACGTTGACCAGCCAGGTCGAGGGGGGCACGACGATCATCAGCATCGTCCCGGAAGGGACCTTGGTGCAGGAAGGGGACGTTGTCTGTGAACTGGACTCCTCCACCCTGCGCGAGGAGGAAAAGCAGCAGCAGATCACCGTCACCCAGGCGGAAGCGGCCGAATCTCGCGCGAGAACCTCGAGATCCAGCGCACTCAGAACGAGAGCGACATCGCTGCGGCCGAGCTCAAGTGGGAACTGGCCAAGCTGGACCTCGAGAAGTACCCAGAAGGGTGAACTCGATCAGCTACTGAACCAGGTCAAAGCGAAGATCGAACTGGCCCGGGAAGAATACGTCCCAGTCCAGGAGAATCATGAGTTCACCAAACGGCTGGTGAAGAAGGGATACAAGAACCAGAACGATCTCGAAGCGGCCCGGATCTCGGAAAAGCAGAAAGAGCTGGCCCTGGCGGGTGCCGAAGAGGAACTGAAGGTGCTGGATCTGTACACGTCAAAGCGGACCATCGCCGAACTCGAAGCCAATTCCCGGGAATTCGAACGGGAACTTGAGCGGGTCAAGCTGAAGGCCAAGGCCGCTGAGACCCAGTTCTCCAAGGAGTACGAGGCGTCCCAGCTTACCGCGGAAGTGGAACGCGAGATCGAGCACCTGAAGCAGCAGATCCAGGCCTGCACGCTGCGGGCCCCGCAGCCCGGTGAGGTTGTCTATGCCAACCTGCAGAGCAGTCGTCGCGGCAGTGGCGAAAGCGTCACCATTGAGGAAGGGGCCCAGGTCCGCGAGCGGCAGGCCATCATCAATCTGCCGGACATCAGCCAGATGAAGGTGGACTGCCGGATCCATGAGTCGCTGATCGGCAATATCGGTCCGGGGCTGCCCGCCCGCGTGCGGATCGATGCCTACGCGGACGAGGTGTTCAAGGGACAGGTCGCGTCGGTCTCGTCGGTGCCGATGTCGGGGAGCTTTCCCAACTACGACCTCCGCGAGTACGAGACCGAAGTACACCTGTCGGACAGTGTTGAGAAGGTGCGGAAACTGCGACCAGGCCTGACGGCGCAGCTCGAAATCCTGGTGGACAGCCGACAGGATGTGCTGCAGATTCCCATGCAGGCCGTCGTGGCCACGGGGATCAAGTACTTTGCCTTCGTGCTCAAGGCGGGTCAGGTCGAGCGGAGAGAGTTGAAGATTGGGACGTCCAACGAATCCAACATCGAGATTCTGGATGGTGTGGCCGACGGGGAGCTCGTGGTCATGAATCCGCGGACACACTTCGCCAAGGAGATCGCCGACCTGGAGGCCACCTACGGGACTCCGGTCGACGATAGAGGCATGGTGATTCCCGGGGCACCCGGGCTGGCAACACCCGGTGGCGGCGTCGATGGCGGGCCTCCAGCTGGCGGTATGGGGGGGAGGCGAAGGACGCGGGGGTAATCCGGCGGCGATGATGGAGCGGCTGGATGCCGACAAGGATGGGAAACTGTCGGGGGACGAGATTCCTCCCAGATGAAGACGATCAGCGAGATTGATACAGACGGCGACGGTGCGCTGACTCCGCCGAGATCGGCGTGTATTTCCAGAAGCGGGCCGCGAAGGGTGCCGGCGGTGGTCCCCCAGGTAGTGGACCGGGCGGTGGTGGTCCTCCGGGTGGTGGCGGGCCGGTGGGGGGGCGTCCACCAGGCGGTCGCCCTGGCGGTGGCCGTCCTGCCGGGGGTGCAGGACGTCCGGGGAATTGAGGCCGTCTGCATGCCACCCATCGCTCGACTGATCGATCTGCAAAAGCACTATGACCTCGGCCCGGTCGTCGTGAAGGCGCTTGCGGCGTGACGATCGATTTTCCCAAGGGGGACTTCGTCGCCATCATGGGGTCGTCCGGCAGCGGCAAGAGCACGCTGCTCAATCTGCTCGGGGCCTCGACCGACCGACCCACGGCCGATACATCATCGGGGGACACGATGTCGCCTGATGAGTGACGACGAGCTGTCGGCCATCCGCAACAAACTGATCGGGTTCATTTTTCAGTCCTACAATCTGATCCCGCAGTACACGGTGCTGGAAAACATCGAAGTGCCGCTGCATTATCGCAGCGGGCTACCCGGCGATCGGGGCGCAAGACCAGCAACATATCGATCACCTGGCCGAAATGGTCGGGCTGGGTGATCGTATGGATCATCGACCGTATCAGTTGTCGGGCGGTCAGCAGCAGCGTGTGGCGATTGCCCGGGCGCTGGTGAATGACCCGGCAGATCATTCTGGCGGACGAGCCGACCGGAAATCTGGATTCGACGACCGAGAAGGAAATCATGGACATTCTGCTGAACCTGAATGCGCGAGGGCCGCACGATCATCATGGTGACGCACGAGCCGGCGGTCGCCGCGCTGGCGAAGCGGCAGATCTATCATGAAGGACGGCGTCGTTGCGGGTGAGGGAATCTTTCGCGGTTAGCGCACTGTGACCGGGTTTCGCTGCACCGCAATGCTCATCAGACCATAACTCATCAGGGCACGGGACAGCAGCCGATCAGAAGTTGTCGACATCATGCCGACTCTCCTGCGACGCACCATACAGCTGGCACTCAAGAGCCTGATGCTGCACAAGCTGCGCTCCGGCCTGACGATGCTGGGGATCGTGTTTGGAGTGTTTTCGGTGATCGCCATGCTCGCCATCGGCGAAGGTGCCAGCCAGCAGGCTCAGGAACAGGTCCTGGAACTGGGGGCCACCAATATCATCGTTCGCAGTGTGAAGCCGAAGATGCCGGCTCCTCCGGGGCTTCGAATCAGTCGGTGGTGCTGCGTTACGGGCTGAAGCGGCAGGATTACCGCATCCTCTCCCAGACCCTGCCGACGATCGTGGGCATCGTGCCTGTCCGCGAGCTGATGCAGGAAGTCCGGCACCTGCAGTACACACTCAACTCGAGAATCGTCGGCTGCACGCCGGACTATCTGACGATGAATCACCTGCAGATGGATCGGGGCCGGTTTCTCAGTGACAAGGACCTCAACGACATCGCCAATGTCTGCGTGCTGGCGTTCGACACGGCCGATCGGCTCTTTCCCATTCAGACACCCTATCGGAGAGTCGATCTACATCCAGTGGCGCGGGCCTATTAAGGTGATCGGTGTCACCCAGAAGCGGGACGGCTTCGGCCGCGATCGGCGGGCCAGCATGGTCCGGGCAGGACTACAACAAGGATGTCTACATTCCCCTCGACACGCTGCAGTCGCGGATCAACCACCAGCGACACCTTCATGCGGTTCGCTGCGGGAAGCTTCAGTGCGGAGTCGGTCGTTTTACAACCAGATCACCCTCAAGGGTCGGGTGATCCGGCCGATGTGATCCCCACCGCCGAGGTCGTGCGCGAAACGCTGGAGCGAACACATCCGGGGGGTCCGGCGATGTGGACGTCGTGGTTCCGCTCGAGTTGCTGCGACAGGCGGATCAGATTCGCGGATGATGTTCAATGGTCGTGCTGGGCTCGATCGCCGCCGTTTCGCCTGCTCGTCGGCGGCATCGGCATCATGAACATCATGCTCGCCACCGTCACCGAGCGGACACGCGAGATCGGCATCCGCCGGGCGCCTCGGCGCCCGGCGCCGCGACATCACGTTCAGTTCCTGATCGAGACCGTCGTCCTCTCCGCCGCCGGCGGCCTGATCGGCGTCGCCCTGGGACTGCTCATGCCGTTTGTGTTCGGCAAGCTGCAGGGGTTCATCAACGACTACCTGATCCGGCAGGCGGGCGAGGTCAGCGACTTCGGCAAGATGTTCTCGCAGATGCAGCCCCAGATTGCGATGTGGAGCCTGCCGCTCGCCTTCGGTGTGTCGGTGGCCATCGGCGTAATCTTCGGGGTCTACCCCGCACGGTCAGCCGCCCGTCTCGACCCGATCGAAGCGATTCCGCCACGAGTAGCCGGTTCGCGGGGCGTTGAGAGACCTTCCGGGTTGCACCACGTTCCATGGGCCTGTGCTGCTCCACTCCCGGCAGTGTGACCACACGAGGGGTGTGGTCTCGCGGTTGTCTGCTCCAACCCGGAGGAACGTCGCCTCTGGCTCTGCACGGCTGACACTCCTGTGGCTCACGGGCCAGCGGCGGCCTCAGGCTTTCGATCGTCGCCGCGACGAGAGCAGCCCGCGACAACGTATCGAGGTTAACGGCATCCATCGGTTGGCCGTCGCGGTCCTCCTTGCGGGTCTCGAGGTACATCGGCAGCTGGCGAAACCGGCGATCATTCAGCACGAAGCGGAACGGTTCCAGCCCGAGATGCCCCTCACCGATGTGCTCGTGCCGGTCGACGCGGCTCCCCTGCTCCTTCTTACTGTCGTTGAGATGAAAGGCCCGCACGCGATCGAGTCCGATGACGTCGTCGAATTCCTGGATGGTTGCCCGGTATTGCGCTCGGCGTTCCCAGCGCATATCCGGCGGCGAAGATGTGACACGTGTCGACGCACACGCCCAGTCGCGTCGGGTTGCTGCACGCGGTCGATGAGGGCGCGAGATGCTCGAACCGGTGACCGAGGTTCGTCCCCTGCCCGGCCGTCGTCTCCAGCCAGATCTCGACCTTCTGCCCCGAATCCGGCCGTGCGCTCGACTCGAGGTCGAGAGCCGTGACGATCCGACGTCAGACCGGCGTTTCGCTGATTCGACAAAGCTGCCCGGATGCATGACGACGCCGCCGAGTCCGGCGGGTCCCGCCCGTTGCATTCGACGATGAACGCATCGACCGACTTGTCCCAGAGTTCGTCCTTCGGGCTGGCGAGATTGATGAGGTAGCTGTCGTGAGCGCAGGGCACCTGAATGCCGTGGTCGACGAGAGCAGTCCGGAACTGTCGGATGTCGGCGTCCGAGAGTGGCTTAGCCCGCCACTGGTTGTTGTTCTTGGTGAACAGCTGCACCGTTTCCATCCCGAACCGGGCTGCTGCCTCGACGGCCCGGTAGTACCCACCGGCGATCGACGTCTGGGCTCCCAGCAGCGGCATGACGGAATTCCGAAGTGCAGGAGACATCCGGGAGGGCGGCGGTGGTGGCTGTGCCGCACCTGACCCGACAATCGAACTCTCCTACTTCATCGATCCGCGAACCGCAAGGCCGCGCGATAGACGCCCGGTCGCGTGTCCGGCGCACGCCGTCGGGGGCGTTCGATTCCGGAGCGCGTGCGCCATGGCTCAGAATGCCGGAGTCTGTTCGGGAAAGCGGATCAGCATCCACTTGTGAGCATACTCACGCCAGTCGTTCCAGCCGAGATGCTCGTACAGGTCGCGTCGCTTCTTCTCCAGAAGCTTCTCGGGAGGAGATGCTTGCTCGATCAGGGTGTTGAGCCGCTGCAGAGCCTGGCCCCGGCGCTCGTGCCGACGATCGCGTCGGATGTGCAGGAGCGCCATACTCCTTCTCGGTGGTGTCCACCCATTGTGCGAGCTCGCGGAAGGTGGCCTCGAACGCACGATCGTGAGCCTGCTGGTCGGTGATGGGGTGCTCCGCGACGACCTCGGGAAGCTCCATGTAACCGAGTGCCCGCCCCTTGCGATAGAGCGTGTCGACAAGCGTTGCCTTCAGTTGCTCGTCCTTCTGCAGACGACTCTGAGCTTTCGGGTCGTCCGGATCCGTCCGCAGTGCCAGGCGTGCCGCCAGCGCCGAGGAGTCGATGGTGGCCAGCAGTTCGTCGGCGACGGCCACCACTTCCGGCAGCCGATCCTTACGGTCCTCGTCGTCGACCAGCTGCAACCTCGCTGCCAGGATCTCCCGGGCCGCGTCGGGATGGTCGCGGAGGATGTCCCCCTCCATTTGCTCGAACAACTCGCGATCTTCAGGCCAGTCGAGCTTGGACAACTGATCGATCCTGAGCTGAAGGCGGCCTTTCGCCAGTCGCTCGGCCAGTGTTGGCATTGGGGCTTCCGGTGCCCGCACGTCCTTGTCGGCTGGCGTGAGGCGGGAGGAACGAGGTACGTCAGCGGGACTCCCTCCGGTCGCGAGTCTGCGCCCCAATGGCCGTTGGGGCTCTTCACCCAGTGAACCTCGCCGAGCAGCAGGTCCCCCGGAGCGACTCCGTCGGGGAGGCTGTCGGGCGACTTCGGTGCCAGCCACACAGTGGCCGACTCGCCCGGCTCCAGCCAGCGCGCGGGAAACGGCCCGGCGCCCGCCGCCGCCGCCGCGGCATTCGGAGACACTTGAACGGTTACGGGTGATTTCAACCGGCGATCGACGGCCAGCACCGTCCCGCGCAGTGTGTCGAGCAAGGCCGGATCTCCACTCCGCAGCGCAGAGCCGCACCGTGTATTCCCCCTTCTCAAGTGAGAAGGCCTCGGGAAAGAGGTCATCGGTGGCAATCAGTTGCTGGTTCTTGTCGAACAGCATCCATTGATGTCCTTCGAGCGGCGAATCATAGAGCAGTCCGTCCAGTCGCGGGACGCGAATGGTCGAGTCTCCCTTTGTCGGCTGCGAGAACTTGTAAGTCAGCAGCAGTCGGCCCGTCGGGCGGCCATGGACCGGTCGCGCGGAGATGTGAGCGGTTCGATGCGCCAGTTCGTCGGCGGCCCGAAGTTGTCGATGGGTGGTCAGCGATGCGGAGGGGTTCAGCCGCTCGCGGTGTATGCGAGAGGTCAACCTGATGGAGGTCGGTCCGAAGCTAGACTAGGGCAAAGTGAGTTCGTCGTCGTCGGCTTCGAGCCCGCGGAACTGGTCCCCGACGTCGAAACGCGCAACATTACGACTGGACCAGTACTGGGCCAGGCAGACTTCAATGTCTGGCCGGAAACGACGGTCGCACTGCGGAGCGTCTGTTCTCCGGTTCCAGCGTCAGAAACCCGTTGGTCTCACCCGCTTCGAACGTCCGCCCCGGCAGCAGCTGCAACGAATGCAGCATGAACCGCCGCTCGGCATCGGCTGCGGTGAGCTGGAGCCTGATGTCCACCCAGCTTGCCCGGGGGAGGTACGACGAAACGACGCCCGAGACCTCCCCCGGCATCGGCGCGAGTTCAAACTCATGAGACCCGGCGTCTGTGGCGTGCGGTTTGATCACGGTGACGGGAATCCGCAGGAGCGGTCCCCGTTTGACAGGTCCGACTTCTGTCACATCGATGTACGCCAGGTGGACCCCGGCCTCCAGATCTCGCCAGACCACTTCGACTTCGAAATCGTTGCCTTCGGCAGTCAGCAGCAGGTGATCACCGACATGCACCCACGGATGCGAGGACTCCAGGGAGAGCACCACCTCGAAGTCGACGAGGTCCTGCTTCGGCGCCTGCTCGCGAAATCTTGGCTGCACGGTGACACGTGTGACCAGTGGTGACCACAGGTCCTGCGGCTCGCGAATTCCCCGGGTTCCGTCCGCACCCACTTCAATGTCGTAGGGGAGCTGTTCAGCCGCCGTGACCTCTATTCTCCCCTCCTGAAACCAGTCGTAGGCACAATCAACCTGAACGAGTCCCCGCCCCTGCGTGAGCGAGTCAATGCCCTTGAGCGGCATGGCGGTGTTTTCCGGCGCTCGCCGCACGCTGGCCGGTGTATACCTCGTCTCTTCTGCCTTAAGTGCGGACAGCAGCGGCGCTATGTTGCCACAGGCATTCGGTGCCGCCATGGAGGTGCCGTTCAT